>JAZKFF010000012.1:70019-84896 GCA_040386555.1 Bacteroidota bacterium | reverse complement strand
TGCGTTACATCTCCTCCCCTTGGGGGAGGCCGGGAGGGGCAGCCGGTACAGCGTCCCCTCTCCCGCTATAGTGAGTTTATCGAACCAGGAGAGAGCCGGGGAGAGGTACTCTCATAACCGCCGGGATCCTGTCAGGATGACAAACTATATGTAGATTACACAGCACGAGCCCTGCGTAACATCTCCTCCCCTTGGGGGAGGCCGGGAGGGGCCGCCCGCTCAAACCCTCTCCTGCCATGGTAAGTTTGTCGAACCAGGAGAGGGCCGGGGAGAGGTCCACCACGAGCCCTGCGTAACATCTCATCCCCTTGGGGGAGGCCGGGAGGGGCAGCCTGCACAGCGTCCACTCTCCCGCTTTAGTGAGTTTATCGAACCAGGTGAGAGAAGGGGAGAGGTCAACCACGACTTTCGTCACATCTCCTCCCCTTGGGGGAGGCCGGGAGGGGCCGCTACAAAGATTTGAAATGCCACCTATATAATAAACACTGCTTTTTTAGTATGTTGCAGTTCGATAAGAGATGAGGAAGCATTTTTCTACATATTTGGAGCAGGTCGTAGAGCAAAACGACGATATAATTTTCATTACCGGCGATCTCGGCTACAATGCCCTTGAAAATCTTGTAGCCAAAATGGGCGATAGATTTATCAATGCGGGAGTGGCTGAGCAAAACATGATTGGCATGGCTGCAGGCATGGCCTCGCAGGGATTCCGTGTCATCTGTTACAGCATTGCGCCCTTCGTGGTTTACCGCTGTTTGGAGCAGATACGAAACGATGTCTGTTTCCACAACTTGCCCGTCTATATAGTAGGCAATGGTGGTGGTTATGGCTACGGCATCATGGGCTCGTCTCACCACTCCATCGAAGATATTGCATGCCTCAGCGGCCTGCTTAATATGACGTGCTATGTTCCGGGTTTTGTGGAAGATATGAAGTCGGGCATGGACGAGATGTTTGCAGCCCGCCGGCCCGCCTACCTCAGGCTTGGCCTGGGTAAGCCACTACCTGCAGGCGTTTCACTTACATCATATGGGGCATGCTCAGCAGCAAACCCCCACGCAAAGCTCACCATTATCGCGCAAAGCCCTGTAGCAAACAATCTTTTTGCCGCGCTCGATGGCAACAGCAATAAAGAAAATACCGACGTGTTTGTGGTAAGCAAAATGCCGCTGCAAACCTTACCGGCAGAGCTTTCGGCCAGCATCGCAAAAACGGGCAACGTACTGGTCATTGAAGAGCATATTGCTATCGGCGGCATAGGCAGTGCGGTCGCATTGCTCATCAACGAGCAGGGCCTCAAGGTTAATAAATTCGTCAGCCTCCGCGCCGAAGGCTACCCCAATGGGCTCTATGGCAGCCAGGGCTACCACCAGGAGATCAGCGGCCTCGACGACAAGAATATTTCTGCTACTATAAATACATACTTCTAAAACTCTATGAGCCACGACTTGTCCATTGCAGGTAAAATAAATGAGCTTGAAGGGCCGATATTCGTATTCGGCGCAGGTGGTTTTATCGGCATCAATTTGTTCAACGCTATTTTTCGCCACCGCAAGGATGTCTACGCTATCACGCAGGATCCGCGCAACAACTGGCGCTTCATAGTCAACGACATTCCCGCAGCCAATATCCTATCCTGCGATATCAACGACCTTGTTATCCTCAAGGATACGCTCAATGAGCACAAGCCCAAAACCATATTTAACCTCGCCGCCTACGGTGCCTACTCCAAGCAAAAGGAGTATAAAAAAATATACGGAACCAATTTCAACTCTGAGATCGATATACTGGAAATATTAAAAAGTACCGGCTTCAGCGCCTATGTACACGCGGGCTCAAGCTCTGAGTATGGCACCAACAGTGCAGCACCGCGCGAAGAGGATGAGCTGGTGCCCAATAGCCACTACGCAGTTTCTAAGGTTGCTGCTTTCTACGCAGTAAAATACTACGGCAAGATCGAGCAGCTTCCGGTTGCCCACCTGCGCCTCTACTCAGCCTTTGGCCCGTGGGAAGAGCCGGACAGGCTGATGCCCGTGCTGATAGCAGCCGCGCGTAAGCAGATCTATCCGCCGCTCGTGCATCCTGACATTTCACGCGACTTTATTGACGTGGCAGATGTTTGCGATGCATTCGTGCTCACTGCGCATGAAATAGAAAAGGTCAAAGGCGAGGCATTCAATATTGGTACTGATAAAAAGACCACTATACGCCAGCTGACTGCCATTATTAAAGACGAATTCGGTATTCCCGAATTGCCTGAATTTGGCAGCATGCCAAATCGTAACTGGGACGTGGCCGACTGGTATGCAAACAGCCAGAAGGCAAAGCAGCTGCTGGGATGGGAGGCACGCATAAGCCTGCTCGATGGTATTCGCCAGGTTGCTTCATGGCAAAAAGAAGTTAATTTTGATACCGCATTCTGGAACTGGAACAAACACGCATGATACAGCCTACATTCACGGTAATACTCCCTTTATACAAGCAGGTAGGCCATGCTGAGCATTTATACAACACCTACACCCAGCACCTCAGCGCCATGAGCGACTCATGGGAGCTGCTGTTCATTGTCAACGGTGCCAACGATGGCGCAGTGGAGAAGCTCAATAGCATCAACAAGTTCCCGAACGTAAAGGTGCTCTGGCTCGAAAAAGGAGGCTGGGGCAGGGCCGTGAAGTTTGGCCTTGCACAAGGCGCTGGCAAATACCTCTGCTATACTAACTCAGCCCGCACCGAAATTGAGGACCTCATTATGATACTCAATTATGCCCGCGTCAATAACGACAATGTTGTAAAGGCTACCCGCATCATTCGCGAAAAAATGACGCGCAAGATAGGGTCGACTTTATACAATCTTGAGTGCCGCATACTATTCCAGGTGCCCATATGGGATGTGAATGGTACACCGAAAGTGATACCACAGAAGGTATACCAGCAGCTCGATATAGAGTCAGACGATGACCTCATCGATGCCGAGATCGTTATAAAGTGCGTACGGAAAGGGGTAAAGATCATTGAGATACCTGTCATATCCACCACCCGCATCAGCGGCTCCAGCACCACCAACTATGCTTCGGCATACAAAATGTATAAAGGACTATTCAGGTTTAGAAAATAATCATGTCGAAAGAAGCGCTCTGGTCAAAACAAAACAAGGCACTCCGGCACCCGTCGGAGATATTCGGCACGTCTTTCGAGCAGGCAGGCATCACTAAGCAGGCGCTGGAATACAATGCAGATCCCGCCTTCATCAAAATGCTGCACGATGAGAAGATAACACTTATAGCCAGCCGCGAGTACGAGAACATGCTCATCTCGCTCACCGCAACTTCAAAAAAAACTATAGAGCAGCGCTTCTTCCATCTGCCGCACCCTTCAGGTATCGCCATTGATCGCGACAAAAATACCATGTACGTTGCCGCCACACGCAACCCCAACCAGGTTGTGGAGTTCAAGGTAACAGAAGATTATCTGTCGAGGCTCAAAGTGCCAAAACCCATTAAGAGCAACGTGCTGCTCCCGGCCCGCAGCAAGTACTATCCCGGCGAATATTATTTCCACGATCTCGCGTTGTCCAATGGTAAGCTATACGCTAATTCCGTCGGAATGAACTGCGTCATTGAGGTCAATATGTCCTCACCCGTCCCCGAAAAGCCCCTGTGGTGGCCTAAGTGCATAGAGGTGGATGGCAAGCCCAATACAAAGGCAAACTTCATTCAGCTGAACTCTATAGCTATAGGCAAGAATATCAAAGACTCTTTCTTCAGCGCATCAGGCAGCCGCATATCATCGCGCCGCCCCGGCCACCTCAATTACCCGGTCGATAAGCAGGGTGTTATATTCTCCGCTAAGACAGGCGAGCCCATCGGCTTCGGCCTTACCCGCCCGCACTCCGCACGGATGCACGACGGCAAAATATGGGTAGCCAATAGCGGCTATGGCGAGGCGGGCTATATAGACAATGGCGAATACAGGCCCGTATTCAAATTCGATGGCTGGACGCGGGGACTATGCTTTATGGGCAACATCATGTTTGTAGGTGTGTCCCGCATACTGCCTAAGTTCAGGCATTACGCGCCCGGCATTACATCTATTAAGCAGGTATGCGCCATAGTGGCTGTCGACCTGCTGAAACAAAAGGTCATCGGTGAGGTCAGGTTCCCATACGGCAACCAGATATTCGCAATAGACTTTCTTAGCTCTGAGAAATGTTCAGGTTTGCCCTTTAAGTCTTTGCAGGCTTCATCAGCAGAAAAAAAAATATTTTCAGTTTCTTTAGTATAAAAATTACATTTGCGCATTATTTTTAAAACATTATAACACGGGTATGAAAAAAGCAGCAGATTATAAATTTATCATGTTATCAGCCATGTATGAGAACGGCGGTAACACTACGCATCGACTCCTCGATGGCCACCCCGAACTGTATGTATATCCTTTCGAATCACAGCCGGGCACTAAATATGTCAACGACTTCCTGTCAAGCATGTACCCGTTGAAGTACAGGTGGCCTATTTTCCCGGGCTCAGCCTCGGCCGAGGAGATGTATGAATTGATAATCGACGAAGAAGGAAAGATAAGGGCCAAGACACCATATGTTAGTAAGTTCCGCACTGCAGATATCCAGATGGATGACAAAGACCGCAAGGCCGACTTCGTAAAGTTCCTGAAAGGCAAAGAGCTCAGCAGGGCAAACGTTATGGAGGCTTTCTTCCGCGCTACATTCACCTCGTGGAAAAACTACAAGCACTCCGGCAAAGAGAAAGCTTATGTAGGCTACAGCCCCATCATAGGTGTTGATGGTGATAAAATAATCAACGACTACAAAGGCAAGGCACACATCTTCCACGTAGTGCGCAATCCGTTCTCTGCCTACGCAGATACGAAGACACGCGCAGTGCCACTGTCTATACCGCACTACATGACCGGCTGGGTTAACTGCCAGTATTTCTCGCTCATGCTTGCTAAGAAGTATCCTGACAACTACCACATCATTAAGTTTGATGACCTGCTGAAAGACAAAGTAGGCACCCTCACAGAAGTGCTGAAGAAAGTAGGCATAGGCAGCAGCAAAACCCTCGCTTACCCAAGCTGGCACGGCGAAGAGCTGAAAGACGTGAAGCCATGGGGCGCAGTACCGATCCCTACAGAAGAGGCTAACCTGGCAACAGGCAAGAGGCTGAGCCCTGAAGAGATCCAGGAGATATTCGAGCGCACCAGCACCTACCTCGATATCTTTAAGTTCAATGCCTTCTACAAGAAGATCAGCAAATAAACTTACCAGATACTATAGTAAAAGGTCCTGCATTGCAGGGCCTTTTTTATTAAAACTCGGGTCACTGCGAGGAACGAAGCAGCCTCGCGGAAATGAGTGGGTTTATAATTTCTTGTTCAATATCCGTCTATTAAAAGTCTACCTTAATCCTCTAATGTTAAAAACTCGCCATCACACATGCAACCTTCTTTATCCGCTTCCTCTGTGAGTCCGCAACATTCTTCGTTTTTCACTCTATTGTGTTGTCCATCCACCTCATATATTGCCTCTTTAGTGAACTCGTAGAAAGTCTTGCTGTTTAGTTTTTCGAAAGAGCACGTTATATAGGTTGTGTATTTACCTGCATAAAAACGCTCCTTGCTTATTGTTCCGTCGCTTTGATTTTCTTGCTCAAAAGAAAAGAAAACATCACCATTGGCCAGAATTTCGACAAACTTATGTGGCGTCCCTGTGCCGGAAACACCTGGTCGGGTTTCAAACATTCGCTTCCCGACAAACGGCATATCTATTGTGCTATTCACTGCTGCTTCAGCCTTAGTTTTTTTGGCGTATGCTGGCCGCTCTCTACTGTTGCAGGAAAAGAAAATTGCCGCAGTGATCATTGTGATTTTTATGTTTTTCATCCTGGTGCAAAAATAAACGAAGTACTCCGTACGATGCAGCTTCCACCTACGGCGGGCACGATAGCAGGCGTTTACTAAGCTTACTTGCCCAATCAGGCGTTAATAGCTTCCGCCCTATTCCGAGGGCACGAAAAACATAAGCCGTAGTTAGGCTGATAGTTGAGTCAGATGTTGTTGCGTCGCATACAAAGACAACGCCGGTAAATTCCATACATTTGCCCGATGTCCGACAACTTTAAATCAGGTTTTGTAAACATATTTGGCGCGCCCAATGCGGGCAAGTCCACACTGCTCAATTTGTTGCTGGGCGAGCGCCTCGTCATCATTTCTCCCAAGGTGCAGACCACACGCCACCGCATATTAGGCATTCTCTCAGAGCCGGAGTATCAGATCGTATTTTCAGATACGCCCGGCATTATAGAGCCTAAGTACAAGCTGCACCAGAAAATGATGCTGCAGGTAAAGAGCGCGCTGGAAGATGCAGATGTTGCCATACTGATGCACGACATCAACCAGTCTATTGAAGATTTTGAGGTCATCAGCAATTCACTGAAGCTGAATGCACCGGCGATACTGCTGCTCAATAAAACGGACGCACTCAAAGACAAAAGCCAGGTAGACACGCAGGTTAAGCTCTTTAAGGAAAAGTATCCTAACTGGGAAGTACTTGCAATATCCGCCCGCAAGCAGACAAACACTGATAAGATATTGCCGCTCATTCTTAAATACCTGCCCGTAGCCCCTGCCTTTTACCCCGATGATAGTATCTCAGACCGCTCAGAGCGCTTCTTCGTAGGCGAGATGGTACGTGAGCAGATATATGCACTCTACGAAGAGGAGATACCTTACCACGCCGCGGTACTCATACAGGCATTCGAGGAGAAAACCACGCTTACGGTCATAAAGGCCGATATTATTGTAAGTCGCGAAACGCAGAAAATGATATTGCTGGGCAAGGGCGGTAGCATGATAAAGCAGCTGGGCATCAACTCGCGCAAGGTCATCGAGGAATTTCTCCAGCGCAAGGTTCACCTGGAGCTTTTCATAAAGGTGCGGCCCAAGTGGCGCGATAATGAAAATTACCTGCGCGAGTATGGATACAATTGATGAGCGCAGCGTAACGATACAACCCCTCCATAAAGACTGGTACGGCAGTAAGATAGCCGCAGTAGACATGCTGCGCCTTGACTTGGTGCATAGTGTAGTATCGGGCAATAAGTGGTACAAGCTAAGACTGAATATTCATGAAGCTGTAGAGCGGGGCTACAAGGCTATCCTCACTTTCGGTGGCGGCTATTCTAATCACCTGGTTGCCACGGCATTTGCGGCTAAGCTACATGGTCTTAAATCTATCGGCATTGTCCGTGGCCGCCACGATGAGCTTACGCCCACTTTGCAGCAGTGTATAGGCTATGGCATGGAGCTCATATTCGTTACGCACGACGACTATAAGAACAAGGACCAGCCCGACTGGGCACGCACACTCGTAAGCCATTTTGATGAGTTACTCATCATCCCCGAGGGCGGTGCTAACGGATGGGGCCGCAAGGGAGCGGGGCTGATCACCAGGTTTATCTCACCCGGTTATACCCATGTGGTTCTTTCAGTAGGCACAGGTACCACGTTTGCCGGCATTCGCAACAACCTCCCCACTTATCAGCAGATGCTCGGGTTCGTACCCATGAAGCAGGGAACATACCTCAGTGAGCATATCAACCCTTATTTATCCACTGATGCTAACCGTAACTGGCAGTTAACTGACGACTGGCACTTTGGCGGTTTTGGTAAGTGGAATGAAAGCCTGCTGCTCTTCATGAACGGGTTTTATCAAATGAATAATATCCCGCTTGATATTATATATACGTCAAAAATGATGTATGGCCTGCAGCAAATGATAGCAAATGATAGCTTTAATGCCGCTGACCGCATTCTTTGCATACACAGCGGAGGCTTGCAGGGAAACTCATCGGTGGCGAAATGGTTAAATTACTAATAGCTATATTTTAATTGCATGGTTTATTGGTACAATATTTCAGATAGCTTTGCAGACACAGATTTCCAGTTCAGTTTTAAGTAGTTTATAGCATGCCGGTTAATTTATTAATGATTGATTTTACAAGCCCCGCAATGTGGGTCAGTCTCGTTACGCTTTGCTTTCTCGAGATCGTTTTGGGTATCGATAATATCATTTTCATATCTATCATCACCGGTAAGCTTCCCGTCCGCGATCAGCCCAGGGTGCGCACCATCGGCCTTGCTTTTGCCATGATTTTCCGCGTGGCGCTGTTGCTGGGCATCAATTGGCTCATTGCACTAAAAGATCCGGTAGTAACCCTTCCGGGGTTCTTTAGCAAGTCGAAGGAGCCTTTAGGACTAAGCTATAAAGATCTTATTCTAATCGGCGGCGGCATATTCCTGCTTATAAAAAGTACGCTGGAGATACACCATAAGCTGCGCGCTGAGGACGACAATGAGAAGGGCAGTACCAAAGTAAAGCCTAAGCAAGCCATGGGCGCTATCATAATGCAGATCGTCCTGATCGACATAATCTTCTCCTTCGACTCTATTCTTACAGCCGTAGGCCTGGTAGATGATGTGATGATAATGATAATAGCAGTCATCGTTTCTATAGGCATTATGATGCTCTTCTCCGGTGTAGTTGCCCGTATCATCAATCGCCATCCATCCCTGCAGATGCTTGCACTGTCTTTCCTTGTCGTAATAGGCGTAGTGCTTATAGCCGGCGGCCTGCACGAGGAGGTAAGCAAGAGCATTATATATTCCTGCCTTGGCTTCTCGCTGATCGTAGAGATGCTCAATATCAAGGCGCGTAAAAACGAAACAAATGTGGAGCTGAACGACAAGCAGTAGATCCCGGATAGATCACTGTTCAGGTTTGGCATTAAGCGCTACAAAGCGTAGGTTGCAGTTGTAATTTCCTGGCAGTCATAAACCAGGCATTGTTATTGGCGAAAAGGATGATTCTGTTTCCCTAAAAACCAGTTTTATATGATCACCGCAATTGCTATCGATGATGAACCCATTGCGCTCGAAATAATCAAAGCGCTGTCATTGCGCCTTGAGTATCTCGATCTGAGAGCATCCTTTACCGAGGCCAGCAAGGCAATGAACTACCTTTCTGAAAACCAGGTGGACCTTCTTTTTCTTGATATCAATATGCCCGCCATATCCGGTATAGATTTCTATAAGAATGTGCCCGGCAACCCTATGGTGATATTTACTACCGCTCATAGCAAGTACGCAGCAGAGGGGTTTGACCTCAATGCTGTCGATTACCTCGTAAAACCGCTGGAGTTTCCGCGTTTTCAAAAGGCTGTAGAGAAAGCACGCGAGTACCGCGCCTACCTGCAGCAAAAGGAAAATGGCCCTCAGCAGCACCTGTTTGTAAAGGTCGACTATAGCATGGTGAAGGTGGAAATAGCCGAGATCATATTCATAGAAGGGCTCGACAACTATATCAAGATACACTTTACAAACGGCAAAAGCCTGCTGGTGCGCATGAGTATGAAGGTGATAGCCGAAAAACTGCCCGATGGCTTTGTACGTGTACACCGCTCTTATATTGTACCCCTCAGCAAGGTGAAGGCGGTGCGCGGCAAAACCATTTTTCTCGACAACAACGAGATACCAATCGGAACCAACTATGCGGAAGATGTACAAAAACTGTTTAAGCAGATCTGAATTTAGTTCACTTAATCGGTTACAAGCGCTATTTTGCGGCAATGACAACTCCTACAGCTCCTACTAAAAGTAATCGCCTCACGCTATTCATCATTGTGGCAATGGTGGCCGGCATCCTGCTCGGCTTTGTGATCAACACTAACGTAGCGGTTAAAGACAAAGTGCTGGAGCCATTTTCCCTGCTTGCAGATATCTTCCTGCGACTGGTGAAGATGATCATTGCACCCCTGGTGTTTAGCACTCTTGTGGTGGGCGTAGCCAGGCAGGGCAATGTACAGGCCGTGGGCAGGGTAGGGGGCAAGTCGCTCCTCTGGTTCCTCGGCGGCACCGTTATCAGCCTGGCGCTGGGCATGCTGCTGGTCAATTTCTTCCAGCCCGGCGTAGGGCTAAATCTGCCACTGCCCGATAGCGCTGCCAATACACCGCATGCATCGCTTACCCTGCGCGAGTTTGTCAGCCACATATTCCCTACCAGCATCTTTGATGCTATGGCTAAGAACGAGATACTGCAGGTTGTGATCTTCTCCATCATCTTTGGTGTAGCCACCGCAGCGCTCGGCGAAAAGGCCCACCCGGTCATCCGCGCGCTGGATGCGCTCTCGCATATCATACTGAAGATGACCACCTATATCATGAACTTTGCACCCTTTGCCGTGTTCGGTGCCATGACGGCGGTGATAGGTAAGCAGGGGCTGGGCATACTGGGCACTTATTCTAAGTTCATCAGTGAGTTTTACCTCGGCTTGTTCCTGCTGCTGTGCATACTGCTGCTGGTGGCATTCCTGTTTATAGGGCGCCGGGTAAAGTACCTGATGAAGCACATCAAAGAGCCGATGCTCGTAGCCTTCTCTACCAGCAGCAGCGAGGCTGCATACCCCAAGCTAATGATGGAGCTGGAGCGCTTTGGCTGCGATGAGAAGATAGTAAGCTTTGTGCTGCCGCTGGGCTACTCCTTCAACCTTGATGGGTCTATGATGTATATGTCGTTCGCCTCCATTTTCATTGCCCAATGCTTCGGCATACACCTGGATACCGGCACGCAGATAAGCATGCTGCTGGTACTGATGATAACCAGCAAGGGTATAGCCGGTGTGCCGCGCGCATCGCTGGTTGTTATTGCCGGCACGCTGGCCACCTTTAAGATACCGGAAGCCGGCCTGGCGCTGATACTGGGCATAGACCCCCTGCTAGATATGGGGCGCGCTGCGATGAACGTAGTAGGTAACAGCGTAGCCACAGCAGTAGTAAGCAAATGGGAAGGCGGCCTAAAGACACCCTAATTAACTATCGCTTAAAAAATATTGACGCATACATGGTTTAAATTGCATGGTGAAAAAAGAAGTCGCTAAAATGTTAGTTAGATCGATCCCAACTTTACTGTTGATCGCACTGCCGTTTTTCAGCATGGGGGCAGAGGCAGGCAGTGTATATACCGGGGCTACCATCACTTCATTTTTTAACCTGGTGCTGCTGGCTACTTCAGCAGTTTCTATCAAGCAATTTTTCTGGCCGGGAGAAGAATACAACATCCCTTTTCATGTGTTCAACATTCTTTTTACCATCGCGTTCTACGCCTACAGCCTTACCTTCCTTGTGCATCACAAAGACTACTATCCCAACTTCCAGGGGCTAAGCACGGCAGCCTGCGTGGTAAAATTCTTCTTCAGCAGCAACATCTTTTCGCTCGGCCATTGGCTCATAGCATTTGCTGTAGTCATCAACTTTATCTACATAGCCCGCCACTCCAAAGATTTTTATAAGGCGTGACGGTCTGTTCCTTAGCCCGGCCTCTTTAATAAAAAATAGCCGAGATCATACCCCGTAGGCCAAGCCGTGACTCCCCTTTAGGGGGCGGGGGTTTCAGCGGCCAACTGTCCACTGCCAATTGCCTGCTATTTCTTTATCGCCCCGCTAATAGACCTGGTTACCAGCCACACTAATATCACTGTGCTCAGCAACATTGCCGCCCACACCGGCCAGCCGGGGAATGATGGCAGCACCAGTCCCTGGTCTTTGATCTTAGCCGACACTATGGCCTGCGCCGCTATTGCAATAAGCCCCGAAGCGATCACAGTGCCCAGCACCAGCGGCAGGAAGCGCTTTGTCATAAAGCCGCTTAGGTACTTAGGCCCATAGCCTATCTGCTGCAGCAGCGTTAACGAGTGCTGGGCGCGGGCTATGGTAAGCTCAATGAATAGTATGAACACCAGCGCACCTATGCCCATCAGCAGCAGGGCCAGTATGCCGGTGGCGCTTGTTACCACCTCTACTATAGCACGTATACGGCTCCACCTCAGGTTTTGCGAGTTGGTGCTGTAGTCGTGCTGCTTCAGGTACTCGGCAAACTGTGTCGCCGATGGGTCCTTGGTGCGCAGTATCAGTTGCGCCGGTGCGTGCTCCGCGCCGGGGGTGCCATACTTTCTATTGCCATAATCTATGAACGACTGTGGTGCCAGCACGGAGCCAATGCGGTCTGAGAAGCCCACTACATGCGCCAGGAATGTCTCTGTGCTGTCGCCCCTGCCTACCTTCATATTCAGTGCTATCGACTTCACCGATCCTTCAGATAGCTGTGGCAGCCCCTGGCTGGGCGCAAAGACATAGTTATACAAGTCGAGGAACTGTGATGAGATGATAAGCGGCAGTGTCCTGCTGCCCGGCTCCCATTTCCAGTCTGCCGGCATTCTATCAAGGAATTTGTCGGGTACGCTTTCCAGCGGCATATCGGTAGCAAATGCCATCTGCCCGCCCATCATGGCATACACGGGGAAGTGGTTCGAGGTGATAACGCCTACATCCTGCACCTCCGGCGCCCTTTGCAGTTCGCTTATATCCTGCGGGGTAAAAATTGTAGCTCCCTTTACGCCCATGTTTTGCTCCGTCACTCGTTTCCCTATCGTTACATAGGTGCTGCCCAGGCTGTCGCTTTGGTTTTTGCCATACAGCAGTTCGTTGAAGTTCCACCATATCAGCACGCTCAGCAGCAGCAGGGTAGTGCCTACGCATAGTGCACCAAGTGCTGCCCACAGCCGTGCCTTGTTGGTGCCCTGTAGCAGCAGCTTTTGCAGCATGGTCTTTTGCGTGGCCTCACTCACAGCATTATGGTTTTAGTGTAGGGGAAATAAGTATTCTCGTCCAGGTCTGCAAGTATCATCCCCGCCTTGTGCTGCTGCACTACTTCTAATACCAGCGTGGCGGCCTTAGCGGTGTTTGCATGGTCGAGGTGGCTAAAGGGCTCATCCATGAGCAGCCACTCAAACGGTTGCACCAATGCACGGATGATAGCCACCCGCTGCTGTTCGCCATATGATAGTGTGGCGCCTAATGAGTTGCGTTTTTCGGATATTCCCAGCCGGCCCATCCATGCTTCCACCTGTTGTGTGGTTACGGTGTCCGTAAGCTTGCGCTTGATCTCAATGTTCTCCCACGCTGTCAGCTCGGGAAACAGGCGCATGTCCTGGAAGATAACGCTCAGGTTCCTCGCACGCAGCCCTGCAATTGTTTCGGCATCAGTTTTTGCCAGTTCGTGGCTGTTCCACTTTACACTGCCGGTATAGTCATTTCGCAGTCCGTACAGCACATGTACCAGCGTGGTTTTGCCGGTGCCTGAGGGTGCCTGCACAAACAGGTATTCCCCTTTGCTAAAGCTTACGGTGCTGTTCCACACTGCTGACCGGCCGGCAGCGATCTTCTCGCGCAATGGTATGGGTACTACTCCCTGCAACGATAACTGCATATGGATGATGTAATTGGGCTCAAATGTAACGACACGGTCATTAATTACAATGATAGTGCCTGTTTTCTTCATGTATACCTCTGCTCACTGCAACTATATTCCGTATATTTGCGGCCCCATTATACACAGTGTGGAAGGCAGTCTAAAAAGTACCTGCCGCGCGCTTTCTTTAACCATGTAACGGGGCATTTTAGTACTATGACTATTTTCATTTTCTTCGTTGCCATTTGGTATGCCTCGCTGTTCTGCCAAACGTTTTTCCAACACCGCTACGCTGCTCACGGCGCATTTAAGATGAGCAAATTCTGGGAGCGCACATTTTTCATTGTTTCCTACATCACCCAGGGATCATCTTATCTAAGCCCCCGGGCTTATGCTATTATGCACCGTATGCACCATGCTTATACTGATACTGAGATGGACCCGCACTCGCCCTCATTCTCCACCAATGTGTTCAGCATGATGTGGCGTACCCGCAACTTCTACAACGACATCTTCAACGGTACGATGAAGGTAGATCCCCGCTTCGAAAAAAATGTTCCCGAGTGGACAGCCTTCGATAAATGGGCAGACTCATGGTACTCGCGCAGCATATGGATAGCCATATACCTGGCTATATTTATCAAGTTCTCTACCTCGCCCTGGCAGTACCTGTTTCTGCCTATTATACTTATGATGGGTGCTTTTCACGGTGCCATCATCAACTGGTTTGCACACAAGTACGGCTATGTGAATTTCAAAATGAAGAACACTTCCCAGAACCTGCTGGCGGTCGACTTCCTGATGCTGGGTGAATCTTATCATAATAACCACCACAAGCGTCCATCATCTATCAACTTCGGGAGCCGCAAGCACGAGCTGGACCCGGTGTACCCTGTTATCCGTCTTTTTGCATGGCTGGGCATAGTGCGCATCAATAAGAACGCTGCAGCACAGTCGGCAGAAGTGGAGGCAATTGCGCATGAGCCGGCGGAGCTGGTAACCCCAAACCCCCGCCTTCGCTAAAGCTTCGGCGGGCAGGCCTAAAGGGGCTTCCCGTTATATTGGTTTTCCGGTTTGCTTCCGGTTTTTTCCGGTGGCGGAAAGTGAGCTTTTTTTTCAGTTGATTGAGAATCAATAGTTTGCACTTCTGTTTTGGATGTATTTCCGGTTGCTGAGTGAAACCCCCGCCCCCTAAAGGGGAGTCATCGATTTTGCTCTTGCAACAGACTTCAGCAACCGCCCTGATCACAATTTGCGCAAAGTGAGCAATGGATTTTTATTGCTGCCCGGTTTGGGGTAAGCTGTTGCTAATCAGTCTAGTATTGTATTTCGTGTTGCGCACGGATTGCGCACTTGCGCAATCCGTGCTTCCCCGTTCCCTAAGGCGATTCCCTTCATAGCGCAGGACCCTCGCGGGGTTGTTGGCGGGACGCCAACAACGGCGGAAGGGGAGTCATCGATTTTGCTCTTGCAACAGAGTTCAGCAACCGCCCTGATCACAATTTGTGCAAAGTGAGCAATGGATTTTTATTGCTGCCCGGTTTGGGGTAAGCTGTTGCTAA
>JAZKFF010000012.1:0-69919 GCA_040386555.1 Bacteroidota bacterium | reverse complement strand
GCAAAGTGAGCAATGGATTTTTATTGCTGCCCGGTTTGGGGTAAGCTGTTGCTAATCAGTCTAGTATTGTATTTCGTGTTGCGCACTTTTTGCGCACTTGCGCAATCCGTGCTTCCCCATTCCCTAAGGCGATTCCCTTCGTAGCGCAGGACCCTCGCGGGGTTGTTGGCGGACGCCAACAACGGCGGAAATCCCTGAAACCCGCATTTTGTCATACTGGAAGGATCCCAGTAGCAATTAGGGTTTATGCTTTTTTCTGTGTTTTTTCGGCCGCGAGTTTTACTCATAACCGCTGGGATCCTTTCAGGATGACAAAAAACAAAACCAATTGGTTTGTCTTGACGAATGCAAGGTGAATAAAATAGCCGGGTTGGCAAAACTGGGTTTTTATGGTAGTGCGGTTTCTGGTACATGCCGAGCAGTATACTGTTTATCATGTAAATTTCTTTGCAAGGTGGGCGTTGGTTTAGGGGTGTTTTGTATGCTTTTTGGGAATGGGTGAGCAGGCGGCTTTTTGCAGATATGCTTTATCGGGCACGATACTTGCGTTAAAAAAATGTTACAACCCTTAACCCGCTGTAACTTTTGTTTTCCTCGTTCGTTATACATGCAAACAACACACTCACCACTTCAATCAAAATTTCATGAAAAAATTATTATTGCTTTGCCTTACCACTATTTCAGCTGCTGCAGTTGTTGCACAACCAACGATCACTGGCGCTACTAATAACCCGGTTGCGGGAGAAACCTTTTATGGTCATTACTGCGATACTGCGGGTATTTCTAAAGGCGCTACAGGCACGGCAGTTACCTGGAATTTTGCCGGGCTGTCTGCGATGGGGGACGACACGATCACATTTGTTACCTGTGCTTCTACTCCCTATTGTGATTCTTTTCCCGGAAGCAATCTTGCTATTTCCGATGGTGATGACGGCTATTCCTATTTTATTACCGACGCCGGCCGCTTCGCCTTTAATGGTTATGGTTCGGCATCGGGTTCTGACAATCAGCATTATACCGATCCGGAGAACTTTATGAGCTACCCCTTGACTTATACCACGTCGCGGGTGGATAGCTATGCTTCTTACCAGTTCGACTCTACCTGGCTCAGCTACGGTACCGACAGCTTTAGGGCTGATGCGTATGGTACACTGATATTGCCATCCGGCACCTATACTAACGCGCTGAGAATACATGTTATCACCACAGCGCACGACAGCAGCACCACCGGCGGCCCTGTGTGGAACAGCCGCTATGAAAAATACATGTGGTACACACCCGGATTTCATTTCCCGCTGGTGATGATGTTCTACGATACAAGCGCAGGCGAAACGTATCTCTCGGATGTTACCTACTATACTCGCAACAGTACCGCAGTAACTGATGTGCATGCAGCAAGCAGCGGTAAAGTATATCCTAACCCTGCAAGAGGTACATTTAATGTGGTGTATAACTCTTACGATGAGGAAGCAGTGACCGTGTCGCTTATAGATATGACAGGCCGCCGCATGCTGCTGGCAGCAGATCAGCAGGTGAGGGTAGGTGCAAATACTTTCCACTACGACGTATCAGCGCTGCCGCCAGGGGTATATACGCTGCAAATGCGCTCAGGCAATAATGTTGTAAATGAGAAGGTGACGCTGAATTAGGCCCCACCCCGGCCCTCCCCCAGGGGGAGGGAGGTGTTGCGCAGGCTCTGCGCGGACTCTTCGGGTACTATCAGGCATCTTGTTACATTCCTGACATCAGTTTTAGATATCTCAGTGTCTGCACTCATTGTCCTACTTTCTTCTTTTGCTTCGCCGAAAAGAAGAAAGTAGCAAAGAAGAAAAGGCAACTTTTTGCCAAAGGCTCCGCCGGCAAAAAGGTAGCTCTACGCTGTTATCGCACCGCTTTGTTCGGCTGGGTGGCGCTGGTTTTGCGTCTATCGCTTGCTACTATCAGGCGTTGAATCTAAGTCAACTTACGGACTTCTATTAACCCTGGCCTCAGCAGTCTACGACGCAAAAAGGCGCCATTATGTGCTGGGCTTAGGGGATGCTATCAGCTTGAATTAATCGCAAAGAATTAGCCCCGAAGAATTGGGGCCAGTATAGGGTTGTAACAAGAGTTCACCTGAAAATATTTGCGAGAAAAGTTTTTAGCAAAAAAATAGCCCCGACGAATCGGGCCCATTTTTTGACGGTTTGTAAAGACGGGGCTTAAGTTTATTAAATGAAGGGTTTACAGGGCTAAATGTTTTTTGACAGGGTTTATAACTTCCTTCTGCAATTATATAAAAACGATGAGCCGGGATGAAATTTCCCGGCTCATTTTATCTGTTCAAGTAAAGCAACTCTTAGCGCTTTATAGCCATTTCGTCAATGAGCCAGCTTGCCCCGCCAAATTTGTCGATGATGAAAAGGGTGTACCGTATGTCTACAGAGATGTTGCGGCAGCGAGTGGGGTCGAAGTAGTAATCGCTCATGGTGCCCTCGTAGGCGCGGTCGAAGTTGGTGCCTATAAGTTCGCCCTTACCATTGAGCACGGGGCTGCCTGAGTTGCCGCCCGATGTATGATTAGACGCTACGAATGCAACAGGCATAACACCATTCACGCCCCAGCGGCCATAGTCTTTAGCCTTGTACAGGTCTTTCAACTTTTGCGGCACTTTGAATATCTCGGTGTTAGGGTCGTCGAGCGCTACTACTTCCTTCAGCGTGGTTTGGAAAGAGTAGGGTGCCTTACCGTCCGGATCGAGCCCCTTTACTTGTCCGTACGCTACGCGCAGGGTGAGGTTGGCATCGGGGTAGTAGATCTTTTCTTTGTCCTTTGCCATGCGGGCTTTAAGGTATAGCCGGTCCATATAGCGCATGGTGGCGTAGTAGTCTTTGAGCACGGGCTGTATCTGGTGTTTGCGCATGGTGTTGACGCCGTCGTATAATTTCCACGCCGGGTCGTTGATGAGCTTATTGCTGTCGGCGGTTGTAGCGCTGGCGGCGAATGCATCCAGCTTTTCCTGGGAGGTGAGCAGGGAGGTACTGTAGACATCCTGCGCCCATACGTTGATATCCTGGTTGTGGGCGCGGTAGGCAGTGGCATAGTACTCCGGCAGGTTGTTCGCGCATTTGGTGAAGTAGAGTGCCATCAGTGATATAAATACATCTTTGTCGGTGGCCGCATCGTAGTTCTTACTGAAGCCGGCCATGTCGCCCATCACTTTCTTCAGTGAGTCGCGCAGCCTGTCCTGGCTGAGGCCCATGCGGAACATGCCGATAGCTTTCTCTAGTGCTGCGCCCTGCTGTATGAGCTCTATGCCCAGCACAGCCTCCCTGTTGTACTGCTCCCGTGTCAGCAGGTCTTCTACTCCTGTAGCTGCACTCTTTATCTGCGGGAGCAGGTTGTCGGCATAGGGTAGCGTATTATCCTTTGCAGCCCATGCCTGGAAGGTCTTTTCATAAGCCTGCTTCTTAGCCGTTACATTGTTTAGCTTCAGTCCCAGCACCTCGCCCTGCCACTTCTTCCAGCCATTGGCCACGCTGGCGCGCTTGGAAGTATATTTTAGGAAGATGTCGCGGGAGGCGGTCATGTGTTTTGTCCATACATCAAGCTTGCGGGTGCGGGCATCAATGCTTATGGGGTCAGCTATATTATAGACGTGCTTCAGCGCGTATGATGAGATGTATTCGTCAGTAGTGCCCGGGAAGCCATACACCATAGTAAAGTCGCCCTCTTTGTAGCCGCCTACATTGATATTAAAGAACTGGTCGGCCTTGTAGGGTTTGTTGCCGGGTGCATAGTCGGCGGGCTTGTTGTCGGCGCCTGCGTATACCCGGAACACACTGAAGTCGCCGGTGTGGCGGGGCCACATCCAGTTCTCCACATCGCCGCCAAAGGAGCCGATGCCGTTTGGCGGGAAGCCTACCATGCGCACGTCGCGATATGTCTCGGTGATGGCTACCCAGTACTGGTTGCCCTTGAAGTAGGGCTTTATAGCGGCATCGAGGCCGGTTGCTGTTTTAAATTCTTTCTCCACTGCGGCTATGCGCAGGGCCACCATGCTATCGCGCAGGGCATCCTTCAGCGTGTCGCTGATGCCTGCGGTCACCTGGTCTGTCACATTCTCCATGCGGCGGATGAATGTTACCGTCAATCCCTTCACCGGCAGCTCCTCCTGCAGGTTCATTGCCCAGAAGCCATTGGCAAAGTAATCTTTCTCAGGGCTGCTGAGGCTCTGCGCGCTGCCATACCCGCAGTGGTGATTGGTGAGTATTAGGCCTTTTGAAGATATGATCTCGCCGGTACATCCCCGGCCAAAAAGCACTATAGCATTATTGAGGCCTGTGCCGCTTTTGTTGTACAATTGGTCAATGGGAATCTCGAGGCCCAGCGACTTCATGTCTTTGGCCTGTGCGGCAAGGGTAGCAGGGATCCACATGCCCTCTTTGGCGTATGCGGGAAGCCCCGTAAGCGCTGCGCTAACGCATAATAAACTTTTAATTAAAAATGAATGTAAGGAAGATGATCTAAACATATATTTTTTTGATTTCCAGAAATAAATATACACCTTTGCTATAACTATTTTCCGCTGTTTACTTATATTAGCGGAAGATTAGTTTATATATACCCGGCATTGTGAGTCGTTGTTATTTTTATTTTACCTGCCCGTGGTAATACGGTACGCACAGGCTCGGCAAAATAAAGTAATTTAGACGTTCCGTAATCCGCGAAAAGACAAAATTTACCAGATGAAAAAATGTTTGCTGCTCGTTGCGCTATTAACACTATCGCAGTTGAATTTACTCTTTGGCCAGGGCTTATTTAACTATCCCCCGATAGTATGTGTAAACCAGCCGGTAACCATTACGAGCAATGTGCCAAACAGGGCTAACTATTACTGGGGTTTTTGTTCCGGCTCGTTACAGCTCACACCTACAAGTGTGTCGCCTACAGGCACTAACCTGGGCGATAATTTTGGATTTAACGGCCCTGCTAACATTGACATCGTAGAGGATAGCGGCATGTACTATGGCTTTGTTGTTAACTTCAATACCAATCGCTTCCTGAGGCTCAACTATGGCAACAGCCTTACCAACACACCTACCTATACTGACTTTGGCGACCTTACACAGGGCCTGCCTGAGAATCCTTCTTCGCTTTTTATCATCAGGGATTCGTTTTCGCGCAACTGGTATGTGTTTGTGGCCGGTGGTACTACCGCTGCAACCTCTGAGCTGGCGCGTATAGATTTTGGCCTGCACCTGAGCAATCCCAATCCGAATATTGCCAACTTCGGCAACCATACGGGGCTGCTCAATGCTCCGCGTGGTATTTTTATATCGAAAGACAACACAGACGATAAGTACTATGGCTACGTGGTGAACTATAACAGCAGCCAGCTCATCCGCATGGATTTTTCGTTCAACATCTCTAACACGCCGCTGATGGCAAGCATGGGCAATGTTGATGGTGTGCTCAACTTCCCATCGGACATGGCAGGTATTAAGGATGCTGATAAGTGGTACCTGTTCGTTACCAACTTTGGCAGCAGCACCGTATCGCGCATAGACCTGGGCGCAGACCTGCACCCGGTGACACCTGCGGGTGTAAACCTTGGTAATTTTGTGTTCCGCATACTCCGCCCGTCATCTATCTCTATCAACAGGGACTGCGGCATGATACATGCGTATATAACAGACAGCACCACCAGCCAGCTGGTGGGCATACAGATGCCTACGGCGGTGGGCCCATACACTGCTATTGATTACAACAATATAGGCCTGATGAATTTCCCGGCGGGTATCAGCAGCATTATCCGCTATAAAGATGATCTGTATGGGTTCATCACCAATGCGGCAGACAGCACACTGACGCGCTTTGTATTCAAGCAATGCACTAACTCTTCTATACCTTCTTACACAGAAGTAAACCCGCCTACGTATATCTACGATGCGCCGGGGTATTACAATATTTACTTCGTGGTGGACCAGGGGCTGCCTACGCAGCAGGTGGAATGCCGCACCATACAGGTGCTGCCTAAGCCGCCGATCTTTATGAGCTCTGACACCACAATATGCAAGGGCGATACGATACATGTGTATGCAGTGTCGAGCGCGGCTGACTCTATAATATGGGCAGCGGGCCATAACATTGATACGCTCTTCCAGGCAATTGACTCTGTGAAATTATATCCCGACTATGCTACCAGCTACGATGTAACGTTCTACTATCCCTTTGGCTGCATAGTAGATACTACGCTGAAGGTAGACGTAAGGACTGTAACGGCAGATGCAGGCCCTGACCGCTTTATATACGATGGCGCCACTACGGTGCTGGGCGGCCCATACACAGCTACCGGCGGGTCATATATTTACCGCTGGTCGCCCTACCAGTTCCTGAGCGATAGCTCGGTGACCAATCCGTATGCTAATCCTCCTTACGACTTCACCTATTACCTTACGGTATCGGAGGCTATGGACGATGGGCTGGTGTGCTCAGCTACCGACACTGTGGTAGTGCGCCTGACCTGTGGCGATATATACGCTCCTAACGCATTTGCGCCGAGCAGTAACAATGCGGGTACCTCGAGGTTTACTATTCTTAACCGCGGCCTTGCCAAGCTTGCTTACTTCAGGGTGTACAACCGCTGGGGTGCGCTTGTGTTCGAGACCACGGACCCTACGCTGGGCTGGGATGGGCTATATAAGGGCCAGCCTGCGCCGGTAGGCGTGTATGTATGGGAGGCTGAGGGCTTCTGTGCGAGTGGGAAAAAACTGAAGAAATCGGGCAACGTTTCCCTGCTAAGGTAATGGGGCGTGCCCTGCATATAGGGAGATTCGAAAAAACATGGCTGGCTATCTTTTTCAACTGGAACTTACCGAATTGACGGATGAGGTTGTTGCCTGTATTCCCTTGCACAGGGAACACATCAACAAGCTATTCTCGCAGGGGCGCATACTGTCTTACAGCGTGTCCATTCACCGGAATATGATCTGGAGCGTTATCAACGCCGAGGATGAGCAGGAGGCTATGGAAATGGTGCTGGCCTTCCCGCTGTATAAATTCTTTACTGAGGTGGAGTGCCACCCGCTGCTGTTTCACAATACCTTGCCTGCTACGCTGCCGGGTATTTCTTTGAATTAATCTATATTCATAAATGGTGCGGGCCCTGAAGATGCTTTTTGTCCTGTTGCTGTGTATGTGCTGGTACAACGTTGCTGTTGCCCAGGAGCTGCCGGTATACATTTCAAGGGATACAACTAAAATCCTTACCAAGGACGCAATAGTAAACGATATAGGTGAGTTTGCTGAAACCGTGGCAGGCTCGCATATAGAGCCATTCTCCCAAATAAGTAAGCGCCGGTTTTTTAGGGCGGTCCGCGATGTAAAGGATTCGGCGGAAATATATAATGTAGATGAGCTGTTAGTAAGGCTGCTGCAGGTAAGCGCTTCGCTTGGCGATGAGCATACTAATATATACTATTCGGGGAGGGACATTTTTCCGCTCGAGTTTCATTGGTTTGAGGAAGGGATTCACGTTACGCGCACCGATGAGCAGTATACGCAGGTACTGTATGCGCGGCTACTGGCCATCAATGGTATTCCTATTGGTGAGGTTGTGGATCGCCTTAGAACTGTAATATCTGATACAAATACTGCTGCAGTAGTATTAGCAACGCCTCGTTATCTGACCGACCCGTATGTGCTACATGGCCTTCATGTATTGCCAGGGAGGACAGGTGTGGTATATACACTGCTAACCCTGAGGAATGATACGGTAACTGTGCACCCACAGGCAATAGACCGGCGACGCGCGAAGCTGCACCGGGGTTTCGATAACAACTATTTTCTACGAAACCGGGGGCAAGGCAATTATTGGTTTAAGTATTCTGATACCGGCAACTTCGTCTATTTCAACTACAGCAGGTGCGAAGACCAGGATAAAGAGCACACGTTCGCCGAGTTTAGAAAGCAGCTCGAAAACGCCATAGCAGAAAAGAAGCCGGGGAAAATAGTAATAGACCTCCGGCAAAACAGGGGTGGCAATTCAAAGCTCGTTGTACCTTTCATAGACTATTTGCAACGGTCGCTGTTGAACGAGAAGGGGCATATCTATGTTCTGATAGGAAAGGGAACTTTCTCAGCCGCGATTCTCAACGCCGGAGAGCTAAAGAACCGCACTGCGGCTATAACGGTGGGGGAGTATACAGCAGGCAGCGTGCAACACTATGGGTCGATTAAGCGCTTCGTGCTGCCCGCCACTAAAATGACCGCATCCTATTCTACGAAGTATCACGTGGTAGAAGATAAATACACAGGCTCGTTGAGGCCCGATGTATTCATCGCTAACTGGCTCGCTGATTACAGTCGGGGAGTGGACGCTGCGCTGGAGTATGCCATCTCGCATTGATGGCCAATAGGCATCGCCTGCTGTATCGATGATTGAATTCTCTTATTCTTTTATAATCAAACACAATGAGCCGGGCGGGTAATATCTGCATTGTATCGCCGATATTTGCACCGTATTAGAAAACACAAAACAAACGTAATATGGCAAACAACTTCATTACAGTAGGGTCTAAGTTCCCCGAGTTCAACAAAAAGTCTGTTGTATCTATTGAAAAAGGGCAGGAGTTCAAGAACATCAGCAATGCTGATATCAATGGCAAATGGGCAGTAATGTTTTGGTGGCCTAAAGACTTTACATTTGTTTGTCCTACCGAGATAGCAGAGTTCAACAAAAATTATTCAGGGTTTGAAGACCGCGATACTATGCTGCTTGGCGCATCGACCGATAGCGAGTATGTGCACCACGCATGGCGTATGGACCATAAAGACCTGAAGGACCTGCGCTTCCCGATGATAGCTGATACATCTAAGAGCCTGGCTGAGCAGCTGGGTATACTTTCGGAAGAAGAGAAAGTGGCTTACCGTGCTACCTACATCATAGACCCGGAAGGCATTGTGCGTTGGGTATGTGTAAATGACCTGAACGTGGGCCGTAATGTAGGCGAGGTGCTGCGCGTGCTGGATGCACTGCAGACAGACGAACTGTGCCCATGCAACTGGAACAAAGGCCAGGAAACACTTGTAGCCGCTGTGGGATAATCCGAAATAATATTTTTTACACCGCAGAGCTGCAGTATGACCACTGCCTCTGCGGTTTTTAATAACAAATAGTATGGAAGCACTAATAAACAACGAAACAATAACCAACCTGCTGCAGGACCTGGGTATAGATGCAGGGCACTCCAGCCCCAGCCTCGTGGCGCTGGCTGCGGCTAACAGCCGGTACCTGAAAGACCTGAAGCTGAATGTAGCAGCAATGCTGGGTAGCAGCAATATGACGAAAAAGGAAGCCTATCTGCTGGCGCTGTCGGTAGCGGTAAATGAAAATCACGATGTGCTGACGGGCGCTTTCTCAAAGCTTGCTGAGCGCGAGGGCGCTACTGCTGAAGAAATAGGCGAGACACATGCCTGTGCGTCGATAATGACGCTGAACAATATCTTCTACCGTTTCCGCCACTTTATGCACAATGTGGAGCACTACAATAAGCAGCCCGCCGGCCTGCGCATGAGCGTGATGATGAATCCCGTGCTGGGCAAGGGATTGTTCGAGCTGATGAGCCTGGTACTATCTGCGGTGAACGGCTGTGAGCGCTGCGTTACATCGCACGAGCACTCGGTGAAGGAGCACGGTGCTGATGAGCCGCGCATCTATGATGCCATAAGGCTTGGAGCTACAATAAAAAGCCTTTGTACGGTGATATAAATATAATGACTAAGAACTGCTGGTAGAGAGACTCACGGTAAAGGTACTTCCCTTGCCGGGTATGCTCTCTACCTTTATTTTGCCCTCATGGGCGTCTACTATAGCCTTCACATAGCTGAGGCCCAGTCCGAAGCCTTTTACATTGTGCAGGTTGCCTGTGTGGGCGCGGTAGAACTTCTCGAAGATGCGTGCCTGCGTTTCGCGGTCCATGCCAATGCCGTTGTCCTTTATTTTTATCAGCAGCGTATCGTGGCCCTGTGGCTGCGTTTCCACCTGTATATGCGGTGCGCCGTTGGAGTACTTCATCGCATTATCGAGCAGGTTGAAGATGATGTTGGAGAAGTGTACCTCATCGGCCTCTATGAAGGGGTTAGGGGCATTGAGCATCAGGTTGAGCGATCCTTGCTTTTCCTGCACCTGCAGCGCCAGCGTGTGGGCTACCTTGTTGATGACAACGTGGGCATCCAGCCTTTGCAGCGTTAGCTTTATCTCTTCTTTCTCCAGCCGCGCAGCCTGCAGTATTTTCTCCACCTGCTTGTTCATGCGCTTGTTTTCCTCCTTTATCATGGCGCTGTAGATCTTTATCTTATCAGCATCGTGTATCACCTTCTCATTGGTGAGCGCATCGATGGCCAGCGATATAGTGGCAAGGGGAGTCTTGAGTTCATGGGTCATGTTATTGATGAAGTCCGACTTTATCTCTGATAGGTTCTTTTGGTTGAACAGCGTGCGCACTGTAAGCGCAAATGCAAGGATGATGATGGTGGTAAATACTATCGATGCTACGATGATCCACCACATCTCGCGGATGATAAGGTTCTTGTCTTCGGGTATCGACAGGTACAGCGTTTCCTGGTTGAGCGATGTATTGTCTGCCGCAAGGCCCACGCTGAACGCAGTAAGCAGGTCAGTCTCTTTAAAACCTTTTGATGCAAATACAGGGTACTTGAAGATATTGAGGATCGAATATTCGAAGGGCTGCTTGATGTTGTTTTGACGAAGTATGCGCTCTACCACCGCGTGCAGCTCTTCCCTGGTAAAGAAGCCCTGCGTGGTAAAGTAATTTTGCAGGTAGAACTGGCGCGACTCCTTGCCTATAACGGTGGTTCCCTGCTTGGCGAGAAACTCATTCTGCACCTCGTCAGATATCTGCTTTAGCGATACATCTACTTCACGGAGAAATTCCTCGTGCTTCAGCTTTATCGCATTCTGTATCCACGACATCTGTATGAACAGTATGCCAACAACCGAAAGCGTAATTAAAACAACGATTACAGGGAAAATTTTCTTCATGCAGAGACAAATGTACTATCGCAGTAGTAACTTAATGGTTAAAAATTATATAAAGCATACTATTAAAATTAAGCCAGCCCGGTAATAACAAGGTAGTTACTCGGAAATAGCTGGTAATCACGGCCTGGTATAGCTGCGCATTAGTACTGATTTTTTGCATGGCTCAGCTGCTAATTTCTGCTACCTTTGCACCATGTTGCACAGTAAGCCCAGAGAAGATAGTTACCTGCAGAAAGGACTGAGAAGGCAGCTGGTGCAGACCCTCCGCGAGAAGGGTATAAAGGACGAGCGTGTACTGGCGGCCCTGGAGGCAATACCCCGTCACTTTTTCCTCGACCAGGCTTTTGAAAGACAGGCGTATGAGGACAGGGCATTCCCTATAACGGCTAATCAAACCATATCGCAGCCATATACCGTAGCCTTCCAGACACAGTTGCTCGACCTGAAAAAATTTGACAAGGTGCTGGAGATAGGTACCGGCAGCGCCTACCAGGCCAGCGTGCTTGCAGAGCTTGGCGTGACGCTGTATACCATTGAGCGGCAAAAGGCGCTTTACGACTGGGTAGGGCAGTTCTTCTTTATCAAAAAATACCTCAACATCAAGCGGTTCTATGGCGATGGGTTTGAGGGGCTTCCGTCTTACGGGCCTTTTGATAAGGTGATCATTACCTGCGGCGCGCCCTTTGTGCCGCCCAAGCTGCTGGAACAGCTGAAGCCGGGCGGTATAATGGTGATACCGGTTGGCGATGATGGCAGGCAGAAGATGATGCGCATTACCAAGACAAAAGAGAGCAAAGTAATAGAAGATGAAGTGGGCGACTTCTCGTTCGTGCCCATGCTACAGGGCAAGGCCAACAATGGCACACCCGCATAGCCCCCGCTACCACTTCTTAAAGATCACAAACACGGCCAGCACTATAAGCAGGAAGCCCACTGCGTGGTTCCACTCCAGCCGCTGCTTAAAGACTATCGAAGAGAACGCCATGAAAATAACAAGCGTTATCGCCTCCTGGATCGTCTTTAGCTCCACAAGGCTAAAGGGGCCGCCATGGTCTTTAAAGCCCATCCTGTTGGCAGGCACCTGGAACACATACTCGAAAAACGCCAGCCCCCAGCTGATGAGGATGATGGAAAACAGCCCCAGGTTTTTTCCCCATTCCATGTCTTTAAACTTCAAATGCCCATACCACGCGAACGTCATGAAGGTATTTGATATAACTAAAAAAATAATGGTTAGCGCACCTTTCATTTGTTACTAATTGAGTATCAAAAATAACAAAGCTGCGGTACTGTATTACGGGTAAATTGAGCAGGGCTGAGGCATAGTTTTTTAGGAAAGTGGGTAAAAACAATCACTATGAAATTTAAACTACTCATCGGAGGTTTCATGCTGGCATGCCTGCCTTTCCTGGGCAGCGCACAGGAAACGGTGACAAAGACCGTTACAAAAAACGGCAAAACAAAAACGAAAACACGTACTACACCATCGTGGGGCACAGCGCACCACTACAACGGCGATAAGTATGTGTACTTCCCCGACTACTACACTTACTACGAGCCAGACCGCGGCTATGTGTACTGGAACAATGGCACATGGACCACGAGCTCTACAGTGCCTAGCTATATGTCGAAAGTAGACATGAACAGTGCAAGGGTGCAGATCATAGACGATATGACGGTAAGGCCTGAAACGAGGTATAAGACCTATATGGAAACATACCCGGCTCAGAAGGTAGAGGTGACCGTGCCTATGCCGAGGTAAACACTTTTTTTAGACAGGTGGTTATATAAAGAAAAAGCCCGCTAAGCAACATGTGGTATATACCATGCTTATCCGGGTTTTTTCTTTTTTTAGTATGGGTGCCCGTTGTATTACGAGACGGCTTTTTACCGTTTACTTTTTCATTTTTAATTTTTAAGTGCTTACTTTTGCGGATATAAATTGAATAATGAAACGCAGCAACATAAACATATTACTCGCTATTTTCCTGGTACTGATAGCCGCTACTGCGCGCATTGTGAACAGGGAGATGGGCATATACAATATTGCCCCGCTTACGGCTATCAGCCTGTTTTGCGGTATGGCTATGAAAGATAAGCGTGCCCTGGCCTTCCTGGTGCCGCTGATGGGCCAGTTTGTTGCCGATGTGTTCTTCCAGTTCTTTACCAAGATGCCCGGTTTCTACCCCGGCCAGCTGTTCAACTACGGAGGCCTCGTAGCTGCTACAGCGCTGGGTACTACCATGAAGCAGCCTAAGGTGCTCAACACATTTGCTTACCTCTTTGGCGCATCTACAGTATTCTTCATTATCTCTAACCTCGGCTACTTCGCAGCAGGGTGGAACGGCTATACCGCAGCAGGCCTTACAAAGACCTATGCTGATGCTGTGCCTTTTTACAAGAACACACTGGTAGGCGATATGGTGGGTGGTATACTGCTCTTTGGCAGCTATGTATTTGCGCAGCGCCTGTTTGTGGCAAAGGCTGTGAAAGCAAGAGCGTAAATTATTTTACAGACAATATTTTGAAACGGGTGGTAGCAATACTGCCCATTTTTTTTGTGCTGTTTGTCGTAAATTGTTGTTTCTAAATCCGTGTTATGGACCCAAAGAAGAATCCAATAGAGCCTGAGCATGATTCAACAGCCAAAGAAGAATAGTTCGTAGTGCCAGAGTGGCAAATGGAACTGGTACGCCAAGGGCTAAAGGATATAGAGGAAGGTAAGTCGGAGCTTAAGAGCTGGGAGGAGACAAAAAGGCTTTTGAAGAGAAAGCGCACACAAATAAATCCATAACAAAAACCGCCCGAAGCATCTCTCCGGGCGGCATTATCAAATTATCAAATCAGCTCATTTGCAAATTAATTATCCTTTCAGCACGGTGCGGCTGATAACTATACGCTGCACCTCGCTGGTGCCTTCGTATATCTGCGTTATCTTGGCATCGCGCATCAGGCGCTCCACGTGGAATTCTTTTACGTAGCCGTAACCGCCATGTACCTGTATAGCCTCGTTGGTAACTCGCTGCGCGATCTCTGATGCGAACAGCTTGGCCATAGATGCAGACAGCGTGTAGTCTTTGTGCTGGTCCTTGGTCCATGCAGCCTTGAGGCACAGCAGGCGTGCAGCCTCTATCTCGGTAGCCATATCTGCCAGCTTAAAGGCAATAGCCTGGTGGTTAGAAATCTCGGTGCCGAATGCTTTGCGCTCTTTAGAATATTTAAGCGCCAGCTCGTATGCGCCGCTGGCTATACCCAGTGCCTGCGAGGCAATGCCGATACGGCCGCCTGCCAGCACCTTCATAGCAAACTTAAAGCCGAAGCCATCTTCGCCTATGCGGTTAGCCTTGGGCACCTTCACATCCTGGAACATGATGCTGTGCGTATCGCTCCCGCGTATGCCCAGCTTGTTTTCTTTGGCACCCACGGTTACACCGGGTGAGTCTTTCTCTATTATCAGCGCGTTGATGCCCTTGTGCCCTTTCTCAGGGTAGGTCTGCACTATTACCAGGTAGTAAGATGCGGAGTTGCCGTTGGTAATCCAGTTTTTAGTGCCGTTCACCAGGTAGTGGTCGCCCATATCTTCCCCGGTTGTACGCTGCGATGTGGCATCGCTGCCCGCCTCAGGCTCGCTGAGCAGGAAGGCGCCGAGCTTCTGGCCGCTCGCCAGCTGCGTCAGGTACTTCTGCTTCTGCTCTTCGTTGCCATACTCTTCGAGGCCCCAGCATACCAGCGAGTTGTTCACACTCATACATACGGAAACAGAGGCATCAATCTTGGAGATCTCTTCCATAGCCAGCACATACGATACCGTGTCCATACCCGATCCACCGTACTTAGGGTCTACCATCATACCCAGGAAGCCAAGCTCACCCAGTTTTTTGATCTGTTCGGTCGGGAATTTCTGGTGCTCATCGCGCTCTATCACGCCTGGCAGCAATTCATTCCTGGCAAAGTCCCTCGCCGCCATTTGCACGGCTATCTGTTCTTCCGTAAGTTGAAAATTCATAATATTTTAGAATAGTGCCGCAAAATACGCTGAAAAAATCCAAAAGCAAAAAAGGAGCGGAAAACTAACCAGTGGAATGACCACTTTTGTCGTAGGTGAGTCTCCGGTTCTTCAACGGGACTCGCCGTTAAGTGTTCGCGTTACTGCACGAGTATAGCCAACACACAGAACTAAGCGGGGAGACTCAGCGGACAGGGATTACCTGCTATTATTGCACCAGGCATTTTTGCGAATTTGTTCGATAGAGGGAAAGTCGGGTACCGCTTCGATGTCTGAAAGGAAATCTTTTTTTGGATTGGTTTCTTTGCCGTTACCTATTTCGAATGCGATCACTTCCACCTGTTTGCCATAAAATTCAGGCGGCAATTCAATGTTATGATTTTTCTCTGTAGGTATAAAGATTTGTCTGTACATAGCTAAAGGTATCGTATGTAATTTAATTAAAATAAGCCATATTGCCAATTGCAAGCCGCCTTATCAATTGCCCTATTCCCGTTATTCCTTCCCTCCCAGATACTTATAATTCTTAATGAGCAGGTTTATATCAGTACCCGTGCTGTAGTGCTGCGCATAATCGATGTTTATTTTACTCTTTACCTCGGCCGATGGCTCGTAGCCGGGGAGTATGTTGTAAGGCTGCACTGCGCCGGGCTTCAGCCGCGGCAGGTAGCTGCTGGGTACGCCGCCTGCATAGCCTATCCACGTCATCTTGCCTGTGAGCACCTTAAAGCAATTGGCAAAGAACGCTGCCTGGCGCTTCACCAGAATAAGGAATGCAGGGAATAGCAGCAGGAAGAGCAGCGAGGCCGCAATATCCACCATCCGCTTATTGCGCACATGTGCGAACTGCGCGAGGTTGAAGCGCCTGTCGATAGTATACAGGTCGCCCGATGTGCTGCTGCTGTTGCTGCCCACGAAGCTCTGGCTGCCTGCCAGGTGTATCTTGTATTCGTAGTCGCCGCCGCAGTGCTGCATCTGGGTAAACATATCAGCGTAAGTGAGGCCGTTGATGCAAAAGATAACTTCATTGACGCCTGCGGTGTAGAGCAGCTCCTTCATCTCGCGCAGTGGCCCCAGCGATGCGCCAGCGGTATTACCGGTGCTTATGCGGCCCGCCAGCTCAGGGGCATAGTGTACCTGGCGGAGTATGGCTGCTGTATCGCGATATACCTCCTCGTCGGCCACTATCACAGCCTTGCGCGGCAGCTTGTCGTAGGGTATGAACTTGAGTATGCCCATGCGGTAGAGTACCTCGTGCAGGCCCAGTAGCAGCACGGTGCCGGCAAAGCCGGTGAATATGATAATAGCGCGGGAATAGCGCAGCTCAGGCGGCAGCAGGCCATAGTAAGCAAGTATAGCAAATGTGCCAATGATCATGCCCCGCGTCACCTTCAGTGAGCGGTATGGCTGGTCGTAAGCGCCATTGAGATACAGCGATAGCAGCCACAGGCCTATGTATACCGGGAAGGTGGCGTATACCGACGATGGCGGGATGGGCATTATGTTCTTTACCTCATTTACCCAGAAGTCCTTTATGCCCCATAGGGTCAGCAACAGTATCAGCGCATCGAACAGTGGCATATGCAGGGCTTTGAGGCCACGCTTTACGGTGCCTAGCACGGCGCGCAGCACTATGCCGGCATTGATGAAGAAGACAAACAGCCGCGCATCCTTAGCGCTGTAGTGCTTCTTTACAAATGTCACCAGCGCCTCGTTGAATATGCGTACGTAGGACAAGGTCATTTTGCGGGTGCTCTCGCCCTTGTAATGTATCAGGTCTACCTCGGGGTAGTAAATGTTTTTGTAGCCAGCTTTCTGTATGCGGTAAGAGAGGTCTACATCCTCGCAGTACATGAAGTAGTCTTCATCAAATGGGCCGCCGGCCTCGTCCATAGCCTTCTTGCGGATGAGCATGCAGCAGCCCGAGAGCACATCTACCTCCGCAGTCTCGCGCTCGCCAACGTGTACTGCGTAGTACTTATTGAAGTAAGGCGATCGTGGAAAAAGCTTGTTAATACCCGTGGTCTTAAACAAGGCAACTGACAGCGACGGAAAAGATTTTTTAGCATCGGGTGCAAACTGTCCCTTTCCATCTATAAGCCTTGGCCCCAGCGCTCCTGCCTCGGGATGCGCATCGAGGTAGGCTATCGATTTGCGCAGGAAATCCTCGGGCATCACCGTATCGGGATTGAGAAATAAGATATACTCCCCCTTCGATATGGCAACCCCCTGGTTGTTGGCCTTAGAAAAACCTTTGTTGTCCTTGTTTTCTATCAGTATAACGGACGGAAAACGTGCCCGCACCATATTGCAGCTGCCATCGGTAGAGTTATTGTCGGCCACTATAACCTCGGTGGCAATACCCTCAGCGGCGCGCAGCACAGAATGCAGGCATACCTCCAGGAAGTACTTCACATTATAGTTAACAATAATTACTGATAGCTTCATCACACCCATTAGCACTGCAAATAACGGAAAAGCAATTAAATAGATTGCGTAGCAGGCCGTTTTACTTAATTATGGATCAGCGGATGAAGTAGTAAACGTTAGTTACCCACTGGTTGCTGTCGGCGGTCTCGTGGGGGCTCACTACATACTCGTCGAGTGCCAGGCCGGGCGTCTGGCCCTTGGTGGTCATATATGTTTTCAGTGCATTATGCACTGCCGCAGAGCCTGAGTAGCCGCCCCGCTGCACGGCCATGTAGGCTTTAGAGGCGGGCACCTGTGCATAGGTGGCGCCATATACAATAGCGCTGGTATCCTTTACCGGGAAGCCCGCCATAACATCGGTGGTCATACTCGCCATATCCCAGGTGTAATAAATGCTTACCGCGGGGCCGGCCATGCGGCTGCCCACGCCCGGGGCTACCATGCCGAGGCTGTTATTAAAAAACTGCATCATCTCCGCCATATTCACCACCTTACGCACCCCCTGGTAGGTGCGGGCAGGAAAGTCGACCTCCTTTATCTCTACCTGGGCCGCCGCCGCTATTACCGGGTTGCTTTCAATGGCCTTCTTTAGCTTAGCGAGGCCCATTTCGAAATCAGCGCCGAGGTATTTGTCAATATCTACGAACAGGTTAGATGCATTGAAAGGATATGCTGTATGCTTGGTAACACTCCAGGTCACCTTTGTGCTTCCATTTGCCGTGTCTTTAGCCTTGAAAGTTCCCGTCATGTCCATAGTCCATGGCTTTATGATGTTTATCGTAAAGTCCATCTGGCTGTCGCTTACTGCTGTGTTCTTCATTTCGCCTTCGCCCACGGTGCGGTCATCGCCCGTCCAGTGGTAGCCGCTGCCTGGCTCGCCATCCTGGCCTATGTACGTTATCTTCATTGCCGAGTCCTTGTCGTGCCAGGGGCTCCATGCGGGCCAGCTCTTAAACCTGGTTACCTGCTCCATTATTACAGGGCGGGCCGCCTTTATGAGCACGCTGCGCGTTACCACCACATCGGTGGGTGCTATGGAGCCTGCAATCAGCACCGCGGCTACGGCTATGATCACCATAATAACTATAAAGCGAACTGCCTTTTTCATATTTGCATTGTTTGGGCTAAAAATAGTAAAATGCCGGGTGAGATAAAAGCCGCGGCGGCAAAGAGTACGGCTTGAGCTGCACGCACAAAAAAAATCCCCAACTGCAAGGGGCAGTTGGGGAAGAAAGAACAGGCATTCTCACCCCCGCTATTTCAGGGGCTAAAGTAGTATGCGGCAGCCAGGTAGCCTATACGCCAAAAGTAGTATTGTGCTATTGCTGCGGGAACGTGGCCATCATAGGGTAGTATTCATATGTATTGATGCGGCTGGCAGGGTCATTGGCAATGATGCCCTTTACCTGGCCTTCATTGTCTGCCTCTACAATAGCAAAACCATAGGGTGCGGCCGGGTTCATTACAGGGCCGAACACCTTTACCACGCCCTTCTTCATCAGGTTGGTAAGGTAAACAACATGCTCCTGCATGATCGTTTTCTCCTCATCATTCATATCAAATGCAAAACTGGGCCTGCAGGGATTCAGTTTCAGTGCAAATTGCTGCTTTGATGGTTGGCTCATTGTGCGTGTTTTTTGTTGGGCTAAATGTATGGATTGTTTTGTTAGTTGGTTTTGATATTGGTTTAATCCCTACCGAGCCGGCGCTGAAAACACTCATAAACAGTTGTGGGTGTGATTTTTGTAACTCCTGCTCATAGGTGTATAATACTTCCACATTTAAAGCGCCCACCTTTGCAAACGGAACAGCCTTTCGAATTAGGCTATAATATTTAATACGATCGCGGGGTGTCATCCATCAACTATTGAACGCAAACAACATTTCTAAATGAAGAACATATTTTTTATTCTTTCGCTTGCACTTATCGTAACCGGTTGCAATGATGAAACTACTACGACTACGACTACTGCTTCTACTGAGCATAGACAAAGCATGCGCGACCTGAGCATCACCAGCGCAAATGCCTACAACGACCTGTTTCTTGACAGCACGGAAGTGGAAAAATTCATTGTATCCCAGAAACTGAATGATACCCTGGCAGGGGCGATGCGTGGATTTTACAATGCCCGAAATTTCGAATATGCATGGTTTGAGAAAACCGGTTTAATTGAGCAATCGTTTAGCTTTCACAGCCTTTTTTGTACCGCAAACGATTGCGAAATGTTCAAATCGCTGGAAGATAGGTATGACAGGCTAAGAATAGAAGATGACAGCACCATTAATGCAAAGGACCCATCAACTATAAAGACCGAGCTGCAGATAACGCAGCGGTTTATTGAGTATGCTGCCAAGGAATACGGGAGTAACAATATAACCCCTGAAGACCTGGGGACATATATTCCCGCAAAAAAAGCAACAATACTTGGTCGCGCTGATGCAGTGCTGGCGGCCAGCAGCGACAATAAAGTATACGCTTCTATAAACGAGTCGTACCGGTTATTGAAAGACCCCTTAAAAAAATACACAGCAATAGCTAAGGCTGGCGGCTGGCCTGCTATAGTGGCGCCGAAAAAAACATATCGGGAAGGGGTAACGGCACCTGAGATCCTTGTTATCAAAAAAAGGCTGCAGATCACCGGCGAATTAGCAGGAAATGATACAAGCGCGTTATTTGATGCAGCACTTACGGGCGCGATAAATACCTATCAACAAAATCATGGGTACAAGCCCACAGGAGTAGTAACAGCAGATCTTGTAAAGGATATGAACATCCCCGCTACTAAGAGAGTGGAGCAATTGCTTATCAATATGCAGCGCATGCGCTGGATGCCAACAAGTCCGGAAGGGAAATTGATCATTGTGAATATCCCTGAATTTGTGGTCTATGTTAAGGACGGGAAGAATATATTGTTCCAGATGGATGTGGTGGTGGGCGCCGAGGGCCATAAAACTACAATGTTCTCCGGTGATATGAACCAGGTTGTGTTTAGCCCTTACTGGAATGTACCGCCAAGCATAGTACGGAAGGAAATACTGCCGGCGATCGAAAAGGATGCGAACTACCTGGCGAAAAAAGACATGGAGATTACAGGCACAGAAGGTGGCTTGCCGGCAATTCGCCAGCGGCCCGGCGAGAAAAATGCTTTAGGGAGAGTAAAGTTCCTTTTTCCCAACAGCTTTAATATATACCTGCACGATAGCCCGCAGAAAGAACTATTTAAACGAAGCGAAAGAGATCTGAGTCATGGATGCATACGCCTCAGCGATCCTGTAAAACTTGCCAATTACCTTTTGCAGGACTCAGACACGTGGACCCCTGAAAAGATTGAGGCCGCAATGAACTCAGGTACGGAGCAAACCGTGAGACTAAAAAAACCGGTACCCGTAATAATCACCTATTATACAGCATGGGTGAACCAAAAAGGTGAGCTGCATTTTGTGGATGATATCTATGGCCATGATGATGAAATGGCAGTTAAGATGTTTTCTGATGCTGCTGGCAAGTGATAGTGGTTTGAAGGTCATTCCGTACTTTGCCAGAACCTTTGCAAGAAAATTAACAACTTGGTGTTATCTTCAGTCCGAACCTCGAGTTTTAGATGAAAAGTATTCTACTGAACACTATTGTCATTGCGATAATCAGCCTTATGTCAAGCTGCAGTAGTAATACAAAAGATTTTGTATTTGAGGAGTATAAACGCCAGCTAGCACAAAAAGGATTGAAAATTGACTCCGTTGATAATACTGGACTGATTTATATTACTGTCCGCGGTGCCGAGATACAAGTCAGCTTGGACAATGCCAGGCGAGACTTTGCGAGGGACAAGGATACAGCCATAATCGCAGACTACGTGCAATTATCAGATGATGCGACGTTTGGACTGCCGGAGAAGTGGGAGGATGCAAGGGAACAGGTTTATACTTCGTTGTTTCCATCTGACTTTGACTTCGCGAAATTTGTGCACCATAAACTGACCGACAGTATTCACAAAATCTACGTGGTGAGCAATAGCCGTAGTTTAATATGGATAGACACGGGTGATCTAAGGAACTGGCAGATTACCGAGGCTGAATTGATCAGGCATGCCAACTCAAATGGTAATCGACTTCTTGCAAACTCAAAGATCACATTCGATACGATCGATAAGCATCGGTTGGGGATGCTGGAAACAGAGGATGAAACATTGAAACCTGCTTTACTATTGGCTCCATCATTGATCGCAAGAGTAAAGCGTGATTTTGGCTCTCCATTCTATGCCGTTATACCGGTGAGAAATTTCTGCTATATATTTTCTAGCCGCGACTTTGATTTTTTTTCAACAAGGCTAGGTAGTGTAGTCGTTGATGAGTATAAGAAATCCGGTCATCCCTTAACAACTGAGCTATTAAAATTCAGTAATGCCGGAGTAGAAGCAGTAGGGGCATACCCTGTTGAATAACTCTTGCTTGAATATTCAATTTCCTAATTGCGTGGTTTGCCACCAAGCGCACGCGGCCAGTTTCCAAGGATGTATGATGTTAGGCAGATCGTCGCCGATAAAATACGCGCAGGTATAATCCTATAGTATATCGGACACGTTTCCTACCATGGCTATTTTAGCAGTCGCTACTAAGCGAGCTGCACTTTTCTGACGACATCTATGGCCATGATGATAAAATGGCAGCTAAAATGTTTTCGGATCCTGTTGTGAAAAATTAGATCGTGAATTTCATTCTGGTTGTTCTCTTGCGCTAATCCTCAATCGCCTCCACTCCCATTTCCTTCAGCCGGGCAATATTATCCTTCATGGCTTTTAATTGCTCTGCCGGGTGGACCTTCCAGCCTTTAACCTCACCTATTATCCTAAGGGGTTGCTGGGTGCGATATGATTTGGTGGGGTTGCCGGGGAACTTTTTATCAGTCAGATTAGGGTCGTCCTCTATGGGGCCGGTGGGCTCTACTATATAAATTCTTCCCCATCCTTCGCCTAAGGCCAGTTCGGCACCCCATGTGGCAGCATCGAGCGTTGCAGACAGGTACACATACTTAGCTGCTTTTTGTTTGCCGTAATTCGAGCTGAAGCCCGCACCTATGAGGTCGCCCTGTTGCAGGTCGGCCTTGGTGCCGTGGTAAAATATTTGCCCGCTTATATCGTAGGTGACTGCCATAGAATTGTGTTGCGTTTTGCGGCAGCTAAATTACGATTTAGCAAACAAAGAGTGCGAGTGGCTTAACTCGTTTATCGCCCGCTAAAATAGAATTTGCGTAGTCAAATAGCTACGCTTATATTTGTAGTCAAATAGCTACACGATGAATTTACGAAGGGATGTGTTCCAGGCAATAGCAGACCCTACACGGCGGGCCATACTGCTGCTGGTGGCCTCGCAGTCTATGACGGCGGGCGCCATAGCGGCAAACTTCGATACGGCGCGGCCCACGGTATCAAAACACCTGCAGATACTCACGGAGTGCGAGCTGCTGCAGCAAACGCAGAACGGCCGGGAGATACACTACCACCTCAACGCAAGGAAGATGAAGGACATCGCAGATTTTATAGAGCCATTCCGTGCCATGTGGGACGACCGCTTCAATAAGCTGGAAGCCGTAATGAAAAAATATAAAACCAAGCAATAACGACCATGCAACGAAAAACTAACATAGAGGCCCACGAGGGCCTGCAAGAACTGACCATCACCCGCGAGTTCGACCTGCCGCTGGAGCTGCTGTTCAAAGCTTACCAAGAGCCGGAAATAGTGGAACAGTGGATGGGCACAAAGGTGCTGAAGCTGGAGAATAAGCAGCACGGTAGCTACCAGTTCGAAACTACTGACCCGCGCGGCAACAAGCACCGCTTCAACGGTACGATACACGAGTTTGAAACTGGCCGCAAGATCACGAGGACTTTTGAAATGGAAAACACGCCCTTCGGTGTGCAGCTGGAGTTCCTGGAGTTTGAGGCACTTGCTGATGATACAAGCAAGCTTACCATGCATGTGGTATACCGGTCTGTCGCAGTGCGCGACCAGATACTGCAGCTGCCATTTGCGCAGGGCATTAATATGGCGCACAACCGCATACAGGATATCGTTGGCAAACTAAATAGCACCAAATGACAAAACGAAACAAGATCATCTACTGGGTAGCCACCCTATGGCTTTCGCTGGGCATGGTGGCTACGGGTATAGTGCAGCTAACGCAGCAGGAGGCGCCGGGCGCGCTGGCACCGCCCGGGGTGTATGGCATTAAGCAGCTCGGCTACCCTGTCTACTTCCTCACCATACTGGGCGTATGGAAGATACTGGGCGTAATAGCAATACTCATTCCTAATACGCCGCTGGTAAAGGAGTGGGCATACGCAGGGTTCTTCCTTGCTATGTCGGGCGCTGTCGCCTCGCATATAGCAGTTGGCAACCCATTGACAGAGATACTGCCTTCACTGCTGCTGCTAGTACTCACCATACTTTCGTGGTACTTCAGACCGGCAGAGCGGAAGTTGGCGCTTGCACAACCATTCATAACTTTATAGCCCAACTAAAACACTGTATGAATCCAAAGGTTGACTTCTATTTTAATAAGGCAAAAAACTGGCAGGAAGAGCTGGAGCTGCTAAGAGCTATTGGCCTCAGCTGTGGCCTTACCGAGGAGCTGAAGTGGGGCTGCCCCTGCTACACGCTCGGCAAAAGTAACATAGTGCTCATACATGCCTTCAAAGATTATTGCGCATACCTGTTTTTCAAGGGCGCGCTAATGAAGGATCCTAAGGACATACTCATACAGCAAACCGAGAATGTTCAGTCGGCCCGGCAGGTGCGCTTTACAAGTACAGGGCAGATAGCAAAATTAAAGGCTGTATTAAAGACCTACATCGCAGAGGCTATTGGAGTAGAAGAATCAGGACTGAAGGTAGAACTTAAGAAAAGCACTGAGCTGGTGTATCCCGATGAGTTTAAGGCTGTGCTCGATGAGATGCCCGATGTAAAGGAGGCGTTCGAAGCGCTGACGCCCGGCAGGCAGCGCGCCTACAACCTGTTTTTCTCGGCGCCCAAGCAGTCTCAAACACGCACCTCACGGGTGGAAAAGTGTATACCCCAGATATTGGACGGTAAAGGCCTCAACGACTAGCTGCCCCCGTTTCTTCGTATAGCGTTTCTTAAATTTCTGGTAAAAGTTTATGCAGCAGATACGCATATGCGCATTTTGCCACGCAAATGTTGTTACCAGCCAATGGCAAAAAATGCAAGCCCTAAGAGCAAGCTGCGTAGCTATACGCAAGGCAATTGACGCATGGCCGTGTATGCCGCCACTGGCAGGGTATTGATGGGGTAGGGGTGTAACAATAAGTTGTACACCAAATATGATAAAACATGGACCCCTTCAATTCTAAATTTATACTAAGCGAGCAGCGCATGCAGTGGATCGACTACGACAAAGGCATCAGTATCATACTGGTGGGCTTTGGCCATTGCCTCTTCACCCTGCAAAGCCACATGATAGACCTCAGCGCTTACCCGGTGCTTACTTACCTGGCCACGTTCCTTTACGGTTTCCGCATGCCGTTGTTCTTTATAGTGTCGGGCCTGCTGGTAGGTCGCAGCCTGCAAAGCAAGGGCCTCAACAGGTACATAGGCGACAGGGCCAACAACATTCTATACCCGCTGCTCATCTGGGGCATCATAGAGATAACTATGCAGATAGTCTCTGCCAAGCTATCGCCCTTTTCAGCCAATGGCCACGTGAGCCCCACTAAGTATGTACAGCTCCTCACCGACCCGCGGGAAACAGGACACTTCTGGTACCTCAATGCGCTGTTTTGCATCGGCGTTATCTATGCCTTTGTGCGGCAGGTGCTCAAGCTAGGGCACATCGCCCAGCTATCTGTCGGGCTTGCACTGTTTTGCGTCTCGTCCAACATCCACTTGCACGATCTCAAGGCCGGGCTCTTCACCGATGTTTTCCAGTTCTACATCTTCTTTGCCATAGGCGACTTTCTCTCTGATGTGCTGCTCAATGAGCAGGTAAGACAGCGGCTGTCGCGGTGGGTGGTATTCATTCCCCTCGGTATTGCCTTCCTGGTAATGCAGTATTTCTTCGCCCAGATCAACTTGCGCCCCAGCGCCGAGGGTATCAACTTCGTAGAGCACAAGATGCCGTTCTTCTACCTCATAGAGGCGCTGGTAGGCTGCGCGTTTTCCATGAGTGTATCCTTTATGCTGCAGAAGTATGGAAAGGCTACATGGCTGCGGGTAATAGGCTATCACTCCCTGTTTATCTACTGCATGCAGATGATAGTGATGGACTTAACCCGCATCGCGTTCAACCGTGTGCTGCATATATCTTACCCGCCTGCGCTGGTGCTGGCTGTGTGGGCCGGTGGTATCATACTGCCCATATTCATTTACAACTTCTGCCTCAAGTACAGGCTGTGGTGGCTGTATACCTACAAGCGCCCGAAACGGCAGGTGGAGTACCTGCGGACTGCTAATATTTTTAGCCCGGTGCGGAGCTCACCAGCGAAGGTTTCAGGAGAGATTTAAGATCGCAATGCAACAGGGGTGGTGGGCTGTGAAGCACTATTATCACTAGCTTTACCGCATCATGATCAAACTCCCAGCAATAGTGCTACTGGCACTCGGTAGCCTCACTGCCACGGCCCAGGTAAGCCATTCATCGGCAGCCATTAGCCGCGCAGTATCAGAGCAGGCCGATAGAATGGGCAAGCTCATGCTTGCCAAAGACTTCGTGGGATTTGTGAAGTATATGAATGCCGATGTGCTGAAGATGATAGGCGGTAAGGAAAAGGTAATTACAACCATGAGATCGGGCACGACGGATATGAAAAAGAAGGGCTTTTCTTTTAATTCAGTTACTTTCGGCAAGCCATCAGCTATCATTGATACTGCGGGCACATTGCAGTGCATACTGCCAGAGCAGCTGCGGATACACAGCCCGCAGGGCGACATGATCAACCATACATCGCTTTTTGCCCTCTCTAAAGACAATGGCAAAACGTGGACGTTCACCGAGGTCAATCCCGAGCTGCAGTCGCAGCTACGGCAAATTGTACCCGTAATGAGCAGCAAGCTAAAGGTGCCACCGGGCAGGAAGGAGCAAGTAAAGTAAAAGCCCATTACAGCGCATAAAAAAACGGGATCGTTATAGAACAGATCCCGTTTTTTGCATTCTGTATAGTTTGCTTAGAGTATGAACGGATCCACTATTGCAAGCACTGCTGCTTTATCCAGTGGCTCGTCAAATGCTTCGCTGGCTGCGTTCGCATTTACTGCGGTGCCGTTGATGCCTGTTATCTGCAGGGTAGCCTGCAGCGTGTTCTCTTCGCCGTTATATATTGGCTGCACAGCGGTGCTGGCTATGCCGCTTTGGTTCAGCGTTATCCATGGCTTCACAGATGCCCCGCGCGCTTTGCGCATCTGGCGTATGTGCGATGCGTGGCGTGCCTCTACTGAGTGTATGTTCAGCGCGGCGGTGAGTATGTCGTTATTGCCCATCAGGTTGCCCGCCTGGCCTTTGTAAGCGCGCACGCCGGTGTCTTCAAATGCCTGTGCTACGGCGAGCAATGTATCGTAGTTGGTGAATACATCTGCAAATGTGCCGCCTGCGGTAAAGTCGTAGTTGCCTTTCAGCGCCGCTACTCCGCCTGCGCCTTGTATTGCAGTTGTCAGGAAGTTTACGTGCGCTATCTCATGGTCGCGTATGGTGGTGAGGGCATTAAGAGCCGCAGTGCCGCCGGTAGCCTGCACCAGTGCAGATGATGTAGTGATCACCATCTTATAAAATTCCGCTTCCAGGTGCTCCAGCGCCAGGGCAAAGTTCAGCGTGTCTATGATCACGTCTGTGGTCTTGCCATAAGCCTTTTGGAACATGCCACCCAATGCCAGCGGCAGTGCCGTGAGGGCAGCAGTGCGTGTTATCTTCCTTATTACATCGCGCCGTTGGCTGGTCTTTTCAAAAAACTCGTCATCAGTTTTTGCAATCTCGTTTATAATGTTGCTGAGGTTCATTTTTTGTGTTTTTAAGAGGTTGGTAAATTGCTTGCGTTCAGTTTAGACTTCACATACGTGCCTGCTATTGCCAGCACTTCCTGTGGCGTGCGGCTCTTGTCGAGGCCGTTAGCGTCTATTACAGAGCTGTCGGCAAATGTGCCTGCGCTGATGATGTCGCGTATATAAGCCGCATGGCGTGCCTCTACTGATACTATCTTGCCTGCAAGCAGCAGGTAGTCGGGGCTTACCAATAGCTTGCCTGCGCCGTTGTAGGCTGATACACCAAGATCTTCAAATGCTTTTGCCGCTGCCAGCACGCTATCCCTGCTAGAGAAGGTGATGGACGAGAAGTCTACAGAAAGCGCCGGTATGGCGTTGCTGCCCAGTGCGCTCTTGAAGAATTCGCGGTGTGCTACTTCATGGTCGCGTATATCGGTGAGCAGTGCCGTTTCATTGGCTGTGATGCCACTGTAAGGCGTTGCTGCTACCTGGGTATAAAAGGCCGCTTCCAGCTGCTCCAGTGCATACGCATAGTTGAGTATGCCTATATCGCCGCTGCCGAGGTTGATGCCTGAGTCATCTTTTTTCTTGCACGCATCTACAAGGAAGCTGGCCGCAACAAGCCCACCCGTAATTCCGAAAAATTTCCTGCGCGACAAGCCAGGATCTGCTCCATGCGCGGTAGCTGCATGGCCATGAAGTAGTTCTTCTTTCATAAAGAAATTTGAGTTTGAGTGACTTTGGTGATTATGAAAATGTATATAACGGCATGTATAAACTTGGTGCCTTCAAATCGCGTTTTTTTGCCTTGTTTAACCATCTTGTTTCAATCACCCTTTATAGGTTAAACACTTCAATCTGTTACCCGCTGATACTTAGTAAATTTTATTTTTATAAAAATTTAAGAGCTTTTGAGCCGCACACGAAAGGGCAGTATGTTGTAGATTATCAGCCCCATAAACCGGTCTTGCACAATGTGTTAGCAGACTCTTTTATCCGCCATGTTCAAGGCATAGCTGCTATGCAGCAGCCGATGGTTGAACAGCTGCATGGCGGCTGCTGTATCGCATGTTTAACTAAAAATCTTACATTGCAAACAATAGATTGAACAACTTTCCACCAATTGTTTTTTTAGCTGCTATTATTCCCGGCAGCTTACGTTATTTTGCTTTTCAGCTTTCATTAACAACCATTGCGCAGCTACATGCGTAAGTTATGTAAGCTATATTTTTATGATATTAATGAGTGTAAGCAAGTCATTTTCTATAAAAGAGCTGGAGCGGTTTTCAGGGATCAAGGCACATACGCTGCGTGCCTGGGAAAAGAGGTATGGACTGTTCGACCCTGAGCGGATGGGTAACAATGTGAGGGCCTATACGCTGGAGCACGTAATGCAGCTGCTTAGCCTTAGCCTGCTGGTAGAATATGGCCACCAGATATCAAAGATATCGGGCATGGAGGCCGGGGAGCTGGGGGTGCGCGTGGCCGCACTGAAGTCTGACGAAGCACGCCAGAAGAACATTATCGCCCGCCTCATCGTCACCATGTTCACCAGCGAAACAGAGGAGTTTGAAGCTGCGCTGGATAGTGCCATTGTATTGTGGGGCACCGGCCCTACCGTGCACCGCGTCATCATGCCTTTCCTGGAGAAGGTGCATATACTGTCTTATACCGATACCAGCACCGAAGCGCACTTCGTGGTCACTGCCATCCGCAAAAAACTAATACTGGCCATAGAGAAGGCCAAAACGCCGCCGCCGGATTCGCAGTCGGCACTGCTGTTTTTGCCCGAGGGTGAGCATTACGACCTGCTGCTCCTTTACCTCAGCTACGTGCTAAAAAGCAAGGGCCTCAAAGTGCTCTACCTGGGCACTAATATATCGGTAGATAATTTGCTGCGCGCGGTGCTCACAAAAGCGCCCGACTATGTGTATTCTTATATGGCCGATAAAAGCAGTTTCCCCGTAGCGCAGTATGCGGCCATACTTGGCGAGCACCTGCCACTAAGCGGCCTGCATGTAGCCTATGCCGATGAAGCGCACATAGATAATGCAAAGCGGCCCGCAAACGTGAAGTACCTGCAATACGCAGAGATATAACGTGTTCCTCAGAAATACAGCACAAAGTAATACACCGCGCATATGCCCGCAATAAAGAACGTAAGCCCGTAAAAGTCGTTCTTATGCTGCTTCAGATCGCGCTTTATAAAGGCGTGATAGATGACCCATGCGAGGTAGAGGGGGATAAAGATGAGGCCTATGTGTACGCGGGACATGATTCAATTATGAAGTTATTGAATATTTTTGCTTCGGCAAATGCCTCCAAAGAATAAATGGTAGCGCATCAGCTTCCCAAGCTGATGGTCGCGCAAGTGCTATATAAATCATTATCTTGCGCCCCAAAAAAACAACAGAATGAAAAACTCTATCAAATTGATGTGTGGCATTATAGCACTCGGGGTCATCCTGATGTCGGCTTGCAAAAAGACCGAAGCCGAGAAATCGACTAAAGATAAACTTGTCGGCAAATGGAAATCGACCTATTTTGCTATAGATAGCATTGACAATGATGTAATAGACGCAAGTGAAACCAGCACGCTAAGCCGGGTCATTACTTATACATTCAATAGCGATGGGACTGCTACGGCTACCACATCTACTGATACTTCAGTTGGCCATTTTTTATGGGCGCTTACCAATGGCGACGCCGAACTGCGGTGTATTTTTGGCTATACGAATGCCAGTGGGGTGGCTGATACAGAGTTGTTCAGAATACCAACGCTTACTGATGCAGATCTGACCCTGGCATTTATTGGTACGCCTGGTGCAACGAATATTCAATACTGGGTACAGTTCAAAAAGCAGTAGAGTCGTTCCTCAGCCAGTACTCTTTTGAAACTTCCGTCATAGCCGAGTCTTTGCCCTTCGCGAGACTCTGTGTTACATTACTTACAAAAGCGTCTGAGAGGTGCGCTACCTATCCTGTATTTCCTATAATCCCTAAAATCGTTCTCTGAGTCATCAGCTTCCCAAGCTGAGGGTCGCAGGTGCAGCCCGGCCCTCAGAACCACAATCTGAGGGTCTCACGGCAATTTAGGCCAAGTAGCGTCCGTACGCCTTTTTTGGCGTCGGTACGCGTTTATGAGCCTTTTTGCTGCTAGGAATTAGGCTAAAATTCAATGTGGGAAGTATTTTTTTGCAAAACCATAGGATAAATAGTTGATGTGTGGCATTATATCACTCGGGGCCATCCTGGGGCATCAGCCCCGAACGCGGTGAACCCTGATTTGTCTGATGGTTGTGATGTGTCTCGCTGTTCCTACAACGCGTACCGACGCCGGAAAGGCGTACGGACGCTACCCGGCCTATATTGCCGTTAGACCATCAGATTGTGGTTCTGAGGGTCTTGTTGCACCCACGCCACACCTACTCCCTCCTCTTCGGCCGTCCATCATTAAAATCCTCCAAATAGATCTTCACCTTCGTCTTTTTGCTCTTGTCGTAGTCAAACAGCTTGTAGTGTATGCCGCCGGTGAATGGGAAATACCAGAAATTGTCGTGGTCGGTATTGGCCCTGCATGCCCCTATCTGCATGTTTAGGCAAAAGCCTTTGAATAGCCTGTAGGTGCTGCCGGCAATTATGCCATAGCTAAGGCCATTGCCACTGGCGGTAATACCCCCAAACGGCCCGCCATCGTACCGCGACTTATAAGTGAGGTAGCTGCCGCTCACGCCTATGTAGTTGTCGGTGCGGTACTTGTGGTGCTGGTAGGCAGCGAATAGCGAGAATTCGTTCAGCGGGTCTGCGCGGTAAAACAGGTGATCATCCAGCGTGCCAAAGGTGCTGGTGTAGGTAAGCACTGAGCGGCTATAGCCAATGCCCACTTTTAAGAAACGCAGGTTGTAAGCGGCAGTCAGCGCGCCCGTGCCATGCACGTCGTAGTGTGGGTCTTCTTTCTTAAAGGTTCGGCGCCACAGCATGCCGCCAGCGTTCACACCTACTTCTACCTGTGCATCCGCTGCAAGCGAACATATTAAGCAAACTAAAAAGAATAGCTGTTTTTTCATGCGTGTTTTTGATTTATATAACACGCTATAATGATAGTGCCAAGAACCTGATTTATTATAGTAAGGATGCTGGTACGTCCCGGCTATTTCCGTTTTTGGCCCACCGGTATCGGTCATCGCACTTTAAAACGCTTAACGTGTTCAGGATCAGACAGCCTGAAATTGCCAGCTGAGGGGGAAGCATTAAGATTTTTAGGTTAATAAGGGGAAGCCCCTTTAGGCCTGCCCGCCGAAGCTTCAGCGAAGGCGGGGGTTTGGGGGGTTCAACTTATTTACCTTAATTAACTATTTAACCATTCTACCCTTTACCCTTAATCTATTATATTTGTCGCCATGAAGGTAGTCATATTTGCAGGCGGCAGGGGCACCCGTATATCAGAGGAGTCTTCCCTGCGCCCAAAGCCTATGATAGAGATAGGCGGTAAACCCATATTGTGGCATATAATGAAAATATATGCCGCCTACGGCCACACAGAATTTATTATTTGTCTCGGCTACAAGGGCTGGATGATAAAGGAATACTTTGCCAACTACTTCCTGCACAATGCAGATATCACCGTAGACCTCGGCAACAACTCGCTGGAGGTACATAAGAACTCTGCCGAGCCCTTCAAGATATCGCTTATAGATACCGGCCTCGATACCATGACGGCAGGCCGCCTCAGGCGCGTGCTGCCCTATGTAGGCAACGATACATTCATGCTCACCTACGGCGATGGCGTATGTGACGTGAATATCGACGACCTCGTGAAGTTTCACAAGGCCAGCGGCAAGATATGCACCATGACCGCCATACAGGCCACCAGCCGCTTCGGCGTTATAAAGATGGAGGACGATGGCACTATCGACAGCTTCGAGGAAAAGCCTGAGGACTCCGGCACATGGATCAATGGTGGCTTCTTCATCATAGAGCCATCGATAGCCAAGTACCTGCACGATGATGCAGACGATATGATGTGGGAGCGCCAGCCCATGAACGACCTGGCCGCCGACCGCGAAATAGCAGCATACCGCCACCACAGCTTCTGGAAGTGTATGGACACCCTGCGCGATAAAGAAGAATTAGAACACCTTTGGGAAACACAACCGGTATGGAAAAAGTGGTAACAGCAGCATATCTGCGTTCGGTATTTAATGGTAAGCGGGTGTTCCTTACGGGCCACACAGGCTTTAAGGGCACATGGATGCTGCAGATACTGCACGCGCTGGGCGCCAATGTGAAAGGCTATTCGCTTGCCCCAGAGAAATCAAACGACCTCTATAACCAGGTGGAAGGGGATAAGCTCTGCTACAGCTCGGTGATAGCGGATGTGTGCGACAAGCAAAAGCTGCTGAGCGAGATGGTGCGCTTTGAGCCCGATTTTGTTTTTCACTTTGCAGCGCAGGCCCTCGTGCGCCGCGGCTACGATATGCCGTCATACACCTTTATGGTCAATACCCAGGCCACGGCCCATGTGCTCGATGCTATGCGCGCGCTGGTGCCGCCGGCAGTAGGGGTGATGATCACTACAGACAAGGTATACGACAATCCCGAGCGCGGCCTGCCCTTTAAAGAAGATGATAAGCTGGGCGGCTACGATCCGTACTCTGCCAGCAAGGCAGCGGCTGAGATCGTTATCGATTCTTACCGTCGTTCATTCTTCAACCCTAAAGACCATAGCAACCACGAGAAGGCCATAGCTGCTGCCCGTGCAGGCAACGTCATAGGCGGCGGTGACTATAGCGACGACCGTATCATTCCCGACATCGTTCGCTCCATAGCATTTGGCGAAACGGTGGGCCTCCGCAATCCCGACTCTGTGCGCCCATGGCAGCACGTGCTGGAGCCGCTTGGCGCCTACCTGCTGCTGGCAGCCCGCATGAGCGAAGACCCGGTGCGCTACAGCACAGCCTACAACTTCGGCCCCAACCCGGAGGATATGCTGACGGTGGAAGACCTCACAAAGACTTTTATAGAGAGCTACGGAGGCGGCACCTACAAGAGCTTCCGCGAGGAAGGCGCTCCCCATGAGGCTAAGCTGCTGCTGCTCGATAGCACCCGCGCCATGGAGCACCTGGGCTGGAAGTCGCAGATGGACGCCCGCACAGCCATCCGCTGGACCGCGGAGTGGTATGCAGATAAGAAGTCAACGGCCAATGAAAAGTGCCTGAAGCAGATAGAGGCGTACTTTGGCGGGCTATAATTAAAGTGGTACTATGCAAATAGAAGATATTCTCAATGGCGCTAAGCTCATCACGCTACCTTTTAGCGAAGATGCGCGGGGCACATTTACCAAAACGTTCCATGAGTCTACGCTCGCGCAGGCCGATATTCATTTTACGCTGAGGGAGAGCTATTTTTCGCTCTCAAAAAAAGATGTTATCCGGGGCATGCATTTCCAGTTGCCCCCGTGGCAGCACGCCAAGGTGGTATTCTGCCCGCAGGGCGCCATAATGGATGTAATAGTAGACCTGCGCAAAGATTCACCCACCTACAGGCAGCATTACGCCACCGTGCTCAGCTCCGAAAACCATCGCGCGTACTACATCCCCGAGGGCTTTGCTCATGGCTTCAAGTCGCTTACAGATGATGCCATAACGTACTACCTCGTATCCTCAGAGTACAGCAAAGATCACGATACCGGCATCCGCTACGATACCATCGGCTACGACTGGCAGGTTGCAGACCCCATTATCTCGGCAAGAGACCTGTCGTTTGGTGGCTTGAATGAGTTCGATAGCCCGTTTTAGATTTAGTGTTTAACAAAATACAATTCGAATATTCCGTAAATTTGGATAATGACATACGAGGTTGATATATTAAATCCTAAGGCAACTAAATTGTTGGAAGACCTGGCAGAGCTGAAGTTGATCTCGATACGGAAAACAGGGCAGGATGGATTTGCTAAGGCTATCAACAAAATAAGGGCAAAGGCAACCTTCAACCCACCCACCCTCGACGAAATAACCAAAGAAGTAGAAGCAGTAAGGGCAAAGCGCTATGCCTGGAAGAAAATGTAGGATGGGTTAGCTTGCAAACATTAATTTTATATTTGCGTCAAGTAAGTTGCATATATGCAGACAGTGGTGGTAGATATAATTAGCGACAAAGCATTGAAGCTCCTTCATTTTCTTGAACGACTTCGGTTGATTCACGTACGTGCTGAAAGACCGGCACAACAGTCGGCAGTAAATTGGGAAGCTAAGTACAAAGGGAAAATGACTAAGCAGTCTTTGGAGCAAATTGGCAAACAGCTTAAAGATATGCGCGAGGAATGGGAGTAAACTATCTCTGGGATACCAATACTGTTATTTATTATCTGCAACAGCAATTTCCTCCTGCTGCGAAAAAAAAGCACGCTGATAAACAGTAAGGCTAAAAAGAAAGCTATCAATGACAAAGCAACTATTTATTCTCATAATAGCCTTCAGTAGTTGCACTACAGCGTATAAGGCGAAGAGAATAGACTATCAAGCAAGCAGAAATCAGGTAGAAAATATCCTCGGCGTTCCAATTTGGTGTAATACTGGCAGCGATTTTTGTTATTACAAAGTGAGGGTCGGTCTATTTTTAAGAAAAGATACTTGTTACGTCGAATATGATAACTGGAGAGTAAGTCGAAGTTTTGTTGGACGCTTTCGTTCGCCCATTCAACTTTAGTGCATGTAATTGGGTATTGTTACCCTCGCGGGAGTGTAATCCAAATGTATTTCCAATCAATCATAATAACTCCTAATTTCGCACCCACAAACAGAATTATATGAAAATGGATAAAGTACTCAGCAAGCTGGGTATAAATAAAGTAAACGAAGGCGCTGCTACAGGCATTGAGTGGCTCAAAGCCGGCGGAGAAGTCATAGAGTCTCATTCGCCGGTCGATGGCAAGCGCATCGCTTCTGTAAATAGTGTTACGGAGAAAACATATGATATTGTTGTAGCACAGGCGCAGGTGGCATTCACCGAGTGGCGCATGTGGACAGCGCCTGCCCGTGGCGAAATCGTTCGCCAGCTGGGTGAGGCACTTAGAAAGTATAAAGACCCGCTGGGCAGGCTGGTATCTTACGAAATGGGTAAGAGCCTGCAGGAAGGCTGGGGCGAGGTGCAGGAGATGATAGACATCTGCGACCTGGCTGTGGGCATGAGCCGCCAGCTCTATGGCCTCACCATGCATAGCGAGCGCCCCCTGCACCGTATGTACGAGCAGTGGCACCCGCTTGGCGTAGTAGGTATCATCAGCGCATTCAACTTTCCTGTTGCCGTATGGAGCTGGAACAGTATGATCGCCTTTATCTGCGGCAACACCTGCGTATGGAAACCATCTGAGAAGACACCAATATCTGCCATTGCCTGCCAGAATATAATTGCTGAAGTATTCAGGGCCAATAATGTGCCGGAGGGCGTGTGTGGCCTGGTAATAGGTGGCCGTGACTGCGGCGAGTGGATGAGCGCTGATACGCGCATACCACTGGTGTCTGCTACCGGATCTACCCGTATGGGCAAGGCTGTGGCTACAGCAGTAGCCGGCCGCCTTGGCCGCTCGCTGCTGGAGTTGGGTGGCAATAACTCTATCATAGTTACCGAGAACGCTGACCTCAACATTGCGTTACGTGCTGCTATATTTGGCGCTGTAGGCACTGCGGGCCAGCGCTGCACCACTACGCGCCGCCTCATAGTGCATGAGAATGTGTATGATATACTGAAGAAGAAGATAGTTGCAGCATACAAGCAATTGGTAATAGGCGATCCGCTGGATGAGAAGAGCCATGTGGGGCCGCTCATAGATACAGATGCAGTAGCAGCATACCTGGAGGCTATTAAAGAGGTGAAGAAAGCAGGCGGTAAGCAGGCCGTGGCCGGAGCAGTGCTGGAAGGCAAAGGCTACGAGAGCGGCTGCTATGTAAAGCCATGTGTATTCGAGGTAGAGAACGAATGGCCTATAGTGCAGCACGAAACCTTTGCGCCCATACTGTACCTGATGAAGTACCACAGGCTGGAGGATGCTATAGCTATGCAGAACAATGTGCCGCAGGGCCTGTCGTCTTCCATAATGACGCTCAACATGCGCGAGGCTGAGCAGTTCCTCTCTGCTAAGGGTAGCGACTGCGGCATAGCTAACGTGAACATTGGTACCAGCGGTGCTGAGATAGGTGGCGCATTTGGTGGTGAGAAGGAAACCGGCGGTGGCCGCGAAAGTGGCTCTGACAGCTGGAAAGCTTACATGCGCCGCCAGACGAATACCATCAACTGGAGCGACCAGCTGCCACTGGCACAGGGGATAAAGTTTAGTGTGTAGGATTTTTAAAAATAATTAGCTAATAAAGTGCAGCTTTTGCTGCACTTTATTAGTTTAGTGCAGCTATAATCCAATATTTATGATCAGAACTTTATCGCTGCTTGTCTTGCTCATTTGCAGCTTCTTTTCGTTTGCCCAGGTAAAGGATACCGGCATTGAGCAGTTGATGAACCGGCGCATGATGTCAGAAGCGGAAATAGAGTACAATGCAATAGTACTTCTGCCCCGGCTGCATCACGAGAAAAAGACGGACACTTTTAATGCGGTACTTGCTTATTGGCAGAAGAATTGCTCTGTATATGAGCCGTTATTTTCGATGAGTGTATTAAATGCTATCAGGAACGGTACATTCAGTGAGTTGATACAGTGGGATGAGTTAATGCATTATCGCACTCCTCTTTTTGCAGTTGACACCAATGTCTACAGGAATAATGTGCTTTCCTTCCTCAAGCAGTATCGTACCGCAAGCCATGGAAAATTGGATGCAGATCTGGTTGACAGCTGGGGGCGCAAAGAGTATCCAATATTCCGCGACTATAATAACTTTTACATTTACTTGCGCGAAGTGGCAAATGAAATATTGCAGAGTCATAAACCACTCAAGCCCATTGAGGATTACCTGGTTCGTTTTTATTCTAACCCCGACAGTACATTGTTTTCAGAATTAGATCAGCCCAGGTACGCTAACACACTACTGCACGACCGTTACCAGCAGGCTGTAAGGCATGATAAAGATATTCATGGAGCCGGTTGGGGAGTGTGCGGAGGCTATTGGCTCGGAGACCGGCAATTATCACTGATAGGGCCCCAGCCTTTCATGGGTGTGCATTTTGGGGGAAGGAGTGAGAAAGTGCTGTTTGATACACGTTTCGATATCCGTTTTGGCGCTTCTGATAAAACCTATTTTGTACTTAAAGATGACTCACTATATGCCAGCAATGAATGCTGGGGGTTGTACGCCGGGGCTGATCTGGGTTTTAAAATATTCAGAGCAGGCAGGTCCGAGCTTGACGTATTGGGCGGGTTTGGCTATGATATGATGAGCCTCCTGGCCGTTGAAGATGAAACCAGGAAAGCAAAAGATGAAAGTACAAGTGTCTCCAAAATTGCAGAGTCTGCTAATGCCAGCGTTGGCTTCAGCTATAAGTTCTTCCTAAGTAACTCCTACCGGGGTGGCAAGAGACGCTTTACTTACGTGGCCCTTCAGCCGACCTATAACTTTGTTCACTATAAAAATGATGGTGGTACCAGTCTGGCTGGCAACACCTTTATGATTCGCCTTATTTTTGGCGGCTATTCACACGACTACACTTCACACCCGTTTCTAAATTAATCAGCAAAATTTTTTGCCGAATATTTTTTAGTATGTCCGTTAATGCATAGCTTTGTGATGTATTGTTAATCGATGCAACGTTAAGCTATGAATCAAACGGAATTATTGAAGGGTACGCTGGGCACTATAATACTGCGCATGCTGGAGGAGAAAGGGCGCATGTATGGCTACGAGATCACGCAGCTGGTAAAGGAGCTGTCGGGAGAAAAGATATTGGTAAAGGAAGGTTCGCTATACCCGGCACTGCACAAGCTGGAGGCTGATGGGCTGGTGGAGGTAGAGGAGGTGTACATCGGCAAGCGCGTAAGAAAATACTACACCCTTACCAAGCCGGGCAAGAAGGCAACAAAGGCGTCGGTAGATGAGCTGATGAACTTTATGCAGACCATACACAACCTCATAACTGCACAACCGCGGGTACAATATGGCGCAGCTATCTGATGAGCAACTGGCGGCAATAGAGCAGCTGGTGCGGCAGGAGGGCGTTAACGAAGACCTGCAAAACAACCTGCTCGATCATTACTGCTGCTACATAGAAGAGCAAATCGATAACGGTCTTGACTTTTACGTTGCTTACCAAAATGCAATAGCGGCTATCAGTCCCAATGGTGTTGGCGAGATACAGGAAGAGCTCTTTTTTCTTTTAACCTTCAAAATGCAAACAAATATGAAACGCGTCATCTATGGCTTTGGCTTCTTTGCGGCCTTTCTTATCTCTATGAGCTTGCTATTCCGCATCATGCACTGGCCCGGTGTGGTAGTCCTTCATGTATCTGGGTTCGCAGCATTGATAGTGGCATCAACGGCCATATTCATCAATGCCATGAAGCATAAAGACAGGCACTCACCTATGTATAATCTCCGCGTAGTAGCGGGCTTTGTGGCCGGTATGCTTATTGCCATTGGCAGCATTTTCAAAATGCTGCATTACCCCGGTGCCAATGTGCAGATATTGCTCGGCATGCTGGCCCTGAATTTTGTATACCTGCCTATGTTTTTCTATCACTTATACAAGAAGTCACTTGCACAGCAGCAACCAAAATAATATGCAGCAGTTAACAGAGGAAGAAGTAGCACTTATAGAGCTGCGCATCAGCCATGGGGTCAGTGATGGCTCCCTGCGCAATGATCTGCTCGATCATTACTGTTGCTATGTCGAAGAACAGTTATCGCGGGGATGCGACTTTGAAACAGCTTATAATAATGCGGCCAAGGCAATAAGCCCCAACGGCACACACGAAATACAGGAAGAACTTTTTTTTCTCTTAACCTTTAAAAAGCAAACAAATATGAAACGTATCGTTTTAAGTTCGGGAGTATTTTCGGCTTTATTGCTGAGTATGGGTATCGTGCTCAAGTTCCTGCACATGCCGGGCGCTTCGGTTGGCATCGTTTTCGGGGTGGCGCTGTTCAGCCTGTTGTTTCTCCCCGCATTAGCTATTACAAAGATGCGTGAGCGGCAGGGTAGGGGGAAGCTGCTGCCGGTAGCGGGCACCCTTAGTGGCATGCTGATAAGCTTTTCTGTTGTATTCCTTGTTATGCACTGGCCGGGTGCCATTATCCTCGGCTACCTCGCCGCTGCTGTGTTGCTGCTGGCCTACGCTCCACTGTTTGTTGCCGCCGGGCTCAGGCAGCCGGGCATGCGCACTAATAGTATAGTCACAGTAGTGCTGATCATTGCCGGCTGCGGCCTGTGGCTCACGCTGGTGGCATCGCCAAAGGGTGTTGCTATCGCCGACAGATCTGCTACAGAATACCTGGTGAAGAATGAGCGCATACTGCAAAACGAGCTGAAGCATACTGCAGCATACGGTACCAAGCCGTCTGCCAGCCCTGCAATGACTGCGCTTGGCAGAACAATATTCAACCACTGCGAAGCACTGAAAGCCTACATTATTAAACGGGAAACAGGTATAGCTTCACTCGTGCATGTGACTGATGCGACAAAGCTGCTGATAAAAGACCACTGGATAGACAATAACTACTTTACAGAACAAAAGGAAATGCTGGGTAAAGTATATAACCTTAGCAGCGCCATTGCTGCCTACAACGCAGCATATGGCACATGGCCCGCTGCAGATGTGCAGTCTATGCCGACGGCCTCGGTAATCCTTAAAACGGCCGATGGACAAGCTATGGTGAATGGTAAGGCTATCAGCGTACTCAATGAGCTGATACAATTACAGATGATAGCGCTACAGAATGAGATGGCGTTAGCAAGCAGGTAATGAAGCAACATAATTTGGAAACGGCTGGCAGTTCAGGAGACCTGCCAGCCGTTCGTGTTTGATCCTGTTTATGAAGAATGTAAACAGAAAATTTTTATACGCTATTTGGGCACTTTTTGCTTTTTGCCTTTTCAATTTCAACCTTACTAAAAGTTGATCCGCTTATAATACTCTATCCCCATTTTTATCTCGCCATAAGTGTACTCATCGCCTAGCAGGTCTTTCACCGGCTTTGCGGCTGCGGTTTGGCCGGTCGCTTTTATTGTTTCCAGTATGCGGGCCAGTTTATCCTTTGCCACTAGCTTAGTCACTTCTATCTCACCCGCAGCCACAAAGGCAGCGAGGTGGGTTTCGATAGTTGAGGTGGCCAGGTGGCGCTGCTCGGCTATATCGGCTATGCTCATACCATCGTTAAACATGTTGAACGATACCTGCATAGTGCTATTGGTGGCTGGTTTTTCTCCTCGTTCTTTTCGTTCCTTCTTAGGCTTCTTAAAGTGCATCCGCGACTCTAGTTTATGCTCGGTTGCGAACTCCTTTACTATCTTTAAGAACGCTGCGCCATAACGCTGCACTTTATAATCCCCAAAGCCCGATATATGCTTAAGCTCTTCAAAGCTTTGTGGCAGGTAGGTGGCAAGGTCGGCCAGTGAGCTATCGGAAACAATAGTGTATGCAGGCACGCCCTCATAGTCGGCCATTTGCAGCCGCTGCTCCTTAAGTAGCTTAAAGAGTGTCGCGTCATATTCCACCGTTCCGTCGTCCTCTGCCTGTTCCTTTTCTTTTTTCATCACCAGCTTCAGTTCCGTTTCGCCTTTCAGCACCTTCCAGCTTTTGTCGTTCAGCTTTAATGTTGCATACTGGTCCTCGGTTTTATCGAGAAATTTACGGTAGAGCAGCTGCTGCACCATCCACTGCCATTCTTCCTTTTTAAGGTCTTTACCTATGCCATATGTTTTCAGCTCTTTGTGAGCAGGGTTTATTTTTTCGCTGGCCGAGCCACGGAGGAAGTCAATTATGTAGCCAGCGCCATAGCGTTCCTCGGTGCGCACTATTGCAGAGAGCAGCTTCTGCGCATCAATGGTCACATCCTTTTCTTCAAGCGAAGACATGCAGTAGTCGCAGCTACCACAGTAGGCAGGGAAGGGCTCGCCAAAGTACTGCATCAGGTATTGCCTGCGGCAGCCTTCATGCTCGCAGTATTCCTGCATCATGTCCAGCTTCTTCATCGAGATGGCCGTTTGCTGCGGGTTGCCCTCTACCCGCGCAAAGTTTTTCAGCTTCATGATGTCGCCAAATGAGTAGAAGAGTATGGCATCGCTGCGCAGGCCGTCGCGCCCTGCGCGCCCTGTCTCCTGGTAGTAGCCCTCTACGTTTTTCGAAACATCGTGGTGTATCACATACCTCACGTTCGACTTATCAATACCCATACCAAAGGCGATGGTAGCCACGATCACCTTGTACTCATCGCGCTGGAAGGCTTCCTGCACGCGGCTTCTCTCGGCTGCATCCATGCCGGCGTGGTAGTAGGCCGCTTTTATGCCGCTCTCGTGCAGCCGGCCCGCCAGCCCTTCGGTAGAGGCCCGCGATAGCGCATAGATGATACCGCAGTCATCCTTGTGCTTGCGCACATACTCCAGTATATGGCCAAACACCTCGCGCTTTGGCTTGATAAAGTAATGGATATTGGGCCTGTTAAAGCTGGAGATGAATATTTCGGGGCGGGGCAACGCCAGCCGCTCCACTATATCTTTTTGCGTCACGTTGTCGGCACTGGCCGTAAGTGCCACCACGGGTATCGCCGGGAACTCTTTCTTTAGTATTGCCAGCTTCAGGTACTCAGGCCTGAAGTCGTGGCCCCACTGCGATATGCAGTGCGCCTCATCTATTGCAAAAAGCGAGGGGTTAAGCCCGCGAAGGAAATCGAAGAAGGGGGCGCTGTTGGCCGGTATGCGCTCCGGCGCTATATACAGCAGCTTTATCTCGCCTGCTTTCGCGCGCGCTATCACATCCTGCTGTTGCGCGGGCGACTGTGAAGAATTCAGGAAAGCTGCGTGGATACCATTGGCCAGCAGGGCATCTACCTGGTCTTTCATCAGGGCTATGAGCGGAGAAACAACTATGGTGATCCCCGGCAGCAGCATAGCCGGCAGCTGGTAGCATATAGATTTGCCCCCGCCGGTGGGCATTATAGCCAGCGTATCGCCGCCCGCCAGCACGCGCTCTATAATAGCCAGCTGCGAATGCCTGAACTGTTCATAGCCGAAAAAGTGCTGTAGTGCCCTGTGTAATTTTTCTTTTGAATATGTACTCATCCTGTGATCAGATTTCCCTGTATGCAAGGTAAAATCTTTAGGCTAAACGAGTCATAATTCATCTTTTCATATTATTTTAAACGATAAATTTCACTTTACGGCACATTTTCCGCATATTGTTGCCGTTTTCGTACTAAATGAATAAAGGCCAGGGCAGTATACCATTTACATCATACCAGAAATTTGCCGTATTTATTCTTGCCATTACCCAGTTCACGGTAATACTTGATTTTATGGTAATGTCTCCGCTTGGGGATATGCTGATGAAATCGCTCAACCTTTCTACAAAGCAGTTCGGCTTCGCTGTATCCGCCTATGCTTTCAGCGCTGGTGTTTCCGGCCTGCTTACCGCAGGGTTTGCAGACCGGTTCGATCGTAAGAAGCTGCTGATATTCTTTTACACCGGCTTTATTCTTGGCACCGTCTTCTGCGGGCTGGCCAATACATATCCTTTGTTATTAGCTGCACGTATCCTTACCGGGCTCTTCGGAGGCGTTATAGGCTCTATAGGCATGGCCATTATTACCGACTTGTTCGACATAAGGCACCGTGGCCGGGTAATGGGTTTTGTGCAGATGGGCTTTGGCGCCAGCCAGGTATTGGGCATCCCCGTAGGCATTTATATCGCCAACCGGCTGGGGTGGCAGGCGCCGTTCATTATGGTGGCACTGCTGGGCGCAGCCATATTGCTGCTTATTATACTCAAGCTGGCACCCATCACACAGCACCTGCTGCTGCAGCGCGACAAATCCGCATTTGTGCACCTTGCGCATACTATTGGCAAGCGCGACTACCGCATAGGCTATCTCACTACTGCTATGCTTTCCATGGGGGGCTTTATGCTCATGCCTTTTGGCAGTGCCTACGCCATCAACAACCTGCACATAACACAGGCACAGCTGCTGCCGCTCTTTATGATATCGGGCGTATGCTCGCTCATAACTATGCCCATAATAGGCAAGCTCAGCGATAAAGTAGACAAGCTCAAGATATTTACAATAGCCTCTATATGGATGGTCATAATGGTATTGGTATACACTAACCTCGGTGCTACGCCGCTCTGGCTCGTCATCTTGTTCAATGTATTGCTGATGATGGGTATTATGAGCCGTATGGTACCCTCTGCCGCTCTTACCAGCGCCATACCCGATATGCCAGACCGTGGAGCGTTTATGAGCATCAATGCATCGCTGCAACAGGTAGCGGGGGGCGCAGCTGCCGCATTCGCCGGTATGGTGGTGATACAGAAAACCAAGACAAGCCCCCTGGAGCACTACGACTTGCTGGGCTATATCATGGCCGCGCTCACAATGCTGTGCATAGTGATGCTCTACCGCATCAGCAACCTCATAAAAAGGAAAATGGCGGAGAAGGTTTTATGATCCACCCCATAATTTCCTATTTCTGCCTGCGAAGTGGAATTTTGTAAGAACTATTTTATAATTTAGTGGAAATTAATTGATATGAAAAAGATATTCGTCCTCTTAGCAGCCCTCATCATGATAGGGAATGGTGCGATAGCACAAAAGAAAGCAGCCAGAACAGCGACCACACAGACGCAGCCTGTAAATAGCCTGGCGGCCCAGCCCGTGCCTGCCGCAGGACAAAAGCTGAAAAAAGACGGTACCGCAGATATGCGTTATAAAGCAAACAAAGAGAAGAAGGCAGTCCCCGGCCCGGTAAAGAAAGACGGCACGCCCGATAAACGCTTCAAAGCGAACAAATAGGCAGGTAAGAAATAACCTGTTGTACCAGCTCGTCCTCACATTTTTATGCTTCCCCTTGCTTAACAAACAGTTATGGGAAGCATTTTTTATTTTTGCACCGCAATGACCCATTTGTTCCGCTCGGTTCTTATACTTTTTTTCCTTTTCGGGTTGAGCGCATGTTCGCGCAAATCAAAGAAGTGGGAGAAATTTACGTACAATGAAGGCAGGTTCTCCATAATTATGCCTGCCCCCGTAGAGCGGGCTTTTAAGAAAGAGGCGACTGTTTTCGGTTACCAGGTAAACCATTACTTTACATGGAAGCCCTCCAGCTTCGCCATGGATAAGTTCAAGATGTTCCAGGTGAGCTTCATAGAGTGCCCGCGCAAGTACACCACAGCCGACCGGATTGAGGAGGCGCTCGATAGCTCTATATACGAACGCGTGAAGGATTTTACCGATGAGGAGATCGATATCCACGCCATAGAGCTCAATGGTTATCCTGCACGCGCATTTATTTATAATAGTTCCAGCTCCATTGCCATAGTGAAGCAGTGCATCGTTGCCAACAGGCGCTACGATGTGACCGTGATCGCTAAAAAGAACTATGCGACAAACAGCGAGGTCGCAGATTTTTATAATTCTTTCAAGGTGAATAACTAAGCCCCGCTGCATAATAACCAACTGTTAACCATAATAACAGGAGGCAGTGTACGCCTGACTGTTTAATGCCCGAATTTTGCGCCCATGCTTTTTAATACCATAGAGTTTGCCGGTTTTTTTGGTATTATACTGGTGCTCTACTGGGCCCTATGGAAAAAGCGCGACCTCCAAAACCTGGTGCTCCTGGCCGGTGGCTGGTACTTCTACAACAAGCTGCACTACACCTTCCCGCTATTTCTTGCCGGTATGATAGCCGTGGGTTACCTTTTCGGCAGGCTCATTCATGCACAGGAAGATATAAAGAAGCGCAAGCCTATACTGGTAGCAGGTATCGTATTATTAGGCTTCGGGCTTACCTATATCAAATACAGCGGGCTCATACTGGGTAATATCACCGGCCTGCATCAGTGGCAGGCCAGCGCGCTGCATATATTGGTGCCTGTGGGTATCAGCTACTACACCTTCTGCTCCATAGGCTACATCACCGATGTGTATCGCAGGCGCATACCTGCCGAGACCAACATCATTACTTACGCCGCCTACATCAGCTTTTTTCCCCACCTGCTATCGGGGCCCATTGCCTCCGCAGTATCCATCCTGCCGCAGTTCAGGCGCACCCACATACCTACCCGCAAAGAGATAGAGCAGTCTGTAGGGGAGATAATATGGGGGCTGTTCAAAAAAATGGTGATCGCCGCCAATATAGAGCTGGCGGTGAACTACTGCTTTGCACACGCTACCGACCTGCATGGCAGCACCCTGTTCCTGGGCTGTGTCCTATTCAACTTCTATCTCTATGCCGATTTTTCGGCCTACTCGGAGCTGGCACGCGGCATAGCGCGGCTGCTGGGCATAGAGCTCACGCAGAATTTCAAGATGCCGTTCTTCAGCCGCAACCCCGGCGAATTCTGGCGGCGCTGGCATACCTCGCTCCGCAAGTGGATGCTCGACTATCTATACCTGCCGCTGGGAGGCAATAAAGGCTCTATGTTCCAGTACATCATGCTGATGCTGTTCATATTCAGCTTCAGCGGCTTGTGGCATGGCGCCAACATCACGTTCGTATGTTGGGGCCTGCTCAATGGGTTGTACTTCATTCCTTACATACTCACTAATACCCTTACCCGCTACAAAGAGCCGGTAGCAGCCGGCCGCATGCTGCCCACACCCAAAGAGTTTTTCCAGATACTGCTCACCTTTGTGCTGATGACCTCCACCCGCATATTTTTCCGCTCACCAGATATGGCTGTTTCCCGGGTATTCATTGAAAAAATTCTATCTGCCGACCTCTTTGTGAAGCCAATGGAGCTGGTAGTAAGGAACCTGTACTGGGGTATACCCATGCTGGCAGTAGAGTGGATACAAAGAGAAAAAACCTTCGTGCTGGATGCAGGGGTGCCCGGTTTCTTAAAGGCCAGGCTCGGAGCAGAAGGGACCGAAAAACTAAAAACATTATTGAGGTTGGTAGTATATTTGCTCGTCATATTTTTCATCTGGAAATTCCATAAGGCGAAGAATATGACCGAATACTATTACTTTAAATTTTAAAGGAACATACACACATAGTAACATGAAAAAGATAATTGCAGGCCTGCTGATCTTATCGCCCATACTGCTTACTGCATGTGGCGGAGAGGAAAAAAAGACGGTATCGGTACAGGAAACAGCAAAAGACGCAGCTATAGAAAAGGGTAGGGCGGAGATAGACAAGCTAAATGAAGAATACCCCCGCGTGCCCGACGAGAAATTCCTGGACGAGGAAGTAGTGAACAGTCCCGTATATGAAGAGCTGAAACAGCGCTATAAAGAGAACCTGGCCACACTGAAGCAGGAAGTAGAAGCCACAGGCGCCAAGCTGGTAGTGGTAATAATGACGCCGGAAACAGGCAAGAACATGCCTAACCAGGTGAAGAAGGGTGTGCCTTTCATTACCGGCACCTGCAAAGAGCTGGGCCTGGAGCTGCACGATATGTCTCCGCTCATAGCCTCGCAAGACCCTAAAGTGATAACACAGGTGCCTAAAGACGGTCACTGGTCTAAAAAGGGTGCCGAGATGATAGCTAACTACCTGGCACCAATAATTAAAAAGTACAGCACACATAAGGCCACGGCTACGTTTAAAGACACTGAGCGCCCCGAAACATTTGGCGACCTTACTCCAAATGACGACCAGGTGCTCGATGGTGGCAAAGACCTGCCATATCACCTGAAAGCCAACGCCCAGGGTCTGCGCATGGATGCAGATGTGAAGTTCCCTAAAACAAAGCAGCACATACTGTTCCTCGGTGGCTCGCAGATATATTCCCCGTTCCTCGATAACGAGTTTATTGCCACAGCGCTGCTGCAAAAGCAGTTTCCCGAAACGGTGATCATGAATTCTGGTATGATGGCCGCGTCGATAGATGATTACCTCAGCCTGTTCCGCGAGAAAGCAAAATACTCCGAGCCCGACCTGGTGATACTGCAGACCAACGGCGGCGATGTTACTGACTTCTTCTTCAGCAACCGTAACCACGTGGCGCGCTCGCCAAAACCACATCATCCATCTGACCTGGAAGCTAAGTTTTACCAGGAGAAGATAGCAAACGGTGTGACCGAATAAGTCACGACGCTATACTATGCAAATTCCGCGGGAGCCTCTCTCGCGGAATTTGTATTTTTGGCACAGATTTATACTGGATCTTATATTGCATTGATATACAAAGTCCTGCTTAGTCCTGCAAACAACTATGGAATACAAAGATTACTACAAGGTGCTGGGAGTAGATAAAAAAGCTTCGCAGGACGAAATAAAGAAGGCGTACCGCAAACTCGCGGTAAAGTATCACCCTGATAAAAATCCCGGCGACAAAAAATCCGAGGAAAAATTCAAAGAGATAAATGAAGCTAACGATGTGCTTGGCGATGTGGAGAAGCGCAGGAAGTATGATGAGATGGGGGAGAACTGGCAATACTACCAGCAGCAGGGTGCCGGCGGTAGCGGCGACTTTTACGGCAGGCAGGGTGGCAGGCCCGGCAATGCACGCCAGGAGGAATACTACGGGGATGAAGGTGGGGGCTTCTCTGATTTCTTCGAATCGTTTTTTAAAGGCAGTGGAGGCTTCGGCACGCGCGGCAGCCGCAGGGGCGGCATGAAGGGTCAGGACCAGGAAGCCAATGCCATGATATCGCTGGAAGAAGCATTTAAGGGCACAACGCTGGTGCTTAATACCAACGGCCAGAAACATAACCTGAAACTGAAGCCCGGCATCGCCGATGGCCAGGTGCTGAAGATGAAAGAAAAGGGTGGACTGGGCGGTAACGGCGGGCCGCACGGCGACCTGTTCATCAATGTACGCGTGCTGCCGCACAGCAGGTTTGAGCGCAAGGGCGACGATCTCTATTTCGAGCAGAAGCTCGACGTATTTACTGCTATGCTGGGCGGCAAGCTGCCGGTGCAGACGATAGATAAATCCCTGAGTATAAATATACCTGCAGGCACCGACAGCAATACCACCTTCCGCCTCAGGGAAACGGGTATGCCCCACTACAAAGACCCCCGCCAGCGCGGAGATACTTACGTAAAGGTGGTGCTCACTACACCGAAAGATCTCTCAGCCGACGAAAAGGAAATGCTGGCTAAGATGGCACGCCATCATAACCAGCATCATCATTAGCGGGTCTTCACCCTAATACTTTGTAAAAGCGGCCGTGCTGCTTGTGCCATCATTAGTGCATTGCACATAATACACCCCCACCGCCAGCCTGCTTATATCAAGCACTAGCTCAGTATTGGTCCTCGTTACCGGCACTTCCATCAGCTGGCCCAGCGGGTTATGCACACTTATATGTTCTTCGCCGCTGCTTTTGTTAAGCTCTATGTGCAGTATGTTATTGGCGGGGTTGGGGTAGAGGTATGCCTTTAGGCTCAGTGCCTCATTCACCATTACCGGTTTTAGCGGCGGCGGATTTTTGTATACCTTCCAGGCAGTATCAGCCACCGTCTTTATCCCATTAAAGCTCAATGTGGGCGAGCCGCAGGCCTGCCCCTGCCCCGTGTCTGTAACAACGAGCGCATATACAATACGCTGGCTACCGCCGGCCGGTAAAGCGAAATCCCTGCTGGATAGAATAGTTCCTTTGTCTTCAGGGGCGTTATTGGCCCAGCATTCCGACCATCCGCCAGGGATAGATGGGTTTCCGATGTAAACGTAGTTAACGGGGTTTCCGTAATCATCGGTGTAGAATGAACCGTCTCTTTTCTTTCCGTGAATGTAATTGTTATATTCATAGTCCGCAGTCGGAACACCAATAACTGAAGGGGAACCAGTATGGTACACGAAGTTTCCAGCTGGTATATAGGTGCCTCCGGCATCGCCCGGGGCGGCTACAATAGTCACACCCACTATAGGCACACTTGTCCCGTAGCTCCCCGCCGGCCATCCCGAGAGGCTGCCATCATCGGCCACGCCATTATAAACGATCGACAACCTAAAACTCGAATCAAAGCCTATGTAATCGTCATTAAAGTTCCCAAGGTCTATATTGTTATACATGGCCGCCCTGAAGTTTGGGTAGTTGTTCGTTGACTTGTTGATGATATGATAGTCATAGTAAATGACATTGTCTATCAGCGTACCCCTGCTGTAAGCATAAGACATAGCATGTACTTCCGCTTTTAGCGGCATACCATCGCTTTGGTCGTGCGTAGGGCCATTGTCGCTAAATACCCACCAAAGAGCCTGGTCGCCCTTTACGTCAGGGAAGTCGCCGGAGAGCGGCTCGTAAATACCATTTCCATTTACGTCAGTAAATGGTGCCATGTCTGTGGACACGGTCAGTGGGACGCCATCGTTGCCGCGTGCGTGAGTATTACCTTTACCCGGCCACGTAAGTATGGACGGGGCTGTATTGGCTGGGGTATGACCCATGGTTGCTAAAAAGTGCTGTATCTCAGACCTGTTCACCTTCCATACTTTAGCCCAGTCGCGCGATGTGGCGTAGCTCAGGCTGCCGCCCGCATCCAGCGGGCCCGGCCAATAGTCGTTGCCATCCTGCCGGTAGGTTTGCGCAGCCACATGCAGCTGCCCTGCACCATCAAAGCCCGACATCCAGAGGGCATTTCCGTATCCGCCAATACTTTTGCGCGTACCATTCGGAAAAAAGCTTGTGGTGGCATAATTGGCATGATCAGCATTCCACCACATATCACCATGAACCAGCACAGCTGCGTTGATCTTATTAATGTTAAGTGAGTCCGTCGCAGGAAAGGGTGTCTGCGCACTTGCCGATAAAGCAAGGCAGATTTGGGCAGCAAAGAGTGTATAGAGCCGGTTCATGAGGGATATGTATGGTAAAGGGTTAACGTCTAATATTTTCTGAATGTCACGCTTGCATTACTGCTCTCGCTGGTATAGTGTACGAGGTACACCCCAGGTACCAGCCTGCTTATGTCGAGCACTACCTCCGTATTAGTCCTCGTTACCGGCACTTCCATTAGCTGCCCCAGCGGGTTATGCACGCTTACTTGCTCTTCGCTGCTGCTTTTGTTCAGCCCTATGTGCAGTATGTTGTTAGCAGGGTTTGGGTATAGGTCCAGCCCCCCTTTGGCAATGTCACTTACAGCTGCCGGCTTCGGTGGTAACGGATTGTGATAGATATTCCATGCTGTATCCGCAAGTGTTTTAATATTGGTGAAGCTTGCAGCGCTGCAGTAGTTGGTTTGCGAGGTATCTGTTACCACCAGCGCCATGCCTATATGCTGCGTGGCTCCAGCCGACAGCGTAAAGTCGTTGCTGGCAAGTATGAAGCGGCGGTCGCCCGGCATATTTGCACTGGCACATTCCGACCACTTGGTATTGTCTGAAGGGTCCCCGGTGAATACGTAGTTGCAATCAGGCCCGGCACCATGCCCGTTGGCCATAATACCCGGCCCCACGTAATCGTTCCTGAAATGCTGGCCATTGTTGAGCTTCGACCGCATATAGTTATTGTAATGTGTGTCTACTGTAGGATTGCCGATTATCGAGGCGTCATTATTGTAGTAAGTAAAGCTGCCCGCCGGCACATAGCTGCTGCCTGCATCGCCCGGCAGGGATACCAGTGTCACGCCAGCCATAGGTATCGCGGAGTCGTAAGTGCCCGGGGCGTAGCCTACTGTTACACCATCATCGCGTGTCGCATTGTACTGTATACCCATACGGTGCGTAGAGTCAAACCCTATATAGTCATTCAGGTAGTAGCCTATATCCAGGTCGCCGCGCAAGGCAAACCGAAAATTACTGTAGTTGTTTGCAGATTTATTGACGATCTCATAATCATAGTAAACCACATTGTCTATCATCGTGCCCCTGCTGTAGGCATAGGACATGGCGTGTATCTCCACGCCCAGCGGCTTGCCATCTGTTTCGGTATGCGCAGGGCCATTATCGCTAAATACCCACCATAGCGCCTGGTCGCCCTTTATGTTAGGGTAGTCGCCCAGCAGCGGCTCATAGATACCGTTACTGTTCACGTCTATAAATGGCGCCATATCCGTAGCTACCGACAGTGGTACCCCGGCATTGCCAGTAGCATTCGTATTACCCCTGCCCGGCCAGCTTAGTATCATAGGGTGGGTGTTGGCGGTGGTGTGCGCGGCCTGCGACTGGAAGAACTGTATGTCCGACCTGTTTACCTTCCATATCCTGGCCCAGTCGTGCGATATGGCATAGGTCAGCGTATCTGCGCTGTTCAGCGGGCCGGGCCAGTAGTCGTTACCATTTTGCCGGTAGGTCTGTGCTGCTATGTGCAGCTGGCCGGCACCATCATACCCCGACATCCATACTGCATTGCCGAAGCCGCCTATCGACTTCCTGGTGCCATTCGGGAAAAAGCATTTTGTGGCATAGTCTGCCAGGTTTCCATTCCACCACATATCCCCGTGTACAAGCACAGAGGCATTTACTTTATTAATGTTTACTGAGTCGATTGTAAGGAATGGTGCCTGGGCGGTTGCGGCCTGCGCAATGCACATGGCGGCTGATAAGAATAGTGTTGTGCGTTTCATGGTCTCGCGTTTAGTTGTTACTCATCAGTTGGGCTATTAAGGGGCTATAGTAGTATCTGTGAGCCTTGTGCCCACAGCGTTGTAAACATTCCTTCCTGTTACCGGGTCTACAAATACCGAAGCGTCATTAACCACATAGCTATAGGCAGCGTAGTGTACTGTTTCGCCATAAAATATTCTTGCGTAGTTGAGGTCGGTGGCATATACGGTAATTGATGCCTGAGTCATGCTGGGGGCAATTGTTTTGGTGTAAGCGAGTAAGTAAGTTGCTGGATCATTGCTTACAGTAGAGTCTTTTCCTGCAAATACGATAATGTTTCTTACACGCACATCTGACGGGAATCTAAAGGATAGACTATTTACCGATACCGGGGTGGATAGTGATGGCACTGCACTTGCAGTAAACGAGGTAAGGTTGAACGATGGCTTCGATGATACTTTTATATTCTGGTAGAACGTGTCTTTAATAGATTGGATGTTGTTCACTATAGTAGTGCCTATGTCATGCCCGCTAACTGTAATATTGTAAGTGCCGGTGGCAACGCTGTCAAACACATAGTATCCCGAGGAGTCAGGGTTTATGGTGCGTCCACCTTTTAAGGTTAGTTGTATCAACGCTGAATGCACCAGCATTTTGCTGCCATACTGATCATACAAGCTTACATGGCCGCTGATAGCGCCTGTATAAGCGGGCCCGGCCGGTCCCGCAGGTCCTGTAGGTCCGGTATTTCCCTTTTTTGTGCACGAGGCAGTCAATAGAATGGCTGAAGTAAAAAGGGCTGAGAAATAACGGCTAAGCATATAGAGTGGTTGAGTGTGAGTGTTGCTGTTATTAACTATGACGGCATAACAGGGTGACTTCTTGGGTGAGTACCAAAATAATATGCTTCAGCCTGCCAGGGAATAAACTAAAAGTAATAAAGTACGCGTAGCGCTAGCATGTTATTGAATTGCCCGCGCGTGCCCCACACATACCCTGCAGGTATGCGCTCTACGGGCCGTATAGGAAGGGCAGAGTATTGAAAGCGGAGATTAAGGTGGAAATTTTTATAAGCCTGCCGGCTGATGCCAATTATGCCATTGATGTCGGTAGTATTAAAGCGGTTCCGCTCAGGGTCTATGGTCACAGACTGGCTGGCTACAACATACTCGTCCGATTTCAGCAGCAACGCATACGATAGCCCGGCCTCCATGTCCAGCTTGTGGGTAATGTAGTGTACCATTACCGGCACCTCCACATAGTTCAGCTTCATATAGTACTTGCTCACGTATCTGCCAATGCCGGGATAGTCAACAATGGTTTGCCCCCTGCTCCCTTTTTGCGAGTACAGCAGTTCCATACTGGCGCCCCAGCCCGGGGTGAAGTGTGCATAGGCCATGCCTCCTGCATTCAGCCCCATTCGGTGGTAGCCGTAGTAGTCATCGCCGTCTATCTGCGTGAAGTTGGCGCCAAGTATCAGCGCGCCGGTGAAGAGCCGGCCATCTTCCTGCGCTGTTGCATCATGTATGGCGAGTATCAGCAGGTAAAGAAAAGATGATAACAGGCGCATACGCATGCAGCAAAAATAGCGCATGTACCGGCTACTGGCACAACCTTTTTAGCGAACTGGAAAACGTGTATATCCATATGGAAAACAACGATCTGCATAACCGCTGGCCCGACCTTAAAAGAAGAATTCAAGAGCAGCACCCCGATCTTACCGACGAAGACCTCAACTATGAATTTGGTAAGGAGTCAGAACTATTCCTCCGCCTGCAGGACAAGCTTCAGAAGAACAAGGACGAAATAGACAACTGGCTTTCCCTGATGGGGTAGTTTAGAATTCATCCTTCTTAGTGAATTCCCCTTCCTGGTTGTAGTATTCCCAACGCCCGGCCTTGGCGGCCGCATAGGCGCTGCGTTTCAGCACCTTGGTAACTGTGTCGCCCGATACGGGGTCTTCTACGGCCACCGTATCGGCTACCTCGCTCATTTTGGCAGCGTAGAAGCCATTCACCTTTAGTTTGCCATTTTCATAGTATTCCTGGTACAAGCCGGAGTAGCAGGTAGAGATACCATTGTCATCATTGATGATGCCATAGTTGTATACGGCCTTCAGTTGCCCCCCTGCGTAGTACGATTGCCATGTGCCCACAGGCTTGCCGCGGAGGTAATACCCGCTTAACTTTATGGTGCCGCTGGGATAGCGCGTAAAGGCCTTGCCGTCCTGCAGCGCGCGTTCCTCGTCCGGCCAGAAGCTGCCCTCCGCCACTACCGTTCCATCTTTTTTACTGATCAGCTTGTACCACGATGTTTCCTCGTTTATCGATACTATGCGGCTGGTATCGCCTGTGGCTGCATAGAATTTTACAGAGTCGTTCTCCCGCAAAAATTTGTTCTTATCATCCGACAGGAATCCAAAAGGTATCGATAGCTGCGCGGCTGCCGCTTGTGCGCAAAGCACCAGCACAATTACGAATAGGTTTCTCATTGTTGTTTTTGCTTTTTAGGTTGCTTATATACCAGGGAGTAGGAGTGGTCTATCATTTCTTTCAGCTGCTTGCCGGTTAGTGTGCCATCGGCTACCACGGTATTCCAGTGGCGTTTGTTCATATGGTATCCCGGCAGCACACACTCGTATTGCTCCCGCAGTTCTATCACTTTCTCCGGGTCACACTTCACGTTAAACTGCAGGGGAGTGCTCGTAAGGCTCAGCAGCAGGAATATCTTTCCCCCTGCTTTGAACACCAGCGTATCTTCCCCAAACGGAAACCCTTCTTCCACATCTTTGTGTGCAAGCGCCCACATGCGGATGTCTTCAACATTCATTGGTGCAAAGGTATAAACTTCTCAGCCTGCACTATACTTGTGCTTGCCTGCGGATCTAAATTTTCGCTATCGCGCCGCGCCGGCTACAGTTCCCGTAACCGGGTCTGTGCCCTTAATTCCCCCCAGTACTCCCTGCGGCATTCGTAGGGGCGACCCTTGCGGCCGCGCTATCGCGCAGGGCAGGCAACGTTTTCGTTGTAGCTGAGTCTCTGCCCTTCGCAGGACTCGGCGTTAAAGGGGTACCCAACTTTAAATTTAGATTAAGCTTTTCTCCCGGTAACCCAGCCGTCTACTGTTGGCATAATATTGCTAACCAATATCTTTTTCAGCATTACTGCTTTAATGGCAAAAAGTACAAAAACCTGCATTTATTACTAACAATAAAAACCACCCACTTATGACAAGCCAGTTTGAAATGGAAACATTGCTTATGCCTTTAGCAGTTGCAGAGCGCGACGCACGCGAGCAGGATGACAAGCTCGAAGACGCATCGTTTGATGACGCTGATGACCTTGAAGATGACGAAGACCTGGACGACGAAGAAGACCTTGATGAAGAAGACGAAGAAGACGAGCTTTAATAAAAGTTCACCCCGAAACGATGAAAAAATGGCCCTGCATGGGCCATTTTTTCATATGATGAAGTGCGGCCCCGCATTTCTCTATGCTTTACCTTCGCACCAGTGATAGCCCCCGCCTCCATACAGGAAGTAATGAGCCGTGCCGATATTGTGGACGTGATAGGGCAGTTTGTCCGCCTGCGCAAGCGTGGGGTCAGCTACCAGGCCAATTGTCCTTTCCATAATGAAAAGACGCCATCCTTCAATGTGTCGCCCGCCAAGGGTATATTCAAGTGCTTTGGCTGTGGCAAGGCAGGCAATGTGGTCACCTTTGTGCAGGAGCACGAGAAGCTTAGCTATCCTGAAGCTATCAGGTGGCTGGCTGACTACTACAAAATAACACTGCAGGAAACTGAGCGCAGCCCTGAGCAGCAGCAACAGCAGCTTGCCGAGGAGGCGCTGCGGATACTCAATGAGTATGCTGCTAATCACTTTCACAGCACCCTGCTGAATTCTGAGGAAGGCCAGCTGATAGGGCTATCGTATTTCAAGCAGCGGGGATTTCGCAAGGAAATAATTGAGCGTTTCCGGCTGGGGTATAACCCTGAGGGCAGCGACCATTTTTACCGTGCCGCGCTGCAGAAGGGTTACAAGGCTGAGATGCTGGAGCGCGCCGGATTGGTAAAGAACCGCAATGGCATTTACCACGATGTATACCGGGGCCGTGTCATCTTCCCCATACAGGGCCTCACCGGCAGGGTAGTAGGCTTCGGCGCGCGCATACTCAAGAGCAATGAGAAGGCGCCTAAGTACATCAATACGCCGGAAAATGAGCTCTACCTGAAGAGTAAGATACTCTATGGTATGTACCAGAGCCGCCAGGCTATAGGCAAGCTCGATGAGTGTTTTCTTGTAGAAGGCTATACAGATGTTATTTCGCTGCACCAGGGTGGGGTGGAGAACGTGGTATCCAGTAGCGGCACCTCGCTCACCGAAGATCAGCTGCGGCTGATAGGGCAGATAACCAAGAACCTCACCATCCTCTACGATGGCGACCCGGCAGGCATCAAGGCCGCCATACGCGGGCTCGATATGGCCCTCTCGCGCAGCTTCAATGTGCAGCTGGTGCTGTTCCCGGAGGGCGAGGATCCGGATAGCTTTATACAAAAGTCCGGGGCTGCAAAGTTCAATGAATACATAAAGACCCATAAGCAGGATGTCATCAGCTTCCGCCTGCAGGTGGGCCTTGCCGAGGCCGGCGACGACCCGGTAAAAAAGTCCAAGCTGGTCAATGAAATAGCCGAGAGTATCTCGCGCATCAATAAGGCCGAGGACTTTGCCCTGCAGGGCCACTACATGCGCGAGGCTTCGCGCAAGCTTAATGTTGATGAGGCGGGCATGGTCAACCTCATCAACAAGTACATAAGGGAGCGCATAGAGAGCGATCAGAAGCAAACCCGCCGTTCTGAAGGTCTCACCCCTGACCCGGTGATGCCTTACCCGGAGCACCAGGAGGCAGCCGCCGGGCCTGAGGCAAGAATAAAGTCATCTAATGATGAGCAAGAGTGGCAGCTGCTACGCGTGCTTATAGAGCACGGTCATCTCCCTTACGAGGAGTTTGGCACAGTGGCCCGCCTTATAGAGGAGCGGGTAGATCCCGCCATCATAGAGCAGCCTATGGTGCGCAAGCTGTTTGATGAATACTATGTACACGAGCGCCACTTTGGCTCCATACCGGAGATGCACTTTTTCATCAATTACCCCGAGCAGATGATCCGCGACCGCATGGCTTCCCTGCTGCATCCGCAGCCACACATCAGCAGCCGCTGGCAGGAGAAGTATGGCATAGAGGCCCCTTCCCCTAACCTCGTTTATATAAACGATGTGGATAGCACGCTGTCTTACTTTGAGCTGAAGAAAATACTGGCATTGCAGGACGAGCTCACATCGCGACTCGCGAAAGAAATTGACCCGCTGAAGCTGCAGGTGATACAGGAAAAATTCATAGAGCTCAGGATGCTGGAGCGCGATATATTAAAGAAGCACGGCACCGTGGTGTTCAAATCTCACAAGTTTAAATAATGGCCCGCATACTCGCCCTCGACTACGGAAAGAAACGCACAGGCATAGCCGTTAGCGACCCGCTGCAGATCATAGCTTCCTCGCTCGATACCGTTGATACCGCTGAGCTGATCGGTTATCTCAAAAAGTACATGGCCGCCGAGCCCGTAGAAACAGTGATCATCGGCTACCCCCTCAATCTGGATGATACACCAACAGACGCCACGCCGCTAGTGGAGAAGTTCATCACAAAGTTCGCCAACGTATTCCCTGCATTGCCTGTAATAAAGATAGATGAGCGTATGACCTCCCGCCTCGCCTCGCAAGCCATATCGGGCATGGGATTGAAGAAGAAGGATAGAGAACAGAAAGAGCTCATAGATGCCGTGAGCGCCGTAATGATGCTGCAGGAGTACATGGCCTCAAAATAAAAAGAGCCGTATTGCTACAGCTCTTATAACCATCATTTCAATAAATTGACTAAAACTTCATCCCTATCGTCCACGCTATATTAGTGCTCTTCAGGTCTATAGCCGCAGATGGCAACATTGCAGATGGCCCCGAATACACATAGTTGAAATCAATGTTGTAAGGCTGCTCCACCATCTGCCACCTGCTGTGCACTACCGCAACATCCGTAAAGAAGTTCTCGAAGTGGAAGCCCAGGCCTGCGCTGAAGTCCATGCGCTGCGCATCGCCGCCACCTACCTTGTAAGGATTGCCATAGTAGCCAAAGCCTGCACGCGCCATAAAGTACTTGGTCAGCAGCGCCTCTGCACCGAGTCTGAAGTTGGAAGTACCCTGGTAGGTACTGCTGATAGTGCTGTTCATCACGCTCTCATCATAGCTATAGTCTTCCGGGTACATATAGCTCATTGAAGCGTAGTCTACGTATTCATAGTCGGCGGTAATAAAGCCCAGCCCCTTTACTATAAAAGTAGCGCTAAGTATGCCACGCCATGGCGAAGCAAAGCTGTAGTTGAAATTATTCTGGGCCAGCAGTTCGTTCCCTATGTCTAACACCCGCAGGTTATTATTATGCGACGACCGCACTTCGGGTACGTACGTATCTGATATGCCGTATATGGTAGGGGTATGAAACGCTGCGCCTATCCTGAAGAAGTTAGTGATCTTGTAGATAGCGCCTATCTTCAGGTTTGCGCCACCGCCTTCCAGGTCCACCGCCTGATTGTAAGAAAACCAGTTGAAGCCATAAGGGTTCGGGGCGTTGTTGCCCGTGGCCAGTGACTCTGTGTATAGAGAACGCCGGCGGTAGCGCAGGTCTGTAAGGCCTACGGTAGCGCCCAGCATCAGGCGTTCTTTATAATTGCCACCCAGCGATAGGGTGTATTCATTTATCCTGCCGCTTTCCCGCACGTTTTTCATCTGGTTGATGCCGCCTGCAAAAGGCACGCTCGTTACCCACCTGTTCCCTGTATCCTGGTTAAGCAGGTAAGCCTGGTACCCTATATATCCTGGCAGGTCCAGGTCGGTTGTATTGTACTGGTTGGCATCCGATTCAAAAGCCTGCGTTGCAGAGCTGGTATTGTTCACCCCATTGTAGCTATACCGCCTGTTGAAGTCGGCCACGCGGTTCATACCAAACCCGAACGACACTGCCTTCCAGCTCCTGCGCTCATAGCGCTTGCCCTTCGGCGCGCTGGTAAACACCATACCGAAATTATTAATATTGAAGTTTACATTGTTGTCCGCTGTTTTGCCAGCGATATACTGCCCTTCGGCGCCATTGATGCGCAATGAAGGTGTTAGCGTGAACTCTGAGCTGCGGTATACACCTATCCCGGCCGGGTTTACGCTCAGTGTGCTGAAGTCTGCGCCTACAGAGCCAAGCGCATTACCAAAGCCCATAGACCGCGCAGTGCCCTGCACAGTAAGATTAGAAAGATTATAAGCGTCAGCGAGGCTTTGCGCCTCGGCGGAAAGAGTACCTAATAAAAGTGCAGGTATTGCCACGAGCTTACGATAATACATAGAATAGTTTTTCTTTTAGTTACGTCAGGGAATAACTTATGCCCTATGGCGAAGTTATTTTACCATCGTTGCTTAGACGATTTTTTATTTGAAATGTTTAATAACAGGGAATGAATCCTCCGGTCGCAAAAACCGTACTATTATAAAGGCATTACCATTACAGTAATGCCTTATTTATTAGTTTAATGTAAATTGATTACCTGCGTCCGCCGCCACCGCCGCCACGCATGCCACCACCTCCACCGCCGCCGCGCATTCCACCGCCGCCGCCACCGAAGGAACGGCCGCCGCCACCGCCGCCGAAGCTGCTGCCGCCGCCGCCACGCATTCCGCCGCCGCCACCCCCGAAGGAGCGTCCGCCACCGCCGCCGCCAAAACTACGGCCGCCGCCACCCATGTTCGATGGGCCTGCCTGGCCTCTGCCACCACCAAATACACCGCCGCCGCGCTGTCCGCCGCCATTATACTGGCTGCGCCCGCCGCCACTCATATCACGCCCGCCATTGCTGTAGCCACGGTCGCCGCCTTGTGCGCGGTTGCCCGCCATATCGCCACGGCCACCGCCGCTCATATCACGGCCACCATTACTATAGCCACGGTCGCCGCCTTGTGCACGGTTGCCCGCCATATCGCCACGGCCGCCACCGTTAAAATTATTATCATTCCTGAATCCACCACGCGAAGGGCCTCCGTTCTGTCCGCCATTGTTCATTCCGGCGCCACGCTGGGTAATGCTGTTATTATTATCCATTCCGCCACCTCTTACGCCGCTGTACGACTGGCTGTTACCACCCCTGTTGCCACGCACGCCGCTATATGCAGGCGTGCTGCGCAGTGCCAGGTTGTTGCCCTGCCTGTAGCCGGCATAGCCGCTCCTGTACCCGTTACCACGGAAGCCGTTACCTCTGAATACCTGCCTTGGACCATAGTTGCCCCCGCGGTAGAAGTTATTGTAGCCATACCCGTAGCTGTTGCCGCATCCGTAGTAATTGTTCCAGCATCCGCCGCCATAGTAGTTGCCAAAGCCGAAGCCACCGCCCCAGCCACCACCAAAGCCTCCTCCATACCATCCGCCAAAGGCGTAGCCGGGGTAAAACCATGCGCTGCCAAAGCCGCCGTAGCCATACCATGTGTTCCAGCCCCAGCCCGAGTTCCAGTATGGTCCCACGCCAAACCCAACGCTAACTGTTGAGCGCCATGGGTTCCAGCCCCACATAGGGTCTACCCAGTAGCGGTTGTACCAAAACGGATTGTAGAACATGCTGTAATAACCCATATTATAAAATGGGTCATCAAAGCGCCTTATACGCGAGCTATAAGTATAGTCATCGTCATAGTCTACATATTCGTCATCATCATAGTTACCATCGTTTTGGTTGTTATTGGGCTCATCATATCTCCCTGAAGATGAGTTGTCTTTGTCGTCTTTATTACGACTTTGTTCATTTCGCTGGTCTGTGCCCGAGGCATAGATGTCGTCAGTTTGAGCCACAGCCACAGAGCCCATCCCTACAATTAACAGACCGATCAACAGGAAACGTTTCATTTGCAGATTGTTTTTTTACGTAAAAATGCTTAGTGAAATTACTACATTTGCGGCACTTCACCTATGGTTAGACCGCCAAAAGTGTGCCAAGTTTAACGTTTATGTCAAAGAATTTAACAAGCCGCAAAGACGACTACTCACAGTGGTATAACGACATTATACTCAAGGGTGGATTAGCTGATTATTCAGCCGTAAAAGGATGCATGGTTATCAAACCTCATGGATATGCCCTTTGGGAAAATATGAGGGATGAGCTCGATAAAATGTTCAAGGCCACCGGCCACCAGAACGCATACTTTCCGCTATTCATACCCAAGAGCTTCCTCAGCAAAGAGGCCGCCCACGTAGAGGGTTTCGCCAAGGAATGCGCCGTAGTTACCCATTACCGCCTCAAAAACGACCCTAACGGCGGTGGCGTAATAGTAGACCCCGATGCTAAGCTGGAAGAAGAGCTGATTGTAAGGCCTACGTCAGAGACCATCATCTGGCATACATATAAAGACTGGATACAATCTTACCGCGACCTGCCACTGCTCATAAATCAATGGGCCAACGTGGTGCGCTGGGAGATGCGCACGCGTCTGTTCCTCCGCACCACCGAGTTCCTGTGGCAGGAGGGGCATACCGCCCACGCCACCCGCGAGGAAGCAATAGAAGAGACAAGGAAGATGCTGGACGTGTACGCCACCTTTGCTGAGCAATACATGGCGATGCCGGTAGTGCGCGGGGTAAAGACTGCCAACGAGCGTTTTGCAGGGGCAGAAGATACCTACTGCATCGAGGCCCTCATGCAGGACGGTAAAGCCCTCCAGGCAGGTACCTCTCACTTCCTTGGCCAGAACTTCGCTAAGGCATTTGAAGTGCAGTTCCGCGACAAGGAAAATAACCTTGAGTATGTTTGGGCAACCTCCTGGGGTGTATCTACCCGCCTCGTAGGGGCGCTGGTAATGGCACATAGCGATGATGAAGGCCTGGTGCTGCCGCCGCGTATAGCGCCGCTGCAGGTGGTTATCATTCCTATATTCAACAAAGACCCCGAAGCACAGGCCAAGATCAATAACCTCGCTACGGAGTTGATGTCTACGCTGCGCCAGCAAGGCGTTCGCGTAAAGTATGACAATGACGACAACCAGCGCCCGGGATGGAAATTTGCGGAGTACGAGCTGAAAGGTGTGCCTGTGCGCATAGCACTCGGTGCCCGCGACATGGAAAACAATGTTGCCGAAGTAGCCCGCAGGGACACAAAGGAAAAAGCAAGCGTATCGCTCGACAACCTATCCGGCCACGTTGTTTCCCTGCTCGATGAGATCCAAGCCAACATGTTCAACCGCGCCCTGCAATTCCGCAACGACAACACCACCAAAGCAGACACCTGGGATGACTTTGTGCAGCTGCTCGATGGCAAAGCAGGCTTCATCTCAGCCCACTGGGACGGCACCGGCGAAACCGAAGAGAAAATAAAGGAGCTCACAAAAGCCACTATACGCTGCATACCGCTCGATAATGAGCAGGAAGAAGGCAAATGCATTCTTACAGGCAATCCGTCCAAAGAGCGCGTACTATTTGCACGGGCATACTAACCATTGTATTGCTAACAGATTTACAGATTTGAGAAAACATACAGATGGAAAATTATACCGACAAGCATTCTGAGATATTCTCGCTCGAGGTAGACCCTTATGGCAAGGCCACCTTCCTGGAGATGGCCCGCTGGACGAAGTTCCTGGCCATTCTCGGCTACATCTTCCTGGGGCTGATGCTGCTGATGGGTGTTGTGATGCTGATGGCTGCCGGTGCTGCAAGTACTTTTAACTCCGCTTTCGCGGGGCTTGGGGCCATGAGTATATTCATCATGTTCCTGTTCATCATAGCCATTTATTTCTACCCCATATTTGCGCTGATGAAGTACTCCACTAATATGAAGATGGCTATGCTTACCAATAGCAAGTCCCACTTCAATGAGGCCATCAGGCATTTGAAGAACATGTTCAAATACGTGGGCATTCTTGCCATTATATTCCTTTGCCTTTATGGGCTGGTATTTATTTTCGCCATACTGGGTGCAGCAATAACAGGAAGCTGATCTGCAAAAAACAAACTTACTTTCAGAGGGGCCTATTCCGCATAGAGCCCCTCTATTTGTTTAGCGTACTTCTGCTCTATTATCTTGCGCTTGGTCTTTAGTGATGGCGTCAGTTCCCCGGTGTCTATCGTCCACTCATCGGGCAGCAGCGCTATTTTTTTTATCTGTTCCGGGTGGCTGAATGCTTGGTTGAATTTTTCCACCTGCTTTTGCACCATGGCCACCACCTCGGGCAGTTGCACCAGCTCATGGTTTTTATCCGGCACGGACATAGTGGGGAAGTTGTCGCGCAGGTACTTGCGCAGCTGCACAAAGCCCGGCACCACCAGTGCGCTTACAAATTTTCGTCCTGAGCCTATCACCATCATCTGCTCTATGTAGGGGCTCTCCTTCATTTTGTTTTCCAGCGCCTGCGGCGCAACGTACTTGCCACCCGATGTTTTAAATATCTCCTTCTTGCGGTCCGTAATTTTCAGAAAACGCCCCTCTACCAGCTGGCCTATATCACCCGTATGGAACCAGCCATCTATGATCGCCGCTTCAGTCAGCTCTGGGTGCTTGTAGTAGCCTATGGTCACATTTGGCCCCTTGGTCAGTATCTCGCCGTCCTCGGCTATTTTCACTTCTACGTTCCTTATCAGTGGGCCTACACAACCCATCCGCCTGTCGGCGCTTTCAAAGCGGTTCACCGATATCACCGGCGAGGTTTCCGTAAGGCCGTAGCCCTCCATGATGATGATATTGGCAGCGGTGAATATCCGCGCCAGCCGCTCCTGGCAGGCCGCAGAGCCGGTCACTATGGCCTTCACATTGCCGCCAAGCGCCTCGCGCCATTTCTTAAATACTATCTTATTCGCCACCGCCAGCTGCATACGGTACCATGCCGACCCGGTATTTACATTGTCAAATTGCTTGCCCAGGTTCAGCGCCCAAAAGAATAGCGCACGTTTCACGCCGGTGAGCTCCATCGCTGTGTTCATAATGCGCTCATACACCTTCTCCAGCAGGCGCGGCACGGTGGTAAACACTATCGGCTTCACCTCCTTCAGGTTTAGCCCTATCGTGTCCATGCTCTCCGCATAGTATACAGATACCCCCGACTGCAGGTACACATAGGTGACCATGCGCTCAAAGATGTGATTAAGCGGCAGGAAGCTGAGCGCCCGCCCGCTGGCATCGGCAAAGGTGAAAGCCGGCATCGAGTCTTGCACATTGCTCACAATATTGTGGTGCGTCAGCATCACGCCCTTTGGGTTGCCCGTGGTGCCCGATGTGTAGATGATAGTGGCAAGTGTTTCCGGCCTTATCCGGCGCATCACAGCATCATCAGGCCCCAGGTTTTTTTTCACTAGCTCTGTCCAGTGCGTCACACCGTCCAGCACATCAAACGAGTATACATTTTTTAGCGTAGGTATCTCGGCAAATGCATCTTTGAACCGCGCATATATTTCAGCATTGGCTACAAACACCGTTTTCACCCCCGACTCGTTGAATATGTACACCAGCTCCGATGGGCTGATAGTAGGGTATACCGGCGTTAGCGCCGCACCGGTCAGCTGCACGCCCACATCGGCAATCATCCACTCCGGCCTGTTAGGGCTCACTATGGCTATCTTCTCCTGTTGTTCAGGCTCCAGTATGGCGTTGGCTACTCCCAGGCTTAGCAGGCCTCCTGCCAGTTTCTGCGCGGTCTCCCACACCTCCCGGCAGCTATAGGTGCGCCATTGCCCATTCTCCTTGGCTGCGAGCATCACCGCATTGGGTGCTTCCTCGCTGCGTTGTGCTACAATATCAAAGAGTCTTTCTATCATACTTTAAATGTAATAAAAATGTCGATAGAATGTTTGCCCCTGTTCAGGATTGAATTCGGCATAGAAATCGAATTATCCTTACGGCATCTACCCCCGGCCCATAGGATAGTCTATGTCTGGGTGCGTATCGGTAATGATGCACAAGACACCAATACTAATGGAGCTACAGGATTCACAATACCTGCCAATAGGGAGTATTCTATACATGGGCGTACGTGTCCCGGTGATGATGCTGGAGGCATCAAATGTTCATAGATATGCAAAATTTCCGGGCCGATGCCGAAGGTATCGAACCCTGGCTTAAGAACGCCATGCAACAGTAACGCATCAACCCGAAGCCCGGCAGGGCTTCAATATATAATACCCCCCCTGTGAAACCAGTGATAGAATAACGAACAACACCAACCCCATGGCTAATTGCAGTTCGCGCAGGGGAAGCCTCTTCAGGCCTGCCGGCCGAAGCTGTCAGCGAAGGCGGGGGTTTGGGGTTTCCGTACGCAATTATTCACTATATTTACACCTATGAAACTGAGATATCTTTTGTGTTTTCTGGTGCTGGGCATAGCCACTGCCGGCTGTGCGCAAACCAAGGTCAAGACAAAGGTCAAAATGGCTGCAGAGAACAAATCTTACTTCAAGCTGCTCGAGGCATATACACAGAATACTATCCCCGGCATTCCCGGCCAGCTGGTAGAAACAGGCCACCATTTTGTAATTGTATGGCAGAGCAAAAAATACCCCGAGACATTTTTCTGGCGTGGAGCGAATGGCTGGATGACCTGCAAAATAGAAAAGGCACAGAAGATCACCACACGCTCAGCCCCCCGGGGCATAGCCTACAATACCGAATTCGTAACAGGCGATGACATTCACAAAGGCGACACACTGATGCTCACGCCCGTAAAAGGCGGCCGCTTCCCCATACCTGCGGAAATACCCTCCAGGGCAAAAAATACGCTGTTCTTTAAAGCAGGTGGCAGCAACTGGCTCTCCTATCCGGTGAAAAAGATCGGCAGGAAAGCAGACGTACCTATGCCATAATTTTCAATTTTTATTCTTTTAAACCCTCAGGCAAAACCTGGTGTATGATGAAGCGATTTTTATTAACGGCGGTGTTGGGCCTGGCGGCAAATGTACTTATCGCACAGCCGCTGTTTCCCCCAACCAATGGCAAACCCGTAAAGTTTGTAGATGTGCTCGAGCGTTATAAAGAGCGCGTGGAAGCACATGAGGAGTTTGAAGTGAAGAAGCGCGGCAAGGTTGTAGAGGAAGACGAGCATTACCACCTCGGTCGCTGGGAGTGGTACTGGAGCCAGCACTGCGATGACAACGGCAACATCATTTCGCCTAAGCAAACACAGGATGAGTGGCTAAAATATATGGTGGATCACAAAGGTGGTTCTTATAAAACTACAGCTATCCCGTCCAACTGGATATTCCAGGGGCCCACGCATAGCGAGGGCGGTTACTCCGGCCTTGGCCGTATCAATGTAGTAGCCTTTGATCCCGTTGACTCCAATACTATCTACATAGGTAGCGCCGCAGGCAGCACATGGAAGACCACTGATGGGGGCAATACATGGGCTTCACTTTACGACTTCCTGCCAACGCTTGGCGTGGCAGATATCAAGGTGAACCCGCTCAACCGCAATACTATTTTTGTAGCCACAGGCGATGGCGATGCAGGCGATGCCTACAGTTCCGGCGTCATCAAGTCTTACGATGGTGGTGCTACATGGCTCACCACCGGCCTTACCTGGCCCGTTACCGCTTACAACATGGCTAAGTCGCTGCTTATTAACCCGGCCGACACCAATAAAATGATACTGGCAAGCGATGCGGGAATATTTAAAACGGCTAATGCCGGCGTTACATGGACGCAGCCCTCGACACTTAACTTTAAACAAATACTTTACAAACCCGGCGATACCGGCACCGTGTATGGTACCATTTATACCGACAGCTCCGCGCAGCTGATGCGCTCGGTCAATGGCGGCGTTACTTGGATCGCAGCCTCTGGCTTTAATGATGCGCAGCGCATCAACATCGCCGTGTCGCCCGCCAATCCCGCAATAGTTTATGCTATCGCCTCAAGTGAGGCATCTGGCCTCAAGGGCATTTACAAGTCAGTGAACAGCGGGGCAAGTTATTCGCCGGTCTTTATCAACGATACTTCTTGCGTCAATAACCTCCTCAGCTACGACCATGGCCTGCCCAGCAGCGACTGTGGTGGCCAGGGCTGGTACGACCTCTGCATTGCTGTAGACCCGCTCAATGCTGATAAGCTCGTCATAGGCGGTATCAACAACTATTACTCAGCCAATGGCGGCCTCACCTGGTCCCTTGCAACCCGGTGGTGGGGCGAGTCGGCTACAGTGCAAACTGTACATGCTGATAAACATTGGCTCGCCTACAACCCGCTCAACCATGCCGTTTACCTTGGCTGCGATGGTGGCATCTACCGCACCCATTCTCCTATCGGTGGCGAATGGAAGGACATTACCAATGGCATTGGTATCACACAATTTTACAGGAATGCGGTAGCAAACGGCGCTACATTTGTTTTAGGCGGCTCGCAGGACAACGGCACCAAAAAAATAGATGGCGCTACAAGCGATGATATGACAGGCGGCGACGGTATGCAATGCCTGTTCAACTACTCAGATCCTGAGAACGTTTTTTATTGCGCTTACCAAAATGGCCATGTAGACAAAACCACAGATGGTGGTAGCTCATTCGGTAGCATTACAGACGACCTGCCTACGCCGGGCGCGTGGATCACTCCCTACGTGCTGCATCCTACGGAGCCCGATCTGTTGTTCATCGGTTACAAGCAGGTGTTCCTGTCAAACGATAACGGGGGCTCCTGGACGCCCATTTCCCCGGTGTTCGATACCAACTACAACATTGGCCTCATGGCAATAGCTAACAGCGACCCTAACTACATCTACACTATATACAATGATTACGACGTGTGGAAGTCGGTGATACACTACACTGCGGACATGGGTACCACGTGGAATGATATCGCACTGCCGTTCTCTAACTTCATTACAGACATAGCCGTAGACCCACGCAACGCAAACCGGTTTTGGGTAACACTCGGAGGCTACAGTGGCGTAAAGGTGTACAGGCATGATGTAACGACTGGCGCATGGGCTGTCGAAACAGGTGGCCTACCATCCATACCGGCAAACTGTATCCTTATCGACACGTTCTCCCTCACTAAATATGTGGGCACCGATGCAGCCGTGTTTTATAAAGACACCACAATGACCACATGGGCGCTATACAATAACCACCTGCCCACAGTGCACGTATACGATCTCAATATCAACTACACCACCGGCGAGCTTTGGGCCGCCACCTACGGCCGCGGCATGTGGAAAAGCATAAAGGCAGAGCAAGTCAATGGTATAGCTATCCATCCATCAGTAGCCGATGTACTCACCGTAGCGCCAAATCCGGCCCGCGGCTCATTTATCGTCAGCTCCACCGGTATCTCCTTCCGCAACGCAGCAGTAACAGTAAGGCTCGTAACAACAGACGGAAAAACCGCTCAAACAACAACCGGCACCTTCGACAGCAGCGGCAACCTCAAAGTAACCACCGGCGACCTCGCCCCCGGCTTCTACATCTGCGAAGTCAGCAACAGGCAAGGCATTGCGAGGGGTAGGGTAGTGGTATATTAATGCGGTAGATGATGTTAAAGCAGGGTGATTAGTTCAATGTGTTTGGTATTTTTTGTATCCTAGAGGAGCAGGTATGTTTACGGAGTCCAGGAAAATTCATCTTATTGAGGAGCTGATAAAGACAACAAAAGTAGGGTAATGCGGGCAGTAACGGCAACCAATAAATGAATGTAGCAGCAAGAAAGAGAGAAAAAGCTGATAGCAACAAAACAGCCGAGCCCATAATGGCGCCTTTTTAGGCCGTAGAATAAAGCACCCAAGCCCAATAGAACAACCAGTGTACCATGTTGTTCGTGATGTTAGCGAAGCGCATCTGGAACACAGATAAACCTCCGTCTCCGACGGCCTTCATTAGCAAGCAGCTGAATGTTCTGATAAAGCAATGGCCCAGAATCTTGGCAGCGAGAAAAAGCTGATAGCAGCGAAAAAGCCGAGTCCACAATGGCGCCTTTTTAGGCCGTAGAAGATTGCACCTAAGCCCAATCATATGTTCCCTCTTTGACCGTATCGCTAAGGGCCCCATAGTATCGGTACGCCTTTGAGGCCTGACGTGTTAAGTGCATACGCATTTTAGGTTAGGTACATTCCCTTAACTGCATCCTACAGCTAAAATCAAAAACACTTTTGTCCAAGTGCCCATGGGTCCATACAGTAAGCTTCTTTTGCAGCCAGCCATTATCCATAACTAGTCCTTCGAGTTTGACAGTGGATATACATACATCAACCCTATACAACTTCCATTCCCCCGGGAATAGCAAATTCACGTCCGGGTGTTCACAAACTAGGAAAGTAGTATTGTTAGCTATGTGGAATATATCGCGAACTGTGAGGGTGTTCTGCATTAGTAGTTAAATTTCATGTTCGAACTAAAGAGCTTTCGGCCATCTATATTTGAAATTGGTTTGCAGTAGTTTCCCATGTTGTTCGTGATGTTAGCGAAGCGCATCTGGAACACAGATAAACCTCCGTCTCCGACGGCCTTCATTAGCAATCTGCTGAATGTTCTAATAAAGCAATAGCCCCGGATATTGGCCGAATAAAGTTACAACAGATGAGCCCATAATGGTGCCTTTTTAGGCCGTAGAATGCAGCACGCAAGCCCCATAGTAGCAAGCTGTGCAACCCTTAAGCTAGAGCTCGATAGTAGTACGAGATAGGCATAAAACCAGCGCCACCCAGCTGAACAGTGCAGTGCGAAACCAGCGTAGAGCTTTTTTTTGCCGGCGGAGCCTTTGGCGGGAGTGTAAAATGAACTGTGTCAGTTAGTAATTTTACTACATTTACCTTGTT
>JAZKFF010000011.1:170972-175390 GCA_040386555.1 Bacteroidota bacterium | reverse complement strand
CAACAACTCGCAATTGGATTTTCTTTCTAATAATTTTGATAGCGGTTTATTATGAGTTTTCGCAGGCAAACGTTGACGTTCTCTCCCACAACTTGGGTGCTTATAAGGTTGCCTGAATTCAGAAGCGATTCAGCCACCTTCTTTTTTCTCTCATCATCAGTAAAGAGATAGAGAATGACATTACTATCGACAAAAACAAGTTTATCGCTCATTTATCTCGTCTCTATCGAATTTAATTTTGGATGCTGGAAATTTGTACGCCGAGTAGTCAATGGTGGGTTTCTTGTCAGGCGGAGCAGCGATACCAGTGTTTTTTTTTAGGGTCAAAAAACTTCTTATAGTGCTCAACAGGGATTTTTTTTCGTCGTTACCGAGGAAGGGGAGGTACTTGTTTATTTCAGCATCCAGAGAGTTTGCCATGCCAATAGCTTTATACAAATTTACGAATAATCAAGCAAAAAAAATATATGGTGTACATGCCTGAAACTATAAAAGGCAGCGTTCATTTCTTAAAATTACAAAGCCCCCAATGAATGGAGGCCTTGCAATTGAAATTATTTTAAGAACGTCATTAGTACCCGAATATCTGCTCCATTGTCAGCTTCTTCACTGCACCGCACTTTTGCACCGCTTCGGTATTTACCTTTTTCTCAGAGGCAACTATGCAGTAAGTGTATGGCTTGCCCGCCATATTATCTGCGTGGAACTTTTTAAGGTCGTCATATTTAAGCCTGTCCGCATTTTCGTAGATGGTCTTGCGGATGTCTTCGCTGAGGCCTTTGCGCTCTGCAGCAAGATAGTTGTAGATGATGGCGTCCTGCGTGATGCGCTCGGTCTCGATATCTTTTTTGAGGCCTGAGCGTGCAGCCAGCACATTGTTCTCTACAGCAGGCAGGTCATTGAGCAGCTCATTCATAGCTACTACTGACTCGCTGAACTTATCTGCCTGGCAGCCTACGTATGCTGATACATAGTAAGGGTCTTCCTTCTTATCAGGAGTGGCTGCCATAGCGCTGGTAGAATATGCCAATGCCTTGCTTTCGCGTATGGTCTGGAAAACGAGGCCACCCATGCCGTTGCCGAAGTAGTTGTTGAACATATCTACTACCGGTTGCTTCATAGGGTCGTAGCCCGGTACGTTGCGCACCCAGCGTATCTCGCTCTGCACCATATCGTAGTCGGCAAAGAGTACCTCGCTATTCTGCTGCGTGGTGTATGCATATACCTTTGGTGCTGGTGCCGGAGTAAACATGCCGGGCATTTTGTGCACAGTTTTTAATGAGCCGGTGAGCGCCGATAGAGAGAGGGGACCATAGTACAATACGCGGTGGCTGTAGCCGGTGAGGCCATGCAGCATATTAGTAAGCTCTGCGCTGGTAAGGTTTTTCAGCTCCTCGTTAGACAGCACATTGTTGAACGGATTGTCTGCACCATAGCGGGCATAGTTGACCAGGCCCTGCATTATCTGTCCTTTATTGTTCTTGGCATCGGCACGTGCTTTGTTGATGCGTGCTTTGAGCGCCGCGAGTGCAGCCTCATCGGGCTTGCAGTTGGCCAGCAGATCTTCAAACAGCTTGGTAGCCTTCTCAAAGTTTTCCTGCAGGCCTTCTATAGACACGGTGGTGTACTCATTCTCCGTGCGTACGTTGAAGCTGCATGCGAGCTTGTAGAACTCTTTTGATATCTCCTCGGAGGTCATGGTCTCGGTGCCGAGGAACTGCAGGTAGTTAGCAGCTACAGCCAGTTTTTTGTCGTGCCAGGTGCCCATGTTGTAGCGGTAAGACAGGCGAAAAAGACCGTTATCATCGTTATGCACATAGAGCACTTCGGCAGGGCCAAGGCTGCCTTTTTGCAGGTCTTTGTTATAGTCGACCCATACAGGCTTCACTGCATCAACAGGCATGTTGATGACAGTCTTTACAAACGGCGACTGTGCGCCACGGTTAGTCTCTACAGGTGTTATTACAGGCTTGGGCACTTTTACAATGTTCTTGTCTTCGCCCTTCCTTTTGTAAACGACCACATAGTTGTTGTTGAAGTACTTGTTGGCAAAATCTACGATGTCCTTTTTAGTAAGCGTAGCCAGCATATTCACATAGTCTACATCGTCGCGCCAATCTTCTTCGCCGGTAAAGGCACCCATGAGCATACTGGCGCGCGAGCCGTAGCTCTCGGTGGCCTGCATCATTGCCTTCTTCTGGTTGTTGACTATAGAAGCCAGGAGATCATCATCGAAGCGGCCTTTTTTCAGGTTCTCTATTTCGCCAAGCATAAGGGCTTTAACGTCTTCGGGCTTCTGTCCGCTAGTGGGTGAGCCCTGCAGGCTCAGGAAGCCATAGTCGATAAGTATGTTTGCACTAGCAGATGCACGCAGCAGCTTTTGCTTCTTCACCAGGTTGAGGTCTATGAGCCCTGCACGGCCGTTGGTAAGCACCTGGCCCACGAGGTCGGCAAGTATGGCATCTTTAGAGTGTACACCGGGTATGCGGTAGCCTATAGCAACAAACTCCGCATCGGGCCCGTACACTTCTTTTTCTATAGGCACAGCGATGGGCTGCTCAGGCTGAAAGGTGTATTTAGGTACGGCCTTTTGGGGCATCTTAGCGAAGTAGTCGTCTACTTTTTTGATCATTACATCAGGGTCGAAATCGCCGGAGATGATGATGCCCATATTGTTAGGAACATAGTAAGTGTTGAAGTACTTGCGTATCTCCAGCAGCGACGGATTTTTCAGGTGCTCTACCGTGCCTATGGTTGTTTGCCTGCCGTAGTTGTGATTGCGGAAGAGGTTAGACAGCATGAGCTCAGATACCTTGCGGTTGTCGTTGTCGAGCGTGCGGTTCTTCTCTTCGTACACAGCCTCGAGCTCGGTATGGAATATGCGGAACACTGGGTCGCGGAAGCGCTCTGCCTGCACCTTCAGGAACTTGTCGGTAGCATTGGAAGGGATATCTTCGGTATACACCGTTTGCTCAAATGACGTGAAGGCATTGGTGCCCTGTGCGCCCATTGACTTCATCATCTTGTCGTACTCATTGGCAATGGCAAACTTTGATGCTACGCCAGATACGGAGTCGATGCGGTGATAGATCTCCGTGCGCTTAGCCTCATCGGTAGTATGATTGTACTCTTCATACAGCGCATTTATCTTGTCGATCATTGGCTTCTCCTTGCTCCAGTCGAGCGAGCCATAAGTGCTGGTGCCTTTGAACATCATATGCTCCAGGTAGTGCGCAAGGCCTGTATGAGTAGCCGGGTCCGTTTTGCTGCCTGCCTTGGTGGCAATATACACCTGCATGCGCGGCTCCTTGTGCGTGGGGCTGAGTATCACTGTGAGTCCGTTTTTCAGCGTATAGAAGCGCGCCTGCATAGGGTCGCCAGTTACGTACTTATAGCTATAGCCGCCCGACTTTTCGCTCGACCATTCGTGCCCCTTAGCGTTATCCTTCTCGCGGGCAGCAGCGGTGAAAGAGTAGCTCCCCACTACCATAGGCAGCAGCAGGAACGCTATTTTGAATTTTCTCATTACTATGTTGATTTGAATGTTACAATATTTTTCTTTGTGGCAGGAGTTTAATCAATCCACTCAAACAGGTACTTTTCTTCGTATGGTATTTGAAATTTTTTTAAAAATCCAAGGTATTCCTGTTTAAAGGATTTCGACTTATGGTGCTCCTCCTGGTTAAGAATGTAGTCATAGACTTTCTCGATTTGCGACTGCCCGTACGAAAATACGCCATAACCTTCCTGCCATGAAAATTTTCCCTTAACAAGTTTCCTGTCATTAATAAAATTGGAAGAGTTATTCTTGATATCGCGCACCAGATCAGAAATTGCCATTGACGGTCGCAAACCTACGAAAGCATGTATGTGGTCGGCCATGCCATTGGTGATAATTGCTTTTTGATCCTTGCCGGATACTATGCCATTTATATACTTATGCAGTTCATTTTTCCATGAGCTGTCAATAAGATTTTCTCTGCCTTTTACTGCAAAAACTATCTGGACGTATACTTGCGAAAATGTGCCAGGCATACTTTTTTGTTTTTGGTTATGGACAAATATAATTGTTATTATTTCAATCTTTGTCATTGCTGTTTCCTGCTGCTACCTCACATATTAGCCCTTTGTGGTTATACCATCAGGCGTGATGTGTTACTACAATCCTCTTCCACTATTGCTGCCAGGGCGCATGCCAGAAGGACCACCGCGCTGTGTATGGCATGGTAGATGGCTGGCAATATAGATTCGGAATTTTAGAATTGGCCAATATCCTTATAGGCATTAGCCATTCATGAGTAAGATTTCACCCCTTCGGGGTTTTGCACGCTCCTTATATATATGCTACAATCATTTCACCCTTTCAGGGTTAGGACTGGCAAAATAAAATGCCGAAGGCATGATAGGATTATAGCAAT
>JAZKFF010000011.1:66057-170872 GCA_040386555.1 Bacteroidota bacterium | reverse complement strand
GATGCAATGCCCACACAAACCCCGAAGGGGTGGCACAGTATCGCGCCACATGACTTGGGAAATATTTCACCCCTTCGCGGTTGGGAACGTCTCCCGATGTATGCTACAATCATTTCACCCTTTCAGTGTAGGACGGGCAAAGATAAAATCCCGAAGGCATGATAGGATTATAGCAATGATGCAATGTCCACACAAACCCCGAAGGGGTGGCACCGTATCGCGCCACATGACTCGGGAAATCTTTCACCCCTTCGCGGTTTGGAACGTCTCCCGATGTATGCCACAATCATTTCACCCGTTCAGGGTAAGGACTGGCAAAAATAAATGCCGAAGGCCTGATAGGATTATAGCAATGATGCAATGCCCACACAAACCCCGAAGGGGTGGCACAGTATCGCGCCACATGACTCGGGAAATCTTTCACTCTTTCGCAGTTGGGAAGTCTCCCGATATATGCTACAATCATTTCACCTTTCAGTGTAGGACGGGCAAAGATAAAAATCCCGAAGACAAGATGATTGTAGCAAACACATTAATCTGATGATAAACCCCGAAGGGGTAACATGGTCGCGTTACCTGACCGGAAAATCTTTCACCCCTTCGGGGTTGCCGATATGATCTAGCAGCCGTGCTTTCATACTACCTCTCGAATGCAAGGCGCTGGCCGCGTACGTTGTCTATTACTTTGCCGTGGTTGTAAGCGATCTCGCCGTTCACAAAAGTGGTTTTTACGGCAGCAGGGAAGCTATGGCCCTCAAAGGGCGACCAGCCGCATTTATACAGGATATTCTCTTTGGTTACAGTGTAGCGGCCCATCATATCTACGAGCACAAGGTCTGCATGATACCCTTCGCGGATGTAACCACGCCTGGCTATCTGGAAACACTGGGCAGGGGCATGGCACATTTTCTCCACCACTTTCTCTATCGATATTCTGCCTTCCTTCACGTACTGCAGCATCAGCAATAAAGAATGCTGCACCAGCGGCACCCCAGATGGGGCCTTCTGGTAGTGTTGTTGTTTCTCTTCCCATGTGTGCGGTGCATGGTCGGTGGCTATTATATCGAGCCTGTCATCGAGCAGGGCTTCCCATAGTGCAGTCTTGTTCTCAGCGGCTTTAATGGCCGGGTTGCACTTGATGAGGTTACCGTAGCGCTCATAATCATCTGCTGTAAAGTGCAGGTGATGCACGCAAACCTCTGACGTGATGCGCTTGTCGGTAAGCGGGAAAAGATTGGTGAACAGTTGGAGTTCCTTTGCCGTGGATATGTGCAATATGTGCAGGCGGGTATTGTGCTGCTTGGCAAGCTGCACAGCGGAGAAGGAGCTTGCAAAGCACCCCTCCACATCGCGTATCAGCGGGTGGTAAGAGGCGTTGTCCGCATCAGGGTATTTCGATTTATTGGCGTTGATAATATTCTCGTTTTCGCAGTGGGTAGCTATAAGCACCTCTGACCCTGAGAATATTTTTGAAAGCGTGATGTAGTTATCCACCAGCATATCGCCGGTGCTTGATCCCATGAATATCTTCACGCCACACACCGACTTCTTCTTTTCGTTGGTGCGCAGCACTTCATCCGCATTGGTGTTTGATACGCCCATGAAGAACGAATAGTTACCAATAGAGGTAGCAGCAGCTATATCGTATTTCTGCTCAAGTAACTCCTGCGTGAGTGCCGGAGGATTGGTATTGGGCATCTCCATGAACGTGGTAGTGCCTCCGGCTATTGCAGCGCGGGCCTCGGAGCCTATTGTAGCTTTGTGTGTAAGCCCCGGCTCTCTGAAATGCACCTGGTCGTCTATAACACCAGGCAGCAGGTGCAGGCCCTCGCCATCGATCTCAGTATAATTGCCGGGGTATTGAAGGCCGGTGCCGATGCGCTCAATAAACCCATCTTTAATTAATACATCCTTTACCTCGCTAACCCCTTCATTAACTATAGTTGCATTCTTTATTATCTTCGCAGACATAATTGAATTTTTACAGCCCTGCGGGCAATTGTAGACGATGCCGCAAAGCTACCACTTACACTTTTGAAATACTGCTTTATGTTGAAAAAAGCGTTCTTACTCGCTTCACTATTATCTGTAGCCACTATCGGTAGTGCCCAAACTACCTTCTTACAGCTCCGCACCGAAAACTACCATACGCTCGACAGGCTGGAGACCATGAGCGGCAGGCTGAGCGATGAACTGTGCCTGCAAAGCAAGGGCGAGAGCCGGAGGAGCGCGATAAAATTTCTCATTAACACACCCACTACTTATTTCGATTCGGTATGGGAGTATCAGAGGGTGAATAAGCGCGGCGGGTATAAGCCTAATGAGCTTGGCAGAAGGCTTAGCGATATAGACAACTACAACATAGAGCAGATGATATCTGAGAGTGGCGAATGGACACCAAGTGAAAATGGAGCCAAGCCATCTAAGCACCCGATATTGAAGAGCTTGTATGCCACGCAATACAACCTTGGCTACATAAAGACGGAAAACTTCTTTATGGTAGTGAACCCGGTATTCAACGGCACTGTGACAAGGCAAAACAACACTCCAGCATTTGACCCAATAGCAAAGGCCGCTGTGCCTGAGAACCTGTTTTACAGCAGCCGTGGCGTAGAGGTGCGCGGGTGGATAGCAAAGAAAGTAGGCTTCTATACCATGTTTACCGACAACCAGGAGCGCCTTCCCTACCACGTGCAGTATAACGCTAACAAGTACTACGAAGCAGTACCGGGGGCAGACTACTTCAAGAAGCCAACGAGCACCTTTGGCACTTACGACTACCTGCAGGCAAGCGGCTATGTAAACTTTGATGCGGTAAAGAATCACCTGAATGTGACGCTGGGCCATGGTAAGCACTTTATAGGCGATGGCATCAGCAGCCTCTTTCTTACAGACAACTCATCTAACATGCCCTACCTAAAGCTGCGTGCAAGGATATGGAAGCTGAACTATGATGTGCTGTACCTGGAGCTGACGCCGCAGTATGTAAAGGCTAAGGACAGGAGCATAGGCCACAAGTATAGTACCATGCACTACCTCACAGCAAATGTGACGCCATGGCTGAACCTCGGCCTTTTTGAAGCGCAGGTGTTCAACAGGCCAAACCGTTTTGAGTTCTCCTACATGAACCCGATAATACTGACCACCGCCATCAGTCGCTACAATGGCGCGGGCGATAAGTCGTTGATAGGGCTTAGCGGTAAGGCTGTTATTGCACACCATGTGCAGCTGTATGGCCAGTTCGTGCTGAATGAGTTCAGGATAGGGGAACTGGTAAGCAGCAGGAAATGGTATGGTAATAAATGGGGTGTGCTGCTGGGAGCCAAATACTTTAATGCTTTCGAGATAGATAACCTCGACCTGCAGGGCGAGATGGAAGCGGTGAGGCCGTATACGTATAGCGCGCAGGACACGATAGCCAACTATACCAACTACAACCAGCCGCTGGCCGACCCGCTGGGGTCGGGATTTGTAAAGGCGACCGGTGTTATAAAATACCAGCCGCTTAGGAAGCTGTTTCTTATGGCGCGCGCCACGGTATACATGCGTGGCAATGATACAGGCAGCATGAACCTTGGCAACGACATCTTTAAGCCTTACACGTCAGTGCCTCCGCAGTATCAATATGGCGTGCAGATGATCAACGGCCCAAAGAGTATGTGCAGGATGCTCAACGTGAGCGCATCGTACCAGGTGAGGCCGAATGTGTTTGTAGACCTGGGAGGTGTATATCGTAAATATGCTAATGAAGCGGGTGCTTATCCACACTCAAATACCGCAGGTGTTTTTTACAACGAGGCAGTTACCAGTTACATTTACTTTGGTGTGCGGATAAATGCGCAGCGCAGGGATTATGACTTCTTCTAAGCCGGCCTTTTTAAATAGGTTCGCGCAGGATCGTCTTTAATTTTTCAGGTGCTGTCTTTCTAAAATCTGAAAGATAAACCTCGTGGTGCAAGCCATTTTTTGCAAACCCGTGTTCGTTCATAAATGAAATGATCTGCTGCAGCGTTTCCGGCTCTGTATCGAATGGGCCTATGTGCATCATCTGCACTACTCTTCGGGCGGGCAGCGTGTATAGCTCCACTTTTTTCGCATCGTCATTTGCTTTCTTTGCTACCACTTTATCGATCGCTACTGCAAGATGATCGGCGCTGACAAATTCTGGCATGCGCAGCAGCAGGCGGTATTCCCATTCATTGCGCGGAACGGCGGTTGGTGTATCGCTCATAGATATGCCGCCATACCTTGCTTCATCGTACCACCACTGGCCTTCCAGCCTGGCCACTACGAAGTCGTTACCGGCATCTTTGCAGGCAAACTTTACCGTGTAGGCGACAGAATACAGGGCTTCTATACTTTTGAGAAACGATTCAGACGAGGGGTCTCCCTTGCCGGTGATCGCAAGATAGTGCGCAGCATCTAAGTCTGCCAGCTCGGGTTTAGTGCGGGCAGTGTAGTAGCTCTTGTATAGTTTAGTGAGGTCCAGTTTGCTCATGGCTGAAGATAATATTTTTTGAAAAGCAGGGACAGCAAAAGCTATCCCTGCTGTAATAAAAAAGGAATGTGCTTACTACAACTACATGCTCATCTCATCAGCGCTTGGCCCATAGCTGCCGGGTATAGCTACATCGAGCAGGCGCAGGTATACGCCCAGCTGTGCACGGTGGTGTACTACCTGCGAATAGCAGGACCGGATCATCTCGACCTTGGTGCAGTTGACATATATCGTCGCACCGCTGCGCATGGTCCACATTTCCATCAGCTGTTCTTCAGTGGCCTTAGCAAGCTGGTCTTTCCCTGTTGCCAGGTTCGTTTCAAAAAAGTCCATTAGCTCGGCATTGTTGTTTACAACTGCCGGCTGGTAGGGGCTCGTTTCGAAGTCGAGCTCGGTGGTGTTAAGGCACATGGCCACCCAGCCGGTGAGCTCCGCTATGTGCGTGGCCAGGTTTATCATTTTCATGCTTTTGGTGTGGGGCTGCCAGTCGTACTTGTCTTCAGGGATACGGGCGAGCATTTTGCGTGTTGTGTGTGCTTCCTGCTCCATTTCTTTGAGCATCATTGGGATGATCTGCATAGCTATTGTGTTTTTAGTTTTATAACACAAAGGAACCGGGGGAGAGTGACAACCCTATGGCAGTCTGTTTTTGCAGGGAAATATATTTTTTCGTGTGTTGTATTTGCTCGGCAGTAAGTAGCTATTAACCGAACATGGCGAAGCGTAGCTTTTCGATTTACCCACGTTACCTCTTTACCCCATTTACCCTTTTACCTGCTTTACCCCTTTACCTTAATAAGCTATCTCCAGCCCCCTGATGTAGGTGTTGAGGTCTATGTGGCCGGGCCGGGTAAAGGGTATGCCGGTGTCGCGCAGGGTGAGTATGCGTGATACGCGGAAATCGCGGTAGTCGCTGCGGATATGGCACCAGCCGATGAGGTGCCAGTTGAGCGAGTAGAACACAAGCCCTATTGGCTCCATCTTCCTGCGGCTTACCTCCTCTTTGTTATTCTTGTAGTCCACTTCTATGACGGACTTTGCTGAGATAGCATCCTGGAGCACGGAGAGGTAGGCGAAGTTGTGGTTGAAGCATTTGGGCACATGCATCTGTATATTGTTGTTGAGCTGCTCCAGGCGCTCCTGCTCATCGCTGTTGAGCACGGCCTTTACCTTGTCCATTGCGGTGGAGTAGTGCTGCTGTATGGAGTTGTCGGTAAACCCCCGCACGATGCTTGCTGTAAGCAGCAGCGCATTCGCCTCTTCCTTTGTGAATGATACCGGCGGCAGAAAGAAGCCCTGCACTATGAAGTAGCCCTTGGCCTGCTCAAAGCTCACAGGGATGCCCTGCTCACAAAGCGCCTTTACATCGCGGTATACAGTGCGCACGCTGATGCTGAATTTCTCTGATATTTTTTCAGCGGTTACGTACTTCTTTGACTGAAGCAAAGTGAGTATCCCGAAAAGCCTGTCGATGCGGTTCATGTAGTAAAAAGGAGTAGGTTTCGCTGCAAATGTATTACATCTGTAACCACTGGCTGCGCATTTCGAGGGTTTACCTTTTCACCTTTATCTTCCCACTAAAAATAAGTAGAGAACCCTGCCTGGAAGCCCGCTGTGCGGCTTGCCGGGTTGCCCAGCAGGTCCGATTGCCAGCTATAGCGGTAGTTGACCCTCACAACGGATTGCGGTGTGGGCCGCCAGCTGATAGCGGGTACTATGGCCATAAAATGGTCAGAGATATTCTCACCGGTTTCTTCGAAGCTGTTCACATTCCAGTCTACATATTCGAGCCTGCATGCGGCGTTGATCACCGACCTGCTGAAGCCAAACAGGCTGTGCCGGTATATGGGCTGCACAATATCGAGGAAGCCACCCTGCTGCCTGCTGCCGTATTGCCGTATGTAGGTGGACGGGACGTCTACCTTAATGAATGCCCACTCACCCGTTATGAATGTGCGCAACACTGGCAATGTAGTATTAGCATCAATAGCAAATACATCTACACGCCGCCGCTTGTCCAGCACTATGCCGTCTTCCTCAAATTTGTTGTATACCCCGCCCATGTAGGAGATGCCTACCTCCGCTATCTTCCGGTGGCGTAGTGCGGCCTTAGCCGTTACCATTGGCACACCGTTGAAGCTTTCTTCAAACCGGTTGCGGTCTTCTTTTGCAGCGTGTAGTGATGTGCGGCCAAGGCTGTTATCGATGATCCTGTCGTTGAAGCCATTGGTAAGATAAGCCTCATAGGCAAATGCCCAGTCGTTTTGAAACTGCTTGCCATAGATACCAAAGCCAGCGTTGCTAAGGGTAGCTGGTAACATTTGTGTCGCGGCCACGGGGCGGTCTACAAATTCCCACTTTGGGCCATCGTGGTTTTGATTGAAGGCGCCGATCGGGTTCATGATGATGCCGCCACGCAGATTAAGCAGTGGGTGCAGCTCCAGGTCCATGGCTGCAAACTCTATGTTGATCTCTTTGGTGCCGTCTTCAAACTCGATCTCAGAAAGGAACTTGAGCCTATGCGAGATAGACGATGCCAGGAACAGCGTAAGCCTGCGCGCCTGGAACTGGTGGCCTTCGCTCACGCCATTGGTGCCCAAGTGCTGCCAGTTGGCCTCTGCATAGCCACCCAGCGCTACGGGCAGCTTGCCTACAGACAGGAAAGGGCGGTTGTATACCGCATCAAGGTTCATCAGCAGCTTAGACGTATCGGGGGCCTTGCGGCGCAGCAGCGTTGTATCTATCTGCGCGGTGGCAGACGTGGCGATAAGCAGTGATGCAAAGCAGGATAAAAGTTTTCGCATTTACGATTGTTTTCTGAGGTCGATGAACAATTGGCCGTTTACCATAGATACCGGGAAAGTGCGCAGCGGCGCCGATGCCGGTGACTGGGTTACCTTACCCCACTTATCGAATTCGCTGCCGTGGGCAGGGCATGTAAGCTGGTCACCCGATACCTGCAGCTCTGCGCCCTGGTGGCTGCACTTCATTAGCAGTGCGCTGTATTCGTTCTCTGCTATATGATACACACAAATAGGGAACAACAGGTCATCATGTCGCACTACCACATAGCGGTGGCTGCCCTTGCTATTGTCGAATTCTTTAGGGTCGAGCAGCATGCCGTTGTCATTCAGTGTGCCTTTTGCATACTTCACACCGGCGCAGCTTTCCAGCAGAGATGCGCCCAGCAGTATACCTGCACAGGCCATGCAGCTTTGCTTTATAAAGGATTTACGATCCATGGATGATGATTACAGGCTTTCGAGGAATTTTATTACTTGTTTCTTTTGAGTGGCTGTAAGGGCGCTATACTTTGCCTTGCTGCCTGCTGCCTCGCCGCCATGCAGCATTATAGCATCTTCTATGCTGCGGGCGCGCCCATCGTGCATGAGGTAATAGACGCCGCCCTGCGAGTTTTTAGAAAGGCCAAGGCCCCACAAAGCCGGCGTGCGCCATTCAGCGCTTTTAGCCGTGCCTTCTGTGTATCCGTCATCAAGGCCGGTGCCCATGTCGTGCATCAGCAGATCAGTATATGGGTGAAAGGGTGTATTTGCAATGGCTTTAATAAAGTAGTCGCCGGTCTTCAGGTCGGGCTGGTGGCACTTAGCACAGTCGGACTGCTGGAATAGGGTTTTGCCTGCTACCACATCCGCGTCTGTTGCATTGCGTTGCACGGGTGCCTTCAGCGCCTGCAGGTAAAATACTACATCGTGCAATGTATTGTTGCTCACCTCAGGGTCTACCTCAAGACCTGTATAAGTATCGTAAGGCTCAAAGGTGGATGTTATACCCATGTCCTGGTTGTAGGCTGCGGCTGTTTGCTGCAGCAGGTCATATGCGCCTGCCTTCTTGCCAAAGCGGCCTATGTGCATACCATTGTGCGCTATGCTGCCCTCGCGGGGTGTAAGAAAGCTTTTAAGCGTTATGTAGTTTGGTGTACCGGATATGCCGTCACCATCTGCGTCGTTGGGGTCGGCCATGGCCAGTATGTCTGCATCGGTTACCGCGTCTATATAGCCCATGCCGGTATTGGCAGGGGGCGTGAACTTTGCAGATGCGGCACCGGCTGGTATCTGCTCAGGTGCAAAACCTGATATTGCCCTGTTTTGCAGTTGGGGGCCGCCGCCCTTCATAAAATGGTTGCCGGTGCTATCGGTCTGTCCGAAGCGGGTGAGCGTGGTGAAAGGGTGCCCTTTGCCGTCGCCGGCGTGGCAGCTGCCGCATGAAGTGGAAACGAACAATGGCCCGAGGCCGGTCTCTTTAGTGAATACCTCATCGTTAAAAGCAACATCACCACGCAGAAACATCTGCTTCTCCGCGGCTGTAAGCCCTTCAACCGGCCCATCGAGTATGGCATCGTCCTGCGGGGTGGCAGGCTGCGTTTTAGTACATGAATAAAATGAGATACCTCCAAAGAACACCAGCACAAGTCCAACGATAACACGTTTCATACTTTAAAATTAGTTTGCAATAATACGAAAAATTAGGGAAGCCTAATAAAGTTATTATTACACAACAAATTTTATGCCATGGCGTATTCGTCTGGAATGCTTAGCTACGTGTTACTTAGAAGCTTAAACAGTTCCTTGTTGATATAAAAGTTGTTGCGTCCAATTTTCTGCTTGGTGAGAATTTTTTCTTCCACCAATGTTTCAAGGTAACGAATTGCAGTGTTGCGGCTTACGCCGAGGTCGTGTTGTATAAACTCGATCTTTGTATAAGGATATTTGAACAAATTGTTCAAGAGATCCTGGCTGTACATTTTGGGCTGGTTGGCCCTTATCTGCTGCTTGTAATGCTGCATCAGGTTTTTCATGCTTGTTATAAGCTTTACGCCTTCCTTTGCAGTTTTTTCAATTCCGTCCAGCATAAAAAGCAGCCATTCTTCCCACTCCCCAGTATCGCGAACTTGCTGCAGTAATCTGTAGTAGTCGCTTTTGTGGTCAATGATATACCGGCTAAGGTACAGAATGGGCAAGTGCAGCAAGTCTTTTTGGACGAGGTAGAGAATATTTATAATACGCCCTGTGCGCCCATTGCCGTCATAAAACGGGTGGATGCTTTCGAACTGGTGATGAATGATCGCCATCTTCACTAAAGGATCCGCATTCATCATATCATCGTCGTTGATGAATTGCTCGAGATTATTCATCAGTGTTACAATAGTATCATAGTCTTGCGGCGGCATATACACGACCTCGCCGGTCTTATCGTTGAGCAGCCTTGTTCCGGGCAGCTTTCTAAAGCCGGCTTTATTTTGCTCCAGTGCTTCCTGCACCTGCAGTATATAGTTATTAGTGAGCAGGCCGTGCGTCTTTACCAATTGAAAGCCTTCTTTTAGGGCTTTTGCATATTGATGTATTTCTTTTGCCGCAGCCGTGGCGAATTCCCTGTTAAGCACATTGCTTTGATATACTTCATCAAAAGTGCTGATGATATTCTCTATGCCAGAGCTCTCTTTTGCTTCGCTAAGGGTGAGTGTTTCTATAAGCATGTTTTCATTAGGCAAACTGCTTATCAGACCTTTTAACTCAGCCAGGGCGCGATGGGCAAGGGTGGTTTTGCGTAAGACTATAGCTGTTTCAACATCCCGTTGTAATGGAAGCAAAGATATCATACCCAAAAGTAACCAGAAATTCGTCGTTTTTGGGTTGAATCAGCGTTATATAACCCAAAAACAATGCTTTTTTGGTTGTGTTTTTGCTAAGTAACCAACTTTTGGTTGGATTTGGACATATCGGCCTGCACAACAAAAAGTATAAATGGTTGCGTTTATTCAACGCAACCAAGTCTTATGCATAAAACAGTCTTAATATTCACTCATTCCGACGTACCCCTTTTCGGGCTCCGTTAAGCTTTTACCTTATCAGGGTAAACAAGTGGAATGGTTTTCTCATTTTTGATCTTGCCGAACCCGCCGAGTACATTGCGGATGTTGTGGTAGCCCTCGCGCTTAAGGAGCGATGCAGCTATTACAGAGCGGTAGCCGCCTGCGCAGTGTATATACAAGTTGCTGTCGTCATTGATCGTAGCAATATTCAAAGGGTCAACGAGCGAATCAAGGGGCACATTGTGCGCACCCTTTACGTGCGACGCTTCAAACTCTACCGGCTTGCGCACATCTATTACCTCTATCAGGTGATCATGCGGGAGGTCCATAGCAAATTCATCGGCCTCGATGTCTATGATGAGGTCTATCTGCTCACCGGCCTCGTGCCATGCTTCGTAGCTGCCATCGAGGTAGCCCTGCACATTATCGATACCTACGCGTGCGAGGCGGGTAATGCTTTCTTTTTCCATGCCAGGGTCAGTAACCAGTACCAGTGGCTGGGTATAGGGTAGCATAGTGCCGGCCCACTCAGCAAAGCGGCCATCGAGGCCCACACTTATAGAGCCGGGGACGAAACCCTGTGTGAATACTGTTGCGGGGCGGGTATCGAGTATCCATGCGCCGTCTGCTGTCTTCTGCTTGAAATCTGCTATAGATAAGGCCTGCATACCGGTAGCATAAACAGAGTCGAGGCTATCGTAGCCCTCCTTGTTGATGCGGGCATTGATAGGGAAATAAGCGGGCGGGGCAGAAAGGCCGCTGGTCACCGTTTTTATGAACTCTGCCTTGGTCATTTCCTGCAGCGCATAGTTAGTAGCCTTTTGAGCGCCTATGGTGCTATGCGTGTCAGGACCCAGATTTTTGCCGCAGGAAGAGCCCGGGCCGTGAGCGGGATATACGATGATGTCGTCGTTGAGTGTCTTGATCTTTATTTGCAGTGTGTCGTACATCATGCCTGCCAGCTCTTCCTTGCTCATATTGCCGCTGAAAAGGTCGGGGCGGCCTACATCGCCTACAAACAGTGTGTCGCCGGTGAAGACGCAGTATGGCTGGTCCTTTTCATCGTGCAGCAGGTAGCAGGTGCTCTCCAGTGTATGGCCGGGAGTATGTATGGCTTTTATTTTCAGGTAGCCCACGGTGAACTCCTCGCCATCTTTGGCAACATGGACAGGGAAAGAAGTTTCCGTATCGGGGCCATAGATGATGGTTGCCCCGGTTTTCTGCGCCAGCTCTACGTGGCCGCTTACAAAATCAGCATGGAAGTGCGTTTCGAAGATGTACTTGATCTTCACCCCTTTTTCCTCAGCCATGCTGATGTAAGTGTCCACATCCCTCAGGGGATCAATAACCGCAGCCTCACCGTCGCTGGCTATGAAATACGCAGCCTCGCTAAGGCAGCTGGTATATAATTGCTTGATGTCCATGTATCCGGAAAAATTAATAGGGGCAAAGGTACGTATAAAGGCTTTTTAATAGGTTTATTGTGCTATAAATATATGTTATCAACCATGCTATATAGCGCTTGGGGCCGAAAGTTGTCAGTTCTGCAATGGCGGGTTACTTTTGACCCATGAAAGTAAGAGTACGTTTTGCGCCCAGCCCTACCGGTGGCCTGCACCTGGGTGGTGTGCGCACAGTTTTATACAACTACCTGTTTGCCCGTGCCAATGGGGGCGACTTTGTGCTGCGGATAGAGGATACAGACCAAAGCCGCTTTGTAGAGGGAGCCGAGCAATATATACTTGACTGCCTGAAATGGTGTGGCCTTGAGCCCGATGAAAGCACCGTGAAGGGTGGGCCATATGCCCCATACCGGCAGAGTGAGCGAAAGCACCTTTACTACCAGTACGCCCAGAAGCTTGTAGACAGCGGCCACGCTTACTACGCCTTCGATACCCCGCAGGAGTTGGAAAGGATGCGTGAAAACTACCGCACGGCCCAGAATACTAATCCGCAGTACGACCATGCGACACGCTTTCATATGCGCAACTCGCTGTCGCTATCGAGGGAGGAGACAGTGAAGCTGCTGGAGGAAGGCACACCATACGTGATACGCATAAAGATGCCCGGTATGCACACGCTGAAGATACCCGATATGATACGCGGTGAGGTCAGCTTTGACTGTGCCCTGGTGGATGACAAGGTGCTGCTGAAAGCTGATGGTATGCCCACCTATCACCTTGCCGTGGTGGTGGACGACTACCTGATGAAGATAACACATGCCTTCAGGGGCGAAGAGTGGCTGCCGAGCGCGCCGGTGCATGTGCTGCTGTGGGAGTACCTGGGCTGGAAAGACCAGATGCCCCTGTGGGCGCACCTGCCGCTGATACTAAAGCCCGATGGCCACGGTAAGCTGAGCAAGCGCGATGGCGACCGGCTGGGCTTCCCGGTGTTTGCAATGAACTGGTACGACCCAAAGACCGGCGAGACAACCAAGGGTTTCCGCGAGATGGGCTTCTTGCCGGAGGCCTTTATAAATATGCTGGCGATGCTGGGCTGGAACCCCGGCAGCGAGCAGGAGATATTTTCGCTGGACGAGCTGGTGAAAGCGTTCTCGATAGAAAGGGTACACAAGGGCGGCGCTAAGTTTGATTTTGAGAAAGCCAAGTGGTTTAACAACCAATACATACAGCGCACAGACGATGCAAAGCTGGTGGAGCTGGCAAAGCCATACATAGATGCAGAGCTGGGCGAAGGCCAGTGGAATGCAGACGTTCTGAGGCAGGTGGTGCCACTGGTAAAAGACAGGTGTACATTGCTACCAGATTTCTGGACACAGGGCCATTTCTTCTTTACTGCTCCGGAGACCATAGATGATGCACCGATAAAAGAAAAGTGGAACGACCAGAAGCAGCAATTTTTTACCAGCTGGATAGAAAGCGCGGGCAGTATCGCTGAATGGCGGCACGACATAATTGAAGCACACTTCAATGAGCACCTTGCGCAGCACCCTTTAAAGAAGGGCGATGTGCTGCTGCCGCTACGCATAATGCTGGTAGGCGGGAAGTATGGGCCACATGTATTCAACATTGCAGAGGTGATAGGAAGGGAGGATACCATGGCGAGGATAAAGAGGATTATTGGGGAATAAGGCAAAAGGTTAAAAAGGTAAAAGGTTAAAAGGGATAAAAAGTTAAAACGGTAAATCCGGTAATGGAGTTAGTATAGGGCAGGCAACTCTCGAGGGTTGCCTGCCCTTATTATTTGTGCTGTTTTACTTTGCTAATGCGGATACGCTGCGCAGCAGGCGGTTCCAGCGGATATCGGTAAGCAGGCCGCCCTCGCCGTAGCTGAGCCATACGAACCATGCTTTGCCGACAATATGATCCCCGGGAACGAAGCCCCAGTATCGTGAATCGAGGGAATTGTGGCGGTTGTCGCCCATCATCCAGTAGTAGTTCATTTTGAAGGTGTAGGTGGTGGCGGCTGCACCGTTGATGATGAATTGCCCATCTTTTTCCTCAAGCGTATTGCTTTCGTAATTGCTGATGATGCGGCGATAAAGCGCGATGTTTTGCGGGGTGAGCGCAACCGTGGCGCCGGCCTTGGGTATCGTTACCGGGCCATAGTTATCACTGCTCCATTTGTAATTTGTGGTATCGAGCGGGAAGGTCCATTCTGCGGGTGTTTCCGGTGCCTTGCCTGCTGCATACTCTTCATATAAGTTTACTGAGGTTACATTAGATGCAGCGCGCACATCGCGGAGCTGGTCGTTGGCCAGGTTGCAGAGGTAAGTATTGCTGTTTACAGCCTGTAGGATCTCTATATCGCTGCCAACGGCGGGGGCGCCGCCTTTGGTCGTTATCACGTAGCTGAGCTTGGAGTGCGGCAACAACTCAGTGGCCGCACCATTGACATAGACCCGTGCGTTCCTTACCTCGACAACATCGCCGGGTATGCCCACGCAGCGTTTTACGAGGTTCTCCTTTTTATCGACCGGGTGGGTGATGACCGTATACTTTGCATGCACCGCATCGCGGCCATATGCCCTGCACGCCTGGTAGTAGTCCATATCAGGCTGCTCTTTGAGTGAGGTGTCGCCTGCAGGGCCGTTGAATACCACTACATCATTGCGCTGCACACTGCCGTAGCCCGGCAGCCTGTGGTAGCCCCAGTGCACAGCATCGGTATACGACTTGCTGCCGGTGAGCGGCATGGTGTTGTGTACCAGCGGCAATGCCAGCGGCGTCATAGGGACGCGCGGGCCATAGGCCAGCTTGTTCACAAAAAGGTAATCGTGAACAAGTAAGTTGCCCTCCATGGAGCCAGTAGGTATGGTATACGCCTCGCAGGCGGTGGCGCGGATGAGCGTAGACGCAACGAGCGCGAAAATGCCGGCATTGAGCCACTCGCGAAATACTGATCTTTTCTTCTTTGGCGCTGCGTTGGCAGCTTTCGTTCTTCTTATCCTGAACATGTTCGTGTTGTTTGTTGCAGAAAAAAACGAGGTCGCGTTTTGTTTATTGCAGTGATGTGACAATTAAGGATTTTCTTAACAGGGGGTAATCTGAACCATGATTAAAGCCTGCCTGGCCGGCCGGGATTAGTGGATCAAAGGATTAAGTTTGGTAAACGTGCTTTCTGATTTGCTTCCGAATATTTCCGGTTTTTGCAGCCTTGGTTTGTGCTATGTTGTTTATAGTCAGATGATTATGCGATAACTTCCGGTTGCCGGTTGAAAATCTGCGGGGTTACGTTGAGGTGCTTTGCGGGGTGTGCGCAATAGATTTTTTTTCGAGCAGCTTTGCAGTAACTATGCGGGTAGCAGCGAATATCATTGCGCACTTTTTGCGCAGGTGCGCAATGTTGTGTGAACCATGATTGCAGGATTAAGGGATTAAATGATTGTATAGTGAAAGTGCTAAGGTTACTGTGCAGGAAATAAGGATGTCGCAGGATCATGGAAAGTGGGTTTATAGTTTTCGTCACAAAGGTGATATGATAAACCGGGACGAACAAAAGAGGTTTTTATGACAGTGCGTTTTCTGCTACGTCATAAACAGCTAGCTGCACAGCATAAAAATTTCTTTTGGCTGTGGGCGCGGGTTTGGCGTTAAAAACAGCCGTTTTAGTCATTAGCCGTAAGTCGCGGGTAGAAAGCCGATTCTAAACGGATATGTCATATTAGGCCGACTGCCGCCGCAATTTCAGGGATCAGGCACCCCCAGGTAAAATCACGATTTAGCGCAGACGTAATTTTGTATTGTTTCGGTTCGTCCTAAAAGTGTGGTATTGTAAATGCTATTTATACTTTGTAGTCAAACCTGCTGCCTCTTTTAATTTTGAAAAACGATGTAACAACATGGTCGTTTTCTGTAAAAACATAGCGGGAGGCCATAGCCTGATGTACAAACGTGATTTTTCCGACCTCACAGCTATTATAGGTTTGTTGGTTCATTTCATACCGCTTGTCGAGGCCATTGTTGAGACGCACAAAGTACTGCCCGGTAATGTAGAAGTATTCTTTCTGAGTAACAATGTACGGTTGCCTGATTTTTTTACCAGACAATGCATCATGATAAAAGGGCAATACTGACCTGAAGTATACTGCTGCGACAACGACGAAAGACGCTATGGCCCCAGATATTGCAAGCCATGGAAGCCGCCGGATAAAGGCATTGCCAGTGAACCACTTACTTTCATAGAATACAAGGTCATGTAAAAAGCTAACAATGCCATAGCCGATCACAACATACATTATACTACTAAACAAACAACGGAGGCACCCTTTGAAAAATAAATCTTTCCGACGCAGCTGATATATGGTCATGAGCCAGCTTGCTTCACTTTCCGTAACGTCAACAATCTCTGCAACTGGTTCGGTCATACCTTGAATTTATTGAAAATTAGTATGCACGGGAATTTGAAATCGCATTTGCCTGTAATATCCCATTTTTCACCTTGTGCGGCGGTTGGTGTATGGCTTATGAGTAAACGTTTGAAAACCGAATGCCAAATTGATACGAACAACCGCACCCGGACCAAAGACATAATACGTCCCAAAGTAATCGTGCGGGTAGTTGGAGACTGTAGTGACGCGTATGCCGCCGTTGAGGTCGAGAAAGAAGTGACTAAAGTTGATATGCCTGCCCATTCCGCAGCCGCCATAAAAGGTGGGCCCCACGAAACTCTCCGGGTTGTAATCCTGGTTGAACAGCGTATAGCCGGTGGAGCTACCGCCGCCCAGCTCACAGTAAAGGTAATTATCACCGTGGCGTTTGTGTAAATGGTACCACCGATATTCCCCGCCAGTAAGGAAGGAAGGGTATATACCCCAGTATTGGGTGTAGCAGAGCAATATGGAATGCGTACTATCGAAGCGGAATTCTCCCTTCAGCCTGAACTTGGATAACAGGCCGGTGGGGCTGCTGATGTGCAGTGCAAAGTCTTTGCGGGACTGGGCCGTGGTATTGCATGCAATACCTGTTACCAGCAATAGCAGGGTTAACGCTTTTCGTAATGCCATGTGGCAACAATGTACGGCGTATTAATGAGTGTGAACCGGCCACCCCAACAAATTAATCAGCCTCCCGGACCGCCGCTTCCTTGTTGAACTGCGGCAGGCTTAGTTTGTATCGTACTGCAACAATACGAATCGATAAGATCACAAGGATGGAGATGATCGAAGCAAGATTTCTATCGATGTGCAGGTATACGCAGAAGAGGTATATAAGGGCGCCGGCGAGGCAGGCGGTTGCATAGATCTCTTTGCGGAAAATTATAGGCACCTCGTTGGTAAGCACATCGCGCAACACACCACCCATGGTGGCGGAGAACATACCCATGATAGCTGCGATCATTGGGTTGATGTGGAATTGCAGTGCCTTCTCTGTGCCGAGGATGGTGAACATGGCTATGCCGAGCGAGTCGAATATAAAGAATATACGCGGCCACTTTAGCAACTGGTTAAAGAAAAGACTGGTTATGATGATGGACGCAAGTATAACATAGATGAGCGTTACATCTGACACCCACGAAAGTGGATAGGCTCCCAGCAGCATGTCGCGGATGCTGCCGCCGCCTACTGATGTGATAAAGCCGATGAAGGTGACCCCAAACCAATCGGGCCTGGCTTTGCGGCTTGCTACGATAGCGCCCGACATTGCGAAGAAGCCGGTGCCTGCAAGCTCGAGTATGTATTGGATAGACATTTCGTAGTCGTAAGTCGTAAGTGATAAGTCGTAAGTCTGCGAGGGAGATCCTCGGTGGGTAAAGGTAGGGGTTGTTTTTAGTCGTAAGTCGTAAGTTGTAAGTCGTAAGTCTGTGAGTGGGGTCATTATAGTGGGTTCTTGAGGCGAGAGACCGGCGTATGTAGCCCTGCGCGAGGCTGTTGGCGGGGACACCAACAGCGGCGGAAAACGACCTAAAAATTTACGGATACAAGCCTGATAGTTCTTGAATAAAATCTTCCGGGTCCACCGGCAGACCCCGCGCCCTCTATCGATACCTGGCGTTCCTGAACAAGTAAGCCCTTCTCCGAGAAATACTGCACTGTGCCGCTATTGCCTCTGTTGTCGCTTACGGAAATTGCTTTGCACGCAAAATAACCTGCCGGCGTAGTAACGCCTGAGCTCGTAACGCCGCTGCGTTGATAATCTTTTGCTGGCTCTGCGAACTCGCGGGAATGCCAGCCGCTCAACCCTCCGCTAAAAAGCATTAATGCGCCTATTGAATCAACTACATAAGCAGAGTCAACACGGGTTAGATCATGTACTCTACGGAAACCGTCTGCAAAAAAGAAAAAGTAGCAGGGACTACCAGGTCCGTAATAAAAGTCGCTTGTAAAATGTGACATGCAAGTGGGGCCCCGGCCGATTTGTGCAAACCTTATACCGTTGATCAGTGTATCTGCCTGCACCTGAATGCGCATGGTGCACGAATAATAGTAACCGTGGTCCAATTCCTCGATCGCATAAGTCCATGTATCCCCAACACGCAACGGAAAACTGTCTATAGTCGATGGTCGGGATATAGGTGTATCCGGCGGCAGAGACAACATTGAGTCAAGAGTGTAGCTGTGCTGGTAGTTATTAGTTGGCTGCTCATTTTTCTTGCTGCAAGCAGTAACAACTATGACAAGAGCCAATAGGAAATATATAGGTTTCATAGTCCAATAAAGATAAGATTTTTTTAGTCGTAAGTAATAAATCGTATGTCTGTGGATGCAGCGAGGAACTCTATCCCTTCCTTCGAAAGCTCAGGGTGAGGGAAAGCAATTTTAGTCGCGATTAGTATGAAGTTAATCATAAATGTGCGAGCGGACCAAAACGGCGAGTCCCTGAAAAAGGAGATTCGCCTACGGCAGAGATCGGCGTATGAAGCCCTGCCCGAGGCTGTTGGCGGGGACGCCAACAGCGGCGGAAAGTGATAAGTCGTAAGTCTGCGAGGGAGATCCCCGGTGGGTAAAGGTAGGGGTTGTTTTTAGTTGTAAGTCGTAAGTCATAAGTCGTAAGTGTGCGAGTGGGTCATTATAGTGGGTTCTTGGTACGAGAGACCGGCGTATGAAGCCCTGCGCGAGGCTGTTGGTGGGGACACCAACAGCGGCGGTGAGTAGTAGTGGTCGGTAAGTCTGCGCGAGCAACCCTAGCCCTAAAGGGAAGTGTTGTTTTAGTCGTCAGTCGTAAGTTATAAGTCATAAGTCTGCGAGTGGACCAAAACGGCGAGTCCCTGAAGAAGGAGACTCACCTACGACGGAATACCGGCGGCTGCAAAAGATATCAGTCCCCGGCAAATAGAATTTCTTTTTCAAAAGAAAATGGGCATAGTGGGTATTCGCTCCATTTTATTGGTTCGCAATTAAGCTGATCATGTAATATTATATTGACGAATTCCTGATGCATTGGATTGTAGGCGTTGAACAGTAGCTTATCGTCGTTTTTGAATATGAAGTCAACACAGCAAGCAGACTCCAGCCCAAGCGTGGTTTCCTCGAACGCTTCCACGCCGGCTAAATCAGCTAGGCAAAGGTTGTCGGTAAACAAAAATTTCCGAAGCGTGAATATCCTATTAGCAAAGGCAAGGTCGCCTCGTTTTCTGCATTGCTCAACTATGTTTTTCACAAGAAAATCCATGGGCAAATTTTACCAATAATAATTTATTGTTTCTTCTGTATTCTCATCAACGGTAATCATAATATGGTGCTATCCACACCAATCCACACTAATCCACACGATATTAACAGCGAATTAATTATTTTTTAGGCCTATACGAGGCGAGATCCGCTCCTATATTGGGTTTTGAAGGATATATCATGCTGTGGATAAATATGTCGATTTGAATTGGTGTAAATTTGTGGGAAAATGTGTTATTTTGTGGTAATTCTCTTCAAACACTGTAATGACAAGCTTTCTAGGCGAATACGAGGTGGCTATTGACACCAAAGGGCGTTTTCTGCTGCCTATGGGCTTCCGCAAGCAACTAGCTGAGGGGGCAGGAGAAAGGTTTGTTGTGAACAGGGGTTTTGAGAATTGCCTGACCATATACCCGATGGACGTATGGACGACTATAAGTGATAAAATAAACAAGCTCAATGACTTTAAGCCCGGTGTAAGGCAGTTCAAAAGACTGTTTCTGAACGGGGCCACGATAGTAGAGGTGGATAGCGCAGACCGCCTGCTGCTGCCTAAGCAGCTGCAGGAATATGCTGGTATAAAGAAAGATGCTGTATTAAGCGCGCAGGGCAATAAACTGGAGTTGTGGGATAAAGATACTTATTACAACTACCTGACCCAACACGCCGGTGGATTTAGCAAGCTGGCAGAAGATGTGGCGAATGATTTTGGCAACCCATTTGAAAATCTGTAACAAATGGGCGCACCGGAATTTTATCACACAACAGTTCTTTTACATGAGGCAGTAGACGGGCTGGATATAAAGCCGGATGGCGTATATGTAGATGCCACCTTTGGCGGCGGCGGGCACAGCAGGCTGATACTGGAAAAGCTGGGGCCAAAGGGTAAGCTGATAGCATTTGACCAGGATGCTGATGCATGGAAGAATAAACCGGATGATGCGCGGCTGATACCGGTGACTGAAAACTTCAAATACTTGCGGCAGTTTTTAAGGCTGCACGGGCACAAAGAGGTAGACGGGATACTGGCGGACCTGGGAGTAAGCTCCTTTCAGTTTGACACGGCAGAGCGGGGCTTCTCGATACGGTTTGATGGTCCGCTGGATATGCGGATGGATAAGCGGGGAGATAAAACGGCGGCAGATGTGCTACGAACGTATAGCGAACCGCAACTGCACCAGCTCTTTGAACAATATGGCGAAGTGCGCAACTCGAAACAGCTGGCAAAGCATATAGTGACGAACAGGAAAGGGACGAATATACAAACGATAGGAGCGCTGAAAGCTATGCTGGCGCCAATAATGAAGGGTAACCCGATGCGGTACCTGGCACAGGTGTTCCAGGCGCTGCGCATAGAGGTGAACGATGAGCTGGGCGTGCTGAAGGAATTTTTGGAGCAGGCTGCAGTGAGCCTTAAGCCCGGTGGACGACTAAGTGTAATATCATTTCACTCGCTGGAAGACAGGCTGGTGAAGCAATATATGAAGCGAGGCAGGTGGGATGAGCCAAATGAATATGAAGAACGGACAGAGCCACCACTGAAGCTTGTAAATGCGAAGCCGATAGAACCCGGTGATGAGGAGATAAAAAAGAACCCTAGGGCGAGGAGTGCGAGATTGAGAGTAGCAACCCCAAACCCCTAAAGGGGCTTCCCCTTCGCGAGAAACCCCAAACCCCTAAAGGGGCTTCCCCTCAGGGCCGGTGGGGTAAAAGGGAAGTTGAAAAGGAGAAAAAGTTTTTAAAGTATAAAAGGTAAGTGTGTGAGCGAACAAATAGCTGTAAAGAAACCGGTAAAAAAAGCGCAGATGACCAGCGGGGAAAAACATACTGAGCAGCAGGAAGCGCAAGCCGCTACGGGGCCTCTAACCCCTGCGCAGCGCGTGAAAAGCGACTGGCGGTCGCTGGTGGAGAAGGTGTCTTATAAAGCCATTGTCAATAATATCCCTTTCCTGGCCTTCCTGGTGCTGCTGTGCGTGCTGTATATAGCTAACAGCCAGCGTGCAATAGAAATGCAGCGGGAGCTGAATGCGAGAAATAAAGAACTGAAGGAGCTGCGCTGGAAGTATGTAGATGTAAAATCGCAGCTGATGTATGTGAAGACGGAAACGCAGGTGATGAAGAGCGCAGAAAAGATAGGATTGAGGCCGGCGCTGTTGCCGGCGTATAAGATTGCCTCTCCCCGGCCCTCTCCCAAGGAAAGGGAGGTGGCGAGTAACTCTCAGTAGGGATTGAATAGGGGAAGGGTTGAATAGTTAAAGGGTTGATTTGGGGGCGGGGTTAGTAATTTTTCTATAAGGAGTGCCGGAAACACACACGTGAATATAAAGAAGGACATACGGTTCAGGGTATACATTGCCTTTACATGCATTTGCATGTTTGGCTGCGCTGTGATCATAAAGGCTGCGCTTATACAGGTAAAAGAAGGTCCCAAACTTCGTGCCATGGCGCGTGAGATGCATACACGCTTTGATACGCTGCTTGCAGAGAGGGGAAATATCTACAATGAGGAGGGAGTTCTGCTTAGCTCGTCGATACCGGAATTTGAAGTTCATATAGACTTCTCGGTTATAGACTCCAGCCTGTTTGACAAAAACATTGATACGCTTAGCGGGTGCCTGGCCAAGCTGTTTAAGAACCGCAGTGCTGAGCAGTATAAAGAAGACTTTATACAGGCTTACGACAACGGCAATAAATACTACCTGCTGGGCAGGAAGCTGAAATATTATGAGTACGAAGCGCTGCGCTCCTTCCCGATTTTTAATAAAGGGAAAGGGCTGGGTGGCTTTATAGTGGATACAAAAGAGAAGCGCGTGACGCCATACAATATGCTTGCGTATCGGACGATAGGTGTATTCAGGGATAGCAATGTGACGGGCCTGGAGGCTAAGTATAATAAAGACCTGCTGGGCGAGAATGGCAGGCGCGTGGTGCAAAAGACCACAGGCAGTGTATGGGTGCCCATAGATGGCAGCGAGGTGGAGCCGCAGAACGGGAGAGATATAGTAACCACGCTGGACATCAACGTGCAGGACGTAGCAGAGCACGCGCTGATGAGCATACTGCAGAAGTATGAGTGCCTGTATGGTACCTGCATAGTGATGGAAACAGAGACGGGCAAAATACGTACGCTGGTGAACCTGGGCAGGCAGAAAGATGGCAGCTACTGGGAAGACTTTAACTATGCTACCATACCTACTGAGCCGGGCTCCACCTTCAAGCTGGTGACGCTGATGTCGCTGCTCAATGACCGGTTCATTAATGTAGACCAGGTGGTAGATGCTGAGGGTGGTGCAGTAAGGTTTGCCAACAGGATAATGAAAGACTCGCACCTGGGGCTGCATGCGATGCCTATATGGCAGGCATATGCCCACTCGAGCAATGTGGCTATGGCCAAGCTGGCCTATGCTTACTACCGCGACCAGCCAAGCAAATTCGTGAACCACCTGATGGAGCTGCACCTGGATAAGCCTACGGGCATAGACCTGCTGGGCGAGCGCCGTACTGTGATCACAAAGCCGGGTGGCAAGGTGTGGAGCAATACTACGCTGCCATGGATGGCAACCGGCTATGGCATACAAATAACACCGCTGCACACAGCAATGCTGTATAATGCTGTGGCTAACGGCGGCAAAATGATGAAGCCCTACCTGGTAAGCGAAGTAAGGGAATACGGCAAAACAGTAAAGACATTTAGCCCGCAGGTAGTAACAACGATAGGCGACTCTTTTACCGTGAATCAGCTGCTACAGTGTGTACGTGGTGTGGTAACGGATGGTACGGCGAAGACGATAGAGTCACCCTACTATACTATGGCCGGTAAGACAGGTACGGCGCAGGTGGCTGATAAAGGCATAAAGTATACCGATGGGGTATACCAGGGGTCGTTTGTAGGTTTTATACCTGCTGATAAGCCGAAGTATACCATATGCGTGGTGATACGCACTAAGCCGCACTCTGCAGCGTACTACGGAGGTGCTATTGCGGCCCCGGTATTCAGGATGGTGGCTGATAAGATATTCTCTGAGAATATGGGCGCATGGGCTGCACCGCTCGACAGCTTTGCCAAGACAGGCAGCAGCACCATACCTGCCAAGGCAGCGACAGTAAAGAACTACCGCACCCTGCTCAATGCAATACAAAAGCCGGTAGATGTGCCGGGTGACTATATGAATGCAATGATGCAGCTATCTACAGATACTACAACCAAAAACCTGGTGGTGAACCCTAAGGTGGTGTATAAGAATGTAATGCCTGATGTAAAGGGCATGAGCCTGAAGGACGCTGTGTATATGCTGGAATATAATGGTCTGCATGTGAAGATACAAGGTAAAGGAAAAGTGCAGGGGCAATCGATAGCGCCGGGCACCATGGTAACAAAGGGAGAGAACGTAATACTGCAACTAAGCTAATGGCATCACTAAAAGACATATTGGTGAACGTGGCCCCTGTGAAAATACAGGGCGAAACTGCAATGCCGGTAACGAGCATCGCTATCGACTCGCGCAAGGCGCAGGCGGGTGCTATGTTTGTAGCAGTGCGCGGCACGCTGAGCGACGGCCATTCTTTTATTGACAAGGCAGTGGAACTTGGTGCAGCGGCTATAGTGTGCGAAGAGCTGCCGGCAAATATCAATGCCGGTGTCACATATGTGCAGGTTAAGGACAGCGCAGAAGCTGTGGGTCTGATAGCGGATGCATTTTATGAGTTTCCGTCAGAGCAATTAAAAGTAGTAGGCGTTACCGGCACCAATGGCAAGACTACTGTGGCAACGCTGCTGTACAAGCTGTTTGAAGGGCTGGGGTATAAGTCGGGCCTGCTATCTACTGTGCAGAACCATATACATGACCAGGTAGAGGTGGCTACGCATACCACGCCCGATGCAGTGTCGATACACGCAATGCTGAGGCGCATGGCAGATGCAGGCTGCACGCATGCCTTTATGGAGGTGAGCTCGCATGCAGTGCATCAGAAGCGGATAGCAGGGATACGGTTTGCGGGAGGTGCATTTACAAACATTACGCATGATCACCTCGACTACCACAAAACATTTGATGAGTATATAAGAGTAAAGAAGGCATTTTTTGACGGGCTGCCGAAAGAAGCGTTTGCGCTAACGAATGCCGACGATAAGCGCGGTATGGTGATGCTGCAAAACACTGCGGCAGAAAAGCAGGCATATAGCCTGAGGGTGCCTGCGAATATAAAAGGTAAGGTGCTTGAAAATAACCTCACCGGGCTTGTGATGATGGTGGATAACCACGAAGCGCACTTCAGGCTGATAGGGACCTTTAATGCCTACAACCTGCTGGCAGTATATGGTGTGGCTAAGATAATGGGCGAGGATAAGCTGCAGGTACTGGCAACACTCAGCGGGCTGCTGGGTGCGGCGGGCAGGTTTGAGACTTATATGTCGCCGAAGGATAAAGTGCTGGGAATAGTGGATTATGCGCATACGCCGGATGCACTGCTGAATGTGCTGGCGACCATAAACCAGCTGCGCACACAAGGGCAGCAGCTGATAACGGTGGCGGGCTGCGGTGGCGACAGGGATAAAACCAAGCGCCCGATAATGGCGGAGGCTGCATGTGAGCACAGCGATAAGGCGATACTGACATCTGACAACCCGCGGAGCGAGGACCCCGAAGAGATACTAAATGAAATGGAAGGGGGGCTGACAGCTGTGCAAAAAAGAAAGAGCTTAAGAATAACGGACAGGAAAGAGGCAATAAAGGTAGCTGTGACACTGGCACAACCGGGCGATATAATACTTATTGCCGGCAAGGGCCATGAAACCTACCAGGAGATAAAAGGCGTGAAGCATCATTTTGACGACAGGGAGATACTAACAGAAGCATTTGAAACATTAAATAGATAAGACCTCATGCTATACTATCTGTTCACATACCTGCGCGATACGTACCAAATGATGGGTGCGGGGCTTTTCAATTTCATCACCTTCAGGGTGGCGATGGCCATTATCCTTTCACTGTTCATATCTACAGTGTTCGGCAAGCGCATCATCAACTATCTGCAGCGCAAGCAGATAGGAGAAACTGTGCGCGACCTGGGGCTGGAGGGAGAGAAGCAAAAAAAAGGTACACCTACTATGGGTGGTATCATCATCATAGCGGCGATACTGATACCTACACTGCTTTTTGCGCGCGTGCTGAATGTGTACATCGTTATCATGGTGCTCTCAACCATATGGCTGGGGCTGGTGGGATTTCTCGATGATTATATAAAAGTGTTTAAAAAGAATAAAGAAGGGCTTGCCGGCAAATTTAAGGTGCTGGGGCAGATAGGGCTGGGCATTATCATAGGCATTACCATGTATTATAACGACCACGTGGTAGTGAGCAGGGAAATTACCAACGGTGGCACCGGGATATATAACAGCACAGAGAAGCTGGAGCCGGGCCGCACCGTAAGAAAGGATGAGAATGGCAAAATGCGCACGTATGTAAATGTGCGCACGGCTACCACCACGCTGCCTTTTACAAAGACACACGAATTCAGGTATGAGAAGATAGCAGAGATATTTGGTAAGGATAATATAGGGGTGACCACGCCGATCATCTATGTGCTGTTCGTGATATTTATTATAGTGGCCGTATCAAATGGCGCTAACCTCACAGATGGTATAGATGGGCTTGCTACCGGCGTATCGGCGATAATAGGTGTGTGCCTTGGGGTGTTTGCGTATGTGTCGGGCAACTATGTGTTTGCAGGGTACCTGGGCATAATGGACATACCTAATCTAGGTGAGCTGTCGATATTCATTGGCGCATTTGTGGGTGCGTGTGTGGGCTTCCTGTGGTATAATGCCTACCCTGCGCAGGTGTTCATGGGCGATACCGGCAGCCTTGCGCTGGGAGGCATTATTGCATCGCTGGCCATCATTATGCGCAAAGAGCTGCTGCTGCCTATTATGTGTGGTGTGTTTGTAGTGGAGCTTTTATCTGTAATGATACAGGTATGGTACTTTAAGCGGACGAAAAAGAAGTATGGTGAAGGACGGAGGATACTATTGATGTCGCCGCTGCACCACCACTATCAAAAGAAAGGATACCATGAATCTAAAATAGTAACACGCTTCTGGATCGTAGGCATAATGCTGGCGATAATGAGCATAGTAACATTAAAACTGCAATAGTGCAAAACGAAAACAAACGCCTGGTGATACTTGGCGCCGCTGAAAGCGGTGTAGGCGCCGCGCTGCTTGGTAAGCAGCAGGGGTGGGAAGTATTTGTGAGCGATGGGGGCAAGAGCATAAAGCCGCTATTCAAAACTGAGCTGGACGAAAATGGGATAGCTTACGAAGAAGGCATGCACACCATGGAGCTGATACTTAACGCGGACTGTATAGTGAAGAGCCCGGGTATAAGTGAGAAGACAGCTGTGATGAAGGAGATAAGGAACGCGGGGATAGAGGTGTGCAGCGAAATAGAGTTTGGCTACAGGTATAAAGGGGATGGTAAGATAATAGCAATAACCGGCAGCAATGGTAAGAGCACCACCACCATGCTGACGTACGAGATACTAAAGAATGCAGCGTATGATGTGGCGCTGGTAGGCAACATTGGCTACAGCTTTGCCAAGCAAATAGCGGAAAAGCCGTGCGAATGGTATGTGATGGAGATAAGCAGCTTTCAGCTGGATGACATACACAGCTTTAAGCCTGATGTGGCGGTGCTGCTGAATATAACACCCGACCACCTGGACAGGTATGACTATAAATTCGAGAACTACATAGCATCAAAGTTCAGGATAACGGAGAACCAGGATAAGACGAACTACTTTATAATAAACCAGGACGACCCTGTGATCAGGGAATACTTAACTAACCATTCCATTCACGCTACTACAATTTTCTTTACGATGAACGATAACCCACACGGACGAGACGGCGGATTTACCTACAATGAAGACCTGCATATACAGTGCGACGGCGAGACGCTGAATATGTCGATACATGATATGGCAATTAAGGGCAAACACAATCAATATAATAGTATGGCTGCGGGTATATCTTCCCGGATCGCGGGGGTGAGGAAGGAGAAGATCAGGGAGAGCTTCGAATCGTTCAGGGGGCTGGAGCACCGCCTGGAGTTCGTGGCCAATGTGCGCGGCGTAGAGTTCATCAACGATAGCAAGGCTACCAATATGAACTCAGTATGGTTTGCCCTGGAGAGTATGAATAAGCCGGTGGTGCTCATACTGGGGGGCATGGATAAAGGCAATAACTATACGGAGATAATGGACCTGGTGAAGGAAAAAGTGAAAGCGATAGTGTGCCTGGGTGTGGATAACAAGCCGATAGTGGAAACATTTGAAAAGGTGATACCAGAAATAGTGGAGACCGATAGTGCAATGCAGGCAGTTAAGGCCGCTTATGCGCTAGCCGACCGCGGAGACGTGGTGCTGCTGGCGCCGGGCTGTGCAAGTTTTGACCGCTTCAATAATTATGAGGACAGGGGATTGCAGTTTAAGGAAGCGGTGAAGAACCTGTGACCTCTCCCCGGCCCTCTCCAAAGGAGAGGGGGACGTGAGGTGACCAGTGTAACACTGAAACATAGGTTGGAATTTGGAATTTGGAGTTTTGGAGTTTTGGAATTTGTGATGTGGTTTTTGTGGTTTTAGTGAATTTGATTTTTGACTTGATAAAGCGCTTTTAGTATGGCAGACCATATGAGGCAATTACTGAAGAGGACGAAGGGCGACAAAGTGATCTGGGGCGTAGTGCTGGTGCTGTCGTTTATGAGCCTGCTTGCCGTATATAGCTCCACGGGGTCGCTTGCGTACCGCATGGAGAAGAATGCCAGCTATTACCTGGTGAAGCAGGTAATGGTGCTGGGCCTTGGCTTGCTGATCACTTACTGGGTGCATAAGATCAACTACACCAAGTTTGCACGTGTGGCAGTGGTACTTTATTTGCTAAGCCTGCCGTTGCTTATTTATACACTGTTCTTCGGTACGAGCCTTAACGAGGGGTCGCGGTGGATAAAGCTGCCGGTGATCAACCTTACTTTCCAGACATCGGATCTTGCAAAGCTGGCTTTGTTTATGTTCCTGGCCCGTATACTCAGCATGAAGCAGGCAGTGATCAAAGACCTTAAGAAGGGCTTTATACCCGTGCTGCTGCCCATGATATTTACATGCGCACTGATAGCGCCGGCCAACCTCTCTACTGCGCTGATGCTTGGCGCCACATGCAGTATACTGTTCTTCATAGGGCGGGTGCAGATAAAGCACCTGCTGCTGCTGGGCCTGGTAGGGCTCATAGGCCTGTCGGTATTATTTACCGTATCCAAGCTAACCGGGTGGGGCCGCGCGAAGACATGGGAGCAGCGCATACAGGACTTTGCGGGGAAGAAAAAGGATGGAAAAGAAGAGGACGTATACCAGGTGCAGCAGGCAAAGATAGCCATAGCAAATGGCGGCTTTACCGGTCGCGGCCCGGGGCGCAGCATGCAGAAAAACTTTTTGCCGCACCCTTATTCCGATTTCATATTTGCGATAATCATAGAGGAGTATGGGCTGGTAGGCGGATCGGTGGTGATGCTGCTGTACCTGCTGTTCTTGTGGCGGAGCATACTCATATTCAAGCGGTGCCCGTTTGCTTTTGGGGCGTTCCTTGCGGTGGGGCTAAGTATCACACTGGTGTTCCAGGCCATATTGAATATGGCTGTGAATGTGCACCTGGTGCCGGTGACAGGGCTTACCCTGCCCATGATAAGCATGGGTGGCTCGTCTATATGGTTTACCAGCATTGCTATCGGCATCATACTGAGCGTAAGCAAGTATGTGGATGAGATGGAAGGCGAGCGCAAGAAAGAAGCGAAGGAAAAAGCAAAGCGCGAGAAAGAAGCGGCGATGATGCCAACACCCGTAGCAGGGGAAGCGGAAACTGTGACAGCAGAGCAGGAAGCACAGGAGGAAATTGCGATAGAAGTACTCAAAGAAAGGAAAACAAGAAAACGTACGGTGAAGGAACAAGATCCGGAACCGGCAATATAATATGAGCGGGCTGAAAGTAATAATAGCAGGTGGCGGAACCGGGGGGCATATATTCCCTGCGGTAGCTGTGGGGCATGCCCTGCAGCGGCTGCGCCCGGGCACGCAGCTGCTATTTGTAGGCGCGAAGGATAAGATGGAGATGGAGAAAGTGCCGCAGGAAGGCTTTGAGATAATAGGGCTGGATATAGTGGGCTTTAACCGCAGCAGCCTGCTGAAGAATATAATGCTGCCCTACAAGCTACTGAAAAGCAGGATGGCGGCGAGAAGTATCATTAAAGAATTTGCGCCTGATGCAATCGTGGGCGTGGGCGGGTTTGCCAGCTTCCCTGTGCTGAATGCAGGGCAGGGAATGGGCGTGCCCACACTGATACAGGAGCAAAACTCCTATGCAGGCAAGAGCAACAAGATACTCGGCAGGAGCGCAAAGGCCATATGCGTGGCATACGAGCATATGGAGCGATTCTTCCCGGCAGATAAGATAATACTTACCGGCAACCCTGTGAGAAAGGCTATATCGCAGATGGCGCGGACGAGCGAAGAAGGAAAAGCATTCTTCGGGCTCAACCCGGATGTGCAGACGATATTGATAGTGGGCGGGAGCCTTGGCGCAAAATCGGTGAATGAAGCGATAGATGCCCAGCTGGCTGAGCTGATGAAGGAGAATGTGCAGGTGATATGGCAGACGGGTAAGCCATATTACGAGCTGGCACGGTCGCGCGCAGCCGCTTTTGGCAACAGGGTGAAGGTGTATGATTTTATAAAGGAAATGGAATTTGCCTATGCGGCTGCCGATGTGGTGGTGTCGCGGGCGGGGGCACTGGCCATAGCTGAGCTGTGCATTGCTGCAAAGCCGGTAATATTTGTGCCTTACCCACATGCGGCAGAGAACCACCAGGAGAGCAATGCCATGTCGCTGGTGAAACATAATGCGGCTATGATGGTACAAGACGCCGATGTAAAAACTGAGCTGCCTAAAAAATTAAAAGTATTGCTGCATGATGAAGCGATGCAGGAGCTGATGTCGCGCAACCTGCAACTGATGGCAATAAAAGATGCGGACGAGCGGATAGCGAGAAAGGTGATGGAGATAGCGGGGGGGTGAGTTAAAAGGGTTAAAGGGTTAAAGGGTTAAAAGGTTAAAGGGTTAAAAAGGTTAAAAGGGTTAAAAAGGGTTAAAAAAGGTGACAGGTGAAAATGGTGATAAGGTAAATAATTGAAGGGGTTGAATGGTGGATTGGGATTGGGTGAGCGGTTGTAACGTAAAAGAAACTGTATGAACGTCAGGGAAATAAAAAGAGTGTATTTCGTAGGTATAGGCGGCATAGGCATGAGCGCGCTTGCACGGTTCTTCCGGCAGCAGGGCGCCGTGGTAAACGGCTATGACCGCACTGAGACCGAGCTAACCATACAGCTGGCAAGCGAGGGCATGGGTATACACTATACTGATGATGAACAGCTGCTGGATAAAGAAACTGAGCTGGTAGTGTATACGCCCGCCATACCCCAAGATCATAAAGAGCTTAACTGGTACAGGGACAACAACTACCAGGTATATAAGCGCAGCGATGTGCTGGAGTGGATAACAAAGGCGATGCATGCAGTGACCGTAGCAGGTACACACGGCAAAACGACAATATCAACCATGACAGCGTACCTGCTGCGTGAAACAGGATATGGCTGCAATGCCTTCCTGGGTGGGATATCTGTTAACTATAACAGCAACTACTGGAGCAGCGACAATGATGCGGCAGTGGTGGAGGCAGATGAGTATGACCGCAGCTTCCTGAAGCTGCACCCTGATGTGGCGGTGCTTACGGCAATGGATCCTGACCACCTGGATATATATGGCACTGCCGAGCAAATGGAAGAGGCCTTTATACAATACACTGCCAATATAAAGGACGGCGGCACGCTGCTGGTGAAGCACGGCCTGCGCAGGCACAATGACCTGCATGGCGCTAATATAGTGACCTACAGCCTGCAAAATGACGCGGCTGATATATATGCAGCTAACATAGTGCAGAAGCAAGGCGGCTATACGTTTGATGTAATAGGACAGGACTGGAAGATAGAAGGCCTGCACCTGCAGGTGGGCGGCATGCACAACGTGGAGAACGCCGTGGCTGCAATAGCGGTGACCTGGCTGCTGGAAATAGATGAGGATAAAGTGAAGGAAGCGCTAGCAAGCTTTAAGGGAGTGAAGCGCCGGTTTGAGTACCTCGTAAGAAATGACTCGGTGGTATACATAGACGACTATGCGCATCACCCCGAGGAACTGGCTGCGCTGATAAAAGGAGCGAAGCATTTGTTTCCGAAACGGAAGTGCGTGGTAAGCTTTCAGCCGCACCTGTTTAGCCGCACACGCGATCTTGCAGACGGCTTTGCCCAGAGCCTGGATATGGCGGATGAAGTGATACTGCTGGATATATACCCTGCGCGTGAGTTGCCTATGGAAGGCGTGACATCGCAGATGATAGCCGACCGTATGGCGAACCCTGCGCATACCATCCTATCGAAAGAAGGATTGCTGGAATACGTGAAGACCGCACCGCTGGACCTGTTTATAACAGCAGGCGCCGGTGATATAGATAAACTGACTGAGCCGATAACCGAGATACTGGAAAATAAATGAAGCTGAAGCGCAAAATATCGATACGCAAAATATTGCAGGTGTTCCTCACGATAGTGGTGACCACCGGCTGTGTCGTTGCTATGGTGAGCGCATCGCGTATAGAGGAGGCCCATACCGTAAAGAGTGTGGCAGTGCATATAAAGAACGCCAAGAAATACCACTTCATAGACCAGAAGGAAGTAATGGACCTGGTGATCAACAACAGGAATGTAGACATAGCACATACTACACTTGCTAAGCTGGATATACACAGCATGGAGCAAGTGCTGAAGGCTGACCCCTGGGTGGCTGATGCGCAGGTGTATGTAGACAATGAGCGGATACTGCACATGTACGTGACGCAACGTGTGCCCGTGGCCAGGCTGTTTACACAGGATGGCAACAGCTGCTATATAGACAAGACACTTAGCCTGATGCCGCTATCGGCCAGCTACACCTACTACACTACCGTTGTAACGAACGTACCTGCATTGAACAACGACAGCGCCTCGTGGGCTATGCGGGCACAGATAGTATCGCTGGCGCAGGCTATACGTGCAGATTCATTCTGGAGCGCACAGGTGTCGCAGGTGGCAATTGATTCGGTAGGCAAGTTTGAGCTGCTGCCAGTGCTGGGCGACCACCGCATACTGTTTGGCGATACATCGCGCATGCACGATAAGTTCAGCAGCCTGTTCACCTTTTACACGAACGTGCTCAACCGCATAGGCTGGGATAAGTACGAGATACTTGACCTCCGTTTCAAAGGCCAGGTGGTGGCCTCACCGTCACTGCCTTACAAAGGCCCGGTGGATAAGGCTGTCGTGACCATGAACTGGATCAGCAGCATAGAGGAGACGGAGGCACGCAAGGATACAAAGGATTCACTGGAACAGGCTGAGTTCAAGATACAGCAGGCATTGCTGGAAAGGGAGCGGGCGGCAAAACGCGTTCATCGTCGGGATGACCCAGTGCAGAAGCCTGTGGCCGCGGCAGCAATGCCTGCGCCGGCAGCTGCGGCAAAGAAAGCCAAGGCAGCGCCAAAGGCAGCTCCTAAACCGGTAGCGAAGCCAACGGCAAAACTGAAGGCTAAGCCTGTAGTGAAGCTGAAAGCAAAAGCAGCGAAGCCTGCGAAAAAAGCACCGGTGGTAAAAGCGAAGCTTAAGGCAAACGACAAAAAGAATAACAGCAATAAACAAAAGAAACAAACACCGGGTAAACCGAAATATGAATACCCGGCTAAAGGACATTAACACGTTTTTTAAATCTCACGCAATATGAGCAAAAAAGAACAACCCATTATTGTAGGCTTAGATATTGGTACTACCAAGGTAGTGGCCATAGCCGGCAGAAAAAATGAGTTTGGGAAATTAGAAGTACTGGGCTTTGGCAAGGCCGATTCAGCAGGAGTAAGCCACGGTGTGGTAATGAACATCGAGCAGTGCATCCGCTCGATAGAGCTGGCTATAGAACGATGCCTGCTATCTAACACTAACCTGGAGCTGAAGGAAGTGTATGTGGGCATAGCGGGCCAGCATATAAAAAGCCTGCAGACACGGGGCGACAGGGTGCGCACGAACACGGAGAGCGAGATAGGCCTCGACGATATAGAGTTGCTTGTGCGCGACCAGCACAGGACCTACATACCGGCAGGCGACCAGATCATAGACATAGTGCCGCAGGACTTCACCGTAGACAATGTTGGCTATGTCGTAGACCCCATAGGCATGAGCGGCGTGAAGATAGGTGCCAACTTCCATATCATAACGGGAGATAAGAACGCTATACGCAACATAAAGCGCTGCGTAGATAAGTCGAGCCTTATAACCCGCGACCTGGTGCTGCAGCCACTGGCATCAGCCGCCGCAGTAATGAACGATGAAGACCTGGAAGCGGGGGTAGCTATAGTAGACATAGGCGGTGGCACTACAGACCTCGCAGTATTCTACGATGGCATACTGAAGCATACTGCCGTGATCCCTTATGCCGGGGTGAACATAACTAATGATATCCGCAACGGGCTGGGTGTATTGCGCGCACAGGCTGAGCAGATGAAAGTGCAATTTGGTACCGCGCTTGCCGATGAGGCCAGCGGCAACGCTTATATAACTATACCGGGCCTGCGCGGCCTGCCGCCCAAGGAGATATCTGTAAAGAACCTGGCGCACATAATACAGGCGCGCATGCAGGAGATACTCGACTATGTGATGTATCACCTGAAGCAAATAGACCTGGATAAGCGCCTGTATGGCGGCATAATACTAACCGGCGGCGGTGCGCAGCTGAAGCATATAACCCAGCTTACAGAGTTTGTGACAGGCATGGGCGCACGCATAGGCTACCCCAATGAGCACCTGGCAGGCGGGCACAACGAAGCGCTGATGAACCCCATGTACTCCACGTGCATAGGCCTTATACTGCGTGGCTACCACGATTTTGAATCGGGCCGTATGCGGTTTACAGGCGAGGGCGGCAACTTTATGCGCATAACAGAAGAAGAGCTGAAACCAGTGATAGCAGCTATAGCTGCAGAGGAAGAGCCGGTGGAAGAAGAGCTGCCCGTGGCAGACCAGAAGGCGATAGCGCACCAGCTGGCTAAAGAAAGGTATAGAAAAGTACAGAAGCTTTTCGACGGGCTCAAGGGCAAATTCATGAAGATGTTTGAAGACGTGGAAGACACGGAAATGGAGTAAAAAAACAACTAACGATAACTAACAATTTTTCTACACTCACAACTTTTAAAAGTTACTTACCCACAAACTAAAGGATTATGATACATTTTGAGATTCCCAAAAATCAGTCGTCTATCATAAAGGTGATAGGCGTAGGCGGGGGCGGCAGCAATGCCGTTAACTACATGCACAGCCTTGGTATTGAAGGTGTTGATTTTGTAGTATGCAATACTGACTCGCAGGCACTTGCGCTGAGCCCGGTAGCTAATAAGATACAGCTGGGCCCACACCTTACGCAGGGCCTTGGTGCCGGCGCTAACCCCGAGATAGGTAAGCAATCATGTGAGGAAAGCCTGGAAGATGTGACGAAGATACTGAAGGTGAATACCCGTATGGCGTTCATCACGGCCGGTATGGGTGGCGGCACAGGTACCGGCGGTGCGCCCGTGGTATCTAAGATATGCCGCGATCTTGGTATCCTTACTGTGGGTATAGTTACCACGCCATTCACCTACGAAGGCCGCAAGCGTATGAAGCAGGCGCAGGAAGGCATAGAGCGTATGCGTGACCATGTAGATACCATACTTATTATATCGAACGATAAGCTGCGCCAGCAGTTTGGCAACCTGCCATTCACGCAGGCATTTGCCAAGGCAGATGATATACTGGCAACCGCTGCTAAGTGTATCACAGATGTGATCACCTCTACAGGCCAGATCAACGTGGACTTTGCTGATGTGTGCACCGTAATGAAAAATGGCGGCGTAGCCATACTGGGCAGCGCTACCTATGGCGGCGAGAACCGTGCACTGCATGCTGTGGAGTCGGCGCTCAACTCGCCGCTGCTTAACGACAACGATATACGTGGTGCAAAATGGCTGCTGCTGAATATTACCTCAGCTGCCGGAGAGCATGAGCATACCATGGACGAGGCGGAAGCCATACAAGGCTATGTGCAGCAAATGGCGGGCGACAACTGCGATGTTATCCTGGGTATGGGCCACGACCCTAACCTGGGCGATAAAATATCTGTTACAGTAATAGCGACCGGTTTCAATCAAAACGAGATCAGGTCTGAGTACCCGTCACGTAATACAGAGCCTGAAAAAGTGGTGGTAGCGCTGGGAACGGCACAGCCTGCCGCAGAAACTTTGAGCCAGGATGCGCCTGCGCCTGCATATGTGCCTGCCGACCTTACGCCAAAGCTGGTTGAAGAGCCATTGATCCCTGCTGTTACCTTCTCGCATGAGGAGCCTAAGGCTGCGGATGAAGTGCCTGCACCTGCGGTTGAAGAGTATGTAGTTGACAGCACCCATCATATGATGCAGCTGGTAGAAGAGCCTGTAGCAGAAGAGCAGCCGGTGTTCACCTTCGAAACACGCAGGGAAGAGCCACAGCCCGAGCCTGAGATACAGCTGGTGATGAAAAACGAAGAGCCACAGCCTGAGCCGGTAAGGCAGCAGCCCGTAGCCATGAAGATAGGCGAGCGCTACCTGACCGAAGACGAAATAGAAGAGAAAAAACGCTTTGAGGAACAGAAGAAAGCCCTTGAAGACCGTGCTGAGCGCCTGCGCCGAATGAGCTTTAATATAAAGGGTGATGAAAGCACTGATGATATTGAGAACGTGCCTGCCTACAAGCGGCAGAATGTGAAGCTGGACAACGGCATATCATCGTCCGACTCATTTTATAGCGGGTATACCGTAGGTTTTAATGATCCTAAAAATAATCCGCAAGCTACCATTCATACCATCAACACATTCCTGGATGGGAAGAAGCCAGACTAAGTGGCGGTCAAATTGTTTCTTTTGTTTATTTATATTGCGTATGCTCCCATTTTCTAATGGGAGCTTTTTTGTGCCCGACACGTTGAATTTACGAAATCGTGATATAGCTATGAGTTAAAACAGCTAATTTGTATATTAATCAAAAGCATACATACCCATGCCAAATTTGCAATTCCCTGAAATAATCATTAAATTTACTAACCTATTTTAGGAATTGCCTGTCTTTGTTAAACAGGCTAAATGTTTTCTATTTAATATTATGAAGCGCACAGGTTTTACCAGGAGTATACTTTTTCTTATCGCATTAATATTTGCAGCGCCGGCATTGCGGGCACAGGTTACGGTTACCAGCAGCGATTCGCTGAGTTGCTCGGTATTGTGTACTACGCTTACGGCAACTGTAAATGGTGATTCGCCGATCGATGCGGGCATTACTTCAGACGACATTTATTCGCCACTGATACCTATAGGGTTTATCTTCAACTACTACGGAATCAATTATAACAGCCTGGTAATAGGCGCAAATGGTACCCTGAGCTTTGATGCCACTGATGCGGGTGCGGGCGACCCATGGCCTATTACAGCGCCACTGCTGGGTAATGCCAGCAAGTTCAACAACATTTGCGGCCCGTGGGTGGATATCGATATTTTCTCCACCGGTAGTGCCGTTGGTACCGAAACTTACTCCACCAGCGGTGTGGCTCCATTCCGCAGGTTTGCGGTGAGCTGGTGTGGCTGCAGCATGTTTTCGTGCACCGCCCAGAGGACAACGACCCAGATAATTATTTTTGAAACAACTAATGTCATAGAGGTACATCTTTCCACCAAGCCGGTATGCGCGGGGTGGAACGGAGGGCGTGCCATTATAGGGGTGCAGAATGCTACCGGTACGGACGCTGTCTGCGCGCCGGGCCGCGACTTCCCTGCCGTATGGACAAATCCGCCTTCTGAGGGTTGGCGCTTTGTACCGTCAGGCACTACTTACGCGGTTACTTCAATTCCTTATGCGCCTATTCCTTATGCTTCTTCGCTCATTTACTGGTACAATACCACTACCGGCGCTTACCTGGGCACCGGCACCACACTTATTGTGTGCCCTACTACTACCACTACTTATGCAGCAGGTGCGCTTGGCTGTGCAGATACATCATTTGGCTATTATACCGTCACGCCCGGGGGCTCTATTACGCTCACGAGCACCTTTACCAATCCTACACGGTGCGGTGGGTGTGATGGCACCATCACGCTTAGCGGCATGACACCGGGCGCCGGCCAGGTCATCAATTATTCTATGGGCGGTGTGCCGCAGCCCCCTGTATCCGTCACCGCATCCGCGGCGGGCACAGTAACGCTTACGGGCCTTTGCGCTAATAGTTACACCGGTATCACTACCACGCAGGGCACCTGCACGTCTATTCCCATATCAGTTACGCTCACCGATCCTGCCATCAATATTTCTTCGGTTACGCCTGCCGATGTGTCGTTCTGCGGCCTGTGCGACGGCTCTCTTGTGCTGCACGGGCTATACCCGTCACGTACTTACACCGTCAACTATACCTTTAACGGTGTGCCGCAGCCACCAGTGTCCACAGCCACCAATGGCGCAGGCAATATTACACTTACAGGCCTGTGCGAGGGTACCTATGCAAGTATAGTTGCGTCCTTCGGCACCTGCATCACGCCACCTGTAGGCCCATATAACATAGGGTCGCCAACGCCACCGCCGGGCAGGGTGTTTGCATCTACCAACCCTACCGAGTGCGGCCGCTGCGATGGTACAATTACCCTCAAAGGCCTTCCGCCCTTTTCAGCTGATACAGTAAGGTATTCGCGCAATGGTATCCCCCAAACAGCTGTTATAACGTCTGCACTGGGAGATAGCACCATCTTCCTGCCGGGCCTGTGCAATGGCAGTTTTACGGGCTTCAGCGTGAAGATAGGCAACTGCATATACCCTGTAACCGGCTCGGCTACCCTTGTGGCTCCGCCGCTTACAGCATGGTTCGACACCGCGATCAACCCGGGATGCACGGGTGACAGTGTAATGTTTACCAATATGTCATCATCCGCCGGCCCGCTGTACTATATCTGGAATTTTGGCGATGGCAAGAGCGATACGGTAACCAACCCACTGCATGTATACCCGCAAGGCACGTATACAGTAACTCTTTTTGCTACCAACCACTTCTGTATCGATAGCCTGAAGACCACGCTGGTGCTGGAACACCCTATAAATGCCGCGTTTGCAGCATCTCCGCTGATCGTGTGCCAGGGCAGCCCGGTGACTTTCAGCAACAGCTCTACAGGCGCTAACATTACCTACCAATGGCATTTTGGCGATGGGGGAAAGGATACGGCCAAGGATCCTGCATATATCTTCTATAACTCAGGCAGCTATAATGCGCAGGTAGTGATCACAGATAACATTCCCTGCTCCGATACTGCATCGATCTATATTATAGTAGACACCATCAGCGGTTTGCAGCAGCTTGTATCAGATACGGCATTGTGCCAGGGCACATATGTAACCTTTAACGGGCTGTATGCCGACATGGGTAATACGGGAGTATCGTGGAACTTTGGCGATGGTGACAGCATCCTTAACAAGAACCCGGTAACGCATTCGTTTAATACCGAGGGCGTGTATACGGTGTCGGTGACGCCGCACTTCAGGGCATGCCGCGATACTACTGCTTTCCGTACTATTACCGTTATCCGCCAGCCGCAGATAAGCCTGGGCCCGGATACTGCAATATGCATAGGCAGCGAGGCGCTGACGCTGAGAGATGAGCTGAATGCAAGCAATCCCGCAGCTACGTGGGTATGGAGTAATGGCTCCCGGATATCTGCCTCAACGATCACAGCTCCCGGTGCATACTATGCTATCGTGACCATTAATAGTTGCTCAGCGTCAGATACCGTAATTGTAGCAAGCGATTGTTATATGAATATCCCAAATGTGTTTTCGCCAAACGGGGATGGGGTAAATGACTACTTCTACCCGAGGAGCCTGCTGTCGAGAGGCCTTACAGCTTTCAATATGAATATATATAACCGCTGGGGCCAGCTGATATTCGAGACCACATCGCTCAACGGTGCGGGCTGGGATGGCAAGCTTAACGGTGTGCCGCAGCCGCAGGGTGTATTTGTATATGTAATAGACGCTACCTTCAGAGACGGCCAGAAGGAGCACCACCAGGGGAATGTGACCCTGATCAGGTAGCGGGACAAATTTAGCAACGGCCCAAAACGGAAGATCTGTAGAGAATGAGGCTGATAAGATAAACTGAAACAGGTAAACCGGTGTTTTTTGCCGGTTTATCCAACGATATTGCTTGAAGAGGTGTCTTGGTACAGTACCGCCCGGATTTTCATTGGCTCATAAAAGTTTTAGAATGAAAAAAAGCTACGTACTGCCTTTATTGATACTTTTTGCAGCATGCACCAGCGCTAACGCGCAGATGGTGGGTGATTGTGTTTTTTTGAAAGGAAATTTCGTGGAAGTGGGTATAGCGCCTAATGGCGGCTATGGCGCACCATTACCGGCACCTGCCGGTTATCACCCCAACCTCGGCGGCAGTTCATTCACATTCTGGGATCCCGGGGCCGGCTCATCTACCACCAGTACTACCTTCCTGGGCTTCGTGGCTGATGTGGGTGCCGATGGCTGGGCCGTAGGCACTCCGGGCTATATAGGCGACTTTTACCTGCCGGGGCACCCGCAGGAAGGCTGGGCCATAAGGTCAGGGACAACTGAGGCTAACGCATTTATACCCTTGTACATGGCAACCGGTTCTACTGGCTACACCGCTGGCCTCACAGGCACCAGTACCGGGTACACAATAGCCGGCAGGGTGAAGAAAGGAATATGGGAGGGTGCCAAAGGCGCACTCGCGATAAGGCAAACAACCAACCTCGATACCACTAAGCTGTACTTTACAGTGGATGTAGTGCTCAGAAATACCGGCGCTACGCCGATAGACAACATTTATTACATCCGCACTGTGGATCCTGATAATGAAGTGACCACTGCGGGTGGTGGCGGATTTACCACGGTTAACAACATTACTTACCAGCTGCCTAACCCTGAAAATAAAGTGCTCGTTTCGGCTACTGGCTCTACCTACAGCGCCTACCTGGGGCTTGGCACAAAGGATTGCCGCGCAAAGTGCATGATATTTAATGCGGGGCTCGACCCGACATTCCCGCTCGACCAGATGTGGGCGCAAACTACCACCTACCTCTACACCGTTGGTTCCAGCCTTGTAAATGATGTGGGTATAGCTCTTGAATTTAATATAGGAACTATAGCGCCCGGAGACAGCACCATACTCTCTTACGCTTACATCCTCAATGCCACATTTATAGATAGCGCACTTAACTCCCTGCAGCCTGTTTTCACAGTTGGCGGAATAGCGCATGACTCAACAGATACTATTAACCTATGTGTTTATCCCTATGATACCGTAAATGTTGCGATCACCGGCGGTGGCTTCTATAACTGGAGCTGGGCACCGGATTCATTCCTGTCGAGCAATGTAGGCCCTACGGTCACTATCCATTCTGACAGCGTGAGCAGTAATATTACCTACACCATTACCGGTACCAGCTCAGCAGGCGGCTGCAATACGGTGAAGTACTACCTTACGCTGGAGCACGGCACATTCCCCGGCCCTCCTGTTACGCCGGTATCTTATTGCGAGGGTGCTACGGCAGTGCCGCTCACCCCTTCGGGCATCGGCTATACGTGGTACACTACCGCTACGGGCGGTGTGGGCACCACGGTGTCGCCCACGCCATCTACAACAGTGCCGGGTACGTACTATTATTATGTTACCAAGGACACCGGGCTATGTGTGAGCCTGCGGTCTCCTGATACAGTTACCATAAAGCCATTGCCACCACCGCCCGCCTTATTTGGCACAACTCCGTACTGCCAGGGGCAGCCGTTTGTAGCGTTTACAACTACGGGCACGGGCGTGCTATGGTATACAGCCGCTACAGGCGGTGTAGGCAGCAGCACGGCCCCCACAGTTAATACTTTTATCCCCGGTATATATACCTTCTACGCCAGCCAGACCATTATCGGCTGCGAAGGCCCGCGGCAGGCTATATCGACCACCGTGCTGGATAGTATTGTGCCATCGTTTACTTATACGGTGCACCTGGGCTGCAATGGCGATACGGTGATATTCACCAATACATCAGTGAATGCCCTGCACTACGTGTGGAGCTTTGGAGATGGCACTACAGATACCGTAACCAATCCGATACATGTATATACGGCCCAGGGCACATTCCATGTGTCGCTGCTGGGTATAAATGACGCATGCGAAGACAGCAGTGCAGTGGATATACCGCTGATACACCCGATAGTGGCGGCTTTTACGGCCAGCCCTATGATCGTATGCCAGGGTAGCCCGGTATCTTTCACAAACGGCTCTACCGGCACCACGCTCACCTACCAGTGGCATTTTGGAGACGGTGCAAGTGATACAGCGACCAATCCCCAGCATACCTTCCAGAATACGGGAGCTTATGATGTGGAGCTGGTGGCTACAGACTTTGTGCCGTGCCAGGCAGTTGCCCATGTCACAGTGCAGGTAGACTCGATAGCGCAGATCAGCGCATCGGTCTCAGATACGGCATTGTGCCAGGGCACATACGTTACATTCTCCGGTACTTATACCGACATCGGCAACATTGGCGTGTCGTGGGTCTTTAACGACGGGGATAGCATACACAATGTAAACCCCGTGGTACACTCCTTCAATGCGGAGGGTGTATACACAGTATCGCTGACGCCCCACTACAGGGTATGCCGCGATACTACTGCAACTAAGGTTGTTACCGTCATCAGGCAGCCACAGATAAGCCTGGGCAGGGATACCGCTATATGCACAGGCAGCGAGGCGCTGACACTGAAGGACGAGCTGAATGCCGGCAACCCGGCAGCTACATGGCGCTGGAGCAACGGCTCGCAGATGCCGACCTCGACTATTGTGGCTCCCGGTGCTTACTATGCTATAGTGACCATTAATAGCTGCTCGGCATCAGATACAGTAGTTGTAGCAAGCGATTGCTATATGAACATCCCGAATGTGTTTACGCCCAACGGCGATGGGGTTAATGACTTTTTCTACCCGAGGAGCCTGCTGTCGCGCGGACTTACGGCATTTAATATGAATATATATAACCGCTGGGGCCAGCTGATATTTGAGACCACATCGCTGAGCGGTGCGGGCTGGGATGGCAAGCTGAACGGTGTGCCGCAGCCACAGGGTGTATTTGTGTATGTTGTAGACGCTACCTTCAGGGACGGGCAAAAGGAGCATCACCAGGGGAATGTAACACTAATAAGATAAAATATTTGAATGGGTGGAATGGTAGCGTAAATTAAATTTACGTATCATTCCAACCTTATGATAATTTTAACTGTCTACCTACACACCCATGACATTTTTTAAAAAAAGTCATAAAATAGTTTTTTGTAGTAAAATAATTGTTGTTTATATTTATAGGCTCCAAAACCAATTACAGTCTTAAAATACTAAAGTATATACCTGTATGAAAAAAATTTACCTCTTACTTCTTGCCATCACATTTCATCTCTGCTGTGGCAGCTCAGCATACGCGCAGCTTGTGGGTATAAACGTGTACCTGCAGGGCAAGTATGTGGAGATAGGTGTTACCAACAACGGATCGCTTGGTGCATGTAACTCGGCCACATATGGTTCCATACCTACCGGCTACCACCCGCACCTTCCCGGTACCGGTGCGCTGGCAGAAGTGTATGACTACGGGCACGATGGATGGACGGTGGGCGCTCCGCCGTTTATGGGCGACTATACCTATCCCGGAAGCCCGTTTGAAGGCTGGGGCATACAGGTAAACGGTGTGCGCGGACAAGGCTACCAGACCTGCCCGGGCACCATTACATGTAATGCGGGATGGCTGACAGGCAGCAACACAGGCTACAGCAACGTAGGTGGACGTGCCATTGGCGTCTGGAGCGGCAGCGCAGTAACCGGTGGCCTGCAGATAAGGCAGGAAACGCGAGTGGATACCCTTTCTTCGTGGGTTGTATTCACTGTGACGCTTAAGAATACTACAGGCGCTGCGATGAACAACGTTTATTACTGGCGTTCATGCGATCCGGATAACGACCAGTCGTGGCCTGGTGGCGCATTCAGCACCAACAACCTTATAGTTTATCAAAACGATATCCAGCACAGGGTATTGGTGCGTGCAATAGGCCAGCTAGGCCCTAATGCCTACCTTGGCTTAGGTACTAAAGATTGCCGCGCCCGCTGCTGCGTTTACAGCTCATGGGGCCTTGCCTGCACGCAAGACCTGGCTGCAGTATGGAGTGGCACGTATGCCACCGGTACCTCGCTATACCTGCCTGGCCAGACCAATACCAATGACGTAGGCGTAGGCCTTACTTATAACATAGGAAACATACCTGCAAACGATAGCGCTATTATATCATACGCATATATTTTCAGCAACAATGCAGGTCTTGACAGTGCATTCCCTGAGCCACAAATGGTGGTGAATGGTTCTCCCCTTCCTCCTTTCCCATCACCGGGCGTAAGGCGTGACACATTTAATGCCTGCGGCATAGGCCCATTCCCTGTAGACCTACTGTATGGTTCTGATAAGTCGTGGAGCTGGAGCAAATGGACGTGGACCGGGCCAGTTGGAGGAATTTCTGCTACTACAGGTACTTCTGTTATCATCAACCCGATGGCTATCCCCAACTATACTACCTACACGGTTACAGGTACGGACAGCTCTACGGGAATGTACTCCTGCAACACGAAAACATTCTTACTAACTATTATTACATGTGGCATCTATGCAAGCACCAACTCGCCATGCGAGGGTGATTCGCTTAAGATGGTTTGCCATGGCGACTCTACGGGCGCTACCTATGTGTGGTACGGGCCGTTCCCTTCCACCACGGTGCTGGGTACCGGGCAGAAGCTTAACCAGTATCCGGCAACTACTGCTATGTCGGGAGTATATACCGTGGTTCGCATTGTAGGTACCGATCTTGATACTGCAACGATAAATGTGCTCGTAAATCCGAAACCATTGATCGGCGGAGTGCTGGCGGTATGCCCCGGTGGCACTACCACCCTCACGGGTACACCCGGTGGCGGCACATGGACGGGTGGCTCGGCAACAATTGGTACCATTAGCGCTACGGGTGTTGTGACAGGTGTATCACCGGGCACAACCATTGTTACCTACCGGTCGCCTGCTGGCTGCGTGGATACTGCTATTGTAAATGTTTACACGCCGGTTCCGATAACCGGAACCCTGATCATCTGCCAGGGGCGTACCACAACTTTAGCTAACCCCACAGCGGGCGGCTCATGGTCGAGCAGCAACCCTGCGATAGCAACAATAGTACCTACAACGGGCGTGGCTACAGGCGTAAGCGGCGGTAACGCTACCATCACTTACAGCACCGGTGGCGGTTGCTTTGTAGTAGCAGAGCTGACGGTGAACCCAACCCCCGCGCCGATCCTGGGCACTACGGGCATATGCCAGTACTTTACAACCGCGCTAAGTGATGCATCGCCGAGCGGTGTATGGACGAGCAGCAACCCTGCAATAGGCACGATAAGCGGCGCGGGCGTAGTATATGGCCTTACTCCGGGCACTACTACTATCCAGTACACGCTGCCAACTACCTGTTACATACAGCAACTTATTACTGTGCATCCTAAGCCGGCACCGCCTGCATTGTCGCCTGACAGGTATTGCCAGTATGCGATACCCGTGCCGGTATCAGTAACTACAGGTATCAACCTCACCTGGTACGGCCCCGGAGTTACGGTGCCAATGACAACTGCGCCGACGCCGGTGACCACTACACCGGGCACTACCAACTATTATGTTACACAGACTACATCATTCGGCTGTATAAGTGACAGTGCTACAAAGCCAGTGATCATTATAGCACAGCCCGCGCCACCTGTAACGCGTGATACTATGTTCTGCCAGCATGCTAATGCCCCTGCGCTTACAGCAATAGGCAGTGCGCTGAAGTGGTATACTGCTACAGGTACACTGCTTACGGCGCCACCTGTGCCACCTACAACGTATGTTGGTACCACAACCTGGTTTGTAACACAATCTGAGCCGGTACTGGGCTGCGAAAGCAACAAGGCACCATTGAATGTGACGATCATTTACAAACCTGAGTTTACTATCACAGCCACTAATACCAAGGTGTGCCAGCACGATACGCTGACCTTCAGCTACAACGGCCCGGTACTGGTTAGTCCTAACTTCCAGTGGACACTGCCGGTAGGCGCAGTACCTGTATATGGCACCAGCATTTATGACCAGACGATCACTGTACGTTTTGACACTGCATGGGGTACACACGTCGTCTACCTTACCGCTACCAATATGGCCGGTATGTGCAGCACTACAATGCCGATAGACATAAAGGTGATACCACAGCCTGCAGGCTATGCGCACATAAAGGCCGACCTGTGTATCGACGATACCATAACGCTGGCATTGTCTGAGCGCACATATAATGCAACTGATTTCACATGGCAGATAGATGGCGACCCGCTGATGACAAGCCCGCTGGTAACTATTATCAGTGCAAGCTCTCACAGCGGTGGCCCATACCGTATCCGTTTCAATACAATAGGCCGCCACGTTATCACAGTGAAGTCATTTGCGGATAACAAATGCCCTTCGAAACCAACATCGGACTCGATAAATGTACACGCGCTGCCTGATGCTGCATTCTCTTACAAGTCTATACGCCAGACAATATGCCTGGAAGACAGCGTATGGTTTGATGCGCGCACACATGCCGATAACTGGATGTACACGTGGACACCTGAGCATTACTTCCATAATACCAATGACGCGGCTTTATGGGGAAGAGTAGAGCAGGCAAGAAGCATAGTGATGCTTACTGTTACTGATCCGTTTGGCTGTAAGGCTACCACCAAGCAGGAGATCAACCCTGATTATTGCTGCACTGTGACTATGCCAAGCGCGTTCACGCCGAACGGAGATGGTAAGAACGACAGGTATAAGCCACTGTTCACGGGGTATAAAAGGTTCCATATGTTCCGCATCACTAACCGCTGGGGACAGACGATCTTCGAATCGACTACCAACGAGCCGTATTGGGATGGTACTTACAATGGCGTGCCGCAAGACATGGGCGTATACTTCTACTACATAAAGTACGATTGTGGTGGTAAGATCATAGAAACAAAAGGCGACTGCACACTGGTGCGATAAACAGGTTGCTGATGAAAATAACAGATACCATTGCCCGTAAAAGGCAGTGGTATTTTTTTGCCCGTTTTTGGCTGTTAACCGCAAATTTCCTAACTTAGAAATACCATGAGAACAATTACATTTTCAGTATTTATTGCATTGTTACAGATTGCCGGCGGCTCATCATTGTATGCAGGCAGTAAGTCGAAGAGCCCGGCTCAGCAGCTCTGCTTTATAGAGAACAAAGGGCAGGTGACGGACCAGGACTTCAAGCCACGGAATGATATACAGTACAGCCTGCAGGCCCCGGGAATAAATGTGTTCGTAGGCGGCGGGCAGCTGCACTACCAGTTCATTAAAATTGCGGAGTCTCCCAGGGTGCCCGGCACCTTTCAAGCGGCCCATAACGAGCCTGCACCCGTGACCATTACCACTTACCGGCTCGATGTGGAGCTGGTAGGCGCTAACATAAATGTGCAGGGCACCCCATCGGGCAAGCTCGGCTATTATGAACACTACTACACACCGGGCTGCGGTGAGCAGGGTGCAACGGCGCATGCGTATAGCAAGGTTACTTACAAAAACGTTTATCCAGGTATCGACTGGGTCATCTACATAGCCGGTGGCAAGCTGGAGCATGAATTCGTGGTAGGGCCGGGTGGCAGATCATCGGATATCAGGCTGCGATACAACGGGCAGACCTCGCTACAGCTGGGTGCCGATGGCAGCCTGGTGGCCACTACACCGCTGGGTACTATAACCGAGCAGGCTCCCGTGTGCTATAATGCTGCCGGGGCAGTAATACCCTCAGCATATAGCCTTATGGGCAATATGCTGTGCTATAATACACGCGGCTATAAAGGCCCGCTGGTAATAGACCCCGTAGTGCTCTGGGGCACTTACTATGGCCCAGATACCTCTACCAGCCCTATTTATGCGCTGGCATGCGACACTAACGGACATATCTATGGGGCAGGCCTTACGTGGTCTGCAGCGGCGGGCAGCATAGCTACCACAGGCGCTTTCCAGACCGTATTTGGGGGAACAGCAGGAATGAACACTGATGCCTTTCTTGTTAAGTTCGATTCATCGGGCAACAGGCTGTGGGCAACTTATGTGGGAGGTTCCCTGGATGACTGGGGTACGGCAGTGTCAGTTGACCCGCAGGGTTCTGTATATATCGCAGGCGTTACTAACAGCACTTCAGGCGTTAGCACTGCAGGCAGCCACCAGCCCGCATATGGCGGCGGGTCGAGAGATGCGTTCCTTGCCAGGTTCGACAGCGCAGGGGTGCGCAAATGGGCCACTTACTATGGCGGCACCAGCAACAATATGCCATCTTCAGTAACGTGCGATACAAGTGGCCACGTGTTTATGGCAGGCGATGCTAATGACAATAACGGTATATCCACCCCCGGCGCTTACCAGTTTGCCAAGGCCGGCAGCTGGGATGGATTCCTTGTAAAGTTCGACACTGCCGGTGTGCGCCAGTGGGGCACCTACTATGGCGGCACGGGCACCGAGGTGAACTTTGTACATACTGTACACGGGCAGAATATCTACGTAGCGGGCCTTACGCCCAGCATCGCCACCATTGCTTCATCATTTGCCTACCAGCCGGCATATGGCGGCGGCGGCAGCGATGCCTTCGTAGCAAGATTTGATATGGATGGCAACAGGCTGTGGGGCACCTATTATGGTGGCACCGGCTCTGAGACCGTGGGCGGCATTACCTGTGACAGTGCAGGCAACATATACCTGCTGGGCCATACTACAAGCGATGCCGCTATAGCCTCAACAGGCAGCTACCAGCCCGCAAGGTCTGCCAGCTCTGTCGATGCATTCCTGGTGAAGCTGGAGCCGGAATTAGGCTTCAGGGTATGGGGCACCTACTATGGTGGCGCGGGCGATGAGAAAACGGACATCAGCCGTATAACAGCAGACGACTCGGGCAACGTATATATTGTGGGCAATACTACCAGCACCAGCGGCATTGCAACTACCGATGGCTGGCAAACGGCCTATGGCGGCGGGGATATGGATGGGTTCTTTGCGAAGTTCACCTGGGGTGGCAGCAGGGTATGGGCTACCTACTACGGTGGCACTGCTACCGACGATACGCGCGCCTGTGCCTACGATGGCAACAGCATGTACATATGCGGGCAGTCGAACAGCACAAACAATATAGCAACAAGCAACGGCTTTAAGCCTACCGGTGGCGGTGGCGCGTCGTTTTACCAGGGATACCTGGCCAAGTTTGGCTACCCTACCTACCCGCCACCCGACAATACGCTGGTAGCAGGGCTTTCAATGCCGGGGGCGCTCGCAGTGTATCCTAATCCCGGTACCGGTGTATTTACACTTGCGGGAACGGTAGGCAATAGCGACGCTACGGCGCAGGTGGCAGTAACCGATGTAGCGGGCAGAAATATTTTGACCACTAACGCGCTGATAAGCGAAGGGAAGCTGAATATGCGCCTTGTGCTGCCAGCATCGGTGCCGCCGGGAATATACATCGTAAAGGTGGCAACGGGTGCAGATACCCAGGTGCTGCGGCTTATAAAGGAATAACGATTTTTAAAAAGTGTACGCCTTTATGTAGCGCATCTCGGTTTGGGAGCCATTGCTGCTCACCTGGTAGTAATCGTAAGCGGTAGTATCGCCCGCCAGCCTGAAGCCGATGATGAATGAGTTAGGCTCGTTGCCCTGGCGTACATAGGGTGTTGCAGCCTCGGCACCTTTAGGTAGTGTAAGCTCGCCGCCGGCGAAGTTTGGCCCGTAGTCTGCATCTACATCGTACACGCCTTTAGCTACCTGGCTGTCTGCAACCACTTTTATCGAAAAGGTGAAATGGTTGAGCGTGTCGCCCGTTACAGGCATCTGTGCCGATGCCACCACCGTGCCGGGCTTAGGGAAGATGTGAGGTTCCTTTACTGCAGTGTCGCTGCTGTTGCAGGCTGTGAGCAGCATTGATAGGAGTGCGGTATACTTTGCTTTCTTCATAGCAGGCAAAAATAAGTAGTGTAGCGTTGATCTGCTATAGGGCAACCATCAAAATTCGCTCCGGGTACTTTTAGGTTTTGCCTTTTTACTTTGCCATGTGTGGATAACAAAAAAGGGTGATAATGCTTATGCGCTACAGTATTTCACTACTATGAAGTATATTTATGCGAGTACATTTTAATCCCTTAGTAATGAGATACAAACAACATTTTAAATGGGCTATTCCCGTTATGATAGCAACCACACAGCTAATAAGCACAGGCTGTAATAACAATGCCTCTGCCACACATGCACCTACCGATAGCGTAGCTGCGCCAGTAGTGAACGATGGCTATGATCCTAACTTTGAAGTGGCAGCACAGTCTTTTGGTGACCTGCAGGTGCTGCGCTACCAGGTGCCCGGCTTCCAGGGCCTTACGCTGAAGCAGAAGCAGCTGGCCTACTACCTCTATGAGGCTGCACTCTGCGGCCGCGACATTATCTACGATCAGAAGAGCAAGCATGGCCTGCTGCTACGCAAAACGCTGGAGACGGTGTACGGCACTTACAAGGGCGATAAGAATGCACCCGGCTGGAAGCAGTTCGAGGAGTATTGCGGCCGCTTTTGGTTTAGCAATGGCAATCACCACCACTACAGCAACGCTAAGTTCATCCCCGGATGCGGCTTCGATTATTTTGCTAGGCTGGTGCAGCAGAGCGATACGGCAGCGCTGCCAAGGGAGCAGGGAGAAACGACCGATGCGTTCCTGGCGCGCATACAGCCTATCGTTTACGACATGAGCTTTGAGCCCAAAGTAGTAGACCTGCGCCCGAACATTGACAATGTAAAGAACTCGTCCAATAACTTCTACGAAGGGGTGACCCAAAAGGAAGTGGAAGCCTACTATGCAAAGTTTGATACCAAGGGCAACGCACCGGCGTGGGGCCTCAATAGCAAAGTAATGAAAGAGAACGGGCAGGTGGTGGAAAAAACATGGCGCAGCGGCGGCATGTATGGCGCCGCCCTCGACCGCATCATCAAATGGCTGCAAAAGGCATCGCTGGTGGCGGAGAACGATGTGCAGCGCAGATCGATAGACCTGCTCATAAACTACTATCAGACCGGCGACCTGAAAATATGGGACGAGTACAACATAGCATGGGTGAGCGACACATCGCGGATAGATGCGGTGAACGGCTTTATAGAAGTATACCTCGATGCTATCGGCAAGAAGGGCAGCTTCGAGAGCACAGTATCGCTCAAGGATATGGAAGAGACCAAGCGCATAAAAGCCATAGCAGACCAGGCGCAGTGGTTCGAAGATAATTCGCCCATAAGCCCGGAGCATAAGAAAAAGAAAGTGACCGGGATCACCGGCAAAGCAATAACGGTAATAGTAGAGAGTGGCGATGCGGCGCCAAGCACACCAATCGGCATCAACCTGCCCAACGCAGAGTGGATACGTAAGGACCACGGATCGAAGTCGGTATCGCTCACCAATATTGTTCACTCCTACAACATAGCAGGTGCCAAAAGCGGCATGGTAGATGAGTTTGCGGTGAATGATGCGGTGATGCAGCGGATGAAAAAACATGGCGCGCTTGCCAGCGACCTGCACACAGATATGCACGAGTGCATAGGCCACGCTTCGGGCCAGATAAACGAAGGCGTGGAGACGACCGACAAAACCCTGAAGAACTACGCCAGCTGCCTGGAAGAGGCACGCGCTGACCTGGTGGGCCTGTACTTTATAATGGACAAGAAGCTCCTGGACCTGAAGGTGATGCCCGATATGGAAGTGGCAAAGGCCGGGTATGATAACTTTATGATGAATGGCCTGATGACGCAGCTTACCCGCCTGCAGCCCGGCGAGCAGCTGGAAGAGGCGCACATGCGCAATCGCGCGCTGATAGCGCACTGGGCCTACGAGAAAGGACTGAAGGACAGTGTTGTCACCTATGTGAAGAAGAATGGTAAAACCTATGTGCAGGTAAATGATTACAACAAACTGCGCGACCTCTTTGGCCAGCTGCTGAAGGAGATACAGCGCATAAAATCAGAGGGCGATTACAAAGCAGGCAGGAACCTGGTAGAGAACTACGGTGTGAAGGTAGACCCTGTGCTGCACAAAGAGATACTGGAGCGCTTCGCCAGGCTGAACATAAAGCCTTACCGCGGCTTTATACAGCCAAAGCTATCGCCGGTAATGAGCGGCAACAACATGACCGATATAAGAATTGAATACCCCACCAACTTCTATGAGCAGATGATGGAGTATGGAAAAGATTACTCTTTCCTGCAGGTGAAGAATTAGTAAGAAGTTTATTCAAAAGCAAAAGGGCACCGTGCAGTGCCCTTTTGCTTTTGGGTTATCCGGATAATTTTGCCGGTTAGCGTATTCGGTGCCCTTACGCCAGTTTGAACATTATAGGTATGGTAAAGTATACCTTCACCTTCTTGCCATTCTGCTTGCCTGGCTTCCATGGCGGCATCATGGTCACTACGCGCAGTGCCTCTTCGTCACAGCCGTCGCCTATGCCTTTCATTACCCTTACGTCAGATACCTTGCCATCTTCGTTGACAATGAATTTTACGATCACTCTGCCCTCTGTGCCTTTCTTCCGTGCGCTATCCGGGTAGTGGATATTGCTGCCTATAAACTCCGCCATGTCGAATGTAGCTTCCGGCATTAATTCTACATAGGTAAACACTTCGGACTGAGCAGCGGCCTTCGACTGCGCATGCACTTCCTTTGAGAATAGCGTGATACAAACTGCGGAGAGTGGCAGCAGCACCAGCATTTTAATTCCTGCGATTTTTGATGATCTGCGTGTAAGCATAACGATACGATTTTTTATGGGTGAACGATTGAATGAATGAGCAATGAAAGGAGCAGTATGAAGGAGCGACTGCTCCACGAGGAATTTGCTATAGTGCTGTGGTTGCCTGCCACATGTTCTGTCGGCCTGGTACTCGTGTACCATCAGCAGGCGCTTAGTATACACGTATACCAGCGGATGCCACCAAAGCACGATGTGTGTGAGGCGCAGCAGTACGAGATCTGCCAGGTGAGCAAGCTGCGTATGTGCCCGCTCGTGTGCTGCAAGCATTTGCCATTCGGCTTCGGTATACTTACTGATATTTTCTACGAACAGCAGCCTCGCAAAAGAGAACGGTGCGTGTGGCTTGTTCGTTTCTACAATGGTCCAGTAATCTTGTTTAGCTTTTAAGCCTGCACGGTAGTAAACCACAAGCTTTATTATCTCAAGCAGTAGCCTGCCGGTGGTAAATGCCACACCTGCGAAGTATACAGCCGCCAGCCATTGCACGTACTGTGCTTCGCTTGTTGCAGGCATTGCGAAGTTCTCTTTCGCCTGCACTGCGAGTACTACAACATCGGGGAGGCTCACTGCAAATGCGGCAACGCTGCCCTGCCACTGTATCAATGGCATCACTATGCCCAATACAAAAGTAGCCAGTAAGTATATTCTGTTATACCCATGATAGCTTTCCCTGAGCAGGAACACATCGAAGAGTACAAGGCTGAGCAGCCATATGCATGTAACGTTGAGCAGGTATTGGAGCATGGTTATTTTTTTTGGGGGTTATCTAATGTTTTCAGCAAATCGTTGAGCTCTTTTAGGTTCATGTTTTCCTGCTGCACCAGGAAGCTTACCAGTTTCTTTGGCGAGCCGCCGAAGTATTTTTCCATCAGGCTTTTTACGCCATGCTGGGCGTACTCTTCTTTGCTAATGGCCGGATAATATTCGTGGGTCTTGCCATAGGCCTTATGTGTCACAAATCCTTTCTTCTCCAGTATGCGCACTACCGATGATATGGTGCTATGCGGCATATCAGGGTCGCCCAGCTTCTCTATTATATCGCGTACCAGGCAGCGCTCCAGCTGCCATATTATGTGCATCACTTCTTCCTCTGCCTTGGTCAGTGTTGGTACCGCCTTATTCCGTTTCATAACGTAAATATACGTTACAAAACGTAAAAAGCAAATTTTTAGTGTGACAGCCGTATGTGATTGCAAAAAGCAATATATTTGTATTTATGGGATTGGTATATACAGAAATAGAACTGGCAAATCTTTTGGCGCCCGAACTGCAGTCCTATAAGGTCAAAGCGCTTGTGGACACCGGCGCACTCCACCTCTGCATACCGCAGCACATAGCTGTGCAGCTCAAGCTGAAGCAGCTGGAAGAAAGAGAGGTGACCATTGCCGATGGCTCCAAAAGAGTAATTCCTTATGTAGGCCCGGTAAAAGTCACTTTTCAGAATCGTAATTGCTTCACGGGCGCAATGGTAATAGGCGATGAGGTGCTGCTGGGTGCAATACCCATGGAAGACATGGACCTGGTGGTGCATCCTTCTCGGTTGCTTGTAACAGCAAATCCTGAAAGCCCGAACATCCCGGCCAGTGTGGTGAAGTAAACTTAAAACACCCTCGCCACATGGTTCTTCACCTGTATGCATGCCTTAGGTGGCAGCGACGCTATAACAAATGGCACGGAGGCTGCATTTTTCCTGGCAGGCATCATTGCCGGTGCATTCTTTAGTACGCTGGTAAGCTTGTTCTCTATAAGCACTTGCGTTTCATCTGGCACCATCACCCGGCGCTTTTTGGGCAAGGCCGACTCCACTCCCCGGTAGGTGCAGTAAACGATCCGGCCCTCCTTATTCACTACGACATTGGATATATCGAAATTGTAATTGCCATCAGGCAGCTTGCTGAACTCATCGCGCAGGGCATTGACGATATAGAAATGCAGGTTGGTATCTCTTGCGGGGAAGGCAGGCGGGGTTACCATGAACGAAGGGTCGTAGATCTTCTCACCATTTAGTTTATCAGGCACCGCTTTCCCTGATAGTGTCACCACATCTGTAGTGTTTATTACCAGGTCGCCGCCATTTTTATACTGTTGTGTGTATGCTGTGAGCGGCATCAGTGCCAGCGCTATAGCGCAAAAAAAGTGTATTAGTCTCATTTCAAAGTGTTTAGCGTGTTTTGAGTAATTGAATGTTCTGTGCACTTAAAAGACATAAAACTCACGCCACCCTACAGACATAAAAAAAGCAGCGCGGCGGCTGCTTAATAATGTTTTTACAGTAGGCTATTTTTTCCCGCCCGGACTGTTAGTGGGAGTCATATTATTTGCTCCCCCGGCGCTGTTGGTTGCGTTATTGCCACCCCCAGTCATATTGCCGCTCGTTTGGGCAGGCGTGCTGCCGTTAGCACTTGTGTCTGTGGCCATTGCGCCCGCATTCATTGTGTCTGCCGGTGTGGCGCTGGTATTGTCAGTTACTGCTGTTGCTGTAGCCGTGGTATCGGTAGTTGTGGTAGTCTCGTTAGTGTTACCGCAAGACACAACTGCCAGGCTAAGGGCAATCGAAAAAATGCTCAGTTTAATTGCTTTCATATCAATCAAGTTATTTGGTTATGCAGGTTTATACCGCATAGCCCGGATATGTAACCCAATACTTATATATATTTTTCTGTCGTTTGTATAGCGTACTTACCGGCAGGCATTTCGCTAAAAAACAATAAGCCATCCCGCAGGGGGATGGCTTATGTATAATTTAAGAAGCGGTAATAATTAGTGCTTCACTTCAGTTTTAGTTTCTGTAGTTGTAGTTGCAGAGTCCATTTTCGCTGGCGCAGCAGTCATGGTATCAGTAGTGGTAGTAGTAGTTGCTTCTGTAGTTACAGGAGCAGCTATTGTAGTAGAGTCAGTAGTAGTTGTTTCAGTGCTGCTGCTGCTGCCGCAAGATGCTGCGAACATACCGAAAGAAAGAGCGAGTAAGCTTACTTTTACAAATTTCATAACTTTTTTGTTTTTTAGATGGTTATGCACGTTTATACCTAAAACGGGAAAAGGTAACCCGAACCTTATGTATAATTTTTTATGTTATTCAAAATTTGACATTCGCCGCTACAGCTTGTGGGCAACATTCCAGCCATTGCCATAAAATAGGGGCCATCTCAGATATGAGACGGCCCCTGCTTATAACTTAGAAACCGTAGCGAATTAGTGCTTCACTTCAGTTTTAGTTTCTGTAGTAGTAGTTGCACCAGCAGCTGAATCCATATGCGCAGGAGCAGCAGTCATGGTATCAGTAGTGGTAGTAGTAGTTGCTTCTGTAGTTGCAGGAGCTACTATTGCTGTAGAGTCAGTAGTAGTTGTTTCAGTGCTGCTGCTGCCGCAAGATGCTGCGAACATACCGAAAGAAAGAGCGAGTAAGCTTACTTTTACAAATTTCATAACTTTTGTTTTTTAGATGGTTATGCACGTTTATACCCGATTTGAAAAAAGGTAACCCGGCAGATTGAAATATTTTATTTGCGCAAGTGTTTCGCCGGCTTTTTCAAACGAATTTTTATCAGTTTACATCGCTATTTATACATAAATTTTGAAGTTAAAATTGTAATATGCATATACAGCATTGAGGTAAATGCCTTTTATCTATGTTTATTAATTCATATGTTTATTATCGACTGTGTGTGGGTCTTCTGTATTAAAAAAACCGTTCCCGGCAAAGCATTAAGGGACTAACCGGGAAGCAAAAATCAGCTATATTGTTATCATCTTTCGTAGTGTACTATGGTGAAGTTGGTCGTTTTCTTCTTCTTGATATTGCCTGTTTCTGTGTTTGGCCGGCGTGTGAGTAAGGCCAAAGTGGACTCATTGATCAGCGCGCTCCCTTCTGTAAAAAACGACTCGGCACGGGCACTTTTATTGGCGGATATCTGTTACAAGTATGCCGATATTGATCCGGCAAGAGCGATAGAATATGGCCGGGAGGGGTTGCCGCTTGCCGAAAAACTGAAATGGAAGGATGCTGAAGGCAAGATACTAAGTGCTATCGCAGTAGGCCACCAGAACAAGGGCGATTACGACTCCGGGTTAATATATTCTCTACAGTCTTTGAGGATCTACGAGGTGCTGGGCAACAGGAGGAATATTGCGGTGAACTTCGGTATAATTGCTAATGGATACCAGGCAAAAGGCCAGCTAAACAAATCGCTGGAGTATCACTTCAAGTCCCTTAAGATAGTCGAAGAGATAAACGACAAAGACCTTAGAGGAAGTGAGCTGATGAGTGTTGGTAACATTTATTTCCAGGCAAAAGATCTTGAAAAAGCGCTGCAGTATCATAAAAGCGCACTTGCATTGGCCATCGAGTCACAGGATACCGTGTCCGTTGCCAGGTGCTACCTCAATATTGGCAATGTATACTACGAGAAGACCGAATATGCCAGGGCATTGGAATACTTCTTCAATTCGCTCCAGATCAATGACCGTATGCGCATTGCAAGCTCCACACAGCTTGTCAGCGGCAACATAGCGTCCACATACATCGCGATGCATAATTACCCGAAAGCGCTTGAGTATGCCGTGAGGGCTCATGACCTGTCTAAGCAGCTGCAAGATGCAGAAGGGGACGCCTACGGCCTGGCAGACATAGGCAAGATATATCTCGGCATTGCAAGATCGGGAAATAAGGCAGCGCTGCCTGATAGTGTTGCGCGTATGGACAATGCTTCGCTTCTCGCCAAAGCCGCCAACTACACGAAACTCGCCATTGAAAGAAACAAGGATGTAGGAGACAGGCTTTTCGAAAACGACTGCCTGCTAAGCCTCTCCGATATATATCGCCAGATGGGCGACTACAAAAACGCCCTTGGATACTACGAAGCGCACACCCGGCTCAAGGATACGCTGTTCTCCCGGGACAATAAGGTGAACATGGCGGAGCAGGAAACAAAGCGTGAGGCCGAATTAAAGGAAAAGCAAATAGCAATAAACAGGCTGGAAAAAGCAGACGGCCAGCGCAAAATATTCTCTCTTGCTGCCGGTGTGGGCTGCCTGCTGCTGGTAACAATTGTGGTGGTGCGCACCAACAATAAACAGAAACTGGCTAATCGCCACCTGGCCGAAGAAAAAGAAACCTCCGACAAGCTGAGGGTAAATCTTGAGGAATCACTGGAGCAAAAAAGTGCGCTGATGGAACAGCTTTCTGTAGCAGCGGATATGAAGTCGCGCTTCATTGCTAATATCTCCCACGAGCTCCGCACCCCCGTAACACTGCTTACCGGCATGCTGGAGCTGATGCGCGAGAAAGAAACAACAGTGGATGTAGCCAAAATGGAAGTGGCCTACAACAACAGCCGCAGGCTGCAATACATGGTCAACGAGATACTGGACCTTTCTAAGCTCGACAAATACGAAGACACTTTAAAGAAAGAGGTGAAAGAAGTGGTGCCAACTGTAAAGCGAATGGTGAATGCTTTTGCTCCATATATAGAGCAGCAGCACCTTACGCTTAGATATAATGACAACGGCATACATGGTTTTTATGTATCTACCGATGAGGAGAAGCTGGAAAAGATCATCAACAACCTGGTATATAATGCGGTAAAGTTTAATAAAGACGGCGGCTATATAGATGTATCGCTCTCCCTTACCCCCAGCAACAGGCATATAAATATTACCATTGCCGATTCCGGCATTGGCATAAACGAAAAAGACCTTCCCTACATTTTCGAGCGTTACTACCAGGGCGACTCAAAAGCACTTAAAGCCCAGGGATCGGGAATTGGTCTTTCACTAGTCAAAGAATTCACCGAGCTGCTTAATGGTACGGTGATGGTAGCCAGCACACCAGACACCGGCACCACATTCACATTGCAGTTTCCTGTATTCGAAAAATCGCAGACCGCCGAGATCGATACGGTAGCCGAGCTACCCGAGGAGCGTTGGGAAGACTTTGAGAAAGTGAATCACGTGCTCATTGTAGAGGACAACTCTGAGATGCGCTACTACCTGCAAGAGATACTGGGTGGCAGGGTAAAGCTATCGGAGGCGGAAAATGGCAAAAAAGCGCTTGCATGGCTGCAAAACAACCAGCCGGATCTTATCATTACCGACATTATGATGCCGGAAATGAACGGCAGGGAGTTTATAGCCGCACTTAAAGAATCAGAGAAGTATAAAACGATACCGGTCATCACGCTTTCTGCCCTCGCAGATATCGATAACCAGCTCACTACACTCAGGCTGGGCATAGACGATTATATAGTAAAGCCATTTAATGCACGCGAGCTGCGCATACGCATATATAACCTGCTGAAAAACCTGCAGGAGCGAAGGCTGTTTGGCCAGCAGCCGGCCGAGCCCGATGATATACCGGCCGACAGCAAGCAGGCCGGGGAATTCAGGAGCAAGGTGACCGAATATGTAGTGTCACGCATGAAGAATTTTGATGTTACGGTTTTTGATCTCGCATATCAATTTTCGCTAAGCGAACGCCAATTGTACCGGCTCGCTAAAAGCCTCACAGGGTGTACGCCTGCCCAGCTCATCAAAGAGGTGCGCCTGCAAAAAGCCTATGAGCTGCTCCTGAGCGGCAACATGCACAAAGTGGAAACGGTAGCCAAAGAGGTAGGGTACGACCATGTTACTCATTTTACCCGCCAATTTTTTGAGCGCTTTGGCAAGAAGCCTGCCGAGTTCCTGTGATTTTATGTCCCTGGCCCATTTCCTGCGATGCTGTTACTTCACATTTCAATAACTCACTGGTAGTCAAATATTTCGGCCTCATATAGCCCGGCAGAAGGCGAGGTACAGCTTCACAAGCTGCCGCCTGCTCTTCGCCTTCTGTTGCAAGCAGCGATAACAGCCACTCTTACAGTTTTGGCAGGCTCCCACGGCTTTTTAAGCCCGTTGTATAAAATGTACCTTTTATATCTCCATTTTTTTTAGATGGCAGGGTGGTTTGCAAATCATTTACAATCAATCATTTGCACCTGACATGGCAGGGTAGTGACAGAGAATGTCAGGTTTTCGCTTCACTCAGAAGCTACTTTACATCATCTCAAAAGTTACCCTTGTTGTCTTTTTTTTTCACTGTAAAAAATTTGTTTTATGTCACACAACAACCATGACACACACGGCAGCAAATTCATCGCTGCAAATCATCAAAAATTAAAAGCACCTCCGCGACAGCCTAAGCTAAAGCGAGTCTCCGGATCTTTAAAAGGGGGGCTAATTGCATTGGCAATGCTATTTTTCTGCAATATGTCTTTTGCTCAAACCAACGGTCTTCGTTTTGACGGCAGTAATGACTTTGTAAGTATTGCAAGCCCATATTACACTTTTACTAATGCGCTTACAGTAGAATGGTGGGCAAATGTCTCTTCGGCTGCTTTGGGTTCTGGTATTGGGCAGGGCACAAGCGGTGCCGACAATATGACTGACAATGTTTGGCTGATGCACAGCCAGGGCACTACTATTACTTTTTATGTAAATGATAATGGCAACTGGAGATCTGCTGGGCCGGTTGCGTTCTCCGGGGGCTGGCATCATTATGCAGGGGTCGCTAACTCTTCAGGGATATTTTTTTATGTCGATGGCACCCTGGCCGCCAGCAGCTCAGATGGTATTGCATCGGGTATAAGGAATAATTCTTCATCCGTCATTCATATGGGCAAAGATGTACGGTATAACGACAGGTTCTATGCTGGTTCTATCGACGAAGTACGCATATGGAATCGCGCACTTGGCCAAACCGAGATACAGAATAACAGGAGCTGCGAAATTTGCTCGGGATCGGGACTGGTAGAATATTACCGGTTCAACCAGGGTACTGCCGGCGGCAGCAATGGCGGTATAAACACTGTAACCGATATCAGCGGCAATGGCAAAACCGGTGTGCTGAACAATTTCACACTTTCGGGCTCCATCTCTAACTGGGTTACCGGCAATGTGTCAGGAAGCTGCACTGCCGTATCAGCTGGTACTATCACCGGCAACATAAACTTATCTACTACCATTACTACTACCCTGGCTAATGCAACCGGCAGCGGTGCATGGTCATCTGCCAACACAGCTGCAGCTACGGTAAACAGCGGCGGTGTAGTTACAGGCGTGGCAGCAGGTACTTCCACTATTTCTTACACGGTCACCTCAGGTTTCTGCACAGGCGCGGCAACAGCCATTGTAGCAGTAAAAACACCGAACAATGCCATACACCTTGACGGTGGCAACGACAATGTTGTGATACCTAACAGCTCAGCTTTTGAAACAACTTCAGGCACTATAGAAATGTGGGTAAAACCCACATGGAGTCCCGGCACCCATGGCGGCAATCCTACCCTGATATCTATGAGGACGACTCCTATAGGCACTAATACCCGCTATAGTTTCCACATGGCCGATGGGCTTAGTACTATTGGCATGTATAATGGGTCAACTTTTAGCACTACTCCTTACACCTTCACGCAAAACAAGTGGTACCATATAGCATTCGTTTATTCTGCCAGCAGCACTGCAGTATATGTAAATGGCGTATTTATAGGGAACACAGGTAATGTTATCCAGGCCGGCGTATCAGGGCGTGAGCTCAAGATCGGCAAAGCTGATGACGACTATACTGCTGAAAACTGGACGGGTGGCATAGACGAAGTACGCGTGTGGAACACCATGCGTACGCAATCTGAGATACAGGCATCAATGAACTGCGATGTTGCCCAGAACGCTAATCTTGTTGCATACTATCGCTTCGACCAGGGTACTGCCAATGGCACTAATACCGGCCTCACCACCGCAAGCGATTATAGCGGCAACGGCAGGAACGGCACACTTACAACTATGACCCTGACAGGCACCACATCGAACTATGTGACCGGCGCTGTGGGTGGATGTAATACTATAACACTTGTAGGGCCTATAACAGGAACTGCAACAGTATGCGCGGGCAGCACTACAACACTGAGCAATGCAACAAGCGGCGGCACATGGAATAGCGGCAGCACCGGCATAGCGACAGTAAATTCATCGGGCGTTGTTTTCGGCGTTGCCGCAGGCACGGCAACGATCTCTTATACTGCAAGTGGAACAACAGTTACAACAGTGGTAACGGTGAACCCGGTGCCTATAGCATTTGGGGCTTCAGGTAACACAACACTATCTACGGCCATTACAACCACGCTGAGCAGTGCATCGGGAGGCGGTGTATGGACGTCGGTTAATACAGCAGTGGCTACCATTGGCAGCAATACCGGCATAGTGAGCGGTGTGTCAGCAGGCACTGCCACGATATCCTATGCGGTAACAGAATCGGGTTGCACGGGGCACATGTCAACCGTTGTTTATGTGAAGACGGCAACAACCGGCTTGTCGTTCGATGGCACTAACGATTATGTAAGCCTTGGTAGCATAGCCCTCAGCAGCTATACTAAAGAGGCGTGGATATATGTTACCGGCACTGATCGTAACAACATCATATCCAGCGTCGACAGCGCTTCAGCGCTGTGGGCTCCGGCAGCCTACGGCCGCAGGTTGTCATCGGGCCACAATGGCGTGTTCAACTCCGTTCAGGACCCAACCCCGCTTGACCTGAATATGTGGTATCACGTAGCAGTTACTTATGATGCAGCTACCACCACAATGAAACTATATAAGAATGGCGTACTGGTAAGTTCAAACACCAGCGTGCCTGCAATGCTGCTGTCGAGTGCACCTGTATACATAGGGTCGCACAACGGCGGCTTCGTCTTCCAGGGAAAAATGGATGAGGTTCGTATCTGGAATGCAGCCCTTCCGCAGGTACTCATAGCTAACTATATGAACTGCAACTCCGCGTCGGGTACAGAACTGGTAGCTTACTACCGTTTTGACAACGGCATTGCCGATGGCGACAATACGGGTAAGAATATCGCTGCGGACTACAGCGGCAACAACCAGTGCGGTACCCTGGTCAATTTTGCGCTTACCGGCACCACATCTAATTATGTTACCGGCTCAGTAGGCGATTGTAGCGGCATGCCATTTAGCGCAGCTATCAGCGGCACGCCTACCGCATGTGTAGGTGCGACTGCCACTTTATCCAATGCGCTCACAGGTGGCACCTGGTCGTCAGGCGATGGCACAATAGCCACAGTGAACGCCTCAGGCGTAGTTACTGGTGTGGCTGCAGGCGTAGTAACAATATCCTATACGAGATACTGTTATCCTGTCACAGCCACTTTTACTGTAAATGCATCGCCATCTATCGCCGGTACGCTTACAGTATGCGAAGGCGGCACTACTGCCCTGAGCGCTTCAACCGGCGACTGGGCCAGCAGCAACACTGATGTAGCTACTGTCGATGGCTCAGGAGTTGTCAGTGGCGTTTCGGAGGGCACAGCCACAATATCCTTTACCTCATCTGCCGGCTGCACGAGCACTGCCGAGGTAACAGTAAATGGTGTGCCTGCAGGGATCACGGGCACTACCACAGTGTGTATGGGCAATACCGTAACGCTTGCCAACGCATCTACAGGTGGCACATGGAGTAGCAGCAACACCGCTGTCGCTACAATAAACACCGCTACAGGTGTGGCTACAGGTACAGGCGAAGGCATGGCAACGATCACTTATACGCTGCCAACAGGGTGCTACACAGCTACCGGAGTTACCAACTTTGTTGCAGCTATAGCAGGCAGCAGCGCTATGTGTACGGGCCTCACTACTTCCCTTACGGATGCTACACCTGGTGGCACATGGGAGAGCAGCAACCCGGCTCTTGGAACTGTTTCTACAGATGGCGTAGTAACCGCGATAACAGGTGGTACAGTTACGATCACTTACTCGGCAGACGGATGCTATAAAACAAAAGATATCACGATAAGCACTACACCTGCTGCTATTGCGGGTGCTACCAGCCTCTGCGTTGGTGTTACGGGTACGCTTACCAATGCCAGCGCAGGTGGTACATGGACAGCGCCGTCTTCATCGGCTATCAGCGGCCCATCGGGCACCGGTGTGGTAACAGGACTTGCCGTAGGCACAGCTATTGTCAGCTATTCGCTCAGTTCTATTTGCTACGCTACTGCTATCGTATCAGTTAGTGCAGTGCCGGCGTCTATCACCGGTACATTCCGTGCTTGTCCTGGTACTACCACTACGCTGAGCAATACAACAGCAGGCGGCACTTGGAGCAGCGCTAATACAAGCCTGGCCACTGTTGATGCAGATGGCGTTGTTACCGGCGTTTCGGCGGGTACAGTTGCAATTTCTTACACTACTTCCGGAGGATGTGCAAAAACAGCTATGGTGAGCGTTAACGCAAACCCGGCATCGAGCACAGGTCCGGGTGCAGTTTGCGAATCATCTTCCATCACACTTGCCAATGGTACTTCAGGCGGTGTGTCATGGATAAGCAGCAATACTGCCGTGGCTACAGTAAACTCAGTAACCGGTGTTGTCAATGGTGTTGCGGCTGGTAATGCTGATATCACATTTACACTGGGTACAGGTTGCTACACTATCAATAACATTACTGTAAATGCGCGCCCTGCTGTTATCGGCGGCACGCTGAAAAGCTGCATAGGCGAAACATCAGCGCTTACTGACGCCCTCGCAGGCGGCACATGGAGCAGCAGCAATACAGCTATCGCTTCTGCCGATATGTCTACAGGAGTTATTACAGGCGTTGCTGCCGGTAATGCTACCATCACTTACACAAGTGCGGCAGGCTGCACACGCACAGGCGCATATACGGTTTATGCGCTTCCTGCGGCTATATCAGGCTATGCCACCGCATGCGTAGGCACTACTACAACCCTCACCGGCGGCGGCGGCGGCACATGGAGCAGCAGCGATGCAGGTGTTGCAACTGTCGGAGTCAGCACTGGCGCTGTATCCGGTGTTTCAGCAGGAACAGCTACAATTTCATACATTTTGTCTTCAGGTTGCTACAGCACGCGGGTGGCGACTATTACCGCAGCACCGGGTGCTATCACAGGTACGGCCACTATATGCTCAGGCACTACAAGCACACTCGCCAACGCATTGAGCGGCGGCGTATGGAGCGCTGCAAACCCTGCGGTTGCAACAATCGGCTCAGCGAGCGGTGTTGTTACAGGCATCGGTTCTGGTGTTACTAATATTACCTACTCGTTCGGCACTGGCTGCAGGGTTACACGTGCAGTAACAGTTAGCGCTGCAGCTGCTATCAGCGGGCCGGCAACTGTATGCGTAGGCAGCACAGTGGCATGGACCAATGCTACTTCCGGCGGCACATGGGCCAGCGGCACTACTTCGGTAGCTACCATCGGCACTTCGGGCATTATCACGGCTATTAGCGCAGGTACAGCTGATATCACTTATACTACAGCTATAGGCTGCACAGCCACGAGAACAGTTACCGTTACTGCTGTTCCTGATGCTATCACCGGTACTGCAGTACTCTGCCGCGGCACTACTACCACGCTCAGCAGCGCTACCAGCGGCGGCGTGTGGACAACCAGCAATGGATCTATCGCCACAGTGGGCTCAGCTACGGGCATCGTTAGTGCGCTGTCTTCAGGCAATGTTAGTATATCTTACACAATGGCAGGCGGTTGCAGGGCCACACAAGCTGTTACGGTAAATGCCTCGGCTACGCTCACGGGAGCATCAGCCCTGTGTGCCGGCAGTACGCTGACATTGTCAACATCTGTTTCGGGTGGCACATGGAGCAGCAGCGATGGTACTGTGGCCACGGTCGGTACATCAGGTATTGTATCAGGCGTAGCGGCAGGCAATGCCACTATTACTTATACTACGGCAGCAGGCTGTACTACTATCAAAGCGGTCACAGTTAATAGCAGTCCCGGCTCTTTCTCCGGCAGCGCATCAATTTGCGTAGGCTCCACAACTACGCTTACTAATGCTGCATCAGGTGGCACATGGAGCGCAGCTGCAAGCTCTGCCATTTCAGGGCCGTCATCTACGGGTATCGTTACCGGTATGGCTGCAGGCACAGCAAATATCACGTATACCATATCCGGCAGTTGCAAGTCAACCCTTATGGTTTCTGTCCTCGCACTACCGGCTAGCATTTCCGGAACTAAGAAGGTATGCGAAACCGCAACTACCAACTTATCCAGCCTCACAGCGGGCGGTACATGGAGCAGCAGCAATACTGCTGTTGCCATACCGGGCAGCGCTACAGGTGTAGTGCTGGGTATTGCCCCGGGTACCGCAATTATTAGCTATACCGGTACAAACGGTTGCTCACGCACCACTGTGTTCACGGTAAATGCTAATCCTGCAACAATAACAGGAACCTATACCGTATGCGCCGGCGCATCAACAGCGCTGTCTAACCCTACACCGGGTGGCCTCGCCTGGACCAGCAGTAACACTTCGGTAGCTACTGTGAGCTCTGGTGGCGGTGTGGTGAATGGCGTTGCCGCAGGCACGTCGAACATCACTTACACTTTGGGAACCGGCTGCTTCACTACAGCTGCCGTTACTGTAGATGCATGTCCAAGGCCGGGCGGCAACGTTGCTGCCACTGCAAGCGGCCTACAGCTGTATCCTAATCCTACTACCGGCGCATTCAATGTCGTTAGTGAGGTAGCAGGTACACTGCATCTGTTTACTATTGACGGAAAAGAGGTAGCCAAATATGACATCGCCTCCGGCATCAATTCGCTGAGCTTGCCACAAGGTATAGCCGTCGGCGTGTACATGTGCAGGTATATCGGCAACGATGGCAGCACAATGATGATAAGACTGATACACGAACAATAACCCACGCCCCTTTTCTTACCCCAACGTTGAAAACTGAAACAGTGATGAAAGCCAGTACCGCTCACCCGGTGCTGGCTTTTTTTAGTAATAGTAATATTATTTGAATGTTAGAAAGACACCTTCCTCGATCGCAGGGCTACTTTTATAAGTTTTTGGCAGGTTGCTCGTTGATGCCTTTTATGACTTCAGCAATTAATTTTAGTGTTACGATCTGGGTATCACCCGCGTCACGTTGCAGGTACATTGAGTCTATGTCAGCTACACTGAATTTCATGAGTTTTCTTCTAAGTATTTCCGTGAGATGCGTCCTCATTTGTTCATTTTGCTTTACGATGCTTGCCATATGACGACCTAACATTCTCGATGCGGCGATGTTGACTCGAAATCACCGGCAATCAAATCATCATATTCACCGTCAAAGAGTTGTGCCCCGGATATTTCATGATAATTGGTCATGATCATCAGGAAATCCTGCCAGTCTTTAATCCTCAGGTTTGGGTTTTCATGAAAGGCAATAAGCTTCAAAATGCATAAGCCGGGAAGGGTTATTACGCGGTATTTACCATGGATCATTACAGCCTCCCGGGTTACTTCACGACAGCCATAGACCGACAGTTCTGTACGTGGGTCGTGTAGTATAACCTCATCATGCTCACTGATGCCGCCAAACGGAATGATGTCGATCGTCAACTCTTTAAGATAAAATCGGTAAGGCTGTTTTATATCTCTTTCAAATTGCTCCGTTTCAATTAAGTATTTGTTCAGCTCATCCCATGTTGTTCGATCTGCTGTCAATACGAAATAGTCAATGTCCCGGGTGATTCTCTTCTCAATGTTTAAATGGTTTGTCCATACATCGCGTGATTGGGCGCCTATGAGATAGAAGTCGATATCGAATTTCTGCAAAGCCCGCTCCAGTGCGTCAAATACGGGCGCATAATTGTTCTTCACTCTATCAAAATTTATCTCCAAGCTGGTACTCATCAAATATTTTTTTAGCAGTTTCCATGCATCGTCCATCACCGGTATTTAGCAGGTCTACATAGACCAGTAGCGGGTCTGTTGTAGTCCTCTTCACCTGATCATGGTTCCAGAATTTCTTGTATACTTTCACTTTTCCTTTTTCATCTGGTACGAGCCTGTAGTTTTTTATCAGTTCATTCCTGTCTTCTTCGGAGTACAAAGTAAGTATCTCAGGCCTAAGATAATTCGTCATCAGATCGGCTGCCGGCTCGCCTCCCCAATACGTTTTTCCTTCGGCTAACAGTATTTGTTTCCAGTTCTTTTGATCCGCTTCTTTCAAGAAACGGAAGTTGCCTATGTGCAAGGCCGGTTGCAGCTTTTCAGCATACGCAACCATCCATTTTTCCAGTAATTTATTTTTATGCACCAGCCTGTATTTCTCTTTAGTATCCTTTAGTAGAAAACCATCCTGTTTCAGTCCGTTCAGTACGTTGTTAACGTTGCCCAGGCCTATTGCGGCTATCCGGGCTATTTCCCTGTAAGGATAATTGACCAACTCTTCATTTAGTAAGAAATGAAAAATTACTTTAAGGCCACTTTTACCGAAAGCTCGATTTGTGGTTTCCTTCTCCGGTAGAATAGGTTTTTGATTGTCTATCCACCAGTAAATATCTCCTTCTTTAAGGTAAATGTTGCCATTACCCTCCATGTAAGCGATATCCCGCTGCCTTAGTTCTTCTTTCATCCTAGGGAAGATATGTTCCACTACCAGCAGAAATGGCTTATGATCTTTGGCTATCTCTTCGATTTGGAGCAATTGATGATTTCTCACGGTTTTTTTCACCGCTATAGAAATTTTAATTTTTTTGCTGTTGATATTAAAGATGATCTCCCCGTCTATACCGTTGTCTTTCCCCTTTGCATTATCTTTCCATTCACCTCTGATCTGGGAGTTAATTAAAAGACTTTCCAGCGCGCTATTTACAATACCGACATCTCTCATGTTCACAAATTAATGTTGTTCAGGAAACGTGAACATTCAAAATTAGTGAACAATTAGGACAATTAATATGTTAATATAAATTTGTTCACCAAAATCCTTTGTTCAAGAAACGTGAACAGATAATAAAAATGAACAACGGATTTTATGTGCTTTTTCCGCACTCATTAATAAGCTAGTAACAAAGTCAGAAATAAACTGCCCAAGTAAACCATCAACACCCTTTGCGCCTCCGCCCCTCCGCGCCTCAGCGGTAAAACAAATAGCGCTGATAAAAATAACTCAGCACCTGATCTTTACACCTCTGCGCTCCATAGTAATGGAACTTATCACCACCCTTTGCGCCTCCGCGCCTCAGCGGTAAAATAAATGGCGGTGATAAAAATAACTCAGCACCTGATCTTTACCTCTGCGCTCTCCATAGTAAGGGAACTTATCACCACCCTTTGCGCCTCCGCGCCTCAGCGGTAAAATAAATAACGGTGATAAAAATAACTCAGCACCTGATCTTTACACCTCTGCGCTCTCCATAATAAGGGACTTATCACCACCCTTTGCGCCTCCGCGCCTCAGCGGTAAAACAAATAGCACTGACAAAATAACTCAGCACCTCAGCCCTGCTGCGATGAAACCTGCCGCAAATACACGAATATGACAATTTTAACACGCGTTTCTGCCAAAATTGGCAGACCTTTGCAGCCCGTTAGCAAATGGCACAAAATCTGATGCCTGTAAGCAAACACTCAAATCTTAAACAACTAAAAATTTATAGACTATGGCAAAAAATGTGAATGTTACCCCATTGCATGACAGGGTGATCGTGAAACCCGCTCCAGCTGAAGAAAAAACTGCCGGTGGCATCATCATCCCCGACACAGCTAAAGAAAAGCCACAGCGCGGTACAGTGGTAGCAGCAGGCCCTGGTAAGAAAGACGAACCAATGTCAGTAAAAAGCGGCGATACTATCCTTTATGGTAAGTATGCAGGTACAGAGGTAAACTTCGATGGCGAAGACCTGCTGATCATGCGCGAAAGTGATATCCTCGCGGTTATCTAAAGAATTTGAGCATTTGAAAATGTGCTAATTTGAAAATGGCACGTTTATCAGATCTTCACTAGTAATTTTCAAATTTCCAAATTAAAAATTTTCAAATTAAGTATATGGCAAAACAACTTCACTTTGACATTGACGCACGCAACAGGATGAAACGCGGCGTAGACATTCTCGCTGATGCGGTAAAAGTAACCCTTGGTCCTAAAGGCCGTAACGTGGTTATCGAGAAAAAATTTGGTGCACCTGCCATCACTAAAGACGGTGTAACCGTTGCCAAGGAAATAGAGCTGGAAGACAGCATCGAGAACCTGGGCGCTCAAATGGTAAAAGAAGTAGCTTCTAAAACTGCGGATATCGCAGGTGATGGTACTACTACCGCTACCGTACTGGCTCAGTCTATCATAGGCGAAGGTCTTAAGAACGTAGCTGCAGGCGCCAACCCAATGGACCTGAAGCGCGGTATCGACAAGGCAGTAGCTGCTGTTGTTGAGAACCTGAAAAAGCAATCAGAAAAAGTAGGTAACGATAATACTAAGATCGAGCAGGTTGCTTCTATCTCTGCAAACAACGATGCTACTATCGGCGCACTTATCGCACAGGCTATGGCCAAGGTAGGTAACGAAGGTGTTATCACTGTAGAAGAGGCGAAAGGCACTGAAACTACTGTAGAAGTAGTAGAAGGTATGCAGTTCGATCGCGGCTACCTGAGCCCATATTTTGTGACCAACGCTGAAAAAATGCACGTTGAGCTGCAGAATCCTTATATCCTCATTTATGAGAAGAAAGTAAGCACACTGAAAGACATCCTGCCAATACTGGAAAGCGTAGTACAGAGCGGCCGTCCGCTGCTGATCATTGCTGAAGATGTAGATGGCGAAGCGCTGGCTACACTGGTGGTGAACAAGCTGCGTGGCTCACTGAAGATCGCTGCTGTTAAGGCTCCGGGCTTCGGCGACCGCCGCAAAGAAATGCTGCAGGACATTGCTGCCCTCACAGGCGGTATCGTTATCAGCGAAGACCAGGGCTACAAGCTCGATGGTGCTACCATCGCATCGCTCGGCCAGGCTGAAAGCATCACTATCGATAAGGACAACACAACTATCGTAGGTGGCAAAGGCGAAAAGGAATCAATAACTGCGCGCGTAAGCCAGATCAAAACACAGATCGAGAATACGACCAGCGATTACGATAAAGAAAAATTACAGGAGCGCCTCGCTAAGCTTAGCGGCGGTGTAGCAGTACTGTACATCGGTGCAGCTTCTGAAATGGAAATGAAAGAGAAGAAAGACCGCGTTGACGATGCGCTGCACGCTACACGTGCTGCCGTTGAAGAAGGCATAGTACCGGGCGGTGGCGTAGCTTACATCCGCGCTATCGACTCACTGGGCGATGTGAAAACGGACAATGCTGACGAGAAAACAGGCGTTGCTATCGTTCGCCGCGCGCTCGAAGAGCCGCTGCGCCAGATCGTTGCTAACGCAGGCCTCGAAGGTTCTATCATCGTTCAGAAAGTACGTGAAGGTAAAGGCGACTACGGCTTTAACGCCCGCACAGAAGTATATGAGAATATGCTGGCAGCAGGTGTTATCGACCCTACTAAAGTTAGCCGCATAGCTCTTGAGAACGCTGCTTCTATTGCAAGCATGCTCCTCACTACAGAGTGCGTTATCGCTGACAAGCCAGAACCAAAGTCTGCATCACCAGCCCAGGGCGGTATGCCAGGCGGCATGGGCATGGACTACTAGTCGAAGGCTCAAATAAAGTAATTATTGAAAAGCTCCGGCATCCGCCGGAGCTTTTCTTTTCTATATATACTATGCCTGATTTCAATGATTGCTTTGTTTGCCGGGTAGCTACCATGCACCCTGTGGTGCTCCAATTCAGTGCATTAATTGCCACGGCTTTTAAGCCGTGGACAAAAGGTCTAAAAGATACCGGCTTTAGCCAAACGGCAACTTGCAGGGACATAAGTTCGAGTATAATCGGCGATCTATTTGCCCCCTAGGGGCTACCGCTCTGTAGCAAAATACAGCAACATCACAAGCGCTCCGTACGTGCGCAACAACATAATGAGGGGCAGCAACAACAAGGGTTACTTACTCAACTCTATCGGCAACTGCATCTCCTTGCCATCACGCTTCACGGTGATGTTGGTCTTTTCGCCCGGTGAGAACTTGCCAAGGGCTTCCATGTAGGTCTGCATGCCGGTGATCTTGTTGTCGCCCAGCTGTAGTATGATGTCCCCCTGCTTCACACCTGCTTTCATGGCCGGGCGGTTGTCGCTAACACCATCCACACGCACACCACCATCCTGGTAAGTATAGTCGGGCATAATGCCCAGCGTTACCCTGAAGCGGGTCTTGCCCATAGTCTGCTGCTTTGTAGGAGTGAAGAGCGGCTTTACATGCTCTTTGTCCATTTTGGCGATCACCTTGTGCACGCATTTGATCACCCTGGTCTCGCCGGTATAGTTGATCGCCTCAGCGCGGTCGCTTGGCTTATGGTAGTCTTTATGCGTGCCGGTAAAGAAGAACAGTACCGGTATACCAGCATTGTAAAAGCTAGTATGATCCGATGGCCCTTGCCCCGAGCTGTCTATCACCAGCTTGAACTCTTTGCCTGTAATATCACTTATAGAGGCCCATGCCGGCGATGTGCCTATGCCGCCCACTGTAAGCGCGCGGGTGCTGTCGTTGAGCCTGCCCAGCATATCCATGTTGATCATGTAGGCCACGCGGCTGCTGTCTATCTGCTGCTCTTTCACAAACATCTTTGACCCAAATAGGCCCAGCTCCTCGCCGGAGAAGTTGATGAAAAGGTAGTTGTAATGGCGCAGCTTTTTTTGCTTCACCCATTTGGCAACTTCAAGCAACGCTGCCGTGCCGCTTGCATTGTCGTCGGCGCCGTGGTGTATCAGGTGCTCCTTCACCGCATTGGCATGTAGGCTGTTCTCATCCTCGCCATAGCCCAGGTGGTCGTAGTGAGCGCCTACTATTACAGTGTACTTAGCCTTGTTGTCTATATAGGCGGCGATGTTAGTACCGGTACGGTCGGCCTTCTTCACCTCTACATTCATATCGATGGCTACGCCTTCCTTCTGGCTGCTCTCGGCCTCATTGCGGGTAATGTACTTTTGGTAAGCGCGCACATTCATGAACACTGCCGGTATACCCACCACCTCATACTGCGATTGCTTGTTGAAAGAGGGCTCGTACTTACTGCCATAGCTGTCGAAAAACACTACACCCGACGCACCTTGTTTTTCCACCTCGCGCGCCTTTTCAAACATATATTTCTCCGGCTCAAAGTGCGGGTTGTCGGCCTGGTCGGCATCGGTATAAAGGGGCATCATCCATACGCTGCCCTGCTCCATTATCTCGGGCAGCACCTCGCTTTTAGCTTGCGCATTGGCACTAAATGGCAGCGGGAATACATCTTCACTGATCCGCAGCGCCGCACCATTGACTGCAATGCTCGTTGAGGGCCCTACCTGCTTGCCATAAATAAAATAGAATGGATAGCGGTACTGGCCATTGTAAGGTAAAATGCCAGCTTCGCGGTAGCGCTTCTCTATGTAGTCAGCTGCTTTGCGCTCTCCTTCTGTGCTTGTGCGGCGGCCCTCCAGCTCATCAGATGCAAGATAGCCTATATCGGCCTGCAGCTGTTTTATCACCTTGCGGTCAGCCTTTGTCTGGGCGTGTGCGCAAGGCTGTAGGGCAATACCGGCAAGAAAGATAAAAGTAGAGATACGTATAGCCATATGCGCTATTTATACAAAGGTACAGATAATAGTACTTCGCACTGTGAGTGTAACAGGGATTTTACAAGCATAAAAAAAGCCGCTTCAGAAGGAAGCGGCGGGCTGTGAATTTTGAATGCTATATGAACATTGAAAATTTTCTTTTTTAAGATGCCTGCTTTAAAGCACCCTGGCTTGTTATTATCAGCTTGCTGGCATCGTCTGGTATCGCTTCCTGGCCGCTGGTAGGCATCACTATCTGCACATCGGTAATATCCTTCAGCTGTGGCAGCTGCGTGGGCGAGTTGATGCCCAGGTAGTCCATAAACCCTTTAGAGGTGGTGTAGATAAGCGGCTTGCCCACCATCTCTTCGTTGCGGCCTGCTATTACTATCAGCTCCTTTTCCAGCAGCTTTTGTATGCTATAGTCGGCGCTTACACCACGTATATATTCTATTTCGCTCTTGGTTATCGGCTGCTTATAGGCTATAATAGACAGGGTTTCCATAGCCGCTGATGATAGCTTTTTGATGTGCTTGTCGCCATTGAGCTGCAATACTGTTTTATGATATTGCTTCTTAGTGAGGAATTGGTACCCTCCACCTATTTCGCGCAGCTGGAAGGGGTAGTAGTCAGCTTCGTACTTCTCCCTTATCGCATCGAGGCAAGTAGCTATGCGGTCGCTTTCTATAGCAGCCTCAAGTGCCTGGCCTAAGATCTCGGTCATTTCTATTTGCGTCAGCGGGCGCTCGCTTGCAAAGATGAGCGCTTCTACATGTGGCATTAGTTGTTCGATATCCATACACTGCGTGTTTTTCTTTTCACTATCGAAAGTAGTACACCCTCGTTTCACGCCTTGATAAAGTAATACACAAGTTGTGAATAACTCGGTTTTGAATTCAGGCGCTTCAGCTGGAATAGCGGCAGTTGCGGAAGGGGAAGACTGCAATGCCTGCTACGCCTGCGTTTGCACTTGTTGTCAGGCATAATGTGCAGTAAAATCAAGCCTTTCAGGCTGCCAGGCCTTATAAGCGGCCCAATTACAGCAGTTTTAACAAACCTGTTAGGCAAAAACAGCTATTTTCGCTATATTTGCCACCCCGTATGCAATTACGTTTGAGAAATTTATTGTATTTATTTGTAGTAGCGGCGCTGTTAGGTTCCTGCGGCGGCTTTGAGAAAGTAAGGAAGAGCAGCGATGTGAATTACAAGCTTACCAAGGCCAACGAGTACTTTGATAAAAAGGACTATTCGCATGCAAACCAGCTTTACAAAGAGCTGATGCCGGTAATGAAGAGCACGCGCAACTATGAAGCTTTGTTTTTCAAGTACTCATACACCTTCTACTACCTGAAGGATTATGTAGAGGCATCTTACTACTTCAAGAATTTCACTGAGTTCTTCCCTGCGAGCACCAATGCCGAAGAGGCGGAATTTATGAGCGCTGTAAGCCTTTATAAATTTGCACCGAAGTATACCCTCGACCAGACCAACTCTGTAAAGGCGCTTGAGGCTTTGCAGTCTTATATTTACCGCTATCCCACCTCTACAAGGATGTCGGAGGCCAATACATACATCGATGAGTCGAGGAGGAAGCTGGAAATGAAGCAGGCAGATGCAGCGAGGCTGTACTACAACATAAGGGAGTACAAAGCCGCCACGGTAGCCTACAGGAGCGTACTGCGCAATTATCCTGAATCTACGAGTGCAGACCAGTACCAGTTCATGATAATGAAGGCCATGTACAAGTTCGCGAAGGCCAGCATACCAGACAAGCAGGAGGAGCGCTATGCCACGGCAATGGGCGCCTACAGGGAATTAAAAGATACATACCCGCGGTCGAAGTACCTGGACGATGCGGATAAACTATACGCAGAAGCAAATAACAACTTAAAAAAAATTCGCGATGAGCACAAATAGAAAGTCACTGTCATCAGTTAATGCACTAGTGGAAACACGTGATGTGGTAGCAATGAAAGAAAGAACCGGCAACCTGTACGAGTCGATCGCAGTTATATCGCGCCGTGCTAACCAGATATCGGTGAACATGAAGGAAGAGCTGCACCGCAAGCTCGATGAATTTACCGTGCATGGCGACAACCTCGAAGAGGTACACGAGAATAAAGAGCAGATAGAGATATCTCGCATTTACGAGCGTATGGCCAACGCATCGCTGCAGGCAATGCAGGAGTTTAACGACGAGCAGATATACTACCGTAAGAAGTAAGTTGGTTTAACATAATTACGATGTGCACCTGCTATATCTTAGCAGGTGCGCATCTTTTTTTGTGAATACCAGAACCAGCGGAAAGCCGTTATAGAATGGATACACAGTATTCCTTAATTTAGCCATCATATGATCTATAGAAGCAAAGCGCCATTGCGTATAGGCCTTGCAGGCGGCGGCACCGATGTGAGCCCCTATTGCGACCTGTATGGCGGTGCTATTCTCAATGCTACGATATCGCTCTATGCCTATGCTACCATTGAACTGCTGGGCCTGCCACAGGTGATCATAGAAGCGCTCGACCGCGGCGAGAGCGCCGCATATGACCTCTCAGATGAGTTGCCGATAGACGGTACCCTTGATCTTGCCACGGGCGTATACAATCACATCGTGAGGAAGTATGGCCCGGTACCCTCGGGCTTTAAATTAACTACGGTAGTTGATGCACCCCCCGGCTCAGGGCTGGGCAGCTCATCAACGCTCATGGTTGCCATCATCGGCGCATTTACAGAATGGCTGAACCTGCCACTTGGCGAATACGACATAGCGCAAATGGCCTACGACGTAGAACGCGTAGAACTGGCAATGGCAGGCGGCAAGCAAGACCAATACGCAGCAACGTTTGGCGGGGTGAACTTTATGGAGTTCTACAAAGACAATAAGGTGATCGTAAATCCCCTGCGGATAAAGCCCGAATATCTCTATGAGCTGGAGAATAATCTGCTGCTCTACTTCACTGCCACCAGCCGCTTATCATCTACCATAATAGAGGCGCAGAGCCAAAATGTTTTGGATAATAACCAGCAGTCTATAGATGCCATGCACCACCTCAAAGAGCAATCGCAGATGATGAAAGAGGCGTTGCTGAAAGGTAACCTGCACGAGATAGGCGGCATACTCGACTATGGGTTCCGCTTTAAAAAGCAAATGGCCAAGGGCATATCTAACGATGCTATGGATGAGATATACGAAGCTGCTCTTGGTGCGGGGGCTACAGGCGGCAAAATATCGGGCGCGGGCGGCGGCGGCTTTATGATGTTCTACTGCCCCGGCAATACACGGTACGAAGTCAAGAAGGCGCTGCAGCAGTTTGGCGGCAGCATAAGTCCCTACCAGTTTACCGAGCGGGGATTGTTTACGTGGAGTATTTAGGGAAATTAATAACGTAAAGGGGTTAAATTTGTAGTATAAACAAGCGCTATGGATGGTGAGGCAAAGAAGCTGCATTTGATAGAAGAGTTGTTAAAGATCGATAATGATGCTGTGCTCGATGAAGTAGCGGCAGTGATCAGCAGAAGTAGATCCCTGCCTGCACAGGCGCGGAGCTATAAAGATTTTGCGGGGATGATCAGTGACAACGAGGCGAATGAATTGAAAGATATTATCGCCCACGGCTGCGAACAAATCAACCCGGATGACTGGAAATAAATGCCTGCTCGATACTTCCGTAATTATTGATGTCTTCAGAAATAACAACACTGTGGCAGCGCGGCTCGATGCTATGGATGAAGTATACGTTCCGGTAGAAGTAATAGGTGAATTGTACTATGGTGCTTACCGGTCGGCCGATCCGCTAAAGCACATCTCCCGGATCCGGTTTTTCCTGCTCAGCTGCAAGGTGCTATCTCCAGACAGCAGCACATCTGATACATACGGCGAGATCAAATCAGCGTTAATGGGCAAAGGCAAGCCAATACCAGAGAACGATATTTGGATAGCCGCATTGGCAAGGCAGCACAACTTGCCTGTGTTCACCGCAGACAAGCACTTTTCAGAAGTAGACCACATTAGCCTGGTTATTTAATATTTCATTTTTTATGGCCGGTGGCCGATCATTATACACATGGAAGCAATAATACTCGCCGGCGGATTTGGCACAAGGCTACAGGATGTGATAGGCAAAGTGCCTAAGTGCATGGCCCCTGTTAATGGCAAGCCGTTCCTCGCCTATGTATTCGAATACCTCGACCGGCAAAAATGCACGAGGGCTATACTGTCGCTGGGGTACAGGCATAATGTAATTGTAAAATGGCTGGAGGAGCAGGAGCTGCTACCCTTCGAGGTCGACTACGTAGTAGAGTCAGAGCCGCTGGGCACAGGCGGCGGCATACAGGCGGCGATAGAAGAAGCCGGTGCCGATAATGTTGCGGTGGTCAATGGTGACACATTGTTCCTTGCCGATATCAGGCAGCAAATGGCGTTTCACAGCGCCAACAATGCGTCGGTGACGCTGGCACTGAAACAGCTGCACAATTTTGATCGCTATGGCGTGGTGAAAACTGATGATTCAGGACTCATCACCGCCTTTGAAGAAAAGAGGCAAATGGTAGACGGCTATATAAACGGTGGCGTATACATCATCAACCGAGAGGCGCTGCTGAAAAAGGAAATGCCGGAGAAATTCTCTTTCGAAAAAGACTACCTGGAGCGCTATGCCGGTGAGCAGAAATTTTATGGCCATGCCAGCGATGGCTATTTTATCGATATCGGCATACCGGAAGATTATGCACGTGCGCAGGATGAGCTTAAAAACCTGTTTGCATGAAGATAGCCATACTGGGCCCTGCGCACCCGCTGCGCGGAGGTGGTATCACCACATTCAATGAGCGGCTGGCAACGGAGCTGCAACAACAAGGACATGATGTTATTATCTGGTCGTTCTCGCTGCAGTATCCTTCGTTTCTTTTTCCGGGCAAAACACAATTTACAGAGGAGCCTGCACCAAAAGGGCTTAACATTCGGACAGCTATAAACTCCGTGAACCCGCTCAATTGGATAACGGTGGGCGGGCAAATGAACAAGGAGCGCTATGACCTTGTAATTGTAAGATACTGGCTGCCCTTTATGGGTCCGGCGTTTGGCACCATACTGCGCCGCGCAAAAAAGAATGGACATACCCGTGTGCTCTGCGTAGTAGACAACATCATTCCGCACGAAAAGCGCCCCGGCGACAAGCAGTTCACCAACTACTTCATAAAGCCGGTGGATGCCTTTGTGACCATGAGCAAAGACGTGCTGAAGGATGTAATAAGAATTACCGGTAAGTCTGCATTGTTTACCCCGCACCCTGTATATGATACTTATGGCGGGCAAGTGAGCAAGCAGGCGGCCTCCGAAAAGCTACAGCTCGACCCCGAAAAGAACTATATTCTTTTCTTTGGTTTTATACGCGACTATAAAGGGCTCGACCTGCTGCTGGAAGCTATGGCAGATGAGCGCATGAAAAATGCAGGTATTGAGCTGATAGTAGCCGGGGAGTACTACAGCAAAGACGCGGAGGCAGCTAACAATGCTATTGTGGAAAAGCATAGCCTGCAGGGCCGCGTGCACCTGCATACGGACTTTATAGCCAATGATGATGTGAAGTACTACTTTGGTGCAGCTGACCTGGTGGTGCAGCCATACAAGCACGCCACGCAAAGCGGTATCACACAAGTAGCTTACCATTTTGAAAAGCCAATGGTGGTAACTAATGTCGGCGGCCTGGCCGAGGTGGTGCCCGATGGTAAGGTAGGCTTCATTGCCGAGCCAAACCCGCAATCGATCGCAAGTGCAATTCTAAAATTTTACACTCCGGGCTCTATACCAGCCTTGCAGGAGAATATACTTCACGAGAAGCGTAAATACCTGTGGAGCACATTCACCGGCGTGTTGATGAAGGCCGTATTTGGCAGTGGCCATTAGCCCGCACTACTCAATAAACACTTTAGCTACTTGTATGCCTTGCCCGCTGTAAACGGTAAGCACATACATACCTGTAGCTACGCCTAACTGTACTTCTGTAGGCTTGTTTGAAGCAGACGTCAATTCACGTACCATTACACCTGTGATGTCTGTGACTACGATATGTATCGGCTCGTCTGTATCAGACGAAAGCTTTACCGTGAACATCCCTTTGTTTGGATTAGGGTACACCATCAGCTCATTGCCAGTACCTCCGGCTATCGCTACTCCTGCGAGACATGCTGCAGCCGTACGCACTTTGATGCGCTTCTTGGCAGCCTTAGTGCCGCAGCTATTGGTAATGGTGTAAATGATGGTGTCGAAACCTGGGGCTACACCGGTTACGATGCCCGTACCTGCTATCGTAGCTATAGATGTTGTCTGGCTGGTCCACACACCGCCGCCGGTTGCATTGGCCATTGTTATGGTGCTGCCGGGGCACACGCTGTCGGGGCCGGTGATGGGGGCCACAATGAGCGTGGCTGCCACCGTTACTGTAGCCACAGCAGAAACAGAGCCGCAGCCGTTGGTAACCGTATAAGAGATAGCCGAAGTGCCGCTTGCCACCCCTGACACCACCCCAGCCGCCGATACGGTAGCAACGGCCGTGTTACTACTGCTCCACGTGCCGCCTGTGGTGGCATTGGCCAGTGTAGTAGTGAACCCAATGCACGCAGCAGTAACGCCGGTAATGGTTCCCGCCACAGGCAAAGGGTTTACTGTTACCACCGTTGTAACAGTGCATGCGCCGGCGGTATAAGAAATAACTGCTGTGCCTGTGCTTACCCCGGATATAACACCGGCCGACGACACAGTTGCGATAGCAGTTGCGGCACTGCTCCAGGTGCCGCCTGTAGTGGCTGAGCTTAGTGTAGTGGTGGCGCCTTCGCATACAGTAGCGGTGCCGGTAATGGGTGCCGTGGTGCATGGGCCGTTGCCAAAAATATAATCGCCGGCGATCGATGCGAGTGCTATGCCTGCCGTGGGCGACGAGGTATATGGCGTAGCGGTATTGGTTGTGCTCAGCGGCGTACCAAGCCATGCTGAAGATGCATATACCTGCGTGACGAATGCAGCATTGCTGCCGCCAATAATGTCTGCAGTATTGTAGGTGGCCTTAGCGGTAACTGTGGCAGGCCCCGCTGCGCTTAAATTGCTTATTGTCCAGTAATGGTTAGCCATATTAGTAGCCGGTAGTCCGGAGGTAGCCACATTAGGATGCAGCCCATTGCTCACCTTCACACCCAGGCTGCCAGCCGTGCCGGCCGTGCTAAGGCTAAGGCCCATGGGTGCGTAGTTAACATCACCCACTTCGTAGAATACTGTTGAGTAACTGCTGATGGTTTTTACAAGCGTGCCATTGACATAGCTGGTGGCTCCCGCCCCCGTTACTGCGGTTGAAGAGCCGGGCGTGGTCATTGTAAAGCTGCCGGTGTTCAGTACGCCCGCTGTGAATGCAAGTGTGCCTGTAGTAGCGGTGGCCTGGGAGAGGGTAACCGCTGCTGTATTGCTAATGGTGAGCACTGACGGGCTGATGAGGGAAGCTGGCAGAAAGGTGCCGGTAACCTGCGCTGCACTGCCATTGTAGGTATAGTTGGCGCCTGTGTTGAATGTCTTGGTGCCGGTAGTAACTATTGCACCATTTATGCCTGTTGCGTGCGCTACAACAAGAGTGCCCCCACTATTCAGCGCAAACACGCGGGTGCCATTTACCACATAAGCTGCAGGGCATATAAGCTTGCCATTTACCATAAGCCCAAACGCAGCTGCGCCCGTAGTAGTGCTGAAGTTACCGGCCAGCTGCGCAGTGCAGCCCGCATCCACATATATGTTGGTCTTTGACCAGGTCCCGGTACTTGTGTTATCTATCTGCATGGAGCCGGAAGCTGTGGGAAGCGCGAAATGCACAGCGCTGGTGCAGCCCGCGCCTGTATTCGTCATGGCGCACGGCCCGCTGAAACTGCCGTTGCCGTTGACATTGATCACGATCAGCCCGCTTGCACCGTCTGCATCAGTCGTTCCCCCTGTCATAGTGTAATTGCCAAAAACGTTGTAGTGCATATGCGACGTAGCGCCCGAGGTGGTGATGAGGCCGCCACTCATGGCCATGTTGCCATACACGTTCCAGTTCTCAGTAGTACCTGCGCCATCAAGCGTTATTGTGCCGCCGGTAACGCTTAGGTTCCCGTGAATATTTATATTGGATGTGCCGCCGGCACCACCCATGTCCAGGCTGCTGCCGGTCGCAAAGGTAACCGTCACAGGCCCGGCGGACGCCGTGCCCACTGTCCATGTAGCGCTGGTGATCGTCATGGCCATAGTCACCGTCCAGGTATCACCTGGTGTTGTAAAGCTGGTGGGCGCACCGCTTCCATCGCTCCAGTTGGCGAGAGATGTTATTGCTCCGGGATTGCTGGTGGTCCACGCTGTAGCAAAAGAGCTCATGCTGGCGGCCAAAAGGAAAATGCAAAGAAATACACGGCGTAAGAGTGTAGAAATGCGCATGTGTGGAGATTTAGCACGCTCTCAGTAATTGAAAACGTAACAGAAATCTACAATATTTTTTGATTATCAAATAAATAATTTAAGAAATAGATAGCTGCGCAGTGCAAATGAGCGGCAAATATCCATTACAGATGCACTGTCAATTTCACATCTGACAACTTGTTACCCAGGGTAAAATGGGATAATTCATCTGCGCGTGCAGAACACAGGAATGGATCAAGGTTATCGACTACTCAGGTAGGAGCGCCAATAGTATGGGAACTGCTATTCCGCCGACTTCCGCACATCAATCACCTTCACCTGCAGGCGTATGCTGCCGTTGTATTCGTTCTCTTCTATATTGTATACCATGTCAAACTTGCCGCTGCGCACTATCTCGTACTTATCAGCCATGTTGAAGCCTATGCCTTCTATGATGGCGCCGCCGGGCTGGTGGGCCACAATGCGCAGGTGCATCTCTTTCACTACCGTAGAGTTGCCTTGGTAGTCTTGCAGGCCGCGTGTTACGAATATGGGCCGCATATTGGCAGGGCCAAAGGGCTCAAATTGCTTCAGCAGGTTATAGAATGCCGGCTTCACGAATGCCAGCGGAATATCTGCGTCTATCTCTATCTCCGGTATGCGCTGCTCTTCGGTAATTGTTCCGGCGACTATAGTTTCGAAGCGCGATATGAACTCGTCTACACGCTCCACCGGCATAGTCATACCAGCGGCATAGAAGTGCCCTCCGTAGTTATCGAGCAGGTCGCGGCAGCCGTGAATAGCCTCGTATATATTGAAGCCGGAGACGGAGCGCGCAGAACCAGTCGCTTTACCATTGGCAGAGGTAAGCAGTATGGTGGGCCTGTAGTAATGGTCTATAAGCCGTGACGCTACAATACCCACTACACCCTTGTGCCAGTGTGCCCTAAAGAGCACCGTGCTCCTGCGCTGGCTCATACCCTCACCGTCCAGTATCGCCAATGCTTCTTCGGTAGTGCTTTTATCTACTTCCTTGCGGTCATCATTATCTGAGTGCAGGGCTGCTGCAAGCACTTGTATCTTGTCGGGGGCGGTCTCAATAAAAAACTCCACTGCTTTACGGGCATCATCCATACGGCCAGCTGCATTCACACGGGGCCCTATCACGAATACCAGGTCTGAAATGGATAGCGGCTTGTTGACGCCGGCCAGCTCCTTCAGTGTAGATATGGCAAGGCACGGCGACTCATTAATGCGCCTGATGCCATAGTAAGCAAGTATGCGGTTCTCACCATCCATAGGCACTATGTCTGCCGCTATGCTGGTGGCTACGAGGTCCAGGTACTTATATACCTTTTCCATTGGCTGCTTCCAGTGTATGGCAAGTGCCGATGCCAGCTTGAAGCCGATACCGCAGCCGCTAAGCTCTTTGAAGGGGTACTTACAGTCTTTTTGCTTGGGATTGAGTATGGCATGCGCTACCGGCAAGTTTACATCGGGTAAGTGGTGATCGCACACAATAACATCAATGCCGAGCGACTGCGCATAAGCGATCATCTCTACTGATTTTATGCCACAGTCGAGTGTTATCAGCAGGGTAAAGCCATTGGCATGGGCGTTGTCTATACCTGCCTTAGATATGCCATACCCTTCGCGGTAGCGGTGGGGTATATAATATGCAAGTTCGCCGGCATAATGTTCTTTAAGGAAAGAGTAAACCAGAGAAACTGCCGTAGTGCCGTCTACATCATAGTCGCCATATACCATTATGCGCTCGTGCCATTCTATTGCCTCGGTAATGCGGTCCACAGCTTTTTGCATACCCTTCATCAGGAAGGGGTCGGGTAGATGTGCCAGCTCAGGACGGAAAAACAAACGGGCGCTTTCGTAGTCCTGCACGCCACGCAAAGCTAAAAGGCCGCATACTGCGGGGTTAATATTAAGTGCTTCACTTAAGGTGTTAACTACTGCCTCATCAGCTTTTTTTAATGTCCATCGTTTATCAGGCTTCATCTCCGAAATCTAGTTGTTGCACGGCGTGGTGATACCCCGCCACCCATTTGCTGAGCTGTTCCCCAAAGCTACTCGCTTCCGCGTTAGCAAAAAAATCTCCTTCAGCCATTATTTGCTGTAGCAGCTGGTCTTGTGCCTGTATGCACTGTATGGCAGTATTATACGGTATATGGCTGAACGACACCATTTCATATACCGAGGTAAACTCATTAGGAAACCGCTTGCCAAGCTCTTTTTCGATCTTCTTGCGCTCCAAAAATTTTGGGTCGGCAACTTTGTCGCGCATTTCTATAAAGTTGAGCAGGGCCAGGCGTGCTACGGCATCGCCGTTCGGGCGCCGCTTATTATCGTACAACGGCAATATAGTATCCCAGTCCTCCCCATGCTTGTCCATAAGCTCGCTGAGCACAGAGCAGTCTTCAAAGCCTGCATTCATGCCCTGCCCGTAGAACGGCACTATAGCATGGGCGGCATCGCCTATAAGGGCGCTCTTGTTGCTGTAGTGCCACTGGCTGATGTGTGTGGTTACCAGCGCTGATGTTGGATTGGTAAAGAAATCATAGAGCAGGCCGGGCATGAGCGCCTTAGCATCCGCAAACTGCGTGTCAAATAGTTTGATCACATCTTGCTCCGTCTGCAGCTTGTCAAATGCCACCTCGCTATCCTCAAACGGCATGAACATAGTGCAGGTAAATGTGCCATCGGTATTAGGCAGCGCTATCATCATATACTTGCCGCGCGGCCATATGTGCAGGGCGTTCTTCTCCATCACCCATTCCTTGTTGTCGCCCGGCAGTATGCACAGCTCTTTGTAGCCATACTCCAGGTAAGCCTGGTCGCTGTTCACCCTGCTCATGCGGGCATAGCTTTCGCGCAGGGCAGAGAACGCCCCGTCTGCGCCGAAGAGCAGATCGGCCTGCACTACTACTTCCTTTTTGTCGGGCAGCTCAAAGTAGAGCGTATTGCTTGGTACGTCCACCCTGTTGCAGCGGTGCTCAAAGTGTATGGCCGCACCCTCTTTTTCTGCAAGGGTCATCAGTTTTTTATTCAGCTCGCCGCGGCTTATGGAATATATAGCCTCATTGTTCTTGCTATAAGGCTGAAACGCAGTTTGCCCATCCGCCATGTGCAGGAAGCGGCCATACATAGGTATTGCCAGCGCTTCCATTTCACTTTTGAGCCCGGCCAGATCCAGGGCCTTCCAGCCACGGGCGCTCATAGCCAGGTTTATCGACTTGCCCGCCGACATATGTGCAGCCCGCATGTCGGGGCGGCGCTCATAAATATCAACTTTATAGCCGCGCTTGCGGAGAATGATAGCCAGCAGTGAGCCCACCAGCCCGGCGCCTAATATGGTAACGGAACGTTGCATAATTACTTGGCAAAATACGGAATATTGGGGCAAATGATAGGGTATTCAACAAACTTCGATTTAGCGTATCTTTCTCGCTCTATTGACCCTTTAAAATAGTAAATTATGTACCCAGCTGTAACTGATGTAAAACCGGCAAGTAATTATACACTCTTACTTACTTTTAATAATGGTGAGAGAAAGAAATTTGACATGAAGCCATATCTCCACCTGGCCATATTTAGAGAGTTAAAAGACGTAGCAAAGTTTAATGATGTAAGAGTTAGCTTTGATACCATTGAATGGGGCAACGAAGCAGACATAGATCCGGAAGTTTTATTCCAGGACGGTGAAACGATATAATCATCCTAACTAACTACAACACCAGCTCCCCATACAATCTTTCCAGTGTCTCACCCGGGTCAGTGCACAGCCCCGGATGCACCTTCGACGACTGCACAACTGTACTCCGCGTAGCAGTAAGCCAGCGAAAGCGCTCCGCTATGGGCATCCGTGCTATAGGGCTCACTTCCTTGTTGCCGATGCATATGCCCTCGAAGGCGCGCAGGTATTCACCGATCTCATCAACATCGAGCTTGTCCGTAAATGCTGATAGCCGTGTCTTATCAAGGTGGAATTTTGCGTGAAGGAATTTTTTGCCGGAGCAGTATAGCACCACGCCTACATTGAGGAACTCCTCGCGCTCCACGCGGGGCACCAGCCTTATGACGGCGTACTCAAATAGTAGTGGCCCTGGCATGCTGCGCGTCTTTTACAAAGTTTTCAGAATGCGCAATACGTGCGGTTAGGAACTGCTCATATGCTTTGCGATGCTCTGCCGCCGACTCGAAGGGCGCATCTATACACAGCCACTCATCGGGTATAAGTGCTACTATATCCTTTATCACGGCATCTGTAAGCAATGGCACAAATGCCTTGCTGACTGCATCAAGCTCACTGGCCTGCGGCAGCAGCACATGGTCTTTTATCAGCGCAAAAGTGAGCTTTGCCTTCTCCTCCCAGTTTTGCCACGAATGGTGAAAATACAGGGCTGCGCCATGGTCTATAAGCCATAGCTCACTATGCCACAGCAGCATATTGGTGTTCTTGCAGGTGCGGTCCACATTCAGCAGCAGGCTGTCGAGCCATACTATCTGCGATGCCAGCAGCGGGTCTACCGTGGTCACTGCAGGGTCGAAAGTGATAGATCCCGATAAGTAATGCAGGGCAAGGTTGAGGCCTACGCTTGCTTTAAGCAGGTCCTGTATCTCTTCATCAGGCTCGGTGCGGCCAAAGGCACTATCAAGGTTGGCAAAAACGATCTCCGGCATTTTCAAGCCCAGTGTCCGTGCTATTTCACCGCCTACCAGGTCAGCTATAAGCGCTTTAGGCCCCTGGCCTGCCCCGCGAAATTTCAGCACGTAGAGAAACTTGTCATCGCCCTCCGCAATAGCGGGTAGTGAGCCACCCTCACGCAGCGGCGTTACATACCGCGTAACGTTAATATTCCTCAATTGTTTGCTATCGCTCATATCCTGCTTATCAGTGGTTGAAATTAAAACAAAAGCGCTCAACAAAAAACTATTGCTAAGTGCTCCTGCCTGCCACTACACATCCATATACTCCCATGCACTCTTGTAAGCATTCAGGCTTTCTGCATAAGCTATGAAGTCTGAATAGAAAGGCAACCGGGAGAGTGTGCTGCTATCGCCCACCACCACCAGCTTTTTCCGTGCCCTTGTCATAGCCACATTCATACGGCGTATGTCTGCCAGGAAGCCGATAACATTATCGGTATTACTGCGGACCATGCTGATGTATACAATATCCCGCTCCTGCCCCTGGAAGCTATCTATGGTGTTCACGGTTATCTTACCGCCATAGCCCTGCAATGCAGGGTTGTGCAGCAGCAGTTCCTTGAGTACATATACCTGCTCGCGATAGGGAGATATGACCGCGATGGAAGGGAAGCTATCGGCACTATAGTGGCCACCTAGCTCTGTTACCAGCAGTGTCAGGTGCTTCAGCATTAATGCCGCCTCTTCCGGGTTGGATATGCTCTTTGTCTCTGTTTTCTCTTCAAAGCCACAGCCTGCGGTATCTATAAACTCAACCGGTGCATCGGCGGCGAATACCAAGTGCCCAGCTACCGACCCATGTGCTTTAAGTTTACTCTCATAAAATACTTTTGAAGAATAACCCATTATGTGCTCATGCATACGGTACTGCTCTTCCAGCAGCACCACAGCCTCGGGATGTGCTTTGATGCATTTCTCCAGCAATGTATCGCTAAGCCCGCCTTTAGCAGCCTCCGCCGATTTTATGGTAGGCGGCAGCTGGCAGTGGTCGCCTGCAAGCACTACTTTCTTTGCCTTCAATATCGGTATCCAGCAGGCTGGCTCCAGCGCCTGCCCGGCCTCATCTATCACTGCCGTGGTGTATTGCAGCCCGCGCACGGTGTAGTGGTTTGCACCAACCAATGTGGCCGTTATCACCTGTGCCTTTGCCACAAGATCATCAGTAATGTACTGCTCCAGCTTAGTTACCTCCTTCATTATTTTGTACGCCTCGTCAAACAGGGCTTTGCGTTGCTCCCGCTCTGCCCGGCCAAAGCTGCGCTTGTACTTATGCGCCATCTCCTTGAACTCACCAGCTTGTTTTTTTAGCCGCTTTATATCCTTCATGGTGCTATGGGCGGTCATCTTGCTATCGAGCGTCAGCGATACCAGTTGCTCAGATACGCGCGCGGGGTTGCCCACCCTCAGCACATTCAGCCCTTCTTCAGACAGCTTTTCGCTCAGCAGGTCTACGGCAGTATTGCTCGGTGCCGTCACCAATATTCTTTGTTCACCATTCTTCAGCAGTGCTTTTATGGCCTGCACCAGCGTAGTGGTCTTGCCTGTGCCGGGCGGGCCGTGTATTATCGCCAGCTCGTTAGCGTTAAGTATCTTATTTACTGCCGCGTTCTGGGCATCATTCAGCTTAGGGTTGCTATAGGCTTGCTTATTATCTTCAAACGTGGCCTTACTTTTCCCGGCAAGCACATTGATCACCCGTCCTTCATCCCGCTTTTCGCTAAGTGTTATCGCCAGCTTCAGTGCCTGCTGCATTTCATCATAGCTGTTGTCGTCAAACAGCAGGTCTACCCCCAGCTTGCCATTGTCGGCCCAGTCGGGCAGCTCATCTGTGCGCAAGGTCAGTTTCAGGCGGTTGCCGCCCGAGTAGGTTATCGTGCCCTCTATATGGTCGTTCTGTGCATCATGATTAGAATACAGCATAGCAGATACCCCAAATCGAAGCTGGTGCGCAATATCCGTATGTGTCGTGCGCTCCAGTTCCACGGTCAGATAATCGGCACGGCTTATTTCACTCCCCCTTATAGCTACCGGGTACCACGTAAGCCCGCTCGCACGCCGCTCCGCCACCGTCGATGACTTTGTAAGCTCCAGGTAAGTCTTCCTGTCCTCTTCCCGCTCTATCCTTAGCAGTTCCTGTAGCCTTTTAAAATAATCCATCGCTTTAAAATGTTAAAATCCCTTAACAAACCGTCCAAATAAGGAATTCAATTCCGGATTTGGACGAAATATACAGCCCTTTCTAATTTAAAACATGAAGCTACTTGCTCCACTACGCAATAATCCCCCGTACACTATCCACATACCGCCCGCCAAATAGCACCGCATGCACCAGCAGGGGGTATAGCTGCGACAAGCTCATCCGTTGCTCCCACCCATGTGCCAAAGGGTATACAGTATTATACGCGCTGTAAAACTCTTCCGGAAAGCCGCCAAATAAACGGGTCATGGCTATATCCATTTCGCGATGCCCGTAGTATACAGCCGGATCGTAAATGGCTGCGCTGCCATCGGCAGTTGCCACGAAGTTACCACTCCACAGGTCGCCATGAAGCAGCGATGGCTGTTCTGGGGGATAGAGCTCCCCAAGCTTACTGCATAGCTTTTCGGCAGCTTTTACATCCTTTGGTGTAAAGCCACCTGTCTCCGCAATACGGTAGACCAATGGTAGTATCCGGCATTGTGCGTAGAATGTAGGCCAGTCCGCATGCCGGCCGTTCGTTTGTATCAGGCTGCCGATAAAATTATCTTCTTCCCAGCCAAAAAACGGCTGTTCTACCCGGTGCATCTCAGCAATGGCCCTGCCAAAACGTTCCCAGAAGCCGTGTCGCGGCGTACCCGGCTCCAGCCATTCCAGCAACAGGTATTGTGTCCCTTCCACTGCACCATGTTTTATCACTGCAGGTACTTTTTGCCTAAATGCATCACGTATCGCCGCTAGTCCCGATGTCTCTTTGGCAAACATTTGCGGATACCGCAGCTCATCATTTATTTTAAGGAAGTACCTGGTGCCGTTGCTATGCAGGCAGTATGCATGGTTGATATCACCACCTGGTACGCGCTCGTACCGTCCTATTTGGATCCCGCAGTCCTCAGCAATAGTGTGTATGAGCATGATATGAATTGATGTAGAGCAACTATTGCACCCGCAAAATTATAGTGCCAGTATTTTCTCTGTTATCAGCGTATCATCAGCACGAAACCAGGTAAACTCCTCGTCCTTCTTAAACCATGTCAGCTGGCGCTTGGCATAGTTGCGGGTATGCTGCATTATTTTTTGGGTAGCGTCATGGAGTGTCATTTCACCGTTCAGGTAAGCAAATATCTCGGCATAGCCCACCGTCTGCAGGTTTTTCAATTGCTGGTATTCTTTCAATGCGGTTACCTCACCCACTAGCCCCGCTTCCATCATGTTAAGTACACGCTGGTTTATGCGCTCATACAGCAGTTCCCGCGGCAGTTCCAGCGCCACCTTCACTATCCGGAAGGGCCGCTCTTTTTTGGTTCGTGTACGATACTCCATTATACTCTTCCCCGTAGTGCGCACAAACGACAAAGCCCGAAGTATACGTGCAGGGTTTTGTACTTCTCCCTTCGCATAAAATTCAGGGTCCTCTCGCTGCAAAGCTTCCTGTAGCCAGGTTATCCCATGTTCCTTATAGCTCGCTTGTGTTTGTGCTGCAATGTCCGGGTCTGTTTCCGGCATTTCATCCAGCCCCTCGCAAAGTGCCTTTATGTACAGGCCCGTTCCACCACATACCACTGCCGTATCATGCCGGGAAAGAATATCATTGAGATACTTTAGCGCCAGCTGCTCGTAGTCTGCGGCGGTAAGCGAAGTAGTGACGGAAAATTCGTCTATAAAATAATGTTTCACAGCGCCTAGCTCCTCTGCCGAGGGCTTCGCCGTTCCTATCGTCATTCCTTTATAGCATTGCCTGCTATCCGCCGAAACTATCTCTGTGCCCAGCCGCTGTGCCAGCGCTATTGCAATAGCTGTTTTACCCACAGCAGTGGGGCCTGCAATTATGTATGCGGTTTTGTTAGCTGAAGACATTTAGTGATTATTGGGGAACGCTAGGCCACCGGCTTGCGATACTTCAGCTGAGGGTCTTTTTTTACATGATGTATAGCACTTACGAACACTGTTTTGTTGTGTTCGTACACCTTATATACAACAAGAAATGGGAACCCATCAACTATTGCTTCTCGGAATGTATTTTTTCCTTTATAGCTATAAGTTTTCGGATTAACAGATATAGCGTTAAGCTTACTTCGAACGTGCTGCAAAAATTTCTCACCTAATCCGTTTTCGCGGGATTCGTACCACTTGTAAGAATTGGCATAATCCTCTTCTGCATCCGGATGTAGGTCGATTTTATAAACTGGGGTGGTCATTTCCGGGACTGGATAGACTTTTTATAGGAGCTTCTAACCCGATTTTCAAGTTCATCTAAGGACAAAGGAATTATTTTGCCTGTTTCATACTCATCAAACCGGCGATTCATTTCTTTATCAAAATCAGCGTCTTCATTTTCACGTTCAGATTCCTGAACGTTCAGCATAGCCAATATCATTTTTACCGTGATATCGTCTGCACGGTCAATATAATTTTTTGCAAGTCTCCTGATGTCATTTGGGCCTGATGTATTCATCGTCGTTTCCTTATACCAAATTTAATTAATTCAGCTTTTGCAGACTGCAATTAAAATTTTTTAACAACACTAATACTCCTCTCCCCCCGTATCCTCAGCAAAGGTCTCACTACTTTCTTCGGCGCCACCTTCACCCTCATTGCCAAATCCTTCGGCCATCTCCTCAGCGCCCAGGTCATACTTCTCTTCTATCTCCATTATCTTATCGGGGTTCACGCCCTTTATGCCATACTGTGCAGGGGCAATGCCCTCTTTACGCAGCAAGAAGGGGTATACGCGCTTATAGACCTCTTCTTTGCTCACGCTGGTCAGCTCCACCATAAAGGTCCACTTCTTCACCGGGTCATACACATACATGAACTTCTGGTCGGGTAGTGCTATCAGCGCCGATACCGGTGTCTTGAGCATTGAGAGTGCAGGCGCATCCTTTTTATTCACCAGCACCTCTGAGCTTATCTGCCGCCCATAGATCCATTTGTCGTTGCTTTCATAGAAAGAACCCGGATGCTTCCCGTCAAACTCGAAAGCTTTATTTATGGCATTGTGAAAGTCTAAGAAGGTCTGGTTGCCCAGCAATTCTATATCTCTGTAGGTCTGATCGTCATCTTCCCAATAAATTCTGAATCGCAGTACGGTCATATAAGTATTTATTAAGGCTCGTGCTTTTTTATCGTTAGCCGGCCATAACGTGATGTAAAATTAATGAATGAAGGCTATAAACCTTTATTTAACATTAAATATGAATATTTATTATTCCATTGTATGCTGAGTTGCCGTGTATAAAATAAAATATTCTCCGGTTTTCCGTATTTGGAAACAAATATTTGATTACCTTTGCAGTCCCAAATTCGAAATACAATGCCAAAGATGAAGACGCACTCACGTGCAAAGAAGACTTTCAGGGTTACGGGTACTGGTAAGATACGCAGGTATAAAGCGTTCAAAAGCCATCTTCTGACCAAGAAATCAAAAACACGTAAGCGCCACCTGCGTATACACGGCCTTGTGCATCCTTCAAATGCACGCCTTGTTAAGCGTATGCTGGTTATTGGTTAGGCCAATTTAGTAAAGACAGTACCAATTTATATAACTACCTGCACCCGGCTTATTAAAAGACCTGATAAAGGCGCCGGCACAGGATTAAAACTTAAGTTATGCCACGTTCCGTAAATGCGGTTGCATCGCGCACGAGAAGAAAGAAAATTTTGAAAGAAGCCAAAGGCTTCTATGGTAAGCGTAAAAACGTCTATACCGTTGCCAAGAACGTCCTTGAAAAAGGCCAGGGCTACAAATTTGTAGGCCGTAAGCTGAAGAAGCGCGAATACCGCTCTCTGTGGATCGTGCGTATCAACGCTGCGGTGCGCGAAGAAGGTATGAGCTACTCACAGTTCATCGGTAAGCTCGCTGCCAAGAGCATCGACCTCAACCGCAAAGTACTTGCTGACCTCGCTATGAATGAGCCAGAATCATTCAAAGCCCTGGTTGCATCTGTAAAGTAATTTTTACTGTTTCAGAATAATATTAGAACAGCCGGTGCATCTGCATCGGCTGTTCGTCATTTACAGCAGAGCATAAACAGGTATCCCACACCTTCGAGGTGTGGGATACCTTGTATAATAACTCGGGCTTATCGCTTTTTCTCCAGGTGCAAGTGTCCCACGCTCTTTTGACCTGTTGAACATTTCCATTTCGTCTTCGCGTTGTTCACTTTTGATTTTTGACTTTCCCCTTTTGACTTAATTAAGCTACCTCCATTATCCTGTTCTGTATCAGCTCTGCACGCTCGGCAGGCAGTTCGCTCTCTACCAGGTGCATCAGCATCTGGAACAGCGGCGGCGGAATATTTTTCTTTATCGCGTTTATCCATCCGGTGATCTCACCATTGCTGCAGCTGCGTATCATCCATAAGGCACTACGGCGGGCTTCATCAGGTGGCAGGCTGCCTACCAGCTTTTGATTGGCCTGCAGTATGTCCATGTCAGTATAGTTCTTCCACAGCGCTTCGTTTACTACCGTTTCCTCCTTTTTGAGGTGCGTAAGGTTGAAGGCGATGAACTCATTGAACGCATGGCATATTTGGGTGCCTATGGTATATTTTTCGGTAGGATCCTGTGTTGCAGGGAACGCTGCGATCAGTGATCTCAGCGATGCGCTCAGGGCGTGGTCGGTAACATGCTCCGCCTCCATTTCATTCATCAGGTCCGCAGCGCATGGCTCCAGCATGCTGAAGATGAATTTATCCTCGTGGCCGGCATGGGCGTCAAATATGTCGAGCGCCACTGCCAGCTTTTCCAGCGAATGTGGGTCTTCGGCATGGGCAAAATCGGTATGCTGAAGGCTCAGCGATACATCGTACAGCATAGCCCGCAGGCCCTTGTGTACCATCAGAAACACGTTGTAACGTTGCATATAAGATAGTTTTTGTTGATTACTGGTTGCTTGGCTAAATTAGCACAAATAGTAGCCCATACAAAGACTAGCCGGTTAACAATTAGTTACGGCAGGTGCAGGCAAAAAAAATCCCGCACTTTCATGCGAGATCGGTTGTCATAAATATTTCGTTAGCGTTTGTACACCTTTACAGAGAATGTATACGCCTCCATTTTTTCAATTTGCTTGTCGCGGCTCAGCTTGCCCAGCTTGTTGGTCTTGGCAAGGTGCAGCATATTGTCGGGCAGGGTAGTGTGCAGCAGGTCTAGCAAGGCCTTTGAGCTTACTGCGTACGTATTTGCTTCCTCCGCCCCGCTGATGCCTGTAAGCAGGCCCAGCACATTGCCATGTTCATCTACCACCGGCGATCCGCTCTGGCCATGGCCTGCGGGCAGCTCCAGCGTGTATTGCTGGGCATTGCCTTCATATCCGTTGCGCGAGCTGATGTAGCCTTCGCTATACACCAGGTCGTCCTTAGGGTAGCCCAGCGTAAATATCTTGCGGCCCAGGCTCGTTTTGCCTGAGGCAAAAGTATACGGCACCTCGCCCTTACCAAAACGGAAACCTTTTTTCTCCACCTTCAATATAGCTATGTCTGCCTTCGCATTGAAGCTATATACCGATGCTTTGAAATAATCGCCTTCTGAGTTTTGAATGTATACGGAGTCACCATCGCCGCTGCCATCGTTGATAACGTGGTAGGCGGTCACAAAATAACCGTCGTTAGTTAGCGCAAAGCCCGTACCTGTGTACTTCACATCGCTGGAGCGTGGGGTAGGCTTGGTGTTCTTATTTATGTTCTCTATCAGCTGTGCCTGTTGTGCCTGCTGGCGCGCCTGCACTTCTTTCAGGTGCTTCATCTCCCGGCTTATTGTATTATACTGGGAGTTGTTTTGCTTTATAGACGGCCTCAGGCTCCATACGGCAATGGTAGAAGTGAGTATGGCCACACTCGCCGCCACAGCCGCTGTGCGCCATATATGTGCGGGCAACTCTATCAGCTTTATCTTCTTGGCAGGGTTCCGGGTCTGCTGGTCATGCACTTCCCGCAGCATAGAGCGGAAGCGCTTCTGCTTGCCATTGTCTTCTACTGAGCGTATAAGGTCAGTGATCTCGTAAAACTCAGTAGCGTATTCTGCGTCAGCGGCCAGCCGGTCTTTCAGCTTCAGCCACTCATCGTTGGGCAGGGAGCCCGCCAGGTATCCCTCCGCCAGTTCGTATATGTTACTGTTTATAGACATTTTATATTACATTTCACCACCCGCAAATTGCGACTGGTTACAAAGGGTCAATTTTTATTTGGCCTGCACGCTGTAAAACAGTTTCCTGAGGCGTGCTAAGCATTTATACTTCTGTGTTTTGGCGTTCTCGGGGTTGGTATACCCAAAGTCTGCCGCTATTTCCTGCATGCTTTTATCGTTATGATAAAAGGCTTTCAGTAAGGATCTGCAGGGTTCCCCTACCTGGTCGAGCGCGCTATCCAGCATATTATAATGTGCTTCGCGCTCATGGTGCACATTCACATCATCGTCATAGCGTATGCCTATCCCTCTTTCGTCCTCTTCGGCCCCTATGTCTATCAGCAGCGCCGGCTCCCTGTTTTGTCGCTGCAGCTTTTTATACCACAGGTGCTTGCTTATAGAGAACAGGTAAGTGCCTATACTGCAGCTTAGCGTAAACCCTTCTGTTTGCGCCTTGCCATATAGCACCACCATCGCTTCCTGGAAGAGGTCTGCGGCATCTGCTGATGAGCCACCGTTCTTAATTAACCAACCATTAATAATGTGGTAATTCTGCCGGTATATTTGCTCTGTAGCAGCCCGCTGGCCCTCCGCCAATGCTGATAATAATTGTTGCTCGCTATTTTCGGCGCCGTACACTCGTTAATACTTGAATTTAAAAAAAGTAACCCTTGACTTTCAAAATTAAATATTATTCAAGGGAATTTTAGCAAAAGATTTACTAAAACGTAAAGTCCACGCAGCCTTTGCTACCCGTATCGTACGCATGCCCTATTTGCTTTCTTTTAAAATTAAAGGTAGTTTTGCCAATATATTACTCGCGGATAATATTCTACCTCTTCAATGCTTTTTAATTCCTTCCAGTTTCTCCTGTTTTTCCCTATAGTAACTGTTATCTACTTTTTATTACCTCATAAGTTTCGCTGGATACATCTTTTAGTAGCAAGCTGCGTTTTTTACATGGCTTTCATACCGGTGTATATCCTCATACTTATAGGCACTATTGTCATCGACTACATAGCGGGTATATTAATAGAGGATGCGGAGGGCAAGAAAAAGCAAGGCTATCTCTTTATGAGTATTGTGGCCAATGTCGCCGTGTTATCTATATTCAAATATTACAACTTCTTTGTCGATAATATTGTAGATGTCCTGCATGTATTTAACTTCAAAGCCAATATCCCGCTGCTCAACATTATTTTACCTGTCGGTCTGTCGTTCCACACCTTCCAGGCTATGAGCTATACTATAGAGGTATACAGGGGCAACCAGAAAGCGGAACGGCATTTCGGCATATATGCCTTGTATGTAATGTTCTATCCCCAGCTGGTGGCAGGCCCCATTGAGCGCCCGCAAAATCTGCTGCACCAGTTTCACGAGAAGCACGAGTTTAGCCGCACAGATGTAGTAGCAGGGCTCAGGCAGATGATGTGGGGCCTCTTTAAAAAAGTGGTTATTGCAGACAGGCTGGCACTGCTGGTAGACCCCGCCTATGAGCACCCCGAGAGTGCCACCGCAGCAGGGCTCATCATAGCCACCTTCCTGTTTGCCTACCAGATCTATTGCGACTTCTCCGGCTATTCAGATATTGCCCTCGGCGCAGCCCGGGTCATGGGCTACAAGCTCATGGTCAATTTCAGACGGCCATACCATTCCAAAAGTATCTCTGAATTCTGGCGCAGGTGGCACATATCGCTATTCACCTGGTTTACCGACTATATCTACAATCCCATGGTCATAAAGCTCCGCAATGGCGGCAAGGTGGCCGTGGTCTTTTCGGTTATGACCATATTCCTCATCAGCGGGCTGTGGCATGGCGCGGCCTGGAAGTTTGTAATTTACGGCGCACTGCAGGGCATAGCCGTGGTCTACGAGATACTCACCAAAAAGCTCCGCAAGAAGTTCTTCAAGCCGTTCTCTAAGCCTGTCGTCAATACCATTAGCTGGTTGATTACCATGTCTTACCTCTGCTTCACTTTTGTCATCTTCAGGGCTAAGGATATGAAGACCGCCGGGTATATACTGAAGCGTATCGGCGGCATATTTAGCGAGGTGGGGCAGAGCCGATACCTGCTAACTACTGCTGTCACTTACCTGCCGCCGCTGTTGTGGATAGGTATGCTGGAGCTCATATACTACATACAGAAAGGTGCCGATACCCCACAGTTTATTGGCACACGGCCTAAGCCGGTGCGGCTGGCCATGTATTACGCACTTGGGTTTGCTATCTATTTCCTGGGTGTGTATGAGAACAGGCAGTTTGTATATTTCGCGTTTTAAATAACTATTGTTGAAGAGGATATTATATAAGATACTGCTGCTTACGCTTCCTGTTATTGCATTGTTCTATGCACTGCAATATATTGTGAACAACGGCCTTCGAAGATCGAAGATGCAGTACTATGCCGTGTGGAACGACATATACAATGGCGCAACCCATGCCGATATCCTCATCACCGGCCCATCAAGAACTTGGATGCAGATATCGCCCCGCATACTCGACTCTGTGCTGCCGCTCAATAGCTACAACATAGGCATAGATGGCTGGTATTTCCCCATGCAGTATGCACGGTTCAGGGTGTTTATGCAGCACAACCCTAAGCCGAAATATGTAATACAGAATGTGGACCTGCTGCTGTTCCTCGACCGGAAAGACCTCTTTCTCAGCGAGCAGTTCCTGCCTTATCTCGGTGACACTATTATCCGCAACATCACTAATGACTACAAGGGCAAGTACAGCTTTGCTGAGTATTGGTTCCCGCTGTTCAGGTACAACAACCATATCAATCTTATTAAAGAAGGTGTGCGCTCCTACTTCCAGGTAGGCAGGCAGTCCACCAACAAGCTATACAAGGGCTACGCCGGCATAGACCAGCCATGGAACAATGTATACGAAGAGGTGATAAAACACAACCCCAACGGCATAACCCGCGAAAACGACCCTAAAGTGGTGAAGCTGTTTGAAGAGTACCTCGAATACTGCAAACAAAACGGCATACAGCTGATATTTGTATTCCAGCCCATACTGAACGAAGAGCTGGCACTGGAGAAGAGCGCCGGTGCTATTACCGGGCTGATAAAGAAGTACGCAGCAGAATATAACATTCCCTATCTCGACTATTCGAATGACGCTATCTGCTACGACCGCAGGTATTTTATAGATCACCAGCACCTCAACCGCGAGGGCGCAGAGCTATTCAGCCGAAAGCTGGCGGCAGACCTAAAGCCTGTTATCAGGTAGCTATTGCTGTGTATGTGCAGGAGTGCTTATCTTTAAGCCCTCAAAAAACACTACTTATGCCAATACAACCCGGGCAGCCCGCCCCCGACTTTACGCTGCGAGACAGCAAAAAGAATAAAGTAACCCTCAGCGAGCAGCGCGGCAAGAATGTGCTGCTGCTATTTTACCCGCTCGCATTTACCAGCACCTGCACCAAAGAGCTGTGCATGGTGCGCGACAACCTTGCATTTTACAACAATGCCAATGCTCAGGTATACGGCATCTCTGTCGACTCGCTTTTTGCGCAGGATAAATTCAGGGATGAGCAGGGCATCAACTTCCCGCTGCTTAGCGATTTTAATAAAACCGCATCTACCGCTTACGACACTATCTACGACCACTGGTTCAACGATATGGACGGCGTATCAAAGCGCTCGGCATTCGTTATAGACAAGGAGGGTGTAGTACGCTATGCCGAAGTGCTTGAGAATGCCAGCGACATACCCAATTTCGAAGAAATACAAAAATGTTTACAATCATTAAATTAGTAACTTGCACCGCATAAACAGATGCTCATGAAAAAACTATACATTTTCTTATTCTTATTTACCTCTGCTGTAAGCGCTATGGCGCAAACCGCACCTAATGCAGGCATGGAAGCATGGCGCACAGGTACCTCAGGAACTGCACCGGTTGTATCCATAATGGCTCCCCAGCAGTGGTATGGCTTCGACACGCTGGCTATAGCACTGGGTCAGGCTTTCGGCTCATTTATAGGGGCTGGCAGCGATTGGCATGCCCAGCTGTTCCAGGAAACAACTATAAAGAATACAGGTTCATCATCAGCTAAGCTGGTAACATTAAAGCAGGACACACTCGGCCTTTTTGCAGGCATGCTGTCCAGCTCAGAAGTTAGTGTGGATATGGGTGCTATTCTTGCCGGGGCTAATCCTATGGATGCGCTTACGTTTACCGGCGGCATACCTGTAACGCTGCGTATACAGACGGTAAGCGCATGGGTTATATACCACCCGGGCAAAGACAGTATAACCGGCATATTTGGCGGAGCCGATACTGCAATACTGACTGTACAGGCAATAGGCACCATAGGAGGCTACGACTCTGTAATTGGCGCAGGCTTTGTAGCCATCCCTCCTTGTTCGACGTTCACGCAGATAACCGCACCTATCATTTACACAGACACTTCTATGCTCACTACCGATAAGATCCGCATCGTGTTCGCAAGCAGCGGCGGTGCCTCCCAGAACCTCGATAGCAGCATACTCTATGTCGATGATGTCACCATGACGGGTAATCCGCAGGTATCGCACGTAGGTGTTGCAGGAGTAAAGAACAGCAGCACGGGTGTATACCCTAATCCCGCTAATAACGTCTTGTTCTTGCAGGGCCTCGCTAATGAAGAGCTGGCTTACTCAATTGTAGGCGCAAGCGGCCAGGTAGCACTCACCGGAAATACTACGGGCAATGAAGCTGTAGACATCAGCTCACTTGCTCCCGGCCTCTACATTTACAGCATCACCGGCAGCAAAGGCACCGCACTGCACGGCAAAGTAACTGTAGTAAGATAAGGAACACAATACATTTACTATAAACTAAGAGAGGGCCGCGTGGCCCTCTCTTAGTTTTATATAGTGGTAGTATTATGTAGTTTGCTTGGTAAGTATCTTAGGCACTGGCAGCGGCTCGTAATTTTCCATTTGCACCAGCAGGTCCTCTCCTGTGCGGGCAGAGAGCAAGGTGCCGCTCACATATTCATTCAGGAAACCTTCCGTTACCATATTGTCGCACAAGGCTTTCAGCGCATCATAAAACCCATTGATGTTGAGCAGGCCCACCGGCTTGCGGTGCAGGCCCAGCTGGCTCCACGTAAGCATCTCAAACAGCTCTTCCATAGTGCCCCAGCCACCCGGCATAGCTATTATGCCATCGCTAAGCTCATACATCTTCAGCTTGCGCTCGTGCATGGTGGCTACAGTTATCAGTTCGGTAAGGCCCTCATGTGCTACTTCCGTAGTTTGCAGGAAGGAGGGTATCACACCTATCACTTCGCCGCCATTTTCAAGCGCGCCATCTGCCACAGCACCCATAAGGCCCACCTTAGCGCCGCCATACACTATGCGTATTTTCCTTTCGGCCAGCATAGCGCCAAGCTCCATGGCTGCCTCACGATAAGATTCATCATAGCCCTCAGCCGAGCCACAGAAAACAACGATACTTTTCATTCCGGATGTGATTATGAACCAAATGTAACGGTTAACATGCTGATATGGTGTTAATGCAAACCGAATTGTATGCGCAAAAAAAATCCCGCCGAAGCGGGATAGCAAATTGAATACAGTCTTTATTTAGTTCTTTTAATACTCGTCCTCGTTAAAGAAGAAGTCTTCCTGTGTGGGATAGTCCGGCCATATGTCTTCGATGCCTTCATATATCTCCCCTTCGTCGTCAAGTTCCTGGAGGTTCTCAACTACTTCGAGCGGCGCACCTGAGCGGATGGCGTAGTCGATAAGTTCATCTTTTGTGGCAGGCCACGGTGCGTCTTCAAGGTGTGAGGCAAGTTCAAGTGTCCAAAACATATTAAAATAGATTTGTTTTAATTTCGATTCCGCAAATGTAAGGGAAAATTCAAGATTCAAAATGCAAAATTTTGCGAATGGAATTCCTGGCCAAAAATTGATACGGCATTCCGGGGGATATTACCATGCGATCGATTTTTACATAGCGCCATAAGTGCTAACTTGCGAATGCAATTAACGCTATTACGCCACCATTACTTTATGCTCTCTGCAAAAAATCTCCTTAAAAAATATGGATCGCTAACCGTCGTTAACGATGTGTCGCTCGAGGTAGAAAAGAGCGAGATCATATCTATTGTGGGCGCATCGGGCGCAGGCAAGAGCACGCTGCTGCACCTGATGGGCGGGCTCGACAAACCTGATGCAGGCTCCATACTTATAGGCGGGGAGGATATGCTGCAGCTACCGGCTAAGAGGCAGGCGCAGTTTCGCAACAGCCATATCGGCTTTGTATTCCAGTTCCATCACCTGCTGCCTGAGTTTACCGCAGTAGAGAATGTTTCGGTGCCGCTGTGGATAAAAGGCATAGGCAAGAAGGATGCCTTGCAGCAGGCTGCAGAGCTGCTCAATGTGGTAGGCCTCAGTGGCCGCCTCGGCAATAAGCCATCAGAGCTATCTGGCGGTGAGCAGCAGCGTGTAGCTATAGCCCGCGCACTGGTAACAAAGCCATCAGTAGTGTTTGCAGATGAGCCCACCGGCAACCTCGATAGCGCCAATGCCCACATCATACATGAGCTGTTCTTACAGCTGCGCGATAAATTCGGTCAAACATTCGTGATGATCACCCACAACGCCGCTCTTGCAAAAATGACCGACCGCACCTATGTAATGCAGGATGGGAAGATAGTAAGCACCATCACGAATTAGCATGCAGCAATAATTTTCTCACAGCTTGCGTTATTAGGTGCTCAACTTCCACTCATGTTCCGCGCCATAATTACCATCACAATAGCTGCAGCCTTATTTACTTCTTGCACCAAGGATAACAAAGCAACTTCTGTGACCATCGGCATACCCTGGGATGAGGACGGGCTTATGCCGACTCATTCGTTGTATGCACCACCGATTATAGTTTCAGGAGTTAGCGGCTTGCATCTTTCAGCACACGTATACGGTAATTTTGTAGACACAGCGGGTACTGATGTCCACTATCATCGTTATTGGCAATTTGCTTCCTATAACGGAGACATTGCCGCCGCCGCAGTCAATGGGTACGCCTTGGCATTGCGCCCAAATGGCAGCTGGTTCCGCCGCGATACTGGTAATGTATGGGCAAATAGTTCAGTGAATATATGGTCTGTTTCAGGCGCTGGCGGGATTCCCTCATTCACCGCAGACATCCATGGGCAAATGCCTGAATTTAACGGTACGTTTCCATCTGTGATCGCTGCCACAAATGATTTTGAATACACGTTTAACACAGCAAATGTGGCGAATGCGGATGCTGCATATGTAGTTGTTCATTTTAACGGAAAGCTTGCGATCAGCAATGTGGTGGACCCCAAAGGTGGTACAGCAAAGATACCGGCCTCACAGTTTCGGGCGGGGACTTCGTCAGATCCCAGGCTCACTGTTCTGCGCTTCGGTTTAGATGGGCGGGTTTGTAACGGTACGCTTGCAGCTGTTGTATTGGTCAATCGTTCTTACCGCGAACATGGTGGAGTGCGTTTCGCCTATACCCAGCAGACTGTTCACCTGCTAAGTGTCACGTTTATCTAGCCCAGTTCTTCAGCAGCTGCAACCCATATTCCGTCCCCACCGACTCCGGGTGAAACTGCACGCCCACGCATGGGTACTGCCTGTGCGCCACCGCCATTATAATACCATCACTCGTTTGGGCTACGGTTTGTAGCTCAGTACTTTCAGTCCCCTCTATGATCAATGAGTGATACCGCATAACCGTAAATGGTGAAGGAATATCGGTGAACAAAGAGTGGCCTGTATGTGTTACCTCGCTAGTCTTGCCGTGCATAGGGTAGGGCGCATGCACCAGCTGCGCGCCAAAGTACATGCCCAGTGCCTGGTGGCCCAGGCACACACCCAGTATAGGTATGTGCTTATGAAAATGATCTATAACGCTCATCGTGATGCCGGCCTGCAACGGTGTCTCAGGCCCCGGCGAAATGATGATACGCTCAGGTGCTATAGTAATAAGCTCCTGCACCGTTATTTCATCATTACGATACACGGTACATTCGTTGCCAGTCTGCAGCAGGTAATCGTGCAGTATCCAGGTAAAAGAGTCGTAGTTATCTATAAGCGCCCACATCACTTCTTATTTACAGTGTCAAAAAAGTGATCGAGCTTGGCAAAAGTATCCTTCACAAAAGGCAGCAGCTTGCCCGCCTGCTCAAAGAACCACGGCGCAATGCCCGCGAAGAATGAATAGGTCTTAGACTCGCCAATAGTCTTATCTGTAACTATATGCGCATGCACAGCTATCCACAGCAGCGAGCTCCACAGCACCGCTCCAAGGAAGGCGTAGAGCATGCCCCCGGCCAGCCCATTGATGAAGCCGAGCATGAGCCCTTCTGCCGCCTTCTCTATTATCCGCGCTACCAGCTTTACCAGCAGCACCACGCCTATGAATAGTACCAGGTAGCTCACCACCTGCACCCAGCCCGATGTTACATATCCCTTCTCCAGCAGCCATGCAGCAAACGACTGCGACAGCTTCAGCGCACACAGCAGGCCGAGCAGAATGGCCACCACAGAGAACGCAGCAACAATAAGCCCCTTGCTGTACCCGCGTACAAAAAAGAAAAGTAAAATGATAACACCAATTACATCCAGTATCATGGAAGACTGTATATTTTATAAAACCCCGGCTTGCGGCCGGGGGTAAGTATTCTTCGTTACTGAGTTACACAGAAACTTTTTTTATTGGGCCAGCAATTGCTTCACCATGTCCGATATGGCTTTGCCGTCCGTCTTGCCCGCCAGCTGCTTGCTGGCTACGCCCATCACCTTGCCCATATCTGCAGGGCTCTTCGCACCTACCTGGTCTATTATCGCTTTCACCTCGGCCTGCAGTTCCTCGGCGGTCATTTGCTTAGGTAGAAACTTTTCTATGATCGCCAGTTCCTCGCGCTCCTTAGCCGCAAGATCCTCGCGGTTCTGCTTTTCAAAAATGTCGAGCGAGTCGCGGCGCTGCTTGGCCAGCTTTTGCAGCATCTTGCTTTCGGTGGCTTCTGTTATCTCGCCACTGGCGCCTTCAGCCGTCTTTTCTATTATGATAGCAGCTTTAATGGCACGGAGCGTACGCAGTGCCGCCTCATCTTTAGCGCGCATAGCATTCTTCAATTCGTCCATCACTTTTGTTTCGAGAGACATATTATTATGGGATTTGTAATTTGTAATTGGTAATTAGGATTGTTGTCACTGCAATTTTGCACCTGGCTTTGGAATTTAAAACTTGGATTTTTAGATGCGATCCTAATTCCCAATTACAAATCCCTAATTCCGCAAAAAGCTAGCTTTCCGTTTCCTCTATCGCCTCCGTAGCCTTCTTCAGGAAGCTCTTTGCAAACTCCTTCAGTTCCTCCGCCAGGGCGGCATTACGGGTAGCCCGTTGATAAGTATCTGCCATGCCAAAAAACGTCTGGTAAAAGAAATCATTCATTTCGTCCACCATCATTTTGCCCGTCCACAGGTCTATCCTCAATGCCGACTTCTCCTGCCCGTCCCACAGGCCCAGCAGCACAGCCTTAGCAGCCTGCCAGTCAGCCACACCGCCATCCGGCGCCATCCACGTAATATTTTCCGGCATCTTGTCTTCAGCCAGCTCTATTTGTATGTTTATCTGAGATTTCATCCTAGTGTATCAATAGTTTGCAGCCACAAAAATACAGTTAAAAAATTAAAGACTTTACCGGGTTGGAATCGCCCCCAAATTCTCCTTACACTTGAAATAAACCGTAATTTCCCCTGGTATTTAAGTGTACGCTGATCTCGCGGTATCAATGAAAGAAGGTAAACACAGCCGGGAAAAAATTGCCAGGAGAAGGGTTTACGCTCTGCTCTTGATACTCGCTATGGCCATTATATCTAATGTCAGATGGTACTATAAAGACGCTAAAAATGGCCACTATCATTCCTTGACCTATTGGTTGCTTTGGCTTTTAATATCATTCGCTTTTTTTATCGCCGGACTTACTATTGTCTTTTATCTTCTCAAGCTTATCAATTGGTTTGTGGCGACGATTAAGGCAAATAAAGAGGATGCCTGATTATCCGCTAACTTACGCTATGATGAATCCCCGAGATTGTTTTCCGAACCAAAAAAACTCGCGAACGGCCCCTCACGAAGGGTAACTCTCGTCCCCCTCTCCTTTGGAGAGGGCCGGGGAGAGGTCCACTCACGAAGGGCACTCACGAAGGGCACTCACGAACGGCACTCACGAAGGGCACTCACGAACGGCACTCGCGAACGGCCCCTCACGAAGGGTAACTCTCGTCCCCCTCTCCTTTGGAGAG
>JAZKFF010000011.1:62636-65957 GCA_040386555.1 Bacteroidota bacterium | reverse complement strand
GGCCGGGGAGAGGTCCACTCACGAAGGGCACTCACGAAGGGCACTCACGAAGGGCACTCACGAAGGGCAACTCACGTCCCCCTCTCCTTTGGAGAGGGCCGGGGAGAGGTTCACTCACGAACGGCACTCACGAACGGCACTCACGAAGGGCACTCGCGAACGGCCACTCACGAAGGGCCACGTCACGTCCCCCTCTCCTTTGGAGAGGGCCGGGGAGAGGTCCACTCACGAGGGAAAAAAAAGCTACTTCATATAAAACACCAGCTCACCCCCATTCATTATATCACCATGAGCAACCGTATTCCCTTTCAGCTCCCTGCCATTAAGCACCACCTTCTGCACATGCACATTTTTAGCACCCTGGTTCTTAGCCGTTATATTCAGTGCTTTCCCGTTCTCCAAATGCAATACAGCTGAGGACACCGCCGGGCTACCAAGCGCATACTCCGCAGATCCTGGTGCCACCGGGTAGAAGCCCAGCGCGCTGAAGATATACCAGGCGCTCATCTGCCCGCAGTCGTCGTTGCCACTTAGTCCATCTGGCGTGGGGTGATACTTATTGTTCATGATCATGCGCACACGCTCTTGTGTTTTGCGCGGCTGTCCTGCGTAGTTATACAGGTAAGCCGCGTGGTGCGAGGGCTCGTTGCCATGCACATAATTACCTATTATTCCATCCCGCGTTATATCTTCTGTATGCTCAAAAAAGCTATCGGGCAGCTGCATGGTAAACAGCGAATCCAGGTGCCGGGTGAACCGCTTGTTGCCGCCCATCATCTGTATCATAGCCCGCGGCGCATGCGGCACATACAGGCTGTAATTCCATGCATTGCCTTCTATATATCCCGGTTCATCGGTGTTCAGCACATCCACCGTTTTCTTAAAGGTGCCGTCGCTCATGCGCGGCAGCATATAGCCACGCGAGGCGTCATACACATTCCTGTAGTTTTCAGAGCGCTTGATGTACTGTGCATACACATCCTGCCTGCCCAGCTGCTTTGCCATCTGCGCTATGCACCAGTCGTCATAGGCATACTCCAATGTTTTCGATACCGATGCACCGCTTTTATCTTCTGGCACATAGCCCATCTTTTTATAGTAGCCTATACCGTCATAGCTGTCGTGGTTAGCCGTTGCCACGCACGCATCCAGCGCCTTGTTGGCATCAAATCCCCCATTCCCCTTCGTCACCGCATCTGCAATTGCAGATACGCTGTGGTAGCCTATCATGCACCAGTTCTCATTGGCCGAGTTGCTCCACACTGGCAGCATCTTATGCGCACTCTGGTCGTAGTGTGCCAGCATAGAGTTCACCATATCAGCATTGCGTCGCTGCTGCACTATGTTGAACAGCGGGTGCAGCGCCCTATAAGTGTCCCACAGCGAAAAGGTGGTATAGTTCACAAACCCATCTGCTTTATGTGTATTCTGGTCCAGCCCGCGGTATTCACCGTTCACATCCATATATTCTGTAGGACTAATAAACGCGTGGTACATCGCAGTATAGAAATTTTGCTTCACTTCCGGCTCTGCGGTCACCTCTATCCTGCTGAGTTCCTGCTGCCATAGCTGCTGCGCGTTCTGCTTTACCGCATCAAAGTTCCAGCCCATGCCGCGCGTTTCCGCAGCCAGGTTCAGCTGCGCATTGGCAGTGCTTACCGGCGATAGGGCAAACTTTATTTTTATCTTTTCCCCCTCCTCAGTTTTAAAGTCAAACCACGCCCTTACCTGCGTCCCGGCTATCTCCGGGAAATTCCGTTCCTGGTCAAACTTCCGCCAGAACCCCCTGTACACCTGCTTCTTACTGGTATTCTGCCAGCCATACTCTTTAATGGGTTTTGAGAACACCATTGCAAAATATACAGTGCGCGTGCGGCCCCAGCCATTGGTTTGCCGGTAACCCGTCACCAGCGTATCGTTCTCCACCCGCATAAAGGTCCACACATTTTTGTCGGGATAATTGTAGATGCCATACACAGCATCAAGTATAATATGCGCATTGTCGCTCTTAGGGAAGGTGTATTGGTGAAAGCCCACACGGCTGGTCGCAGTGAGCTCGGCAGTGATACTGTACTTGTCCAGTTTCACCTTGTAGTAGCCCGGCTCAGCCACTTCCGTTGCATGCGTGTAGCCCGAGCGAAAGCCACCCTTAGGATTATCAGCTGTGCCGGGGTTCATCATCAGTTTACCTGTTGTGGGCATTATAAGAAAGTCCCCAAGGTCCGAATGTCCCGTGCCACTGAAGTGCGTATGCGAGAAGCCCACTATCGTTTTGTCCTGGTACTGGTAGCCCGCGCAGTATTGGTATACATCCTTGTTGTACTTGCCATTTACCTCGTAGGGCAGCGTATCCGTTTCCGGGCTCAGCTGCACCATACCAAACGGCACCGTAGCCCCGGGATAGGTGTGCCCCATCCGGTCAGTACCCGTCAGCGGGTTCACATATTTGGTCAGCTGCTCTTTTTGTGCGAACGCAGGCAGGGCGATAAAAAGAAAAACAGGCAGGAGAAATTTTTGCATTACTAGCGGCTATTGTAGCAGCTAAAAGTAATAGTTGATGGCTATATTTTTTTGGTTCGTGGGGGAATGATGCCAATACTATCCCATTTTTCTAAACCTTAGACGCGGGTTTTTACTGGCGTAGTGAATTGCCGCAACATGTATCAGATTTTTACGAGGAAAAACCTCATAACTATCGTGAAAGGAGATCCCTTTACTTTTGCCTGCCTAAAGTTTTTGTGTATCTTACTGTTGTATTCCGGATTCTCTATTACCAAACGGAGCTTTTCGTCTACAGCGTCCATAAATCGATCTCCCAGGCCTTCTGATTTATCTTCATACCATTCGTAAGCATCTATGTAGTCGGCATGAGCTTGGACGTTAAGAAAATAAGCGAAAGCCCATTACTTCTTTTTCCCCTTTACTTTAGCAATCGCGGCACGCTTTGTTTCCTCCCAGGTATATGCTTTTGAAGTCCCATTTTTAAATGCCTTGCTCCGGCGTTCAAGCTCTCTCTTAAAATCGTTGTCCCAGTCATTTGCAGCAGTCTCGATTTCGTCCTCAACTATCGTGTATATTGCTTTGATCTTCTTATCATCAGCGGTCTGCATATATGTCGATAGCTTCTGCCTTATTACGGTTGTTGTCATGCGTTTGGCTTTAAAATAAATTTACACTGTTTTACACAATTACTGATATTTCGTTGTCCAGCCGTTCTGAAACAAATCACACCCACCAGCCCGGAGGGTTCAACCATAGTAGCCGGTAGTGCAACTGCCGGTATGCAAACACAGGGGCCAACCCTGAAAGGGTTGAATATGA
>JAZKFF010000011.1:0-62536 GCA_040386555.1 Bacteroidota bacterium | reverse complement strand
ACCCACCAGCCCGGAGGGCTCAACAATAATAGCCGGCAGTGCAACTGCCGGTAGCACAACATCAGGGCCAACCCTGAAAGGGTTGAATGTGCCCGCGAATTTACCGGTTAAAAAAACACGAAAAATAACCCCAAACCCGCCACCAGCGCGCAAACAAATTTACATCATGTGCAGCCAGCTGTTTATGACGTTACAGAAAACACACTATCATAAAAACCCAATTTTGCCACATCAGCTTTTCTGCACAATTTGCAAGCATATGGTTAGCGACATGCTTCTGCAAAAAGATGTCGCCTCTCCAAACGCAATTCTTTAATTCCACAAATTCGAGTTCAGACATGCACACTACACTTTTCCCCGCCGGGGAATAATGGGGAATTTTAATTTTGAAAGTAAGCCAATAACAGCGCGGCATTCAGCCGAAAACACGAAGTAAAATGCCCCATCCCGTCTTTTATTACCCATGGGAAATTGGTTAGAGTATCGCAAGCACTTTTATGGGTTGCGCAAAAAGTGCGCAAAAAGTGAGCAATGATTTTACGCTAAACCCCTTACAAATAAGAAAAACAAGGGTGCAAAAATTTCACTGCACACTATACTCAATTACCAGTTTAATACCCTTAGAGATCGGGCTCGCATTTTAATAAAACGGCATAATTTTTATCGCCTTGCTCCTTGTTCCGGGGTAGTGCATTAGTAATGTGGATAGGACCACCGGCCTCAAACATGAGTAAGCATTTTCTTTAATTCATAAACCAATCTAAAAAATGAAGGCAGCCGTTTTCCACAAAATGGGGGATATCAGTGTCGATAACGTTGAAGACCCAAAGATCGAAAAACCCGACGATATTATTCTAAAGGTCACCACCACCGCCATATGTGGCTCAGACCTGCATATCTACGATGGCTTTGTGCCCCAGCTCCGCGATCAGGTACTTGGCCACGAGTTCATGGGTATCGTAGAGGAAGTAGGCCCGCAGGTAACAAAGCTTAAAAAAGGCGACCGTGTTGTAGTGCCCTTTACCATCGCATGCGGCAGCTGCTTTTTCTGCCAGCAGGGTTATCACCCCAGCTGCACACAGAGCAACCCCGAGATGTATGGCCCCGAAGGCGATCTGCTGAAAGGTAAAGGCGGCGGCATGTTTGGCTACACCGACATGTATGGCGGCTACAGTGGCGGCCAGGCTGAGTATGTACGCGTGCCATATGCCAATGTTGGGCCCAAGATCATTCCTGAAGATCTCACGGATGAGCAGGTAGTCTTCCTTACCGACATCTTCCCTACCGGCTGGAGCGCCGTAAAATGGGGCAAGGTAAAGCATGGCGATACTGTGGTGATTTTCGGCAGCGGACCCGTAGGCCTTATGGCGCAGAAGGCCGCATGGGCTAATGGTGCAGAGCGCGTAATAGCCGTAGATCCGCTGGAGTACCGCCTTGCCAAAGCCCGCGAGGTGAACAATGCCGACACCATCAATGCCGATGACGAAGACCTGATGGAAAAAATACGCGCTATGACCGGTGGCCGCGGTGCTGATGTGGCTATAGACGCCGTGGGCATGGAGCCCAACCGCTCATTCCTCGAAAAGGCTAAGGCGGTCATCAATATGGAAAAAGGCTCAGCCAAGGTCATCGACTGGTGTACCCAGGCCGTGCGCCGCAATGGCATTGTGTCGGTGGTGGGCGTGTATGCCAGCCCTTACGACAACTTCCCGGTACACCGCATATTCGATAAAGGGCTTATCATGCAGTTCGGCCAGGCGCAGACGCATGTGTACATCGATCAGTGCTTTGAGTTTGTACGTAGCGGTAAAGTGGTGCTCGATGATATCATCACCCATCGCCTGCCGCTATCCAAAGCTTCGGAAGCCTACGATATGTTCAAGCACAAGACCGACGACTGCGTTAAGGTGGTACTGAAACCGGAGCTCGACCGCTAAAGGGAACATTTTCTTCAAACTCATAAACGGACTACTATGACAGAAATTAAGGACTTACAACAGTTATTTTTCCACGAGATACAAGTACTCTGGAGTGCTGAGGCCATGCTGGTAGAGGCCATGCCTAGGATGATCGAAGCCGCCAAAGACCTTGGCCTGAAAAAGAACCTCGCACTGCACCTGGCTGAGACCGACCAGCACAAGGTGGCGCTCGAGGCTATCTGCAAGCAACTGGGCATAGACCCCCAGGGCGATCCCAATCCTGGCATGAAGGGCATACTGGAAGAGGGCGATAAAGTAATGGCCAAAGACTGCACCGATGAGGCGCTCGATGCTGCTATTATCGCCGGTGCGCAAAAGGTGGAGCACTACGAGATTTCGGGCTACGGCTCTGCCGCTTATTATGCCGAGATGCTGGGCTACGAAGGTATTGCCAAGCGCCTGCGCCTCACACTTGCCGAGGAGCAGGACGCAGACACCAAGCTCAACTTCCTGGCAAAGGGCATGATCAACCAGAAAGCTAAAGAAGTGGTAGCATAGCTGCAGGCACTTACAAGACAACTTGCCGGGATGGGGGCTTCTCATCCCGGCAAGCTATCTTTGCTTATATTCCATCATTATGACCACTTTGCCGCAGGAAGATATACTGGCGCTCGCCGCCGACTTCATCCTTACACTACAGAACCGCACTTCCTTCCACGACCTGTTACGCTTCTACCACCCAGATGTAGAGCAGATCGAGTTCCCGAATACACTGAGTAGGAATACAGTAGTACGCACACTTGCCGATTTGGAAAGCGCATCTGCGAAGGGAATGACCGTGCTGCAAAAGGAAGTGTATAATATCACGCAATCTTACTGCATCGGCAACACCGTTATTATTGAAGCCACCTGGACCGGCACGCTCGGCATGCCCATGGGCGATATACCCATAGGCGGAGAGATGAAGGCTAACTTCGCCCAGTTCTTCGAGTTCAAAGATGGCAAGATCATCCGCCAGCGCAATTACGACTGCTTCCAGCCGTTTATATAGGGTCGTTAGCCTGCCATTTTGAGGAGCTTTCGCTAAAATACATTAAATTGCTTTCCTATTTATCGGCTATTCATATGGCCGGCTTATAATCGTATTTTATGAGGTCTAAGATATTACTACTGTGCGCTGCTATCCTGCTTATCGCAGCCGACTCCTATTCCTGCGAAACTTGCCTGGGTAAAGGCTACCGGAAGGCGCATGCCAAAGCAACCACGGCACATGCCGGCGAGGACGATTATGACATTAAGCACCTGCGCTTCAACCTCAATGTTACTGATACGGCTACCTACATACAGGGCAATGTAGCAACCACAGCACAGGTGGTAGCTTCGTCAATGACGAACTACATTTTCGAGCTCGGCCCTGATATGATCATTGACTCAGCTAAGGTGAATGGTACATTATATACGGTAAGCGGCACCGGCCCGGTACGCACCATCACATTATCTTCGGCGCTGGCATCGGGCACAATGTTCACCGCGCAGATTTTCTACCACGGCACACCACCTACGGGCTCAGGCTTCTTCAATGGTGTGGCACATGCTATATCGAGTGGCGGCACACACATGATGTACACCGTCAGCGACCCATGGGTGGCGCTCAACTGGTGGCCCTGCAAGCAATCAGTCATCGACCAGGCCGACTCGGTAGATATGTTCATAAGGGTGCCTGCAGGCGTTGTAGATGGCAGCAATGGCGTGCTGGTAAATGTTGACAACACCTCTGCACCGGGCTACTCCATTTATCATTGGAAGACCCGCTACCCCATCGACTACTACCTCATATCGCTGGCCGTAGCGCGCTATTCCGAGTACCGCTCTTACTGGCATTTTACCAGCAGCACAGACTCCATGCTCATCCAGAACTTTTTCATGGATACCGCCACCTTCAACCCTGCTCACAAAGCCAAGTTCGACAGCGTAGGTATGATGATCGACTACTTCTCTAATCTCTACGGCGTCAGGTATCCTTTCTGGCAAGAGAAGTATGGCATGTGCTTTACAGCCCTCACCGGCGGTATGGAACACCAGACCATGACGACCATTGGCGTTACCGATACTAAGACCATTGCCCACGAGCTCAACCACCAGTGGTTTGGCGACAACGTAACCTACAAGACCTGGGGCGATATGTGGCTGAGCGAAGGCTTCGCTACCTTCTCTGAGCAGCTTTACTATAATCACTTTTGGAGCCCTGCTGCTGCAAGAGCCCACCGGCTTGGCCAGGTAGCACAGGCGCTATCACAGCCATGCGGCCGCACCTACGTTACCGACACCAGCACCAGCGACAGCCTGTTCACGCTAAACCAATATCCTAAAGCTGCGATCATCATTAATTCGCTACGCTACACCGCTCCTGAGGACAGCCTGTTCTTTAAAGTACTGCGGATATACCAGAATACCTATGCGCTAAGTAATGCCAGCACGGCAGATTTTAAAGCTATAGCAGAGTCAGTCTACGGCACTAACCTCGATACCTTCTTCAACCAGTGGATCTATGGCCGCGGCTACCCGCTCTATAAAGTTAGCTGGAACCAATCCGGCTCTACAGTATGGGTGAAGCTCATACAGACCCAGTCGTGCCCGTCGGCTACCAACCACTTCAGCACCTACGTTCAGCTACTGCTCAAAGCAGGCGCGCTCGATACTATAGTGAAGGTCTACAACTCGCTCGATACACAGGTATTCATGTTCGACTGGCCACAAACTATGACCGGCGTAGGCCTAAATACGGAAGGGTGGACGGTGCTGAAGCAGAACGGCATCATCTCTAAAGATGTAACACTTGGCCTGGGCGCCATTACTCCCGGCAAATTGCGCATACTGCCCAACCCCACCCGCAACCACTGGCAGGTAGAAGAGCTGCCTGCAGATACAGGCCTCGCGTTGGTAGACATGAACGGCCGCATAATATGGGAAGGCAACAGCGGCACCGGCAAAACCACCATCCCCGGCGAGCGCCTCCCCGCCGGCAACTACATGCTAAAGATATCAGGGATCGATAACGGCGGTGTGAAGCTGGTGCATTGGTAAATTTTCCGGGAAGATGAATTATACTCCACAGGACCCGAACTATGCATCACGTATTGCGGAGAGTTTTCGCAAGCAAGAATTCATGGAGTACATCAATGCCACTCTTTATAAAACAGAGCCTGGCTTTTGTGAGATCCACATACCTTACAATAACCGGCTTACACAGCAGGATAGATTTTTTCATGCCGGAGTAATAGGTACCATTGCAGATAATGCGGCCGGTTACGCAGCCTACTCGCTGATGGATGCACGGTCATCCGTTCTCACGGTAGAGTTTAAGCTAAACCTGTTGGCGCCTGCAAATGGCGAGCTGCTTATAGGTCGGGCAAATGTGCTGAAGTACGGTAGGACGCTTACAGTTTGCCGGTCTGATGTTTACATTGTAAAGGATGGCATTGAAAAGCTGTGTGCTGCTGCGCAGGTTACGCTTATAGAGCTGAGGGCAGCAAGGAATGTTTAATAATTTAGGTTTCTGCAATGGAAGGAGTACATAGCATCTGACGGGAACATACTCGCCGGTAAGCCTTTGATAAAAGGAACCCGAATTTCTGTAGAGCTGATTTTAGCATTGCTGTCAAAGGGGTGGAGTGACGAAATGATTTTGCAAAGCTATCCACAGCTAATCTCGGCACATTTACAGGCTGTTCTGGCTTACTCGCAGGATAGCAACGATCAAATACCGGAAAATCCCTGGGATGACCCAAACTTCGTCAAGGAAACGGACCGAAGAGCAAAGAATTCGAAAGCGGCATGGTGAAGGGGTACACGTGGGAAGAAGTTAAACAGCGCACTGCCCGGATAAAGTGAACGTAGGGGTGGGGCTTGCCCCCGCCCTCACTCGTCCTTGGGACGACTCGGCTTTCGTAAATGAGATGAATAATATAACGCAAAGAAAAAGTAAGCGGTGCCATTGTTAGGCGGAACATAAATTACTCGCTCACAAACAACTCCCCCGCTATCCGGTCCGCAAACAACTTGCCGGCATTAGTTAGCACCAGCGTACGCTCGTTCTGCTCCACCCATTTCTTTTCCTGGAACAGGTGGCTGGCGTCGGCTACCTGCTTAGCATAGGTGGCATCCCAATCATGTTCTATGCGGGCCAGGTCGCAGCCCCACATGGTGCGTAGCGAAGTCATTATGTATTCGTTGAGGTGCTCTACCTGTGTCAGCTGCTCTTCTTCAAAAGGCAGCTTATGGTCTTGGAGAATGCTTTTTGCGTACTCCACATTGTTCGCAATATTCCACCTGCGGGCGGTGCCGTTGAAGGAGTGCGCTGAGGGGCCTATACCAAGGTAATGGTGGCCGCGCCAGTAGTTGGTGTTGTGTATGGCGTGGTGCCCCGGCAGCGCGAGGTTAGATATCTCGTAGTGCTCGTAGCCCATTGCCTTTGCCTCGTGCATCAGTATCTCGAACTGCCCCGCAGATTGCTCCGCATCTACAGGGGCACTCTTCTTAGCCCGTATGGCATGGTGCAGGGCAGTCTTGTCTTCCACCGTAAGTGCATACGATGAGAAGTGTGGTATATCAAGGCTCTTCACCTTGGCAAGGTTCTGTTTCCATGCATTGTCTGTTAAGCCGGGTGTGCCGTAGATAAGGTCTATCGTGAGATTGGTAAAGCCTGCGTCCTGCGCGGCTTTAATAGCATAGTCAGCTTCTTGCGCATTGTGGGCGCGCTTCATGTATAGCAGGTCAGTATCGTGAAACGACTGCACGCCTATACTAAACCTGCTGACCGGCGTACCGCGCAGCGACTGCAGGTACTGCTTGCCGAGGTCGTCTGGATTTGCCTCAAGCGTGCATTCCTTTATGTGTTGCACATTGTAGTTCTTCAGTATTGTGTCAAACAGCCTGTTGATCTCATCGGCTGAAAGCAATGACGGCGTGCCGCCTCCAAAGTAGACCGTTTCTATAGGTACGCCCTGCAGGTAGTCGCGCTGCATTTCCAGTTCGCGCATCATGGCATTCAGCACATCTTCCTTGCCCCTCAGCGAAGTGGAAAAGTGAAAATTGCAATACACACACGCCTGCCGGCAAAAAGGAATGTGCAAATATATACCGGCCGACTTTGGTGCAGCGTGAAGGGAAGATGACATAACGCGAAGTTAGGGGCATTACATGCTTTACGTAACTTTATCACACCAACTTATTCAATGCCAAATAAGGAGCTTGGAGTCTAATGCATCGATATAGCTAAACACTAACTCTTTTTTATCAGGTAGGAAGTAGCGCAACTTTACGCACCCATAGTCCGAATCATAGAAGAAGTCAGCAGTGGATCTGCCGTGCAGGGACGTGCGAACTCCATGGATCCTATAGCATGCAAACGTTGCCCCTGCAGCATCGGTAGGCACCTTATCTACCAACTCATACGCTGATGAGTCGGCATCCTTTCGCCATCCCCACTTTTCGCCCACTTCCATCGGATATTTCAGGAATGGAGATGGGCACAATTCAAGTACCTTATACTGGTAATCCCGTGGCGGTGAAAAGAGGCCCACTCCGGCGATTTGCGGCAGAGGAGACCCTTCCGCGAAGGAAGGACCATACATCCCGTTAACAATGTAGCGGTCGCTTTTTACACTTAAATCCAGCCAGTGTAATTTGAGCGATGATTTATCGCAATTAAGCCGCTCTAAAGGGTTGCAATTACACAACAGGCTAACGGTGTCGCGGTACAAAAGTCTCCCGTTTGAATCAGTAGCTTTCACAGCATACACATAGACTTGCTGGCTGTAAAAGTTAATTGGAGTGCGGGTAGTTACATTTCGGCCGCCATTAGACTCTGGTAAGCAGCTATAGTTGCATACCGTAAGAAGCAGTAAAAACCAGTAGAGAACAATTCGACGCATCAAAAACGTGTATTACAACTCCATAAAGCTAATTCTAATTGCTACAGGGTGTGAGGGCGCTGCTCTTTTGGCTCAAGCACCAAAAAGTAAAATGCCACCCAAAGCTTACCCGCTCCGGATGGCATCAATAATTTCAGTTAGCGGTTAGCGCCCTTTTCCGCCGCCTTTCCCGTTGCCATTTCCATTTCCGCGGCCATTGCCATTCCCTTCGTGTTTATCCCGATCACCACCGCGGTTGTCGTTACCCCGGTCTTGTTTATCATCACCGCGGCTGCCCATTCCGCCACGCTGTCCTTCTCTGTTGCCGGGGCCATCATTGCGGTAATCATTGCGGCGGTTAACATTGTTGCCTTTATAGTGACCATTTGCCCTGCCGGGGTTACTGGCTTTCCATTTGCCATGTTGCGGATGCCGTGGATTAGCGTAATACCTCACATCCCTGCTGTCGCGTATCACCTGTTGTCCGCGGCGGCCTTTGTATTGCACATACTGCGTTCTGTACCTGTCGTGAGACATCCAGGGGCGCGGCTCGTTGATAACTACTTTATAGCCGTCATACATGTTATAGTTCCCATAACGGGGCGGTAAAGCCCTTCTCGTTACCCATGCATTGTTATCATAGTATACATATTGCTGGCGCGGCACGTCGTAGTAGGCGTCTATGTCCGGCATGTAGTAATATTCTACATAGTCGTAGCCCACAGGGCCCCAGACAGGCTGTGAGCCGATGTTTATGTTAACGTTCAACTGTGCCTGGCTGTTAATACCGAAACCGGCTACTAACAGTGCAATCAGCAATATTTGCTTTTTCATACTGATACGGAGGCGAAAAGCGTGCCAGATAATCGGTGATGTGAACAGGTGATGTATATATTAATCCAAATGCTTGAGTCGTGGTGGCTCTACTTAACCAATACCACATTACTTTTGCACCCAAATCCCTGACTAATGCAATTTGACCGTAAAGGTATTTCTAATGAGCAACTGGTGGAGCTATACACTGAGCTGGTGCGGCCACGGATGATAGAGGAGAAGATGCTGGTGCTGCTGCGCCAGGGCCGCATAAGCAAGTGGTTTAGCGGCATAGGGCAAGAGGCAATAGCTGTGGGCGCCACCATGGCGCTTGATGCTGATGAGTACATAATGCCGCTGCACCGCAACCTCGGTGTGTTTACTACGCGCAAGATGCCCTTCGATAAGCTGTTCATGCAGTGGCAGGGGCGCAAAGAGGGTTTCAGCAAAGGGCGGGAGCGTTCGTTTCACTTCGGCGCAAACGAGTACCATATCTGCGGCATGATATCGCACCTGGGGCCGCAGCTGGCAATAGCCGATGGGGTGGCGTTGGCGCACAAATTAAAGAAGGAGCAGAAGGTATCGCTGGCATTCAGCGGCGATGGCGGCACCAGCGAGGGCGACTTTCACGAGGCGCTTAACGTGGCCGCGGTATGGAACCTGCCGGTGATCTTCGTGATAGAGAATAACGGGTATGGCCTTAGCACACCCGCCAATGAACAGTTTGTGTGCGACCAGCTTGCCGATAGGGCTTTGGGCTATGGCATGAGGGGCATCACCATTGACGGCAACAACATACTGGAGGTTTACAAAGAGATCAAAAAAGCAAGGCAATACTGCATCAATGAGCAGAAGCCGATACTCATAGAGTGTATGACCTTCCGCATGCGCGGGCACGAAGAGGCCAGCGGCGTGAAGTATGTGCCTAAGGAGTTGTTTGAAGAGTGGGCAAAGAAAGACCCGCTATCTAACTATGAGGACTTCCTTAAGAAAGAGAAGGTACTCGACGACAAAAAGATCGCAGCTATACGCGAAGGGATACAGAAGGAAATAGAAGACGGGCTGGCGCGTGGCTTTGAGGCGCAACCGATGACTCCTGACACAGCAGAGGAAGTAGCCGATGTGTATGCACCGCTGACCTCGCCGGCAATAAAGCCAACAACTGCCGGCACGGAAAAGAAATTTATACAGGCGCTGAGCGAAGGCCTCAGGCAGTGCATGGAGCACCATCCTAATCTTGTGCTCATGGGGCAGGATATTGCAGAATATGGTGGTGCATTCAAGCTCACAGAAGGATTTGTAGCGGAGTTTGGCAAAGAGCGCGTGCGCAATACTCCCCTGTGCGAGAGCGCTATCGTAGGCGCAGCGCTTGGCCTTTCCATAAAAGGCTACAAGTCTATGATGGAGATGCAGTTTGCCGACTTTGTTACTGTAGGCTTCAACCAGATCATCAACAACCTGGCTAAGATACACTACCGCTGGGGGCAAAATGCCGATGTGGTGGTGCGCATGCCCACCGGCGGCGGAGTTGGTGCGGGGCCTTTCCACTCGCAGTGCAATGAAGCCTGGTTTGTACATACACCCGGCCTCAAGGTAGTATACCCCTCCACCCCTGAAGATGCCAAAGGACTGCTTATAGCCGCCATAGAGGATCCCAACCCTGTAATGTTCTTTGAGCACAAGGGGCTCTACCGCAGCATCAGCGGGCTGGTGCCCGAGGAGTATTATTCTATAGAAATAGGCAAGGCCCGCACTGTTCAGCAAGGGTCGGACATCAGCATTATCACTTACGGCATGGGCGTACACTGGGCTATGGACTATGCGAAGCACAACCCGGATATATCATTTGATATACTGGACCTGCGCACATTGCTGCCGCTTGACTATGAAGCTATACGTGCCTGCGTGCAGCGCACGGGCAAAGTATTGGTGCTGCATGAAGATACTTTAACGGGTGGTATAGGCGGCGAGCTGGCTGCATGGGTAGCGGAGCATTGCTTCGAAAACCTGGATGCCCCGGTGATGCGCTGTGCCAGCCTCGACACGCCGGTGCCGTTCGCTATAGAGCTGGAACAGAACTTTATGGCCAGCCGCAGGCTTGATGCATATATACAAAAATTGCTGTCTTACTAGTATAATTAGCTTTTGTAGGTTATTTTCGTCCCGCTGTATGTATATGCGGCCCACTGCATTAGCAAATAAAATCTTCCGGATGAGCACGAGGTTATCACATTTAGGTTTCATAGCCGGGGCACTTTTGCTCCTGGCATCGTGCAATGATGCCCCGCCAAAGACAGGCGGGCCTATCGTGCTCGGCGACTCGGCCACTATCATTACAGAGACCGACCCTAAAAAACTTAAGGACCTTGTTGCCGACCTGGAGCCGCAGATACCGGCGGCAGAGCCGGAGCCGGAAGAAACCAGCGACAACGCTACTGTCGCAACGCCCGCCCGGGACACTGCGCAAGCCCCACCGGTGAAAGATCAGCCTAAGGCTCAGCCAGATGTGGCCGGGCTTAAAGCAGAGTTCAAAGATGTGACCGTGCTGATACCCGGCCTCAATGGCAAGCTTGCCGGCAACCCTAACCTGCAGCGGGCAAACGGCGCAGTATACACATTCAACAGTGGTGATATTGATGGCAATGAGATCAGGGTGACCGGCGATGTTACTAAGGTATCTATGCGCTACCAGACTGCCGTGGTATTGAAAAACGATATGGGCACCTTCCCCATTGATGCCCTGTCTGAAACAACAGACTGGGAGCCGCTGCGCGGCGGTAACAACGCTTATAAGATCACCGGGCTTGGTGAAAGGGACCTGGAATATACAGATGCAGGGCCGGCAGCCATCAGGAATGCTGTAGCACGCATGGCACAGCGCAGGCGCATGAGCCGCAAAAAGGTGCAGGAGATAACCAACAGCGTGCGCAACGTAAGGTCTGCAAATCAGCGCCCGCTCTCGGTAGTATTGCGCTCTGTAATGTGGAAGATCGACGGCAAGGATGCCAATGGCCGGTCGTTCTCCAAGCAAATACGTGTGGACATACCGCTATAGTCGAATATTTGCATCATTAAATTTTAATTCTAATTATAACTTGCAGCTTTGCATAAGGCTTTGATATCTTTGCGCCTAACCTTTTAAAACAACCTAAAAAATGAAGAAGATCTATGCTTTATTCATTGGACTGGCTGCTGCAGCCCCGTCCTTTGCCCAAACTACAGATGCGCCTGTAGCCAGTGACAAAGCACCTGTTTGCTACAGCTTTAAATCCGTTAACGGACATGAAGTGCTGCCCCAGCAGGGCGATTGGGCACTTGGTGTTTCTGCTACCTCATTCCTGGGCTATATTGGCGATCTGATGAACGGCAGCACCAACAATAATGCACCTACATTCAACAGCGCAAATACACCTGACGCGTTTGGTATCGGCAGGCTTAGCGGCATGGCTGTGATGGGCAAATACATGAAAAGGTCAGACCTGGCTTACCGTGTGCGCTTCCAGCTGAATGCAGGTAATGTTGCTTACCGCAACCTCGTAGCTAAAAGCCTTTCATCGCCCGATCCGCTCAACCCTGAGTATGCAGAAGATAAGGTAAGTACTACCTCCTACGCTGTACTACTGGGCGGAGGCATCGAAAAGCGCCGCGGCAGTGGCAGGCTGCAGGGCATCTACGGTGCTGAGGCGCTGCTGGGTGTTGCAGGCAGCAGCCGCAGCTATACTTATGGAAATGACTTCACCACTGCTTTCACAACGCCGGTAAGCACAACCGACTTCAACGCGGGCACCTCAGCGGGTGCAACTTCCCGTGTGCTCGAAAGCTCAGCCGGCACTATGTTCCTGTTTGGGGTGCGTGGTTTTGTGGGTGTAGAATACTTCGTAGCACCTAAGATATCGCTTGGCGGCGAGCTGGGTTATACACTCGGCTTCTCTACATACGGAGAAAACTCCGTTACCACTGAAACATGGAACCCACTCACATCTTCAGCGGTAGAGATAGAAACTGAAGGTTTCAGCAACAACGGCCTGCGCTCATTTGGCATAGGTCTCGATAATGTTAATGCAGGTATCAACCTCAACTTCTACTTCTAAGTCACGATGATCATTGCCATCAAAAACTGGCCTTTGCTTGGGGAGCAAAGGCCAGTTTCTATTTCTATTAAGTCGATCTCATTTGTTCTACCTGACCGACACTTTTGGGTTTTGACTTTCCCTTTTTGACTTGACACTAGCAGATCTTTTCAACCCTGCGCTCATGCCTGCCACCCTCAAATGCTGTAGCGAGGAAGGTGTTGGCCATCAGTTCCGCATCATCGAAAGAAACAAAGCGCGATGGGATACAAATAACATTAGCGTTATTGTGCTGGCGCGATAGTGCTGCCAGCTCATTGGTCCAGCACAGTGCTGCGCGGATGCCTTTGTGTTTGTTGGCCGTCATGCACACGCCATTACCACTGCCGCAAACCAATATGCCGGCAGCTGCTTGTCCGCCTTCTACCATATCCGCCACGGGATGAGCGAAGTCGGGGTAGTCTACGCTGTCCAGGATATAGGTGCCTTTATCGGCTACCTGCCAGCCGGCAGCTTCCAGCTTCTTCTTCAGCTCTTCTTTGTATTCAAAACCCGCATGGTCTGCGCCTATGGCTATCGGCAGGCTTCTATCAAAAGTGGTATTGCTCATAGAAAATGTTTGTTATTTATCCAGCAATTTTTGTTGTGCTTCCTTTTTCTTCCTGGCTCTCACTGCCCTTGCGCTGATCACTATTGTGATTTCGAACAGCGCGTACAGGGGTACAAAAACGATGAGGCAGCTGAACAGGTCGGGGGGCGTAATTAGCTCTGATAAGATGAACAGGATAAGAAACGCATAGCGGCGCTTTGCGCGTAGCAGCTCAGGCGTAAGTATGCCTATACGGGTAAGCAGCAGCACCAGCATAGGCAGCTCAAAGGAGAGGCCCATGGCTACGATCATATTGCTCATGGTATCGTAGTAGTTCTCTATGGTAATGATATTCTGAAACAGCGGGCTGAGCTGGTAGCTGCCAAAGAAGTTGATGGTGTAGGGTGCTATGATATAATAAGCGAACAGCACACCGATGAAGAATAAAAGAGACCCCCAGAATACGATACCGGTAGCCATCTTTATCTCAGACTCGCGCAGGGCGGGCTTTATAAAGCGCCATAGCTCCCACAGTATATAGGGAACGGCTATAATGAAGCCCAGCATCAGCGATACAGACAGGCTCATCATAAACTGGCCGGCCACTGCTGTGTTCTGGAACTTCATATTCACCTCGCCGAGGCAAAAGCCATCGTAGTGCAGCAGCTTGCCCAGCTGGCAAAACCATTTGTAAGATATAAAGTCGTTATGCGCCGGGCCAAGGATGATGCGGTCGAAGACCCACTCTACTTTTGTGAAGACTATAATAGCCCCTATTACCACTGCAATCACCGAGCGGACAATATGCCACCGCAGATCTTCGATGTGATCGAGGAAGTGCATTTCGCCCTTGGGGTTAGCGCTCCTGTTACCAAGAAAATTTTTAAGAATACTCACCTATCAGTACCGCTGGGATTGTCGCCGGGTGCGCAAAGTTATGGAAATCGGGGGTAGAACAATAAATTAGAACATTTCCACCTGTATAGCCCTTCTCGCGAAGTAGCTTACCGGCTCGGCAGCCCTCACCTCATACACCTCAGATTCGGTATAGCGCGAAGCTACGACCACTTTTGTCTTACCCGCATGTGCGCTAAACAGCGCAGCCGCCAGGTCAGGGTCGTTATTGTCTTTAGACAGATGTGACAGGAATACATGGCTCATGCCAGTTGCACGATGCGCGAGGAAAAGATCGAGCGCCTGCTGATTAGACAAATGCCCATAGCTGCCGCTGATGCGCTTTTTGAGGTGATAAGGGTAGCGCCCCTGCTCCAGCATAGCATCATCATAGTTGGCCTCCAGGAAGGCAGCGTGGCATTTATTGAAGTAGGTATGGACCTGCTCGCAAGCCTCGCCTATATCAGTGAGCACCCCCACATTCACACCGTTGCCGCTGATCACAAAGCTGTGCGGGTCGGCAGCATCATGCAGCTTTGGGAATGCTGTTACCGTTAGCGAGCCAACAGCTACCGGCTCATGTGCGCTGAAATGGCGCACGAGGTGCTCCTGTATATGCAGCCTGCCCGAATGAAGTGTAGCGGCCGTGATATATACCGGTACCTGGTGCTTGAAAGCTATATTCTGAATGCCCTTTATATGGTCGCCATGCTCATGGGAGATGAAGATCGCCTTTATCTTCCCCATGTTCAGGCCCATGCGCCGCAATCGCTTCTCCGTCTCCCGGCAAGATAGTCCGGCATCTACCAGCACGGCGTCCTGCTCATTACCGATGTAGTAACAGTTGCCATTGCTGCCAGAGTTGAGGGATGCGGTGAAGAGAGACATCAGGCTGCAAAGTAACCGGATTTTAGCCAGAAATTGGCTTGCGTGCTGGTATCACAATTGTAAAAAGAACACCACCCGGGGGAAAACTAATCTAAACAAATTAGTAGTTATTAAATTTGCGCGTGGACATCAATACCGATAAGATTGAATTAATTAAAAAAATTGCGGACTTAACGAATGAAATCGTCATAAAAAAACTGAAGACTATCCTGCTAGCTGAAAAACAAGATGAAACCGATAGACTATTGGCAAACGCCGGGTTGACTAAAAAAATCAGAGAAGCCCGGAGAGAGATCAAAGACGAAAAAGGAGTAAAAATGGACCCTAAGAATTTATGGAAATAGCCAGTGGTAAATAGCAGATCAAACCTTGCTTTCCATGCACATGTAACCCTTTCGGTTAGGATTGGCACCGAGAAAATCCCGAAGGGATGCCAGGATTGTAGTATTGGAATTGACGCGGTGGTAAAACCCGAAAGGGGTGATAGGATATTTCGCTAATGACTAGGAACTCTTTTATCCATTCCGAGTTTAGCACATTCCATATATGCTACAATCATTTCACCCCTACTTCGCCACCGCTATCATCACCTTCTTGTTCTTTATCTTCTCGTTCTTTATCAGGTGCAGGGTATTGTTGGCTTTCGTTTTGCGTATGGCCACAAACGAGAAAAAGTCCTTTACATCTATCAGTCCTATATCTTCTTTCTTCAGTTCGCCCTTGTGAGAAAGGAAGCCTACGATGTCGATCTTATTTACCTTGTCTTTCTTGCCTGCTGCTATGAATAGCGTGGTCCACTTTGGCGGGTCGGGCAGCTGCAGCCCTTCTGATGGGATATCCATTTCTTCATCCACCTCCGTTATATAGCGTGGCAGTGTTTCTTCGGGGCCAAGTATGAGTATGACCGTGCCTGTTGCCTCCATGCGGGCTGTGCGGCCATTGCGATGCGTGAAGCTGTCTTCGGTATCGGGCAGATGGTAGTGGATAATGTAGCGTATATCCGGTATATCAAGTCCGCGCGCCGCAAGGTCGGTAGTGACAAGGAAACTTACAGTGCCATTCCTGAATTTGCTGAGCGAGCTGTCGCGCTGCTGCTGCTCCATGCCGCCGTGGTAAAAGGTATTGACAATGCCCTTCTCAGACAACAGCTTACTGGTGCGCTCCACCGACTCCCTGTGATTGCAAAATATCATAGAAGGCCGGGCACCCAGGTAGCAAAGCAGGTTGAACAAGACATCAGCCTTATCTTTCCCTTCCGAAAAAATTGTCTTTACCGCCAGCTTCTCCGCCGTCAGTTTTTCCTCGGGCAGAAAATCGAGGCGTGCGGGGTCTTGCAGGCCGGCGAATGCGGGGAGCTTTACAGCCTCGGTAGCCGAGGTGAGTATGCGCTTATCGAGTGCGGGCAGTGAGCCTATGATAAATGACATTTCTTCATCAAAGCCCAGCTCCAGCGACTTATCAAACTCATCGAGTACCAGAGTGGTAATAGAAGCTGCAGTAATATTCTTTCTGCGGATGTGATCGGCAAGGCGGCCGGGCGTGCCGACTATTACCGCAGGGGGCTGCAGCAGGTTGTTCTCTTCGGTCTCGCGGAGGTGGCCGCCGTAGCATGCCGTTATCTTGTGGCCGGTGCCCATACCCTTAAAAACCAGCTCTATCTGCTGCGCCAGCTCGCGCGATGGTACTATGATAAGCGCCTGGGTATTTTTGTTATCAGCATCCAGCAGCTCCAGCACCGGCAGCAGGAAGGCAAGTGTCTTGCCTGAGCCTGTGGCAGAGAGCAGTATCACATCCCTGTGGGTGCGGTTGGCTTCCAGGGCTGCAAGCTGCATATCGTTGAGCGACTTTATCTTCAGGCCCTCAAGTACCTGGGCTATGTTATGATCTGATAATGGCATTTGCTGCGAAGGTACGTAAGTTTGCGCCGGCGTATTCGTACGAGCCGTTACGGCGTGCATTTCAAATCTTTGCATGTCGTTTATTTTAATAGCACCCGCGCAACTGCGCGGACATTGGCTCTCCCTCTCCCTGGGAAAGGGCTGGGGTGAGGCCTAAGTCGCGAAGATTTGAAATGCGGCAGCGCCATTTCCGCTATTGCGGCAACGTTACTTTTGTACCTTTACTGCAAATTTTTCTGATGCCGGCAAAATTTTTTGAAGAAGATATAAAGTCAGGATTAAAGGATAAGCGCAGGCTGTCTGCCTTTCTCGATGGGCTGGTGAAGCAGCATAGGGCCGGGATTAAAAGCCCGCAGCTCACCTACATCTTCTGCGATGATCTGTACCTGGCCGAGATGAATATGCAGTACCTGGATCATAATACCTTTACCGACATCATTACTTTTGACCTCAGTGGGTCTAAGCAAGAGATGCAGGGGGAGATATACATAAGCGTGGACAGGGTAAAGGAAAATGCCGAAAAATTTAAGACCACCTACATTGATGAGCTGCACCGGGTAATATTTCACGGGGCGCTGCACCTGTGTGGCTTTAAAGACAAGAAGGCTGCTGATAAGAAGGTGATGAGGGAGAAAGAAAATGAAAGCCTGGCAGCCTACAATAGCCAATAGAACCCCAGCCATAAAAGAATTATAGAATGACCATAGAAAAGCTATACGAAGATGACGACCTGGTAGTGGTGAATAAGCCTGCCGGGCTGCTGGTAGTGCCAGACCGCTTCAACCAGAACCTGGCCAGCATGAACAAGCTGCTGGAAACAAAGCTGGGCCAGCGTATATGGGTGGTACACCGGCTCGACAGGGATACCAGCGGCGTTATCACTTTTGCGAAGAACGAGGCTGCGCACCGTTATCTTTCTATCCTCTTCCAGGAGCGGGATATAAACAAATTTTATGCCGGACTGGTGCATGGCATAGTGACACCGGCAGAAGGGCGTATAGAAGCACCCATAGCTGAGCACCCCGCTATTGGCGGCAAAATGATAGTAGCCAAAAAAGGAAAGGCAGCCGTGACAGATTACAAAGTAGCGGAGCAATGGCCCTTGTATTCGCTCATGCAGTTCCAGATACATACCGGCCGCACCCACCAGATACGGGTACACATGCAGTCGATAGGGCACTCCATAGTATGCGACGAGCTGTATGGCGACGGCAAGCCTTTCATGCTATCAAGCATCAAGCGCAAGTACCGCCTCTCTGAAAAAGATGAGCAGGAAAAGCCACTGCTAAGCCGGCTGGCCCTGCACGCCTACCGGCTCGAATTTGAGAAGGAAGACGGCAAGCTGGTATCGGTTGAAGCGCCTTTGCCCAAGGATATATCGGCCTGCGTGAAGCAGCTGAATAAATGGGCGAAACCGGCCGGTCCGGCACCTGAGCTATAGCTTCTTCACTGCAATCTCCTCGTTATCAAGGGCTCACAGCGATATGCACATCGGTGGATAACATCAATTCTTATCTTTTAAGAATTGTATTAGATTTGAATACTACTTTGAATTAGTTGCGTTTATAAATATTTATTATGCTATTTACTTATGAGCACGTTATCAGCTAGTTTAAAGCAGTCGCGGGTATTCGCTGCTGAGTTCGATAGCCTCTTCCCCGCGCACCCGTTCGACAAGGCAAACATACTGCTGTACATAGCTGGCTGCCACAAGCTGGTGCTCGATGCCGCACGGCACTTCTATCCCCACCGCCACCTGCAGTTTGTAAACCCGGTATTTGTGATAGATGGCGCCATATACCCGCCAACTGAGCTGCACGGCGACCCCGGCATAGTGAAGCTGGCCGCAGCTAACCTGCAGCTGATACAGCAAAAAGTAGTGTTGCCCATCTCTGCATCTCTTACTGCCAACGGGCTGCGTGGCGTATGTCTGGCCCTCACTGAGGGTTCGCTGCCTGAGTATACCGACCACCTGGTATTTGATCTTACCCTGCTGCATACAGGTGCCACGCCCCTGCAAAAGCAAGCTACAGGCGGGCAGATAGTGGACGTAATGACGAGGCTGGAGATAAAGGCCGATGGGCTACCCCCTCAGTTTGCAGAGCTTGCCGGCAAGCTTGGTGTAATATTTGAAGCCGATAAAGAAAAGCTCGCGAAGACGTTGGTACTTTATAAATTTTTCTTCGAGGCCACTGGCCTGCCCGCCTTTATAACGTATGTTAACCGCATGCATACGCAGCGCACTTTCTTCGATAGCTTGTTCACGCTTGTGTCAGATGCGCCCTTTACTGAGGCCGAGCTGAACGATTTTGCAACAGTGGTAGACGATATGTCGCAGCCGCTTGAAGACTATTACCGCAAAAGCGGCGACCGGCAAAACAACGATAAGAAGGCCGCTATGATACAGCGGGAGCTGCTCAACAGCCTGCGGGGAGTGACAGCTACTGGTGCAACAAACTCGCCACAGCAGAAGCGGGGGAAGTGATGCCCCCCATGGCGGGATGCCTCAATAGGCACCGGCTCAATCAATTGCGACACCCCGCCAATATGTATCGGCTCTTCCACGAGCCTGCTATGTACCCACGCTGCATTCCTCCATGGCGGTACAATTTTTGTTTATATTAACTTCCGGACGGCTGTATCAACACAATACGTTGCAAAAAGGGTGGAAGGCCACTTTTTCGCCGGACCAGCGGCCTTAAAAACGCAAACTATTTATGCATATATTATTGGTGGAAGACGATGAGGACGACCAGGACCTTATTAAGTACGCATTCGAGCAGCTGAACAAAGGGCACACCCTGCAAATAGCCAACAACGGGCAGGAAGCTATTGACTACCTGAGCGAGTTACCGGCAACGGGCCTGCCATGCCTTATCATACTCGATCTTAATATGCCGGTGCTCGATGGGATACAAACCCTGGAGGCACTTAAAGGGGAAGATAAATACTCGGGCATACCCAAGGTGGTGTTCACTACCTCTGACTCCCCGCACTATAAAGAAAAGAGCATGAACAATGGCGCAACTGACTTTATGGTAAAGCCATCAGATATGAATACACTGGTACACTCGGTAGAAAAAATGCTGGGTTTTTGCAGCTGATCAACAACCCACAAATGGACATCAACAAGCTCATAGAAAAAGCAGCCGAAATAGCGCGAACCGTAGTAGCTAAGGAAGCAGTGCAGGCTGATGCTGATGCCGTGTGGGTGGCCCAGAGCATGGCCGCGCTTAAAGAGTCGGGGCTTACCGGCCTGGTAGTGCCTGCCGAATGCGGTGGCGCAGGGCAAGGACTGTATGCACTGGTGCGCATCTGCGAAGAGCTTGGCAAAGGGTACTCCTCGGCAGGGCTATGCTTCGGCATGCACTGCGTGGGCACTGCGGTTATAGCAGCCAAGGCTACCGGGTGGCAGAAGAAGAATTACCTGGAGCCTATAGCAGCGGGCGAGCATATCACTACGCTTGCCCTCAGCGAGCCCGGCACAGGTGCTCACTTTTATTTTCCGCAAACAGCTTTGCTGCCACTTTCGGCAGATGAGTTTCTTATAAACGGCATGAAATCGTTCGTCACCAACGGTGGTCATGCCGACTCCTACGTGGTATCCACCATGGCCGCCAGCCAGGATGCCAGCCCGGAGCAATTCTCGTGCGTGATACTTGATGAGCACACCCCCGGTATGCAGTGGGGAAAGAAATGGGAAGGTCTCGGCATGAGGGGCAACTCATCGACCTCGCTGGAGCTTAACAATATTAAAATATCGAGCAGGCATATACTGGGTGAGCCGGGCGATCAGCTATGGTATGTATTCAATGTAGTAGCGCCTTACTTTCTCATAGCCATGGCCGGCACCTACCTGGGCATAGCAGAGCAGGCGCTGGCAGAGGCCAGGGCCACCCTGCTCAAGCGGTCCTACTCTTACAATGGCAGCAACTTGTCGCAGGTGTCGCTGCTGCAGCACCGGCTGGGCAAAATGTGGATAAGGGTAGAAAGCTGCAGGCGGCTCATATACCATGCCGCCCACCAGGGCGACAAGGGCGCGGCAGATGCGGTGCTGGCCATACTTGCGGCCAAGGCCGATGTGGCAGAATGCGCAGTAGATACAGTGAACGAGGCCATGACGCTGGCCGGTGGCATAGGCTACCAGCACAATTCGCACCTGGGCATGCTGCTGCGCGATGCGAGGGCCGCCCACGTTATGTCGCCCACCACAGATATGCTGCTCACCTGGGTAGGAAGAACACTGCTCGACCAACCTCTTTTATCAGAATAATAAACAGCAACCCTTGTCCCTCATACTATACTCCGGCTTAGGAGATCACGAAGTACCGGTGCTATCAGGCGCGGACGGTGTCGCAGGGGCGCAGCCGCTGGCCTATGATGGCCAGGATGCTGCCATCTCTCAAGCTGACCTGTTTATAATAGGCCCTGCCGCACACGAGCCCATAAAGCTGGTGCAGCACATCTACGCTGCCGATAAGCACATATCGGTGCTGCTGCTGGTACTGCCGGCGCAGTTTGCGGCAGTGAAGCAGTCGCTTCAGTTCACCCCCTTTGTAGGCCGCAACACGCTATGCATCTTGTATCGGGCAGACATGCCGCTGGCCGATATGGTGCAGCAGGCTATGCTGCGTACACGGCAGCGCAGGAGCTTTCACAAGCTTGCGGAAGCATCATTGGCGCTCAGTCCCATAGCGCCCACACCGGTGATACAGCCGGAGCAGCTGGGCAACTTCCTGGAGCAGGCACCGGTGGGCGCCATACTGGTCGATGCGGCAACGGAGAAAATTGCAGCGCTCAACATTAAAGCCAAGGAGCTGCTGGGTGTGGGCGAAACCCGGCCACACCTGTTGCACCTGGAGGATATTGTGGATAACAAGGCATATACCATGCTGAGGACGCTGCTTGCCACCGGGGCCAGGGAGCGCAGGGTGATAACCGTAAATGGCCACGTACTGGAAGTAAGCAGGGGAGAGGTGACCAACGAGGAGGGTGCTGAGTTCATCATACTATTTGCTAACGACATAACTGCCCAGCGAAAGGAAGAGAACAATATTCGCTCTGTGCTGGAGGCCCTGCCGCAGATGGCATGGACCACCGACAATAAGGGTGTTACAAACTATTTCACTGCGGGTTGGTATAGCTACACGGGCCAGGGCAGGGAAGAGTCGCTGGGTAGCGGCTGGCAGGAGGCAGTGCATACCGATGACGTGGCAGGCCTGGTAAACAGGTGGATGGAATCGGTGCGCACGAAGCGCACATATCAGCATGCAGCCCGCTTCCGCAATCGCGATGGCGCCTATAGGTGGCACCTGATAAGGGGCGTGCCCGTGCTCGACGATGCGAAGCAGGTGCAGATGTGGGTGGGCACCTGCACCGATATACACGACCAGGTGACGCGCACCGAGGAGCTGGAGCAGAAAGTAGCAGAGCGCACCGCCCTGCTGGAGGAGCGTAATGACGAGCTGGAGCAGTATGCCCACATCTCCAGCCACGACCTACAGGAGCCGCTGCGCAAGATCAATACCTTCATCAGTATCATAATGGGCGCCGGTCACCCTGCGGTAGACCCTGAAACAAAAAAATACTTGGATAAGATATCCGCAACGGCTAAGCGCATGACGCAGATACTCAAAGACCTGCTCAACTTTACCAGGCTTAGCAACAGGTCTGTAGGTATGGTGCCGGTAGATCTCAATGAAACGATAAAGCGGGTGGAAGACGACCTGGAGCTGGTGATAGCCGAGAAAGGCGCGCAGGTGATAAGTGTAGGACTGCCGGTGATAGCAGCAGTGCCGGTGCAGATGACACAGCTATTCTTCAACCTGGTAGCTAATGCGCTGAAGTTCTCTAAAGAGGGCGTAGTGCCGGTGATACGTATTACCGCCCGGGAAGCTGCCCCGGCTGAGCTGCACGATATACCCACCGCAAGTGTCGGGGCAAAATATTACCACATCACAGTCGCTGATAACGGCATTGGCTTTGAGCAAAAATATGCAGACCAGATATTCTCTGTTTTCGGGCGGCTGCATACCTCATCAGAATACGAGGGCACAGGCATAGGGCTGGCCATATGCAAAAAGATAGTAGCTAACCATGGCGGCGCCATCAGCGTAACGGCCGAAGAGGGCGCAGGCTCTACCTTCGCGATAATGCTTCCGGAGGGCAGCGATGAGCAGCTAGAGGATTAAAACGGTTGGCTGTGATGCAAAAGAAAAGGGTGGTGCATTGGCCGTAACGACAATGCACCACCCTGAACGATTTTATAGCGGCAGCTACCACTTCACAAACTTCCTCGTCTCGGTGTCGTGCGTACCATGGAAGGTGATGTAGTACAAGCCTGCGGGCAGGGTGCTCACATCAATTGTTGCGGTGTTATCAAGTGCGCGATGCAAATATTGCTTGCCGATACAGTCTGTAATGTTGAAAGAATTATACGCATCGTGCGCCACTGTTATGGTAAGCACATCCTTTACCGGGTTAGGCGACAGTTGCACCAGTGCACCCGCATATTGTGTGCCATTGATACCGGCCGGCGGGCAGCCCTTGGTGTTGCTTACCTGGTTGGTCATTACCACCTCGTTAATGTCAAAATAAATGCCTACCCGGTTTTTTACCTGGCTGCCTAATGCAAGCGACGGCTTTGTTTTGATCTTGTAGATGAACATACCTTGCCGCTCGGCATAATGGCTGCTGTCCCACAGCTTTATATTCGGGAAGTCGAACTTGGCGATATTATAGATGCCATCTTTGTACACCGAAGTATACATAGTATTGGAAGCCAAAACGATCTCCAGCGATTTTACGTCGAGATAGTCAGAGAGTGTGTCCATAACATGTACATTGTGGGCTGTGTCGTTGCCGAGGTTCTCGAAGTGTATGGTATACTCGAGTTGGGTGATCGTTTCGGCAGCGTCGATGCAGCCAGAGGGCTTCACAGATATCTCGTTAGGGTCGTAGCTGGCGAGAACTGTGTCGATTATTATCATCGAATTATTTGTAGGGTTGGCATCTCCCGAAACCGGCGATACGGTTACGTGGGTGTGGACGGTATCTCCCATTGCCAGGAGTGGTAAAACCTTAAGCCCATAGGATATTTGAGCGTCTCCTGTATCTGCGACGAACAAATCGGGAAGTAGCCAGGTTGCAGTATTGGCCGTAGTGGAAACGGGGTAAGGGGAGAAGAAGTCAACAATATTATATTTGGGGCTATAATGTAGCGTAACAACTGCATCGGTGGGATTACAATAGCTGTTATGAATTAAGATAAGGCCCCGCTGCAAATTCATGCCTGATAGCAGGGACATGTTGACCGATAAGTCGTATATGCCGCCGGTGCTAAAGCAATTTAATCCGATTTGTCTCATCGGGTATGCGCCGCCAGTTGAAATTGTTTCGGACCAAACGCCGGACCCCGGGCACGATACATAGAACGCAGGCAATGAAAGCATTGAAAAAGTGTAAACAGTTCCGGGAGGCCCCCAGGCTCTATAGTAGTAACCTGAAGTTATGGATAATGTATCAATTGGCACACCGTTAGAATCGATTTTCACATTTACAGGATTACTATTCCAGGTTTCCGTAGTTTGCTTGATGCAGTCGCTGTTCAGGTCAAAGTAGAAGCGGGCACTAAGTCCATTACAATGACGGTAGTCATAATAAAACGTAACCGAGTCTATAGCTGTATTATCAAAGTAGAGTATCTTCTTTATTGTGTAAATGCCGGAAACATTATACGCATGAGGCATGTCAATATATGCATTTGCTGAATCAGTAGCGAACGCAAGGGAGTCGCTCAAGCCATCGCCATAAAAAGTTTTTAACCTAAGCAGCGCAGAGTTGCCGTTCACCGTTGTGTAGTGCCGCGGTGGAGGGCACCATGAATAACCCGGGTTCCGTACGCTATCAGCGATAACCAAATGCAACGGGTATGCTACGTATGATGAGGTAGAATAGGCTAACAGCCCGCTCGGGGTGCAGGTAACCTTGCACCTGAAGTAATATGGGCCGTAGGGCGCAAAGCTGTAGGGTATAGATGTGGCGCCGGAGATGTTTGTCCACGTAACGTTATCGACAGACTTTTGCCACTGGAAGGTGAGGCCGGCGAGGGCAGGATAGCCCGGCAGGTCGAGCGTGAGGGTGCAGGCACTGCAAGAGCTGGCACCGGTAGATGTAGTTCCTACCGGTGGCGTGCCGCTGCAGCAGGGCAGGGAAGTAATTTTTTTACCAGCAGATACTGATGACAAGCCGCTGAAGGTGCAGGTTTGCGTGCTGCGGAAATAGGTGGTAGCTGTTATGCCTGGTGCTACATAGGTTGCAGCCGTTGCGCCTGCTATGTCGGTCCACGTGCTGCTATCGGGCGATGATTGCCATTGGAATGTTATACCGGGAAAAGGATAGTAGCCTATGTTTGTTAACGTTACCGGTAATGTGGCACATGCCGATGGTACGCTGGAGATAACAGCACCGGCAGAAGGGGTGCCGCTGCACGGCGGCGTATAGTGTATCCGCAGGTAAGGTGCGTGAATGCCGTAAGTAGAGGCAAGGCCCGTCTCGCCGGTAATACCGTAAACATTAGTACCGCCGCCTGTAAAGCCTATGGATATTTTGCCGCCCAGGTTGTCGTGGATAAAGGTAGTGAGGGGTGCGGTCGACGACTCCATTGAGTCGTGGCCTGTACTACCGCCGTAGCTGCCGTCGGCGGGCGGTATGGCGCTGAAGAGCAGTGTGCCGCTTGAGATATCGGCAAAGAGTGTTGCCGGAGTGGTAACAAGCGATAGGTCGCCGGGATAACCATACGTATTACATAGGTCCGGAGTGCCGGCAGTAAATGACGATACGTGGAAGCCCAGCACACACGATATAATAGTTGCATCCACAGGGATACCACTTAGGTCAAAGACCGCGTAGCCTTTGTCGGTAGTCGATGTAGCCATGATAACATCATCTGTACGGGTGGTGGTGGTAGCCGAGCCGGTGGTAAAAGACCCGGTAGCACCAGTGGCAAAAAGGGTAACCGTAGGAGACTGGCTAAAGGCAATTGCCGAACAGCACAGCAGGATAAGGGAAAGGAAATGTTTTTTCATACATTGGGGAGATTAAGGATATAGAATTGAATAAATAATGGTTTTTGTAAAAGTAAGCGGTTCTGCTATCCCTGCCAATAGGTATAAATACCCAATTTTCGGGTATTAACTAAATGACAATAGAAGGGACAAATGCTGCGGGCAACCGGGCGGACTGCTAAAAAGAAGTGGTTATTTCAAAAAAATCAAGCTTTATAAGCTCCCAATACTTTCCCCGGAAGCAGATGGGATCAAATTCTTCATCAGCAAGGCTAAAATTGGTAAGGTTGTCTTTTATTGTATCCTCATCATGTCCGTATGGATAACGCTCGTTGTGAAAAGCGATCATCTGCTCAATGTTGTATCTGCTTAATAATTCATGAAGATCCCAAAAGTCTTTTTTACGGCCGGTACGCTGTATTACATCCATTTTCATCGCAATGATATCCTCAATATCCGCCAAACAGAGGCCTTCTGTTTCGCGCTCAGGACGAATATAAGCATCCGTATAATAGAGATCCAGCTTTACGCAGTCGGTTTCGCTGTTGCCGATATAGTATGAATGGCCCGGGCCGATAAGGTCAGTCGCAACGGCTGATACATAAGCGAATTGACTGCGCAGAAAAGCGTCGATTACCATGTAATCGATTGTTCCGTAGCCTGCGTCAGTGAATAGATCTATATCGATGGACTGCCGATGGCCCAGTTGTAAGCTTAATGACGTTCCGCCGACCAACCTAAAAGGTTTAAAAAGGTTTGAAGCCGAAACGAGGCAAAGGGCATCTTTCAGCAAAGGGATAACCGTATTCCAGTAAAGCATATCACGCAGAATTTCGATTGAGGACCTTGTCTACTGCCTCCTGCCCATAAAAATTGACTATTTCACTTTGTTCTTTTTCATTTCCGCGTTCAAATACCCGCCTGATAACGGCGTTTTTTTGCGTATGCCAGTTTATCTTCTGTATGTCCGTATCCCAAAACAAAACGGTTCTCAGCTTAGAAAGGTCCGGATGGGTTTGTTGCTGCTTCAGCTTCTCTTGTTTGATCTCATAATAAACCTGTAGGGTCATAAAGTAACCTTCCTCTATGCCCAGGGCATTTTCTATTTTCAGAGCTAACGCCGTGTTCATGCCTCTCTTACAGTGGGTAATGGCGCTTAAGGTTTGAGGGAATTCGTGTATTGACAATGCGAACTGTCCCTTGGAAAGCTGCCTTTTTTTCAGCTCGTTTTCCAGCACAATGCCAGGGTGCAGACCCTTTAATATTGGGATAGTATTCATCATTATGTAAATATAAGCAAGTTTATGTAAACAAAAATGCTTAGCACGTTAAAGTACGCTTAGAACCCCCCCTTTTCTTTTTAACTTTTCAATATTTACTTTTCAATATCTTTGGTGGCCCGTAAGGGTTAATATATAATAAAATAGTGTGCATGAAGCGATTAGCGATTTTGGGGTCAACGGGTTCTATAGGTACGCAGGCATTAGAAGTAGTGGCCGCGCATCCTGATCTGTTTGAGGTGGAGGTATTGAGCGCACACAGCAATGCTGCGCTGCTGATAGAGCAGGCAAGAAAATTCAAGCCTAATGCGGTTGTAGTTACCGATGACGCAAAGTACCGGGAGGTGAAGGATGCCCTTATGATGCTGCCCATAAAGGTATTTGCGGGCCATGCCTCGCTCACCGAGGTGGTGCAGTGGGATACTGTGGATACTGTGCTGGGCGCCATACTGGGCTTTGCGGGCCTGCATAGCATACTGGCTGCCATAGAGGGCGGCAAGCGCATAGCGCTCGCCAATAAAGAAACCCTTGTAGTGGCCGGCGAGCTGGTGATGCGGAAGGCCGCAGAGAAAAAGGTGGCTATAATACCGGTCGACAGTGAGCACTCAGCTATATTCCAGTGCCTTGTAGGCGAGGATATCAATATGGTGGAGAAGATGATCCTCACCGCATCTGGCGGCCCCTTCCTGGGCCGCAAGCCTAACTACCTGGTGAATGTGAAGGCCAGCCATGCGCTGCAGCACCCCAACTGGACGATGGGCGCCAAAATATCAATAGACAGCAGCACCCTCATGAATAAGGGGCTGGAGATGATAGAGGCCAAATGGCTCTTTGGGCTGGAGAATGAGCAGATAGAGGTGGTGATACATCCGCAGAGCGTTATACACTCCATGGTACAGTTCAAAGACAGCTCTATAAAAGCACAGATGGGCCTGCCCGATATGAAGCTGCCCATACAGTATGCTCTGGCTTTCCCGCAGCGCGTAGCTAATAATTTCAAGCGCCTCGACTTCAAGGATTTTTCAAAGCTCACCTTTGAGGCCGCCGATTATAAAACTTTCCGTAATCTTGCCATCGCAAAGGATGCTATGTTCAGGGGTGGCAATGCACCATGTGTGCTCAATGCTGCTAACGAAATGGTGGTGAACGCATTTTTGCAGAACAAAGTAGGCTTCCTGGAGATGAGCGAGATGATAGAAAAGACGCTGGAAGCAGTGCCGTTTGTGGAGCATCCTACGCTGGAAGACTATCACCAGAGCGATGCCGGGGCGCGGGAATACGCGACAGAGTTTATTAAGAAGAGCCAGCTTTCTATATATTAAACCCCTGACCCCTAAAGGGGAACCAGGTATTTAGCTTGCCTGCTATGTCTGAACTATAGTTAATAATTGAACTAAACCATTTTGAACACCAGGTAAACAATCCTGATTGCCAATTCCTAATTACCAATTCCATAAATGACTTTACATAGCATCTTATTAATGTCTGGCACAGCAGTTAAAGTACTGCAACTGTTTGTCGCCCTCTCCCTGCTCATTGTGCTCCACGAATTTGGCCATTTCTTTTTTGCCCGCCTGTTCAAGACCCGGGTAGAGAAGTTTTACCTCTTCTTCGACTTCCTGTTCCCGTTCTCCGGCCTGCTCAATTTTTCGCTGTTCAAAAAGAAGGTGGGCGATACCGAGTATGGCATCGGCTGGTTCCCGCTGGGTGGCTATGTGAAGATAGCCGGCATGGTAGATGAGAGCATGGATAAGGAGCAGATGGCCCAGGAGCCTCAGCCCTGGGAATACCGCTCTAAGAAGCCATGGCAGCGCCTGTTCATAATGCTGGGTGGTATCATTGTAAATATACTGCTGGCAATAATCATTTACATGTTCGTATTCAGCATCTACGGCGAGGAGTACCTGCCGGTGAAGAATGCCAAATACGGTATAGCAGCCGACAGCCTGGCCCAGAGCATAGGTCTGCAAAACGGAGATAAGATACTGGCTGTAGACAATCAGCCTGTAACCCGCTTCGAAAGGATACTGCCAACAATTATACTCGATGAGGGCAAGACCATACAGGTAGAGCGCAACGGCCAGCCCGTGACTATCAACATACGGCCCGGTACCGTACACTCAATAATAAAGGGCGAGAAAGGCTCCTTCATCACTCCGCGTATGCCAAACGTGGTAGAAGAGGTGACCAAAGGCTCCAATGCAGAGGCTATGGGCCTGAAGGCCGGCGATAGCATAGTAGCGGTCAACGGCGCCCCGGCCATGTTCATAGATCAATTCGATAGTCTTAAGAAGACCCTCGTAGGGCAGCCAATAACGCTTACCGTCGTAAGGGACAACCAGCCATTGGAACTGAAAGGGACAGTGCCGGGTCAAAAAACGGCCTATGGTGCTGCTGGTGCTCTCGGCTTCATGCGCCACAGCGGCACAAGGTTCTTTGAGCTCGAAAAAATTAAATACGGGCCAATGCAGGCTGTAGGCAAAGGCTTCTCCTATACCTACGACCAGTTTGGCAACTACATCCGCCAGTTCAGGCTCATGTTCACCTCTAAAGAAATAAAGACCAGCGAGAGCCTGGGCGGCATCATCAGCTTCGGCAAAATATTCCCTGCCGAGTTCGACATGCAGCGCTTCCTCATGCTCACAGCCTTTGTATCCATCATACTCGCCTTCATGAATTTGCTGCCTATACCCGGCCTCGATGGTGGATACGTCATCTTCCTGCTATTCGAAATGATCACCGGTCGTAAAGTGAGCGAGAAAGTAATGGAGCGCGCCACCACAGTAGGCCTCGTGCTGCTGCTAACGCTGATGGTGTATGCCAACGGGCTGGATATTTTTAGATTGTTTAAGAAGTAAGCCGCTGATAATACCATATTCAATTTGCCAACTTTTTTCAAAGTTGGCAAATTTTGGTTTTACGGGATTGATACGCCAGGTAAAAAGGCGCAACACCAATTTGCCAACTTTTTTTCAAAGTTGGCAAATTTTGTTTTCGGGGGATTCAAAGTGCTGGCAAATTTTTTTAGGGGATACTGCTACAAGCATACAAACAATGATCAACCAAAAAATATACATCGGCACAGACTCGCTTATTTTCAGCAATACCACCGGCAAGCTCCAGATAGTACTGGTAACACGCAAGAATGATCCATACGCAGGGCACAGAGCATTCCCCGGCGGCTTTCTCGAAGAAGAGGAAGAGCTGGAGGCAGGCGCGCTGCGCGAGCTGCAAGAGGAAACTGGCATAAAGCTGCCGGCAGTAACCCAGCTCGGCGCATTTGGCGGCGTGCACCGCGATCCGCGTTTTCGCACCATCACTGTGGCGCACTACGCCATTGTAGACGCAAATGAGCATACACCACAGGGTGGAGATGATGCCGCAGATGCACAATGGGTAAATGTAGAAGATATTGACCAGCTGGCCTTTGACCATAGCGAAATACTGGCATATGCGCTGGCTCACCTTGCAGATCAGCTAAAAGCCTAAAGTACTGGCACATAGCCGCAAATGGCATGGATATTTTCGATTATTAGGAAAAAAAGCAGCTATGGAACAGAGCAGTGATTTCAATATCGAACGGAATAAGGACGGCGACTTTACCACCAATCGTGAAGGCGCGGACAAACAAGACAACAAGGCGCAGGAAGGCGGAAAGAAAAAAGGCGCGCCGCAAAAAACATCGGGCAACCACCAGGAAGGCCAGTACGATAAGCAGAGCGACAAGCCTACCATGCAGCCCGGTACTACTGATGAGCGCGATATTATCTAGCGCGCATCTCAGTTAGTATCCATACTTTTGCCGGAAATCTGTTTACATGAAAAAAACTGTACTCTTTGTTTCCGGCATTTTGCTGCTTACTGCGCAAAGTAATGCCCAGATCACCCTTACCTCGTCAAGCTATGCCTCGTCCCTGTACGGCACAGACAGCCTGAAGGTAACCACCGCGGCCTCCGCATTCCCATCGCTTGCGGCCGGCACTAACATGACGTGGAATATGAACGTGGTAACCGACTCCGTAGCTAACCTGTTTATCCACAGGGTACCCGCTGCAGGCTTCCAGTTTGCCGATAGCACCATGTTTGGTTTCTCTACATTCGCCTACCAGGGCAATGTGCTCACCAATCTCAATGCGTCAGCCATCACGCAAAGTGGCATCAAGGTGCCGCGTATCGCATATCCTACGCCCACGGCCACTATGCCTACAGATTCTGTGGTCATCAATGCGCAGACTATTACTTACAGCACGCCACGTACTGTTATCGCCTTCCCGGCCACTATGGGCAGCACATGGGCATCTACTTACAGCTCCGACTTTACCTATGCGCTCAGCTTCTTCCCGTTATACACTGCCGCTCCCGGCATTGTGCGCACTTATGCCACCGAGAAGGACACGGTGACCGGCTGGGGCAAAATGCGCGTGAAGAACGCCGCAGGTGTAGCATCTGACTACTCTAATGTGCTGCAGGTACGCTCTACCACCATGCATACAGATAGCTTCTTCCTCAGCGGCGCACCAATGAACCCATCGCTGCTTTCATCGCTGGGCCTCACACAGGGCCGCAAAGACACTGTGTATGAGCAGAACTATTACCGCTCAGGCGAGGTTACACCTATGGCCACTGTAGCCTTCAAAGACGCTGGCTACACGCAGCCGCGCACAGCCCGCACACACGTGCAGCGTGTAGGCGTATCGTCGGTTGCTGGTATTGGTAACGCGGTTATCACTGTATATCCTAATCCTGCAACAACAGCATTCTATGCAGATGTGCCTGCAGGCACATGGAATTACCAGCTCATAGACGCAGCAGGTAAAACAGTAACAGCAGCACAGCAGACAGGCAGCAGCATCAGGTGTGCAGTACCGGCAGGCATTGCTTCCGGTGTCTACTTCCTCAAGCTTACTAACGACAATAATGAAGTTGTTATCAGGCAGGTAGAGATAGCTCACTAAGAACAATTGATATTTTTACTGCCGCCGCTCTTAAATAAGGGCGGCGGCTTTTTTATGACACTATAATGAACTAAAACGCCTCGTTTTAATATTTTTATAACTTTCATAGCCCCTATCTATGATTTTTCTATCGCATATTTCGATACCTTTGCACACTGAAAAAATCGGCCCTTCCTGATTTTCTCCATCGGAAGGGCTATTTTATTGAAAAAAAACGGGGAAAGTAAATAAGGCAAAAAAGGCCGATAAAGCAGAATATGGAAATCCGGAATATAGCGATCATTGCGCACGTTGACCATGGTAAGACAACATTGGTAGACAAGATATTACACACCACTAACGTCTTCAGGGACAACCAGGAAACTGGCGACCTGATAATGGACAGCAACGACCTGGAGCGGGAGCGTGGCATCACTATCCTTGCTAAGAACGTTTCTGTTACCTACAAGGGTGTGAAAATAAATGTCATCGATACTCCTGGTCACGCCGACTTTGGCGGTGAGGTGGAGCGTGTATTGAAAATGGCCGATGGCGTGTTGCTGCTGGTAGATGCGTTTGAAGGCCCTATGCCGCAGACACGCTTCGTGCTGCAAAAGGCCCTGAACCTGAACCTGCACCCGATAGTAGTGATCAACAAAGTAGATAAGCCTAACTGCCGTCCTGACGAAGTACATGACGCGGTGTTCGAGCTTTTCTTCCAGCTCGATGCTACTGAAGAGCAGCTGCACTTCCCTACTATCTACGGTTCATCTAAGCACGGCTGGTTTAATACCTCGCTCACGCCTACAGAAGACATCACTGTACTCCTTGATACGATACTTGAAAAAGTGCCTGCGCCCACGGTGGTTGAAGGCCCTGTGCAGTTGCAGATCACTTCGCTCGACTACTCTTCTTTCCTTGGCCGTATAGCCATTGGCAAGATCACGCGCGGCGTGCTTAAAGAAGGCCAGCAGGTGATGCTGTGCAAAGTCGATGGCACTATGCAGCGCAGCAAAATAAAAGAGCTGTATGTATTCGTAGACATGGGCAAGAAGCGCGTTACCGAGGTACAGTGCGGCGATATCTGCGCGGTAGTAGGTATAGAGGGCTTCCAGATCGGCGAAACCATCGCTGACTATGAAAACCCTGAAGCAGTAGAGATCATCCCTATCGATGAGCCTACGATGAACATGCAGTTCAGCATCAACAACTCACCGTTCTTTGGTAAAGAAGGTAAGTTCGTTACCAGCCGCCACATCCGCGACAGGCTGATGAAGGAGCTGGAGAAGAACCTGGCCCTGCGCGTGCAGGAAACTGATGATGCGGACAAATTCATGGTCTATGGCCGTGGTATCCTGCACCTTAGCGTACTGGTAGAGACTATGCGCCGCGAGGGCTATGAGCTTACAGTAGGCCAGCCACAGGTAATAACTAAAGAAATTAATGGCAAGAAGAACGAGCCGTATGAGATACTGGTTGTAGACGTGCCTGCTGACTTCAGCGGCAAGGTCATAGACCTGGTAACACAGCGCAAGGGCGAAATGCTGATCATGGAGACCAAGGGCGAAATGCAGCACCTGGAATTCGAGATACCATCGCGTGGCCTCATAGGCCTGCGTTCGCAGATGCTTACTGCTACTACTGGTGAGGCTGTTATGGCGCACCGCTTTGCAGAGTACAAGCCATGGAAGGGCTTTATACCCGGCCGTAACAATGGTGTGCTGCTGGCTAAGACCGCCGGTAAAGCAACAGGTTACTCTATCGACAAGCTGCAGGATCGTGGTGCGTTCTTCATTGATCCGGGACAGGAGCTGTACGAAGGCCAGCTGATAGGCGAGCACATAAAGCCGGGAGACCTGGTAGTAAATGTGGCCGAGACCAAGAAACTTACCAACATGCGCTCAAGCGGCACCGATGACTCTGTAAGGATAACACCTAAGATACAGATGACGCTTGAAGAATGTATGGAATACATTCAGCAGGACGAGTGCATAGAAGTGACTCCGCAGAATATACGCCTGCGTAAGATCATGCTCAACGAGGAAGATCGTAAGAAGTTCCAGAAAAGCATGAAGTCTGAAGCGTAAGCTATAAAATATTGACTATAGATTAAAAAATGCTCCCGCACGGGGGCATTTTTCGTTTATATACGGTCGCTACCCATCCATATTGCAGTTTTAGCCGTCTTTGTTTTAGCCTGCCCTATCTTCCTTATTTTATCACATAAATGTAATATATGTTTATTGAAAGTGTGATAGAGAATAAAAAATACGTAAATTTAAAGGCTGTACTTTAAGGGAATGCTTGCAAAGATTTTTTAGTGACCCAATTTTTTATACGTTGCTTATGACTTTTCGTTTTTACCGATTGTTGTTTTGTGCCTGCCTGGTTCTGGGTAGTCAAAGCTCTTTTGCTCAGCTTGTAGGTGATCAAATATTTCTCCAGGGCCGCTTTCTTGAGGTTGCTGTGGCGCCAAATGGCAGCTGGGGAAACACTATGCCGGTGCCGGCTGCATATCATAGCCATAGTGGTGCTGCTGCCAGCGCGGGCGGGTATGTCGATCCGCTGACAGGGGTCAGCGCTACCGGAAATGGCCTGGACTTCTCTTACGATCCGGGGCATGATGGCTGGACGGTGGGTTCGCCTGTAGCCACGCCCAACTGCTGTTTCTATGGTGCCTATTTTTTACCCGGTACTCCTTTTGACGGGTGGTCCGTACAAATGAACGGCGTACGAAGTGATGCTTTTTACACCAGCGGTAGCGTTGGTGGCTTTGCGCTGGGTGCCGGGGCTACTTTTTCAGGCACTAACATCGGCCATACCTACACACCCGGCTCATCGTGCGGGCCCTTCCTCGAGAGCACCAATGCAGGATATTGGGCAGGCACCTACAACGTGGGTGGTGGAAACTTGTCTATCCGCTCGCAGAACCGGGTGGATACCAATGCTTCGTGGGACCTCGTGAACGTCACATTCAAAAATACAGGCGCTGCTACTATCACTGGCCTGTATTACATGGTAACGAGCGATCCTGATAATGATGTAACCATAACTGGCGGCAGCTTCCCTACTGATAACCATATATCTTACCAGAACGATGTGGATCACCGTGTAGAGGTTAGCGGCAGGCCACCGACACTCCACCAGGACGCATTCTCAGGCCTTGCCACCAAAGACTGCCGTGCAAAAGCGCTTATTTATACCGCCTGGCCTCCCGCTCTGTCTGCTGGCAACTCATTAAGTAACATTTATGCAGGCACGGCCACAGGTATAGGCACCTCCTGGTATGCGTTGTATGCTACAACACTATCCCAGGATATTGCTTATGGCATAGTATACAATTTAGGCAACCTTGCGCCCGGCGACAGCATACGCATATCCTATGCATGGATATTCAGCGATACTGCAGCTATCGATAGTGCTTTCCCGCAGCCCCAGCTGATCGCTAATTGCACAGCAGTGCCTAATATCGCAACCGTAAGTCCGTGTCCAAGCACCACGATACCGGTAAACATAGCCCATGGCGAATGGGGAACTACCAACTGGAAATGGTCTCCCGCAATTGGTTTGGCATCAACTACCGGCATCACAAATTCCGTGAACATAACGGCCCTGCCTGGTGCTACTACTTATACCATTACCGGTACAGATACTTTATCATGCAACCAATTTGAATTCAGGCTCACGGTGCTTACGTGCTTCCGGGCCACCAGCAGCTCACCGGGCGATCTGCCGACACCGGGCGGAAATGTGGTGTGTGTTAGCGATAGTGTCTACCTGCAAGCTCACGGTGACTCGCTGGGTGCCACTTATATTTGGCGCGGGCCCGGCATTGGAGGGCCTGTAGTTGGTACCACACAGTACATAACACTTACCGCACCTAATACAATGGCAGACACCGGTTGGTACTACGTAATACGCACTCGTGGTGCATTTAGCGACACCACCCGCACCCACGTAATGCTTAAGCCATTACCAGTGATCAACGCCACAACCAACGCACCTATCTGCTCCGGCCTTACGCTCAACCTCACTTCTACACCCGACTCTGTTGGCGAAACATGGATATGGAGAGGTCCGGGGGGCTTTAGCAGCACACTTTCAGACCCTACGCGGCCTACTGCCATAACTGGCTGGTCGGGTATATATACGGTCGTGGCTACTTTCAATGGCTGTTCAGACAGCGCTACGGTCAATGTCGTCATAGACTCCACCCCTGAGGTGCCGCATGCGTGGAGCAATACGCCTGTATGCTCCAGCGACACGCTGCTACTCTATTCTGCAGATACTACCGACTTTGTTTTATTCAGCTGGGCCGGCCCAGGCGGCTACACCAGCGGCGTGCAAAACCCAGTGAGGTACTATGTGCCTACCAGCGCGTCGGGCGTATATACCGTTACAGCGCGGCTGGGTGTGTGTACGTCTACGGTCACCACTACAGTGGTGGTAGATTCTACGCCTGCGCCACCTGTGCTTACCAGCAACGGGCCAGTATGCTCAGGTACTGCGCTCAACTTTACGGCTAATACTATGGCGGGATCCGCTTACGTATGGTACGGGCCTAACGGCTTTGCTTCGGGCTTGCAAAACCCGTCTATCAGCCCCGCCACCACGCTGGCTACGGGTACCTACTCTGTATATGCTACAAGGCTGGGTTGTGTATCTGATACCGCCACGCTTTATGCCGTGGTAGACTCTACACCAGAGGCGCCGCTTGCCAGCAGCAATAGCCCCGGCCCGCCTACAGGTATCAGCATATGCGAAGGGGATACGCTCAAGCTGTTCTCGTTCAGCAATACCGCTGGCGTCACCTATAGCTGGACGGGTCCTGATGCATTCACGTCAACGCTTCAGAACCCAATGATACTGAATGTGACCACGGCTGCTACTGGCCTGTACCAGGTAACCGCGCACCTGGGCCTTTGTAACACATCAACAATAATAACAGTAACGATAACCGCCACGCCGCCACTGACGGCCACCAGCAACACGCCTGTGTGCAGCGGCGATACACTGAGGCTGTTCTCCACGAGCCTCGCAGGTGCTACCTACTCATGGACCGGCCCATACACATTCTTCTCCGGAGCGCAGAACCCCGAAAGGATACCTGCTTCTACTGAGCACACCGGTGTGTACACGGTTACTGCGTTCCTCAATGGCTGCTACAATACAGTATTCGATACAGTTGTTGTAAATCGTACTCCGGAGCCGCCATCATTGGTGTGGCTCACTTATTGCGACTCGGCAGCTGTGCCACCGCTGCAGGCCCACGGCGATGCAGGGTCTACGATCACCTGGTATCCTACAAGCGCAGGCAGCATCGGCAGCACCACGCCGCCAATACCGCCTACCGCAAACGACACCGTTATGTGGTTCTATGTAACACAGACGGTGAACGGATGTACCAGTGAGATTGACTCTATGAAGGTGTCGGTAGTGCCCGGCCCTAACGTCACAGTGTCGGGAGATCAGAAGCTCTGCCCGCGCGATACGGCTATATTTACCGCTGCCAGCGCAGACGTTGTTACTTACCACTGGTCGCCATCATTGTTCCTCGATGATACTACAGGCCCATCGGTAATAGCACGCCCTGAAACTGATATGAAGTACACGGTGGTGGCGCAGAATGCGTATGGCTGCACAGACACGGCTTCTGTAAAGGTGAGCGTATTCCCCGCCTCGGTCATATTCCTCGGCGATTCGGTTACCATTTATCCCGGCGAGTCTTACCAGCTCAATCCTCAGACAAATGCATCGCATTTCACGTGGTTCCCGCCTGCAGGGCTGAGCAATGCAAATATCTCTAATCCTGTGGCTAAGCCTGAGTTCAATACTATGTATATAGTGGAGGCCGTTACAGAAGATGGCTGCGTAGGCAGCGACTCAATTAGCATATACGTAAGCACGGAGTCATTATTGGCTTTACCAAATGCCTTTGCGCCGGGCAGTGGCGCCAATAAGCTTTTCAAAGTATTAAGAAGGGGCGAGGCTGTGCTCAAGCACTTTAGGATATATGATCGCTGGGGCGTTGTTGTGTTCCAGACCAGCAATATAGAAGAAGGCTGGGATGGTCAGTACAAAGGAGTGCCGCAGCCGTTTGGCGTGTATATATACGAAGTGCAGGCTGTCACCAGCACCGGCAAAGTATTCACGAAGAGTGGTAACGTTACGCTGATCCGGTAATATAAAAAGCTATAAGAAGTATCCTGTCCTGTGCAGGATACTTCTTTTTTAATTTCTACCCATCCATTATATAAATTATACTGTCTATAATACACAGCAATTAATAAGGGGTGCCTGTTGAAACGGGATCGGTTAATGAGGATCAGTAGAAAATCGAAAAAGCAACTTTATATTATATGTAAACAGCTTATTAGGTCCGGTTCCCCCATATTTAATTACTTTTGTTTCCTGGTTTGTAAAAGTAAAAACACTAAAATGAAAAAGTTCTGCCTCCAATCCCTCGGCTTGCTGATAATGGCTGTTGCCATGCACTGCAATGCCTTTGCCCAGTCTGTGCCCTGCCCCACGGTCACTGCTACCGGTGTGCCCACAGTTAGTGGTACGCCTGGGGTAGTGCTGCCCTGTGGCGTGCCGTCTGCAACACTTACTGCTACACCGCCTGTCACACTGGCTGCTACTACCACTTATTCGGTTACATCGATAGTTTATGCGCCATTCTCATTCACTGGCGGCACAGATGCTACATCGGGCGCGGGCCTGCTCACCACGTGGGACGACCGCTACGGCAACGTCATCCCGCTGCCATTCACCTTTTGTTACTTTGGTAATCCTTTTACCTCTGTGGTTATGGGTACCAATGGCAACATGAGCTTCAACGCGGCTGTAGCCAACAGCTACGATCCGTGGCCTATCAGCGGCCCGCTGCCGGCATCAGGCGTAGCACAGCCTACTGCGGTGCAAAACTGCATCCTCGCACCCTGGCAGGATCTGCTGCCTACCTCAGGCGGCGCTACACTAAAGTACGCCGTTTATGGCACTGCTCCTTGCCGCCAGTTTGTGGCCTCGTGGAACAACTGTAAGCTGTTCGTAAGTGCGCCTCCGGGATCAGAAGCTACCTACCAGGTAGTGCTTCACGAAACTTCTAACATCATTGATATCAACATCCAGAAAAGGGTACCTTATACCGGCTGGAACAACGGCTATGCCGTTACCGGCATATGCAATGCCACCACCACATTGTTCTACACCCCTCCCGGTCAGAATGGCACCACTTTCTCCGCCACCAATGAAGGATGGCGTTTCACGCCTACCGGCGCGGCCAGCGGGTGGACCTATACATGGACCGGCCCTACTGGCGTAGTAGGTACGGGGATTACTGCTGTTGTTTCACCTACTATAACTACTACTTATACCGTTACTGCCACATCCGCTGCGTGTGCAGGTGCCACCGTTACCACGCCTATCACAGTCACAGTGGCAGGATATGTGTACCCCATTACCGGCACACTATCTATGTGTAAAGGTGTATCCAACACACTATCCAGCATGAGCATAGGTGGCACATGGAGTAGCAGTAACCCGTCTATCGCTACTATCAACGGTGCTACAGGCGTGCTTACCGGCGTCAACGCAGGTACCGCTACTATTACGTATGATCTTGGAGCGGGCTGCTTCACTACAGCTGTAGCCACCATCAACCCCATACCGGCTCCGCCGGCCATAACGCCGCAGGTATATTGCCAGTATGAGTTGCCATCGTCTGCGCTAAGTGCGGCCGGTTCCGGAATAACATGGTACGGGCCGGGCGTTACAGTTGGCTACACCACGGCCCCATATGCCGTTACCACTGTGCCAGGGGTTACAACGTATTATGCCACACAAACCTCGGCATTTGGCTGCACCAGCGACAGCGCCAGCGGCACTGTAACCGTTAAGCCTAAGCCTGCGCCACCTGTGCCTACACCGGCTGAGTTATCATATTGCCAGTTCTTCAACGGTGCTATAGCGCTCACAGCTTCCGGGTCTAACCTTACATGGTACAATGCTACTGGCACAGCTCTGGGCAGCGCCCCTATACCTGCTACTACTTTTGTAGGCACTACCACTTGGTTTGTAGAGCAGAAAGTGGATGGATGCCCTAGTGATAAGGCGCCGGTTAACGTAACTATCATTTTCAAGCCCGACTTCGATATTAAGTTTTCACGGACCACTATTTGCCAGTTCGATACAATGAGGCTTAGCTACAACGGCCCGGCAATGGTAGGCCCCGGATATTTCTGGGATATACCTTTCGGCATGACGATCGTGGAAGGGCTACGCACTGACTCATCTATCGTAGTTCGTTTTGATACCGCATGGGGCGCACACACTATTTATCTCACAGCCAGCAACCTTAATGGCCAGTGTTTCACTACTGAGCGCATCGACATTAAAGTGGTTCCTGAGCCCGCAGCTCACGCTTACATCAAGCGCGATATCTGCATCGGCGATACAGTAACACTGGCGCTGACTAACCATACAGACAACTCCCTTACCTACGCATGGCTTGTAGACGATACGCTCCTTGCAAACTCTGCTGCTGTTAATGTCATAACTGCCAGCTCTAACTCGGGTGGCCCTAAGAAGATCACGTTCAATATACTCGGTCAGCACATTATCAAGGTACAGACGTTTGCTGAGGGTGGCTGTCCTTCTAAGCTCGCCCCCGATTCTTTGTATGTACACGCACTACCGGATGCTACTTTTAAGATCAAGAGCATCCGCAACAAGGTATGCCTCGAAGACAGTGTGCTGTTCTCTGCAAATGCTACAGGCGACAACTACGCTTACTTGTGGACGCCGGAGCATTACTTCCATAATGTGAACGATCCGGAGATATGGGGCAGGGTGGAGAATGTGAGGAGCATAGTTACGCTTACGGTCACTGATCCGTTCGGCTGCGAAGCGCGCTCAGCACTGGAGATCAACCCGGAGACATGCTGCACAGTTACTTTCCCGTCTGCATTCTCGCCAAATGGTGATAGCCGCAACGATGTGTTCAAGCCCTTATTTGCAGGCTACCATAGGTTCCAGATGTTCCGCATTACTAACCGCTGGGGACAGACCGTGTTTGAGACTACTAATTCTAACCCGAGCTGGGACGGCAGCTATAACGGTGTGCCACAGGATATGGGTGTATACTTCTTCTACATTAAATACGACTGCGGCGGAAAAACGCTGGAGGACAAAGGAGATGTAACGCTGGTACGATAAGTGCCACCTCATAACATAATTTTGATACCACTGCCGAAACGCAGTGGTATCTTGTTTAAGGATGTGCTAAATATTGTAACGCTATCGCGAAGGTCGTTCCATCTTATTCTTTTTAAGTAAATTGCTGCTATGCGGATATGGTTCTTGCTCTGTTTATTATTTGCCTGCCTCCATGCGGATGGCCAGATGCGCTATCGCGCGCCCGGTACCCCGGTAGACTCGTTGCCTTATATGAAGTACCCCGTGCTTCCGGCCTTCAATATACTGCTCACAGATAGCAGCACTATCGTCAATACCTACAACATCCCTAAGGGCAGGCCCGTAGTACTTATGCTTTTCGATCCTGATTGCCAGCACTGCCGGGAGCTTACGAAGATGCTAACAGACAGCATGGAATCCCTGAAGCATATAAGGTTCTACATGTTTACATCGGCCCACAGCATGGAGGCCATTAAGAAATTTAAGGAAGACTTCTCTCTTGACAAGTATAGCAATGTTGAGGCTATAGGCCGCGACTATGAATTCTTTTTTATCAGCTATTACGGCGTAAGGCATGTGCCCGATTTTGCGCTGTATGATGAGAACCGTAAGCTGGTAAAGCTGTTCGAAAATTTTGTAACCCCTGATCTGCTCCGGCAGTTTACCGGCAAGCCACTCACGCCCCGGCCACCCCAACATTAAAGCATTTTTATGTTCTACTCTTTTAAGGGTTTTGTTCCCGTCGTTCATCCCTCTGCATTTGTGCATCCGCAAGCAGCCGTAACAGGCAATGTGGTAATAGGGAAGAATGTGTATATAGGCCCCGGCGCAGCCATACGTGGCGACTGGGGTGGCATAGTGATAGAGGATGGCTGTAACGTGCAGGAAAATTGCACGGTGCATATGTTCCCCGGTATTACGCTAACGTTGAAGGAAGGGGCTCATATAGGCCATGGCGCCATAGTACACGGTGCTAATGTAGGCCGCAATGTGCTTGTAGGCATGAATGCGGTATTGATGGATGAGGCGGAGATAGGAGATGAGTGTATAATTGGCGCTATGAGCTTTGTAGCGGCTAAGACCATTATTCCGCCGCGCTCTCTGGTGGTGGGTAACCCCGCGAAAATAATCAAAGCGGTGACAGATGAAATGATAGCCTGGAAAACCAAGGGAACACAGCTATACCAGGCCCTGCCTGCCGACTGCCACGAAAGCCTGCGCCTTTGCGATCCGCTGCACGAGATGCCGGCTCACCGACCCACCCAGGAGTCTCTATATAGCACATGGGAGCAGATAAAGAACAACATAGGTACCCAATAACACGCTGTAGCGGGGGGATAGCGGTAATAGCAACAATAACACTGATAAGTATGAAAATAAAAAATACCCCGCAGGTGCGGGGTATTTTTTATAGAGGCCTTTAATAATGATTAGTTATTAACTTCTTCTGAGTGTACCAGCTCATTTACGAACTTGGCAACTGCAGCAATACGCGCATGGTTCAGTGCGTAGTGGATAAACTTACCATCGCGCTCAGTGATTACGATGTTTGCACGGCGCAGGATAGCCAGGTGCTGCGACGCTACCGACTGCTCCAGGCGAAGCTTTACATAAATGTCTGTTACATTCATGCGCTTGTTCTCTTCAAGCAACTTAACGATCTGCTGACGGAGTTTGTGGTTGATAGCCCTTAATGTCATAGCTGCATTCTTTACAGCTACGTAGTCCAATTTGATGTGTTCGGTAGAACCTTCGTTCTTACGAATTACGAGAGTGTTTGCTGATACCGTCGTTTCCATTAAAATTAAAATTTTACGATGTTAATTGATTAAAAAGATTTCCTGATAGCCCGCATATGAATAAATCCATATGAATTATTGAATTGCAAACATACGCATTTAACAAGATATGAAACGCAAAATATTTAAGAAAAAAGTTAAGATAGAGTTAAAGTGATGTAGTTTTAAGAAAATTATCATCGTATGATGCTGTAAATCAATTACTTATGGGTGTAAACTTGTTTTAAGTAAAATGGTTCAGCTGTGTATAAATTTACAGTAAGATTACAATTATATTTTTCAAAAGCTGAAAAACACCATGCTTCCGGCGCAATTCGCTCATTTTTATCATTTTGTACGCTCCCGACAGGCAAAAAATCGGTTACTTCTTCCAAAACTGCCGATATTACAAAAATTGTTTCCCCGGCAATAGGCAATAAGCTAAGTTGCTCCTCAGGTATATGCTGCGGCGCTAATATGCAATTAAAATTCGCATCATGGATGGTAATAAAATATTCTTTCTCGCGTGCCTTCAGCAAAGCTACATATGAGTGGTAGCCGTGGTGCGCACGCCATGCCTGGTGGGCCAGCAGGGTAAGGCGGTTGTCGTTTATAAGTGGAATGTTTAAGGTGTAGCAAAGCCCTTTGGCGGTTGCCATGCCTATCCTCAGGCCTGTATACGATCCCGGTCCGCCGCATACACTTATTGCATGCAGGTCATTGAGCGCGATGCCGGCATCCTTAAGTGCCTCGTCTATCATGGTGTTGATGGTACCTGCATGGTCGCGTGTTTTTTCGTTCACGCGCTGCGCCAGGGGCTTACCGTCGCGGCTTACCACTATCATTCCTATGTCTGTGGAGGTGTCTATGTGTAATATGTATTTCATGTATATAGTGTGCAAATGTAAGGTGCGCTGTACATTTGCAGGCATGGAAAAGAAAATCATCAAAACTAATAATGCCCCGGCACCAATTGGGCCTTACAACCAGGCCATCCAATATGGCGATATGCTGTTCATATCAGGGCAGATTGCCCTGGACCCTGCTACAGGAAGCCTTGTAGCGGGCGATATACAGGCGGAAGCTAAGCAGGTGATGGAGAACCTCTCAGCTATACTCAGTGAGGCCGGTATGGGCTTTAGCAATGTGCTCAAAACTACAATATTCCTCATGGATATGGGCCAGTTCGCCAGTGTGAATGAGGTATATGGTTCTTACTTCAGCGGCTATGCCCCTGCCCGCGAAACCGTACAGGTGTCTGGCTTGCCAAAAGGTGTGCAGGTAGAGATAAGTATGATCGCCGGCAAATAATTTATTTTTTGCACTTCGGACAAATGTCCGTATCTTTGTGTCAAATAGCCGAAGGTTATGGCAACTAAGAAAACCAATAAGCTGGCCCGTGATAAACATACTGAGGATATATCAGCAGTATCAGAGCCATTAGCCACATACAGCATTAATGCAGCGGCTACGCGCAGTATAATGCTTATGGGCATGAATGGCAGGCAAAGTTTCACGGGCATAAAGAATGAAAGTGATTTTATAGAAGTAATACGCAACGGCATACCGAAGCAGGCCATGATGAACCTGATGCAGGTGGCAGGGTTATCGCTCCTTGAGATGGCTGCTATCATACATACCTCAGACCGCACATTAAGGCGGTATACTCCTGCCCAGAAGCTCTCACAGGAGCAGTCTGAGCGCATGGTAGAGATGGCGAGGCTTTACAGCCGTGGCGAGGAGGTATTTGGCACTATGGATGCTTTCCGCGAATGGATGGATACTATGCTGCTGCAGTTTGGCAATAAGAAGCCCAAGGACTACCTCGATACTTCGCTCGGCATAAACATGATAATGGATGAGCTGGGCCGCATACAACACGGAATATTCGCATAATGATCGTCTATCGCATAGGAAGCTGCCCTTACATAGACGACCTTTCGGGCAAGGGCGCTGCGCTGTATGGTGGCCGGTGGAACAGTAAGGATACGTATATGCTCTACGTGGCGCAAAGCAGCGCGCTGGCGCTGCTGGAGACTGTGGTGCATATAGGCAAGATACCACCGGTCGGGTTCTGCATGGCTACTATAGAGGTGCCCGATAATAGTGTGGCTGTATACCCGGCAGAGACGCTCCCTGACAACTGGTATGGCAGCCCTCCGCCTGATTACCTAAAGGCAATAGGCGACCGGTTTATTACGGAAGGAAGGCACCTGGCGCTAAAGGTGCCATCGGTGGTGATGACTGAGGAGTATAACTACCTCATTAACCCCGCCCATAAAGATTTTGTGAAAGTAAAAATTGTAGCCCGGCGTGCGGTAAGGCTCGATGAGCGGCTGTTCTCTAAAAGCTAAGATGCCGGGCGGACCGGCATCTTGTTATAGCTTTATAATATCGTCTGTTTGTGTGTCGAAGAAGTTGTACTCTGTGAGGGGGTAGCTGTTCTCGGCGGTCACTTTTATTTTGATCTTGTGATCTTTTTCCCACCGCTTTGCTATACTTGGCTTAAAGAAGGTACCCTTTGTAAGATAGCCTTCCAGTATTGGGTTCACATGCAGGTTCAAGTTGCGGTGGCCTTGGGTAACTATATACTTCAGGTCTTTCTCAATATCGTCAGAAAGCAGGATAGAAGGGCCTATTTTGCCCGTGCCTTTGCAGGTGGGGCACACCTCAGCCGTAGAGATATTAAGCTCAGGGCGCAGGCGCTGGCGCGTTATCTGCATCAGTCCGAACTTGGAGATAGGCAGCACGGTATGGCGGGCACGGTCGTTGGCCATCAGCTCTTCCATAGCCTCATGCAGCTGCCGGCGGTTGTCGGGCAGCTTCATGTCTATAAAGTCAATGATGATGATGCCTCCCAGATCGCGCAGGCGCATTTGCCGCACTACTTCTTTAGCAGCCTCCACGTTAGTGGCCATTGCATTTTGCTCCTGGCCCGATTCGTTGCTGCGGGTGCCGCTGTTCACGTCTATTACGTGCAGGGCCTCCGTATGCTCTATGATCAGGTAGGCGCCGCTGTTGAGGTTTACCGTTTTACCAAACGATGATTTCACCTGCTTGCTTACACCGTAGGTGTCGAAGATGGCTTGTCCGTTGTTGTGAAAGGATACGATCTCTTCCTGCCCTGGTGATACTTTAGAGATGTAGTCGCGGGTAATGCCAAGGATTTTTTTGTCGTTGACTACAACCCTCTGGAAGCTTTCGCTCAGCAGATCGCGGAGGATGCTGGTGGTTTTGTCTTGCTCACTCAGTATCATCTGCGGGGCTTTGGCACCTTTCAGATTGGCCTGTATGGTCTTCCACATCTTCTCCAGCTCCAGTATGTCGTTGTGCAGCTCGGCAGTATTCTTGCCTTCGGCGGCAGTGCGAACTATTACACCAAAGTTCTTTGGCTTTATTGCTTCCACTATACGCTGCAGGCGCTTGCGCTCTTCTGCAGAGTGTATCTTGCGCGATATAGCAACAACATCATTGAAAGGGGTAACTACAACGAAGCGGCCGGGCAAAGATATTTCGCAGCTCAGGCGGGGGCCTTTCGATGAAATGGGCTCCTTAAGTATCTGTACCAGTATCTCGGGCTTGCCGTTAAATACTTCGGTTATCTTGCCGGTCTTCAGGATCTCCTGCTCATTCTTGAACTTGCCGAAGTCATCTCCCCAGGACACAGTGCCGTCTATAGAAAGTTTGCTGAATTTGATGAGTGAGCGCAGGTAGGGGCTTAGATCTGTATAATGCAGGAATGCATCCTTCTCATAGCCAACATCAACGAAAACTGCATTGAGGCCGGGCATAAGCTTCTTTATCTTGCCAAGGTAGATGTCTCCTACGGCAAACTGGTCTTTCCCGCGCTCATAGTGAAGTTCAACAAGCCTTTTATCTTCTAACAAGGCAATCTCTACACCTTCACCTGATGCATTAATAATAAGTTCTTTGTTCATTGGTTCGTACCAGGAACCACTCCCTTCCGTATACGGGATCAGCCGCGCAAACGCAGGCGCCCTCATTGTTTCAGCGAGGCCTAAAGGCTGTAATAAATGAACCTGCACATCACGGCATGCTTATCAGAAAGCATACAAATAATGTGCAGATCCAGGCAGCGTTTTTAAAAGGAAGCAGTGGTTATAGCCTACTTGTTCTTCTTATGACGATTCTTTCTCAGGCGCTTTTTGCGTTTGTGAGTGGCTATCTTATGTCTCTTCCTCTTTTTACCACAAGGCATACTTTGAGTTTTTTTAAAAGTTACTTTAATGAATTTATATGTTGGTCGATGTCTTTGCTGAATTCGGGGTTATTCACCACCTTCTTGCATTTTTCCAGCAGCTCTATCGCTTTCTTCTTGTCTCCTTTACCTTCGTAGGCCTGCGCCAGGAAGTATAAAGCTTCTTTATTTGCAGGCTCCTGCTTTAGCACTCTTTCCAGCCTCGCTACGGCCTTATCCCACTGTGCTGACTTTATAGACATACGGCCTAACAATAGGTTAGCAGGTATATCATCAGGCTTTTCGCGGGTAACTGCCAGCAGCATCTGTACTCCCTTCATCGGCTCACTGGTGCCCTCTATATAAGCTGTAGCCAGTGCCAGTTTTGCCTCTTCATTAGCGGGGTCTATGCTTAGCGCCTGTTCCAGGCAACTAATTGCTTCCCCTGCCGCCCACATCTGCATTGATGGATCATGTTCATTTTCCATCAGCTGCAAAAATAATTGGCCCGCAAAGGTGAGACTTTTTCCTGACTTTTCCAATTTAGCTGCCTTAGCTTTATAAAATGCTGCGGCAGGCCACTGTTTGTTGCGTTTCCACACGTCTGACAGGCGTGAAAAAACTACAGCCATCCGCGACGAGTCGTGAATGGCTGCTAGTTCATTTTCAATGGTCTTCACCGTATCGGCAACTGTTTTCGGGAGCTGCGCCAGTGATGCGGTAATTACAGAGTCAGAAGAGGCGGGCTTCATGGTGTTAGGGCCCTGGGCTACTGCGCCACCTGATGAAGGCCGTTGCATCTCTGCAGCTGGCTTTCCGGCCGGTGGAACTGTATTGCCTCCCCAGTATAAAAGAGCGATCAATGCTATTGCTGAAACAAGTGTGATGTAATGTGCTGCCCGCAAAGGTTTTCTATTTAGGCTGCAAAGGTAGCAAAATCACGCTTGCCCCAATTTCTTATTCATGTTCTACCAGGTCGGTCTCAGCATGCTCTACGAGCTCGTGTTTAGAGTCCTTCACTGCCTGAACAAACTCTTTAGCAGGCTTAAAAGCCGGGATAAAGTGCTCAGGGATCTCAACAGCAACATTCTTTTTGATGTTACGGCCGATCTTGGCAGCGCGCTTCTTCAGTATAAAACTTCCAAAACCACGCACGTATACCGGCTCACCTTCTACCAGTGATGTTTTCACTTCTTTAAAGAAGGTCTCCAGTGCTACAAGAATATCTACTTTAGGTATTCCTGTTTTCTCAGCAATACTGCCTACTACGTCTGCTTTTCTCATGATGTAAGAATTTGGGTAATTAATAAAATATAAATCCAAGAAACAGTGATCATTCGAACTCAGCTTTTCGGCGTTTCCGCCTCAAAAGTAATGCATCTAAACTCAATTTGCAAACTTCACAGGGTCAAATAATCAGTGTACTATACTCAACAATCAGACCACGATTTATACATTACAAATAAATGACGATTAACAATTTAACTTTTTATTGAGGACGAATAAAAGATTAATGAAAAATCTATTGATAATCAATTAGTTATGTAAATAAAATAGATGGGCAGGAAGTGCGGCAAAGCTACAGAAAATTTATGTAGTTACCCAAAATGTATAATCATCAGTAGATGTGTGGAATATGTTGAGGAATAAATTCCACATTCAAAAAGGCCGTTTTATAAATATTGGGGAATATATATGCGTATACCGCAATCATTCTATTGGTTATCACTGCGTGTTTTTGTTATTCGATGTCTCGCGCGCTTCAACTATTTTTGTGCCTGCAAAGTAGCTCTATGGATAAGAAAAAGCGGGCAGTAGCATGGTGGCTGGTGGCAGGTGTGATTATGATAATCATACAAACGCTGCTAGGCGGTGTTACCAGGCTTACGGGCTCGGGGCTATCTATTACCAAATGGAACCCTATATTTGGTATATTGCCGCCGCTCAACCAAGGGCAATGGGAAGAAGCTTTCGAGGGCTATAAGCGCATAGGGCAGTTCAAATACATGAACAGCGGCTACACGCTCGCCGATTTTAAGTCGATATTCTTCTGGGAATGGCTGCACCGTTTCTGGGCGCGCATGCTGGGTATAGTGTTCCTCGTAGGGTTTGTGTACTTCCTGGTAAAAAAATATTTTGACAAGCAGATGATCAAGCCCTTCATAGTGTTGTTTTTGCTAGGCGCGCTGCAGGGGCTTATAGGCTGGGTAATGGTAGCCAGCGGGCTCAACGATGAGCACCTGTATGTAAACCATATAAGACTGGCGATGCACTTTGTAGCCGCCATGATACTGGCCTGCTACACGCTGTGGTTTGCGCTGATGCTGCTGGTGCCTCCTGAAAAGCGGGTGGCGGCAAAAGGGCTGTATAACTTTACTGTGATAGTACTGCTGCTACTGTTTGTGCAGCTCACCTATGGCGCATTTATGGCAGGGCTAAAGGCCGCTATGAGCGCACCCACGTGGCCCGATGTGAATGGCATGTTTGTGCCCGAGGGCTTCAGCACCCGCAGCTATGCCAGCGACAAAATAAATGTACAGTTCATACACCGCATGCTGGCCTATACGCTGCTGATAGCAGTAATAGCATGGTTTGCTATGGCAATGAAAACTGCACGGGCCAATGCAGGTAGCCTGCTGGGCAAAGCAAGCCGCTGGCCCATGGTTCTGGTGCTGCTGCAAGTGGTGCTGGGCATATACACGGTGCTCTCAGCTACAGCCATAGTGCCGGGTAAGTTTGGTCGCTTCGAAGTGCTGGCAGAGCTGCACCAGCTAGTAGCCATGTTCCTGCTGATGGCGCTGGTGGTGAACCTGTATGTAATAAAGCCCCTCCCGGCCTCCCCCAGGGGGAGGAGGTGAGAACCGGGCTGGTGGGGTTTAGCCCCTCCCGGCCTCCCCCAAGGGGAGGAGGTGGGCACCGGCCCAGTGGGGTTTAGCCTCTCCCGGCCTCCCTCTGGGTTCGATAAACTCACCATGAGGGGAGGGGGTGTGGGCACGGCTTCTCTTGAGGAGGCTTTTTATGTTATGCAGCCAGCAGTCCCGGCCGGGTTTCTCTAAGTTCGCTACCCTTTAGATGACCCTCTACGGGCATTGCGGTGTTACTGTCGGTGGTGCTAACAGGAGGGAGGGGCGGGGTATGGGCAGGTGGTAGTTGAATTTCCGATTTGCTTCCGACTTTTGCAGGTATTACCGCAGATGCGACAGGGGCCTCAATGCCAGTGTTATCAATGGTTTCGGCGGATATTGCAGGGTGAATTTCCGGTTCGGCAAAGGAAATTTTAGTGGCCTCACCGACCGGGTCCAGCTTACTAATTTCTTCTTCAAAATCCTCATCGTAGCAGGGTGTGATGGGGGATATCTTATCGGCACCAAACTCCATTTCGTATGGCTGGTAGCCATTTACGGGATCGTTGTCGAGAAATGACATCATCTGCATGCCAAAAGCACGTGCCGCATCCTTGCCGTAGGACTTTCGCAGGAAATCGCGGAAAAGAGTGAATACCTGCAAGGTCTGCGACTTAGAAGGGTATTTCTTTACCTTATCGAGGCCGGTGAGCAGCTTGCGGGTTATTTCCGCCTCATCTTTTGTGGGAAACCGGTTACCGGGCTCGCGGGCGGCGATGGAGCTTTGAAGCTCTACGAGCTGGCTGCACAGATTTTCGGCTATCATGGCGGGCGCCTGGTATGCGGCACGCTTGAGGCGCTCCCAGGCAAATTGCCGTATCCAATTGAATATTGTGCGCTCTGAGACGCCAACTTTGGCGGCTATGTCTCTTTGTGTCATGGCGCAATTGAGGTAGAGATGGCGGGCCTGATCGATCTTAGGGTTCATGTGGATAGCGGTTTTTAGGGTTTTTGCCACAAAGGTGCCCCACGTAGACGGCTTTAGCAAAACCGGTTTTTATGACAATACGGTTTCTGTAACATCATAAACAGCATGCGGTTTATCATAAAAATTTCTTTCCGCTGTGGGTAAGGGTTTAGGTGGTTTTTTTGTGTTTTTTGGCGACCACCTCCCTGCCCCTCCTAATGGTTTGGCAAATGCGCACCATGGTGACCACCCCCCGGCCCCCTCCTAAAACAGGAGGGGGTGGTGTGGCGCGGGGTGCGTGTTTGTCTGAACCTTGATTAAAGGATTAAGGGATTGAAGGATTGAGCGAGTTGTGTGACCACCCCCCGCCCCCTCCTAATGGTTCCGCAAATGCTGAGCGTGTGACCACCCCCCGGCCCCCTCCTAAAACAGGAGGGGGTGACGTAGCGCGGGGTGCGTGTTTGTCTGAACCTTGATTAAAGGATTTTGGGATTGAAGGATTGAGCGAGTTGTGTTGATCAATTGTCTGAACCTTGATTAAAGGATTAAGGGTTTGAAGGATTGAGCGAGTTGTGTTGATCAATTGTCTGAACCTTGATTAAAGGATTAAGGGATTGAAGGATTGAGCGAGTGGTGTTGATCAATTATCTGAACGTTGATTAAAGGATTTAGGGATTTAGGGATTGAGTTTGGAAATTTCCATATGGGTTGATGAACTAATAAAAATTGAGAAAGAGGTGGTTCACGCAATTGTTTATCATGGGTTCCTGCATTACATCTCCTGACCCTCGGGGAGGCCGGGAGGGGTCTTTACTCATCCGTGCCCGTTAGCGGCAGGTGGCGCGGCTCTACAAGCTGCAGTGCCAGCATGCGGATGGATGGTAGTATAAGATCGTACGCAGCCTTATACTTTTCGGGCACTTCGAAATACTGCATAGCCGCTATATACAATACGGACTCCGGGATATCCAGCTCTTTGCACAGGCGCTCTATGGTGCGCTGGCTTGGGCGCTTGGCATCGGTCTCTATTTGTGATAGCGACGTTTGGGACAGGCTGATGCGCCGGGCAAGCTCGGCCTGCGATAGCGACCGTTTTTTTCTTATTGATTTAATAGCCTTGCCAATGCTCATGGGGGTGCGGATTTCAGCCAAAATACATCATTCGCATGCCAGTCGCTAACGTTTAAAGCATGCCTGGGCGCTGCAAAAAATACCTGTTGACCGGTAAGTTATATAATAGCGCGAATGATTACCGCTTGGTTAAATGGTGGGTTGTAAATTTTGCAGATATTTAACGAAAAGTACCCTACTGCCTGGCTGCTCAATGTCGCTGGTGTTTTCCAAGGCAGTTTCAGCCCTGCGCGGGTGGAGCCGCAAGATGTTGCGGCTCTACGGGATGCCGTACCCACCGAATGGTACCGCATACACAAACCGTTGTCCTGCGCGGGTGGAGCCGCAAGATTTTGCGGCTCTACGGGATGCTGTACCACCGAATGGCTACCGCATACACAAACCGTTGTCCGGCGCGGGTGGAGCCGCAAGATTTTGCAGCTCTGTGTTATTGCTTGAGCAGGCGAATGACCCTGGTATGGTGCGCTGGTGTGATAATACGCACCATGTACACACCAGCTGCCAAGACCTCAATATCCACTACCTGCCTGTGGCTGGCCATGACCTCGCTGTAAAGGCGTTTACCCACCATATCATACAGCTCCACCTCGCAGCCAGCTGCGTTCTCTATATACAGTTCATCATGTGCAGGATTAGGCGTTATCCTGACCTGCTCCAGCAGCAATCCATCAACCGCCACGGGCTTTATCAGCTTCACAGTGTCGCACGTAGTGTCGTTGCCGCAACGGCTGTAGGCAATAGCGCAAATAATGCGTGTGCCGGAGTCGGCATAAGTGTGCGCGGCGGTTAGGCCGTTTGCAAAAGCGCCATCGCCAAACGTCCACCGTACGCTGTCTACACCAACCGTAGTGCCGGTATAGGTAAAGGTGCGGCTGAGCGCTGTACCCGCTTTTGTAAACGCCGCTACAGGCGCTACGAGGCAGGGCACATTGATATCGAAGCAGGCTGAGTCGCTGCCACAGGGGTTGTAAAAGGTGATGCACACATGATGCATGCCTATGGCTGTAAAAGTATGCGATGGGTTCACCAGGCTGCTGGTGCCGCCATCGCCGAAATCCCAGCGGATGCTATCGATAGCTACGGTGGTGCCGGTGTAGGTAAAGTTCTTTGTAGTTACTGAACCGGCTACTGTAAACGATGCAACGGGTGTGCCTACGCAGGAACAGTAAATATGGTGCATGCTGAATCCCACGTACACCATGTATAGGCCGTGACACATACTGTATAAGTGCCCGGCGCCGTGTAGGTATGGCTTGGGTTGGTTAGCGTACTAGTGCCGCCATCGCCAAATTTCCAGCGCATACTATCTACCCCTGCAGTAGTGCCGGTATAAGTAAAATTCTTGGTGAAGGGCCCGCCGGTGTACGTAAATGATGCTACAGGTGTGTAGGGGCAAGTAAGCACAACATCGTGACACTCGACATCTCCGCCGCAGCTGGAATATACTCTCACACAAACAGAGAACGTACCGGCCGCGCTGTAGGTATGTATAGGGTTTAATACCGTACTGGTAGTGCCGTCTCCAAAATACCACCGAACGCTATCTAGCGCTGTGCTGCCTGCGGTGCCGGTATATGTAAAAGTAACAGAGTGAGTACCTGTAAAGGTGAAATCCGCTATAGGTGCGGAAATACAATCGCAGTTAGCGCCGTATTTCATGATGAAGAAATCGGAGTTGCCGCCGACTGAAACGTATGGTGATAGTGAGCCTGCCCAGACGGTGCTTTCTAGTTGCCCTGCTAAGTAAATTGTCCCAGGTTTAGTTGCGACTATTGACTTTGCGCCATCGTAAAACCCTGCTCCATGCAATTGCTGTAATGTAAATATACTTCCTGCAGAATCAACGATGCTAAAAAAGCATTCTGCCCCTCGCCTATGTAACTTACAATACTGTCGTTACCGCTTCGGATCTTTCCTGTCATGCCCCCTGCGATAGCAACTTTTGAACCATCTAGGACCGCAAGGTCGAAAAAACCATTTACACCTGAGGTACCACTGTATGTCCGAAGCCAGCCAGCACTACCGGCCGTATCTGTCTTTAAGATAAACGATACGGAATAACCAGTTGTCCAGAAGGAATTTTTCGCGGTATCGCTTCTGTAAATAATAGGTCCTGAACCACCTCCCAAAATATAAAGGCTGCCATATTCGTCCGCTGTTACTCCCGAAATTCCGGCAGTTCCGGATGATAATACATTTCTTACGGTATCTTTCCATATTAAATTTCGGAGCGTATCGAACGCCGCGATATAAGGGTGCATTGAACTATCCGGGAAAGCAAAGCTCCGATGTCCGTACACATACAATTTGCTACTTGCTTTATCGATTGTTCCGCCCACGGGCATCAATGTAGAATCTAACTCCAGTTTCTTAGCACTTAGCAAATTTCCATATTGATCGTATTCTGAGTCATAAATTCCACCTTGCGTAGTAACCGTTGTAGATAGTACAACATTCGACGGTAAGTAATTTAAAAGATGAGGATTGTTATTGCCGTCTACTGCGAGAAAATGAGCCGTACCTCCTATACCGGCATATGACGATAGCGTATTGTTGCCGATAAAACGCACCCAATGTAAATCGCCCGTTGTGTCATATTGGATTAAGGCTTCCCGGCTATATGTAAATCCTGTTATAGTAGTATCATACCCTACACGCAATACTGTTATTCCACTGCTGCCATGAGGTAAGTCCATAGCTAAATACACATGTCCTAAATTGTCTGTAGAAACACCTTGCGGAATTATTTTTTCCCCTGATATCAACTTAGCAAACCGCATTTGCCCGCTACAGGTATAGCTTGAGAAGAGCACATTAGCATTCACGCCATAAGCGCCGGGCCGGTAAAAGGTATCGGCATGCATGATGCCGTTTCCCATCACGCTCAGTGCGTATATATTACCATTGGCATCTGCGCAGGTAAAGTATGTAGCCTCAGGCTTCCAGCCGGTGGAGGCGCTAACGGCACTGTTAGACCCACCGCCCTTCACCCATTTAAAACTCTGGGCACCGGCTTTGGTAAATACGAGGAACAATAACGAAAAAAGAAGATAGTAGGGTTTGCGCATAGCACAACAGTTTTTATAAAGATATATTTTTTAGGCAACTTAGTTGGTGCAATCATGCTCGAGGATGTATTTCAAATCTTCGCGCCTGGAGCCTTACCCCGACCCTTTCCCAAGGAAAGGGAGATCAATGTCCGCGCGGTCGCGCGGGTATTATTACTATAGGAACTATGCCGAAGATTTGAAATGCACCCATGCTCGACCTTAGGTTGTATCTATTAATAAACTTCGTAACTATAAATAAAGAACGGAGCACGTAATGCATCATGATATGAAACCATAATATCGCAGGTAAAGCAGCTAAACAAAGATGAGCAGCTGAATTTGCTGCAAAAGCTTGTGGTGATAGTCACCAAGCAGCACGGCAAGGGGCTGAAACTATCCGGTATAAATGGAGTTGGCGCCGATGTGTGGAAGGATACTGATATAGATAAGTATATTGAATCGCAACGTTGTTCATAACAACCCGCGTAACGCTTACCCCTCTCCCACCACCACATTCCCCTTCGACGCAGGCTCGTTCACTACCGTTATCTTACTGCCCGAAGCAGCTGAGATGCTGCCCGTAGCCAGGAGGAAAAACCCATACAGCAAACCCGCCCATAACAGGGAGCTTACGAAGAACACAAACCGTTTTTTTACTGCTGCATTCATAGATCAGGCTTTAGCACTCAAAAGTGTATGTTAAAGTTAGCACAGGCGGCGGGTACATGCAAAAAAATCTTAGCTTTATCTAAATAACATTAAGGAATGAACTTATTTAAGACTTTTAGCCTTTTTACCCTGTTTGCTGCCAGCGCAGGCCCCGCTATGGCTCAAGACGACTTTAAGCGGGCCCCGTGCCGCTACCCGGCAGCGCAGGCAGCTGCGGCTAAGACCACGGTAGCATCAGCAGCAGAAGAAAACTATGATGTGAAGTATGTGAAGCTGGACCTGAATATGACCAATGCAAACGTAAGCATCAGCGGCAACGCCATTACCAAAGCAGTGTGCGTGGTGCCGTCTATGCCGAGCTACGTTTTTGAGCTGGAGCCACCGCTGGTTATAGACTCTGTGCTTATAGATGGTGTGCTGCGCCCTGTTACAGGCACGGGCACTGTGCGCACAGTATCGTTGGCTACGCCTATTACTATGGGCACGCTGTTTACTGCGCAGGTGTTTTACCGCGGCACGCCGCTGGCCGGTACTGCCAGCACGGTAAGGGGTATGAACAATGTAGTATCGCCCAGCTGGGGCAAGCGCGCCACCTTCACTATGAGCGAGGCATACCGCGCCAAGGAGTGGTGGCCCTGCAAGCAGGCGCTGAAAGATAAGATAGACTCTTGCGACATATGGCTTACTGTGCCGGACACGCTGAAGGCGGGCAGCAACGGCCTGCTGCAGGCTGTGACGCCCATAGATGCAACGCACGACCGCTACGAATGGAAGGAGCGCTACCCGATAGACTACTACCTGATATCGGCGGCTGTGGCCCCATACGTCGACTATTCGTTTTACATGCACTTCAGCAGCAGCACTGACTCTATGCTGGTGCAGAACTATGTGTACAACAACCCTGCTACGCTGCCTTTCTTTAAAGACGATATTGACAGCACGGAGCTGATGATCGACTACTTCTCTAAGCTGTATACCCGCTACCCCTTCTGGCAGGAAAAATATGGCCACTGCATGGCGCCGCTGAGCGGTGGCATGGAACACCAGACCATGACCACGCAGGGTTTCTTTGAGGGCACGCTTACTGCCCACGAGCTGGGGCACCAGTGGTTTGGCGACAATGTGACCTGCGCCACCTGGGCCGATATATCTATGAACGAAGGCTTTGCCAGCTACACGGAGTACCTGTATATAGACCACTTCCGCACCCATGCGCAGGCACTGGCCGATATACGCGACCGGCAGGATAATGTGAAGAGCTCGCTCGGCGGATCGGTGTATGTAGATGATACTACCTCTGAAGAACGAATATTTGATAGCCGCCTCACCTACGATAAGGGGGCCTGTGTGCTGCATATGCTGCGCTCTGTGTTCAACAACGACAGCATATACTTTCAAACGTACAAGAACTACCAGACACAATTCAGGGACAGCACTGCTACCTTCGTAGACTATGTGAACGTTGCTAAAGATGTTGCAGGCCCGGTAGTAAATGGCATCAGCCTCGACCTGTTCTTCGCGCAGTGGATATATAGCGAGGGCTACCCGATATACTCTATCACCTGGAACCAGATAGGCGAAGATGTATATGTAAAGGTGGATCAAACAACATCGGTATCTACGTCGGTCACCAACTTCGCGCTGCCGCTGGAGCTGAAGCTGCAAAGCCCATCGGGCGATACGGTTGTGAGGGCTACCAACACGCTACCCTCGCAGGTGTTCTCCTTCAAGTGGAGCAAGCCGATGAGCTCAATGACCTTTGATCCCAACAACTGGCTGGTGTACTTTATGAATGTGCTGACGAGAGATGTGACGCTCGATGCACAAACCGTGAACACACCACAGGTGCGCATAGCGCCCAACCCTGCAACCACAGGATGGACGGTACAAAACCTGCCAGACAACAGCACGCTAAGCCTTTGCGATGTAAGCGGCCGTACCATATGGACAGGCACAGCACAAACAGGCACCGCAAGCATACCCGCCACGCAGCTACCCGGCGGCCTATACCTGCTGCGGGTAACGGCCAATGAAGGTGTGAGGACATATAAGCTGGTGAAGGAGTAGTATATTCCATGGGTGTCCCACACCTTGGAGGTGTGGGACACCCAGGCTCGCGATAAGCAAGCACATACCCCACAAGATTTGCCAACTTTTGAAAAGTTGGCAAATCTGTACTCGCGAAGGAAACCATAGGGGTTTGCAATATGGGACTATACGGAGGTGTGGGACACCTCTATAACACAAGAATAGAAAATGCCGGGCACTCGACCCGGCATTTTAATTTTTAATTTTTCACTTTTAATTTTTAACCCCTTTTCACTTCCTTAGCCCACGCATCTTTCAGCGTCACTGTGCGGTTGAAGACAAGCTTGTCGGGCGTGCTATCTGTGTCTACGCAGAAGTAGCCTTTGCGCATAAACTGCACCTGCTGGCCGGCAGTGGCCTTAGCAAGCTCAGGCTCTATGTATACGTTTGGCAGCACTTGCATAGAGTTTGGGTTGATGTATTCTTTAAAATCCCCGTCCTCGCCCGATGGGTCTTCTACCTTGAAGAGCCTGTCGTAGAGGCGCACCTCGGCGGTCTTAGCGTGCGGCACGCTTACCCAGTGTATAGTGCCCTTTACACTGATGCCACTGGTGTCGTTCTTGCTGCGGCTTTCGGGTATGTGCGTGCAATGTATGGCCGTAACCGTACCATCTGCGTCTTTGGTAAAGCTTTCGCACTTTACAATGTATGCACCCTTCAGGCGCACCATCAGGCCCGGTGCCAGCCGGAAGAATTTTTTTTGCGGTACCTCCATAAAGTCTTCGCGCTCTATCCAGAGCTCCCGGCTGAAGGGCATCTGGCGTGTGCCGCTCTCAGGGTCCTCAGGGTTGTTCTCGGCATCAAATATTTCTTCCTGCCCTTCAGGGTAGTTGTCTATGATCAGCTTTACAGGGTCCAGCACTGCCATTACGCGGTTGGTTATCTTGTTCAGGTGCTCGCGCACATGGAATTCCAGCAAGCCAACGTCAACGATATTCTCGCGCTTAGCTATGCCTACTGTATCGCAAAACTGGCGGAGCGCCTGCGCTGTGTAGCCGCGCCTGCGCATGCCGCTCACTGTGGGCATACGAGGGTCGTCCCAGCCGGTGACATGGCCTTCGTTCACCAGCTGCAGCAGCTTGCGCTTGCTCATTACCGTATAGGTAAGGTTGCGGCGGGCAAACTCATACTGGTGCGATGGGAAGATGCCCAGTTGCTCTATGAACCAGTTGTATAGCGGGCGGTGATGTATAAATTCCAGTGTGCAGATAGAGTGTGTTATGTTCTCTATACTATCGCTCTGCCCGTGGGCGAAATCGTACATGGGGTATATGCACCATTTGTCGCCTGTGCGGTGGTGGTGCGCATGCTTTATTCGGTATATCAGCGGGTCGCGCATCAGCAGGTTGGGGTGTGCCATATCCACCTTTGCGCGCAGTGTTTTCTCCCCGTCCTTATACTTGCCGGCGCGCATATCTGCAAACAGCTGCAGGTTCTCCTCGATGCTGCGCGTGCGGTAAGGACTGTCGGTGCCGGGGGCCATTGTAGAGCCCTTCATAGCGGCTATCTCTTCTGCGGTGCTGTCATCTACATAGGCCAGGCCTTTCTTTATCAGTACTACAGCGAAGTCATACAGTTGCTCAAAGTAGTCGGAGGCGTAGAGCTCATTATCCCACGTAAAGCCCAGCCACTTGATATCGTTTTTGATACTTTCCACGTATTCCGTGTCCTCGGTTACGGGGTTGGTATCATCGAAGCGGAGGTTGCATTTGCCGTTATATTTTTTGGCGAGGCCAAAGTTGAGGCATATAGAGGTGGCATGCCCTATGTGCAGGTAGCCATTTGGCTCAGGCGGAAAGCGCGTATGAATGCGCCCATCGTTCTTGCCTGCGGCTATGTCGTTTTCAATTATTTCTTCAAGAAAATTCAATGATTTTTCTTCTGTCATGGTAGCTGTAATGAGGATGCAAATGTACGGAGAGAAGGGGCTAGTTGTGGGTGCATTTCAAATCATCGCGGCAGCCTCACCCCAGCCCTCTCCCGAGGAGAGGGAGCGTCAATGTCCGCGCAGTTGCGCGGGTGTTATTTAAATATAATGAATGCGAAGATATGAATTGCACCGCTAATTGTTTTTAAGGGTTTAAATTGGCTAAAAAGCATAATTTGCCGCGGTTTGCAAAGTATGGAGGATCTAAAGCGGATAGCGTTTATGTGCCACCCCTACCACAGGGGTGGGGTTACGCGGTGGATGGCCGATGCAGCGGTGGCTGCGGCAGAGATGGGGTACGAGGTATACTTCGTTACCACTACGCCGGTGAAGCCATTCCACTCGGCAGGTGGGAGGGAAACCATGGCGGGCCTGTTGCAGCCCTTTACCGGTAAGGTAAAGCTGGTGTCGCAGCCGGTGAACTTCTTATTTGAATTTGGTACTGAAGCATACAGGGCTGGCATATACCGCAACCTGGTGATAAAGCAAGTCCCTGCGGGCACACCCATCATAGTATCTGACGACGGAGCCGTGTGGATGGCTGCGGCCAGTGTAGCGGATAAGTACCCAATGGCAGGTGTGCTCCACGGTGACCAGGACTATTATTCAGAACGGGCAATAAAGTATAGGGACCAGTTGAGTGCATGCATATGTGTATCGCACAGGGTGAAGGGCAGGGTGCTGCGCCAGTGGCCCGGTTTCCCGCAGCGCATAATGGAGGTGATACCCTGCGGTGTAGTGCTGCCTCAATTTAATCCGCAGCAGCGCAGCGATGACACTGCCCGGCTGGTATTTATAGGCAGGCTCACCGACTATGAAAAGCGGGCTGAAGACCTCGTGACTATTGCTGCAACACTGCGGCAGCAGGGCTTCGCCTTCCACCTCGATATTGTGGGCAACGATGAAGCATCAAAGGTGGCATTCACTGATCGGTTTAAAGAGCATGGCGTGGCCGATGCGGTCACCTTCCACGGCTGGCAGGCACGGCCATACATTCAGGCATTGCTCAACAGGTCGGATATAGTACTGCTCACCTCTAACTCAGAGGGCATGCCGCTCGTAATGATGGAGGCGCTGGCATCGGGCTGCGGCTTCACGGGCACCCGCGTGAGCGGCATCGAAGACTACGAACAACACGCCATGGCGCAGCAGTGCGTTGCAGTGTATGCAGTGGGCGAGGTGGCAGATGCCGCAAAGAAGATAACACAGCTGGCGGCAGTGCCGCGCGGCGAAAGGCAGCAGGCGGTACGCAGGCTGGCCGAGGCCGAGTTTAGCATGCAGGTATGCCTGCAGCGCTACCTTGCTAAGCTATCAACGATGGACAGCGTATTGCCCGCACCGGCTGTGCTTAGCACCCCAACGCGAACAATACTACAGTCGAAGCTGCTGGCTTTAGCAAGGTACATGAAGGTGAGTGTGAGGGGAAAGTAAGGGCAAGAAAAAACCCTTGCAGTGCTGCAAAGGTTTTAGAATATTATGATCGCCGTGCCCGGGGGCGCTAATTACATTTTCCAGTCGTCAACACTGCTGCCTTCGCTGATCACCTCAGCAGGTGCCGCTATTGTTTCAAATGGCTCCACTGCAGCTACAACCGCACCTTCTTCGTTCTCCTGGTCGTGGTTGAACGCGTCGAAATCGAAATCAGGCATCAGGTCGGTCTTTACGTAGTTGATAGTCTCAGTAAGGCCAGCCAGGAATTTATTGAAGTCCTCCTTGTAAAGGAACATCTTATGCCTGTCGTAGCCATTGTCATCAAAGCGCTTTTTGCTCTCTGTGATAGTTATAAAATAATCATTGCCACGGGTAGCGCGGACATCGAAAAAGTATGTCCTTCTTTTACCTGCTTTAATGCGTTTGCTGTAGAGACTTTCATTACGACTCTCGCCCCGGTTTTCGCCAAAATTTTTATTTTCGTACGTCACAATTCTCCTTTTTAAGTGATTTAATAAGACAAATTTAGTTAAACGATTTAAGTATCCAAATTATTTTCAACTTATAATAAAATGGGAAAGGGGAGGCAGGGAGGTTGGGAGTGTGTGGCATGCGGCGAAATGCTATATGTATATAGTCGCTTTTACATGCCGCATCAGGAGATATTAGCCCTGCGCGAGGTTGTTGGCGGGACACCAACAACGGCGGTATCTGCATGGGGCGATCTGTTTGTGTTATCAGCCCTGCGCGAGGTTGTTGGCGGGGACACCAACAACGGCGGTATCTGCATGGGTGCGATCTGTTTGTGTTATCAGCCCTGCGCGAGGTTGTTGGCGGGGACACCAACAACGGCGGTATCTGCATGGGTGCGATCTGTTTGTGTTATCAGCCCTGCGCGAGGTTGTTGGCGGGGACACCAACAACGGCGGTATCTGCATGGGTGCGATCTGTTTGTGTTATCAGCCCTGCGCGAGGTTGTTGGCGGGGACACCAACAA
>JAZKFF010000010.1:315893-322927 GCA_040386555.1 Bacteroidota bacterium | reverse complement strand
CCGATGGTACTGCACAACAATGCGGGAGAGTAGGTAGCTGCCATATTATTTTAAAGAGGATGTTCCACAAGAACGTCCTCTTTTTTTTTGCCTGAACTTTGGCATTTATACCTAAGGATTCCTGTGCCACGTTCCTCTTAATTTTTCTATCTTGCAGCTATCACTGCTACTGTTTTCTAAATGAACATCGCCTACCACATCATAGCCTGGAGCCAGCCTGATCTGCTGAAGCGAATGGTATCCAGGCTTAATCAGCCGAATGTTCATTTCTTCATCCATATCGACAAAAAGAACAAAGATTACCCCTCTTACAAACCTTACTTTGACGACTTCAACAACGTTACGCTCCTCTCTGAGTATGAGGTTTACTGGGGTGGCCTCAGCCAGGTCAAAACGGCAATGCATTTGCTTACGTTAGCGTGCAATTTCCCAATGCAGTTCAAGTACCACGTGCTGCTTAGCGGGCAGGATTATCCAATCAAGCCCAATAGCTACATCAACAATTTTTTTGAGGCGCACAGCTGCGATTTTATGTCGTATAACCGCATTGCGGACCTCCCGGATATTTACCTCAAGAAGTATCAGTACCATCATTTTTTCGACAATAAGCTCCTCAACCCCAAAGATCCACGTAAAAACAAGCTGCTCTACTACTTGTTCAATGGCTTCTACAACCGTTTTGGCAAATACTTGCCTAAGCGTTCGTTCTATAAAGACTACACACCCTACTTTGGTTCAGACTGGCTGGTGCTCTCCGACGGCAGCGCAAGATTTATCCTCGATTTCACTAAAAGGAATCCTGACTATGTGCGCTTCATGAAGTATAACGAGATACCCTCTGAGTTATACATACATAATATACTCCTCAATTCTGAGCGTAGGACCAACGTTGTCGACTACGACAGGTTCCAGGAATGGCTGAAGCACAAGAAGCCCGGCGATGTATTTATGCCTCGCTATGCAAGTCTCCGCTATATGGACTGGTCTGATACCGGGCAAGCCACTAAGCCGGCTTTTCTCGACGCCACCTATTTCGATGTCATTAAGAACGACCCCAATCTGTTTGCCCGCAAGATGCATGAAACCATATCTGCTGAATTGCTCGATAAGATCGATGTGGAGCTGCTTTAAGCATTAACAGAGCACCTACTTTGCTTCATAGCCATAGACCACGTATTCGCTGCCGCCGCCCATCTGCAGTCGTTGCTCCGCATTGGCCACAAATGCACTTCCCTTTTTCAGCCCCGGGTATTGCGGCCTCATCATTGGCAATGCAATAGCCGTTTTGGTGAGCGAGTAGGCAAATCTTATTGCTACAGTATCACCCTCGGTGGGTGCAGCAGATACGCCCGGCCCGCACTCTGATACGGACGTTATCCTTACCAGTGCGCGGCATGCGTACTTGTGGCATACACTCCCTGTGTCTGCATCGTGGCCCTGCTGTATATGCACTATAACACCTGCTATGCGGCAAGACATAGGCGTAGCCGCGGTGGTACTGCCTGTCTGCACAGCAGGCTGCATTGTTTTGCACGAATAGCAAAGCAGTGCGCATAGCAGTGTTATAAGTTGCATTTTCATAAGGAAAGCAATATACAAATTCGGTAGCTACCGGCAGCAGCCAGCACGTAGCAGCTCCTTTTTAAATTGGCTACCTTCGCAGTGATTTTATAGCATGACATTCAACGACCTCAACTTAAACGCATCATTGCTCCGGGCACTAGACGACCTGGGATACAGCAAACCTACAACCATACAGGGCAAGGCATTCTCCGTAATTATGTCGGGCAGGGATGTGTGCGGTATAGCCCAAACGGGTACCGGCAAAACATTTGCCTACCTGCTGCCCTGCCTCCGCCTGTGGAAATATTCAAAGGACAGGTTTCCGCAGATACTTATTATAGTACCTACAAGGGAGCTGGTATTGCAGGTTGTGGAGGCTGTGCAGGCGCTGGGCAAGTATATGACGCTGGAAGTGGTAGGTGTGTATGGTGGGGTAAATATGAAGCCACAAGCGCTGGCCGTGGAGAACGGCGCTGACGTAATTGTGGCTACACCAGGCCGACTGCTTGACCTTGCATATGACGGGTCATTGCGTATGAAGGCAATAAAGCACCTGGTGATAGATGAGGTGGATGAGATGCTTAACCTGGGCTTTCGTACCCAGCTCAACAATATACTTAACTTGCTGCCGCCAAAGCGGCAAAACCTCCTGTTCTCAGCCACTATAACTGATGAGGTAGAAGTGCTCATGAACAAGCACTTCAACGCTCCTGAGACCATTGAAGCCGCGCCCGTAGGTACGCCGCTTAGCAATATAGACCAGGCGGCATACCACGTGCCCAATTTTTATACCAAGGTAAACCTGCTGAAGCTGCTGCTTGAGACAGATAACGAAATGACCAAGGTGCTAGTGTTTGCCGCCACTAAGCAGCTGGCCGATCAGCTTTACGACGAGCTGGAGCCTACCTATGGCGGGCGGGCCGGCGTTATTCACTCTAACAAGGCACAGAACCACAGGTTCAATACGGTAAAGCAATTTCATGAGGGCACATACAGGTTCATCATTGCCACAGACCTCGTGGCACGCGGATTAGATATTGCTGAGGTGTCTCACGTCATCAACTTCGATACGCCTGATGTGCCGGAGAACTACATACACCGCATTGGGCGTACCGGCAGGGCTGAGCAGAAAGGCATGTCGATAACCTTTATCACTGAGCGGGAAAAAGAGGCCCAGGATGCTATAGAGGCACTTATGAACTACCAGATACCTATACTGGCGCTACCAGATGCCCTCGAGATATCTGAAGTGCTCACTGAGGACGAGAAGCCCAAGGTGCGCATGAAGGAGATACAGCTAAAGGTACCTAAGCGCGAAGATGTCGGCCCGGCCTTTCATGAGAAGTCGGCGAAGAATAAGAAGGTGAATGTAAAAGTGCGCCATGCCGACAAGATGAAAGAGAAATACCGCAAGCCCAAAAAGCGGAAGCCTAAGAAGTAGGCGCTGGGAAGCGATCGATAATTAACAGGGCAGGGTACTGCCGTCTTTTAAGGTCATACCGCTATCGAGCATGCTGCTTTACACCCCTGCATTCGCTATGCCGCACTGAAATAGCAGACCTGTTTTCCGCACCAGCATATGCTGGTGTGTGTGGCTATTTGCAGCTGGCACGATTTTTTATCTTTATTTCCATTACGTCAATATCTCAACAGAAGACTGGAAATGAATTGTGAAGAATTATTATCTAACGTAAGCGAGGCTGTCATTATGCTCGACGGTGAAGGGTATGTGACATATGCCAATCCCCCAGCGAAAGCCGTTACGGGTTATACGCCACAGGAACTAGTGGGTAACCCCGTTATTTTTTTATACGGCAGCGAGGAGGAGAAGATAAAGGCTGACTACGAGCTGGAGCAGGCAGGCAAGCACCGCACCTATACTACCGAGGGCTGGCGGGAAAGAAAGAGTGGGGAACGGTATTGGGGGCTATTCACCCTAACTGCTATATACGACAACAACAAACGAGTTAAGGCTTACACATATGTGCTACGGGATATAACCGAGCGCAAGGAGGTGGAGATAGCACTGCGCAAAAGCGAAGAGCAATATCGCCTGATGGTGGAAAGCGTGAGGGATTATGGCATATTCCTGCTGGATGCTAATGGCTACATAATGACCTGGAATGACGGCGCCCAGCGGATAAAGGGATATAGCCCAAGTGAAATAATTGGTAGGCACTTTTCCACCTTTTACACTTCGGACGACCTTGAAGACAAAAAGCCCGAACGCGAGCTGGCAATAGCCACGCAAACCGGTAAGTATGAAGAAGAGGGGTGGAGGGTGCGCAAGAACGGCTCCGTATTTTGGGCCAACGTGGTGATAACCGCGCTGTACAACGAGACCAATAAACTGGTAGGCTTCTCTAAAGTAACGCGCGATCTTACTGAACGACGGGAGAACGAGGAGGTGCTTCGCCAGAGCGAGGAGCGCTACAGATCCCTGGTGGAGCAGGTGACAGACTACGGCATATTTATGATGGACGATAAGGGCCGCATAATAAGCTGGAACGAGGGTGCGCGCCGGATAGCAGGCTATGAGTTTGATGAGATCGTTGGTAAGTATTTTTCCATTTTTTACCCCGAAGAAGACCTGCTCAACGGCAAGCCTGCCCATGAGCTAAAAGTGGCCAGGGAAGAAGGGAAGTATGAGGAAGAAGGGTGGCGCATAAGAAAGGACGGTACCCGCTTCTGGGCCAGTGTGGTAATAACGGCTGTCTACAACCGCGACCGGACTCTGATAGGCTTCTCCAAGGTTACCCGCGATCTTACCGAGCGTAAGGAGTCTGAGCGGGCGCTGCGTGAGAGCTATGAAAAGTACCGCCAGCTCAATATAGAGCTTAAGAGTACTAACAAAGAGCTGTCTTATGCTAACCAGGAGCTGGAACAATTCACATCCATAGTGTCCCACGATTTGCAGGAGCCCATAAGGACCATACAGAGCTTTATGCAGCTCATAGGGCAGCGGGTGAATGACGAGCGCTATGATGACCTTGGCCTCTACGTGAAGAAGACGCTGACGGCTGCCGGCCGCATGCGTGAGCTTATACTTAACCTGCTGCATTACTCGCAGCTGGGCAAGGCTGAGGTAAGCAACGAAAGAGTAAGCATGAACGAACTGCTGAACAGGGCCATGCAGAACCTGAAGAGTTCGCTGGATGCTACCAATGCCCAGGTGACGATAGAAAACAACGTAGACAGTGTGCAGGGCAACGAGGTGCAGCTGGTGCAGCTGGTACAGAACCTCGTAGGTAATGCACTCAAATTTACCAGCAATGGCAAGCCTAAAGTGAAGATAAGCTGCGACCGTAAAAGCGACCATGTGCAGTGCGCTGTGTCTGACAACGGCATAGGCATAGCACAGGACGACCTCAGCAAGGTGTTCGAGATATTTAAGCGGCTGCATACGGAGAAGGAATTTCCTGGTACGGGAATAGGCCTGGCGATATGCAAGAAGATAGTAGACAACCATGGTGGGCGGATATGGGTAGAATCGGAGCAGGGCAAGGGAACCACTTTTTACTTTACCCTACACGAAAAAGCAGAGGCATAATGACGGAAATAAGGATAGTAATAGTAGAGAACGATGAGGACGAGCAGCTGTTTATGCGCGAGGGCTTTGTGGCATCGGGGCTCTTTGATATACTGGCCATAGTGCGCAATGGCAATGAGCTTATGAACTGGCTGGGCGCTAATAAGGGCACCTTACCCCACATTATCTTATCTGACCTTAACATGCCGGGCAAGAACGGCTATGATATTATTGAAGAGATAACCGCCAGCGAGGAATACAAACAGATACCGGTTATCATAACTTCCACCTCCTCTACCCAAAGCCTTATAGATAAATGCCTGGAGATGGGCGCGGCGCACTACCTTATAAAGCCGGAGGTATTTATAGACTACCTGCCTTTTTCGAAGCGCCTTTATGAGACGGTGAAGGATGAAGTAAATTAGCAGTGCGCCAATTTAACCAGGGCTATATTTAGCAAATATGGGCGTATCGAAGATCGTCCACAGGCAGCAGCGCTGGCCGCAGGCTTTCAGTGCGCTATTGGCCCAGGTGTTGCAGGTGTAGAACAGGCTATACCTTCCCTTAGCTTCGTAGAATGCATCTGATATACCATAGTTGGCCTTCGTGATAATATTGACAAGGTGCCCGCTGGCATCTGCCTGAAAGCTACTCCTCATAAAAGTAATAAGGCTGGCGTATTGCTCCCGGCTTATCAGCATTTTGCGGCACTGTGCGCCCTCCGTCATAGCCTTATAGTATGTGGCGTGGATGGCAGTGGTGCTAAGGCCAAATGCGGCATTGAAAGCTGTAGAAAATTTAAGGTCTGCCCAGGTGGGGGTGTTGAGGTAAAAGCCTTTGTCTCCCCAGCCGAGTGCCAGGTATTGGCTGGCGGTGTCGCGCAGCCCCGTATTGGCAAACAGGACCTCGCGGCTCCAGTCGATCTGTGGGGTGCGCACCGGCACTACAATATCAGTGTGCACGCCATTGCTTTTGATGTAGATGGCTATGTCCTCCGCGGCACCTTCTGTTTTGCTGATGGTAATGCGCGAGGCGATGAACGCAGCCGCGAGGTATATAGCAAAAAAAGCGACCACTCCCAGCAGGATCTTACCCGATATTATTGCTGCCTTCTTCACGCGTGCCTTTCCGTTTTTTACATTAATACCCGGAATGGCAGAAGGTAACCCGTAGCTGCAGAAAAATTAGGGCGTTGCTCAGCCACGTCATCTGTTAAGGCATATGCGCTAATTCTTTTTAGTGCCACATCGTTCCTACCAGTCCAAGTACGATGCCCATCCATATGCCCACTACGAATACGATGACGCTGGCTATATTGGCTACTATCGTTTGCCAGCTGCCATAGGCGCGCACGCGATCCATGAGGTGGTAGAAGAAGGCCCCGCATGCCCCCGCAAACGGCACGACCAGCAATGGCCTTACCATCCAGAACTGGCCCCACTCAGGGCGCGGGTGATCGACTCCGAAAACGAAGAACGAGATAACGATGAAGCCTATGCCTGCGCCTATGAGCAGGCGCCTGCCTAATAATGATGGCTGCTGTTGCTGGGCCGCGGGAAATGTTCTCTGTGTCATAGTAGTTGGTTTTTAGTGTTTACTAAAACTCTTTGGCAAAGGTATATAAAAGCACTTTGTATTTCAAAGTGTTTAGGAAAATATTTTGTTTTGTACATTTTGTAGAGGGGCGTTGAACCGCAAAGTCGCGGAGGCGCAAAGTTTCGCAAAGAAATGTGGTGAGAATTGTTGGGTTGCTGGTGAAAAAATATCTGAACAATGATTGAAGGATTAAAGGATAGAAGGATTGTGTTTTTGAGCGCAGATGTTTTTAACCGAAGGACGCGAAGAAGCTCAAAGTTCCGCAAAGGGACTGTGGTGAGATTTCCGGTTTGTTTCCGTTTTTTTCCGGTGGCGGAAATTGGGTTGGTTGTCCCTAATCCTTACC
>JAZKFF010000010.1:266728-315793 GCA_040386555.1 Bacteroidota bacterium | reverse complement strand
ATTTTTTCAGGTCAATTTCCGGTTGCCGATGTAAAAATGTTTGAACACGATTTGAGGATTGAAAGAATAACAGGATTGTATTGTGAATTTTACCGAGCAGACTTTAAGTGCCGCAGAGGGCCGCAAAGGAATGTCCGGTATGTTTCCGTTTTTTTCCGGTGGCGGAAATTGGGTTGGTTGTCCCTAATCCTTACCAGGGGCTGGTTTTGCTGATTTTTTCAGGTCAATTTCCGGTTGCCGATGTAAAAATGTTTGAACACGATTTGAAGATTGAAAGAATTGCAGGATTGTATTGTGTGTGTAAAAGATGAAGCATGGATCTATAGTTTTGCTCACAAAGGTGGGGCAGGAAAATGGTTGCGGCAAAATGGATTTACATGGCAGTGCGTTTTCTGCACTCTCATAAACCGCATGCTGTTTATGATGTAAATTTCTTTTGGCTGTGGGCAAGGGTTTGAGGCATTTTTGGTGCGTTTGCTACAAAACATTCGTTCAAGGGAAAAGAGAGGTGTTGAGCACCCGGTTTTCCGGGAGGCTTAGAGGTAAGTTAGCGTATAAGTACTACAGGGGAAAATGCATTGAGAATGGAAATGTATATTTACTGCCATCGAAATTCTTTGTCTGTATGAAAAATTTATGGTCGCGGTTATTTGGGAAGAAAGTTGGTAATGAGCCGTTCGGCTTTAAATTGATATCTGAACAACACGCGGAATCGAAAACTGTTACCCATATCATTGAGGGAGAAGCTACGACATTTTGTTACGCTGGCTTTCAAAATTTAAAAGCGAATAGCAAGTATGACAGGTTTTTTGCCGGACAATTGATATTGCCGACCGGATTTGTGGTATGCACAGACCCACTGATGGCTGCAGTGGCGCTCCCCCAATCGTGGCGTGTGGAACCAGGTGAGTACCCTGTTTATTTATACATAGCCATCGAGGGTGATGAGGTCGGCAGGGTCTGTTATGCGGAATTGGCTTTTAGGGATGCCGTCCCCGATTTTTGGGAATTGTCGTTAATCAGTGACAAACTTTTAAAGGAGGCTTTCGACAGAAAGATGAACGGAATGTACCCGGTAGATGCGGGCCTTAGTTGCTTTGCAGATCTTGACACCTTCAGGTTGCATAAGCGGGCAATGGAGGAATTTGAACAAAGGAATAAAGATGGTAATTTCTACACGGACGTGCTAGAGGCGTATTTTGAAGCCAATGCAAATACACCGGAAAGTTCGCGCGGCCAGGATTGGGCAAACTATAAACCTGCCATGGCAGCGGGAAACGTAATTATGTTTGGCTCCGGCTGGGGCGACGGTTACTATCCCCGCTATGTGGGATACAACAGTAAGGGCAATGTAGTAAAAATGGTGACTGAGTTTATTGCAGAGGAGGGAGGAGGTATTTTGTAGCGCCCACCGTAACGATCAATTGTCAGAGACCGCAGTTTCACGCATCAAATTCAGCATAATAAATTATCCGGTCCACCATTTGGGCAATGGAAGCATACTCTGTTGAGGCTCGCATATCCTCAGCCATTTCCCGGAGTATAAAACCCTCTAAAAAGTAGTCGAAGCCCGGGCAGTACTTTTCTGCGGTTTCGGTAATAAGAACGTCCATTTCCTCTTCGGGTAAATTTAAGATTATCGCCTCGGAGGAGCTGGTAAATTTCCCGTCTGCCTTTTTAGCGTAAATAACTGCGTCATCGTTGATGTCCTCTATATTTGAAATGATATCTGTAATGGTCATGGTGGGCCAGTTAACTTGTTCAGGCAAAAATAACCAGTCGGAGACAGATGAGGAAACTCAGCTGATATCTTAGTTTTCCGTCGTAGCTAAGTTTTCGCCTTTCGCGGGACTCGGCGTTGCGTGCATCGTCGAATTGATCGCTGTAAATAATGCAGTAGTTCACACTTAACGCCGAGTCCCGGTGAAAAACCGGAGACTCCGCTACGACAGAGAGTTTACTGTATATACAGAAACGTGCAGGCCTCCCAGCCAAGGTATAATTGATAAGGTCAACAAAACAAGTGCAATAAGTGCCGACCATACCTTGCCGTACCTGTACTGCAGCGGGGGTAGGGTGTGTGCGTGGCATTCATCTTTAGCGGTATCCATACGCTAATTTACCGGCGCTCCGAAAGTGAGCAAATTGTTGTCGGGGTCAAGCAAGGAAAATTCTTTTTGTCCCCAGGGCTTAACCTGCAGCGGACCGCCGGGGTGAATGGCCACGCCATTATTCAGCAATGATAGGTACAGAGCGTCAATATCATTGGTCCGGATGTAAACCTGCCCATAGTTTTCCTTTGGATCAAGGTTCTTAAACATGAAGAAGTGTATCTGAATGCTGTCTTTCTCCACCATCAAATAATCTTCGTGATAGCCACTGCCAAATACCTTGAAGCCCAGACTGGTTACGTAGAAGTCTTTTGTACGGTGTATTTCCCGCATTGGCAATTTGGGATTGATGGCAGTAAGCATTGTTTTTTTTTATTAAAGCGCTATCAAATCTACAATAGCAAACAGGAATTTATCGGTATTATTATTCAATTGCCAATTTCTCACCCCCTCGCCGCCTTATAAATAAAATACCCATTCAGCACCACAAAGACGATCAGCAGTATCGTTCCAAACACCATATCGAATTTCCGCGCTTTATCTTCTTTCTCCTGCTTGCCCAGCTTGAGCACGTAAGAGTTTGCCATCATGATGATGAGGATGAAGAACAGTGTGATTCCATGCAGTGTATCGACAAGTGTGAACGATGTAGACTCGGGCAGGGCAGAATCGATGATATACTTATTGCCGACAACCGCGAAGAGCGCGCCTACGCTGAGTCCGAAGCGGGAATCGATGCTGTCTGCGTGTATATAAAAGCACATATAGGCTATGAGGAAGGACAGGTACATGCCCAGAAACATCTTCCAGAACAGGCCCATGGCATCGCGCTTTATCTGCATCTTTACGCGGTACGTGCTATACTCCGTTTTCATTGTGCTGACTGCTGGATCGCCAAAATTGGTCTCATACACCTTGTTGCCTGCAGCGATGGTGAGGCTGTCGATACGCCATTTGCGGAGCGTGAACCGAGGGTCGAAATGCTTGCCCGCAGTGTCGGCGACAAATACCAGCGCCTTGGAATCGAACTGCGAGTTCTCTATAGAGAAGCGCAGTGTCTGCCTGTCGAAGGGGAAGTTCTCTATCTTCCATTCATCCTTCATAACGCACTGCAGCTTCATGAGCATGTATAGCCGCTCGCCAGAGCTGTCGATGGTAGAGAAAGACCGGGAGACAGACTTAGCCCCCGGTATCTCCAGGTTTTGCAGGAAGTCGAATTTGCGGTTCTTATACTTAAGCCACAGCCATAGATTGATGGTGTATTCCTTTTCCTTGAAGTCGATATTGTGAATGCTGGTGATGTACACGCCTGCCTTTACGGTATCGGGCGCTACGGGCTGGGCAGTTGCAGTTTCGCAGACGGTAAGCAATAGAAGAAAGCAGAGATAGCGCAGCATGATGTGAATATATACCTGTAAATATAGTGGAAGTATAGTTGGCGTATAGGCATGTCCGCTCACTAGTGCCGGCTTGAGTGCTACACACGGGTGCGGGGAGCAATAAAACAGTCCCGGCCGCATGGTGCAACCGGGACTGTTATTAGAAAAAATTTAGAGACCAACGGTGGTCTACGCGTATTAAAATCCTAATCCGAGCGTAAAGCCGCGTACTGCTGTGGTAAATGAACCGCCCGCTGTTGCTGCGCCGGATGCCACGTTAACGGTGTATATTTTTTGCGCACCGGCTACGGTGAACAGGCCATAAGCAATGCCGGATGTGCCACCGATATCAAAGCCGTTTGATGACTCAATGTTTACACCCAGTGCACCTATCTCAGTTAGTGTGCCGTTGTTTGGCGGGTCTTGCTTGTAGAGGCGGTCGGTTTGCGCATCTATATCGAACAGGGCAGTTGCTGTGGTTCCTGCAAAGTTATTGGTGTATGCTGCTGCGCTCACGGCGGGTGTGCCTGGCGATAAGGCGCCATCTACTGTTACCACGCCGTCGGCAGGGTTTATCCGCAGGTTTTGGCCTGTATTGGTTACTATGCGTATCCTGTCGACTACAGGGTTAAAGTCCATACCCAGATCAGTACCTGTTACCAGTGTAGCCAGCGGGCCGGTGCCTATCATGGTTGCAGCGCCAGAGGAGGCATTGATAGTATAGAGGCGGCTGGTGCTGCCTATGGCGAACAACTGCCCGTTAATAGGCCGCATATCGAGACCCATTAAGGTTTCGCCAGCTTGTGTGCCGGTGATAGCCTTCAGAACAGGAGTGATGGTGGCAGATGACGGGTTGAAGATAGCCAGTTCGTTACCAGTGGTAAGTGCGTAAGCTACGGGCTCAGTAGGGATAGCGATGCCAATGATCTGGTCTGCGAAGTTGCCGACCTTAGTAGTTTTTCCGGTGGTGAGGTCGATGGTAAAAAGACCTGATTTGCCGGCGACCGACAATGCTGCCAGTGCAACTGTGCCATCGGGGCTGATGTCGAAGCCGGCTGCATCTTCTGCGTTCACACCCAGGCTGCCGATCTCTACAAGCTTGCCATCGTTTGGCGGATCCTGCTTATGCAGCTTATCGTTGGTCACATCTATAGTGAAAAGTACGGTTGATGAAGCGCCTGCCCTGTTTTGTGTATAGGCAGCTGCAGTTACCTTAGCATTTGCGACGCCGTTCAGATCGCCATCGGTCGCTGCTACACCACCCGTTTCGGGATTCAACCGTAGATTTTGGTTGCCGGAGGTTACCAGCCGTATCCTGTCGACGGTGGGGTTGAAATCGAAGCCTGCCACGGCGCCGTTGAGCGCGGGTGTAAACGCGCCGGTGCCAATAGCCCGTGCGGCGCCAGTTTTGGGGTCGATCACATATATCCTGCTGGAGCTGCCGATGCCGTATAGTTGCCCTGTTGATGGCCTGAAGTCGATGCTCAGCACAGTTTCTCCTGATTGCAAGCCCGTAATGCTTACCTGGGAAGTAATGCTTGAAGCATTAGTGCCATTCAGTAGGAGCAATTTGCTGTCGGCAGTAAGTGCGTAGAAATTGAGTGAAGGGCCGGGAGAAAGTGTTTCAACCGTTGTTCCTTTGTCTTTTTTACAAGATGAGATCAAACTGGCTATTGCTATAGCACAGCCACCGACTGCATAATGAAAGGAGAATTTTGACATGCTTTTAATTTTAAAGATTAATTATTAGTGAAGAGGAATAATAAATGCATAGTGGAATGGCCCTGCGGCCGGTGCCAGTGAGGCATAGGGCATGATTGGTGTATAGAAAACGGCAGATTTTTTTTGCTGCATAGTCGGTCCGGCAATAGCCTGTGATGGCAATGCTATATACGATAAGCGGGTGCGGGCAGATTTGATGTCGGCGGCGAACAGGTGTATTCGCCATTGCCCCGGGCTGCTGCGCCACTGATAGACATGCAGTTAGGTGGGAAAAATAGTTTGGGATTTTTTTTTTGGTGTGTGGTAGTGGAGTAAGTGTGACTGCTAAGTTAGGCCTGGTTGTGGGGCGAGCAGTTGGCACAGTGGCTGGCAAATGCAAGGAGCTGGAAGGAATTTACTCTTCAGTATCCTGGTGCGAGTAGCGGGGAGTGCTCACTAAACACACGGCTCTGCAGAGAAACTCGCCACGATGGACGTATGAGCTTGGCACTTCAATTATGCACTTATTTCAATAGGTCGATGTAGCTGTTAAATATCCATATTTAGTGAGGTGATGATATAATACATGGTCCACCCGGAGAAGAGAATAATTATCATCCATAACCATGCCGGGATGCTATGTGGCGTTTCGCTCCCTTCTATCAAAAATTTCTTTTGGTCGCCCTTGCTGTAGGCATTTATCATGATGGGCAAAATACCATCGACGACAGCATTATCCATTATTCCTTCAACCGCTATGGCCGGCCCGTTGCGAACAGTAAAGGGTATCTTACGGATGCCTTCTTTGGATAAATTGTCTTTGCTTACGATTTTGAGGATGTGATCGCCGTCAACTATTTTGGTCGTGTCCAGCTCGAAGTTGATAGGGGCCTTGTATTCGCCGATAGGATTTTTCTCGTCGTCAATATAGATCAATACTGTGCTCTGTTCCTGCATATTATTGTTCGTTTAAGAATGAGTATTTAATATGGTTTGCATTCTTTTCATTAGGCCTGATGAGCCACTTTATCGAGTAAACCAGCGTAAGTATGGCGATAACGGTCATTACTGCTACAATCACATAATCCCAATTACTGTCGGGTCCGCTGCCATGCGTAATGCCTTGCAGGGCTTTAGGTTTATTTCGCTCGCATACCGGGCAGCCATATGCCTGTAGGCGGGCTATAACGATAAGAAATAATAATGCTTTCTTTTTCATTTTGCGGAGGCCTTTATTTTTATAAGATCCATTATTTGCTTCACTTGGTCCGGAGTTACTTTTGTGCCTTTATTGCCCCAGGCGGTCCGCTCATAATTGATGATGGCTGCTACCTTGTGCTCATCAAATTCCATGTTGGTGCCTACTGCCGCCATCACACCATATTCTGCGCGCGCATCGTAGCCGTTCATTATAATGTCAACATATAGGTCGAGGTTGTCGCCGGTCACAACAGGGCTGCCTTTGAGCGGCGGAAATGCCCCCTTAAGTCCTTCTCCGTTCTCCTGGTGGCAGCTCTGGCAGTTGGCAGCGTAAAGGGCTTTGCCGTCAAGTTCCGTGCTTGCTTTGCCGGTATTCGGTTTGTCTTCTTTTTTGTATAAGAATATCCTTGGTTTTTCATTCTCCGGCAGGGCGGCCTGCTTGAGAGACTGCAGATATGCGAGTAGCTGCATAGCCTTTTTTGTTGCCACAACTTTCCCGGTCCTGCCGTTCATAAACTGCGCCGGCATGCTAACCACTACATCGTTTTTCGAGGGTTCGTCCTTTATCTCAAATAGCCACTCATAGCTGGGCATTATAGACTGCGCCACTACGGAACGGGGGTTGAAGAGGTGCATCAAATTCCAATCGCGGCCGGGTTGCCGCACGCCTACATTGGTCAGGTCGGGCCCGGTGCGCTCAGTACCCATAACCGTAGCTGTATTAGCCCACACGCTGGTCCTGCCAATATTTGCATAGTCGGCCGCCATGCCGGGCCGTGAGCCAAACCTTTTATCCATGTCTACGTTGCGTACCTGCTGGCTATGGCAACCCACGCAGCCTTCCGCGATATAGATGTGCTTACCGGCGAGAGCATCACCGCTTAGCGGTTGCGTATTGGGCAGCGGAGCGTTGTTGGCCTGGTTGGTAAGTGCGGGTTGAATAGCCGTAAAGAATGTCAGGATCAGGAACAGCAAGGCCGCTGTGGTGTATAGTTTTTTATGATCATTAAAGATGTTCATCACAATATGTTTTTTAATTGGATAATTCGACTGCTAATTGTTTGAATGCCTCTTTTTTGATATCGATCTCCTCGACTGCTTTGAACGACATTTTATAGAAGTTGTAGAAGTAGATGATGTGCGAGATAAACATAAGGCTGCCGCCAATGGCGCGCCATACCCAGTAATCGAACATCATCACCACACTGTCAATAAAGGGTTTGTCGCCCATCCACATCAGCCCTTTCAGCGTGCCACCTATCATTAGTGGAATGCTATACAACAGCAAACCGATAAAAGCCAGCCAGAAGTGCGCCCCTACAAGGTGCTGCGGTGGTTCTTTTCCGGTTAGGCGGGGCACTATAGCATAGGTGCCACCCCAGATGGCAAAGGTGATGATGCCATAGAACCCCAAATGCGAGTGTGCCACTGTGAAATCGGTAAAATGCCATAATAAATTTGAAAAGCGAAAAGCCTCTGCAGTGCCCTGCATGCTTACAACAAAGTAGTAGACAACAGCGGTGAGGAAGAAGGGGAGGGTATAGCTGTTGGATACTTTGTGCCACTGGCCTTTAAAGGTCATAAAGAAGTTGATAGTGGCGGCAACTACCGGTATTATCATGCCCATGCTACCTACAATAGCAACGGTCTGCAGCCACCACGGAATGGCACTAAATACAAAATGGTGCGTACCGATTATGGTATAGAAGAGTATCTGTGTCCAGAATGCCAGGATGCCCAGGCTGTAAGCATAGATGGGCTTGTTTATTTGCTGGGGGATGAAGTAGTAGAGCAATCCGAGTGTGAACAAGGTGAACCACATACCTACGCCGGAGTGCATGTAATAGCCCTGGATAATGGTTTCGCCCAGTCCGTGCTGCCAGAAAGGGAGATAAGCAGTGGAGGCGACAATGATGGTGAAGATGAGTGATGAGATGATATACCAATTGGAAATGTAGATCTCTTTAGTGGTACGGTTGGCAACTGTCTTGATAAAGTTGAAAAGAGTGAGAATAAGGGCGACAGCAAATAATGCCATTATCGGCCAGATGTATTCCCTGAATTCGCCACCGCCATTATTGATACCCGCCATTAAGCTGATACTGCCTAAGATCACTTGCGCATTAATAAGCGCAAGCGCGACCCACCCTAATTTGATACTGTATAGTTTGGTATTGCTGACGGTAGGTACTACATAAAAGCCAAGCCCTAAAATGCCGAGTGACGCCCAGCCCCAGAACACAATGTTGGTATGCACTGGCCGCAGCCTGCCGAAGCTAAGCCAGCTTACGTGATCGGCATCAGGCACTACGAATTTTATCCCGACATATTCGCCAATGCCGGTACCTACAAGCAGCCAGAATGCGGCGCAGCCCAGGTACCATAATATTAACCGGGTAATAGGCGGGTCTAAGCTGGGGCGCACCGTGGCTTTCTTTTTTAACGCCGTAAAATGCACTTCGTGGTCGTTGCTTACATTGTGGATGACACCTCTCGCATCGATGGCCGATCCGGTACCTGATAGCTCGGTGTTTTGCAGCGAGTAGCTTAAAGCGAGTTTCCGCCGTGCCAGTTGTTCCTCTACTTCGTGGTCATCGATGTTTTTTAATTGGTTGGCAAGTACACCGGCCTGTTTTATTTTTTGACTATTGCTATAACGTTTGAATGAGTTGATGGCGTTATTGATAACCAGAATAGCGGCCAGCAAAATGGGCAATGCCAGCAAAACAACAGTGATAATAATGCCGGGCTGGCTCATCAATGGCTTATTGACCGCGCCCTGTGCCATTGCCGAATTTGATACGAGGATCAGCGCCATTATGCCGGCTGCTTTTTGGAATTTGTTGCAGGAAACCCCTGCATTTTTGCAGCTGCCACAGCAGTTCTTGCTTTTTATTTTTAAGAAAGTGTCGATCTCCTGGCCATTTAAGTTGGCCAGCAATGTTGTTGCATCATGCTCTTTTTTTGATTTGTGCTTTTTTACTAACTGCAGCAGCTTAATGCCGCTATACACAGCTGCTACTGAAAGGACCAGGAAGGTGAACATGGAAAGAATAATAAGGCCCATAGCGCTGTTGCCGGAGTGTATGTAGTTACTGGCCTGCCGTGCGTGGGCAGCCTGACTGAATGGGATTGCCGGTAATGCTGCTGCGAGTATTTTTTTTAGTGATATCATAATTAGTATATTAAGACCTTAATATCCTTTTTTTTCGAAAAAAAAAGATCATTTCATTTTTAAATGATATTTTCCGCTATCGATCATCTCGTTGAAATGCTCTATTTTATTATTCTCCAGCATAGCGATAAGATTCTTCTTTATTTCCCGGTATTCGTTGTGAACAGGGCATGGATTTTTTTGGGAACATACCTTTAAACCCAGCACACACTCATTATATATTTTGTCGCCGTCTATAGCCTTTACAATATCAGCAAGCGAAGTCTTTAGATCCTGCTTTTCCACAAAGAAACCGCCATTAGGGCCCTTCATTGACTGCACTATATTTTTACGGCTCAGGTCTTGCAATATTTTTGCGGTAAAATGTTCGGGAGCATCAATGTTTTTAGCTACTTCCTTTACGCCGATGCGGCTGCCTTCCCTCGATTTCTGAGAGATGCAGATGACGGCTTTTATGGCGTATTCGCAGGATTTAGAAAACATCGTGTCTAATTTTCATCACAAAAGTAAAATACTTTCCCGGAATAAAAGAGTTTTTTATCTTTTATTTTTTTTTCTGCTCGTTTTGCGGCAGGAGCAGTGGGGCGGACTTTTGATGAACTTGCCGAAGACGGGAGGCTGATGTGCGTGTATTTACCGAATGCTTTATAGGGAATTAAGGGTTGGAAAGTTGGTTGAGGTGGAGATAGCTGATGGGAGAGTGGTGTGAGGATACACTGCGGCTATTGGGCCGGTCAACAGCCGCAGTGTAAATTCAATGCTCTTGCGGGGCTAACAGGTAGCGCCCGCAGACAATAACGAATTTGATTCTATAACATGCCTTTCAGATCAGAATCCCACTACGGCGGCTGCCATGAAACCATTGAACTTGCCACCCGACCGTATGTCTGTAGCCTCAAAGTTATCATACACCTGGCTCACATATTCCCCCTTCATCATAATATTCTTAGTAACAAACCACCCCAAAGTGCCCGCCATCCTTTTGACGGTTACCTCGCTGGCAAGGAGTGGCTGTTCTGCCGTCATTGAATTGTACCTGCCACCTATCCAAAAGTTCTCACTACCTGCAGGGAAACGGTATATGATGTCTACTGCATATTGTGTTGCCGTACGCTTTATAGGTTCAGTTATTTTTCTGCCGCTGGCCATTTCGTAAGTGCCAAAGAGCTCAAGGCCTTTATACTTCACAAAAGGATTGAGCATGAATGTTGTTACCTGCTGACTGAATTGCGGATTGTATCTTCCTGACCATGCATTAGCTGTGGCGGTAGCCGCGCTGTTCTCCATGACGAAGAAATAGTGAGATCCCGTTCTGTCGCCCCAGAATAAAGTGTTGCTGGCAGCACTCTTCACTGCATATACAGACCCGGTGAATCTTAGCCTCAGGTCTTTATTAAGTTGTTTGTCATAGCCCAGTTTACCATGAAACGCCGGAGCAGATATGTTCAGCTTGCCTGTTAAAGTATCTATTTTTTTTGATGCTGCTACCGTGGGGTTGAGCGCCCCGTTACTGATACCCCCCATGGCTATAATGCCGTTGTTGTGATGGTAGTAAACTTCGCCACCAATTTCAGTGGCAAATTCGTCCATGATATAATTTTCAATAAATGGGTTGTATATGCTATTGCCTCCATCGCTTCTCCTGTAGTGCTGGTCGCCATAGTCCACTTCGTAGGCACCCGCTTTTATAGTGAAGTTTTTCATGATCTTATCAACTAGGGCGCTTTTCAGGAATGCCAGCTTATCGACCTGCACGTAGCCACCCTTTACCCATGTTTCTGCATGGTGTCTCGCTGATAAATAGAGGGTCAGATTCATCCGGATACCGTCTTCCAGTTGGGCGTCTATATTTAAGTTGGCCATAGCCAGTGTAAAGCCACTGGTAATGCCTGCCAGCTCATTTGTATTTACCGCATTCACTAATACGGGCGTCGCATTGTTTTCATGCTTTAGTGCCTGGAAGTCCTGGGAGAAATTTCCACCCAATCTTACCTTCATGTTTGTAAAGGGCGTAGTGTCGTTTTTGGATGTTTCAAAAACATTGATGCCATGCTGGTTATTCTGGCGGAAGTATTGCATCCCCCGTGGCTGTGCCATAGCGGCAACAGGCGCAGCGCATAGCAGAAGAACTATTATAGATTTCATATTCATTGGTTCTGTATTTTTTGGTGTTAATTCAACAATATTTATTTCTCATACACCATTGTGAAGTCAAGGGTAATAGCATTGCCGGTTTTCATTGCCCCTGCCATGAATGTTGGCGGTTTTACATTGTAGTCAGTCATGTTCAATTTATTCGATCCCGTACATGAGATACTCTTATCCTTATTTACTACGCAGTACACGTCCATGGCTATTGGTTTTGTTACACCTGCCACGGTCAGGTTACCGTGTGTTTTTAGCAGGTACCTATTGCCCTGCACCGTGCTTAGGGTAGCAGATGTGAGTATGTATAGAATGTTCTTATGGTCGTTTGTTTTCAGTGCCTTATACGCATTCTTGTCGAGCATCCTTTCCCCGCTTTTCAGCGTAAGAACGGGTAGGGAAAAGGTGAGCGAATTGAGACCGGTGAGAATGGTTACGTCTCCGGGTTTAAAGTTGAACTGCGCGTTGCCGCTAAAGGTCTTCGATCTCATAGACCATTTATGCAAAGACGAGGTGCCGGACATCATCATTGATGCACGCGCATTTCCATTCAGTTTATACACTCCCTGGGCGAACGCCATGGCACTGCAGCCTGTACAGAAAGCTAACAGGAACACTCCTTTTTTAAGATAATTCATTTATTTTATTTTCCCGGGCACGTAAGTGTGCCGGCTATTGAGTGAGCATATGGTATTGCTTGCGTGGTAGGATAACCACAATGCAAAAACTTCATCCATACGCGGCAACGCGTACTAAAACTTCTATAAAAAGTAATTCAATGAAAGCGGTATGTTGGTGTCAGTGTAATGACAAAAACCTGAAATGAAATGATACTTTTATTCTTGTATGATGGGTAAAAGTAGGCTTGTAGTACGGTAAATAGTGTAAAGGCTATAGAAAGTTTAAATAAACGGTTTCACTCGGTCCTGTCTCTTACTAGAGCCGTATTAAATATCCTGTTGTCGATAGTTTGACGCAGCGGCGCGCCAATGCTTTTGGCTATGTCTTTTACACCGATACGGCTCCCTTCTCTCAATTTTTGAGAGATGCAGATAACGCCTTTTATGGCGTATTTGCAGGATTTAGAAAACATCGCTTCTTATTATTACACCACAAAAATAAGCTAATTTCCGGAATAAAAGAGTTTTTTATCTTTTATTTTTTTGCTGGTATTTATCAGGTTGTTTTTGGTGGGAGTATCGGCGAATCGCTCCTATACACCAGGCTTGGCTGAGAGAGTGGTTAAGGATGTAAAATTAATAAACTGCCGGAATTTTGATTATTCATTTAAAAGGCAAAAATTTGGGTTATGCAATCATCAAAGAACAATACAATAGCTGTTGCGGCATCTATTCTCATTCGCAGAGACATTCATTCGGTCTTTAATTACATCTCAGATTTGCGGATGGATAAAAACTGGCGAAAGGAAATAAATAACACTGTGCTCTTAGCCTCATCTCCCGGGCTAAACTGCGTTGCTGTTGAGTCGTCCTTTCTTTCGAAGCGGTTATCCGACAACAAACTGAATCTAAAGTGTATACAATATCAGCACAATGAGGTTGTCGTTCATCAGACTTTACCCGGTGCACCCTTTAGCCAATTAAATAGCAGACGCGTGGATGAGGTTTCCGCAGGCGTTGTACGGCTCACCTACTCAATAGACTTTGATGCAGCGATTGTGAAACACGCCATCGGTTTTAAGCTGCCATTGTTCCTGGTAAAATACTATACAGCAAAGACAATGAACAGCTACCTTGACAAATTGAAGCATATTTTAGAAAATCCCCAGCTGTCTTCGTAGTCAGCCGTGGTGATTGAGGCGAACCCCTATTATTAGATTATCAAGATAATTGCAGCTGCTTGCAAGTATTGTCGAGTTGAACTAAAAAACCTCAGCCCCTTGCCGGGCTGAGGTTTTTTGTGTGTTTAAGTGCCCCTAACAGGGATCAAACCTCTCGCTTCGTCCTAACAAAAATAGCAAGCGTCTCGCTTGCTATTTTTGTTAGTGCTCGGACCTCCACTACCTTGCGATACCTATCTTAATCATTTGCTTCGTTTTCTTTTTTCTTATGGTCGATGATAGCCCCGGTGCCTAACCCTACAGCAGCACCAGCAGCACCGCCTATCAATGCGCCTACGCCTCTGTTTCGCTTATTTACAATGGCACCCGTAGCTGCACCAGCACCAGCCCCTATCACAGCGCCCTTTGCTTTACTGCTCCACCCTTTTTTCTTAGCAGCAACCGGGGCCGGCTGGTTATTAGTAGTTGTGGTGGTAGAACTGTAGTTGTTCGTTGTACGGCTACCGCCGTTTGCCGAGCGGGGGCGAGCTGTAGAGGCACCGGTTGCACTGGGGTTTCCGGCAGTGTTCTCTATGCTGCCCATCGGCACTGCGGCAATCGAATTCATAGAGTCTATGGTTTTCTGCTTTACTATCACCATGCTCATTGAATCCATAGTAGCTTGCGTTCTTGCAGCTTCAGCCTCTTTTTCGGCACTTCCGCATGATGCGAACAGGCAACTGATAGCCGCGCAGATAATCAAACTTGCTTTTTTCATTTTCGTTATTTTATTATTGTTGTTAAATTGAATTCTGCATGCGATCTGGTGCCCTCATTGCTAAACGCCCTTTCGATTTAAAGCTTAGCGACCCCACGACTTTCCGCGATGTAAAATTGCGCAACAATAGGGGTTTGAATGTTACACGACCTTTGAATTAAGTTTCATAATTCACACTATTGGGTATTGCAGTGGTGTGGAATTGGTTGGCGCGTGTTATTGAGAACGGCCACCAGTAGGGCTTTCAACGCAGTATAGTGCAAATTGGCGGTCAAATGACAAAATTTCTTCAAACTCAGCTGAAAGCATCACCTGTATGTGTGTAGATTTTCCAGCGCCATTCGGACCGGAGATAACCAGTAAGGTGGGCTTAGAGTAATCCATACGCTTTCCTGACCGCGTTGGCTTCGCGACCAGGAAGCGTTCTCAAGACTTTATGCTGGAATTTTGAACCAACGGAAGAAACTTCCTGCAATTCGATATGTCCGTCAGGGTACTCACGATATACCTGGCCATCGGGCAGTTTTTCAGAAAGGATCAGGAAAGGAAGGTCTCTGCTGAAATTGCGGGAGCGAATACTCCTGAGCGTAACAAGGTATTTTTCATCTCCATTAGATATAGTAAAATCAACAGCTGACAGGGCCTATTTATTACTCATTATTGTATGATAAAAATACGAAATTAATAGCGTAAAATCAAAAAAAAATCGCCTAAAATATAGTGCGAGTATCGGCGAGTCCTCGCTATGCACCGGGCTCTGTGGAGAGACTCGCCGAGGACGGGAAATACAATTTAGTTACGTGCCCTAACATGGAACTCTTGATTTCTTACGGAAAGCTTACTGCTGACTTATTTAAAAAAACGTTTATTTTGAAGATATTTGCTTAACACAATTTAGTCACAATGAGTATTAAGACATGGATTTATAACAGACTTGAATCAATAGCACGAGCACTTCAGGAGAGTTATTATAAAGCGGCAATACACTCCAATGAGCCAGTTTATAGACGAGGACTACAAGAAAGGGACTCGTACCTAGCTGCTAGCGAAAGTGTAAGTAAACTTGAAAAAATATTTAAGAAAATCTCTAATGAATCATATCCCAGTGAGTGGGATGAGAATCACATCACATATCAGTTGATGAAGGAATTAAGAAAGTTATATAGCGATGATGAAAAAGTTGATTTCAATGGTTTTTCGAAATTGGTAAACTGGAGATCATTCAAAAACCGTGGTAAGTTAGAAACCAAATATGGCGACATTGCTATAATTGTGAATATCCAGTTCAGCTCTGGTGAAACCTTACGGGGAATAGCAACTATAGAAGCTAAGAAAAAATATGGCCCAATTGCCGGTATTGAAGTGGATTTTGCTGCACTGGACAAAAAGCAGTTGTCCAGAATTAAGGAAAACTCACCTTACTCTCATTTGCTATTATATTCTTACTCTCAAGAAATCCTCCCTTTGAAGTATCCTGATAAATCAGAATGGCCAAGTTACTTTTGGGTGTCTCCTATAAATACAGTTCAACCTATGCTTAATGAAATAAATAGACTAAATACTAATAGTAAACATATTTATAGGATTTCATTTCCTTTTTCTATGCTTATTATATCAAGAATATTTTGGGGGCACGATCTTGACTATAGAGTAGAAGTATATGATGACATTGTGAATGGAATTAATAAAATAATCAATCCAGACTATTTAGCGGTTGTAGATGTCTTTTATCAAGGACAAACATCAAGTGCGACAACTATACCAGAATTTTGGGAGGAAATATAATCGTATCCCGTTCTTCCTGATGTTCCGAAGGGCATCCGGAAAGTAGCGATAAAACCCCATCTCCGACGGTATTCATATTAACAAAGCTAAAAATAAAGAACGAAAGAAACAGAGCGAAGAAAGAGGGAAAAAGGCGAGCGAATAGTTTGGGCCGCTCTACGCTCCCCGCTCTATTCGCTCTCCTTTTTGTGCCCCGAACAGGAATCGAACCTGCACTACCTTGCGATAACCAGATTTTGAGTCTAGCGCGTCTACCAATTCCGCCATCGAGGCTGGTCCCGTTTGTAGTCATGGTTCGGCAAGCTCACCATGACATTAAAGGAAATCAGCGGGTTGCAAATTTATCAATTCTTTCCTGAATGCGCAATAGGTATTTTTTGCGGAAGTACATGTCCTTTACTTGTATTAGCAAGGCATTGTCGGGCGCACTGTTGTTGTAGCTGGTGGTGAGTGCAGTGGCATTTGCAGCCCATGCCTGTAGCTGCTCTTTGGTGGCTCCCAGCGCCAGCTGCCTTGCCTGCTCGTTGGCGGGCTCCATTTCGTAGTCGCTCACGGCCTCGTTAAGATCCATCATCTCCATGAGGAAGGCGGGCGGCAGGCTGTATTTTTCTTCATCTTCCAGCAGGCCGTGCAGCTTCAGTATGTAGGCCATGGTGGCATCGGCGCTGCGCAGCGTTTTGTAGGCGTCGTTGTTGGCTGCGGCCATGCGTAGTGCATCTGCCAGCTCATTACCGCCTGCCTGGGCGAAGCGGTCGGGGTGATGCTTGCGGCTGAGTTCGTAGTATTTATTTTTTACTGCCGCCGGGTCGGGATGAAAGGATACCGGCAGGCCATATAGTTCGAAGTAATTCATGTGTGAAATTCCAGAGTGTGCAGTGCAGCGTTACGCGAATTGCGGGGCGCACCGTTTATCTTTGTTGCTCAAAATTACGAAAAGATGCTCCGCATAGGACTAATAAGGGAAAGGAAAAAGCTGCCTGATGAGCGGGTGGCGCTTACACCAAAGCAGTGCAGGTATATCCAGGACAATTACCCTATACAAATATTGGTGGAGCCATCGCCTACGCGCTGCCTTACGGATGATGCATACCTGGCCGAAGGTATAGAGATGAGCGATGACCTGGGCAGCTGCGATGTGCTGATGGGCATAAAGGAAGTGCCGCCGGAATACCTGATCCCCGATAAGACCTACTTTTTCTTTTCGCATACCAAAAAGAAACAGCCTTATAATCAGAACCTCATGCATGGGCTCATACAGAAGCGCATCCGCATGATAGACTACGAATGCCTTACGCATGCCGATGAGCAGCGTATACTGGGCTTCGGGCTGTTTGCCGGTATAGTAGGCGCCCACAATGGGCTGCTTACCTACGGCAAGAAGTTCGGGCTGTACGACCTGCCTGCTGCGCACGATGTGAAAGACTATAAGGCCATGCTGCATGCTTATGAGCACCTAAAGCTGCCCAGCCTGAAGATAGTGATGACAGGATCTGGCAAGGTGGCATCGGGTGTGCTCGATGTGCTTACTCAGCTCGATATAGAGCCCGTGGAGCCTATGGACTTCCTGACGCATGAGTACGAATACCCGGTATTCACCCACCTGAAGGGCAGCAACCTGTATGCGCGCAAGGACAATAACCTGTTCTTTCGAGATGATTTTCATGCTAACCCCGAGGCTTACAAGTGCCTGTTCACTTCATACGTAAACCAGGCAGACATACTTATGAACGGTATATACTGGGAGCAGCGCATATCAAGGCTGTTTGAGAAGGATGATATTAAGCGCAACGACTGGCGGGTGAGTGTGGTGTCTGACATTACCTGCGATATCAATGGGTCGGTGCCTATCAATGTGGGCTCCTCTACTATCGGCGACCCGGTGTATGGCATAGAGCGGGCTACGCTGGAGCGTGTGGCGCCCTACCAGAACACGAGGGATGTGATAGACGTGATGGCGGTAGACAACCTGCCCAATGAGCTGCCCTGCGATGCTGCGCAGTATTTTGGCGTACACTTTGAGAAATACATATTGCCGGAGCTGCTGAAGCCGGAGAGCGAGATACTGAGGCGCGCCACCATATGCGAGAACGGTAAGCTGACCAAGCGCTACGAATACCTGGCTGATTATGCATACGAGTAAGGGCAATGGGTAAATTGCCCTGAATGAAAATTTTACTTTTCTTAAACTTTGCTTAACGTTTTTCTATATACCTTAGCTGCTCAAATAGAAAGCTATCGTGATAAGGAGTGTTATTCGCAACAGGAGGGTATTGGCTGCCTCGTTTGTAGTGGCCATAGGTATGTGTGCAAGCGTGGCTGCAAAGGCACAGCACAGCAATGTGAAAGGCAGCGAGATGACGGCCGAGATCATGCAGTATGTAAATGAGTATCGCGCACAGAAGGGCCTGGGGCCGCTGCGCTTCGACCCGGTAATAGCAGAGGGCGCTACCATACACAGCCGCGATATGGCTTGCCGCAAGGTGCCCTTTGGCCACGAGGGCTTCGAGCGCCGCATGGGCGAGATAACCAGCAGGGTGAAGCCTGCAATGGGCTGCGCCGAAAATGTTGCCTACGGCTCTGTAAACGCCAAAGAGGTAGTGAATATGTGGCTCAACAGTCCCGGTCACAAAAAGAACATAGAGGGCAATTACAACCTTAGCGGCATAGGCGTGGTAAAGGGGCCCGATGGTGCGTTGTATTTTACGCAGATATTTGTGAATAAGAAAGGGTAGCGGTAAAGCCAAAAGGGAAAAATCAAAAACACAAAGGTGTAAAGCGTACAAACACCGAATGCAACAATATTGAGGCAAAAGAGTATCACCTTGTTATTGTGCAATTCTCGTTTGAAGTTCTGTGTTTCCAGTTTAGTTTTTTTGCGCGCTAGTGCCCCGGCGGATGTATGGGAGGCAGGCCTATAATACGGCGCACGTATTTTATCCAGGTGTCAAAGTTCCACTCCCATTCGCTGCCGCCAAACTGTGTAACGGTGAGGTACATCTCTGAAAAGTAGATGGTGTAGTAGCAGAAAAAGGCAAGGAAGAATAATATTATTCCTTTAGCCAGCTTGCTCCGTAGCTGCATGGTATGCTCCATAGTAGTGGCTACCGGGAATGCGAAGATGGTGTAGAACTCTACGTAGCATCTATGGCCATATGCCCCGCCAAACCAATAAGCCCACCAGCTGGCAAATGTGTAGGTAATGATACAAAATACAAGCACCGTTCCGGCCAGGCTCTGGCGCGGATCCTTGCGCCAGGCTATCAACGCCCATACTGCAAACACCAGCGTGGGTGAATAGATAAACAATCCATTGCGGGTATCGCAGAGCACCTTTATTATCTGTGGGTTTGCCCAGTATATGAAGTGCTCACCGGCGTAGGAATAGTTGAGCCAATGCCCCGTCATTTCTTTCCAATAGAGGAGTTGCGGCACAAAGACCAACAATGCTATCGGCAGCGCAAAGAGGAAATGGCGAAAATGCTGTGCATAAAACCGCAGGCGCTCTTTTAGCGCGGTCCATGTGGTTATACGGTAGAGCAGCACAAACAGGCCCAGCACGGCGTTGGTGGGGCGTATGAGCACTACCCATGCCAGCAGCACAGCCAGCAATATTGCGAGCTTTTGTGACGGACGCTTGTAGTAAGTATCGGCTGCCAGCAGGGTAGCTGCGAAAAGCGTGAAGCTGTAAATGTGCGACATACCATTCTCGTACGAAGCATAGTTGAAGAAGTTGGTGCCCAGTGCTATTGCTAACACAGCGAGCCATGTAGGCAGCGGTCCATAATGCCGCAGCAGTATAGTTTTTAGCAGATACAAGCCAACGATAGACCAAAATACGCCGCATAGCATTAGAGCCAGCCAATAGGGCGGGCTATACCCTGAGGCATCTGTGCCTGTGATATGCGCATAGCCGTGGGCGATGAGGAAGAACGGCAGATAGAAAAACGCAACGCCACAGGTATACTTAGTGTGCACCTCTCCCTTCTCATTCTTGCGCTGTCCTTCAAACCATTTGTCGGGCAGCTTATGCACATCGTGATGCACAAACACTGCGGGCAGGTAGGCGTAGTAGCCGCCTACGTCTGATGTGGTGACCAATGGGAGATTGCTGCTGCGCCGGATGTAGCACACTATGCAAAAGGCAAGCGCGAGGAAAACCAATATCCTGTTGCCGGATACGATATTTTTGATGGCGGGGTACATTACGTTCAAGAGGGCAGGTTACCGGTGCAAAATATAATTTTACCTTACAAACTCCAAACGCGGGTAATATATGGCTGTAGTGATGGCTCTTATCATGTTTTGCAGGCATTACACTTTTGAGTCTTCACTTATGCCAATTTTACTTGCCGCTAATATCCATACTTATCCTTCCAGCAGTTTCTCAGGTACTCCTTAAGGCGGGCCTCGGTGGCGTTGCTGCCGGGGTCGTATAGCCTGGTGCCGGTGATCTTGTCGGGCAGGAACTCCTGGTCTACAAAGCTGCCGGGGAAGTCGTGGGCGTACTTATATCCTTTGCCATAGTCGAGCTTTTTCATGAGCCCGGTAGGGGCGTTGCGCAGGTTCAGGGGCACAGGCAGGTCGCCCGTTTTGTTTACCAGCGACTGGGCATTATTGATGGCCATGTATGCAGCATTGCTCTTGGGCGATGAGGCGAGGTAAGTGGCGGTTTGCGATAGTATGATGCGGCTCTCGGGAAACCCTATCAGCTCCACTGCCTGGAAGCAGCTGGTAGCCAGCAGCAGCGCATTGGGGTTAGCATTGCCTATATCTTCGCTGGCCAGTATCACCATGCGACGGGCAATGAACTTGGGGTCTTCGCCACCTTCTATCATCCGTGCCAGCCAGTATACTGCGGCATTAGGGTCGCTACCACGCATCGACTTTATGAAGGCAGATATAATATCATAGTGCTGCTCGCCCGATTTATCGTAGAGCGCCATTTTGCGCTGCACTATGTCTTGCACTACTTCGTTGGTCACTGCCTTGTTGTCCTCTGGCAATGATGAGGCTATGAGCTCAGTAAGGTTCAGCAGCCTGCGGGCATCGCCGCCGCTCAGCTGCATCAGGGCTTCCCATTCTTTTATCTCTATGTGCTGCTGTGCCAGCCACTCATCTTTTGCCATTGCCTGCTCCACCAGCGCCATCAGGTGCTCCTCGGTGAGTGGCTTAAGCACGTATACCTGGCAGCGACTCAGCAACGCGCTTATCACCTCGAACGAGGGGTTCTCCGTAGTTGCACCTATAAGTGTAATGATGCCCTTTTCTACAGCGCCCAGCAGGCTGTCTTGCTGCGCTTTGTTGAAGCGGTGTATCTCATCTATGAAGAGCAGCGCATGGCCGCTCTTGCGGGCCTGCTCAATCACGGCACGCACGTCCTTTACACCGCTGTCTATGGCGCTGAGGGTAAAGAAGGGCATATCGAGCGAATGGGCTATTATCTGTGCCAGCGTTGTTTTGCCTACGCCGGGTGGCCCCCAGAAAAGGATGGAATGCCCTTTGCCGCCATGTATCATTTGCTCCAGCACTTTGCCCGGCGCCACCAGGTGCTCCTGGCCTATAAATTCTTCCAGCGTGCGGGGTCTTACTCTTTCGGCAAGGGGTATGTGAGAGCTGGTCATAGAATTTAAGTTTATGTTTTCAGGTTATTGCCTAAATTAGCTGCTATGTTACACCGGATAATGTTATTCATATGCCTGCTGAGCACTTATGGTGCTATGGGTCAGCAGGGAGCCAAATCAGGAGCCAAAACTACTGAAAACAAGTTCGATCCGAAAATAGATTATAAGCAGCCGGGCTCGCCTATGCCTCGGTTGAAAGTGCTGCTGTATCATGATACCGCTAAAAGCGCTGCAGCGGATAGCCCTGCACCTAAAGCAAAGAAAATAGCGAAGAAGAACAGGAAGAATATGGAAAAGAAGCAGGCCTCTGGAGGGGATACAGCCTACCTTACCAACCGCGACCTGGATAATGGCGCCAACCTGTTCGTGGTACTTTTTAACCCTACCTGCGGGCATTGCCAGGATATGACGAAGAACCTGGAGGCAAACATGCACCTGTTCAAAAAAACGAACATTGTGATGGTAGCCACGCCGGTAATGCGCGATTACCTGCACGACTTCACATCGCTGATGAAAATAAACCAGTACCCCGCCATACAGGTAGGCACCGATAGCTCCGGCTTTGTAGATAACGTATTCCTATACCAGATGCTGCCGCAGCTCAACATTTATGATGGCGACCGCAAACTATTGAAGATATTTACCGGCGATGTGCCGATGGACAGCGTGAAAAAGTATATACAGTAGCCACCGCATAGCGGCAGGGAGTACAGGTTATAAGCTTAAATGGCTTTTAGGCCATCATAGAAGCCACTGGTGCAGGCTGCTGAGGGTCAGATGACACCCCTTCAGCCCTGTTCTTCACATACTGCCTTATTTTGCGTACGTAGTCGAAGTAGCCTATCTGCATCCGGTAGCTGAACACAACAAGTATGAACATTGCTATGCTAAGCATGGTATACGTGATAGTCTTTTCACCACCTACATACAGCAGGCTAAACGAGGCTATCAGCAGGAAGGCAGTAAAGATAACTATCAGCTGAGGCCCACCCGAATCCAGCTTACGCATCTTAGACCTGATCACCACTTTTGTGCCGTTAGCTTCTTCGCGCAGGTCTACCGTGGTAAAGGGCAGCGTCTTAATGGCATTGACCTGCTCGGCATGCGGAATGATGCTCAACGAGCTGCCGTCCTCAAGCACCTCAAAATCCAGGTTGTGGATCTTCACATGTTTGCCGATGAGGCGATTTTTCAGGTCGTTTTTTTGGATCGGGAAATGATAACTGCGAGTTCTTGTAAAAAACATAGGCAACGTTTTTAGAGGTTAGAACTGAATTTATACGAAAGTTAAGATATCTTTCTGGTATTGCAAATAGCAACAATGAATAAATAATTATATCCAAAATCGTGCCAAATTTTACAATAGCATGAAAAAAGGCCGATAATATCGGCCTTCATTTTATAAACTAACGGTTAAAAATCAATCCTGTTAAGGGTTTCGCTTTTGTGGTAAATTTTGCGGCGTTGCAGAATTTATTGCCGGGGAAGCTTGCGGATCTTTTCCAATTAAATGAAAATAATTTTCCACCATATCTTTATAATAAGGCTTCAGCTGGGGTGGAACCGTTTTATACAGTTCTAACAGCTGCTTCTGATCAGTAAGGTACTTTTCAAGCGCAGGCGGCACCGGGCGTGTAGGGTCTTGCGCAGAGCGCGATGAGCGTTTGTCGTCCTGGTCCTGCTCGCGCAGCGATTTCTCTACCTCCAGCAGGCGGGTGGTAATGTCTTTCTGGCGTATCAGCAGCTCGTTGGTAAGCCTCCTGTTCACAAGGTCGGTCTCATTTTTATCCATTTTCTGCTCTACCTCGCGCATCTCTTTGCTATTGCCAAGGCCCTTGCTTTTGAGCAGGTTGTTGAGCTCCTGCAGCTGGCGGCGTATAGATGCCTGCTGCTGCGCCATGCGGGCCAGCTGCTCAGCGTCTCCGTACTCGCCTTGTGCATTCTTGCCCTGGCTGCCTTGTCCCTTTTGTCCCTCACCTTGTCCTTGTCCCTGGCCCTGTCCGCCGGGCTTGGGCATTTTGCCCATGCCCTGGCCCAGCTTTTCCTGCTGGCTTATTATGTCAGAGAGTTGGGCGCCTGCACCCATGCCTTTGCCCTTGCCTGGCTTTGAGCCCGGCTTGCTGCAGGCACCTGCGGGGCCATCGCCGCCCTTCTTGCCCTCTGCCTGCATCTGCAGCAGGTTAGCCAGCAGCTCATTGAGCATCAGGGCCAGGTTGTTGGTATGCGTCATTACATACTGCTCATTTGTGAGCGCGCCGGGTATATTGCGGGCTTCAAGGCCATCTACCGCGCGGTGCATGTATTGCTCCAGCTGTGTAGTTTCTTTATTGATAGTTGTCGACAACTTCACAATACGCTTGCTCAGCGCAAACATACTATCGCGTATCATCTGCGAGTTGCGGTGCAGCCTGTTTTGCTCCTCCTGGTTATTGAGGTAAGCCTGGCTCGATGATGATGTGCGCCTTACCTGCGTCATCAGCTCTTCCTGGTCAAAGGAGAGCCGTATAAGGTTGCTCAGTATCTGGCGGGTGGCGCGTATGTCTATCTCTATCTGCTCCTGGTCGCCGCCGCTTGCCGCCTTCTTGCGCAGCGACTTCGCCATGTCTTCAAGATTCTTAGCTGCATCGTCCTGCTTTTTGCCTGCCTTATCGTTCTGCTTCTTGTCTATGTTCTCTTTACTTTCTTCCATGTCTTTAGCCGCATCTTCGCCTTGCTTCTGCTCATCTTCCAGGCGGTCATTTTGCTTGGTGTCTTTAGCCAGCTGCTGCGCTTCTTTCATGTTTTCCTTCATCGCCTTCTCCAGCTGGTCCTTCAGGCCCTTTTGTTCCTTGCTTAGCGTAGCGGCATCCTTCTTATTGTTCTCTGTGGCCTTCTGCAGGTCGCGCTGCTTCTGGGCCAGCTGGTCCATTTTGGTTGCCATCTGCTCCATATGCATCTGCTGCTCCAGCTTCTTCATCAGCTCCTGCATGCGCTCCATATCCATGCTGAAGAGCTTGTTGTCCTGCTCCATCTGCTTCATGGCGTCGACAGCCTGTTCTTTGTTCAGCTTCTGCATCAGTTCCTGCAGCTTTTTCATCTGCTCTTTCAGCTCCTCGTTCAGCAGGTTATCCATTTGCTTTTGCAGCTCTTTTTGCTTTTCCTGCAGGTCTTCACTGAAGTTTTTTTGCTCGCTCTGCTGCATCTGCTCTTCAAACCGCTGCTTTATATTCTCCAGCTGCGTTTTCAGCGCGTCCTGCTTATTCATCATCTCGCGCAGCACCTGCTGCTGCTGCCAGTCCATATTGTTGCTTTGCAGCATCTTGCTGGCGGCGTCTTTGTAGTCGCTCTGCAGCTGCTTGCTTTTCTCTGCGCTGTTGCTCAGCCCTGAGTTTATCTGGTTAGAGTTCTCATTGATAGCAGAGTCCAGCTGCTTGGCGTCAAACATCTGGTAGCTCATCATTTCGCTGCGCGATGCTTTGCTGCCATGCACACCATCATTGTCCCATGCTTCTATGTAGTAGCTTACCTTTTGCCCGGGTTGCAGGTTGAGGGTCTGAATATCAAAATATTGCTGGAAGGGCGTTAGCGCGCCAGCAGATATCTTCAGCGGTATACTACGTGTGGCTACGGCCTTGTTCTTATCCATTACCTCGTAGTTGAAGTTTACCCTGGTAACGCTATAATCATCGCCCGCTGTGCCGGTGATAACTATCTGCTTGCCCGATACCGTATCGCGGAATTGCTGCAATTGTATTACAGGGTACTGATCAGGTATCACAGACACCTGGTACTTATAACTATCTGCCAATGCTGCCGCCTTATTGTGCAGCGTTATAGTGTAAGACGTATCGTTCATAAACCGATACTGGTGCGCGAATGTCTCTGTGCTCTTCGGCAGTGCTACCGGGCTGCCGCTGCCGAAGTGTATGGTTGCTGCATCTGTATGGTCGGTCACTATAGACCAGGATACCTGCGTGCCTGCCGGCAGTGTCATATCGCTAAGGCTGTTGCGCACTTCGTCCTTTCGGCCGGTATAGGCAGGGTAGTCGACCTGCACCTTGAACGACTTAAGCACAGGGCGCTGTATCACTTTCAGCGTATTGGCATCAGAGTAAAACCCAGCTGCTGCAAACCTGAAGTTGGTAGCTTCTGTAACGTTCTTAAAAGTGTATTGGAAAGTATGGTTAGCCATAGGCTGCATAGGTACCGGCTCACCGCCAATTTCTATGTAAGCCTCCGCTGGCAGCGCATTTCCCTTTGTTTCCATAGTGAGTACAAAGTCCGCATTGCGTATAGCTGTAAGTGATTGGTTCTTTACAAGGAATAGAAACGGTGCCGGCTTGGAAAATGCCTTGGTGGGCTGCAGCAGGCGCGATGAGCTCTCTTTAAACACATTGGGCGCTGCCACAAGGATGAACACACCTGCCAGCATCAATGGCAAAAAGTAAGGCAGGTATTTCCTGTTTTTAGAAAAGTCTACTGCGCTTGTTAGGGGCACTACGGATATCTGCTTTATTTTTTGGTTGATGCTGGCCTCTGCAAGCTCGCGGCTGGCCTGGCCATCGCCCTGCCTTTTCAGCTGTAGTATGTTTAGCAGCCTGTCACTCACTTCGGGGAAATGGGTGCCTATGATAGCCGCCGCCTGGTCGTGAGAGATAACCTTACCGAGGCGCGCCATCTTAGCGAGTGGGATGATGACCCATGCCACCAGTGCCGAGCCGCCAAGCAGCACAAACGTAGACACTATGGATATACGGGCCCATACCGGTAAATAGAAATAGTATTCGCCAACACTGGCGGTGAGTATATAAAATAACAGGCAGCTCAGGAAAACAAGAGCGCCGCGGATCACTTTATTGGCGTAATACTTTCTAATGAAAGCATCGAGCCGGGATATAAGCCAGTCGTAGGTATTAGTCATATGTAAGTTGCTCCCTGCAAATTAAAGGTTTTTTTACTGTGGAAAGGTTAAAATGAGCGTTGCGGCCTGGCAATACCCCTCATCGGTTAATACATCGCCTTTTATGCGCAGCAGTAGCCTGAAATAACCCCTTTTGTGCCCTCCGCAAAAGCGGATTTAACATAGCGATGGATAATTTTGCATTTTATTGGCGCACGTTTTGATACAGTAAATCTTGGGTAAACCGGGAAACTTAAATGGCTGCACCAACGTAAATAATACTTGAGGATCACTAACGCTGAGCGCCGTATGATTAGCGTTTTTTTAACGGCATTTAAAGTACATTTGTTTACCATTCCATAATTAAAGGATATATGTTGAGATTCATGAAGAATAAAATTTTGATACCGCTTTTAATTACCGCTGTGCTGGCAGCCTTCTTTTCATTCAAGTACAGCCAGGCAAGTGCGCGGTCATCAGAAGACAAGCGTAAGCTGGTGGTAGAGACCGTGATGAAGACCATACAGGGTGGCCACTACTCAGCACGCCCGCTCGATGATACTTTTTCGTCGCGCGTGTATACGCGGATGCTCAGCGCATTCGACTATGAAAAACAATTCCTTACGAAGCAGGATGTGAACCGCCTGAGGAAGTACCAGTTTGATATAGACGATGAGATACGCGCCAATTCACTGGAGTTCTTTGACTCGGTTGATGCTATCTACCTGCGCAGGCTCAACAGCAGTGAGAAATATTATACACAAATATTGGCGAAGCCCTTCACGTTCACCTCTAACGAATCGATACAGACCAACCCGGAAAAACTGGAGTATGCTTCTGACGAAAGCGACCTGTCTGAGCGCTGGCGACTGCTGCTGAAGTCGCGCGTACTGGCTAAATACATGGACCTCAAGACAGAGCAGGATAAAAAGGTAAAAGACTCTGCAAACTACAAGACAAAATCAGACGTAGAGCTGGAAGCACAGGCCCGTGAAGACGTAAAGAAATTTTATGGCCGCGTGTTCAAGCAGCGGCATAAGTTCAAGGACGACGAGCGTTTCACGCTTTATGTGAATATCCTTACAGAAATGCAGGATCCGCACACTTCATATTTTCCGCCTGCTGAGAAGAAAAACTTTGATGTAGCTATGAGTGGCAGCTTCTTCGGTATAGGCGCACAGCTGAAGGAAGATATTGAGACCAACAAAATAATGGTGGCCAGCATTGTAACAGGCAGCCCATCGTGGAAGCAAGGAGAGCTGAAGGCTGGCGACGAGATACAGAAAGTAGCACAAGGTGATAAAACGCCTGTTGACATACAAGGCTACGAGATCGACGATGTAGTGAAGCTGATACGTGGCGAAAAGGGCACCGAAGTGCGCCTGACTGTGAAGAAAGCAGATGGTGCTATAAAGGTGGTGCCTATCAAGCGCGATGTGGTGCAGCTGGAAGAAACTTTCGCAAAATCTGCGATCATTAAAAGCAAGACTGGCGCTATAGGTTATATAAGGCTGCCGGAGTTCTACGCAGACTTTAACCATACAAGCGGTCGCAGCTGCGCTGCCGATATAGCTATCGAGGTGAAGAAGCTGAAGGACGCAAATGTTTCCGGTATCATACTAGACCTTCGCGATAATGGCGGTGGCTCACTGGGTGATGTTGTGGACATGTCTGGACTGTTTGTAGGCAAGGGCCCGGTGGTGCAGGTGAAGACCAACCGCGCTGCGCCAAGCACGCTACGTGCACAGCCCCGCGACAGCGGCATGTATGACGGCCCGCTGGTAATAATGGTAAACCAGAACAGCGCATCGGCATCAGAGATACTTGCAGCCGCTATGCAGGACTACAAGCGTGCGGTGATAGTAGGTGCCACTACCTATGGTAAAGGCACTGTACAGAAAATGGTGTCGCTCGACGATATGGTAGACCCGATGACGAGGTTGCATATGGCTGCAGACACATCGAGCGACAACAGCTCTATAGGCGCACTGAAGCTGACAATGGAGAAGTTTTACCGCATCAACGGCGGCTCTACACAGCTCAAAGGCGTAACGCCCGATATCACTATCCCTGACCGCTTTGATGGGTATGATGATGAGGAGCTTGGCGAGCGCAACCGTAAGTCGGCACTGGCGTGGGATGAGATAGCACCATCTACATACAAGCCTACTTATAGCGTGAACAATATAAAGGAACTGGCAGCACTCAGCGCACGCCGCGTAAGTGCCGACCCTACCTTTAACCTGATAACTGAGAATGCAAAATTCCTGAAAAGGAAAAAGGAAGACAGCCGTGTATCGCTCAATGAAGTACAGTATAAGAAAGAGCAGGACGAGATCAATGCCATATCTAAAAAGCAGGAAGAGCTCGACAAGAAAACCGTGCTGCTGGAGATGACAAACCCGGTAGCCGATATGCAGACCATAAGCAGGGATACATCATCTGTAGCAAAAAATACAGAATGGCTGAAGCGCCTGAGCAAGGATATCTACATCTCCGAGAGCGTTAACATCATCAACGATATGGTGAAGACAGGGATGAAAGTAAATATGGGTACAGGCATGAGATAATGGCCGTACCGGTAAAAATATAAGAGCGGTTGTAGCGATACAGCCGCTCTTTTTATGCCAATAGCAGGAACACAACGGGCACTTTGGGCAGTATAGGCTTATTGATCTTCCAGTCGGCGCACCGTTTAGTGGCTATAAAAGCATCGGGGGCAGTAAGGTTTTGGGCTATGCAGATGCGTGTGCTGTGCAGGCAGTGTTTCAGCAGGTCGTCCAGCACTGAATTATTGCGGTAAGGCGTTTCAATGAATAGCTGGGTTTGCTTTTCTTTAGCTGACTGCGCCTCCAGCTCCTTTATCCTTTTGCTCCTCATAGGGTCCTTTACTGGCAGGTAGCCTGTGAAGGCAAAGCTCTGGCCGTTGAGCCCCGAAGCCATCAATGCCAGCAGCAGGGAACTGGGGCCGGTGAGGGGCACCACTTTAGCGCCGGCATCGTGCGCTATGGCTGCCAGGTCAGCGCCGGGGTCAGCTATGCCGGGGCAGCCGGCGTCGCTCATTACGCCTATGGAATGCCCCTGTTTCAGCCACGTGCGGAACAGCGCTTTGTCTGTGCCTGTATGCTTGTCGATCTCTGAAAATTCGATATTATCTATAACAAGGGTAGGGTGCAGCGAACGAAGGAACCGGCGCGCGGTGCGTGCATTTTCCACGAAGTAGTGGGTTAATGTTGCTGTGTGCGTGGCTACCTCTGCAGGCAAGGTGTGCAGCGCGTTCTCCGCTATGGGTATTGGTATAAGGTAAACGGTGCCTTTGGGTGTGCCTGCCATATTGCTGCGATTTTTGTGTGGCAAATTACGATGCAAAAATGCATTTGCCTATTACTATTTACATTTGACACATGGTATTGCCCCTAAGTTTCTATACACGCACAGATGTTGTGAAGATAGCCCGCGAGCTATTGGGTAAGGTAATTGTGACGCGTTTCAACGGTGAGCTTACATCAGGCATCATAGTGGAGACCGAGGCCTATGCAGGCGAGGCAGACAAAGCATCGCACGCCTATGGCGGCAGGCGCACCCGCCGCACCGAGGTGATGTATATGCATGGCGGGGCGGCTTATGTATATCTCTGCTATGGCATACACCATCTGTTCAACGTAGTTACCAATGTACAGGATACGCCGCATGCCATATTGCTGCGGGGCATAGAGCCACTGGAGGGCCAGGATATAATGCTGGAACGCCGGGGAAAAGAAAAGCTGCAGCCGGCCCTCACGGCAGGACCGGGGGCTATGAGCATGGCATTGGGCATCCATACATCGAACACCGGCCTCTCGCTGCAGGGGCCGGAGATAACTATAGAAGACAGGGGCATAAAGGTGAGTGCGAAGGATATAGTGGCAGGCACAAGGGTAGGGGTAGCCTACGCCATGGACGATGCGCTGAGGCCCTACCGCTTCTCTATAAAGGGCAACCCATATGTGAGCAAGGGAAAGGGACTGTAAGGGCAAAAAAATAAACCGGCGCAATGGCCGGTTTACCTATCCTTGATCAATAATATTTTCTAGTACAGCTTAGGACAGTTCCAGTTGTAGTTTGGATTTTTCTCGTGCTTGTTGATGCGGCCGAAGTAGATCAGCGATATCTCGTAAGCGCCCATACCGCCTGTAGCAGGCGTGAAGCTGGAAACGTTAACATCGTAGCTCAGGCCAACACGCATTTTAGACCACTCGATACCTACGTAAGGAGAAATTGCATCTCCGTAGCGATACCAGCCACCCAGGTAGAATATAGTGTTCTTCTGGAACTCCTCATCATGACCGGGGTTGAGTATGAAGCCTACTGCGGTACCTATCAGCACCTCGGTAGCAGATGCCTGGCTCTGGTAAAGAGCGCTTGCATACAGCACGGTATTTGGGTTCATATCGAATGAACCGCCTAAGTAACCTGTGTGGCGTGAATGTATCTGGTGATTGTTGTTGCCCAGGAAGGTCTCAACCGGCTGCGTAAGGTGGTAGTACGAGTAACCCATATAACCGGTAACGTGCTCCGCTAGTTTGCCGGAGTACATAGCGCCGAGGTTAAAGTCTGGGTATGAAAGGTCGGCATTGCTGAATTTCTCAGCAGTAGGGAAGGCGAGTGTGCCACTCCCGTTGTTGTACATATCTTCAAACGTCAGTTTTGCGAAGTTTAAGTTCTTCTGCACCAGCACTCCCTGGAAACCAATGGATAAGTGCTGCTGCCTGTCGTAGCCGAATGCTTTATGATAAGCCAGTGAAAGGCCCACGCTTGTATTTTTCAGTCCGCCCGACCCTGCAACATCATACAGGCCCATAACCCCTATGCCCAGCGCATCGCCCTCTGGCAGCTTTCCCTTCAGCACAGCCATGTCGTAAGACAGGGTTCCCGTCATGTATGGATTAGCAGAAACAGAAGACCACTGCATACGGAAGTTGCCTGCAAAACGCAGGTCTTCGTTTACAAGGCCCGTCATAGCAGGGTTAAGAGTAAGGGGCGATGTGAAATATTGAGTAAAGTGTACATCCTGTGCACTAACCGCTCCTGAAAGCATCATTGCCACACTTGCTCCTAATAGTAATTTCTTCATCTTTAGATTTTTAGAGGCACAAATAAATTCTGACAGCAAATTAAAGGAAATTATCCTTCTATGCAAGACATTGTTAAATATTCTTTTGGTTGGGTGATCAACACTTTTTTTAACCGAATGGACTAATTGTCTGCACATGCACCCGGCACGGCGTATGTGTTAGTAGACATATATTAAAACATTCGCGGGCAAGTCCATGTGCTCAACGGGTTTTTTACGTGCTTTTTAATGCCGCCCGAATAGATCAGGGATAACTCGAGTGCGCCCTTGTGACTGATAGCCGGTGTAAAGTCCGAAACAAATATATCGTAGCTAAGACCAACACGCATCTTAGCCCACCCCATGCCCAAATACGGACAAATTGCATCGCCGTAGCGATACCAGCCGCCGAGGTAAAGGACGGGGCTTTTTTGCGGGTTCTTATTAAGTGCAAAACCCAGCGATGATCCGACCAATAGCTCTGTAGCTGACGCCTGGGTTTGGTAGAGGGCACTTGCATAAAGAACCATCCTTGCATTAAGGTCAAAAGAGCCACCTAAGTTAGTTGTGTGGCGCGCATGGATCGTGTGCTCGTTGTCGCCAGGGTAAGTCTCTACAGGCTGCGTAAGGTGGTAATAAGAATGCCCCATATAGGCAGAAACACGCTTACTGATCTTGCCCGAATACATAATTCCTAAGTTGTAATCGGTGTAGGAGAGCGTCGAATTAACAGGTTGGAAAGTTATTGGGTGGAAGAGTTCTACCTCCTTTTTCACGAGCATTGCCTGGAATCCTGCAGAAACATGGTGCTGCTGACCAGCGCCGATAGCTTTATGATAAGCAACTGACAGCCCGGCCGTTGTATTCTTGTAGTCGCCGGTTCCGGCAACATCATACAGCGCCACTACGCCAATGCCGAAGGCATCTCCCTTTGGCAGCTTGCTTTTCAAAATTGCCATATCGTAAGACAGTGTACCCGTCATGTAAGGATCGGCAGCAGCGGATGACGACTGCATGCGAAAGTTGCCGGCAAGGCGGAAGTCCTCGCTCGCAAGGCCCGTCATAGCCGGATTGAGCGTAAGGGGCGATGTAAGGTATTGGGTGAATTGTACATCCTGCGCACAGGCTGTACCTGAAACCAGCATTGCTGCAAATAGTAACCGTTTCAGCTTTTGAACGCTTGGTTTAGACATTATTTAAGGGATTTCCTTATTAAGACCCCGTAAATATTGCTTTCAGTTGGGTTTACGACTGCCTTTTTTCTCCAAAAGCTAGGTCACCTGCATCGCCTAGCCCTGGTAATATATAAGCTTTATCTGTAAGGTCTTTGTCTATAGCGGCTGTCCAGATATTAACCGACGGGAAATGTTTTAATACCAATTCTATCCCTTCCTTAGCAGCTATGGCGCATACCAGGTGTATCTCAGACGGATGATCATACTCCAGCAGCGAGGTGAGCGTGGCGACCATTGATGCTCCCGTAGCCAGCATGGGGTCGGCGATAATGAGTGGACGGCCATCGAGCGGCGGGCTGGTCATATAAAGGTTAGATATCTCAAAAGAGCCATCGGCGCTATGCTTGCGGTAAGAGCCGGCAAAAGCACTGTCTGCATGGTCGAAGTAGCTGAGCAGGCCCTGGTATAGCGGCATGCCCGCACGCAGTATGGTTACGAGCACAGGTTGTATGGCCAGCACGGCGCAGGTAGTTTCCGCAAGGGGAGTCTCTATGGTGATTTCCTTATAGGCCAGCACCTTGCTGATCTCGTAAGCAGCGATCTCACCTATGCGCTCCATATTCCTCCTGAAGCGCATGCGGTCTTTTTGCAGCTGCACATCTCTCAGCTCTCTTACCCATCCTGATACAAGGCTGTTGGAGGCACTTAAGTTCGTAACCATTGCCGGTATAAATTTATGCGGGTGAAGATAATGGCATTTTTAAAAATTCCTGTATTATGGTTTCCTGAACTTGCGTAGTTGCAGTTTTCCTAAAAAGCGAAAAGCCCGTCTGGAAAGACAGGCTTTTCTATAGCTTTCATAGTTAATATCTTAATGCTCGTATACAAGCCTTACCACAACTGTGTTGCCACTTGCTGCGTTGTAGCGGCACATGTATATGCCTGCTGCAAGCTCTTTAGCTAAGGATATTTGTGTTACACCTTGTGCGACATCGTACCGGCTCACTTCCTTGCCATCCAGCGTATAGATGCTGAAGCTGCCAGCTTCATCTACCTGTATGGTGAATGTGCCTGTAGTAGGGTTAGGGTACAGCTGGAAATTGCCGGCCATAGACTGGCCACTGCCTGCTGAACCACCGGGACGCGATGTAGTTACCGATATTGCTTTTGTAGCGCGAACCGTGCAACCCGCATTAGAAACAGAATAGCTGATAGTTGCAGTGCCACCCGATACGCCGGTCACTACACCATCAACATCAACAGTAGCCCTCGAAGGGTGGCTGCTGCTCCATACGCCACCCGTGGCCGCATTGGCGAGAGTAATAGTATTGCTCACGGCAACCGTTGATGGGCCTGTGATAGCGCCGGCGCTTGGTAATGTATGTACAGTGGCTACGGCTGTAATATAGCAGCCGGTGTTGATAGTGTACGTAATAGTAGATGTGCCCGCTGAAACGCCTGTGAGCAATCCGCTGTAAGTACCTATAGTCGCTACACCTGTGCTGCTGCTGGTCCATGATACACCGCCCGATGTGGCATTGCTAAGCACTGCACTGGTGGTGGTACACACATTAAGTGAGCCGCCTATTGCAGCAGGCAGTGCTTTTACTGTGAAGCTTACAGCCCTGTAGCAGCCGGTTGGCAATGTATACGTGATGTGTGTGTTGCCTGCCGCCACACCCGTAGCGATACCTGTGCCCGCACCAATGGTAGCAATAGCAGTGTTGTTACTGCTCCATGCGCCGCCTGTGCTTGCATTGGTAATTGTAGTTGATTGGTCGCGACATACATTGAGCGCACCGCCCATGTTAGCCGGTACGGGGTTCACGGTTGCAATGGTCATGGCTTTGCAGCCGCCTGCTATTGTGTAGGTAATATTGAGTGTACCTGCATTCACGCCGGTGAGTATACCTGTTGCAGTGTTGATGTTTGCTACAGCACTATTGCTGCCGTTCCAGGTGCCGCCACCTGCAGTATTGGTAAGGGTGGTAACAGCCCCGGGGCATACAGACAATGTGCCACCAATAGTAACTGCTGTTGCAGATACGGTAACAACTGCAGTGCGCGCACACCCTGAGCCAAGCGTGTAGGTGATGGTTGCCGTGCCTCCGCTTATGCCTGTAACAGCGCCTGTAGCAGAACCGACCGCAGCTACACCAGCATCGCTGCTGGTCCATGTGCCGCCGCCTGTGCTATATAGGGTAGTGTTAGAGCCTATGCACATGGTGGCTGTTCCCGTTATCGCAGCTATAGCAGATACGGTAACCGATGCGCTGACTTTGCAGCCACCTACGTTGTAGGTAATGCTGGCCACGCCGCCATTTACGCCGGTAACAATGCCCGATGATGCGCCAATTGTTGCAATGCTTGTGCTGCCACTTGTCCAGGTGCCGCCGCTTACTGTATTGCCAAGCGTCAATGTAGCGCCTGCACATACTGTGCCTGCGCCGGTTATAGCTGCCGGGCCGGCATTTACCGTGAATGTTGCTGTGCGGTAGCAGCCAGTGTTAACAGTGTAAGTGATTGTTGTAGTGCCAATAGACAAGGCAGATACCATACCCGATGTGCTGCCTACGGTAGCTACAGTGGTATTGCTGCTGGTCCACGATACGCCGCCACCTGTGCTGTTGGTAACAAGCACAGTGTTGCCTGCGCATGCACTGAGTGTGCCACCTATTGCTGCAGGTGTCGGGTTTACAGAAAGTACTGCAGTGCGGGTGCAGCTGCCGCCAAGCGTGTATGATATTGTGGTAGTTCCTGCGATGATGCCGGTAGCAATGCCTGTCGACGCATCGATGGTAGCCACAGCAGTATTGCTGCTGCTCCATGCGCCGCCTGCAAGTGCATTGGCGAGTGTAGTGCTGGTGCCCGGGCAAGCCTTGAGCGTACCGGTAATAGCCGGTGGTGCCGAGCTTATAGTTACAGTTGTAGCTGCCGAGCATCCGCCCGAAGAAATGAAACTGATAACTGACGTGCCTGCCGCAACACCGGTAACAACACCTGTCGCCGAACCAACGGCAGCCACAGCTGTGTTGCTGCTGGTCCATGTGCCGCTGCCTGCTGTGAGTGTGGATGTGGTGCCTGTGCAGAGGGTAGTTGTCCCTGTTATGGCGCCTCCGCCTGTGCTTACGGTAACTACAGCAGTAGCCGATATGCTGCCGCAGCTGTTTGTTACGGTGTAAGTGATAGTAGCATTGCCTGCGCTTACGCCACTAACAATACCATTGGCTGAGCCAACAGTCGCTACCGAAGTATTGCTGCTGCTCCATGTGCCGCCGGTTGTTGCATTGCTCAGTGTTGTGGTAGCACCTGTGCATGCTGTGAGTGCACCGGTAATGGTACCAGCTGTAGATGGTGTAGAATTAACAGTTACTACTGCGGTAGTTGTAGCGCTGCCGCAGCTATTGGTGATTGTGTAAGTGATCGTAGCATTGCCTGCTGCAACACCCGCAACAATACCAGATGCAGAGCCCACGGTTGCTACAGATGTATTGCTGCTGCTCCATGTGCCGCCTGTTGTTGCGTTAGCAAGTGTTGTGGTAGCTGTGGTGCATACGGTGAGCGTGCCTGTTACGGTGCCAGCTGTAGATGGTGCGGCATTTACTGTTACTACAGCCGTGGTCGTAGCACTTCCGCAGCTGTTGGTCACAGTATACGTTATTGTTGCATTGCCTGCTGCTACACCTGTAACTATACCTGTTGATGAGCCCACTGTGGCCACCGATGTGTTGCTGCTGCTCCATGTGCCGCCTGTTGTGGCGTTAGCAAGCGTTGTTGTTGCAGTGGTACATAGCGCCAGCGTACCAGTAATAGTACCCGCAGTAGCAGGTGTGCCATTTACAGTTACTGTTGCTGTCGTTGTAACACTGCCGCAGCTGTTGGTAACAGTATAAGTAATTGTAGCATTGCCTGCTGCTACACCTGTAACTATACCTGTTGATGAGCCCACGGTTGCCACCGATGTATTGCTGCTGCTCCATGTGCCGCCGGTTGTGGCGTTGGCGAGCGTCGTGGTTGCTGTAGGGCATACGGTGAGTGTACCAGTGATAGTACCCGCCGTAGCAGGTGCTGCGCTAACTGTCACCGCAACACTCGTGCTGCACGATGCTGTTGTGTAAGTAATATTTACCACGCCTGCCGCAACACCGGTAACTATACCTGTCGTTGAGCCAACTGTCGCTACACCTGCATTGCTGCTGGTCCATGTGCCGCCAGCCGTTGCATTAGCCAGCGTTGTTGTGGCTGTGGCGCATACTATTGCAGTACCGGTTATAGGGTCTATCGTGCACGATGAGGTTACTGTTACAATTACCGATACGCTGCACGTGCCTGCTGTGTAGCTGATAGTAGCTGTGCCCGCGGCTATTCCGCTTACTACGCCATCTGATGTGCCAACCGTTGCAATAGCTGCATTGCTGCTGCTCCATGTGCCACCTGCAGTGGCATTGCTGAGTGTAGTTGTGGCGCTGGTGGCCAGGGTTGTGGTCCCTGTAATGGCAGCTATTGCAGCTTGTGGGTAGTAGCGTTGTACCACTGCTTTAGAGCCGTTGGTGCCATCTGTGTAAACTACATGCGGATGATTTGCAGCATCAATGGCGATCGCAAATGGTGTGCCTGCACCTGCAGAGATCCCCGGCGTTGTCAGTGATATCCAGCTGCTGCCGTTGTACATTTTTACGGTGGCCTTGTCACTGTTATCTCCGTCGCCGTAGGTGATATACACTTTATCGGCTTCGTCAATAGCTATCTTCACATACTCAGTGCCTGCTGTAGATACTGCTGTGCCTACCAGTGCCCAGCTTGCGCCATTGAACTTAACGACGGTAGCCCTGCCTGAGTTAGAAAAATCAGAGTAAACTACATGCGGTTCTCCTGCACTGTTGATAGCAATGGATGGCGTTATGCCGGATGCGCCCAGCATGCCTGCCGCACCAACATATACCCATGAGCTGCCATTATATTTCATTACGCTGCAGCCACCGGCATCAATGTCGTCAAAGGCAACATATGGTGTGCCGGTGTTATCGACAGCTATCGATGGATAGAATGCCATTCCCGGTGTGAATTTGGCGGATCCTGTCAGCGCCCATGATGTGCCTGAAAGGTTTCTAACAGTTAGCTGCCCGCCGTCTTCCATATAAGCAATGTAGACAACACCCGCTGCACCTGTTGCCATAACGGGCCAATAGGTGCTGGTAGTTGCAGGTTCATTATCACCTGCATTCACCCATGCGCCGCCGCTGAATTTTTTTACGTGCAGCTGGGTAGCACCGGCCCCTGCCGAGCTGTATAGTACGTAAGGAGTTCCTCCGTCGTCAAATGCCAGGGTGTTATCTTTAGTGGCGGAATAAGCAAAGTTTCCGGAGCCTAAAGCTTCCCATGTGCTGCCATTCCATTTTTTTACCAGGCCCATGTTCAATGTGGCATCTGAGTAAGCTACATAGGGACGGCCACTTGCATCAAGAGCCAGCGAAGGAATGCCTGCACTATTGGCAGATACCGTAGTTCCCAGGGTTTCCCACGCATTGCAGGTTCCGGCTGATGCATTTACGGTCACGATCAGTGTATTGACAACAGTGCCACAAGTTAATGTTTTGGAATAGCTAACGGTAACTGTGCCTGCACTTACGCCCGTAAGTATTCCGGATGTATTGATGCTTGCGTTGCCGTTGCTCACTGCCCATGTGCCGCCGCTGCCGTCAGTCGTCATAGTTATGGTACTCCCGGTAAGCACAGACTGTGGGCCTGATATAAGGCCGGCTGTAAGACTTACGGTAACGGTGTGCGTGGTACTGCATGAACCCACAGTGTAGCTAATGGTTGCCACGCCATTGTCGGTGCCGGACACAATACCATTTGCTGACCCTACGGTAGCCACAAGTACATCACTGCTGCTCCATGTGCCGCCGCTTGTTGCATTGCTTAGTGTTGTGCCGATACCCGGGCATACGCTGCTGTTTCCGGTGATGGCGGCGGGGTAGCTGTTGACGGTTACTACACTCGTTGTGCTGCCCGCGGCGGTTGTGTAGGTGATTACTGCCGTTCCCGGTGATACGCCGGTGATCAGGCCTGAAGTACCTATTGTCGCAATGCCGGTCGATCCTGAGGCCCAGGTGCCACCGGTAATATTGTCGCGAAGAGTTCCGGTGCCGCCTGCGCAAATTGTGAGGTCTCCCATTATAGGGGGCACGCTGCCTGAGCTTATCATCCTGATAGCGGTCACCTGTGTAGCGTAGACATTGCCTGCTGCATCGGTACAAAGGTCGTAGGGCCCTTCCATTCGTGCTAATAACGGGTCTCCGCCATCGCCGTAATAGTCGGTGTAGTCGCTTCCGGTTATAGTACTTATAATGCCCGAAGTATTTATTTTTCTTACCCGGTTTTGATGGGCTATATAGATGTTACCGGAATTGTCAACTGCCACTGAGTTTGGCAGGCCAATTTCCGCACTTGTCGCCAGGCCGCCATCGCCTGTATTGCCACTGCCGCCGGTTCCGGCAACAGTTGTTATGATGCCGGAGACACTTACCTTGCGGATGCGGTTGTTTCCCCTGTCTGCAATGTATATGTTACCGTCAATGTCTGCTGCCATGTTGTTTGGGCTGGCGATAGTTGCGGCAGTGGCAGGCCCGCCATCGCCGCTGAAGCCACCCACGCCTGTGCCGGCAAAAGGGCTTACCGTACCGGCGGGGGTAATTTTGTATATTCTTGCGTCGGCGTTGGCATACACGTTTCCGGCGCGGTCGCATACCAGTTCGGATCCGGGGGCATCTGCAAAACTACTGATGATGCCATCTTTATTGATCTTCCGTATTTTGCCGAAAACTTCAAGTACATAGACGTTGTCCGATGTATCGCATGCTACACCAAGGGGCTGGCTGAGCGCTGCATCTGCGGCATGCCCGCCATCCCCTCCTGTTGTCAGGGTGCCATTGCCGGCGACTGTGCTTACTTTTCCTGATGGGGTAATTTTGAGCAGTCTGTTATCGTCCTGGTGGGTGGTAAATATATTGCCGTGCTTGTCTATTGCCAGGCTGTAGGCCCGTATGGTTGCGCGGGTGGCTGCACTGTCGCCGTTATAGCGAAATATCTTTGACCCTGCTACTGTTGATAGTATTCCCGAAGTGCTTATTTTCCTGATCCTGTATCCTTCAGCAACGTATACTGTGCCCGATGCGTCACAGGCCAGAAAAGTCGGGAACTGCAGCATTGCAGCGCCCGCCAGTGTGCCATCTTCGCTATAGCCCGATGAGCCGGTTCCTGCAAATGTCGAAATTATGCCTGACGTGTTCACTTTCCGGATAACGTTGTTATTCCCATCACCAATATAAAGGTTGCCCGGACCGTCTACAGCCACCGCCCATAAAAAACCAAATGTGGCTGCCGTTGCCGGGCCGCCATCGCCGCTATACCCGCTTGCCCCCGTTCCGGCTACAGTGCTGATAATGCCCAGGGTATTGATTTTGCGTATTACTTTATAACTGAAGTCAGCGAAATACAGGTTACCGTCCGTGTCGAAGCAAAGGCTGTAACTGAAGCCGATTTTGGCTGCCGTGGCGGGCCCGCCGTCCCCCGTGTAGCCATCCACTCCTGTACCTGCGAACGTGGTTATTATGCCAGAGTTGTCGATCTTTCGGATCCTCCCCTCGCAGGCAATATATATGTTACCGGTATTGTCAAGAGCTATTGCCGAAGGATATTTGATGGTTGCGTCAACAGCATTGCCACCGTCTCCGGTATTACTAGCCGATCCGTCACCTGCTATGGTGGTAATGATACCGGCGGGGCTCACCTTTCTTACCCGGCTGTTGTATGAATCCGGGATGTATATATTCCCTGCTGCATCCTTAGCCACTGATAGGGGGTTAGCTAATTTAGCCTGTAGTGCGTTTCCGCCATCGCCCGAAAATCCTTCATCTATCCAGTCGGTCCCGCTCCCTGCTATAGTGGTCACATAGCCCGTACTTGCATCTATCCGTCTTACCCTGTGTCGCCCGGCATCGCTCAAGTATATGTTCCCGTCTCCATCGAGAAAAAGCCCTACCAGGTCGCCTGAGACGAAATAGTCTCCATGGACATCTTCCAGTAGTTTGTTTCCTGCAAAGGTCGAGATCACTTGTCCGGTGCTTCTTCCGGCAACGGTAAAAATAAATACGCATGCCAGTAATGCGCGAAGGACGGATCTGTAATTTTTCCTGATCATAAAAGGTGTTTTTTTAGGTGCCGTAAAGGTGGTACATAACTTCATTATTTACCAAAACAAGTTTCTAAACGGTCGAAAAAGTTTCTAAACGGTAATTTTTTAGCGTTTTCTGCGTTTATAACCGGGTGATTGCTTCTGGTAGCAGGCAACATTTTGTCTTTCCTTCACACTTTAAAAAGTATATTTGACAAACTATTCGCCCGGTTTCCGGAGGGCTGTTATGAGAAAAATAATTGTATTACTTCCTCTTATTCTGTTTATTCTATGTATTGCAGGCAATCTATATGCCCAGCAGCCACCCCCGCCGGGTACAAGGCTGGTGGCGCCGGTGCCGCATGTCAATAAGTATAAAAAGCGCGATACCATCAGGGTCAACCTTTACCTGGTAGATACGCTTATGCGGCCCATACCTATTGCCCGGGCCTATTTTCACGATCGTATAGACAAGGAACAGCAAAAAGCCGATATGGCTGATGGCAAGGCTGATAGCTTCCTCAGGCAGAAGGAAACCCTGCAGCCTTTCATCCTCACGCGCGCCATCCTTAGGGATGTGGACAAAATGCAGGTGATGGTGGAGAATATGCCCGCCAATGGCAAGGATGCGGCTGAAGACAACCAGCACAAGCTGCAATACCTGCGTGCCCTGTGGGAGATGATGCGCCTGTACAATACCGATACTGATCCCGATCCATTCTATTATAGAAAGGTGGTTGCCAATATGCACGATATGCTTATTGCCGCCAACGAGAATAAGCTGCTGCCGTTTGTGGTCGCCAATACTGATGTTATAACGCTCAACAATGGCAAGGTAATATTCGATAAGCACCCTGATGTGCGCGCCTATGTGTTTACCAAGGTAGGCCAGGAAGATCCTATGATGCTGATAAAGCGCCTCGACGAATATGCTAACGATAGCTTTGCCGGGGAGATCATAGCCGTGGTGGCGCGTATCAATCCTTCCATGATCTTTAACTATGCGCAATCTACCAATCCGCTTATCCGCACGCCCGTACACCGCACGCAAGATCCGTTTGTGCAGGCTATTGTGCAAATCGCAACAAAGTCGCGCGCGCCGCTAAAGGCATTCCCGTTCCTCAACGACATATATACCGGCCGCCGCACGCTTGCAGAGATAGATGCGCTTGCCGACCGCCCCGATGACTATTTCCAAAACCTGGTGCGACTGAAGCTGGAGAACGATACTGTAACCCGCAGCATCTACACCGCAGAGATGCAGTACCGCACGCTGAAGAACTACGTAAGGCAGATGAATGACCTGCACGAAGAGAAGGATAATGTGAGGTTCAAATGTATTGATAGCCTTCCTCCCGCGTCCTTGTACTTCATTCTTGTTTACGGCCAGGATGAGATATACACCAGCAGCTTCATAGGCACCTACAGGCGCATGATGGAACGCATAAAACCGATGACCGGCAATGAGTTCCTCGCATCGCTCAGCTACGATCACTTCCGCACCTTCATACGTATGTGTGCGAACTACAACACCCTGTCCGATTTCCTGGGCAGTATGGAAGATACCTCGCGCACTGCGGTGATGACGCGCTTCATCAGCAACCTGCAATTGGGCAAGGAAGATGATCTTGAAGATGCAGTAGATGTTGCCGATGCCTTTGGCAGTATTCGCGATTCGGTTTTGTCCGATTTCCTGCAGAAGAAGGTGAAGGAGAACTACGAGACTTCCTACACCCAGCAGAGTAAGAAGGGCATGATCGTATACAGCCTGCTCTCCATGCTATTTGAAGGCAGTAAAATATCTAATAATGATGAGGGTGCTGCGGTTGCCTCGGCGCGCCTGAAGCTGCCGCCTATCAACAAAGTTCACTTCCGCGATGTGGCTGATGACTCAGGCACAGTATACCAGCAGGTTTTCTTCTACGGCGATGATGATGGTAAGATATCGTACGAGAGCTTCATGAGTGAGTTTAAGCGCAAGAGCTGGAAGGTGGTCACTGAAAAGTACTGGTCTGTGATTACCTCTACATCAGGCAAAAAAGTGGTGATCTACGCCAACCTTCCCCTGAAAGAGCCTGAAGATGAGGACGCGCAGGATAGCCTGGGCAGGTACCTGGCTGAGCGCAATATACACCCGCGCATCATTATACACCGCGGCCACAGCTATCACCTGCCCATAACGCTGGCTAAGCTCACCCGGGATGTAAAGATCGTGATACTGGGCTCATGTGGCGGCTATCACAATCTGGCACTGGTGCTCGACCGCTCTCCCGATGCCCATATCGTATCGTCTAAGCAGATAGGCGCAATGGCCATTAATGAGCCAATTGTACGTGCGCTCAATGCCAGCCTGGTCGATGGCGAGGATGTGAACTGGATAACCATGTGGCAGGATCTCGACAGCTACTTCTCCAAACGGAAAGACCTGCATGAAAAGTATGATGACTATGTGCCGCCTTACAAAAACCTCGGCGCAATATTCATCAAAGCATACAGGCAAATGATGGTAAACTTATAATTGCAGCCTATGTCCAGGATAAAGCTTTCCGGTATTGATACCCGTGCGCCTCATGGCGCCGATAAGGCAACAGTAAAAAAGGAGCTGGAGGGCGTACTCGAAGAGCTCGACGAGCTGCAGAACCTGCTGTATGCAGAGAACCGGAACAGTGTACTGATAATAATACAGGGCATGGATGCCAGCGGCAAAGACGGCCTCACCCGCGATGTATTTACCAGCATGAATCCCCAGGGTGTCAGCGTAGCATCCTTCAAAGAGCCCAGCGCAGAAGAGCTGTCGCACGACTTTCTCTGGCGCATCCACCGCCATGCACCGCCCCGGCGCATGATACATATTTTCAATCGCTCGCACTACGAGGATGTACTGGTAACACGCGTGCATGGCCTTATAGACGACGAAACTGCCCGCAAGCGCATGAAGGCCATCAACCACTTCGAGCGACTGCTTACCACGCACAATGACACTGTAGTGCTTAAATTCTACCTCCACATCTCGCAGGAGGAGCAGCAGCTGCGCTTGAAGGAGCGAATGGAAGACCCACGTAAAATGTGGAAGTATAATGCCAATGACTTTAAAGAGTCAAAGCTGTGGGATACCTATGCAAAATATTACGAAGAGATTTTTGAAGAGTGCAGCGAAGTGCCCTGGCACATTGTACCCGCCGATCAGAACTGGTATAAATCATATACAGTGGCCACGGTGCTGCAAAAGGCCCTTAAAGAGCTCAATATGCGCTACCCCGGATTTAAAAAATAAAGCCAGCCACACACATTCCTCATCTGTACCAGATGCTTGTGTAGATTTTTCTACAAAGCGCCGGGAGCATAATTGCTGCCGGGTTTTCTTATGCTTGGCATATGCTGCTAATTACCCGGTTTCTTTAATGTATATCGCACAATGCGACAATGATAAAAAGTTGTGGTGCGCTCCGCCGTGTATCGTGCGCGGTTAGTTAAAAGCCTCCTGGTACAAGGCGCCTACGGCCGTGGCATATTTCTTTTAGCTTACCTAAAGCTATTTTAAACCATCACTTTTAAACTAAAACAAACGTCGACTATGGCAGACAAATCAACAAAACCAGGTTCACAAAATCTTGGCAACAACGGCGGCAAAAGCGGCTCGGGCAGCCAATCGAATTCAGGCAAAGGTTCAGGCCAGCAGGGTGCAAACCGTAACCTCGACCAGGACGAAAATCTGAAGAAGAACACTTCTTCAGGCGGTAACAGGCTGTCAAGGGAAGACGATGAAGACATTGATGATGAAGGCACAGGCCGTTCATCAGATCTCAACAAAGGTGGTAACAACAGCGGTAACAAACGTTAATTACAGAGCAGCTACTTTTATACCTTTTGGGGTTTTTCTGCAGCCAATTTTTACTCTATGAAAACTCCATGAAAACAACAGAACGATCCTGAAAGGTATAAAGGGCCGCTATTAAGAAAAGAAAACTATACAAGAAATTTTCCTGTCACTATGAGAATAAAGTAAGTTTTCAGTTGTGTGTGATTACGCGAAAAAGGTGCATTCATTTGTGCCTTTTTCGCATTTTAGGGCAATCCCTTTTCTCTGCGTTCCCGAAATATTTATCAATTGTTTTTTTTGTTTTACCAGTCACCGCTCGCAGCGCTGCTACTATCCGATGGGCCACTATCGGTACTCCACGAGTTTCCACTTTCATAGCTGCCGCTATTATCCCATCCGCTGCTGTGGTCGCCATAGTTATTGTGCTGATTGCCGTAAATGTTCCATGAGCTTGTAGCGCCGCCACCTGCGGTTTCCCCGCCTCCAAATCCTTGAAATGGCTGGCTGGATACGCTAGGGCTAGGCTCACTACCTTCTATATAGAGTGGAATGGTTAACCCGGGCTGATCAGGTAGAGAACTATGGTTGTCGGCGACTGACCCGGCATCTGTGGCGCCGGGAATTACAGCCTTCTTAAGGGGCAAGGTAGCCTTTTTGCGTAATGTCGTGTACCCTTTTTTACGAAAGAGTCTCGTGATAAATTGTATCATATCCGACTGAGAACGGCCTACTACCTACTGCTTCACCGCCACTGGCGGCTCCATCACCATCCCGCACTTTTTGCAGGTTCTTTTCTGTTCATCGTCATAAAACCGCTTCATTAGTGGTGGCAGCTGCGCTACTATATCGGTAAGTGCTAAAAACTCTTCGTACAGCTTCTCGTGGCAGCTCTCGCAAAACCACATAAAGGCATCCATCTCTGCGTTCTCGCGCTTCTTTTCTATCACCAGGCCCACAGTATTCGCACCGCGCTGCGGCGAATGCGGCACCTTGCCCGGCAGCAAGAACATGTCGCCCTGCTTTATAGGTATGTCTACAATCTTTCCATCTTCCTGTATGCGCACCACCACATCACCTTCCAGCTGGTAAAAAAGCTCTTCACTTTCATTGAAGTGAAAATCCTTGCGCGAGTTAGGCCCGCCCACTACCATCACTATAAAGTCTCCCGCTTCTTTATACACACACTGGTTACCCACCGGTGGCTTCAGCAAGTGGCGGTTATCTTCTATCCATTGGTTCAGGTTAAAAGGACGTTGTACAGGCATAAGTTCAACAAGTTTGAAGTGAAACTAAATAGAGGTCCGAACCATGAGGGGAAGCCCCTTTAGGGGTTTGGGGTTTTTACTTAAGCACCTTCATCTTCACCGTCTCTATCCGCGTATCGGTCACCAGCAGCACATCAAATTCGTACTTGCCCAGTATGATGCGCTCCTTTATCTTCGGTATCGTTTCGTGCTCAGTAATTATGTAGCCCGATAGTGTTTCCGACTCATCTGTCGGCAGGTTAAAGCCATACTTTTCATTAAGGTAGTCCACTTCCAGCCTTCCCGAGAAAATATACTCGTGCTCGGCTATCTGCTTCTCCACATGCTCCTGCTCGTCATATTCATCATTAATATCGCCGAATATCTCTTCCAGCACATCCTCCATCGTTACTATCCCTGCGGTGCCGCCAAACTCATCTACCACCCACGCTATGCTCTTGCGCTCCTTGGTAAACCTGTTCATCAGGTCCACCGCGCTCATAGCTTCAGGCACCGGCGTTATGGTGTGCAGTATCTCCTGTATGGCAGCCGGCCGCCTGTTCATATCCAAGTGGTGTATGTAGCCCACTATAGTGTCAATGTTGTGATCATACACAATGATCTTCGACAGCTTGGTATCTATGAATTTTTTCCTTGCCTCGGCTATAGAAGTAGTGATGTCTATGGCTTCCACCTCGTTTCGGGGCACCATGCACTTGCGTATGCGCACATTCACCAGGTACAGGGCATTTTCAAACAGTTCTGCATTCACTTCGCTCGTTTCGCTCTCATGGCCGTGCATGCTTTGCTTCACAAACAGCTCCAGGTCTACCCGGTTAAATACCTGCTTGTTCTCCTTTATCCTTACATTAAAAAGGTACTTGAGGATAAATTCCGAGATCGATACGAACACCTTCGCTATGGGGAAGAAGATGTAGTACATCATCAGCATCGGGAAGCTGAATATGGCAAGTACAGCTTCTGCTTTAGATCTGAAGATAGCCTTAGGCAGGAACTCAGCAAAGACAAGGATAACGATGGTAGCAGCGAGTGTATCTATAATGAGCTTGGTATACTCCGGCACCTCTATATGGTAGTGCAACAGCAGGCGCGTAGTTACCTGCGCGGCCAGCGAGCCATATACTACCAGCAGCACATTTACACCTACCAGCGCCGTGCCTATAAACTCAGATGGGTTCTCCATGAACCGCGCCAATATCTGGCCCGACCATTTGCCCTGCTTTTTGCGCAGCTCTATATTTAGCTTATTGGCCGAGATGAACGCTATCTCAGTACCCGCAAAAAAACCTATCAGCAGTATGCATACCAGTATATACAGCAGCAGATGCGTAATATCCATAGCAGCGAAGATAAATAAAATAGTGGTAAGTGCTAGCTTGTAAACTGCCGACTTTATGCTTTTCGACTAGGTCACGGCCTGTAGATGAAGCGCTGAAGAAAGCTCAAGGACGAGTGTTGATGGCGCCTTATTTTGCCAGCAGATCGCCCCTGTACACTCGCAGACTTACGACTTATAACTTACGACTGCCTAAAACGCCACACACTTCTCCGGGAACTCCGTAGCATGCCTGAATACCAGGTTGCGTATATAGTCATTATCCTGCAGCGGCTCTATGCTCTTTAGCAGGGTGTCTATGTTCTGTAGCTGCAGTTTCTTATCAGTAAGGTAGCCCATGCCATAGAGGTTACCCTCCTTTATCAGTATGCAGCTGTGCTCATTATCGTCTATGCCCTTATCTATCAGTGCAAACGTTGGCAGGTGCTTGCGTATCCAGTCTACAGCCTCATCTGCTTTCGCGTTATAGGCCAGCGGCTCATGGTGCTCTGCGCAGCCGCAGTCGGTGCTCGTAATTATATTACATAGCCGCGCGCACAGCCCGAATTCATTCACCAGCTCGCGCAGCCGGTTATGGCCCTCCGTTACCGAGTTAAAGGTGTATATCGGCTTAAAGCTGCGCTTGTTTTTCTCCACGGCAAAGCGTTTGTAGCCCTGCATATCCTCGTAGGCAAACAGGCCAAACTGTGGCAGGTAGCCCCGCTGGCTGCGGTTGTGTATTGGCCACAGGCGCCGTATCTCTGCGCTTTCCAGTATATGTGCCATCAGCTCGGTAGCGCACTCCTTATAGGTTATCCTGTGTGTCTCGCGGAGAAAATCCTGCTTTTGCCTGTTTATCTTGTTGTTCGAGAAATGGCTTCTCACCCTCCGGCGCAGGTTCTTAGCCTTGCCTATGTATATTGCCTTGCCGGCAGCGTTATAGAAGTAGTATACCCCGGGCGTGGGCGGCAGGTTTTCCAGCTCTGCTATAGGCAGGTGCGGCGGCACGTACTGCTCGCTGTTGCGGCCTTTCAGCATCGCATTTATTACACCTTCCTCATCCTTGGCTACTATCATTGCCAGCAGGTCGGCGGTAGCCATAGCGTCGCCGCCTGCGCGGTGGTGCATGCCGTGGTTTATGCCCAGCCTGGCGGTCAGCTTGCCCAGGCTATACCCGTTGAGCCCCGGCAGCACCTTGCGCGCCAGGCGCACCGTGCATAGCTTCTTGCTGTCCAGGTCGTAGCCCGCTTTTAGCAGGTGATGCTTTATAAATGAGTAGTCAAAGTTTACATTGTGGGCTACAAATACCTTGTCTTGCAGCAGCTCATATACCTGCCCTGCTATCTCTTCAAAAGCAGGGGCATTAGCCACCATGCGGTCATTAATGCCCGTGAGGCGCTGTATAAAGTAAGGTATGGGTATGTGTGGGTTCACAAGGCTCTCATAAAAGTTAAGCACCTTGATCCCATCATGTATCACAATAGCTATCTCCGTTATACCGTTCCCAGCGGCATAGCTCCCCGTTGTTTCTATATCTACTACCGCATAAAGCATTGCAATAATAAAGGTAAGAAATAGATAAGATATAGCACGATACTATTATAAGCCCCCCAAAAACGAAAAACACCCTTGCCGCAGCAAAGGTGTTTTGATAATATGTTTTTTTGG
>JAZKFF010000010.1:134943-266628 GCA_040386555.1 Bacteroidota bacterium | reverse complement strand
GAATTTGGAATTTGGAATTTGGAATTTGGAATTTGGAATTTGGAATTTGGAATTTGGAATTTTTGAATTTTTGAATTTTTGAATTTTTGAATTTGGGGTTAATTCTGCATTCCGCTTATCTGGCTGTTGTAGCTCTTACCCGAGAAATCGTCAAGCACAGGCGAGCCCGACATCTGCCCGCTTATAGGGTAAGACCACTTCATCAGTCCCGTAGCAGTGTCCACGCCATACATTACCTTGTCGTAGCTGCCTATATACACCAGTCCTTTGTAGGGTAGCGGGCTGCCTTTTATGAGTCCGTTAGTTGCAAAGCTCCACTTAGGCGCACCGTTGATTATGTTGTATGCGTACAATTTATAATCCTTGCTGGCTACATATACCACTTGGTTGTGCACTATGGGCGATGAGTATATTTCGCTGTTTGTGCTGTCTATCCAGCGTGGACGGGGCACCAGCTGGGGAATGGATGCGTTAGGGTTGATAAATGTATCGAGGCAATACAGCTTAAAGTCGTTGCAACCAAAAATACAAGTGCCTGCATACGCTGCCGGCGAGCTTATAATGCCGCCCTTTGTTTTATAGGTCCACCTTACCACGCCCACTGTAGGTGGGAAACCTACTGGTGGCTTTTGGTATATGCAGTACATATTGCTGTCGCTGAGGCTGCCTATAAAGAGGTAGTTCGTATCGTTTGCAGTTATAGCAGCTGATGATATGAATGCTGCTGTACTAGCTGCGCCATTGCCCGGCCAGTCCCATACCGGGAAGCCCGATCCGTCCGGTCCGTTAGTTTTATCGATGGCATACACGTGGCCGGTAGTGGTTGCTATGTACACTTTGCCATTGGCTACCACCGGAGACGACACGAACGATGCGCCGGCATCCTGCGCTGCATAAAGCCATTTCGTAGCGCCGGTGCCCGTATCTAATGCATACAATATGCCATTATCGCCAGCTATGTATACAAGGTTACCGTCTGCCACAGGTGTCGCATACATATGAAAGAAAGACCATGGAGACACGGTCATCTTCTTTACTATGGCGCCCGTCTTTGCGTTGATCTTATACAGCGTATCTGAGTTCACAGTTGCCATATACACCATATTGCCATACAGCAGTGGCGAGGGCGCAAATGTATATACTGGGGGAATGGTCTTATAAGGCAGCGCTAATTCCCAGTTCTTCGTGCCCGTCTGCGGGTTCAGTGCATACACCACCTGGTTATCGTTATTCATGATCACAGAAGGGTAGTATTCTGTAGGCAACGGATCGTCTGAGCTCGATTTCGGTTTGCACGAGTCAAAAATTGTCGATGTGGCTAATAGCGATAACAATAAAAGATTCCTCCAACGTTGTGGCATAGCTTGGAAATATTTTTTTCTAAAGTTGCAAGATAACATTTTTATACTCAATAGTCAAAAGGCCACATCATCATATGACCCACTCATGTTTCACAACCCACGCATTCTCTTCCTCCTTCTCTTTCCTCAGTATATGGTGACCCCTTGCCGAACCAGGAGAGGACCCTCTCGCAAGGCCACATAACATGTGCTTGCTCACGTCCCCCTCTCCTTTGGAGAGGGCCGGGGAGAGGTCCCCTCGGGCAGGGCACTATACATGGGCGTCTCACGTCCCTGTCATGGTAAGCCCTTGCCGAACCAGGAGAGGACCCTCTCGCAAGGCCACATAACATGTGCTTGCTCACGTCCCCCTCTCCTTTGGAGAGGGCCGGGGAGAGGTCCCATCGCGCAGGACACTATACGCTATACGTATACATGGGCATCTCACGTCCTCTCCTTCAGGCCGGGGCCGTGGAGAGGTCCCCTCGCGCAGGGCCACATAACACCTACCTCCCCTTGGTGGAGGGTCGGGGTGGGGCTAACAAAAAACGCCCATCTTCTCAGACGGGCATTTTACTGTATCTAGTTGGGTAAAAGATTAACTATATGCTAATTGGCTCTTCTCCTTCTTCCTTTTTACCTGGGTTACCAGTGAGTCAAAAGCCAGGTCGAAAGACTCTTCAAACGTTTTGCTCTGGTGCTTTACAAAGTAAGAATGCTTGGGAACGTAGATCTTTATCTCCGCCACCTTATCCCGCACCTGGTGCGATTTGTTGTCGACCTTTAAATATACATCGGCAGAAATGATCTTGTCATGAAACGTCTTCAGCTTCTCAATCTTTGCATTTACATGTTCCAGTAGCTTGCTGTCTGCATTAAAATGCACTGTTTGAATTTGCACATTCATAGTTTATCTGTTTTATTGTGAAATAAATGAATCACCCTCGCGGATGATTCTGTCTGTGAATTTCCTTTAGTTTATCAATGTTGTTATGCGTGTACACCTGTGTGGCGGCAAGGCTGCTATGGCCCAGCAGGTCTTTTATGGCCTGTATGTTGGCGCCGTTGTTCAGCAGGTGTGTGGCAAATGTGTGGCGCAGCACGTGCGGGCTCTTTTTCTTCAGCGTAGTTATCTGCGCCAGGTACTTCCTCACCGTGCGGTATACATACCCTGCATATACCGGTGCTCCGCTTTCCAGGTTCAGCAGGTAGTTGTCATCGTGCTGGTCCAGCTTGCGTTTTTCCTGCAGGTAATCGCGCAGCGCATCCAGCAGGGCGGCAGGCACATGCAGCAGGCGCTCTTTATTGCCCTTGCCCAGCACCCTTACCTGGCTCAGGCTCCACTCTATGTCCTTTTCCTTTAGCTCCAGCAGCTCATTACGGCGCACCCCGGTGGCATACAGCAGCTCGCATATCAGCCTTTCGGTAGCGCCTTTAAATCCCTCGCCAAAGTTCATTTCTTCCAGCAGCAGTTGTGTTTCCGTTTCTTTCAGGTACACGGGCAGCCGTTCAGGCAGCCGCTGGGCATGCAGTTGGCGCACGGGATTTCTTTCGGCTTTGCCGTGCTTCATCAGGTACTTAAAAAATGAATTAAGGGTAGATAACTTCCGGTTAATGGTGCGCGCTGTTTGCCTGGCTTCTTTAGCTTCAGCAAGCCATCCGCGTATGTGAAAGTGAGTAAGAGCGCCTATTTCAGTAGTACCAAAAGAGCGGTCCAGGTATTCACGGAAGTAGGTAAGATCACGCTGGTAGGCAACAAGAGTATTGGGAGAATATCGTTTCTCGAATCTGAGGTATTGTAAAAAGGCTGTTAGTTGTTCGTCAAACATATTAAACCCGCTATTGTAAATTTACGCATTTACAATAGCGGGCACAAATAAACTTTGTTATTATATTTATAATTCCGTAGAACAGCTCAAAGGAACTCCCCTTTAGGGGCTGGGAGTTATTTATCAAGCTCCCCGTTCAGCATTTGCTGGCGGTATACGGCTTTCAGTATCTGTGTACGGCGCCTTATTGATGGCTTGGTAAACGACTGGCGGTCGCGAAGTTGGTTAAGCGTACGCGATTTTTCGTACTTCTTCTTATATTTCTTAAGCGCCTTGTCTATGTTTTCGCAATCTTTTGAATCTATGATAAGCATACTAGATCTCCCTTTTTCTTTTGGGGAGTGCAAAGGTACTTATTTTAATTATTTGAACAAATTTTTTTTGAGGTTGTATTGCAGCACTCAATTTGAGCCGACATTTGCATTACTTCAATGTGAATGCGTAATAAAGTAGTTATGAAACCTCAGCGGATACTTATATTAGGCGGGACTTTTATTATGCTTGCTGCCTTTGGGTGCCGCAAGAGTAGTATATCTGTCAATTCTAAAGTACATACCAGGGAAATGGCCGGCATGCATCATTGGGTAGGGCAGCGCCGGGATTACGGGCGGTTCGGAATAAATGTCAGCCAGGATACCACATTTGCTGTTGACTTTGATGAAGAAATAGTTGTTCTGAATGACAGCACTATTATTACACCGGGCCTTTCAAATGATACGCTTTACTTTACGAGAGATACTGCGGGTTCAATATTGTTCGCCTATAGCAAAACGTATTACTCACTCACCCCTGGTGCTCCTCCGGGCGATGGTAAGAGTATTGGATACAACTACAGTTACCGCACTTTTACCTACTACGCTTACTCTTCCTGGAAAGGAACTGGCAGCACCACTGACGCAATCGCAAAGGACTAGTTCTTTGCTTCGCGGGCATACCATCCTCGCAAAGTCTTCCCTGCTTATGCCGAAGCCCGATAGGTGGGTAGATATTCGTACTCGAAATTTCCTGCTGTGCTTCTTTTTGTCAGCATGCTTATAAGTAGGGACTTTCATTGCCCTACATGTAGGCAATACCAGCCTTTTATTTATTTTTAGCGCATGAATAACCACTGGCTCGATGCCGCCAAAACCTTCCTGTTAGCGCTTGGGTATAGCTTCGCGGTCATCCTAATTCAATATTTTTTCAACCATATAGAGCTCTCCAATCATGTGCCTGATGCGGTCACACTAAAACAATGGGATGCGCCTATATATCAGAATGCTGCACGCCTCGGCTATTATTACCACGATGAGAAAGACAATAACATGGGGATATTTATATTATTCCCGTGGGTATGGCGCTTGCTGCATGTAGGCATACTTGGCATATGCATTTCCAATATCATCTTCTTCTCCGCTGCATTCACTATTATTACCCGTATCTATCCCGTTCCTTCCCGCGAAAAGCTGCTGTGGCTAACTACGCCATTGCTGTATTTCATGTGGGTGCCGTATACAGAAGCCCTCTTCTGCCTGCTGATAGCAATATTGTTTTACGGCATGGTGCGCCACAATAAGCCGGTCATCGTCACCTCGCTCATTGTTGTTTCGCTGTGCAGGCCCACTACTGCCTTTCTTACGCCCGCTTTATTAGTTGCAGCGCTGCTGAGCAGCAGCAAGCAAAATATTGGCCAGTCACTGAAAAAATACTTGTTGCTGTATGCATTGCCTACCCTCATAGGTACTGCAATATTTGTATTATACCAGTATAGTGTATCGCATGTGTGGTTCCCTTATTATAAGGGGCAGGCAAAATATCTCGGACATGTATTCTCTTTGCCCACGTTTCCATTTTCTTCCTGCTATGGCGGGCAGCGTATCAAGTGGATTGGTGGGTTGGCAATGGTGCCATGTACCATAGCCATAGTTGTGCTCGCCCGCAAAGCGCTGAAATGGCTAAGAAAAGATACCGTCTACCCAGATGAAGTTTGGCTGCTCACACTCGGCTACCTGCCTTTGGTTATGGGTGTAATGGTGTTTTTCAGCCCTACGTGGGGCACACTTACTACCAACCTTATCAGCATACACCGCTATGTTTTTTGCTCGCCCTTCTTTTTCGTGTTCCTCTATCACATGGTCAGCAAGCCACGCACCTACCGGGCTGTCCATTTCATCACGGCAATAGTTGTGTGCAATATCGTTTGGCTAAGCATGGGCTCTTACAAGCATTTCCTGGAGCTGCTTTTTTATAATGTGCTTACCGTACTCGTAGTGCTATACATGGTGCATGCCAATAATAAGCAGTCGTGGGCGGCATTAGTTATCTGTGGCTTCAACATATTTATACAGATCCACCTGTTTCAGCAATACATGGCTGGGCTATTCACTGAATAATTGAACGCCTCAGCGCCGGAACCACATAACACCTCCTTCCCCCCGGGAAAGGCCGGGATGGGGCTACCACAAACACCTCCTTCCCCGGGGAAAGGCCGGGATGGGGCCACCACGTAACACCACCTTCCCCTTGGGGGAAGGCCGGGATGGGGCCACCACATAACACCACCTTCCCCTCGGGGGAAGGCCGGGATGGGGCCACCACGTAATACCACCTTCCCCCCGGGGGAAGGCCGGATGGGGCCGAATTTCTGGTACAATTATTGCTGCATCTAATATGCGTATCAGCTTCATTTAGAAAGCAATTTGCGCAGGTGAGCAATAAGTGCGCAATGATTTTTATCTAAATCGTTGATTACTAACAATAACACCGGCGAAAAAATTTACTTGAAAAAATGCGCAATTGACTTTTTTAGAACGATATAGAATATTTTTGGAGGAATTACGTTGAAATATAGCATGCGAAACCTGTTTTATATAGCATTATTTACCCTTTCGCTGGGGTTGGTGCAGTCTTGTACTAAGTACCAAGACACGGTTTCCACACAGGATCCGCGGCTTACTAATGTTTATTGCAACGATCTGGAGGCGGTCAATTACAATTGGGGCTTCCCCGGCACCCCCGATAATTCGGTGTGTATTTACCCCAAAGATCTTTTCGTCGGCTCCTTCCTGGTTAGAGATTCTATGTATGTAGAGTCTACCGGCCTGCTTATAGGAGTAGATTCCTTTATTTTAAACTTTAACGCGGTAGGCACCAGCAACAGCAAGATAACTGCCAATGGCTTTTGCGGCCAGGGCAACCTCGCATTCACTGCCACACCTGAGCTTATAGCTACCATCGATACCACCGTAGGCGACTCATCAACCCTTACCCGCGGGCAGATCTTCTGCGATAAGAAAGATACGGTTTCCGGCAGCATATCCCGCGACTTTGCGGACCCTATGCTGCTCCATATATCTTTTAATATAAAGAGAGATACCACCAGGATCATTCTTGTAGGTAATGCCCGTAAGCTATAGTTTTGCCGCATGTTCACAGGCATTATAGAAGCCATGGCTTTAGTTACCACTATTAGCCACCAGGGTTCCAACATAGATTTTACTATCGAAAGCCCGCTCACTCCTGAGCTTAAGGTCGATCAGAGCATTGCCCACAACGGCGTTTGCCTTACAGTAGTAGCTATAGAGGGAAGCCGTTATGTGGTTACCGCCGTTGCCGAAACGCTTGCCAAGACCACCCTGGGCAATTGGCTGCCTGGCGATAAGGTAAACATAGAGCGTTCGCTGCGCGTAGGCGACCGCCTCGATGGCCATTTTGTACAGGGCCACGTAGATGCTGCCGCCACCTGCATACAGAAGCAGGCGCTCGATGGCAGCTGGCTGTTCCGCTTCCGGTTCCCCGCTTCGTTTAGCGCACTGGTTATTGAAAAAGGCTCTATATGCGTCAATGGGGTCAGCCTTACCGCTTTCAATGTCTCTGATGATGAGTTTACCGTCACCATCATCCCTTACACCTACACGCATACCAACTTCAGTAGCATAGAAGAGGGCCTCACTGTGAACATAGAATTTGATATTTTGGGGAAATACCTGCTGAAGAGCGCAACCAGTAAATAGCGGTGGCATTTGGTAGTTAGCGATTTACATATTTTCATATTAAACGTGTTAAATAAGGCACGATTTTGTAGTGAGATTTGTAAAACCAATTTATGACACACTACTCCAAATTAGGCGCGCTATGCGTTGCTACCTTACTTTTTGCAAGCTCATGCAGCGAATCTAAAACAGAGAGCACTACTGAGACCGTGGAAACTAACGTTGATACCATGGCGCAGAATGTAAAGGAAGGTGCCCAGGACGCAGCCGCAGCTGTTAAAGACGCATTCACCGCCGACAGCGATTCCGACTTTGTAGTTAAGGCTACTATCGATAACAACATGGAGCTGAAGCTGCTACAGGCGGGCGTGGCCAAGGGTGCAGATAAAGATCTGAAGAAGCATGCTACAATGATGATCGCCGATCATAAAAAGCTCGGCGCCAAGGTGGCTGCCTATGCCAAAGCCAAGGGTTATAAACTGCCCGACGGCGACGACGGCAAGAGCACTGAAAAGCTGGCCGATATAGACAAGAGCGCCAAAGGCAAAGAGTGGGATAAAGAGTGGACAGACGATGTGCTCGACGCACACGAAAGCGCGGTGAACCTCTTTGAGCGAAACAGCGACAACGTAAAGGACGCAGAGCTCAAAGCTATGATAGATGAAGCCCTGCCCACATTGCGCTCACACCGCGATATGATGAAAGAGATGGACGAAAGGCTCGATCACTAAGAGCACATTCACATAATTTACCGGCCTTTGCATTCATCAGCAGCTATAGCTAATTTTGTTTGCAAAGGCCGCTTTATGAAACATACTCCCGCTGCCAGCGACACTCCCATTGCCGGTGAGCTCACTTTCGAGCTGCTGAGCCGTAAGAACTGGCCTCAGTTCGTGCAGCTATTTGGTGAGCGTGGGGCCTGCGGCAATTGCTGGTGCATGTACTTCAGGCTAAAGAAGGACGAGTTCACCGCCGGCAAGCAGGATGATGGCAATAAGGAAGCAATGAAGGCCCTTGTATGGGATGGTAAGCCTACCGGGGTACTCGGATTTTACGAAGGCCAGCCGGTAGGGTGGTGCGCCCTGGCCCCGCGCACTGATTACCCTAAGCTCGCAGCATCACGCGTTCACAAGCCTATAGATGATGAGCCTGTATGGTCTGTTACCTGCTTTTTTATAGACAAGGCTTTTCGCCGCATGGGCGTATCAGTAGCCATGCTAAAGGGCGTCATTGACCTGGCCCGCAAGGAAAATATTAAAGTGCTGGAAGCATACCCCACAATACCCACACAGCCTACGCTGCCAGACTCTTTCGCGTGGATCGGCCTCTACAAGTCATTCGAGCGGGCCGGCTTTACAGTCGTAGACCGGACCTCCAAAAGCAGGCCCATGGTGCGCTATTATTTGTGACCAGTTGAGTAAGTTTACGATCGGGCCGCCAGACTTCAATCGCAATTCCTAATTTCCAATTCCTAAACGGGTGTAGCCACTTACTGCCTTGACGGGTACTTCTTCTGCGGCCTGTCTTTGGCAAACGGCCCGGCGTAGATAATGCGGCCTTTAGCGCCGTAGCAAGTGCCTTTGCCTTCCTTGCGGCCATCTTTCCAGTAGCCTTTGTAGGTTTTGCACTTCTTGCAGTAGCGTATGAATTTCTTAGGGTCTGGGTTCGTTACAGAATAAACGCCGTAGCCGTTGCGGGCATCATCATCAAAATGCCCCTCATACTTATCGCCGTTCTGCCAGAAGAAGCTGCCGGTTCCGTTCTTCTTGTTGTTGCGCCATTCGCCTACATATTTGTCGCCACCCACCCAGAAGAAGCTGCCCTTGCCATGCTTCATATTGTTCTCAAAGTGACCTATGTATTTTTCGCCTGTAGGCCACGTGTATATTCCTTCGCCACTGGCCACATTCTTTTTGTATTGGCCTTCATACTTCTCGCCATTCACCCAGTTATAAGCGCCCTTGCCCGATAGCTGTCCACCCACAAACTGCCCTGTATACTTGTTGCCATTGGTCCAGTGAAACGTGCCCTTGCCGTTCTGCAGATCGTTCTTCCACTCCCCTTCATACCAGTCGCCACTTGCATAGTACATAATCCCCTTCCCCGATAAAGAATCATTAGCGAAATTGCCCACATACCGGTCGCACCAGGCCCAGTTGAACTCACCCTTGCCATGGCGTTTACCGGCTACAAATTCTCCCTCATACACATCTCCGTTCTTCCAGTAAAACGTGCCGCGGCCATGCGGAAAGCCATTTTTCATGTCGCCCTCATACCTGTTGCCATTATGGTAGTAAAAGGTACCCTTGCCGGTAATAACGCTGTTGGAGAAGTCGCCTTCATACCGGTCACCGTTGTTCCACCAAAATGTGCCCTTGCCTTGCCTTTCACCGTTTACAAAGCTGCCCGTGTATTTGTGCCCCTGGTCATACTCCTGCGTATGCTCGCCGTTCGCAATGCCGAACGATGCTCCCTGCTGTCTCAGCTGCTGGGCCGCATTATCGCGGTTATATTTTACGGCATAGTAGAGTGGGGTAGCTGTTATCCATTCTGTATTGTACAGGGCATTAGCACTTATGCCGGCCCGCATGCTACGGCTAATAACAGCAGTGTCACCCGCAGCAGCAGCCTCGTGCAGCACGGTCCAGCCATCGCCCGATTTTGTAGTTATATCTGCACCCGCAGTCAGCATGGCCTTTACGCTGTCGTAGTTGCGCATAGGCTCATCCAGCAGCATCTTCAGCAGGAAGTTGGCATGGCGCTGGGAGAGGTGTGCAGTAGCTTTTCCGGAGCGATTTCCGGAGTTGCGGGCCCCTGATTTTTCAGTCGGTCGTGCGGTTTGGGCTGGTGCACTTAAAGAGGATATTAAAAGGCAAAAAACAATACTTACTATGCTGCGGATCATTTTAGTTTATTCGATTACTGGTAATGTTAGCGGGTAATTGGTGGGTCAGTATTAGTATAATGAACATGCGAAGTTAGTTTAAAAGGCTGTAAGAGTGGTAATTGCAGCGTTAATATCATGCAAACCGGGACATAAAAAAGCCGCCGTGCATAGGGCGCGGCGGCAGGTGGTTATATGTCTTGTTATTGCAGTTCTATCTTCCTCGTCACCGTTTCAGCACCGGCCTGCATGCGCACCAGGTATATGCCGCGCTGCCGGTTGGTTACATTATATTTTAGGCGCTGAGGGCCGCTGTAAGTGCCGGCCATTATACTTTCTGTACGGCCCAGCATATCGCTTATCGTTATTGCCACCGCTTCGTTTGCAGGCGCATCAAAGGAGATCAGCAGCTCACCTGAAGCCGGGTTGGGAGCCAGTTGCAGGGCGAAATCTGGCGCCGGTGTATTGCCTACTGCTGTTATGTTTTTAGGAGCAAAGGACACAAACCTTGATACCTCGGTGCCTGAGCTTACATTGGTTACCGTGTTAATGGTCATCAGCGCAGCATGGTATCCCGGTTTGTACCACGAAAAGGTTTCAATCGTGAAATTCTGTATCACCGCCGACCCGAAAATGAATGTGCTGTCCCTGAAAAGCTGCAAGGTATGTATGCGCAGTGCAGTATCGGTGCGCCCCGGCAGCATCAGCTTGCCGTATGCATCGGCAGTAACCGTTACAGACCCCGTTTCATGCGCTGTAAGCGGGCCAAAGCGCAGTATTCCTGCATAGTTGTCGGAATAGGTGTCTCCGTAGGTGAATGGATAGCGCAGCTGCTCTATAGGGTCCGATAAGATCAGGTTTGTATCCGCGGCCTGCCATACGCCGTACTGCGTCATTTTGGTAGTGCCGGTGCTGATGTAGCTGGTAACGTGGGCGGGTGCCGGCTCTATCAAGCCTTTGGTGCTGCCGGGATAGCTGGCGCAGTTGGGGGTGGAAAGGCACGAAACAACCTTTGCCATCTCGGTGGATGTAACGGACAGCCCTGTGAAATTCCATACCTGGTTAGCGCCGGCAGTGCCGGGCATTACTCCTGCCGGGTTGCATACTTTAAGCTGGTAGGTCTCGCCTATTATAGGGCTAATGGTGGCATCAGTAAGAGTGGGAGACTGCGCAAACGCCGCAGCAGAAAGGCTTACAGCAATAATTGAGGGTACTAGTGACTTGAACATAAATAGTGTGTTTTTAGGTTTTGAAAGATATCGGCAATATAGCTAAAAAACATTAACAAATGTTGAATTTGTTTTTATAGTGGCGTAGGAATGCAAAAGGTAGCAAGGAAGACCCTATTAGCTTGGCGATGTGCCGACGATTAGCTTTTAATGCAATAAATGGTTTAATTTGTTGTGCTAAATATTTCTTTAGAAGCGCAAATAATCAAAGTGGCAACGAGCTTTGCGGAAGGTTTATCGGAATTTTATTGTTCGGCAAGGGTACTCTGCTTGTGGGTGAGCACCTTATTGTGCTTTGGTTTTATATTCCTCCTCCCCTTTGTGGTAGGTGGCCAGCCGTTTGTTTCTACCCCCGGCCATTTTGATAATGGTTTAGATCTCCGTTGGCATGGCAATGAAGCGTTTATTGTTAGTACCCAAGTAGGCAATTACTTCCCTTATATTCAATTTTTCAGTAGTAAGCAGCTTTGCAACAGCAATAACAAAAGAGCCAGCCGAATAATCATTTCTAAGTTCGTGACGCCCCGGTCCGCGCGAAAATTCGAATTTCTGCGCGCCAATCTTTTCGACCAGTACGATAAGTTGGGATGTCTTGTCAGGCATGATAAGTTTTATGGTCAATATAGCGGATCGAAGATTGACACTACGTTCTACGAAACGTGGCAGATAAGTTACAAAAAGGACTACGTCGAAGCGCGATGTTTCAATAAAATGGCTAGCTACTTCAAGCGTTTTAACGATAATGTTTTTGACAGTGCCCAACACGAAATTGGCTATCGTTTTTTTTATGATGCAGACGACAGGCTATCGAAGATATATTCACTGTATCCTCACGACAGTGTGGTGGACAGTTTAAGGATACTAAAGAGCAGCGCCGATGAAAAGCATTACTTTGTAGGAGGTGTTAGTGACACAATCAGAACCTATCTATGGCATATCTCCTCGATAAAAGATATGCACGAATTCAATAGGCTCTTTCCTTCTATAGCTTCGTCTGAACGGGAGTCTGGCTATGTAAAACAAATGAAATTTCCTTTGAAATGCTATACGGTAGCACAGGGGTCTAACGGATTTTCAAGATACCAGGGAAGCGTCTGCTTTGACGCATCAGATTGTTACTGCTTGTACTATTTTTTTAACATTGAGAATGAACATGGCGACCCCGATGTCGAAAGATTCAGATTTATTAAGCATACCCCAGAGCGAATTGACTATTCTATTTCCATAAATCGCGAACGTGGAAGCGAAACGTGCCAGTTCCTGCAGCGGCATAAAATGTCCTTGGCATTTAATACTTACACCTTTTGCTCAAGCGTAGCAGGCTTTCATGGTACGCAGTTGTCACCAATGTTTCGCTGTGTTCTTACCAAAAAGATGAGGCCTGTCTACATTAAGAATTTGGGTAGTGGTTATAAGAGTACTTTTAAATCTAAGAAAGCTCCATTAGACTAGCTTTTCGCTATCGTGTACTATTGTTGCCTCCAACTGTATAACTCCGTATTCTTTCTAGGCAGCCACCACCCAAGCTATCATCGCGATAATTTTACCGTATTGCGGCCTAATACCCTTATTTGTTGTACCTTCGCCGCCCTTTCCGCTTTTTTTGTACGCCAGCGATTGAGTATTAAATCACTACAGATTTTTAAACGCCGGCAACGCAGCAAAAAACACAGGAAAAACTTATAAAAATCTTAGAAAAAATATTTTGTCAATCAAAAAACTTGCGTACCTTTGCAGTCCCAAATTTTTAGGGGGACAATAAACCTATCACAAACAAGAGAAACTTTTTAGAAGCTATTTATAAAGTATGTCACAGCGTATCAGAATAAAGCTAAAATCTTACGACCATAACCTGGTTGACAAGTCAGCCGATAAGATCGTAAAGACTGTGCGCAACACGGGAGCAGTGGTTACAGGCCCTATTCCGTTGCCTACAGAGAAAAAGATCTTTACAGTACTGCGCTCGCCGCACGTTAACAAGAAGTCTCGTGAGCAGTTCCAGCTTTGCACGCACAAGCGTTTGCTGGACATCTACACTTCTTCTTCGCGTACAGTAGATGCGTTGTCGAAGCTCGACCTGCCTAGCGGCGTGGAAGTAGAAATCAAAGCATGATGAGTGCCGGTAAAGATCAGGGCTTTACAGTTTTGGTTTTTAACTTTTGACTTTTCAAGCAGTTCTTTAAAAAATTGAATAAACAGCTAATCCCGGCCCACACAATTAACGGACCCGGGCGCTTAGCTCAAATATAATAATAATGAAAGGTATTATTGGTAAAAAAATCGGTATGACCAGCATTTTTGAGCCTAATGGAAAGCAGACTGCCTGCACCATTATCGAAGCTGGACCTTGTGTGGTTACTCAAAAGAAAACCGTAGATACCGACGGTTACGACGCGCTGCAAATCGCTTTCGGCGAGGCTAAAGAAAAGAACACTTCTAAGGCACTCCTCAATCACTTCGCCAAAGCAAGCACTACTCCCAAGAGTGTAGTAAAAGAACTCCGCAATTGTTCCATTGATAAGAATGTGGGTGAAAACATTACCTGCGAAATATTTACCGAAGGTGAAAAAGTAAGTGTTATAGGCACTACTAAAGGTAAAGGCTTCCAGGGTGTTGTAAAGCGTCACGGCTTTAGCGGTGTGGGTGAAGCTACCCACGGCCAGCACGACCGTTCACGCGCTCCGGGTTCCATAGGTGGTTCATCTTATCCAAGCCGTGTATTCAAAGGCATGCGTATGGCAGGCCGCATGGGTACTGATCGCGTTAAGATCAAAGCGCTCCGCGTAGTAAAAGTATTCCCAGAACAAAACTATATATTAATAAGCGGTTCTGTTCCGGGCCATAACGGATCTATTGTTTTAATTCAGAATTAATTTCAGTCATGCAAGTTGACGTTTTAAATATTAAAGGGGAAAAGACAGGCCGCTCATTAGAACTGCCGGACGACATTTTCGACATCACGCCAAATGATCATTGTATTTACCTCGCGGTAAAGCAATATCTGGCAGCACAGCGCCAGGGTACACACAAGACCAAGACGCGTGCGGAAGTGCATGGTTCTTCAAAGAAGCTGCACAAGCAAAAAGGCACCGGTGGCTCGCGTAAGGGCAACATCCGTAACCCGCTGTATAAAGGTGGTGGTACGATCAATGGCCCATTGCCACACGGCTACAACTTTAAGCTGAATCGTAAGGTGAAAGACCTGGCTAAGATGAGTGCCCTCGTTTACAAGGCCCGCGAAAACAAGCTGGTTGTTGTAGAAGACCTGGACATGGCAGCGCCTAAGACCAAGGAATTCTCCGCTACAGTGAATGCACTGCGCGGCGATAGCTGGAAGACACTGGTAGTAATGCCTGAGCACAATGATAACGTATACCTGAGCGGCCGTAACCTGGCTACCAACAAGACTGTTGTGCTCAGCGACATGAACACATACGATATCGTACACTCACACGTAGTTATCTTCACTGAGTCTGCAGCCAAGCTGTTCAACGAGATACCTGCAGCTGAAGAAGAAGCAGCTTAATACCGGGATAGCACCGGGAGAATAAACAATAAATAAAATTGTCTTTGGCACGCTAAGGACGCAAAAATAAATAAGATGAAACTATCTCAAGTGTTGGTAAGGCCGGTGATCACCGAAAAGGTAAACCTCCAGATGGAGCGTAGCGGCCGCTACACATTCGTAGTAGGCCATCAGGCAAACAAGCTGGAAATCAAGAAGGCCGTAGAAGAGTTTTACGGTGTGAAGGTTACTGATGTGAATACAATAGTTGTGCCAGCTAAAAGCAAAACACGCTACACAAAAGCCGGATTGCTTTCAGGCCGCAAGTCTTCTTACAAGAAAGCGGTGGTAACACTTGCCGAGGGCGAAACAATAGACCTGTTCACTGCATAAAAGTGATAGGAAGTAAACAATAAAATTAAACTTCACGAGAAAGCCCCTTTAGGGGTTTGGGGTTAAAAATTATTAAAATGGCATTACGTAAATATAAACCGGTAACAGCCGGTACACGCTGGAGAATAGGTAACGCTTACGCGGAGATCACTACTAACGTGCCTGAGAAATCCCTTCTGGAGTCTCAGAAAAGCACAGGTGGCCGTAACGTACAGGGACGCCGTTCTATGCGCTATATGGGTGGTGGTAACAAAACCAAGTACCGCCTGATCGACTTCAAGCGTAACAAGAGCGATATCAAAGCTACTGTTAAGTCAATAGAATACGATCCGAACCGTACAGCGTTCATCGCCCTCCTCAGCTATTCTGATGGTGAGAAGCGTTATATCATCGCTCCCCAGGGCCTCGAAGTTGGTGCTACCATAGTAAGCGGTGCCAGCGTAGCTCCTGAAGTAGGTAATGCGCTTGTGCTTAAGAATATGCCGCTCGGTACCGTGGTACACAATATAGAGCTGCAGCCTGGCCGCGGTGGTGCACTTGCCCGCTCAGCCGGTACTTATGCACAGCTTAATGCAAAAGAGGAAAAATATTGCGTATTGAAGATGCCAAGCGGCGAGCTTCGCAAAGTGCTCAGCACGTGCATGGCTACTGTAGGTATCGTCTCTAACAGCGACCACGCCCTCCAGTCTATGGGTAAGGCAGGCCGCAACCGCTGGAAAGGTATCCGCCCACGTAACCGTGGTGTAGCGATGAACCCGGTAGATCACCCGATGGGTGGTGGTGAAGGCCGCTCTTCTGGTGGCCACCCACGTAGCCGCTCTGGTAAGTATGCTAAGGGTGAGTCAACTCGTAACACCAGCAAGTCATCTAACAAGCTGATCATCCAGCGCAGGAACGGTAAGAAACTGTCTGGTAAATATAAGTAATCGTTCAGCAGGCCTTCACTGAGCCGGCAGACCGCGAAGCAACAAACAAAAAAGTAAAATCCCGCAAGGGTTAAAAATAAAAGTCAAAGCAAATGGCTCGTTCAATCAGAAAAGGACCTTATGTAGATGCTAACCTCGACAAGAAGGTGATGGCTATAAATGAAGGCAAAACGAAGAGGGGTGTTATCAAGACCTGGAGTCGCCGCAGCACCATTACGCCGGATTTCGTAGGGCAGACCTTCGCTGTGCACAATGGCAACAAGTTCATACCGGTATATGTTACTGAGTATATGGTGGGCCACAAGCTCGGTGAATTTTCACCTACCCGCAACTTCAAAGGCCATAGCGGAACCAAGCAGTAATTGATTGGTTAAAGAAAGGTTTAAAAGTAATTTAGTTTTTAAAGTTAGTTGGCGCAGGATAACACTCGCCGATAAAAATTGATAAATATAATGGAAGCTGTAGCTCGCTTACGAAATTTACCGACATCTCCCCGCAAAATGCGCCTCCTGGCGGATCTTATACGCGGTATGGATGTGGAACAAGCGCTGAATACTTTGAAGTTCAGCACAAAGCATCCTTCAGTGCCGCTGGAAAAGCTGCTGCTGAGCGCCGTTGCCAACTGGAGAGTGAAGAATGAAGGTGTGGATGTGGCTGAAGCCAACCTGTATGTTAAGACCATATTCGTAGATGGCGGCCGCGTACTTAAGCGGATGCGCCCGGCACCACAGGGCCGTGCTTACCGCGTGCGCAAGCGTAGCAACCACGTTACGCTCTTCGTTGACAGCCGTAACGCAGCAACAGCAAATTTTAATACTCAAACTGAAAACGTTCAAGCTTAATATTAATAGTAATGGGTCAAAAATGTAATCCTATAGGTAACAGGTTGGGCATCATCCGCGGATGGGATTCAATGTGGTATGGCGAGAAAAAGGACTTCGGCCAGAAACTGGTAGAAGACCACAAGATCCGCAACTACCTCAATGCGCGTATCAACAAAGGCGGTATTTCCCGTATTGTTATAGAGCGCACGCTTGGTAAGCTGATCGTTACTATTCATACTTCTAAGCCTGGTATCATTATAGGTAAAGGCGGTACCGAGGTTGACCGTATCAAGGAAGAGCTGAAGAAGCTGACGAAGAAAGACGATGTGCAGATCAACATTATGGAGATCCGCCGTCCTGAGCTCGACGCCATGATAGTAGGTGAGACCATTGCCCGCCAGATAGAAGGCCGTGTTAGCTACAAGCGCGCTATTAAGATGGCTATCACTACAGCAATGCGTATGGGTGCCGAAGGTATCAAGATCAAAGCAGGTGGCCGCCTGAACGGTTCGGAAATAGCCCGTACTGAGGAGTTCAAGCAGGGCCGCACACCATTGCACACATTCCGCATGGATATCGACTATGCATCGGTTTATGCAATGACCGTATATGGTAAGATAGGACTGAAGATATGGATATGCAAAGGTGAGGTGCTGGGTAAGCGTGATCTTAACCCTAACTTCTCTGCAAACTCCGACAGCCGTGGCAATCGCCCCACAGGTGGCTTCCAGGGTGGTGATGCACGCGGCGGTGAGCGCAGCGGCGACCGTGGTGACCGCAGAGGTGGTGATCGTGGCGGCGACCGCAGGGGGAGCGGCGGCACAGGTGGTGGCGGTGGTGACCGCAGGGGCAGCGGCGGCACAGGCGGTGGCGGTGCTAACCGTGGCGGCGGACGCAAATAATCCCGGAACTGATAATAATATTCGAGGAATACTTTAATAAAATTTGTAACAATGTTACAACCGAAAAAATCAAAACATCGTAAAGCACATAAAGGCAGGATCAGGGGCAACGCTCAGCGTGGTGCTATGATATCTTTTGGATCTTTTGGGCTTAAAGCTCTGGAGCCAAAGTGGATCACTAACCGCCAGATAGAAGCTGCGCGCCAGGCACTTACCCGCCACATGAAACGTGAGGGTAATGTATGGATCCGCATATTCCCTGACAAGCCGATCACCCGCAAGCCTGCTGAAGTGCGTATGGGTAAAGGTAAAGGTAGCCTTGAATTCTGGGCTGCTGTGGTGAAGCCGGGTGTGATCATGTTCGAGCTCGATGGCGTACCGATGCAGGTAGCCCGCGAAGCACTGGAACTTGCTGCACAAAAGCTGCCGATCAAAACCAAGTTCATCGTTCGCCACGATTATGCAGGCGCATAATCCCCGCGTTGGGGCTGAGGTTTGAAGTGAAAATTGAAATAACAGTAAATACCGGGTTGGCAGTAGGGGAGGGGTAACAAGCTTACGACTTTCAAACTTACGACTTACGACAAAAAATAAAACAATGGCAAAAGCAAACAAAGCGAACGCTGATGATTATCGCTCGCTCGACAACGAAGCGCTGAACGAACGCATCAGCGACGAGGAGATGCGCCTGAAAAAGACAAAGTTCAGCCATGCGGTTAATCCTATAGAGAATCCGCTTGCGATCAAGACTCAGCGTCGTATGATAGCACGTCTTAAAACTGAACAGCGTAAAAGAGAATTAGGTTCGTAATTAATTATATAGATGTCAATTATGACGACAATCGTAAGAAAAAGCAGGAAAACCCGTATAGGGGTAGTAAGCAGCAACAAAATGACCAAAACCATTACTGTTACTGTTGAACGTAAAGTGAAACACCCTATATATGGTAAGTTTCTGAAAAAATCATCAAGCTTCCATGCGCATGATGAACTGAACAATGCCGGTATCGGTGATGTAGTTCGCATTATGGAGACTCGCCCGCTGAGCAAAACTAAGCGCTGGCGCCTGGTAGAAATTATTGAAAAAGCTAAGTAATTCTTTAAGATGATACAACAAGAATCCCGGCTCAATGTAGCCGACAACAGCGGTGCCAAGGAAGTACTTTGCATTCGTGTGTTGGGCAATTCGGGACAAGATTATGCAGGTATCGGGGATAAGATCGTCGTTACTGTAAAGGACGCCCTTCCCGGTGGCGGTATGAAGAAAGGTACCGTCTCAAAAGCGGTTATCGTTCGTACCAAAAATAAGCTCCGCCGTAAAGACGGTTCTTATATCAGCTTTGACGACAACGCCGTGGTGTTGCTCAACAACTCTGATGACCCGCGGGGCACGCGTATATTTGGCCCGGTAGCCCGCGAATTGCGCGATAAAGGATATATGAAAATTGTATCCCTCGCACCTGAAGTATTGTAAAAATTGTTGTACCTTTGCAGCCCGTTAGAAAATGGGATAAAGGCAACGCATAATAATTGTAATCGTGAAACAGAGATTCAAACCAAAGTTCAATATTAAGAAAGGCGACAGCGTGGTGGTTATAGCCGGCGATGATAAAGACCGCAGCCAACCCCGCCAGGTGCTTTCGGTGAACCCTTCTGAAGCCCGTGTGCTTATAGAAGGCGTGAACCTTGTAACAAAGCACCTCAAGCCAAACGCCCAGAATCCGCAGGGCGGAATAGTAAAGGAAGAAGCGCCTATACACATCTCTAACGTGATGCTGTGGGATGCTAAATCCAAAGCTCCGGCACGCGTGACGCGCGAGCGCAAGGATAGCGGCTTTTCTCGTATATCTAAAAAATCAGGGGAGGCGATCAAATAATGGCAACGAATACAATATACAACCCGCGCTTACAGAAAAAGTACAGGGATGAAGTGGTGCCCGCACTCATGAAGAAATTCGGGTATAAATCAGTAATGCAGTGCCCCCGCCTGGTAAAGATATGCCTGAACCAGGGTGTTAAAGGCTCTACTTCTGATAAGAAAATGATCGATGACGCAGTGAATGAAATGACACTCGTTACAGGCCAGAAGGCAATTCCTACAATGTCTAAAAAAGACATCTCGAACTTTAAGCTTCGTAAGAATATGCCTATCGGTTGCCGTGTTACGCTGCGTCACGTCAAAATGTTTGAATTCCTTGATCGCTTTATATCAGTATCGCTGCCACGTGTACGTGACTTCAAAGGCGTAAGCGAAAAGTCGTTCGACGGCCGTGGTAACTACACAATGGGCATCACCGAGCAGATCATCTACCCGGAGATCAACATTGACAAGCTCCCGCGCATCAGCGGCATGGACGTCACTTTTGTGACTACTGCCCAGACTAACGAAGAAGCATACGAACTCCTTAAGGAGATGGGTATGCCATTCACAAACATGGAGAAAACAGGTAAATAATATAAACATCGTCCTGGGAAATAGGGTTGTCAGTAACAGACTTGCAACTTATGACTTATGACTTACGACTTAAATAAACTATGGCAAAAGAATCAGTAAAAGCCCGCCAGCGCAAACGCGAACACATGGTGGCTAAGTATGCCGCTAAACGTGCAGCCCTGAAAGCCGCCGGCGATTACGCAGCCTTGGATAAACTGCCAAAGAACTCTTCGGCAGTACGCCTCAGGAACCGTTGCCAGCTTACCGGCCGCCCAAGAGGTTACATTCGCCACTTCGGCGTATGCCGCCTGGTGTTCCGCGATATGGCTCTTGATGGCAAGATACCGGGTGTTCGTAAAGCAAGCTGGTAATACTTCGCTCTAAAGAGAGCCGGAAGAGAACGTTTCAAAGTCAGTCCCGGTACCCGGGAATGATACTCGTAACAAATTTTATTTACAAAACCTGATAAAAGAAAATGGTAACAGATCCAATAGCAGATTTCCTGACCCGTATCCGCAACGCACAAATGGCCCGTCACCGTATCGTAGAGATACCTGCTTCTAATGTTAAGAAGCGTATCGCTGAGATACTTTACGAAAAAGGTTACATCCTGAAGTATAAGTTTGAAGACGATAGCAAGCAGGGAGTTATCAAAATAGCCCTGAAGTACGATCCGCAAACCAAAGAGCCTGCAATCAAATCATTAGAGCGCATCAGCCGTCCGGGTCTTCGCCAGTATGCAAAGCCTGCTGATATCCGTCGTGTTCAGAATGGCCTTGGTGTAGCTATCGTGTCTACCTCTAAAGGTGTAATGACTGATAAGGAAGCGCGCACTCAGAATGTAGGTGGTGAAGTAATGTGCAACATCTATTAATAATGACCTTCTGCGCCGAAAGGTGCTTGAATATAGAATAAGAGTAACGCGGAGGCTGACAATATTAAGTTCTCTATACGGTAACTGAACACTGTCTCTGATTTTTTAAATTTTCGTTTAATTTAGTTTTTATGTCACGTATAGGAAAGAAGCCGATAGTACTGCCAAAAGGAGTAACTATCAATGTAACATCGGCTAATGAGCTGGTTGTAAAAGGCCCTAAAGGCGAACTTCGCCAGGCTGTTGACCGCGACATCACTGTAAGAGCAGATGGTGATAATGTATTGGTAGAGCGTCCTACAGACCAGATCCGCCACCGCGCGCTTCATGGTTTATACCGCTCACTGGTGGCCAATATGATCACTGGCGTTACAGAAGGATTTAAGAAAGATCTGGAACTAGTAGGTGTAGGTTATCGTGCTGCCGTTACCGGCCAGCAGATTGACCTCGCGCTTGGTTTCTCTCACAACATCATATTCGAATTGCCTAAAGAAATTAAGGCTGCAGCAACTGCTGAAAAAGGTAAAAACCCAACTATTTTGTTAGAGTCTATCGACAAGCAATTGCTTGGCCAGGTAGCCGCTAAGATACGCAGCCTTCGCAAGCCCGAGCCGTACAAAGGCAAAGGCGTTCGCTACATGGGTGAGATCGTTCGTCGTAAGGCAGGTAAGTCAGCTGGTAAATAAGTAGCAGCTAACAGGTAAGTTAGATCTCGGGGTTTTGATTTTTAACTTTTGAATTTTAATTTAACAAACTCCGGTAGCCCCCGGTAATAATCGGGGAGCCCGTAAAACAGAAATATAATGTCAACAGATCAAAAAGTAATACGCCGCCAGAAACTGCGTTGGCGTATCCGCACCAAGCTTCACGGTACTGCACAGAAACCAAGGTTATCTGTATTCCGCAGCAACAGTGATATCTATGTGCAGCTGATAGATGATAACAACGGCCTTACACTGGCCTCAGCAAGCTCGCGCGATAAGGACATCGCATCGGTTGCCGGCACAAAGGTGGAAAAATCTGCTAACGTAGGTAAGACTATCGCTTCTAAGGCAAAAGCACTCGGTATCGATACATGTGTGTTCGATCGTGGTGGTTACCTGTATCATGGCCGCGTAAAGTCAGTAGCTGACGGCGCGCGCGAAGGCGGTATGAAATTCTAAATTGATTGCCGGGCATACCGGTTATTGCAAAGTTCTTAATAACTGAATTGTAAAAAATGTGAGGCTCTGCATGAGTCCTGCATCAGCTAATTAAATATGAAGACACAATTGAATCGCATAAAAGGCGGCGACCTGGACCTGCAGGAGAAAGTAGTGGCTATCAACCGTGTGGTTAAGACTACAAAAGGTGGCCGTGCATTCAGCTTTTCTGCTCTTGTAGTGGTGGGCAACGGCAACGGTGTTGTAGGCCATGGCCTTGGTAAGGCTAAGGAAGTGCAGGAAGCTATCACTAAAGGTATAGACGATGCAAAAAAGAATCTTATCAAGGTTCCGGTAATGCATGGCACTATTCCGCACGAGCAGCTGGCTAAAGAAGGCGCTGCAAAGGTGATGATACGCCCTGCAGCTCACGGTACCGGCGTTATCGCAGGAGGCAGCATGCGTGCTGTGCTTGAGTCTGCTGGTATCACTGACGTGCTTTCTAAGTCTATGGGCTCTGCTAACCCGCACAACGTGGTTAAGGCTACGTTCTCTGCCCTTGCCCAGCTTCGCGAGCCTATACAGGTAGCTAAGACGCGCAACATCAGCCTGAAGAAAGTATTCAACGGCTAGTAAGCAGCCCTTTGGGCAGCACAGATAAATTAGTAGAATAGTAAAATATATTGAAGCCCTTTAGGGTTGGGTTTTAAATACCGAATTATATGTCTAAGATCAAAATAACACAGGTGAAGAGCGGTATAGACCGCATGGAGCGCCAGAAGCGTACACTCAAGGCTCTTGGCCTGCGCAAAATGCTTTACTCTGTAGAGGTTGAAGCTACGCCACAGATCCTGGGTATGGTTAAGGCCGTACACCACCTGGTAAAAGTAGAAGAAGTAAAATAGTTTTTATCACTGATTTGCGAGCGGTTATACATTCCGCGCAAGTTCAAAAATTGTAAATAATGCAACTGCACAATCTTACCCCTGCAAGGGGCTCGGTTAAAAAACCAAAACGTATAGGTCGTGGTGAAGGTAGCGGCCATGGCGGCACCTCTACTCGTGGTAACAAAGGCCAGCAAGGCCGTACAGGTTACCAGGCCAAAAGAGGCCATGAAGGTGGCCAGATGCCTATCCAGCGTCGTATGCCTAAGCGTGGATTCAAAAATCCATTCCGCGTTGAGTACAAAGTATTCAACCTCGGCCAGATCGACTTCCTCATTGAAAAATACAACCTGCCTGAGTTCACTCCAGATGTACTGTATATCAATGGATTGATCAATCGCACCGACCTCGTAAAGATCCTCGGTACCGGTGAGATCAAAACAACAATACCATTCAAAGTGAACGCAGCAAGCGCAAAAGCAAAAGAAGCAATTGCAGCAGCGGGAGCAACAATAGAGATACTTTAAGATTACAGAGATAACAGGCGCATTTTTTTGGAAAAATGCGTCTTTTATCGTTTATTCGCATTTCATTTTTGATTAACAACAGTTTCCTGTGAAGAAATTTATTGACAAGCTTAAAAACATCTGGAGCATCGACGAGCTTCGCAAGCGCATCCTGTATACTATTCTACTGGTGCTGGTTTACCGTGTCGGATGTTACATAGCCCTACCTGGAATTAATCCTGCTAAGCTTGCTGATAACGAGGGCCCCGGTGGCCTGCTCGGTATCCTCAACATGTTTGCCGGCGGCGCATTTAGCCGCGCATCTATTTTTGCACTTGGTGTAATGCCTTACATCTCAGCTTCTATCTTTATGCAGCTGGCGGGTATCGTTATTCCACAGATAGCTAAGCTGCAAAAAGAAGACAGTGGCAGGCGTAAGATCAATCAGTATACACGTTACCTCACAGTAGTTGTTACCGCGTTTCAGGCAAGTGCTTACGTTGCTTACCTGCGCTCGCCACAGTACGCAGCATCGCTTGCTCCTGAGTTCAGCCCGGTTATGTTCTGGTTGTCTACAGTTGTTGTACTTACAGCAGGTACTTTGTTTGTAATGTGGATGGGCGAGAAGATCACAGACCGTGGTATCGGTAATGGTACTTCACTTATCATCATGGTAGGTATCCTCGCACGCTTCCCGCACTCTGTTATACAGGAGTTTTCTGCTAAGAACGTTGGCGGTGCCGGTGGCCTGTTGATATTCCTCATTGAGATCGCGATATTCATAGCAGTTATCATCGGCCTTATCCTGCTCACGCAGGGTGTTCGTAAGATACCGCTCAACTATGCACGCCGCATCATAGGCAGCACCAATGCTGCTAAAGAGGTAAGCGGAGCACGTGACTTTATCCCATTGAAGGTGAATTCTGCAGGTGTTATGCCTATCATCTTTGCCCAGGCAATGATGTTCATCCCAACGATCTTTACAGGGTTTACTGCAAATGAGACAGCTGCCGGTTTTGTTCGCGCACTGTCTGATAACACGTCATTGTGGTATAACTTTATTTATGCAATATTGGTTATAGCATTCACTTATTTCTACACGGCGTTGATATTCAACCCTACGGAAATGGCTGATAACCTGAAGCGCAACAACAGCTTCATACCGGGTGTGAAGCCAGGTGAGGATACTGCTAACTACATAGCCACTATCATGGATCGTATTACATTACCGGGCGCTTTCTTCCTTGCTATCGCAGGTATACTGCCGGGTATCGCTCAGTTGCTCCACGTATCAAGCGGTTTCGCATCGTTCTTCGGCGGCACTTCTATGCTCATCGGTGTAGGCGTTATCCTCGATACCCTGCAACAAGTAGAAAGCTACCTCCTCATGAACCATTACGATGGCCTTATGAAGACTGGTCGTATCACTGGCCGCACAGCGCCGCCAACAGCTACTCCGGGCAGAAGTATTTCCGCATAGGGTGCCTCAATAGTTCTTGCAGCGGTGTGTTTGAATTAGAAATTTTTTACGAAACATAAAAGCCCCTTTAGGGGTTGGGGTTAATGATCTATATAAGAAGCAAAGAAGAGATTGAGATCATCCGCAAAAGTGCTTTAATGGTTTCTGCCACCTTAACCGAGGTGGCAAAATTTTTAAAGCCCGGTATCACCACTTTGTCTATCGACAAAATGGCAGAGGCTTTCATACGTGACAATGGTGGTGTGCCCTCTTTTAAAGGATATCATGGCTTTCCCGCATCCCTGTGCATTTCCGTCAACGAGGTCGTAGTGCATGGTATTCCCAACGATTACGAGCTGAAGGACGGCGATATAATCTCTGTAGACTGTGGCGTGTACATGAATAGCTACCACGGCGATTCGGCCTACACATTTGCTATTGGCAACGTTAGATCAGAGGTGCTCGACCTGCTTAAGGTTACAAAAGAATCACTTTATAAAGGTGTGGCCCAGGCCTGCGATAACAACAGGGTGGGCGATATATCGCACGCAGTAGAGCATTACACCAATAAGATACATGGCTATGGTGTTGTCCGCGAGCTGGTGGGCCACGGTGTAGGCAAAAACCTGCACGAAGATCCGCAGGTGCCCAACAATGGCCGCCGCGGCGATGGCAAAAAAATAAAGGATGGTATGGTGCTGGCGATAGAGCCTATGATCAACCTCGGCACACGGGAGGTAGAAACGCTAAAAGACGGCTGGACAGTAGTAACCCGCGACCGTAAGCCATCAGCCCATTTTGAGCATACTACAGCAGTTAAACGCGGTAAGGGCGAGCCACTCTCAACCTTTGTAACTATCGAAGCTGCTGAAACTGCCAACGTAGAGCTGAATAGCAGCTACTATGCAGATAACACACTGGTCCCTGCTCACTCCTGATAATTAGATCAAACGAAGAACTTTCAGGTATCCCCCACCTCCAGGTGCGGGATAACTTTTTTATAGCACTTCCGCACGGCCGTTTGTTCAGGCGCGACAAAAATTCTTTGATCGGAAAGTATATAAATAGCGGGGCTTTCTACCTATTTTAGTCGTTAGTTACCCCATACTAATGGCTAAGAAGATCAGTAAGAGCACACCAGCTACGGCAGTAGCTACAGCCCCGGCTAAAGCTGTAGGTGATCCAGCGTTAACGCTGCTGAGTTTTCGCGTGCAGGCTTTCATTATAATTGTTTTAGGCCTCGTGTTTTACGCCAACACATTTTCGCACCAGGCTGCCTTCGATGACCGCATGGCCATCACATCCAATGAGTATGTGCAGCGCGGGGTAGCAGGCATTCCCGATATACTTACGCACGATGCATTTCAGAGCTACCTGGAGCAGCGAAATGGTGGCAACCAGCTGGCAGGTGGCCGCTACAGGCCGCTATCGCTGATCACTTTTGCTATAGAGCAGCAGTTCCTCGGCGTCAACGATGAAGTGGATAATAGTATAGCTACCGGCCGTGGCGCCAGCGATGCGCAGGAAGGAAAAATAGCGCAGCAAATGCCGCCACGGCATGTAGTGAACGTGCTGTTGTATATACTCTCTGCCGTTGTGCTGCTTCATTTTTTCAGGAAGATCATCTTCCCCGGCAATGAGCTTGCAGCCTTTTGTGCCGCACTGCTGTTCCTTATTCATCCCATCCATACCGAAGTAGTAGCCAACGTAAAGAGCCGCGACGAGATACTGTCGGTGCTGTTTATAGCACTCACGTTTATCAAGCTGTTTGCGTACATCGATACACGGAAACGAAGCGCCTTGGTATGGTCATTGGTTTACTTTTTTCTCGCGTTGTTGTCAAAGGAATATGCCATCACGCTTGTTGTGCTGCTGCCCCTAAGCATATACATCTTCAGGCAGCAAAGCGCGACAGTCAGTGCTAAAGCATTTATACCATACCTGCTACCATTAGCGCTCTATTTTCTGCTGCGTTTCGCGGCAGTAAGCGGGCCTGCAGAAGGGGCGGAGCAAAACATCATGAACAATCCCTACCTGTATGCTACCGGCGCACAGAAAATAGCAACACAGATCACCGTTCTGCTTACCTACATAAAGCTGCTGGTTTGGCCATATACACTGGCCGCCGACTATTCGTATAGCCAGATCCCATACACGGGCTTTGCTGACGTCATAGTCTGGTTATCGCTGATAGTCCATTTGCTGATCGCCTCGGTAATGATAATTGCTATAAGAAAACGGCACATCATAGGCTTTGCAATAGCCATCTACTTGCTCAATCTATTACTGGTGAGCAATCTGTTTTTCAACATTGGTGCACCTATGGGCGAGCGCCTTATCTATCACTCATCAGTTGGTTTTGCTATAGCGCTGGCATGGTTGATCTTTAAAGCAGTAGCGAAGACGCAGCCGTCAGCACGAATAAGACTTGCAGGCGCACTCATGGCCGTGTTAGTCATACTCTCCGCCTTCAAGGTTGTCAACCGGAATAAAGACTGGGAAAACGACACCACTTTATTTCTTGCCGACGTGCAGACAGTATCTAACAGTATACTCGTTAACAACAATGCTGCTGCTGCCTGCATGGCCAATGCTAAGAAGGGCATGAGCAAGCCCGAGCGCGATGAATGGTTCAGAAAGGCTATAGCGTATTTTAATGTTGCGCTTTCAAAGCATCCCGACTACACGCATGCTCGGCTCAACCGCGGGCTGTGCTACTTCAACATGGGCGAGCCGGACAAAGCGCTGCCCGACTGGGATACGGTCCGCCGTCAAGAGCCTGCGAACCAGAAGGTGCAGTATTACTTTTCTGTATTGGGCAAGTATTATTTTTCGCAAGGCATGAGGTACGGTAGAGAAAATAAAGCCGACTCCGCCGTTATGGCCTTTACTAAGGGCACGATGGTCGATCCAAACGCTGCCGATATGTGGTATAACCTCGGTTATGCGCACTTTAACGCGCGCAGTTATGACCAGGCAAGTAAAGCACTGGAGCGCTCTTTACAACTCCGGCCAGGTAATAGCAGTGCTACACAGTTATACAACCAGGTAAGATCAATGGCAGCGACAAGGCACTAACTAATTTTTATGAGGATATACCTTCGCGATCAGTCTTACCGCTTCTCACATCATCTCGATGCACTTCGGGATGTACCTGTGATGGGCTATGATATCGCGCAAATGGGGGAGGCCAAAACAAGCATAGAGGTGAACCCCGCGAAGCCATACGATCAACTCAGCTTTGGTGCTTTGTTCGACTATCATATTTTTCCCGTACACATCATGACTGCGCTTCCGCAATGGATAGCAGAAGGCAGGCCTATGCGTTCGCGTGACAATATAGTGCAGCAGGTATTTATTCCACCCGGCCGCTTTTCACAAAAGATCATCTTCGGTGTAAGAATAAAAGAGCTGATCTGCGAGGAAGCTCGTTTCGGCTACAGTTACGAAACGCTGGAAGGCCATGTAGAAAAAGGTATTTCTACTTTTTTAATCGAGAGGACCAATGATCAGCGCCTGGTATTTTCAATACACACCTTTTCCCGGCCGGGTTCGGTGCTCAGCAGGCTCCTGGCCCCGGTATTCTCGTTACCCTATCAAAAGTATTGCACAGCCCAGGCGCTGAAGCACATGAAGAAGTCTATTGAAATGCAGGTGTGATCAAGCTCCATACGATAACCCAATAGGCGGGATAATAACCCTGCGCCTTCTGTTTGTTGTGGTTTTATTCTAAGTTTGCGTTAACTGATCTATATGAGTTATTATAAAGGTTTAGGCCTCTTACTGGCCGGTACATTTGCTTTTTCGCTGGGCTCATTAGCGCAGAAAAAGCAGTTCACAATTGCAGAGGCAACTAACGGCATGGCCACAACATTGGCACCCAAAAGTATTAAAAATCCTTCGTGGCAACCAGGTACCCACGTGCTTTGGTATGTCGATAAAAAAGACGGCAAAGACGTATGGATGGCAACCGATGCAGACAGTAGAAAGCAGCCTGCAGTTGTTGTAGAGCAGGGCACATACCCGGAAGAAGTAAAGGCGATACCTGCGATCAAATGGCTCGACAAAGATCACGCATACTTCGTCAACGGCAAGCATGTGCTTATAGGTACGCTGGCCAATAATAAGTTCACATGGGAGGTATTCGCAAAGCTGTTTGATAGCGCGGAGAACATTACCATGGGTCCGGCAAAAATGATCGCATATACACTTGGGCACAACCTGTGGTACAACGGCGTAGCACAAAGCCGCAATAGCCTCAGCGACGACCAGGACGAGAATGTCGTCAACGGGCAAACGGTGCATCGCAATGAGTTTGGCATTGATGGCGGCATCTTCTTTTCACCCAGCGGGCGCAAGATAGCATGGTACCGCATGGATCAAACCATGGTGGCCGACTATCCCGTCGTAAAATGGGACAAAACACCGGCAACGGTAGATATGGTGAAGTACCCGATGGCCGGCCGTGCATCGCACCGGGTAACGCTGCTTGCAAGCACGCTCAACACAGGCAAAGTAAAGACGATGGCTACCGGCGAGCCGCAGGACCACTACCTTACTTCGGTCACCTGGAGCCCCGATGAAAAATTCATTTATATAGCTGTTCTCAACCGTGAGCAAAACCACCTGTGGCTGAACCAATACGATGCGGAGAACGGCGCAATGGTAAAGACATTGTTTGAAGAAACTGACCCCAAATTCGTTCACCCTACTCATTCGCTCACCTTTGTTCCCGGACAGCCCAACCAGTTCTTATGGTGGAGCGAGCGCGATGGCTACCAGCACTTATACCTCTACGGTACCGATGGCAAGCTCATCCGCCAGGTAACTAAAGGCAATTGGGTAGTAAATGACCTTACCGGCTTTACCGCCGATGGCAAAAAGGTGATCATAACGGCTTCTAAAGAGTCGCCTTTGGAAAAGCATATCTACACGGTATCGCTCGAGAAAGATAAGATGGATAGGGTAGACGAGGAACCGGGAATGCACACTGCGTTGGCAAGCGCTGACGGTAAGTATGTATACGATGTTTACAGCGCGGCGGGCATACCTAAAACAAGCGTTATCCGCAGCGCAGGCGGCAGCGTGGTAAAGGAGCTGGTGAAGGCAGAAGATCCGCTTGCTGCCTACGACCGCGCTACTACACGCAATGTAATGGTTACCGCCGCAGACGGCGTCACCCAACTATATGGCAAGCTGATACTGCCGCCTAATTTTGATAGTACCCGTAAGTACCCGGTAATAGTATACCTCTACAATGGCCCCAACGTGCAGCTGCTGCACAACTCATTTCCGGAGAGCGGCAACCTGTGGTACGAATACATGGCGCAGCGCGGCTACATAGTATTTACCATGGATGGCCGCGGCAGCTGGAACCGTGGCCGCGCTTTCGAGCAGGCCACCTTCCGCCGCCTGGGCGATGTAGAGGTCGCCGACCAGCTGAAGGGTGTTAGCTACCTGAAGTCACTGCCATATATAGATGCCACGCGCATGGGCGTACATGGCTGGAGCTATGGTGGGTTTATGACCACCTCGCTGATGCTGAAGCACCCCGGCGTATTCAAGTGCGCAGTAGCCGGTGGACCGGTGATGGACTGGCGTATGTATGAAGTAATGTATACCGAGCGCTACATGGACACCCCAGAAGAAAACCCCGCAGGCTACGAGAACGCCAACCTGCTCACCAAAGTAAAGAACCTCAAAGGCAAGCTCATGCTCATACACGGCACCAGCGACGATGTAGTAGTATGGCAACACAGCATCAACTTCCTCCGCAAAGCAGTAGAAGACGGCGTGCAGGTCGATTACTTCGTATACCCCGGCCACGAGCACAATGTACGGGGTAAAGACCGCGCGCACCTGATGACCAAGGTAAGCGAGTATTTTGATCAGTATTTGAAGCCGTAGACGACTTAGTCACAAGGATACACCGATTTGGCAACTTTTCAGAAGTTGCCAAATCTTGTGTTACAGCATAATGCAACCTTGGGAAGCCCAACGGGCTTCAATATTAATAGCCGCCGGTGAAACCGGTGGTAGGCAGACGTAACTCCAACCCGGAGGGTTGAACATTTAACAATAACAGTCGCCAGACTCATAAAATCTGGTTCTATGAGAGAAATAAACACAGCAGAGGATTATGAATTGGCTTTGGCTAAAGTGGAAGTATATCTTGCCAAAGGGTTTGAGTATTTAACACCGGAGGAAGATGAAGAATTATCTGTCATATCAAAAGCCGTGCAGAAATATGAAAGGGTCGAATTTCCTATGCCTGTACGCGAGGATCAGGTGAAACCAGCCGACTAGATTTGAAAATCACCCCAGCGGACAATCTCTAAGTTAAGCAGCACAATACCATGAACGATGCCGAAGGCATCAAATGTTTATAGAAATACAGGCTATTCGAGGGTCGATGCCGAAGGTATCGTATGTTATTTCCGGTTAACACCTTAACATAATGACATAGACAAGCGTGGTTGAATTACTTTTGTTGAGACAAGTAGCGGCTGCGACTATCATTTCACAATTGCATTTTGTTTTATAAATTTGCCCACGCAACACCCTTTTTCCTTTTTCACTTTTACCTTTTAACTTACCAATATGCCATCCTTCGATATCGCCAGCAAAGTAGACCTCCAGACACTCGACAACGCCATCAACATCGCCAAGAAAGAGATCGATAACCGTTTCGATTTCAAGGGCACCCATGTGTCTTTCGAGCTCAATAAAAAGGACATGAAGATCGAGATAGAAGTGGAAAGCGATATGAAGCTGAAGCAGCTGGAAGATGTGCTGCTCACCAAGGCCATGCGCCAGGGGCTGGAGGCTAAGAGCTTCGACATGACCAAAGACCACTCTGCCAATGGCAAGTACATCCGTAAGAGCGTGCCGATAAAGAACGGCATTGACAAAGACAACGCCAAGAAGATAGTAAAGATCATCAAAGACAGCGGCCTCAAAGTGCAGGCGGCCATTATGGACGATGTGATCCGCGTTACTGCCAAGAAGATCGATGACCTGCAGGATGTGATACAACTCTGCCGCACATCAGAAATTGACCTGCCGCTCCAATTCATAAATATGAAGAGCTAGACATAACAAAAGCCCCGCGAGGGGCTTTTTACTTTAATATAATTCAATAATTTACGACGGCACTTCAAGCTTTTGCCTTTCATCCTTGCCCTAGTAACTGCTTACCGCATCCTTAAACATAGGCTGGTTTTGGTCCTTCTCAGATATTATCGCCTTGCTGATGTCGATCTTCCAGTCTATCGCCAGCTCAGGGTCGTTGAAATATATACCGCCCTCGGCTGCCTTATTATAAAAGTTATCGCACTTGTAAAATACCTCAGCCGTTTCGCTCAGCACGGCGTAGCCATGTGCAAAACCATGCGGTATCAAAAACTGCCGCCTGTTCTCTGCCGATAGCTCTATGCCATACCACCGTTTGTAGGTGTCGCTGTCCTTGCGTATATCCACCACCACATCCCATATGGTGCCCGTAAGCACACGTATCAGCTTGGCCTGTGGGGTAGGCTGGTTTTGGTAGTGCAGGCCCCTCAGCACATTTATCCCAGACTTCGCCTGGTTGTCCTGCCTGAACTCAGTAGTGATGCCGCCGGTAGTTTCAAACGTATGCTTGTTGTAGCTCTCCATAAAGTAGCCACGCTCATCCTCATGCACCTTTGGTTCTATGATCAGTAATCCTTCAAACGGTGTTTTTATAATGTTCATATGTTCTCGTTTTAGCCGATTATTTCCAGCACATTTTTGGTGATGTAAGATAGCTCTTCTTCCGTAAGCTCCGTATGTATGGGCAGCGATATCACGCAGCCTTGCAGTTTCGTAGTCATCGGCAGGTCCAGCGATGCTGTGCCATATGCCGCCAGCATATTCTGCTTGTGGCTGGGCACCGGGTAGTATATCATCGAGGGTATGTGCTTCGCCGCCAGCTTAGCCTGCACATCATCGCGGTCGGTCCCCTTCAGCTGCAGGGTATATTGGTGAAACACATGCTGGCTATACGGTGCGCGGTATGGCGTCACTATCTTCGGGTTGTTCTTAAACGCGTTATCGTAGTAGTCGGCCACCTTGCGGCGCGCATCGCAATAGCCATCCAGGTGGCGCAGCTTTATGCGCAGTATTGCCGCCTGCATAGTATCGAGCCTGCTGTTGCAGCCTACCAGCTCGTGGTAATACTTGGTTTTTTGCCCGTGGTTAGCCACCATCTTCAATGTTTCTGCCAGTGCATCATCATTCGTAAACATCGCGCCGCCATCGCCATAGGCCCCCAGGTTTTTAGACGGGAAGAACGATGTACAGCCTATATGGCCCATAGCTCCCGTCTTTACCTTGCGGCCATCGGCGAATGTATAAGTGCCCCCTATAGCCTGCGCATTATCTTCTATTACAGGTATGTTATGCTCAGCCGCCAGTGCCAGCAGCGGCTCCATATCCACGCACTGCCCATAGAGGTGTACCGGTATTATCGCCTTTGTTTTAGGAGTAATAGCATTGCGCACACTATCTATATTCATGGTGAAAGTGTCCTCGTCCACATCTACAAATACCGGCGTCAGTCTCAGCAGCGCCACCACTTCCACAGTGGCTATGTAGGTAAATGATGGCGTTATCACCTCATCGCCCGGCTGCAGGCCCAGTGCCATCAGCGCTATCTGCAGCGCATCAGTGCCATTGGCGCAGGGTATCACATGCTTCACCCCCAGGTATTCAGCCAGCTCCGTTGCAAAGTGGTGTACATCAGGGCCATTGATAAAAGCAGTGCTTTCCATTACATTCATAACGGCGGCATCTACCTCTGCCTTTATCTTGTGATACTGGCGCTTTAGGTCCACCATTTGTAGGTTGTGCATGATAATGTGTGTGTTTTTTAACGGCTGCAAACCTACGTTTTTTACCGCAAATCTCCGCTCAACCTCCACTCTTCCCCACCGCTCCCGCTCTCCATTTCGCTTTCCGCCTACCGCTCCCGCGCTCCATCTCCGCTCCCGCGCGCTCCTCCTCAACTGTCTATTGTTAAAACCAATACGCCTATCACACTACTTTGCACCGATAATCAGATATTTGCCCCGAATTAGGAATTGGTAATTTGGAATTAGGATTTTGGAGCGGTAGGGTCCGTACCCCTTTCCGGGGTCGGCACCCGTTAAGTGGACTCGCATAGTTGGAATTTGGATATTGGAATTTTACGACTTTTATTTTTTGACCTTTTACTTATAAGATGAAAATAGGTATAGTATGTTATCCCACCTTTGGCGGCAGCGGCGTGCTGGCTACCGAGCTGGGCCTTGCCCTTTCCGATAAAGGCCACGAAGTACACTTCGTCACCTACGAGCAACCCGTGAGGCTCAGCCAGAGCTTCCACCCCAATATCTACTTCCACGAAGTAAAGGTGCCCACATACCCCCTGTTCGACTTCCCCCCCTACGAGACCGCCCTGGCAAGCGCCATGGTCAATGTCATAGTGAACCAGAAGCTCGACGTGCTGCACCTGCACTACGCCATACCCCACGCCTCGGCCGCCTACTTTGCCCGGCAGATACTCAAGAAGACCGGCCAGGACATACCATTCATCACCACCCTCCACGGCACCGACATCACCCTCGTGGGCCGCGACTCCACCTATGCCCCCGTCGTCACCTTCTCCATCAACGAGAGCGACGCTATCACCGCCGTATCCGAGAACCTGCGCGAGGAAACCTTTCGCTCGTTCAAGATAGAAAAGGACATCCTCGTCATCCCCAACTTCGTAGACGTAAAGCGCTTTCACCATACCGATAAGAACCACTTCAAGCAGATGCTCGCGCCCGATGGCGAGAAGATACTCGTGCACGTATCCAACTTCCGCAGCGTGAAGCGCGTGCCCGATGTGATACACATCTTCGCCGGCGTAAAAAAGGCCATGCCCTGCAAGCTGCTGATGATAGGCGACGGCCCCGACCGCCTGAAGGTGGAAGAGCTCGCCCGCTCCCTCGGCGTGTACGACGATATACGCTTCCTCGGCAAGCAGGAGCAGATCAGCGAGATACTCAGCATCACCGACCTCTTCCTGCTCCCCTCCGAGACCGAGAGCTTCGGCCTCTCTGCCCTCGAAGCCATGGCCTGCGCCGTGCCCGTCATCTCCACCAATGCCGGCGGCCTCCCCGAGATCAACGTAGACGGCAAAACCGGCTACCTCAGCAACGTAGGCGACGTAGCCGCCATGACCGAAAAGGCCATCCACATCCTCAGCGACGAAGAGCGCCTGCAGCACTTCAAAAAAACCGCCCACGCCCACGCCCGCAAATTCGAGAAGCAACACATAATACCGCAATACGAAAAGCTATACGAACAAGTAATAGCCGACTATGCAAAAAACAGGGTAGTGTGCAAGTAATATGAAGTGCTGTAAATGAAACATTAAACAGTCTTGGTGAGCCCTTTATAGGTAGTCTCGGTGAGCCCCGCCGTATAGTAATAAGTGTTTTAGATAGTCTCGGTGAGCCGCGCCGAACCATGGCACGTTAAGTGTAATACTCGCAGATGCCATTCCTGAGTTTACTTTTTGTGTTCCGCCGTTGTTGGTGTCCCACCAACAACCTCGCGCAGGGCGAAGAAAATTGAGTGCTACATTAAAACACCTCCCTCATCCTGAGCCTTTCGCCGAAGGATAGGGCCGGGGTTTCACGTTAAGGGGCCGCAACCACACCTCCTCATCCTGAGCTTTTCGCCGAAGGATAGGAGGGGCGTGCGGTGGCCTTGTGCGTGAGCGGGGTGGTCTGCTCGACATGGGCCTGCGCAACACAGCTCCCCTCCTTGTTGTCATCCTGAGCTTTTCGCCGAAGGATAGGAGGGGCGTGCGGCAGCCTTGTGCGTGAGCGGGGTGGTCTACTCGACATGGGCCTGCGCAACACAGCTCCCCTCCTTGTTGTCATCCTGAGCTTTTCGCCGAAGGATAGGAGGGGCATGCGGCAGCCTTGTGCGTGAGCGGGGTGGTCTATTCCCGCCGAATATTTTTTGTGTCCCAGCCGCCCACTACTATTCTGCTTCAGTGGCGTTGGCACCATTCATCTTTCGACTTGCTATTGAGCTTTTCCCCATTTTCAAATTCTTACATTTTCAAATTATCCTCCCTCCTTACAACCGCCTGTTAATAAGCACTATATAATGCTCTAACACAATAAATAATTATTTGCAAATTACAATTCCCTTATTTACATTTGGTTTATTAAGGCTATGCACCCCTTTGCATACCGTAAATATTCTTAACCTAAAAAACTTTTAAAATGGCAGCAACAGCAAATCCTTTTTGCGATCCGGGTCTAGGTTTAGGCCCAATTCTTAACACAGTCCGGGCCGATCCCGCTGGCACGGGCGATTGTTCCGGTACCTTCGGCGGCACCACCATTCAGTCCAATATCATGGGTGGGCCTATGACACCTTTAGGAGCAGGTGTTGGCTCCCACGACATCAACAACTCCAATTTCTCTACCATTGACAACGGTATTCAAAACCTGATAGCCAATACCGGCAACGAAGTAGCTAGCTGTTTGAACACAATATTGAACGGAGCAGAAAATACCATCCGGGCAAGAACGAGTGTTATCGGATCTGGATGTTTGAATCTTATTTTCGGCAACGTTACAAACACGCAGTATAATGTGCTGCTTAATGGCGAAAGTAGCTGCATAATGGACAACCTTGCATCATTTATAGGCACGGGAGGCGAACAATGCATTTCTGCAGGACTGACTAACGTTATTGTTGGCGGTGATCATAACTGCATATGGGACAATCAGCACACTCCCTTAGAGCGATCCTCTATCCTTGGCGGTGTATGGAACGAAATAGTTCAGCAATGCGCAGTGATCCTTGGAGGCGACCATAATTTAGTCACCAACACAGCCCCATGGGGAATAGTAGGCGGCGGAACTCAAAATACAGTAGCATCTCCATTCGCATCCATCTTCAACGGTAACAACCATAACATAGGGGCAAATGCGGATAGCAGTTTCATCGGCAATGGCGACACCAACAGCATAAATATTAACGCCCGCTGTAGCAACATCGTAGGAGGCACGAGTCAAGTAGTTAGCGCCAGCGCGGCCTCAATTCTTGGCGGTAACAATAACCAGGTACTTGTAAATGCTCCTTGGGGCCTCATTGTCGGCGGCCAGCAAAACGCAGTAGATTCCGATTATGCAACAGTACTAAACGGCAATAACAGTGGTGTAGCGGCCAACTCCGATCACAGTCTCATAGGCAATGGCTCCAATAATATTATTAATGCCAATTCGCCCTGTAGCGCAATAGTCTCAGGATGGCAGCAAGCGATTTCCGCTAATGCATCTGCTATCGTTGCTGGCCAGGGCAATTCCATCCAAACCGGTAGCAACCACAGCATCATCGGCGGCGGCCAGGCCAATACCATCAACCGTACCTCTCCCCACAGTGCCATCGGCGGCGGCAATACAAATGTTATCGACGCCAATTCAGGCTGCGGCTTCATTGGCGGCGGCCGTATCAACTGTATTGGCGCTAATGCTACCATCTCGGTAATAGGCGGTGGTGAAGACAATTGCGTGGCATCAAACTCTTCGGCTATCCTCGGTGGCAAACTAAATATCATCTGCCAAAGCCAGAGTAATGTAATTGGTGGTGGCGTTGGCAACTTTATATGCCGCGCAGTTGGCGGCTTTGCCAACGGTGGCCTCAACGCCGTGTTGGGCGGCGTAGGCAATAATATTCGCGACTGCTCAGATTTCTCGGCCATAGTAGGCGGTGGGCGCAACTTCATTTGTAATGGCTATGGCTCATTTGTAGGCGGCGGGGTCGACAATCACTTGAAGGGAAATGCTGCTGTCGCTTTTGATGAAGCCATCATGTCCGTAATAGGCGGGGGCTGCTGCAATACCATCTGCAATGGCCAGCACTCTTTCGTGGGAGGTGGGATAGATAATTATATCGACGACAACCGCAGCGTTATCGGCGGCGGCGACCAAAACCGCATTACCCGCCTCGTATCTCCTCCCGGCCCGGCCAAGGGGGTTAACAATACCATCGCCGGCGGCTTCTCCAATGAGATCTGCGGAGCCGACTTCTCCGGCATAGTTGCAGGCTACGACAACCTTATTTGCGGCGACTACAACCTTATTGGAGGTGGCGAGCTAAACTGCACCGACATCGGCCTCAATCTTACGCAGCCCTGCCACGACTTCATCGGCGGCGGTAAGCTCAACAAGATATGTGGCAATTGCTCCGTTATAGGCGGCGGGCTGCAAAATGAGCTCACCCACACGGCCAACTACTCCTTCATCGGCGGTGGTTGCAGCAACTCTTCGGTTGCCGACTACTCCAGCTTCATCGGAGGTCGCAGCAACTGTATCACCGGCAATTATGGCACCATCGGCGGCGGCTGCGCCAACGAGGTCCGCTCCATTTTCAGCAGCGTATTTGGCGGTGGAGAGAACATTATAGCATTCACCGGCGGCGGCACCACCGACTACGGCTTCATAGGCGGCGGCCATCAAAATTGCATTGAAACAAATACCTTGCTTCCCACCCACTACGCCACCATAGCAGGCGGCTGCAACAACATTATTTGCGAGGGTGCCGGTGCCGCAGTTATAGGCGGTGGTATCTTCAACTGTGCCAATGGCGCAGGTTCATTCATTGGGGGCGGCGGCCTCAACGTCGTCAATGCCTGTGCTACCGTTATCGGCGGCGGCGGTCAGAATCAGGTTTACCATGCAGGCTCATGCTTCGGCTTCATAGGCGGCGGGCAAGGCAATACTATAAGTAGTCCCCTGCTGGGCTCCCTGTTCTCTTGTTACAGCACTATTGCCGGCGGCTGCGATAATCACATACAAGCAGGCACAGCAATAGGCTCGGAATCATGCTTTGGCTTCATTGGCGGTGGCGAAAACAATGTTGTTGGCGCGGGTACCACCCACTCATCTGTTATGGGCGGGCATAACAATGCTAATGCTGGCTGTTGCTCAGCAATTTTCGGTGGTTCCGGCAACGGTATTCCGTCTACTTGCAGCTATGTGGGTATCTTTGGTTGTAATATTACTACCGTGTGTGATAATGCTTTTCACGTAAATAGTCTGGTTGCTCAGGATATGCCAATATCGCCTATCCCCGGCACATGTGCTCCACCTCCTACTGCCCCTCCAGGTACTCTGTATTACGTACCAGTCGGCACGCGGTGCCAAGTGTGGGTTGTGTAACTATTAAAGTCACGTGCAAAAAAAAAAGTGATGGTGGGATTTATAAAAAAAGCTTTATTCTGGTTCTCTGTTAGTTCAGTCAGTTGCGCTACTGCTCAAAACATCACCACATTTGCTGGTGGAGGTACATCTGGTTTAGGTGATGGGGGTTTAGCTATAGCAGCACAGGTCACAAATCCAAGCGGGGGAGGATTTGACTCTACAGGCAATTATTATTTTTTACAATCGTTTGGTAGTCCACGGATACGAAAGGTAACTCCTTTCGGGATAATCCAAACTGTTGCCGGGAATGGAACTACTGGGTTTAGTGGTGATGGCGGAATAGCAACTTCTGCACAAATGCACCCTCAAGGATTCACCGTTGATGCCCGTGGAAACGTGTACATCGCAGATTTTTATAATTATAGGGTACGGAAGGTAGATGCAGCAACTGGAATAATTTCAACAATAGCAGGAAATGGTATTGCCGCGTTTACAGGCGATGGAGGGCCCGCTATTTTAGCGTCTTTGTCTCCCGTAAATTTATGTATAGATACGTTAGGTAATATTTATTTTATCGATGGCAATGCAAACAGGGTGCGCAAAGTATCCGTGACTGGAATCGTTACAACAATCGCGGGCAATGGACTAGTTGGTTCATCCGGCGATGGTGGGCTTGCTACTGCTGCGGAGCTAGCTTTGGAGCCGGGTATTTGCATTGACCTGCATGGAAATTTGTTTATCGCATGTGTTGGAAAAGTACGTAAAGTGGATTTGGCGACGGGTATTATCTCCACATATGCTGGTAATGGTTCAACGACTTACATAGGCGATGGTATGAGTGCTACATCAGCACAATTTCAAGCCTATGAAATTGGAATTAACCAATTGACTGACGATCTATATATTGCAGACTTTAGCAATGATAGAGTTTACCGAGTTGATCCTAGTGGACTTTTTCATCTAATTGCAGGTGATGGAACTACTGGCTTTAGCGGGGATGGGGGCCCTGCTAATTTAGCGAAGCTGCATAATCCAGAAGGTGTTGTGACCGATGTGTGTGGAAACTTGTATATAGCAGATGACGCAAACAACCGTATCCGCAAAGTCACTTTCAATCCCCCCACCGCCGCTACCGTTGCCATCACAGGTATCACCGCAGCAGCCCTAGGTGCCACAGTCACCGTCAGTGCCGCAGTAAGCGGTGCGGGCACTAGCTACAGTATTAAATGGTTCAATAAAGGGGTGCAGTTTGCCACCACCGCCACGCCCGTAGTCACGTTTACCAAGGTTCATAACATTGATTCCATAACCGCGCGCATTGTTCCGGCTATCACTTACTGCTACGATTCTGCTATGTCTAATCTGCATATTGTTACCAAGTCGAGCGTTGGTATTGAGCCCTTACAAGAGGCATCGTCTGTGAGCGTTTATCCAAACCCCGCTCACAGCCACATAACCGTCACCGGCAGCAATATCACCGCCATCACCATCAGCAACCCGCTCGGCCAGGCGCTCATCACCACCACGCAAACAGGTGTTGATATATCGGCACTACCTGCCGGTATCTACAGCATCAAAGTAATGCAGGCGGGCGGGTATCAAACAGGTCAAAAATTCATTAAACAGTAACCACTATGCCCTATCAATGGTATACTAACAATTCATTCACCGGCGGCGGCACCACCGACTACGGCTTCATAGGCGGCGGCCATCAAAATTGCATTGAAACAAATACCTTGCTTCCCACCCACTACGCCACCATAGCAGGCGGCTGCAACAACATCATCTGCGAAGGTGCAGGTGCCGCAGTTATAGCAGGTGGTATATTCAACTGTGCCAATGGCGCAGGTTCCTTCATCGGTGGTGGTGGCCTCAACGTTGTCAATGCCTGTGCCACAGTCATCGGCGGCGGTGGCCAAAACCAGGTCTACCACGCTAATTCCTGCTTCGGCTTCATCGGCGGCGGGCAAGGCAATACTATCAGTAGTCCCCTGCTGGGCTCCCTGTTCTCCTGTTACAGCACCATTGCCGGTGGCTGGGACAATCACATACAAGCTGGCACAGCAGTAGGCTCGGAATCCTGCTTTGGCTTTATAGGCGGTGGCGAAAGCAATGTTGTTGGCGCAGGCACATGCTACTCATCAATCATCGGTGGGCAGGGAAATAGCGTTGTGCATAATTGGGCAACTGTAGCTGGTTGGAATGTTACCTCTGGAGCGGATTGTGCGTTTACTACTAATTGCGTTATTGCTTGTAATACTCCTGTATATGGTTTAGGTCCAGCTCCCGGCACATTGCAGTATTTTCCTGTAACTCCAGGGTTAATTGCCGCAGGTATACCTGTGGGAGCTTGTTTAGTTTTTATACAGTAACAGATAAAGTGCAGAACGATGAAGAAGTGGTGTTTTTTTGTTGCGTTTTTGATGCCATGCTTATTGCAGGGGCAAACTATTAGTACCGTAGCGGGTAATGGTGCATCTGTGTTCAGTGGAGAAGGAGTGCCCGCAATTACGGCAAAAACTCCAAATCCTCATGGTGGTGCATTTGACAGACACGGCAACTATTATTTTTGCGATGGTCAAAATTCAAATCGCATACGCAAAATAACACCTGCGGGCATAATTACAACAGTTGCAGGTAATGGCAGTGGTGGATTTTCGGGTGACGGCGGGCCTGCGACATCTGCTCAACTGAATGGCCCTGGCGGTGTTGCTGTAGATACGCTGGGGAACTTATATATTGCGGATTTGCAGAACCAAAGAATAAGGAAAGTAACTGCTGCGACTGGTATTATTTCCACTTTTGCCGGTACTGGTATAGGAACATACAATGGCGATGGCATACCTGCGGCAACTGCCAGCATTTGGGGGCCGCAGGATGTGTGCATCGATAAGTATGGCAATGTATATATTGCGGATGCTTTTAATTATCGCGTTCGTAAGGTGGCCCCTGATGGCATTATATCAACATATGCGGGGAACGGCACTCCCGGTTACAGTGGTGAAGGTACTACAGCTACTTCATCAATGGTTGGGCTACTAGTGGGCCTGTGTTCCGATACTTCCGGAAACATTTATACTGCGAGCAATACTATCTGCCGGGTCATGAAGATTTCCACAGCAGGTATTATGACAACCGTAGCCGGGAATGGCGGTACCACATATATAGGTGATGGTATCCCGGCTACAACCGCCCAGATTATACCGGGCCGAGTTTTTGTCGATATTGACAATAATCTATTTATAACCGATAAAAATAATTGTCGAGTCTATAAGGTAGATGCGACCGGTATCTTGTACAATATTATCGGCAACGGTACGCCGGGAGATACGGGAGATGGTGGCCTCGCTACTGCGGCCACGCTGAATTATCCGGTGGGAATAGTAGCAGATGTCTGTGGGAACCTATATGTGCCTACAGTAGGTAGTCTTTCCGTTCCCGGCTCCGGCCGCCGCATCCGCAAAGTCACCTTCAATCCTTCCACCACCGCTGCGGTCACTATCACTGGCATCACATCAGCTGCCCTAGGTGCCACTGTCACAGTCAATGCAGCAGTAAGCGGTGCAGGCAGCAGCTACAGCATCAAGTGGTTCAATAAAGGGGTGCAGTTTGCCACCACCGCCACGCCCGTAGTCACGTTTACCAAGGTTCATAATAGAGATTCTATAACCGCGCGCATTGTTCCTGCCATCACCTACTGCTACGATTCTGCCATGTCCAATTTGCATATTGTTACTAAGTCAAGTGTTGGTGTTGAGCCCTTACTAGAGGCATCGCCTGTGTGCGTTTACCCCAACCCCGCCTACAACCAGCTAACCGTCACCGGCAGCAATATCACCGCCATCACCATCAGCAACCCGCTGGGCCAGGCACTTATCACTACTGCCCAAACAGATGTTGATGTATCAGTACTGCCCGCCGGTATTTACAGCATCAAGGTAATGCAGCTGGGCGGGTATAGCACCGTTCAGAAATTCATAAAAAATTGATCATTAATTTATTCAAGCAGCCCCATACCCTTTCCTGATGAATATTATTTTTCGTGTCGAGGGCGGCATTGGCCGCAACATTGCCGCCACAGCAGTTTGCAAAGCTATCCGCACCCAATACCCGCAGGCAAAGCTCATCGTTATCACAGCTTTCCCCGTGGTGTTTCTTGCAAATCCGCATATCGATAGGGTATGTGATGCAAATGATTTATCCTACTTCTACACCGATTACATAGAGGGGCAGGAAGTAAAAATGCTGCTGCACGATCCCTGCCGCGAAAGCTCATTTATCAATGGCGAGGGGCAGCTTATCAGCATATGGTGCGCCATGTCAGGTATAGCATACAATGGGGAGCAGCCACAGCTTTTTCTCACCGCCGCAGAGCGCAGCCAGTATACGCCTATGTTCGCAGCTGCTAAGCCCATAATGGTTATGCAAACCAACGGCGGCCAGCCCGGCCGGCCGCACAAATACTCATGGCCACGCGATATGCCCCTGCCTGCCGCGCAGCAGGTCGTCAATGCCTTTACACCCACGCACGATATAGTGCACCTCCGCCGCGCCGATCAGCCTACCCTCCAGGGCACAACTGCTTTCGAGGGCAACTTCCGTGCTATAGCCGTCCTGTTATCCCTCAGCGATAAGCGCCTGCTCATCGATAGCTTTGCGCAGCACGCCGCCGCCGCCCTCGGCAAGCCATCCGTGGTTTGCTGGGTAGGCACCAGCCCTGCGCAGTTCGGCTACGAGCTGCACACCAATATCATTGCCAATGCGCCTACTATTAAGCCTGAGCTGCGGCACTCCGTTTTCACCCGCTACAATGCCACAGGGCAGGCCACAGAGTTCCCCTACAATAGCGAGGGCGAGGTATTCAGCGCAGAGGCTATCATACACGCCCTGCAACACGATGATACCCACCTCAAGCCCGCCGGTGTGCGCAACGCGCGTATCACCGACCGCGTAAGCACCGCCGCCCGCAAAAAGAGCATGGTAGCATCGCGCCTCTCCTGCCTGTCCGGCAAGGTCGATCTCAGCGATGTAAAAAGCATACTCGATATAGGCAGCTGGCACCTCGGCCAGAGCATGGAGTTTGCAGATATTTTCCCCACGGCGGGCATACACGCCTTCGAGCCTGTGCCCGACTCTTACCAGCTTTGCCTCACGCGCCTGCAGGAGGCCGGCCCCGCAAAGCAGGCCAATATCAAGGTGCACAACCTGGCGCTGGGCACAACTGAAGGCGAAATGCCTTTCTACGCAGTAGACCCTTCGCAAAGCTCCGTGCCCAATGTCGGCGCATCGTCCATGTTTAAGTTCATGGATGGCCTCAATGGCACACCATTCGGACAAAACCTGGTGCAGAAAGAAATAAAAGTAAAGGCATCTACGTTAGATAAATGGTGCAGCGAGAATGCCGTCAGTGAAATAGACATAATGTGGATGGACGTGCAGGGCGCTGAGCTGCACGTATTGCAGGGCGCCGAAAAGGCGCTGCAAAACACCAAAGTCATAATGACCGAGGTAGGGCTGAAACCTTACTACGAGGGCCACACCCTCAAAGCCGATATCGACAGCTTTCTCTTCGCCCGCGGCTTCCGCGAGCTCGAAGGTGCTTTCGAGCTCAATGGCTTCGACTACGAGGCAAATACTATTTACGTACGTTCATAACAACAAACCTTATTAAAAACGATCAAAACTCTAAGCAGATGAAGATAATATTCCAGGTAGACGGCGGCATAGGCAAAAGCATAGCGGCCACAGCAGTATGCGCAGCAATAAAAAAGCAATACCCTGCCGATCAGTTATTGGTCATCACAGGCTACCCCGAGGTATTCCTGTGCAATCCCAATGTCGACAAAGTTTTCAACTTCAATAACCTCAACTATTTCTACCAGGACCATATCGAAGGGCAGCAGGTAAAAACATTCCTCCACAATCCCTACCTCGAAACGGATTTCATAATGGAGAAAGGCCACCTCATCAAGTTGTGGTGCGAGATGTTCGGCATAAAGTACAACGGTGAGTTGCCCATGCTCTTCGTCAACAACCGCGAGATAAACACATACTCCGGCCTGTTCGCTTCACCCAAGCCTATATTGGTGCTGCAAACCAATGGTGGAGCAGCAAACCAGGGCAGCAAATACTCATGGGCCCGCGACATACCTCAGGCCACCGCCCAGACAATAGTAAACGCATTCGCCCCCCACTACAACGTAGTCCACATCCGCCGCGAAGACCAGCCGCAGCTCCACAACACCACACCGGTGCAGATGGAGTTCCGAGCCCTCGTAGTGCTCATAGCATTAAGCACAAAGCGCTTGTTCATGGATAGCTTCGCGCAGCACACCGCCGCCGCCCTCGGCCTGCCGTCCGTAGTATGCTGGGTGGGCAACAAGCCCTCACAGTTCGGCTACGATATGCACACCAACATCGTCGCCAATCCGCCCACAGTAAAGCCCGAGCTCCGGCATTCCGTATTCGGCAGGTACAACATCAGCGGCCAGCCCACCGAGTTCCCCTACCTCCACGAGGGAGAGATATTCGATGTGAACAAAATAATAGAAGCCCTCGTAAACACCCCCGCCCAGCCACAGCAGCCACAGCAGCAACAGCAGGCAGAAACACCGCAGGAAGTAACCCCCCCGCACCCCGCACCCGTTATAACAGAGGAAAAAGGCAAAAGGAAAGACAAAGCGCCCGTGCCTGCCTAAGCCGGTACAGCTAATACCTCATCAAAGGCTCCATCACCGTACTTTATCCGCCATAGCTTTCAGAGACGGCGCGATAGATAAAAGGTGTTGGAGCCAATCACTTTATTACAGATATTTGCACCCGCAAAACCACTTGGCTCTCAGTACGTTCATCAGCAACATCACAAGATATTGCTCACCGCCTCTCCTCATAGTGAAAAGGTTGGTCTCGCGAACGTCACTCCCTTAGGGCCTGCGTAATGTCCCCCTCTCCTTCGGAGAGGGCCGGGGAGAGGTCCTCTGCGGTTAACCAAGGCACCGCACATTTTTTCAACCAGCAACCGGAAATAAAAATATAACAGTTTGAAAATCAGCTACTTGCGATATAGTTAAGCAAAACAAACCAGAAAAAACCGGAAGCAAACCGGAAATCCGGGTACGGGCTAGGTCATCGCTCTGGGCCACATCACATGGGCGTGCGTAACATCTCCTCCCCCTGGGGGAGGCCGGGAGGGGCTCCAACCGCGCAAAAAGCGAGCAAGAAGTGCGCAATGATTTGTGATTAACTAATTGATTTACAGTAAGATAGTTGAATTGAAGAAGTCGTTGCACACAGTGCGCAATATTGGCTTAAACACCATGGGCGTGCGTAACATCTCCTCCCCCTGGGGGAGGCCGGGAGGGGCTCCAACCGCGCAAGAAGTGAGCAAGAAGTGCGCAATGATTTTTAATTAATTAATTGATTTTCACTAAGATAGTTGAATTGAAAAAGTCGTTGCACACAGTGCGCAATATTGGCTTAAACACCATGGGAGGTGCGCAACATCTCCTCCCCCTGGGGGAGGCCGGGAGGGGCTCCAACTGCAAGAAATCATTGCGCACAGTGCGCAATATTGGCTTAAACACCATGGGAGGTGCGTAACATCTCCTCCCCCTGGGGGAGGCCGGGAGGGGCTCACCGTATATACCCCAGCTGTATCCCCTTCTTCACCAGCGCGGCTACATTCTTTACGCCCAGCTTCATCATCAGGCTCAGGCGGTGGTTGTCTACGGTGCGCTTGCTGAGGAGCAGCTTGTCGGCTATCTCCTGGCTGTTGAGGTTGGCGGCTATGTAGCGCAGCACATCCTGCTCGCGGCGCGAGAGTATGGGGTTGGCAGAGAGCTGGCTTTTGGCCTGCATCGCATCCTGTATCACCTTATCCTTCAGCACCGGCTCCAGGTACTTTTCGCCGCGGTATACAGTGCGTATGGCATCGAGCAGGTTCTCCTCTTCGGTGGTCTTCAGTATGTAGCCGTCAGCGCCATTGCGGGTCATCGTCTTTATGTAGTATACATTGTCGAGGTTGGTGAGCGCCACTATTTTTATGTCGGGGTAGGCGTCCTTTATTATCAGGGCCAGCTCATCGCCTGTTTGCCCGGGCATCTGTATATCCAGCAGCAGCACATCGGGCGCGGCCTTGCGTATGTGGCGCAGCAGCTCGCGGCCATTGCTGTAGCTGCCGGTTATCTCCATGTCTTTGCGGTGGCCCAGCACATGGTGCAGTCCCTTTATCACCAGCGGGTGGTCGTCGGCTATGGCTATCTTAATTTTCATAAGGTTCATTTATCATCCGCGTATCAAACTCTATAAATACAGAAGTGCCCCTGTTGTGCTCAGATTCTATAGTATAAGTGCCCTCGAGATTGCGTACACGTGTCTGCAGGTTGTGCAGCCCTATGCCGCCGTTGGTTTCACCAGTGTCGTAGCCGCGGCCATTGTCCTCTACCGTTACCGTCAGTGAGTGCTCGTGCATCATCAGCTGCACCAATGCGCTGGTAGCATGCGCATGCTGCACCACATTCTTCAGCAGCTCCTGCACTATACGGTATATATTCAGCTTGAAGTGCTGCGGCAGCTCATCGAACGTGCCATAGCTCTGGAAGTCGATGTGCAGGCCATCCTCCTGCATATTGTTGCAAAAGGTGCGGATGGCCTCCGGTAGCGCCTGCTTCATCAGCGCATCGGGCATCAGGTTGTGGGCGGTCTTGCGTATCTCGTCGCCTACGTCGCTGAGCATATTCATCGCCTCCTTGTAGGCCGGTATCGTGGTGATCTCGTCGTGCTCCTGCTTTATGGTCATAAACCGCATACGCGCCGCAGACAGCATGCCGCCAATGCCATCGTGCAGCTCGCGCGCTATGCGGCTGCGCTCTTTGTCTTCGCCCTGCACCATGCCCTTGAGTATGCTTATGGTGTTCTCCTGCTGCAGCGTTTTTATCTGCCCGGCCTGCAGGCGCTGCTTGTTGCGCGCATGCCTGCCCATAGCCAGCAGCACAAAGCCCAGCAGGAATACCCCTGCGAATATCGCCGCGATCCATACATTCTTGCGCGTGATGTTGTTTTTCTGGCGGGCTATCAGCAGCTGGTTCTGGGCTATCTCCTTGTCCTTTTCGGCAATCTTGTAGCGGGCCTCCATTTGGTTGAGCGCCTTGTTCTTCTCGATGCCGGTGAGCGTGTCTTTGAGCACAGTCAGCGTCTCCAGGGTAGCAACTGTCTTCTTGTACTGGCCGGTAGCTTTGTACACGTCTTTCAGCGTTGTGTATCCTTTTATGGTGTTGTCCTTCAGCCCGGCTTTTTCGGCCTGTGCTATGGCGCTCACCAGTATGGCCTCTGCCTGCTTATACTGCTGCATATGGTACAGCGCCTCGCCAAGTGTGTACGAGGCATCGATGAAGACGTACAGGAATTTGTCGCGCGAGAGGCTGATAGCGGTTTGCAGGTAGGTAATTGCCTGCTCGTATAGTTTTGTTTTCACAAACACTTCGCCGATGTTCTCATTGGCGTAGGCGAGGGTCTCGTCAAAGTGGTTCAGCCGGGCTATCTCTGCTGCCTCATGCAGCATCAGCAGTGCGCTGTCGGTCTTGTGCAGCAGCTCAAAGTACACGCCGCCCTTGTTGGTGAGTACGGTGGAGAGCTCGTAGAGAAAGTTACCCTTGCGACACAGCCGCTCGGCCTGCTGCAGGTATGCTATAGCATTGTCGGGCTGGTGCAGCCGGTAGTTGACCATGAAGAGGTTGGTGTATATGCTCAGCAGCGCGCGAGAGGGCGTGCTGTCGTCTCGAAAAGCGGCCAGGGCCTTGTAGTAGTTGGCAGATGCGTTGATGTAGTCGGCCTGGTAGAAGTAGGCGAGACCTATGTTGTTGTAGCAGCCGGGCAGTATGTCTTTTTTTGCCGCCTTTTGGCTCCAGGGTATCGCCTCGGTCAGGTAGATGAGGCTTTTCTCGTACTCGCCGTCGTTCATGAAGTACTTGCCCATATCTATGAGCGCGTTTGCAGCACCATCGGCATAGTTTGCGGCGATGCTCATGCGCAGTGAAGTGTTGAGCAGCGGCATGGCACTGTCGCGGTTCTTTAGTTTTCGTGCCTGCTTGCGCAGGCGATTGATGACCGCAGTATCCGGCTCGCCTTTCAGGGCCACACCGTCTTGCGCGCAGCACGGCGCTATGCGGCACAGCAGCAGGAGTACGAAGAGAATGGTGCGGCAGCACCTGTCGGGATACAGCGGCATAGAGTAGTTTATGCGGTGTAATGTAAGCAAATGGAGTACACTAAAATTAGGTATTTATACCTAGTGGGAAAAAGGGTAAATGTGCTGCGGCAGAGGAGTTGCTGCTGCGATATTTTTACATAGTCGCTTGCTATTCTATTTTAAGTGCTATCAATGTAACATGAAACTAAGGTTAACACTACTCGTATTTCTTTTGGCCATAGCGGGCGCGGTGCATGCACAGTACAATACCATGCAGAACAGGGTATGGGCGTTTGGCATACTTGCAGGGCTCAACTTTAATACCGGTGTCCCGGTGCCGTTCACCTACGGCATGCAGTCGAACGAGGGATGTGCGTCTGTGTGTGACGAGGCAGGTAACCTGCTGTTTGCCACCCAGGGCTATACAGTGTACAACAGGCTGGGTGCGATAATGCCTGCGGGCCTCGGCATCGTGCCGTTCATGACGCTCAGTACTACGCAGGGTGCGCTTATAGTGCCGATGCCGGGGTCCACAACACTCTATTACGTGTTCTCTATAGAATGGACGGCGGGCAATATCGCGGCGCCGCCAATCGGAAAGTTTGTCTACGCCATAGTCGATATGTCGCTGGCCGGGGGCATGGGCGATGTCGCCGTTGCCGGTACACCGATCTCTGCAAATCTCTCTGAAAAAATGATAGCGATAAGGGGGGATGACTGCAATGTATGGGTGCTGGTGCATAGCAAGGACTCGGCAGTATTCAGGGCTTATGAGATAACGCCGGCGGGCCTTAGCCTCACGCCTGTGGTCTCGGTTGTTGGGTCATTTACGGGTACCAATTCATATGCTGCGGGGGTGATAAAGGTAAGCCACGACCGTACGCGTATCGTGTCGCAGTGCCAGCGGTCGGTAGCAGGTGGGCCGAACGGTACGGAGCTGTATGACTTCAATCCTGCCACAGGTATTGTATCTAACTGCCGCGTGCTTAATACAAATGAGCGGCAGTACGGTGCGGAGTTCTCGCCCGATAACACAAAGCTGTATACCAGCCAGAGCACCTTGCCCGCAGCAGGTGTTACCACCATTTCTCAATATAATATAGCACTGCCGTCGACCGCGGCAATAATAGCTTCGCGGGTGATATTGAATACCGTACCCGCGACTACCTACGATGAATCGGACATGAAGCTGGCTGCAGATGGTAAGATATACTGCATCAGCAATACAATGCCGCCCGCGCTGAATACTTTCTTCGACATCATCAACGCCCCCAATAACGCAGGAGCCGCGTGTGGCTTCGTGCCGCTGGCACTGAGTATAGCGCCCAACTGGAATGTGTATGGGCTGCCCAACACAGTGTGGACCGTGCTGCACGATACATCGTATGCGCGGCACGATACCAGCGGCTGCTTTACTGCGGGCGTTGGCACAATTGCATCATCGGTAGCCGGTACCGGCTACCTGTGGTATGACGGGGTAACAACCGCCACGCACAGCATCACCGGCCCCGGTACTTACTGCGTAGCGGTGCACAATGCCTGCCATGTGACCATTGACACTATTGTGGTGCATGCAGCCACTACAACGCCGCCGCCGGTTATCTCAGGGATTACTACCTACTGCTATGGCGCGCCGTTTGTGCCATTCACCGCCGTGGGCACAGGGATATTGTGGTATACCTCTACCGCCGGTCCGGGCAGTGCTGTGCCGCCGGTTGTCAATACTCTTGCGCCGGGTACGTATACTTTTTATGCTACGCAAACTATAAGCTGCGTTAGCCCTATGGCATCGATAACTGTGACGGTGCTGCCGAAGATAGAGCTGGCATTCGCACCCAGCATTCGTGCAGGGTGCGGTAAGGACACAGTAGACTTTACCAACCTGGTAACCGGCGCAGATCATTACACCTGGAACTTTGGCGACGGCAGCCCATTGGATACAAACAGGTTATCCGCTACTCATGTGTATTCCGTGCCCGGTGTATACAGTGTGACGCTAACTGGATGGGTAGGCGGGTGCGAATGGGATACGACGCTGAAGATCAGCACTGCGCGAACTCTGCAGGCCGATTTTACCGCCGATACTGTTTGCCTGGGCAATCCAACAACGGTTACTAATTTATCCGTGCCTGCAGGTGCTATCACCAGTGCGCACTGGTATTGGGGCGATGGTATGGATGGTGCAGGCATAAGCCCTGCGCCTTACCTGTATCCCCGCGGCGGCATCTATCCTGCGCTGCTGGTAGTTACAGATACGCTTGGCTGCTTGGACTCTGTAACAAAAAGCGTGTACGTGCTGTCGCTAAGTATAGACATGGTGCACGACACTACGCTATGCCTCAGTGGCCCTATGGCGCTGGAGAATACGGTGCGGCTCGATCCCTGGGTGCCGGCGACAGTTATTTACAATTGGGATCCGGCCGACAAGCTCGACGATGCCACAAAGCAGGTGCCATATTTCAATGGGCTGGGTGTTACCACCTACACACTTACCGTAGTGCTGTATCCCTACACCTGTATAGCTGTCGATACCATCAGGATAAACTCTGTGGCGGGCGATCCGCTCACCAACGTGACGAAGGACGTAACCATTCCCCTTGGCAGCAGCGTGCAGCTCTTCGCTGGTAATGAAGTACTGTACATGTGGCAGCCAAATGATGGCTCGCTGACCGATGCAAATATCAATAACCCGGTAGCTGCGCCACAGCAAACGACCCGGTACACTGTATATGGCTACGATAGGTTTGGCTGCATCGACTCTGCTTTTGTAACGGTGTTTGTGGATAGCAGCGTAACCGCGTGCATCCCTTCCGCATTCACTCCCGATGGAGACGGGCTCAACGACATTTTCAGGCCGCTGTGCGTGGACCACAGGCGCCTTGTGGCTATGCAGGTCTACAACCGGTGGGGCGAACGGGTGTTTTACTCAGATAATATAGCGAAAGGTTGGGATGGCACTTATAAGGGTGTGCCGCAGAATGCCGGCACATACTACTATTACATCATCCTGTCCCGCCCGGGCGATGGTGCGAGCGACGATACGTTCAAAGGGGATGTGACTCTGATCAGGTAACTGCCGGAAACACTGGCACACGAAAAATGCAGCTATGAAGGTTGGTTATGCAATAAGAAAACTGCGGGTGGGATTGAATGTCTCCCAGCGCTCATTTGCGCGTTCCATCGGGATATCGCAAACCTCTCTTTCCCAGATAGAAAACGGATTTAAGCACCCCAATGCTAAAACAGTGCGGAAAGTATGCGATCACATATGTCTTCCTGCTGAGCTGTTGTTTCTGCTGGCTATTGATGAAACACAGGTACCTGAGGATAAAAAAGCAATATACATCTGTGTGCAGCCCGCGATAATGCAGCTGGTAATGAAGATTATAAGGTGAAAAATCATCACGTACCAGATCAATCAGAATAAGGCATTGCGGCAGTTTTATGTGGCAGTAGGTATTTATACCTATTTTCAGGATTGGGTATTAATACTCAATTTAATGTTTTTGTGTTTGGGATACTAACATTATTCCTGAGCAACACGTCTATACGAATACATTTTATCCCGAAAATTGAAGCCTTATGAACAGATTGTTGCTTTTGATTACACTTTGCCTTGAGCTTTTCTGTAACAATAAGTCCTTCGCGCAGGCGGGTGCAGTATATACCGTGGCTGGTGGTGGAACCTCCACCGCAGACGGAGTCCCGTCAACCAGTGCCTATGTCAACAGATCATCGGGTGTTGCAGTCGACGCGGATGGCAATGTATATTACGGCGAACAGTCGGGTTGCCGGGTACGACGGGTCGATGGTGCTACCGGGTTAGTATCCACTATCGCCGGTACGGGCTCTTGCGGATTTTCCGGAGACGGCGGCACTGCTACAAGCGCGCAGCTGAATGCCGTGCAGGGATTGTGCCTCGATGGCGCGGGGAATGTGTTTATTGCCGACGAAGGGAATGGGAGGATTCGTAAAGTGCACACGGCGACAGGTATCATAACTACCGTTGCAGGTGGTGGCTCATCAGGTGCCGATGGTGTATCTGCTTTGACCGCGTACTTAACACCATTGTGTGTGTATGTAGACAGCTTGGGCAATATTTATACCGGCAGTAATGGTAAAGTACGTAAAGTAGACGGGACAACAGGCATCATCACCAGTGTGGCCGGTGGGGGCACCTCCAGCGCGGATGGTGTACCTGCTTTAAGTGCTTCGTTAGGTGACTCTGTACGCTGTATAACGCTGGACGATGCGGGAAACCTTTACGTAATTGATGATTACGCTTCTAAAGTTCGCAAAGTAGTGGCGGCCACCGGATTGATATTTACAGTTGCCGGCGGAGGTACCTCATTGGCCGAAGGTATCCCGGCCACGGATGCGGATTTTGGCAGCATCTATAGTTGCAGCGTGGACGGGGGCGAGAATATTTTTATTGCAGATGGGAGCCGGCGCTTGATCAGGCGTGTCGACGGGGCCACCGGTCTTATTAATACGATTGCTGGGGTGGGTACATCGGGGGGGAGTACCGCCGATGGCACAGCAGCTTTAAGCGCAGCTATAAGGCCATACATGATCTATACCGATCCCGTAGCCGGCATCATCTATTACTCAGATCGCGATGAGAAAGTAAAGAGATTTTCCTACGCTCCAATAATCCCTTTTACTGGCACTACCTACACTTTCGGTTCTGACAGCTGTTACATAAGTAGCCTTAACAAGCAATGTGCCGGACCTCAAATTATCATCCGAACGGTACACATGCATGCGGGTATGACCGTAGAGACTTTCTATGGTGATGGGAGCTCAGATGTAGGAGCAGTTGTAGCCGCGTATAGTGTGGGTGGCTATACGTTCTTCAGCCATACCTATGCAGCCACAGGTACCTATACCATAAAACACGTACTCTATTCCGGAACCCTTGCAGTTGACTCCTTCACCCATATGTACAATCATGCTTATTGCGCGACGCTACCCGTCAGGTTTTATAATGATGACAATAGTAATTGCGCAAAAGAGAGCAGCGAGCCGTTTTTAGCAAGACCGATAAAAACTGAAATAGATTCTAATGGTACGCCTGTGGATACAGTTTCCAGTACCAACGGATTTGACTATACGGCTTACGGAAACCCCGGAGATGTTTATAGATTTAAGGTCATCTCCCTATCGCCGGGTGATTACCCCAGCTGTCCAACCTCGGGCATAATTACGCAGACCTTACCTGGCATGGGCAGTACGCCGACCATCAATTGGTTTGCAATCAATTGTTCTTCAGGAGGAGCACACGATCTTTCTGTACGTGCAACAACTGTCAGTGTTAGCAATAGACATTGGGGACATATCTATGTTCAGAATCACACTTGTATCCCTGCCAGCGGCGAGGTGAAACTTTCCCTGAGCCCGAAATATATTTATGCCTGGGCTTCTCCCATGCCAACATCCATTGTAGGAAATACCATTATATGGAACTCAACAACTCTCAGCTCTGCAGGTGCTGCTATAATGGATATTAGTTATAGAGCCGATAACTCGGCCGCAGGTGTTTTGCTGCCAGGCGATACTGTACACGATCATTTTTCAATAGTATCAGCGGGCGGTACAGAATTCGATTTAGGTAACAATACCGCCATAGCTATTGATACAGTGAGGACATCATATGACCCCAATACAATTGAAGTAACGCCAGCAGCTTGCTTTGACTCTGACACCACTTTTGAATTTACTGTGCATTTTGAGAACATGGGAAATGATACAGCAGATAATATTCACGTGATGGATACATTGTCTGACAATCTCGATCCTGCAACTATAGAGGTCCTTATGAATACGCACCCCATGTTTATCTCTAAATGGAACTACGGAGGACGGGCGGTAGTTAAATTTGATTTCCCGGATATTAAGCTGCTTGATAGTTCGCATCATGGGCTGTGCGATGGTGCGTTTATTTATTCCATTCGCAATAAGGCGGGATTGGCTACAGGTACTGCAATAAGCAGCCGTGTAGGCATCTACTTCGACTACAACGATGTGGTAATGACTAACACAGTGACCAATACAAAAGGCTGCCCCGTGGTAAATAGCGTAGCAGTAACGAGTACTTCCAAAGTATCCCTCCACCCCAACCCCGCCACCGACCTACTAACAATAACAACCGATGGCAGCTACACATCATTCACCATCACCAACAGCATGGGCCAAACCATGATGCAGCAGGAGCTGGGTGGTGCGCAAAGCAAGGTGAGTGTGAAAGCACTGCCGGCCGGGGTGTATATGGTATCGTTCAAGGGAGAGCAGGGGAGCAGGGTAGAAAGGTTTGTGAAGTGGTAAATAGTACAATGAAAAAATATTTCAAAGCCCCGGCTCGCCCGGGGCTTTGAATTGCAGGCAGTAGGTATTTATACCTATTTTCGTATTAGGTATTAATACTCAATTTTTCGATTTTTTATTCAAATTGACTTCCCTGTCACTAACAGTTTGTACTTCTTCTACGCCTATATGAGGGTTATCCCCTTAATTATTGAAGTATGAAGAAATTTTTGTTCTTAGTTACATTTGCTGTTCTTGCTGTGGTACTAAAGTCAGTGGCAGTCGGCACTATTTCGGGGCCTTCTTCTGTATGCGTTGGCCAGTCCATTACCCTTAGTTGCTCTACATCGGGTGGTACGTGGAGCAGTAGCGCCGCTATGATAGCTAGTGTAGGATCATCGATAGGGATTGTGTCAGGAGCCTCAAGCGGTGTGGCCGTGATCACTTATACGGATGGAACAGGTTTTACCACGGCTACGGTTACCGTTCTGCCATTGCCGGCAGCTATTGCCGGCACCCTTGCAGCATGTCCGGGTCATACAACCAGCTTAAGCAATATGACGCCCGGGGGCACCTGGTCAAGCAGTTCTACCAGCACCGCCACAATCGGCTTGTCTACCGGCATAGTTACGGGTATAGCAGCAGGTACATCTGCAATCACTTATGCTATTCCTACCGGCTGCTACAGGCAGGCAACGGTAACAGTAAATGCTGCGCCTACTGCCATAATAGGCGCCTATGCACTTTGCATAGGAGGGACGACCTCGTTTGCATGTGCAACAGCCGGCGGTGCATGGAGTTCCTCGGATGCATCAATCGCTTCGATCGGTGCCGCCAGCGGTATTGTTACCAGCGCAGCGTCAGGCACGTGTTCAATCACATATACACTTCCAACAGGTTGTTTCACAAGTACGGTCGTGACTGTGAGCACATGCACATGTTCGGGTGTTCCCTATGCCGGAATAGTGTCATCGTCTACGGCATGGGCGTGCATAGGCAGCAGCTTTACACTTGCCACGTTGGGGTGCCCGCCGGGCGTAACTTATCAGTGGCAGTCGTCGCCGGACAGTGTCATCTGGAGTAACATCACCGGGGCAACGGGTGCTTCGTACTCAGCCGCGGGTATCAGCAGCACCCGTTACTTCAGGTCGGTGGTTACCTGTACCGCAAGTGGGTTGTCTGCTGTGAACCCGGGACGGAAGGTAACTCATTCAACATGTTGCACAGGCACCTTTACCGCAGGAACAGCGGTTGCAAGCACATCATACTGCAGTAATTGCGACCTAACGCTTGATCTGGCCGGTGCGACAACCGGCAGCGGAGTTTTGTACCAGTGGCAGCGATCGCCATTAGGTGCAGGCTGGAGTAATATACCCGGTGGGACATCTGCTTCATTTACATTTCCGCCATTTGCCACAAGCTATTACAGGTGCAAAGTACAGTGCGCCGCCAGTGGATCGTCGGTGTTTTCAAGTTCGGTTTATGTTGCTTACAGGCATCTGATCACTGCTGACAGTATCTATGTGCCCGACACGGCATGCAGCAGCATGCGGTTTTATGTTGAGGTTAGCGGCCTTTCACCGTTGTTGGCGTTGAAGACCTTTTATGGAGATGGCACATCAGATTCTCTACCGGTTGGCTCAGCAGGCGGCTCATCTTTTATCAACTACGCTCACGGGTATACTTACTCTGGTACCTACTCTGTAAGGCAAATTCTTTACAATGACAATGTACCTCAGGATACGGTTGATTTGTCGGTCGTTTTTACAAAGTGCAAGTTAATGTCGCTTAAATTTTACGGTGACGCAAACGGAAATTGTATAAAGGACGGTACTGAGCCGTTTAGCAATATACCGGCGTTAGTACAAGTTGATTCCGCCGGAGTGCCTGTCGATTCTATTTTTGCAACGAGTGGTATGTATTATCATGCGTATGGGCCCGCCGGTACTGTATATTCGTTCCGCTTGCTCACTATATGGAATATTTCATGCGGAGCCTCAGGGTACATTTACGATACAGTTCTTGCCATCGGCAGTAGTGTTACCAAGTATGTTGGATTGAGCTGCGCAACATCACCGACAGATATGGCTGTATATGCAATCGTGCCGGTGACCGGCAGGCACGACCAATGGGGGCATGTTTACGCTGTGAACTACTCATGCCTTCCGGCCGATGCCACTGTTACGTTGAATTACAGCCCGAAATACAGCGATTTCGTGAATACGCATATTCCCCCGGTAGCAGCCTATGGGAATACAGTAGTGTGGCATGCGCACGACCTGTCGGTCTTTTCACCACCGGCAGACTTTTACTATGCTGCTTTTTCGCCTTGGTCTGCTTTGCTGACCGCAGGTGATACGGTGCATGAGCAGTTTGCAATTGCTGCTACAACCTCAACCGATATAAACCCGGAAAACAATATTGTGATCAAGATAGATACAGTATTAGCTAGCGGGGACCCCAATTTTATTAGCGTGAACCCACCGGGTTGTTTTGACAACGATACGACATTTACATTTACTGTCCATTTTGAGAACACAGGTACCGATACCGCTCACAACATTTATGTTTTAGACACGCTGTCCCCGTATCTGGATCCGTCTTCACTTGAGATAAAACTGGCATCGCATGAAATGTATACTGCTAAGTATCGTGAGGGCGGCCATACCATATTTAAATTCGACTTCCCCAATATTAAGCTATTGGACAGCTCACATCATGGCTTATGTGATGGTGCGTTCATATATACCGTCCATAACAAGCCAGGTATGGGCACGGGTGCCTCAATCAACAGCCGCGTAGGCATCTACTTTGATTACAACGACGTAGTGCTGACCAACACAGTGACCAATACAAAAGGCTGCCCTGTAGTAAATGGCGTAGCAGCAACGACCGCATCCCCGATACCCCTTTCTCCCAATCCCGCCACAGACCTACTAACCATAACCACCAACGGCACCTACACCTCCTTCACCATCACCAACAGCATGGGGCAAACGATGATGCAACAGGAGCTAAGTGGCACGCAAAGCAAAGTGAATGTAAAGGCATTACCGGCAGGTGTGTACATGGTGTCATTCAGAGGGGAGCAGGGGAGCAGGGTGGAAAGGTTTGTGAAGTGGTAAGGTTGCACATACTTTAACTCCCCCTTAGCTAACAAATCCGTAATTTCAACTAATATGCGATTTAATGGGGGAGTATTGCGGCTGTATAAGCAGCGGAGGCGTTTGTTGATGCAAGGTTTGTTTGTGGCTTTCACGGTAGCAGCCGTGCCCGCAAGTGCAGATAACCTCATCTATTGGTCGCCCGGTGCTAAGCTGCAGTTTGCCGACTTCATGGGTAAGCGCAGCAGGGGAGACCATAGCTATGTGGGCAAAACAGCATCTACCATTGTACCCAAAATAAAGTACACCAGCGACTCTGTATACTATAAGGTTGATTGTGTTTTTCAAAAAGATAATTCCGTTATCATAGGGCGGAGCAGATCGGTGCTGGAGCACGAGCAGGGGCACTTTGATATAACAGAGATAGTGGCCAGGCAGATACGGAAAAATTTATCGGCTCTTTCGGCAGCAGCAGTCAATGCGGCCTCAGTAAATAACATAGTGGCTGAGGCCTACCGGCAGGGAAGAGAAATACAGGAAGCCTATGAGGCTGACTGCGGCTACGGCGATGTACCAGGCAGGCAGGAAGCCTGGAACCGGCGCATAGCAGAAATGCTGGACGCGCTGAAAGGATACGAACAGCCAGAGCGCGTTGTGAAGCTAAATTAATTGCGGCCTCTTCAAAGGGCAACGGCCCCGTGCGAGCGGTATTTTTCCTAACTTGCCGGCAATGGGTAACGCAATAATACAAGTCACCAACCTCGTTAAAAAATACGGCGAATTTGAGGCCGTAAAAGGCATCAGCTTCGAAGTAATGGAAGGGGAGATATTCGGGCTGCTCGGCCCCAATGGCGCCGGCAAAACCACCACCCTCGAGATCATAGAGACCCTGCGCGACAAAACCTCGGGGTCAGTGATAGTAGACGGCATGGACCTCGACAAAGAGCCACAGGCCATAAAGAACATCATAGGCGTGCAGCTACAGGCCGCAGGTTATTATCCCAACCTGAACCTGAAAGAGATCATCGCCCTCTTCAGCGGCCTCTACAACCGCAGCGTGGATGCCATGGCCCTGCTCGACACCGTAAACCTGCGCGACAAGGCAAAGAGCAAGTACAAAGAGTTGTCTGGCGGGCAGAAGCAGCGCTTCTCCATAGCCACCACCCTCATCAACGAGCCTAAGATCATCTTTCTCGATGAGCCGACAACCGGCCTCGACCCCCAGGCCCGCCGCAACCTGTGGGAGCTCATAAAGCAGCTGCGCCAGCGCGGCGCCACAGTAGTGCTCACCACCCACTACATGGACGAGGCCGAAGAGCTCTGCGAGCGCGTAGCCATAATAGACAGCGGCAAAATAATAGCCCTCAGCACCCCCAACCAGTTGATAGACGACCTCGTAGCCACCGGCTTCAAGCGGCAAAAGGAAGTAAAGCAAGCCAACCTTGAGGATGTGTTTCTGAACATGACGGGGAAGGAGTGGAGGGACGGGTAAGGGGAAAGCGGAAGTTAAGGGCGGTGGAGCGTACGATGAAATCTAGAAGTTATAAGCGAGGCCTGCTTTATGCCCGCTGATGAAGAGGCTGTAGCGGTGTTTGGGATTCCCCCTGGCGAGGTTGACAATGAATACCGGGGCACTCACTAAAAATACTACCGAACCATCAACGGCTAGCGCATACCCAATCCACGAGGTTTCACTGTCCTTAGCAAGCGCCATCATACCAACGCCAATAGAAACCAGGGCTCCGCCGACTATAGTGCCTATTGTTCCCCGTGGGTAGGGCGCTGTCCTGATACGATACCGTCTGTGGTCGGCCGGATCGAAAGAGGAATGATATCCCGTATCGGAAAGTCTCGAACGTCGGTGATCGGATGGATCAAAAATTGTGCGATCCTGTGACCAGCCTGGTATCGCGAATGCAATGAGTATAAAAAACAGGAGGTGTTTCATAGGTGATCAATAAACGGCAGTGACGTCTAAGATATTGTTTTGCACCACGAATTTGCGATTACGGTTGGCAGGATTTATGAAAACCGGTTGGGGGTTTACCCTGTTCAAAAATTATAAGCGAGTCCTGCCTTGCCGCTGCCGACATACATGCTATACCGTTTGTTATCGCCCAGGTGAGACAGAAGTATAATTCCGGAGATCACGGTGGTTGGGCTGCCCGCTACCAGCAGTAATAAGGCACCGCTGCTAAGTCCATTTGCGGGTGTTGCCACTTCATTGAGTGCGAAGCCGGCTGCCAGCATGCTTACGCCAACAATGGTACCTATAGTTCCCTTTGGCCGACTGCGTGGAGGTTTCAGGTAAGCAATACGGGTGCTGTCCGGGTGGATATACGTGTTGCAGAAAGCGTATGAAATGGCGTTGGTGCCCTGGGCAGAGCCTTTATGGCAGGGTAGGCACAGCAGGAGGAGCATCGTGTATTTCATGGAGCTATTGGTTGCATAGCTATTGTTACTATTAACCCGGTAGTCTCTTCAGGGAATACCGGCAGCATCGCAGCTAAGATATATCTTCATTGGTAATGCGCTGCATAAGTATAGATGAGATAAAATTTTATTTTTTCTCATTTAAAACCCCTACCTTTGCAGCCGCTTTGCTAAACTGGCATTGCATTTTTTTAATTAAAGTTCTTTTAATGACTTCTTTTTCATCCTTCCCCATGCGGGAAGAATTGACGCGGGCTATTTCTGACCTTGGCTTTGAGACACCTACTCCTATTCAGCTAAAAGTAATACCAACACTCCTCTCTGAACCGATCGATATAATCGGGCTCGCACAAACCGGTACCGGGAAAACAGCCGCTTTTGGCCTCCCATTGCTGCACCATGTAGATGTGGCAGTAAAACATGTTCAATGCCTCGTGCTTAGCCCCACGCGGGAGCTCTGTATGCAGATACAGGAAGAAATGAGCAAATACGGCTCACAGATCCGCGGGCTGCGTATTACAGCCGTATTCGGCGGCATGCCTATTATGAACCAGATACGGGAGCTCAAGGGCAATCCGCAGGTGGTAGTAGCCACTCCCGGCCGTCTTATAGATCTGCTGGAGCGCAAGGCTATATCGCTGGCTGATGTGCAGTATGTGGTGCTCGATGAGGCCGACGAGATGCTGAACATGGGCTTCCGTGAAGATATTGACCTGATACTGAAGAACACACCATCGCGCGAGCATACATGGCTGTTCTCCGCTACTATGAGCAACGAGGTGCGGGGCATAGCCAAGCGCTTTATGAAAGACTGGAAAGAGTTTTCAGTAGCCGCGGCCAACAGTACAAATGAGAATATAGACCACCAATACTATGTGGCTAATCACCACAACAGGTTCGAGACACTCCGCCGCCTGCTCGATTTTACGCCGGGCATATATGGCATCATATTCACCCGCACCAAGCAGGATGCGCAGGAGGTATCTGAGAAGCTGATGAAGATGGGCTACCATGTGAGCCCCCTCCACGGCGATATGGACCAGAAAATGCGCACCAAGGTGATGGACCGCTTTAAGGCCAAGCAGCTGCAGTGCATAGTAGCTACAGACGTAGCTGCACGCGGTATCGATGTTAACGACATCACCCACGTTATCAACTACGAGCTGCCTGATGACCCCGAAGTATACACGCACCGCAGCGGCCGTACGGCACGCGCAGGCAAGTCGGGCATTTGTATGTCTATCGTGTCTCCTAAGCAGATATCTAATATCCGCCAGATAGAGCGCCTGGTAAAGCAGCGCTTCCACAAGAGCGATATACCTGATGGTGCTGAGGTGGTACGTAAGCGCCTGGTCTTCTATATGGAGCAGATCGCTAACGCAGAGCCACAGGCCGACTTCGCCAAGCTCTACCGCGACTCTATACACGAACAGTTTGCAGACGTGGATAAAGACGAGCTGATACGCAAGTTGATATGGCTGCAGCTGCGCGATACCATTGATGCCTACCAGGACTCTGAAGACCTCAATGCCGGCTTTGACAACAAGGGCCAGGATAAAGACAGGGGCAGGTCCAGTGGCCGCACAGTGCGCCTGTTCATAAACATAGGCGAGAAAGACGGGCTTAATGCACAGAAGCTGGTCCAGTTCATCACCGAGTCTATCGATGTAGAGGCCAATACCATAGAGCGTGTCACAGTGCGCGACCTGAGCAGCTTCTTTAATGTGCCCACCAGCAATGCCCAGTATATTGTAGAGCACCTTTCTTCCAAGAAGTTCAACTCGCGCAAGGTGCGCCTCGAAGAGGCCGACCAAAGCCAGGGTGGCGGTGGTGGCGGCAGCTACGCCCCATCTCGCGGTGGCAGCAGGCCCAAGCCGGCTGGCACACGTTTCTCCGGAGATGTTCGCTCTTACGGCAACCGCGATGGCGGTGGCGGCGGCTTCAAAGGAAAGAGAAGAGGATAGAAAAAAGTTAAGATCACTATATGAAAGGCCTTACCCCTTACGGGAGTAAGGCCTTTCCAATAAATTGCTCTATTTTTGCACTATATGCCAGCCAAGCGTTTTCTGTTATTCCTATTGCTGTTACCTCTGTTCTTTTCGGGTTGCGGCGTATATAGCTTTAGCGGGGCCTCTATAGAAGGCAAGAGCATCAATATAAGGCTGCTGGGCAATAAGGCCCGCAATGTAGTGCCCAGCCTCACCAGCACACTTACCGATAAGATGAGGGGCCGCATACTCTCGCAAACAGGCCTTTCGCCCGTCACCCGCGATGATGCAGACTACGATATCTCCGGCGCGGTAACTGCCTACGAGGTCACCGTTACCGGTGCGCAGAGCGTGCAGGTGGCTACCAAGAACCGGCTTACCATAAGCGTGCAGGTCAACTTCAAGAACCGCCTCAATGAGAAGGCCAGCTTCGACCAGACATTTACCCGTTTCTCAGACTTCGATGCATCGCAGATACTGCAAAGCGTGGAGGCGCGGCTCATAGAAGATATAGGTACCCAGCTTGCCGATGATATTTTTAATAAAGCATTCGTAAATTGGTAGCAGATTTCAGGCTATGACAGACCAGGCTACCATAAAATACTTAACAGACCTCATGGCCTCCCCGGTCATAGCCGGCACCGACAGGGGCAGGATAGATGCCCTGAAGAACAAGTATCCATACTTTGTGCCGGTAAGGTATATAAGGGCGGTGCATGTGGCTAAGGGTGAGCTTGCGCCGGGTGTGTTGTCATCTATCACCCCCTACCTGGGCAACTGGCTGCTGTTCTGCGATTTTATTGCAGGCAAAGAGCAGGGTAGTGCCGTGGCAAAGGTTGAGGAAGCAATTGCACCCGTAGTGGATGAGCAAGTAATAGAAACTCCTTCCCAGCAAACAGCTATTGCTGAATTGCAGCCCGAAGCTGACCAGCCGGAACCGGAACGGCCCGAGCCCCAGCAGCCCGATACGCCAATAGAAACACCGGCAGTAGCAGCGCCTGTGCAGCCTATGCCTTTGGCAGCGGAACCTGTTGCAGATACTATGCCCGCCGAGGCTACCATGCAGGAGATGCAGCACAGGCATATTGGGTCGGTGCTCGATGGGGCAATGCACGCTATAACAGACGACGTAACGGACGAACAATTAATATCGCCAGTATATACCGAAGACTATTTCAGGCAACAAGGTGTGAAGATATCAGATGCGCTGCCCGACCAGGTAGAGGAGATAGTAGATAAAGACACCGGCGGCACCCTTATGGTAATGATGAGCTTTACCGAATGGCTGCTCCATTTCCGCAATAAGTCGCAGAAGGAAAAGGAAGAGGACGATGAGCAGAAGGCGCTAAAGACCATGTGGCAGAAGGAGAAGCTTGCTGCTGCTATGGAGGAAGAGAACGAGGAGATACCGGAGAATGTATTTGAGATGGCGGTTAACTCTATAACCAGTGAAGACGACCTTGCCAGTGAGCCTCTTGCCAATATATATCTAAAGCAAGGCAAATATGACAGGGCTATTGATATGTATCGTAAATTAAGTTTGCGTAATCCTCAAAAAAATGCTTACTTTGCACGCAAAATAGAAGAAATTTTAAAGGAAAAACAATCATGATAATTGTAACAACTGCCCTGATAATTTTGGCCTGTGTGATATTGGCGTTCTTTATTCTCATCCAGAATCCTAAAGGCGGCGGCCTCGCCGGCAACTTTGGTGCTATGAGCTCACAGGTTATGGGCGTAAAGCAGTCGGGCGATGTGATGGAAAAAGGCACATGGACACTCATCAGTATCATTGGCGGCCTGTGCATCATCTCGGTTATGTTTTTCGCCAAGCCAGAAGGCCCAACGAAATCAAAGCCTGCAGCTACCAACTCCGCCCCGGCTACGCCTGCTAAGAAGTAATCATCTTTTCATAATGATATTTGAAAAAGCTGCAACCTATGGTTGCGGCTTTTTTTGTATCTTTAATAGTATAAAACATTTGGCATGACAGGCATAAACTATGTGATGAATGATAAAGGGGAGAAGACCGCGCTGCTTATTGACTTGGCTCAGTTGAGGATTCAGGGCAACAACGAAAATGATGTAATGGAGTTTATGGAAGACCTCGAAGATATTTTAGCTATAGAGCTTGCCAATAAAGAGAACAAGTACAGTGATTGGGAAGACGCAAAAAAGAGGCTTAAAGACCAGGGGGCTATCGATTGATATTTATGAGTAACTATCGTATTATTATCAGTAAGGCAGCGGAAAAACAGATCGCTTCCCTTCCTAAACCAATTGCCAATGCTATTGTTCAAAAGATCAACCTTCTCGCCAATGATCCCCGGCCGGTAAATTGCGTTAAACTCCAGGGCATGGACCACTCATATAGGATCAGGAGCGCGGACTATAGAATAATTTACACGGTAATTGATTCGCAACTTATCGTTGAAGTGATTAGAGTTGGTGACCGGAAGGAGGTGTATAGAAAAAAGTAAGCGGTGGTTCGTTTAGCCTTCGAATTCTCACGAAACATCATCATCCAAATACAAGCTAAGCGCTTCATCTAGGTTGGAAAGTGCTTCTGCGCGGGATTCACCAAAGCTAGAAACATCTACATTAAGACACTGCGCAACGTAATATTTGCCTTCTTTCCACACCACGCTTTGCAGGATACTTTGTTCCATAAACACTTTTTCTTATGATCAAAGATACGATATTACTCCTTCTCCTTACTACTCCGCTTCGCCACCACTATCCACTCATCTATATTCACATTAAAGGGCATCTTGCCTATTTTCACTATAGCGCGCTTATCGCGTAGCTCAGCCAGCGTACCCACCTGGTGATTTTCTTTGTTGCGCACCAGGTCGCCTACCTGCGGCATGCCGCCCTTTATCTCATATGTCTTATCCGCCTTGCGGGCAGCAGCAGCATTGGTCTCTATCTGCTTCTTGCGAAACAGCACATTCTCCGCTGCGTTGATCACATCCTGCTTGTTATCTGCTTTCTTCCAGTCGTGTATTATCTGCTTGAATTTCCGCTCCGTATCGCGCAGGTAGTCCAGCTCCTCTTTTTTAATTTTGTTTTGCAGGCGCAGTGTGTCATGCTGCTGCTTCAGCTTTTCTTTATTGGTCAGTTCTTCGTACTGCCGCTTCAGCTTGTCGTTTTCTTTCAGCAGCTTGTCCAGCTCCTTTTCCTTATCGCTCAGCCTTACCGATTGCTGCTCTGTCTGGTGCAGCATTTTATCGAGCTGGAAGTGCTCGCGCTGCGTCAGTGCCTTGGCACGGTCTATCACGGCCTTTGGCATACCTGTGCGCTGTGCTATGGCAAACGTATACGAGCTGCCCGGCTTGCCTATGGCAAGCTGGTATAGCGGCTCCAGCTTCTCCTCGTCAAATGCCATGGCGCCGTTGTAGATGCCCTTCACCTTTCCCGCCATCACCTTCAGGTTCAGATAGTGAGTGGTAATGATGCCCAGCGCATGTTTGTGCGCCAGGTCTTCTACTATTGCCTCTGCAAATGCACCGCCCAGGTTAGGGTCGCTGCCGCTGCCCAGCTCATCTATAAAGAAGAGCGTCTTGCCATTGGCAAAGTCCATGAAATACTTCATGTCCTTCAGGTGTGCGCTATAGGTGCTCAGCTCGTGCTCTATAGATTGCGTGTCGCCTATCTGCACCATCAGCGCCTTAAAAATGCCTACCTCAGAGTTCTCATCTGCCGATATCAGCAGCCCCGCCTGCGCCATCAGCTGCAGTAGTCCCACCGTCTTCATAGATACCGTCTTGCCACCGGCATTGGGCCCGCTGATGATGAGTATACGGTTCTGCCTGTCCAGCGTCAGGTTCAGCGGTATCACCTGCTTATTGCTCTGCTTATTGTGCAGATACAGCAGCGGGTGGTATGCCTTTATCAGCTGCACAGTAGGATGGGGGCTCAGGCGGGGCATGTAGGCGTTCATATCTATAGCCAGCAGGCCCTTGGCGCGTATATAGTCATATATGCCTGCCAGGTGGTAGTAGGTCTCTAGCTGCCCCACATATACCGAAAGGTCTTTGGTAGCCTGCACCAGAATGCGCTGTATCTCCCGCCCTTCGGCCCGCTCCAGCGAAAATATTTCGTTGTTCAATTCTATCGTTTCTTCCGGCTCTATGAACACGGTTTTTTGCGAGTCGCTTTCGCCATGCAGTATGCCCTTTACCACGCGCTTATACTCTGCCAGCACAGCTGCCGTGCGCCTGCCATTCAGGAAGCTCTCCCCTATATCGGCCAGGTAGCCCGCCTTATTCATCTTGCGCAGCACGCTTTCAAATGTGCGGCGTGCCTCACCGCGCACCTTGCCAAGCTCTGAGCGTATGCTCATCAACTCCTGCGAGGCATTGTCGCGCACCACACCGCCCTCATCTACTACTGCGCTTATCAGTTGTGTTATCTTTTTTTCGTACTCAGTCTTTTCAGAGATGGCGCGAAGGCTCGGGTACATTTCGTTATACCGCTTAAACCATTGCAGTATATCGCGCATGTTGAGCGCCAGCTGCTGCATAGCCACCAGCTGCTCGCCGGTAAGCACGCCACCTATTATACCCAGCAGCTTCAGCTCACGGTGCACATTCCGGGTAAAGTCATTCGGGAAGTGGTCGCTGCCTTGCAATATGCTTTTATATTCACTGGCCTGCTTAAGCTCACGCTCCATATGATCCAGCCGGGTGTGGAAGCGTATATTGGCTACGCGCTCACGCGCAGCCTCCGTGCGGCACTTTGCATTCAGTAACTCACTTATCTTATTAAACTCCAGGGATTCTACGGCCTTAGCCGGGTACAGCTGCATCATCTTTGCTACATATAATCTTTAAAATCCTCTAACGGGCCATCAAAGTCAGAAGCCATATGGATCATACCTTTAAAAAATCCGTGTGCTCGCTCTTTGTTGTTATTTGCCGACTTCTCTTTTTCTGCCTTTTCTATTAAAGAGCCAACAAAATTAGCCACTTGTTCCTGCATGTCCTCAGGAAGCAGTAGTATTTGTTCATATAAAAGATCAGTGTTCATAAATTCAAATGAGGCCAGTTTGCTTTGGCAAATTTACGTAAACGGGTATTCAATATCTTTGGATTATTCTCTCATAGCTTTGCTGCGATATGCCGCTCCACTTCCTCGATAACACCCTTTGGTTCCCACCTGTGGCAGATGCCCTTGAAGACGGCCTGTTGGCTATCGGCGGCGACCTGGCCCCTGAGCGGTTACTGCTGGCTTATCGCAATGGGATATTCCCCTGGTATAGCGAAGAAGAGCCGCCCATGTGGTGGTGCCCCCATCCGCGCTTTGTGCTGTTCCCGGCTGAGCTGAGAGTGAGCAAGAGCATGAAGCAGGTAATAAACCGCAATGAATTCGAATTCAGGACCAACACAGCCTTTAGCAAAGTGATAGCTGCATGTAGTGCAGTCGAGCGCCGTGACCAGCCGGGCACATGGATTTCCGGCGACATAATTGCCGCCTACACCTCGCTGCACAATATGGGTATAGTACACAGCGCAGAGGCATGGCATGGCGATGAGCTTGTGGGCGGACTATACGGTGTATGGCTCGGCGATATCTTCTTTGGCGAAAGTATGTTCAGCACCTGCAGCAATGCCAGCAAATTTGCATTTATAAAGTGGGTGGAGTTGCTACAGGCGCAGGGTGTGGTGCTCATAGACTGCCAGGTATATACGGAGCATTTAGAGAGCCTTGGGGCGAGGATGGTGGGGAGGGAGGAGTTTGTAGAGGTTTTACAAACCAATATACAGTCTTAATGAGGTGGAAAATGTTTGTACACTTCGCCTCTTGCAAGTATCCGGATTACAATGATTTTAGGAGAAATATACTCAATACCAACCCGCCATTCGCCTAGCCGGATCCTATAGTATCGTTCTCCTTTCTTTTGCCCCTCCATTTTTTTAAAGTCCACTCCAGAAAGCTCCAGGTTTTTCGATGCTTCCAGCTGCGCAATTAGCTCCTCAGCTGCTAACACGACAGCCTTAGGTTTCAACCTTAGATCCTTTAAAAAACTACGCAGGATGACTACTTCCATTTCTTTACTTCTTTACGGAACTCATCGGCAGAAATAGTTTCTTCCGTTTTGGAGGCACGCAGCAATTCCAACATAAGGTAATCTTCTACGTCCTCGTTTTCTATTATGCTCATTAGTTTTATTACGTCATCGGCAGACCAGTTGCCGCGCTGTTTTTTTGCAGAGAAGGTCGCCGGAGTAATACCCATTTTCTTGCTCAGATAGTCACTTCTGTAACCGCTTACATCTATGAGTTGCGGTATCATGTCAACGAGCATTTTGTAAGTTTGGGTAATTTCTGATAGCATTTCTGTTGATTTAAAACAAAATTACGGAAATTTCCGTAAGCGCGTTCTTAGACTCAACGTAACTTATAGTCTTGGTCGGCTCTAAAATTAGCCATATCCTAATCAGCCTTTGCTGATGTCTATGCCATATAGTATTAGGACTATCTCGTCAAAAAGTTGGTGCCGCAGTTTACCAAGTTTTTCATTATCTGCGTAAACCATCTTTCCTTCTCTATGCAATACGAGGTCATTAAAAGATCCCATTCCCCCGTACACCGCCTTAATTTTTCTCGAGACATCCTTTGGGTCATACTCTTTCAGTTCTTCGGCGCATGTCATAAAAAACCTGGCCCATTCGTGTTGCTCCTGTGCTTGACAAAGCTGCCCTATTTCAATGCAAAGGGCGATTGCGCACATATGAAGTCTAACTAAGGCAAATCAGGGTATTTGTAACCATGGCTTACATACAGCAAATTTAAAATTTATTTCATCAGCCCACACATTTCCTACCTTCCCCGCTTCCCTTTATTTTTGTATTTCGTTGATTTATTGTTATTTTAAGGTCCAGACGAACCTTTGACTTTTTAACCTCTGAATAAATTTACAGCTATGCCGCAAACAGCCACTTCGCCAAAACCTTCACGACTGTCGTTCGACGAATTCAAGCAGGAAGTTCTTGAAGATCTCCACCAGGTTGTCGCAAGCCGCGAGGCCAGCCTTATGGGCCGCCGCGAGGTGCTGACAGGCAAGGCCAAATTTGGCATCTTCGGCGATGGTAAAGAGTTGGCGCAGATAGCGGCTGCCAAGTGCTTTATGCCTGGCGACATACGCTCAGGCTATTACCGCGATCAGACCCTCATGTTTGCTAAAGGCATGAGTGATATACAAAAATTTTTCGCCCAGCTATATGCCGACCCAAGCGTGGAGAATGAGCCGTCTACTGCAGGCCGTATGATGAATGGCCACTACGGCACGCGATGGCTTGATGATGAGGGCGAATGGAAAGACCTCACCAAAGAACCACAATCGAGTAGCGATATATCGCCGACAGGGGGGCAAATGGTGCGGGCGCTTGGCCTGGCATATGCGTCCAAGATGTTTCGCAACGTAGAGGAGCTAAAGACAGGTTTTGAGAAATTCAGCAACAACGGCAATGAGGTGGTGTTCTGCACCATCGGCGATGCTTCTACATCCGAAGGCCTTTTTTGGGAAAGTGTGAACGCGGCCGGCGTATTGCGTGTGCCCCTTGCCATATTCGTGTGGGACGATGGCTACGGCATCTCCGTGCCCCGCAAGTACCAGACCACCAAAAGCTCCATCTCTGATGCCCTTGCAGGCATGCAGTGGGACGAGAAAAAAGGCGGTATAAATATCTATACCGTAAAAGGATGGGACTACGCCGCATTGGTGCAAACTTTCCAGCAGGGCATAGCCCGCGTGCGCGAAACACAGATACCTGCCATATTCCATGTGCAGGAAGTGACACAGCCGCAGGGCCACTCTACATCAGGCTCGCACGAGCGCTACAAGAGCAAGGAGCGGCTGGACTGGGAGAAGGAGTACGACTGTGTCACCCGACTCAAGCAATTCATCCTCGACAATAAAATTGCCAACGATGCCGAGATCGCCGAAATAGAGAACAAGGCGAAAGACGAGGCCCGCGCTGCTAAACAAAAAGCGTGGAGCAACTTTGTGTCGCCCATAAAAGAGCAAATACAGCAAGCGACTACTCTGTGCAACCAGGTGGTGTTTGAAGGTGGCAGTAATGCCACCGCAGTAGCCGCCATAGTGCAGGAGCTCAATGGTATCAAGGAGCCTATCCGCAAAGATGTGATGCAGGCAGTGCGCAAGGTGCTGAGCCTATGCCAGCAGCAAGGTAGTGACGCTGTGCGCGGCGTGAAGAATTTTTACGAGTACATACTAGCAGATAATAAAGAGAAATTCACTTCGCATCTGCATTCCCAGTCGCGTCACAGCGCTATGAAGGTCGCAGAAGTGCCGGCACAGTTTAGCGCCGACAGCCAGTCGCTTAATGGGTACGAGGTGCTCAACAAATTCTTCGATACCACATTTGCCAATAACCCTGCTGTATTCGCTTTTGGTGAAGACCTCGGCAAGATAGGCGATGTGAACCAGGGCTTCGCCGGCCTGCAAGATAAGTATGGCGCCCTCCGTATCACCGACACTGGCATACGCGAGGCATCGATAATAGGGCAGGGTATAGGCATGGCATTACGCGGCCTGCGCCCCATAGCCGAGATACAATATCTCGACTACCTGCTGTATGGCCTGCAGCCACTGAGCGATGACGTGGCTACGCTGCAATACCGCACACGGGGCGGACAAAAATGCCCCCTCATTGTGCGCACCCGCGGCCACAGGCTAGAGGGTATCTGGCACAGCGGCTCGCCCATAGGCATGATTATCAACTCCATCAGGGGTATGTATCTGTGTGTGCCGCGCAATATGGTGCAGGCAGCAGGCATGTACAATACACTGCTGCAGAGCGATGAGCCCGGGCTGGTTATAGAATGCCTCAATGGCTACCGCCTTAAAGAGAAGATGCCTGATAATCTTTCAACGTTCACAATACCATTCGGGGTACCTGAGGTAGTGCGCCAGGGTACTGATATCACCATTGTATCTTACGGCTCTACGCTGCGCATCATAGACGACGCCATCAACACATACCTTGCACCGCAGGGCATCAGCTGCGAGGTCATTGACGTGCGTACGCTTTTGCCGTTCGATGTGAACAGCCTCATCGTGGCATCGCTCAAAAAGACTAATCGAATCGTCTTTATTGACGAAGATGTGCCGGGTGGTGCAGCCGCCTATATGTTCCAGCAGGTTATGGAGAAGCAGGGCGGCTATAAGTGGCTCGACGTGGCGCCGCGTACCATTACTGCCAACGCACACAGGCCTGCATATGCAACCGATGGCGACTACTTCTCCAAACCCAATGCCGAAGATATAGCAGGGGTAATTGAGGATATGATGAAAGAATAAAATGGGGTGGGGGTAATGTTTTTGCTGGGGCTCGCATTTTAAATACGGGGAGTATTAAAATAACGGCCGGCGGCTTGTGGTCTTGTAATAATGCCTGAATTTCCGGGAGCGGTCCCACGCTGAGTAAGACCTTCTGTTCCTGTTTTTAAGGATTGGGAATGTCAGACAAACGGTGATGAAAAATAGAAGGATTGCCATAACTCGAATTTTTAAGGTTAAACAATTTGCATCTTTATTAAATACCGTTCTGGAATACCTCTGTTAGCTAAGCCCGGCTTCAGCACCCCTGCGGTTCCATACGATATCTTTCTTTTGTTTTTTCTTCTTATTGTGAAATAGAAAGCGCGTTAAAAATAAAATTGTGAGCATAGTATGTGTGTTTTAGATTGATAATGTAAAGGTAAAATGATTATTTGTCATTTACAAGTCATTAACAAAAATTATTTTATTGGCATAGATTTAACTTTGCCATTCAGGCTAATAACAGTATATTAAGCATATGGCTGTGCATAAAGTGAGTATTGAGGAGTTTTTGCGTCTTTCCCGTCTTCACCCGGTTATAGATGTGCGCAGCCCCGGGGAATTCGAACATGCCCAAATGCCGGGCGCATATAACCTTCCGCTGTTTACCAACGAAGAAAGGAAAGTAGTGGGCACAGCATACAAGCAGCAAGGCCGCCAACCCGCCATCAAAGCCGGGCTCGATTACTTCGGGCTGAAAATGAGGAAGATGCTAGAAGAGGCAGAAGCAATAGTGAAAGTACACTCCGCAACTTCCACCTGTCATCCTGAGCTTGCCGAAGGATGCGTACTGGTACACTGCTGGCGCGGGGGCATGCGCAGCGCCGGTGTAGCATGGCTGCTCGATCTCTATGGTTTTAAAGTATACACACTTGTGGGCGGCTACAAGGCTTTTCGCAGTTGGGTGCTGCAGCAGTTTGCAGTTCAATATAACTTCCGCATACTTGGCGGCTATACTGGGTCAGGTAAAACATTGGTGCTAAAGGAACTGGCCAGGCGGCACGCTGTGGTAGACCTGGAGGGGCTGGCACATCATAAAGGCTCGGCCTTTGGCGCGCTTGGCGAAGACAAGCAGCCGTCGCCGGAGCAATTCGAAAACCGGCTTGCAACTGCGTTGCACGCCATTGAGCCAGGCACACCAATTTGGCTCGAAGATGAAAGCAGGCGCATAGGTGACATTAACCTGCCACTGCCATTGTGGACAACTATGCGCAAGTCGCCGGTCTATTTTTTGGATATACCCTTTGAGGAGCGCCTCGGCTATATAACAGCGGGATACGGTAAGTATAAGCAGGATGAGCTCATTAACGCAGTAGTACGCATACAAAAAAGGCTGGGCGGACTTAATGCGAAAAATGCCATCGGCTTCATGCTGGAAAAAAACTACAAGGAGGGCTTCAGGATACTGCTGGAATACTACGACAAATTTTATGGCAAGAGCCTGCACAACCGCGATGATGTGACGCAGCTGCTCCAAACTGTTAAGTGCGATAAAGTTGATGCAAAAGTAAATGCGCAAAGGTTGATGGCGCAGATAGCGGAAGTATCTTAAATTGCGCCTGCGCCAAACAAATACAATGGACATCAAACTCACACAATACTCCCGCGGCGCAGGTTGCGGGTGCAAGATAGCTCCCGCAGTGCTGGAGCAGATACTGAAGACAGACACACCACAGCCTATGCACAGCAACCTGCTGGTGGGTAACAGCAGCAACGACGATGCCGCTGTGTATGATATGGGCAATGGCACTGCGCTCATATCCACCACCGATTTTTTTATGCCTATAGTCGATGATGCGTTCGACTTTGGCCGCATTGCCGCAGCCAACGCCATCAGCGATGTATATGCTATGGGCGGCAAGCCGCTGATGGCGGTAGCTATACTCGGGTGGCCTGTGGAGACATTGCCCGTAGAGCTGGCGCAAAAGGTGCTGGAAGGTGCAAGGGCGATATGCAATGAGGCGGGCATACCGCTTGCGGGGGGCCATAGCATAGATACCACAGAGCCGGTGTTCGGCCTGGCGGTAAGCGGCATTTGCAATATCGGCGAAATCAGGCAAAACAATAAAGCTAAAGAAGGCGACCTGCTGTTTCTTACCAAGTCTATAGGCACGGGCATATTAGCTACCGCGCAGAAGCGTGGCTTGCTCAAAGAAGAGCATGAGGCTGCACTTATAACTCAGCTCACAACATTGAATAAGCTGGGTGAGCAACTGGGTAAAATTCCCGGCGTGACAGCGATGACTGATATAACAGGCTTCGGCCTTGCTGGCCACCTTATAGAGATGGCTGAGGGCAGTGGCCTGTCGGCAGAGTTGCACTACAGCGCAGTGCAGGTAATGGCAGGCACAAAAGAATACCTGGCACAGCGCATAGTGCCCGATGCCACCTACCGCAACTGGAATGGCTACAATGCAAAGATCGCCTTTGGCGAGGGCGTAGATGTAATGGAAGCCTTCAGCCTCCTGCCCGATCCGCAAACCAACGGCGGACTGCTGATAGCGGTATCCCCCGCCGCAAAAGACGAAGTAATAGACCTGCTGCAGCAACATGGCTGCGAAGCTTTTACAACACCTATCGGTGTTATGATAGCGGAAGGGGAGAAGGTGGTGATGGTGGGGCGTTGATTTTTGTATACTATAACAGGAAGTGGTAAATTTGAATAAGTGAAAGACACCGCTCACATATTGCAGCTGATCAAGAGATCGGTAGAAAGTACCGCCCCCGGTGCCACGCTTATACTCTATGGTTCGTATGCGCGAGGTGATTATAATGAAGAATCTGATATCGATCTGCTGGTACTGGTGGATAAGGATAAGATATGTAGAGACGACGAGATAAAGATCACTTATCCGCTCTATGACATTCAATTCCAGACGGGAGTATTAATAAGCCCTATTGTTTACACAAGGAAGTATTGGCAAACAGGTCATATGGTTACGCCATTTTATGAAAACGTAAACAGAGAGGGTGTCAGGTTATGACCGACGAGGAAAGAATAAGTGTGATAAATTATAGAGTTAGGCGAGCCAGGGAGACCTTGGTTGAAGTTCAATTTCTGATTGACAATTCTTTGTTTTATACAGCAGTAAACCGCCTGTATTATGCTTGCTTTTATGCCGTGAGCGGCTTGCTATTGAGTAAAGATATTGCGGTGAAAACACATAAGGGCGTAATGCTAAAATTTGGATCTGAATTTGTATCAGGCGGTTTGATAGGCAAGGCAAGCGGTAAGTTTTATACCGAGATATTTGCTAGCAGACAAAAAGGCGACTATGAAGACCTTATAGAATTTGACAAAGATGACGTAAGCGCCATGCTGCAGCCTGCAAGGGAATTAATAAAAGAAATTGAGAACATACTATCCATGTAGCCGGCTTCATCCCTAATTCTAAATTCCTACATCATGCCCACCACCGACCCCCGCATAGACGCACACATAGCCAAGGCCGCAGACTTCGCTAAGCCTATACTGAATCACCTGCGCAAGCTGGTGCATGACACGTGTCCGGATGTGGAGGAAACATGGAAGTGGAGCTTCCCCATCTTTATGTATCACGGCCAGATACTGGCAAACATGGCAGCCTTTAAGGAGCACTGCGCCTTTGGCTTCTGGAAGGCGGCATTGCTCACAGATGTTGACGATGTGCTGCAGGTAAAGGATCGGGACGCCATGGGCCACCTGGGCCGCATTACCAGCCTTAAAGACCTGCCGAAGGATGCAGTACTCAAAAAGTACATCAAGGCCGCTATGAAGCTCAACGAGACGGGGGCAAAGCTGCCTCCTAAGAAGAAGGCTACACCACGGGAAAAAGAGCAGCTGGAAACACCGGCAGACTTTGCAAAAGAGCTGAAAAAGAATAAGACTGCCGAAAAGATATTCAACGAATTCAGGTACTCCCACAAAAAGGAGTACGTAGAATGGTTTGATGAAGCCAAGACCGATGCAACCCGGGCCAAACGCATAGCTCAGGCTATAGAGTGGATAACCGAGGGCAAGAGCAGGAACTGGAAGTATATTAATTGCTGAAAAGAGAAAGGAAATGCAATAACGTGGCAATTGATAAACCCAATTGAAGCAGATGGATACAACTCGACTAGAACTTATTGGCAAACAACTTGATCAAATGATCAGTAATATTGACCACACAAATAAGATAAGCACTGGGCAGATAGCATTGATTGCAGCCGCCATTGGTGCGTCTGCAGCAATTTTGGCCCAACTTGTGATTTTTTTATTAACTCGTTTTAAGGAAAGGGATAATTTTAAAAGAGAGTTAGTAGCAGAAGAAAGGCGTTTAGCATATCTACTCAGTGAGCTATACAAAGAGCTAGTAATGCACAAAGTCCATAAAAGATATTGGTACAAGACTGCTGAAATTTATAGTCGGGACAAAGAGGAAATAAAGGATAGTCATGAGAGACATTTCGAAAGCAATAAAAAGAGTTTTGAGACCTTAACAAAAATACAAGTTACTACATCCGAGTACGTTAAAGTGGTTACTCATTTTACTAATCTGTTTGGACAGAATGGAGTAATATCAAAAGCTCTGAATGATATCAGAACCTTTCAACCTAGAAAAGCTTCTGATTTTAGTGGGATAACAACGTATGAAGTACTCTTAAAAGCCCAAGATAAAGAGGAAAGTGATTTGAATATCTTTTATAGATATTACACAAAGTGCTATGACACGATAAACATCGAGATGATATCAAAGATTTAGCCGGTTTACGGCAGTGAATATTTAGGAGATATATGCGTCATTACATAGTTTGGGAAAACGCAATTGCAAGACAAGGGGAAGCCCCATAGGGGTTTGGGGTTTATTCACGCTTTGTGGATAACACATTCTTCCGTTTTTTTGCAATAGTATTAATTTCACTCAAACACATTTACAGTTTATGAAAGTAATGATCATTATGGGCTCTGCCAGCGATGAGGCAGTAATGCAGGAAGCAAGCAATTGGCTCAGCTGGTTTGGTATTGAAAACAAGATGATAGTGGCCTCGGCACACCGCAACCCCGATAAGGTGCGTGAGCTGATGGTAACGGCCAAAGAAAATGGCTACGGCGCTGTTATCGCAGCCGCAGGTATGGCCGCCGCGCTCCCCGGCGTTTGTGCCGCATATACATCGTTGCCTGTACTAGGTGTGCCGCTCGATGGTGGCTTGCCCGGCGGCATAGATGCGCTCTACAGCATAGTGCAGATGCCCGCAGGCTTGCCCGTGGGCACCCTCGCAGTTGGCAAGGCCGGCGCCCGCAATGCTGCTGTGCTCGCAGCCCGCATATTTGCCCTCAGCGATGATGCCGTTGCTAAAAAAGTGGAGGAATTCAAAGCAAAGGAGTATAAAATGTAATAGGAGGTTTTTGAATTTGGAGTTTTAGATTGGGCTTTTTCCGAGAGAATTTGCTGAAACTTAACACATTGGGAAACTCTTGGTACGTATTTTGTAGTTTCTTATTCATAAACCATAAACGAAAGCACATTGACAGAAGCCATCATTAATCTTGAAACCGTTAATCCCATAGAGTTCTTCGGGGTCAACAACAGCAAGTTCGAAATTCTGAAGCGTAAATTCCCCCTGCTTAAGCTGTTATCGCGGGGCTCGCAGATAAAGATAACCGGCCAGCCCGATGAGGTCACTGCCGCCCAAACCAAAATAGGGCAGGTGATACAGTACCTGGAGCGCAACGGGCATTTATCGGAGAATTATTTTTCTAAGATATTAGGCGATGAAGAGCACGGAGAAGCAACGGTTGCTGAAGATGCGGCAAACAATGACATACTCGTCTTTGGGCCTAACGGCAAGGTAATACGCGCTAAAACGCAGAACCAGAAGCTGATGGCCCAGGCCTCTGAGAAAAACGACATCATCTTTGCGATAGGCCCTGCCGGTACGGGTAAAACCTACACCGCCGTGGCACTCGCTGTGCGTGCGCTGAAAAACAAAGCTGTGCGGAAGATTATCCTCACGCGCCCCGCTGTGGAAGCAGGGGAGAGCCTCGGCTTTCTGCCCGGCGACCTCAAAGAGAAGATCGATCCGTACCTGCGCCCGCTATATGATGCGCTCGATGATATGATACCAAGCGACAAGCTGAACTATTATATGGCCAACCGTATAATAGAGATAGCCCCGCTGGCATACATGCGCGGCCGCACGCTCGATAATGCGTTCATCATTCTCGATGAGGCGCAGAACTCTACCGACCTGCAGCTGAAAATGTTCCTTACACGTATCGGTTCATCGGCCAAGGCTATTATCACCGGCGATCTTACGCAGATAGATCTGCCTAAGAACCAGAGATCCGGGCTTTTCAAGGCTACCAAGATATTGAACAATATTGAGGGCATAGCCCAGATAAAGCTCGATGAGGCTGATGTGGTGCGTCACAGGCTGGTGAAGATGATCATACGCGCTTACGATAAAGACCAGGCGGAGGAAGAAAAAATTGAAGAGAGCCGCGTAGCAGAATATCGCTCCAAGCGCGACCCCTCAGCAGATAAGAAAGAAGCAATATAAATAAGCAACCCCGGCCACGTGCCGGGGTTTTACTTTCAGTATAGTTTTGTAGTAGTTATTTCTTAGTAAGGTTGCGAAACACATCTTCCAGCGACTCTGTTTGTGCCTGCATGGAGCTGATATGTATGTCATGGTGTAGCGCCCATTGCATTACTTCCTTGCGTAGCGCATCTGCATCTTTAGCCGTCAGTTTCCAGGTATTTGTTCCGGTCTCTTCGTAGCGCTCGGCCTGTTTCAGCTCTTGTAGCAGCGCGCGGTCTATAGCGGTTTCAAAAACAACCATAAGCGCATTGGCGGTAGTATTCGCTTTTTGCAGGTGGGCTATAGAGTCGTCTGCTACTATCTGCCCGTTGTTGATAATAACCACACGCGTACACATTGCCTGCACCTCCTGCATTATGTGTGTAGATAGCAGCACAGTTTTAGTGCTGCCTATTGCCTTTATCAGGTCGCGTATCTCTATTATCTGGTTGGGGTCCAGGCCGCTTGTAGGCTCGTCCAGTATCAGCACCTCAGGGTCGTGCAGCATGGCCTGTGCCAGGCCCACACGCTGCTTGTATCCTTTAGAGAGTGCGCCTATTTTTTTGTGTGCTTCTTTGGCAAGGCCGGTGAGCCTTATCATCTCGTCTATGCGTGCTTTAGCCTGCTTGCCCAGCTTATGTATGCCCGCGCTGAATTCCAGGTATTCCCGCACATACATTTCGAAATAAAGTGGATTAGCTTCCGGCAGGTAGCCCACGCGCTTGCGTACTTCCTGTGGCTGGTCTGCCACATCAAAGCCACATACAGATACCTGGCCCGATGTGGCCGGCAGGTAGCCGGTGATGATCTTCATAGTAGTCGACTTGCCAGCGCCGTTAGGCCCCAGGAATCCTACTATCTCACCCTTTGCCAGCTCAAATGAAATGTTGTTAACCGCTGTCTGCGTGTCGTATACTTTGGTTACTGCAGCTACTTTTATCGACATGTGCTACTCCTCAGGGTGATGGTAAAATAGGTGCGGAAAAACGAAGCGTTGTTGTGCGCCTGCGCTTAGTTCTTAAAGCCTAAGAAATAACATGAGTGCTCCAGCGTATCGTCTGTATTCGTCTCGTTGCGCTCGTAGGTATGTATCAGCAGCTTGTTATCGCCCTGCAGCGTCACCGTCCATGTCTTCAGGTAATTCACTGAGTTTGCCTTGTCGCTGTCGTTGTTCACGATAGTGATCGCATAAGTGCTTTCGTTCACTGTCGTATAGCCATGCAGTATCTTGCCCGTTGCTGTGTAGTCGCTCTTCAGCAATACGTATACGAAGTTCCTCATTGCAGGGTCTTCCCATATCACCGCTGAGTCTATCACCTGCGCGCCATTGTCGCACTCTATGAAGCCGCCGTATGTGCCAATGAACCGCGCTACTGATTTTGCCTCGCACCTTGGCCCTTCAAAGCCCGTAGGGCATTTGCACAGGCCATGGCCACATGAGCCACCGTTCTTACAATCCACCTGGTCGCATGGGTTCTTTTCACACGATGTTACCAGTATAGTTGTAGCTACAGCAAAAAAAGAAAGAGTCGTTAGTATTATTGGCTTCCAAAACCGCATGTCTTGATATTTGAGGTGTAAAATACGAAAATTATTGTAAGTGCGCAACTTAGATACCCCCGTTCGGTGGCATTTAGACACATTGTTTACACACAGCAAAAGAGGTAATATGGTCGCGCCTTATTGCTCAAATGCATTCCAGCCCTGGGCGGTAAGCTTGTGCTTGTTGCCCCCCTTGGTAAGCAGGTGCGCGCCCTCGCTTTTATCAGTTATATAGCCAATAACGCTTATGTCGCTGTTGCGGGCTACCTTGCCGTAGTCTTCCTGCTTTATGGTAAACAGCAGCTCATAGTCCTCACCGCCGCTAAGCGCGCAGGCCGCAGCGCCCAGCTGAAACTCCATTGCCATATGCCGTGCATCATCGTGCACAGGTATTTTATCTTCATATAGTATGCACCCGGTATCGCTGTGTTTGCATATGTGCAGCAGCTCAGAGCTAAGCCCGTCGCTTACGTCTATCATTGCCGTAGGCACTATTTGGTTTTCCTGCAGCCACTCTACTATATCAGCACGGGGCTCGGGTTTCAGTATCCGGCCCACTACATATTTTTGGTTTTCCAGGTTGGGCTGCACTTGTGGGTTCTCCAGGAATATCTTCTTCTCGCGCTCCAGCAGCTGCAGGCCCAGGTAGGCTGCGCCTAGGTTGCCGCTCACGCAGAGGAGGTCGTTCACCTTAGCGCCGCTGCGGGTCACATACTTATCAGGTGCCACTTCCCCTATCGCGGTCACGCTGATGATAAAGCCTTTCTGCGATGTGCTGGTATCTCCCCCTATAAGGTCTACACCATATTTATCACAGGCAGCATACACACCCTCATAAAATTCTTCCAGCGCCTCCACCGAGAATTTATTGGATATACCCAGCCCAATAGTGATATGGGTAGGCGTGGCAAACATAGCGTAGATGTCCGACAGGTTCACCGCTACCGCTTTATAGCCAAGATGCTTCAATGGCGTATACATCAGGTCAAAATGAACACCCTCTATAAGCAGGTCTGTAGTAATGACAGATTGCCTGCCAAACTGGTCTATCACTGCCGCATCGTCTCCTATGCTAAGTATGGTGCCGGCCTGTGTTGTCTCATTGTTTTGGGTAAGGTGCTCTATCAGCCCGAACTCTCCGAGCGATGCTATCTCTGTGCGCATGGTATGCTAAATTGGAGTGCAATGTTACGACTTCTTTGCTGAAGAGGCCGGGGCGCCGCAATGCCGGCATACTGCGGGTATGCTCGCTGCCGACAGGGTATTACAGAAAAAAAAGATGCACTCAAGTCGCTGATTTTGAATATAATATGTCGCTTATATTGGTTTTGATTACATTTGCATCCCGCTAAAAATTATCACTTTGAGCCGTTCCCTATCTTGTATTACTCTTGCGATACTGCTGCTGTTTGCCGCAAACCATGCCCATGCCCTCGAGAAGGCGACATTAAAGATGTTGTTAGCCCTGCCGGTATGTCCTATAGACCGGGAAGCCGCCGCCTATACAGTCTCCGAAAATATAACACTGAACATCACCCTTGAACGAAGGGGCACATCGACACGGTATATACTTACGGAGGACGTTCACCGGATCATAAAGATAGTTCGCACCTCGGCGCTAAAGGAGGCCAACATACACCTTGTATACCCTAAGAACGATGCTGATGACTATATCTACAAATTAGCAGCCAGTACTTACAATCTTGCCGGGGATGACATTAGCGAGCAAAAGCTGAATAAGACCGATTTCTACAAAAAGGATATTGGCAGCGGCTTTACCGACCTGTATTTTACCTTCCCCGGCGCAAAGGAAGGCTCTGTCATCGAATATTCGTTTTCGCATGTGCACAGCCTGCAAACTATCCTCCCCCGCTGGGATATACAAAATGAGTATCCAAAGCTGCAGACAACCTGTACTATCAACTCACCTAAGAACTTTCTCTTCACGTCCGTATCGCATGTAGCCGTTGCTCAGAAGGAATACACAAGCATGGAAAGCGCAAAAGACGGGACCGATAGCCTGGCGCACAGCTCAGAGCAGCTTTTCGATGAGATGCGGTATTTCTGGATACGGCGAAATGTACCGGCACTAAACGACGAGCCATATGTGAATAACTACCTTAACTATAAAGAGAATCTTGCATTGCATATCACTACCGTCATACAGGGCGGCACTATGAAGAATTTAAACAACACATGGGAGAAGATCAATGACGACATTCTGAAAGAGGATGCTTTCCGCAAAATATTGACTGCCAATAATGGGTTTCTTGATGATGTGGTCGACAGCCTTGTGCATCTAAAGAATGACCTTGCCACCTACAATATTTATAATTACGTACGAACAAATATCACTTGCGATGAAGATGCAAGCCTCAGGCCAAGGCGTATATTGAGCGAGGTATGGAAAAACAAAAGGGGTACTAATGCAGACATCAATATGTTTCTCTGTGCCATGCTGGTGCATGCAGGTATTGATGCCTGCCCCATCTTGCTCAGCACCTCCGGGCATATGTCGCCAACGGCTGCCTTTCCGCTCATCGAGCGTTTCAATTACCTGGCCTGTGCTGTTAAAAATGAGGAGCGGTTCACGTTACTCGATGCCAGCAACAAATACAACAACTACGGTGTATTGCCTTTGCGCTGCTACAATGGGTTTGCATGGGTGGTGCGCCAGGGCGGCGGCGCCGGTATCATGCTCGATTGTGACGCACTAGACGACAGGCATGTCATAGGCATTAAGCTGACTAACGTTACAGACTCAGGTGCTGCAATTGAAATGACGCAAAAAATAGGATTCCTCCGGTCCGCCTATCTTCGCCGGTCGTGGCATGCAGATGCAAAGAAGAAGCAGGAGTTCATCGACGGCCAGATACGCGACATGCCCGGCAGCATATCCATAAGCGATACAAAAGTGCTGGAGGAAGAAAATGCAGATACTAACCTGGTGATCGTTAGCATCGGCAATATTACTTTTGCCCGCGACTCAGGTCTGTCATTTATAGCCACCTATCTTTTGAAGAATAGTTCAAAGAATCCTTTTACCGCCGCAGTAAGGAAAATGCCTGTAGAGTTTCCTTACAAGTTGCAGGAGCGGTATGTGCTCACTATAGATATACCCGATGGCTTGGAACCGGTAAACTTGCCGCCCCCGGCAATGCTGGCGCTCGAAGATGGCGGGCTTGCTTATGAAAAATCAGCTACCTACTTTCCAGCCATGCACCTGCTTACTATCAATAGCATCTACAGGCGCACTACCACCTCCTATCCGCCGGAGGCCTACGATGCCATCAGGAATTTTTACCAGCAGGTAACTGCTAAGGAGAACGAGATCATAACCATTAAAAGAAAATAGTCATGAGGTTACTGTTGGTTTTGATCATTGTATTCCTGTCTGCGAACATTGCTGGTGCTGAACAGAAAAGCCTGGCAGCAGCTGCTATCCCTGCCGCACTGGTAAAAGGTGCAAATGCTGTAGTGCGTAGTGCCACTACCACCATGGATATTTCAGCAAAGGAGGTATATGTTGTAACAAAATATGCAGTTACTATATTGAATGAGAAAGGTAAAGAATATGCCGGAATTATAGAGCATTGTAGCCCGCTTAGGAAAGTAGAGCACATATCAGGCGCACTGTATGACAAGGACGGTAACCTGGTGCAGGAGCTGAAGAAAAAAGAAGTTAAGGACTTCGCGCCTTATGGCAGTGCATCGGTAGATGATGTGCGGTACAAAATGTTTGCGTTTAAGTGCAGTACTTATCCATACACATGCGAGTTTGAAATAGAGAGCCGGTACCCAAGCACTATGGATATCCCGGCCTGGCATCCCCAGCCGGCATATGACTGTGCAGTAGAGCATGCGGGCATAGAGGTGCGGTACGCACAAGGCCTGCCGCTGCGTTTTCGCGAATACAATGGTAGCTTTTCCCCTGCAGTAAAAACTACGACTGGAATGAATGTGCTGACTGCCGCTGCCGGTAACCTCGTCGCCGGCGTAGAGAGTGACAAATTTTCAGTTGTTGCAGAGTACGATCTCCCTGTACTGGTTTTCGTTTCAGACAATTTCGAGCTTTTTGGTAATGCCGGCAGTATGGCCAGTTGGAAGGACTTCGGCAGTTTTTTATATGGCCTGAATGCAGGCCGCGACAGCTTGCCCGCCGACAAAAAGGCTATAGTGCACAACATTGCCGACACCTGTAAAAATGAGGCTGCCAAGATAGCAGCACTCTACCGCCACCTTCAGAAAAATACCCGCTATGTAAGTATCCAGTTGGGCGTGGGTGGGTGGCAAACGCTTGATGCGGGCTTTGTGGCGGCCAAAGGGTATGGAGACTGTAAAGCGCTGAGCAATTACATGAAAGCAATGCTCGGCGAAGCGGGTATAACGGCTTACCCGGTAGTGATACATTCCGGTGCAGGCGAAGGACGGGCGCTACAGGCAGATTTTCCGCATAATTCCTTTAACCATGTCATACTCTGCATCCCAGCAAAGTCAGATACGATTTGGCTGGAGTGCACGGCGCCCGATGGCCCTGCGGCATGGCTATCCTGGTCTACTGCCGACAGGGACGCGCTAATGATCACTCCCCTCGGCGGTTTCGTAGTGCACACGCCGCCAAACAAGGATAACCGGTTAGCGCGCAAAGCAGAATTTTCGGTCAGTGACGACCTGGCAATTACCGGCACGGTCGACCAGCACTTTTCAGATGTGCTGTGGAATGCTGAAGCTGCTAACTTGGGCACAGTGGCAAGTGCGAATGAAAGCTATTTCAACCAGGCACTCAGGCTCAGCAGTTATAAAGTTACCGGGCACAATGTCATAAGCCAGCACGTTTTCGGTACGCCTTATCTGGATGAGCATATCAGTGTGACCGGCGAGGGCAGCATTTCACGTACCGGGGCCCATCTTTTCCTGTCGCCCGATCTATTTCGTTTTTTTCTCGCTGAGCCTGTATCGGCCGAAAAGCGAACTACGCCTTTCGCTATCCCCCTGTCTTACACTGTTCGCGACACTATAGTGTATCATTTTACTGGCAACTATTCGGTGAGTGGAAACAAGGTGAGCAATTACGAACACGAGTTTGCATCTTTCTCTTCTGCGTCAGCCCTTACAGGCCGCAATACGCTGGTGGTAACAACAAGCTTATCCGTAAAGAAGGGTATCTATGCTCCGGAAAAATATGCCGGGTATATAGCGTTCTACAGAAAAGTAAAGAGCGACATCGGTGCGAAAATAGTACTGACAAAGTTGCCTGACTAACTCTTACCACCGCCACCCCAAACTGGCACATCCCCACCTGTGCGGATTTGCATTTTCAAACTCCCGCGTCTGCGACGTAAAGCTGTAAGACACATCGAGCCGCTTGTACCTCATCACCAGGCCATAGCGCATCTGCAATGTGGTCCTGTTTATTTCGCTTGCGGGTACCGTTACCTCCGATGTTTTGTTGAGCAGCCCGCCTTGCAGCGTAGCATCATATGCTACCACATGCGCAAACGGCATGGCATACAGGTATATATTGAAGGCCCTGTCGGGAGCGAAAAAACCCGTCATCACCGTGACCCCGATGCCCGCCTTAGTGCTCAGTGTACCCACCCTTGCTTTGCCAGCTGCCGTCAGCGATATATGGTTGCCCAGGTTGAGCAGTTGCTTTTCATACAGCACCTCGTAGTTGAGCACCAGGTCGTTGCGCACCTGGTAGTGCCACCCCCGTGGCAGGTAGCCATTGATGCCCCGGTGTATCGCCGTCTGCATCTCCCCGGCCTCTGCCAGCGGCCCCATTACGCCTATACTTACCGATGAGGTCAGCCGTTGTTTCCTTACCGTGTCTATAGTAGCCCTGAAAGAGCGTATCATCAGTGCTCCCGCATAAGGCCGGTCGTTATAGAGTGGGGCAGGGTTAGTGATGCTGGTGGGCGTATAGCCGTTATGCTCCGCCGCTATTCCATACCTCGCCACGCCATTCTTCAACCTTACAAGTATTTTGTTTGCCGGGTTTGCAGCCAGGCCGGGATGTATCAACAATGCCTGTATGCCCTGCGTGTAGTACGTATCGGTCGCTGTAAAGAAATCATTCTCATAGCTAAACCTGAAATACCTGGCAGGTAATTCATTCAGTCCCGGCGACAGTGCATAGTCCATTGCCTGCGCCCCTGCTGTGTGTGGCAGCAGGGCCATGGCTGCAATAGTAATAGATGCTTTTATAGTCATTGCTTTAATATACGCAAGGTAGCAGTATACAGATGTTTAGCGCAAAAAAATCCCCCCGCATCGCGGGGGGTATATAACCATCTGCAAGTTGTGCTTTTGTGCTTCTTCTTTTTCTCCTTCACTCCTTCCTTTGATATCTACAGAAGCATTTCCTTTTCGATTAATTATTCTTCTCCACTGTATGCGTCTACATTGTTAAGGGCAAAATAGTACATACCCTGCTTGCCGGGATAGTACCCTGCTATCTGCACACTCTTTTTGCTCGTCAATATTTGCTGCAGGTCACTCGCCGACTTCACAGGCATGTCGTTAACACCGGTGATAACAAAGCCTTTGCCCATATTCGTCTGCTTCGCCAGCGGCCCCTTACCCAGGTCCACCACTTCCAGGCCCTCCCGCACTTGCTTAAAGGTTGCCCCAAGCAGCTTAGACCCGCTGCCCTTTTTTATGATCTCCGTTGTGCCGTTCATATTGGTCAGCATTACAGTAGCGCTGTATTGCTTGCCGCCGCGGTTATACATAATGCTGATGTTATCTCCCGGCTGGTAGCGCGCCACCTGGCCTTGTATGTCGCCGGGGCATGTTACGGGTGTGCCGTTTATTTGCATTATAAAGTCGCCTTTCTGCAGCCCTGCTTTTCCTGCGCCGCTGTTTGGCCGCACGTTTATTACGTATACGCCATCGCATTTATCAGCGCCGTATGAGGTCAGCTGCTCCGGCGTTGCCGACTTATTATCCAGGTATTCTACGCCCATATATGCGCGCTGCACAGAGCCATATTTCATAAGGTCGTTCACCGCCTTGCGCACTATGTTAGCAGGTATGGCGTACGAGTAGCCCGCATAAGAGCCTGTTGGCGAAGCTATTGCCGAGTTGATACCCACCAGCTGGCCTGCCGGGTTCACTAGTGCGCCACCGCTGTTACCCGGGTTCACTGCCGCATCCGTTTGTATAAATGACTCTATGGCAGATGCCGATTGAGTCTTATTGATACCCAGCGAGCGGCCTTTAGCACTTACAATGCCTGCCGTTACAGTTGCATCAAGGTTCAGCGGGAAGCCCACCGCGAGCACCCATTGCCCCAGCTTCACATCGTCCGAGTTGCCAAATTCCATATAAGGGTAGTTAGCCCCATCCTCTACTTTAAGCACTGCTATATCGGTGCTTGGGTCGGTGCCCACTACGCGCGCTTTAGAAGTGTGCCTGTTGTTAAACGTTACCGTCACCGTGCTGGCATCAGCTATCACGTGGTTATTAGTAACAATATAGCCGTCTGCCGATACCACCACGCCCGAGCCTGAGCCCGCCTGCGGAGGTATGTAATATTGTCGCTGGCCAAACAGTTGGCTAAACACATCGCCCATACTGTTGTCCGTGATCACACGGCCTTCGGTAGATGTTTTAATGTGTACCACCGCCTTAACTGAACTTTCGGCAGCTGCTTCAAAACTGGCAGGCGGCGCCACTGCCGATCCTGCAGCTGCACCCGTATACGCTGCATAATTGACAGGCAGCTGCCTGCTTTGCGCCATGCCTAAATAAGGTACCTTTTCCTGGAAGTGTGAAACCGCGAAAAGCGTCATTACAGAGGTCGCCGCCGCTGTAAAAATGACTGGAAAGAGTTTAAATTTCATAGATAGATCCTGTTTATTTCGTTGTGCAATTAGGTACATCAAAAATACTGCCCTGCTTTATTAGAAAAGTGTTAAAAAGTAATGCCATATAACCGGATTTGCAGAAATGTTTAATATCAGCCATTTTTTTACCGCTTAGAAACTTTTTCGACCGTTTAGAAACTTTTTGTAGGAAACTTTGAGCCAATTGATAACATTTGCTTATATACCTAAACAAGCATACCTTATGACAACAGCAATGTACCCCCGCCCCCGAGCCATGAGCCGGGGCAAATTGCACACGGCCCGGCGTAGATACGCGGGCGTTCTTTTACTTATTAGTCTCTTGTTCGCGGGCAGGCATGCCAGGGCCCAGTGCTCCTCATGGAGCCAGGTAGGGGCCGTTGGGTTCTCGGCGGGAGCTGCGTCTGAGCAAAACCTTATGATGGACGCATCGCATGATTTGCATGTGGCATATCGCGATGGCACAGCGGGTACCAGCGTTACGGTAAAGAAGTTTAACGGCAGTGCCTGGGTTGCGCATAGTACTATTGCCGCTGGCACACTAACAAGTATTTCTGCGGCTGCAACGGCATCAGGAGAAATGTATATCAGCTTCCTGAATAATAGCCCGGGAGGGGGTGTGTTCGTGAAAAAATACAATGGTTCATCGTGGATCGATGTAGGATCTTCTGCGGCCATCGGGACGCCATATGGCTTCGATGGCGGCAATCAATTCATAAAAATGGTAATTGATGCCGCAGGTACGCCTTATGTAGCATACCCGGATTCAGTGTTGTCTTTTAAAGCCACGGTAAAGAAATTTGACGGCACGAACTGGGTGCCGGTTGGTACCGCAGGGTTTACCCCAGATACCGTCAGGGAGCTGAATATGGCAGTAGGTGACGATGGTACGCTGTACGTTGCCTTTAGGTCGGCGAATATGATCTATGTTATGAAGTATAACGGCACCTCTTGGGTTGGTGTTGGCAGCGCGGTGCATGCCGGCGGTCGCCCTACGCTTGCAATAAATAAATCGGGAGTGCCTTACGTGATCTTTGAATATGGCACGGGGTGGGTAATGAAGTACAACGGTAGTGCCTGGGAAGTGGTAGGCACACCATCCACGGAGTATCCTGTTTCTTACTTGAAACATTACCCGATCGCAATAGATACAAACGACAATGTGTTTGCGGGATATTGGGATGGCTTTGCTGCCGATGCCTGGAAGTTTACTGATAGTTCATGGGTAAGTTCCGGCTGGGGAGTTGGCGGGCTCGCCTGGTCAATGATAGTGGATAAAGCCACTAACACCATTTACAGTGCCTATTCAGGCGGGCATACCGGCAGTTCCACCTTATCGGTAAGGAAGTACAGTGTGGCTGTACTCCCCATAACTGGTACTGCTTTCATATGCTCCGGCGCTACAACAACACTGGCCAATGCGACGACTGGCGGCACATGGAGCAGCAGCAATACGTCAGTAGCCACGGTGGGCGCTTCTACGGGCATTGTAACAGGTATCAGCACCGGTACTACCACTATTAGCTACACTACCTCTGCCTGCAGCGCTGCCATAATAGTAACAGTGAATACGCTCCGGTCGTCCATAACAGGGCTTGCGCGTCTGAGTATTGGCGGAATAACTACCTTGAGCAATACCATTGCTGGGGGAGCATGGGGCGTTTCGGGATCGCATGCATCAGTTTCAGGCGGCGGTGTGGTTTCCGGGATATCTGCTGGTTCTGCTACTATCAGCTATACCGTAACAAATGGCTGTGGTTCAAATCTTGTCGATACAGCTGTTATAACCGTCAATGATACAGGTTCCTGCGAGGCGTGGCGCACTGCGGGAATAGAAGGGTTTTCAGCTGGAAGTGTGACATACTCCATGTCTATGACAATTGGGAATGGTGGTAAGCCATACGTTTTCTATGCTGACGATGCCAATGGTTCGAAAGGTACTGTGATGCGTTATAACGGGGGCAACTGGTTGCCGGCAGGCCCCGTATCCTTTACGCCGGGAACAATAACCTATGCCTCAATAGCAATGGATAACACCGGCAATACACCATATGTTGTCTATAGGGATGCCACTAACTATAACAGGGCGACTGTAAAAAAGCTTATAGGCGATAACTGGGTAACAGTAGGGAAGGCCGGTATAGGGCTGGGGGGGACAAATCTTGGAAATCCGGTATCACATCCTACAATAGTCATCGACGGGAACGGAACGGCGTATGTCGCGTTCGAAGCTGATAAGTTACATGTAATGAAATATACCGGGTCGTGGGTGCTGCAGGGAAGCACCGGTAGTACCGGCATCAGCGCGGGGGGGGCTCTTTTCCCCAGCCTTGCTATCAGCAGCGACGGGCAGCCGGTTGTGGCGTACACGGACGTTGCCAATAGTTTCAAAGCCACGGTTTTAAAATACAATGGTACCAGCTGGACTGCGCTTGGCGGTGCAGGGGTCACCGCAGGCCAGGCACCACGTGTAAGGCTTAAGATACACCCCGACGGCACGCCATACATCGCATACATAGAAGGAAGCAGTTATAAAGTGACCGTAATGAAATTCAATGGCTCGGCATGGGTATATGTTGGATCAGCGGCTTTTTCACCCGTGACGGTAAATGGTGAACTTGCATTTGATATATCGCCCGCAGGAGTTCCTTATGTTTCATTTAGCGACTTCTCCGCCGGTATCCCCGGTGTAACAACCATGAAGTTTGACGGAAGCAGCTGGGTGAATGTGGGGGGGGCAAAGTATTCGCTCGGTATGCCGGTAGAGGTAAGAATGGCCATCGACGGCAGCGGGTTGCCATATGTATGCTACGGGCACCAATATGCTGATTACAAGGTGGTAGTAAAAACGCTGGAGCCGGTCAGCCCGCCCACAGCCGGTGCTATCTCCGGGCCTGCAACTGTTGTGTATGGGTCCACTGTTACGCTTTCGGCAAGTGTGCCCCATGGTGTGTGGAGTGTAAAGAATTTTAAGCTGTCTCACATGGGCGGCGGAGCCTTCGTAGGTAATGGGGTGGGTATCGACACTGTATCCTACAGTGTTATCACCAGTTGTGGTACCGCCGTGGCCACTTATACAGTAGCTGTAACTATGCCGCCTATATCCGGCCCGCTCACCATCAGCGGTTCAGGCAGTGTCACCCTTACTCACTCAATATCTGGCGGCACATGGAGCAGCAACTGCAGCGGTATAGCAACCGTAGGCTCAAGTGGGGTTGTTACAGGTGTTTCCAACGGCCTTGCAACCATCACCTACACGGTTAGCGGCGGCAGTACCACTTCCGTAGTTACGGTAAGCATGAGCTCATCTGCGATCACCGGTACGCTTAGCATGTGCGCCGGCGCTGTCACAGCACTCGGCCACCCGGTAAGCGGCGGTGCGTGGAGCAGCAGCACTACCGCGGTTGCAACGATTGCAATGGACGGCACAGTAACAGGTGTAACCGCAGGCACTGCAAGTATTACGTATGCCTATGGCTCAGGATGCAGTAGCATAACAACAGTTACAGTCAACGCAGCAACCACACTTACAGGCCCGTCCGACGTTGAGGCAGGCTCGTACATAACGCTTGCTGCAAACGTCTCCGGCGGCACATGGAGCAGCAGCAGCACAGCAGTTGGCTCTGTGGCAGGCGGCGTAGTGTTTGGCCTCACAGCGGGTACCACTACTATCACCTATGTGGCTTCAGGCACATGTGGCACTGCAATAAAAGCAGTATCCGTAGCGCCGCTAACCACCGTGTGCAAATACTGGAAAGAACTGCCTTTTGCAGGTTACTGGTATTCAGGCTTTGAACTGGATGCTGATGGCACTCCTTACGTGTCTACTATGGGTTCTTCAGGTAAAGCAGAAGTAAGAAAGTACAATGGCACAAGCTGGGTATTGGTAGGCAGCGCCGGCATATCGGATGGGGCATTTGGCTACTCCGATATAGCGATCGCTAAGGACGGAACAATTTACCTTTCCTATCGCGATGAGGCTAATAGTAACAAGCTAACTGTAAAGAAGTACAACGGTAGCAGCTGGGCCACTGCGGGCACCACCGGCTTCTCTGACCGCACAGTTGCATTTACTAAATTAGTGGTCGATAACAGTGGAAGCGTTCAGGTTGCATACTACGAATACACATCTGCAGTTTCTGGTTTAGATGTGTCGGACGACGAGGCTATCCGCGTAAAGAAGTTTAATGGAAGTACATGGAACGACGTAGGAAGCTTAACAGCAGTTCCGGCATATTTGCTGGGGTCTAGTTGGGCCTCCCAATATTATAGCCGGTTTGCATTTGCAATCGACGGTAACGGTAATTTGATCTTAGCTTATCCGAATATGTACGGGTACATTGATGTGCAAAAGTACAACGGAACATCGTGGGCGCTTATAGGGTCTAATATAGCAGGAGCGTCTGGCAGGGCATTAAATATGGCTCTCGACGCCGATAATACTCCATATATCAGCTACAACAGTGCAGCAAATGTTATGGTTAAGAAGTATACCGGCGGAACCTGGACAACTGTAGGCGGTACAATCGCTTACGGCGATTTCAGCTCTATTGGCATCGATGCGAACGGTGTGCCTTATGTGGGTTATACAACATATGACGCGGGTGGTGGATCATCGTTACTCGCTCTCGGCACCGTCATGGTAAGGTTTGACGGGACATCGTGGATACACATGGGCACAACTACCGGAGACGGTGATATCCGCATCGACGGTAGCGGTACAGTATATGCCTCCGGAACGGGCGGCGGGGTTATCCGTTTAACCAAGACGACGTCAGCCGTGCCGGCAAGTACTATGCCGGCTATTTGTGTTGGCGGCCAGGTAGCATTTAGTAACCCACTTGGGGCTGGCGCGTGGATGAGCAGCAACCCGGCGGTCGGTGGCACCTCTTATCATCAACCGGATTATATGAAGGGTCTTTCAGCTGGCACTACAACAATGACTTACCTCAACGGTACATGCACTGCGAGCTATATAGTTACCGTAAATGCTACGCCCGTCATCAGCCCGTCTACTTCGTTGAATGTATGTGTCGGCAGCACTATAGCGCTGACGGGAAGCCCGGCGGGCGGTACATGGTGGACGATGTCTACGTCTAAAATATCGATAGGTTCAACAACTGGTATGGTAACTGGTATTGCTTCTGGCATTGCCGATATCCGCTATAGGGCGTATGGGTCCGACGGCTGTACTGTTATTGTTCCCGTAACCGTTAACGCAACTGCCTCCGCAGGCTCCATATCCGGCAGCTCTTCAGTAGAGCAGGGAGAATCGATCACACTCTCCTCCTCAGTATCTGGCGGCACATGGAGTATAAGCAATGCTAACGCTACAGTCGGTACCGGTAGCGGTATCGTTACCGGAGTTACTGCAGGCACATCCGTGATTACCTACTCGGTAACTTCGGCAGGCTGCATAGGGTTTTCAACTTATACCGTAACCGTAACACTACCACCAATTGAAGGGACACTGACCATCAGCGGCTCAGGCAGTGTCACTCTTACTCACTCCATATCTGGTGGCACATGGAGCACCAGCTGCGGGGCTATCGCAACCGTAACATCAGGTGGCGTAGTCACCGGCGTTTCCAACGGCCTTGCTACAATATCATACACTGTAGATGGTGATGTTGTTACCGCTATAGTAACTGTTAACATGACATCATCAGCGATTGCAGGTTCGCTCACAGTTTGCGAAGGTGCCATCTCTGTTTTCACGCACCCTGTAAGCGGCGGCGCATGGAGCAGCAGCAACACTGCTGTAGGCGTGTTTGGCTCTACCGGCGGACTTAGCGGTGTAAGCGTGGGCACTACAACCATCAGCTACAGCTACACCAGCGGCTGCACCAGCCTGGCAGTAGCCACGGTCAACGCAGCTACTAACGCAGGCACCATCACCGGCGCATCAACAGTAAATACCGGAGAAACAATAACGCTCGCCAACGCAGTAAGCGGCGGCATATGGAGCACTGGCAGCAGCAACGCGACTGTAGGCAGTACGGGAATGGTAACAGGTGTTACTGCAGGCACAGCCATTATTTCTTATTCTGTTACCGGCGATTGCGGCACAGCAGTGGCTACAAAAACGGTGAGTGTAACTTCAACTGAAGAGGCTGAAGAGATCACCGGCACTATGACCGTATGCGCAGGTTCAGCAACAACACTCAGCAGCGCTACAGCTGGCGGCACATGGGCCAGCAACAACACAGCTATCGCTACTATCTCTTCAGGTGGTGTGGTTACGGGTGTTGTATCGGGAGTTGTTGGTATTACTTATACCACATCAGCAGGCACAGCTACAGCAGTAGTAACAGTAAGCGCATCGCCTACAGTTATTGGCGGCACCATGGGCCTCTGCACCGGCAACACTACTACACTTAACAACGTAGCAGGCGGCGGCACCTGGACCAGCAGCAACACATCAGTTGCAACAGTAGGTGCAGCTAACGGCGCAGTGACGGGCGCTTCTAACGGCACAGCAACAATCACCTACACACTCAGCAGCGGCTGCTATGCCACAGCAGAGGTATCGGTAAACGAAGTGCCATCGGCTATTACAGGCACCACAGGTGTATGCGTAAGCGCAGCAACAACACTCACTACAACAGCCACAGGCGGCACATGGAGCAGCAGCAACACGGCTGTGGCCACAGTAAGCAGCACGGGCGAAGTAACGGGCGTAGCAGGCGGTATGAGCACCATTACTTATTCATTGGGCACAGGCTGCCGCGCTACAGCAGCAGTTACAGTATACACATTGCCAGCTGCTATCTCAGGCACAGCAAGCGTATGCGAAGAATTTACTACAGCCCTCGGCAACACTACTGCAGGCGGCACATGGAGCAGCAGCAACACATCGGTGGCCACCATAGGCACCAGCGGCACGGTAACAGCGGTATCTACAGGCAATGCAGACATCGCATACACCGTGGGCACCGGCTGCAGCCGCAGCATAACGGTTACAGTTAACGCTACACCATCGGCTATAACAGGCGCAACAGGTGTTTGCATCGGCGCATCAACGATGCTCACCAGCGCATCAACAGGCGGCACCTGGACCGTACCAGCAGGCAGCATGACCATAGGCGCAGCAACAGGTATTGTAAACGGCCTATCCGTAGGTACGTCCATTGTTACCTACACACTGCCTACGGGCTGCAAGACAACAGCTACAATGACAGTTAACAGCGCACCGCCATCTATCACAGGCGTACAGAAGGTTTGCCCCGGCACAACTACAACACTTGCCAACAGCACCACAGGTGGCACGTGGACAACCGACAACGCTTCACTGGCAACAGTAGATGCAGCAAGCGGAGTAGTTACGGGCGTAACAGCAGGCACGGTACAGATGACCTACACTACAGGCACAGGCTGCTACCGCACCGCACTGGTAACAGTTAACGCAGCACCTGCTGCCATAGGCGGCACACCAGCCACCTGCGTAGGCAGCACTACCACGCTCACTAATGCCACAGCAGGCGTATCGTGGACCAGCAGCAACACAGCGGTTGCTTCTATCAACAGCACATCGGGTATCGCTACAGGCATTGCAACCGGTACCTCAACCATTACCTACACACTGGCATCTGGCTGTATCGCTACAGTAGTGCTATCGGTTAACGGCATACCAGCAGCAATAGGCGGTCCTGCCAACGGCTGCGTAGGCGCACCGGTAACCCTTACCAACTCAGTAGGCGGTGGTATTTGGAGCACCAGCAATACTGCGATAGCAACAGTAGCAGGCCCTGGTAATGTAACAGGCGTAACGCCTGGTTACGTAACTATTACCTACACTACAGGCACCGGCTGCTACAAGACAAAAGCAATGACCATCAACAATCCCCCGGCTGCTATCACTGGTTACCCAATAGCATGCATAGGCCTCAACACTACACTCAGCAGCACAGGCAGTGGCACATGGGCCAGCAGCGATGTATCGGTTGCTACTATGCTGAGCAGCACAGCAGGTCATGTGCGTGGCGTTAGCGGGGGCACAGCTACCATTACCTTCACTGCAAGCACTGGTTGTGCGCGTACATCTACTGTAAGCGTTAATGCAGTGCCTGGTGCAAGCACAGGTGCTACTGCACTGTGCATTGGCAACTCTGCAACCCTCAGCAATGCATCACCCGGCGGCTCATGGAGCAGCTCAAATGCTAATGCAACTGTAGGCGGCACCACTGGCATCGTTAATGGGTTAAGCATGGGTGCAGTTAATATCACGTATTCATTCGGCACAGGCTGCCGCACAGTGAAGGCGATGACGGTAAACCAGCTGCCTGCCATGATAGGCGGCACCACGAATGCATGCCTCGGCCTGGTAACAACGCTCAGCGATGTTACCCCCGGCGGCACATGGAGCAGCAGCACACCGGCTGTAGCTACAGTAGGCACCGGAGCCACGGCGGCATATGGTGCTGTAACAGGCGTATCATTGGGTACTTCGACTATCAGCTTCACCATTACCTCAACGGGCTGTGTACGCACAACGACAGTTACTGTTAACGCATCACCAAACGCGGGAACGATAACCGGCGCTATACCACTGCACACCACAGCAGGTGGCGGTGCTACCAGCGTTACGTTATCATCAACAGGCGATGCAGGTGGCGCATGGACGAGCAGCAACACAGCAAGGGCAACAGTAGGTGCCGCAACGGGCTTGGTAAGCGCAGTATCAGCAGGCACAGCCACTATCAGCTACAGCGTCACCCTCGGTGCATGTACCGCACGCGCCACCCAGCTCATCAGCATCACCTCGCCAAGGCCGGGTGGGGCAGTGGCAGCATCGGCGGCCAGCAATTTGCAATTGTATCCTAACCCTACAACGGGTGAGTTTACGGTTGTTGCTGACGAGGCAGGTACGTTGCAGGTATACACTATTGATGGCAGGGAAGTAACGCAGTTTGTTATCGCCTCAGGCATCAACCCGCTCAGTCTGCCTAAAGAGCTGGCAGCAGGGGTGTACATGTGCAGGTATAATAGCGAGAATGGGAACACCGTTATGATACGCCTGGTACACGGGGAATAAGGACAGGAAACACAATGCAAACGCTACCTTTATTGGTGGCGTTTGCTTTTTTATCCACAGGTTCCGGTTTATGCACACAAGGCATAGCACCTTGGCAATAACCTTCATTCAGATGTTGAATTTTGTTATTTCATCTTAACCACAGTCATTAATTTATTGCAAAAATTTCACATTTTCACGTTTTTGGCCTGTTCGCTTTTACATTAAAAGTCTTACCTTTGCACCTCGATTTTCAAATTTCAACTATTTAATAAAATAAAAAAATGGCAGATCTCCGCTTACAGCGAAATTTTGGTATTGCTGCGCACATCGACGCAGGCAAAACCACTATGACCGAACGTATTCTCTATTATACGGGTGTAAACCATAAAATAGGTGAGGTGCACGAAGGTGCAGCTACCATGGACTGGATGGCTCAGGAACAAGAGCGTGGTATCACGATCACTTCGGCAGCTACTACCTGTTTCTGGAATTATCCTACTACACAGGGTAAAGCACTGCCTGATTCTAAAAAGTATAAGTTTAATATCATTGATACTCCGGGTCACGTTGACTTCACCATCGAGGTGGAGCGCTCTTTGCGTGTACTCGATGGCCTTGTTGCTTTGTTTTCAGCAGTTGATGGCGTTGAGCCTCAGTCTGAAACAGTTTGGCGCCAGGCCAACCGTTACAAAGTTCCACGTATCGGGTTCGTAAACAAAATGGACCGCGTAGGTGCTGACTTCCTTATGGTGGTGCAGCAGGTAAAGGATATGCTCGGTGCTAAATCGGTTCCGCTGCAGCTCCCTATAGGCGCTGAAGATCATTTCAAAGGTGTTGTTGACCTGATAACCATGAAGGGTATCATTTGGGACGACGCTACACAGGGCATGACCTACACAGAAGTTCCTATTCCTGATGATATGAAGGAAGATGTTGACTTCTGGCGCGCTCACCTCGTAGAGGCAGTGGCTGAGTACGATGATAAGCTGATGGAGAAATTCTTCGAAGATCCTAACAGCATATCTGAAAATGAAATTCACGTAGCAGTACGTAAGGCTTGTCTCGATCTCAGCATCGTGCCAATGCTTTGTGGCTCTGCTTATAAGAACAAAGGAGTACAGGTAGCGCTCGATTGCGTTATCCGTTACCTGCCTAGCCCTATGGATATAGAGGCTATCAAGGGTATCAATCCTGATTCTGGTGAAGAAATTGAGCGTCACCCTGATGCAAAAGAGCCTTTCGCGGCACTTGCGTTCAAGATCATGACCGATCCATTCGTTGGTCGCCTCGCGTTCTTCCGGTGCTATTCCGGCCGTCTCGATGCCGGTTCTTATGTATTGAACGTGCGTAGCGGTAAAAATGAGCGTATCAGCCGTATAATGCAGATGCACGCCAACAAGCAGAACCCTATCGACTTCATCGAAGCTGGTGATATCGGAGCAGCTGTTGGTTTCAAAGAAATAAAAACAGGTGATACCCTTTGCGACGAAAAGAACCCGATCGTTCTGGAGAATATGTTTATCCCTGAACCCGTAATATCAATAGCGGTTGAGCCTAAAACTCAGGCCGACGTTGATAAAATGGGTATGGCGATAGCTAAGCTGGTTGAAGAAGATCCTACGCTCCGCGTTAAGACCGACGAAGATACCGGCCAGACAATCCTCAGCGGCATGGGTGAGCTTCACCTCGAGATCATTGTAGACCGTATGCGTCGCGAGTTCAAGGTAGAGATCAATCAGGGCGCTCCGCAGGTTGCTTATAAAGAGGCGTTAACGCTGAAAATAGAGCACCGCGAGATATACAAAAAGCAAACTGGTGGCCGCGGTAAGTTCGCTGATATCCAGTTCGAGATCGGCCCTGCTGATCCTGAGTTCCTGGCAGAAGGCAAAGGTACCTACCAGTTCATCAACGAGATATTCGGTGGTTCTATCCCACGTGAGTTTATCGCCCCGATACAGAAGGGTTTTGAAGCGTCAATGACCACAGGCCCACTCGCAGGTTTCCCTGTTGAGAATCTTAGGGTTCGTATATTCGACGGTTCATTCCACCAGGTGGATAGTGACGGTATGTCGTTCGAGCTATGTGCTAAGTCTGGCTTCCGCGAAGCCGGCCGTAAAGCTAAGCCCGTAATTCTCGAGCCTATCATGAAAATAGAAGTGATCACTCCTGATCAGTACATGGGCGATGTTACAGGTGACCTTAACCGTCGTCGTGCAATGCTCGAAGGTATGGATAGCCGTAACAACCTGCAGGTGATCAAAGCCAAGGTGCCACTGAGCGAAATGTTCGGTTACGTTACACAGCTTCGTTCACTGTCTTCAGGCCGTGCCACTTCTACCATGGAGTTCAGCCACTACGCAGCAGCCCCGCGCAACATCGAGGAAGAAGTAGTAGCAAAAACAAAAGGAAAAGTAAACGCTTAATTTTAAATAGATTTTTATACAAAACCGCCTCGTATTCCGGGGCGGTTTTCTTATTTATGAAACCGGCAGTTGGAATTGGAATGCCTCACTCGCCCTTAGCGCCGCAAGATTTTGCGCCTAACCCGTGCTGGAAAAGCAATGAGTGTATCCTGCACGCTGCAAGTATTGGTAGCGTCCGTACACCTTTTTTTGACCGGAAGCGTTTGAGTGTTATCATAACACGCTAACACCAAAGCCCGATAGGGCTTTAATACGGATTGCGAGGTGCAACCCGGCACGCAAACAACAAGGGTCCACCCTGAAGGCGATGCCAATAAAGTTAAGTGACATAATTCTACAAATGATGCTGAAGGCATCACATGTTTATAGAAAATTAGGCTACTTGACGATCGATGCCGAAGGTATCGTATGTTTTTCACTCGTATGATGTACAGCGTCCTAAACGTAACTACAAAAGCCCGATAGGGCTTTAATATCAATAGCCGGTGGTGCCACCCCCCGGTAGGCAAACACGAGGGCCAACCCTGGTAGAGGTTGAATGTACGCCCAACCAAAAATCCCCCCTACACCCCAAAGCCCGATAGGGCTTTAATATCAATAGCCGGGGGTGACAACCCCCGGTAGTCGAAGAACGCGGGCCAACCCTGAAAGGGTTGAACGTACGCCCACCCAAAAATTCCCCTACACCACCAAAGCCCGATAGGGCTTTAATACGCATTGCGGGGGTGGCAAACCGGCACGCAAACAACAAGGGTCCACCCTGAAGGCGATGCCAATAAAGTTAAGTGACATAATTCTACAAATGATGCTGAAGGCATCACATGTTTATAGAAAATTAGGCTCCTTGACAATCGATGCCGAAGGTATCGTACCTTATTAGTTATGATGTACAGCGTCCTAAACGTAACTACCAAAGCCCGATAGGGCTTTGATATCAGTAGCCAAGGATGACAACCCCCGGTAGCCAAACACGAGGGGCCAACCTTATAAGGGTTGAATGAACAACGGGTTAGATCGGATTACGCATGAAGTCCGGCTCGGCCACATAAAACCAATCCTATATTTAGGTAAATTTGTATAAACATTTTGGTATGGTTGCAACAGAAGCATTGCGTAAGCAGGTGAAAAAACAAATCGATAAGGCAGACGACAAATCTCTTCGCTTAATTCAGGCCATTTTGGAAATTGAACAGGAAGACCTTTGGGATACACTGCCCGATAACGTAAAAGCAGACGTTCAGGAAGCCAAAAAACAATCTGCTAGGGGCGAAGGCAGACCGCATGATGAAGTGTTCAAAAAATACGATAAATGGCGTACGAAATAATTTGGTTGCCAAATGCAGAGCGTAGGTACGATGAGATTATTGCATGGTTGGAAGAAAACTGGACAGAGAAGGAGATAAAGAATTTTGTTTCGCGTACTGAGAAAGTGTTGGGGGTTGATTAAAACTAATCCGGCGCTTTGCAGGAAATCTGAAAAGGAAAATGTGTACGAGGTGCTGATAACAAAACATAACTTACTGCTCTATCGTGTAAAGCGCAGTAAAATCGAACTAATGACTTTCTTCGACACCCGGCAACATCCTTCAAAAAAGAAAAGAAAATGATCACCACCGCTATCTCCCGCCTCACCTACCTCTGCGACACCATCCCCCATTTGCTAAAGGCAATCCCTGAAGACCAGTTTTCCCACAAACCCGCCCCACACAAGTGGAGCCCTAAGGAGGAAATTGGCCACCTGGTAGATAGCGCCACCAATAACCACCAGCGCTTCATCCGGGCCCAGTTCCAGGACACCCCGTTCATAGTCTACGCGCAGGACGAGTGGAACAACCGCAGCCGCTACCACGATATGCCATCCGCCCACATCATCTCCTTTTGGGAGATATATAACCGGCACCTCATTGAAATAGTGAAGCGCATCCCGCAGGACGCGCTTCAAAGAAAATGTCTTACTAATGAGCCACAGTCTGTTACCGTGGAGTGGCTCATTATTGATTACGTGGCGCACCAGGAGCACCACTTGGGCAAGGTTGTGTCATATCAGAGCACGTAACACCCAGCGTAGCAAGCCTCCTTTGCACATCCAGGTGGTAGTAATAAAGGCCGGCCAGTTCCTGGAAGGTATTGCCCTGCTTCAGGTCACCAGTTTCAAAGCCCTTCTTGAACCAGTACATACGCTGTGCCGAAGTGCCGTGTGTGAACGCATCAGGCACCACATGCCCCTTTGAGCGCATTTGCATCCTGTCATCACCTATCTGGTTGGCAGCATTCAGTGCCGATTCTATATCCCCATTCTCTACTACATTGCCGCTCTTATTCACATAGTGCGCCCATATGCCTGCATAGAAGTCGGCTTGCAGCTCCAGCATCACAGAGTACCTGTTAGCCGTAGTCCTGTCTTCCTGCCTGCGTATCTGCTCCACCTTGCCGCTGGTGCCCATCAGGTTCTGCACATGGTGTCCCACCTCATGCGCTATTACATAGGCATTTGCGAAGTCACCACCTGCATTAAAGCGTTCCTTAAGCTCCCTGAAGAATGATTTGTCGAGGTATACACGCTCATCTGCAGGGCAGTAGAACGGCCCTGTAGCCGCCTCGGCAAAGCCACATGCGCTCTGCACCGAGCCTTCAAACTGTATCAGCTTAGGCTGGCGATATTCACGTCCGGCCTCCCTGAAAATTGGCCCCCATACGTCTTCTGTCTGGGCCAGCACTACTTTTACAAAACGGTCTGTAGAATCGTACCCGCCTTGCTTTTCAGTGGTGGTTTCTGTCGATCCGCCACTCTGCTGCTGGTTTAGCAGTTGCGAGGGATTGCCGCCCAGCAGGTATACTATTGCGGCTATTATCAGGGTGCCTATGCCACCACCTACTGCGAGCTTGCCGCCTCCGCCACCAGATCCATACTCCACATTCCCGCTTTCTCTTCCTCCCCACCAACGCATATACACTTAATTTTAGCTACTCAATAGCTTAAAACATTTGTGCCAATTGTCATTTTTTAGTATTAAAGCCCCTTAAACACTGGCTTTCAGCCTTATCGCAATTTGCCCGCCCCACCTCATATTGAGGCTAAAGGCCCGCTTCTCTTGGGGGTTGCGCCACATCTGCCCTTTACGGGCGGGGGGTATTGGTACCTACCACTTATTCACCACTGCCCGTATAGCCACAAGTCTTTGCAGCAGCGGTTCCAGCCGGGCCAGCTGCAGCATATTAGCGCCATCGCTTTTTGCCACGGCCGGATCTGGGTGCGTTTCTATAAACAAGCCATCCGCGCCTACGGCTATGCCCGCGCGCGCTATTGTTTCTATCATTTCAGGATTGCCGCCCGTCACCCCGCTAGCCTGGTTAGGTTGTTGCAGCGAGTGTGTGCAGTCAAGCACCACGGGCACTTTCAGCCCCTGCATTATCGGTATAGCTCTGTAATCTACCACCAGGTCGTGGTAGCCAAACATGGTACCCCTGTCTGTAAGCACTACCTTACTATTACCGCTCTGCTGTAGCTTATCCACAGCAAATACCATAGATTCCGGCGACAGGAATTGCCCCTTCTTTACATTCACGATCTTACCCGTTTTAGCAGCCGCCACTAGTATATCCGTCTGCCTGCACAGGAAGGCAGGTATCTGCAGCACATCCACATATGCTGCCGCCATCGCCGCTTCATCTGCGGCATGTATATCTGTCACCACCGGCACGCCAAATGTATCGCGCACCTTTCTCAGTATCTTCAGCGCAGCCTCATCGCCTATTCCTGTATAACTGTCCAGCCTGCTCCGGTTCGCTTTTCGGTAAGATGATTTGAATATCACCGGCACCTTCAGCCGCGCACAGGTAGCCACCACAGCCTCCGCAGTGCGCATAATTACGTCTTCCCCCTCTACCACGCATGGCCCCGCCATCAGGAAGAAGTTATCCGCACTGGTATCTTGTTTCGAAAAAAGGTCTGATATGAATTGGTGCATCTTTTGTGATATAAGAAATACAAAAGTAGCACATACTCTTATCCTTTGCTGAATATAATGAAACCATACTATGGCGTATTATTAACAGGGTTTACCTTATTTGCACTATCTAGAAAAACGCACGGGCCTTGCGAAAAACATTACCTTTTTAAAATGTAAAATTGCACGTAAGTTTGTGATGTGGCGGACATATTTTGTAGGGAAAAAAGAAGTCAGATAATGGGGCAGGTGAAGAGTTCAGACACAAAGCCAGAGAAATTGGTTAGAAAATTTCTTTTTTCACAGGGATTTCGGTATAGGTTGCACGATCGGAGTTAATTAGGTACTCCTGATATTAAGCTTACCCGCCATCGTGCGGTAGTATTCGTGAATGGCTGTTTTTGGCATGGCCATAAGTGTGAATCTTATAGTATGCCTAAATCAAATGAGCAATTTTGGATAGACAAAATTAAAAGAAATAAAATCAGAGATCTGACGACAGCAAAAGAATTAAAAAGTATTGGATGGAAGGTTATCACTGTTTGGCAGTGTCAGCTCAAGAAGCAGGATATTCAAAAAACGTTTAGTACATGGTACAGAAAATAAGATACTGATTGCAAATACCACTCAGATAATTTCATTTTTTTTCAATTTTTTAAAGCAATCAGTATGTATAAATCAAACAATAGTGATTTAACCGAATCACTCGTTGAAGAACCTCAATTGCTATTAGATTTTAATGCCAATCGAACTCAAGAGAAAATTGTATCAAAAAATACGTACAATGTACTTTCCCTTTTTAGCGGTTGCGGCGGATTTGACTTAGGGATGAATGGAAATTTTGATTTCCGGGGTAGACACTATGAAAAAAACAAATTTCAAGTAGTCTTTGCAAATGATATTGATGCAACCGCTGCATCGGTTTATAATTCTAATAAATCATTTTTTGGTAACCATTCGCTTGTTAAAGAGGACGTTAAAAAAATTGTATTAGAAGATTTACCGGACTTTGATTTTCTTATTGCAGGATTTCCTTGCCAGCCTTTTTCCAATGCAGGACTACGAAAAGGCGTGAATGATGATAGAGGTACGCTTTTTGAAGAATGCGAAAAAATTCTGAAGCTTGCATTAAAGAAAAAGCGGGCGCCTCTTGGGTTTATATTTGAAAATGTTAAAGGCATTATGTCATCTAAAATGTCTAATGGCACTACCATTCCAGATGAAATCGTAAAAAGAACCGAAAAACTTGGATATAAAACCTGCTATAAACTTTTAAGAACTTGTGATTATGGAGTGCCCACTAATCGACACAGATTAATTATTGTGGGCATTAGAAAGGATATAGGGTATTTTGATTTTACCCTACTAGATCAGGTTATTGCAGAATACAACCTGCCAAACGCTAAATATAATCCATATGAGTTGTTTTTAGGTTCAGTCTTATCCGACATACCTGAAAACGCGCCTCAAAAAAATGATTTTTGGAAATACTCGCCGGGTGGTCAATATATGGTAGACAAAATTGGGCCGTGTGCAGACGGCAAAGAAGTTCTAAGAAAGTTTAAAAATAAGGTACCAATTCAAAAAATTTCCGAGACGATTACCACCGGGCGATCTTGGAAAAACATGAGTCCCTCAGATATGTCTGAACGATTTTTAAAAATATGGGAAAACCCTGCTAAATATCGAGCTCCAAATTTTTACCGTCGTTTTGCCTTAGGCGAGATTAACGGAACGATAACCGCCTCAGCACAGCCAGAGAATTGCGGAATTACTCATCCATTTGAAAACAGACGATTTACACTTCGTGAGATCGCGAGAATTCAATCATTCCCTGACGAGTTCGCGTTTCCTTACAAGTCTATTTCAGAAGCTTATAAGGTAATCGGGAACGCTGTGCCTCCAATATTTGCATGGGTACTTGCGCAGGCGCTGACAAAGCACATCGATAATGCGTAATATTAATCATATAAAGGCTTACATCGCGGGGTTGCTAGTTGGTGGAGGAAAAGTGGATAGAAACACTTTTATCGTTGACCTGCCCTTTAAAAAATGGGGAATGGATCCAAGTAGAATGAATGTTATTGCCACTGATATTCTAACTAAAATTTGTAGCTACTTCAATCAGACATATAATTTCAATGTTACATATGAAATTGGAAATAGTAAATGGCTAATAAGGCCGGTAAGCAACGTAGATATTTCTGAGCTTATTTTGGATTTGGAATACCTAGGGTTGCCCACTCATGGATTTTTATTAGCGGGTGCAGATTTAAGTACTGCAAAACAAAAACTCTCCGGCATTTGTATCGAAAAGTTTTTATCTGGAATATTCGATGCGCGGGCGAGCCTTACCCTTTCTCATCGAAGATTTAGTGATGATGCCCCTACTGTGTCAATAGAAGTGCCTGGCAGCACTAAAAATTTTAAATTTGTTGTGCAGCTATGCTCGTGGTTAACAGATTTAGGGAGTATTACTGATCAAATACTATATAATCATCCAAATCAACATTCCGCATCTGACCCCGAATATAAAGGATGGAAAAAAGGGTTTAAAATACGATTTTTAGTAAAGTCATTTTTAGCAAGAAATTCGTTTGCATTACAGTCGAAGTCTATAGATATTGCGAAGATCGAGAAAAGTCAATCACGAGTTGAGCAAATTCCCTGCTATCTAAGAAAATTAAAAACGCCTAGCGCGGTCACCATTCATACTGATCAAAATTCTTTAGAATTACCCGCGGAAGTGAAAAATAAGATTTTTTTTCACTATTTACACTTCTGTTCATTATTAGGTTGTCCCCATGCTCCGATGGAGGAAATTAGGAAAATGGTAAACGGAAGTGCTAAATTAATTAGCTTTTTTCCGAGGCTCTCAAAAGGAATGGAAGATGGTATGATGGCAAAGTTTAATAATATCCGATCACTGCATTTCCCCGATAAGGAAATATTCAGCCAGCAAATTCAGATTAATAGTTTAATGACAGATAATGAATTGGCAAACTTTTCAGGTTTGCGGCAAGGAATAGCATACCTAATTGCCGATGAATTAAAAGGGAAACGGCATAGTGGCACAATGCAAGGTATTATTGATAAGAATCTGGCTGAACATCTTATTGTCTTTTCAATTGGTCGCGGGTTCGATAGTCCCCTGTTGGTAGTAAATGGAGCCAATGGCCGGGCGTTTATTTGCTCTTCCGTTTCAAATAAGTTGAATCAAACACTTATTGCACGCCAAATAAAAATTTCAGATATAAGCGTCAGTATTCGTTAGTATGAATGAAATAAGCTATTACGAGGAGTTTGCCCAAAAGTTCAAGCAATATTTGATTTCATACTTAGGTAATGAGTATGTAGTAGCTTATTCTTGCAACAATACCTTAAACGTATTGATTAATAACATCGAGGCTGAAATTAGCATTACAATTTCGCCTGTTAATCTGTACATACCGAAACTTAAAGTAGACATTGTTTTCGCGGTTGTTGACAGGCATAAAGTCGTAAAATTTATTCTTATAGAGGCTAAATTTTTAAATCAACTAAGTTTAAAGGATTATTCGCAATTAGTAGGTTATTTACAAGTTGCAAAATTCATTGATAGTGGATTGCTCCTATTAATTCAAAAGGGTAACAGTATAAACAAACTGTCAAATGAATTTCAAGAAATAATACGGCTTCAGAAACTGCCTATGGATTGGATTATGGACTTAAGAAAAATTAATGAAAAGTGTGTATTCAAAACGGGTATTATAAGCTACTTGCCGAATAATGGAATCGATTGGGTTGACACAGAAGATATTAATGGGATTTCTTCCTTTGAAAGCCTTGCAAAATATTTGATCGGTATTTAGAAAATTCACTCTGCTCTACGAATGGATATGAAGTCAACGAAGCGTTTTGAGTCTTTTAAAATCTTTAAGCTTTCCGCCCTTTTGCAAGTGTTCCTCCCAGGCTTGCTTATCCTCAAGCATTTTATTGAAAATAGCAGCGCCCTTCGAGTTTAATGGCTTATCTGTATTATTTGCCTTTTCCATACCGCGCAAAGGTAAATAGATATCTCGTATGTATTAGCGCGCTGTGTGTACGCTTAAAGTCTTGGTAAAGGAATTGGAACTTATTTGCCCGTAGAAAATTCAAAGGCGAATTCACTAAGCTTTGTAAAAGGATAATGGCTCAAGAAATTGAAATTTATCTTTCAGGTCGGTGAGTTTTCCACCCTTGTCTAAATGCTCCTGTATAAACTGCTTATCCTCAAGCATTTTCTTGAAGATAGCTGCGCCTTTAGAGTTCAGTGGCTTTTCGGTATTATTTGCCTTTTCCATTACATTGCAAAGGTAAAAATAATTATTGTATGTATCAGCAGCCTTATTCCCTGTATAGTTAAAATGTTCTAAAGGATCACACGTCAGAAGACAGGCTCAACCCATTATCCTTTTCCATCGCGCTATATTCCTGGAACTGCCGGGCTATCACCAGCGAGTCCTGGTACTTCACCGGCTTGGTTATGTAGGCCAGCGCGCCCAGTGCCATACACTGCTTTTTCTCCTTCTCATTCACCGAGGTCGAGAATATGATCACCCTTATAGATCGGTATAGATCATTGCTTTTCAGGTTGGCAAGTATCTCAGTTCCCGTCATGCGTGGCATGTTCAGGTCCAGTACTATCAGGCTCGGCAGGTCGGCCGGGTCATTAATGGCTTGCAGGTAGGCAAACACTTCTTCGCCGTTCGTCACCATATGCACCGCGTCATTATACCCGATCTCTGTGAAAGCATCGGCTATAATATAGCGGTCTTCAAAATCGTCGTCAGCCAGCAATATCTTTATACGCGTCATTTCTGTTAGTTGATTGTTTGGGTTACCGGTAGCCTTACAATAAAAGTTGAGCCATTCCCCGGTGAGCTTACCGCGCTTATCTCGCCGTTGTGCAGCGTCACTATTTTTTTACAGATACCCAGCCCTATGCCCGTGCCTTCATATTTATCCCGCGTATGCAGCCGCTGAAAGAGGCTGAACATTTTATCCATATACCGGTCGTCAAATCCTATACCATTATCAGAGAACTTCACGGTCAGCATCTCTCCCGCTACCTCGCCCTCTATATCTATGATGGGATCCGTTGCCGGGTCGGTAAATTTCAGGGCATTAGAGAGCAGGTTTTCAAACAGCTGTTTCAGGTGCACTTGTATGCCCTGTATCTTCGGCAGGGTAGTATAGTTTATCTGCGCGCCTTTATCCTTTATTGTTATTTCGTTATCCTGTATAGCCTCCTGCACCACGTTGTTAAGGTCTATGGTGCTGAAGCCTTTATTGGAGCTTATAGTGGAGAAGGTAAGCACATCGTGTATCAGTTGTTTCATCCGGGCCGATGCTACAGCGATATTGTTGAGAAACATTTGCCCTTCTGTAGGCAGGTGCTGCAGGTACTTGCTTTTTATATAGTCGCTGTAAAAGCTGATCTTGCGCAGCGGTTCCTGCAAGTCGTGCGATGCTACGTATGCAAACTGTTCCAGCTCCTGGTTGCTTTGGTTGAGCTCGTTTATCTTTTTCTCCAGCTCGTCCTGCGCCTCTTTCAGCTCCTTATTGTCCTTAAGCGCCTGTTCCACTTTTTTCTGGGCGTCTATATCAGCCAGGAAAGCGTTAAACGATTCGATTTTTCCCTTCTCATTGGTCACGGGTATTGTCGCTCCCGCATGCCATTTGTATGCCCCGGTTTTTTTATCCAGCAGCCGGCGCTCGGTCTTGCGGGGTGAGCCTGTTTCATAGCCATGCTGCCATTCCGTCCATGCAGCGGCCAGGTCCTCCTCGCGTACCACATTCCCCCACCGCGCGGCATTCAGCTCGTCTATTGGCCCGCCTACATAATCCTGCATCCACTTATTGGCATAGGTTACATTGCCTTCCGTATCCAGCGTAAATATCATCAGGGGCAATGAGTCCGTCAGCGTCTTATACTGCAATTCGCTTGCCCGCAGTTTTTCAGCCAGCAGCAGCAGCTCCTTATTTTTCCGCTTGATCTCTTCGTACGGAGTTACAGAGGGATCATGGTTTAGCAGTATGTTCCACTTCTCTATTATCTTGTCGGTCACCGCAGGGCTGTCTGGCAGGTTCACACAAAGGCCTATTTCGGTTTTGTTGCCCACTTCTGCTATTGTCAGGTTGTCGATCAGGCGTTTCGCATATTGGCTGCCTTCATTTCGCTTTGCCCTGCTAAACGATACTATCGCATGCAGCATCTTCGCCTTGTCTTTTTTTATGCTGATACCTAGCCTTAGTAGCCCGTCATTAGGCTCCAGCACTATGTCGCGGCACACTTCTGATACAGCCGTGGCAAACGATGTCTGCTTCGATACCGACAGGCCGGCTATCTCTGCCAGCTTCATGCCCTGCTTATAAGCAAGTATCAGGTCCATATCGTTCTCGAGCGCTATACGTGTCAGTTCTTGCATCTCAATAGTTTTTTATTGGGTTACCTTACTCACCAGCACAAGCATATCATCCGTTTTGCGCGCATAATCTTTATATATGGCTGCCGCGAGCACGGTGGGGTCATACTTCATTATTGCAGGGTATTTAGTAGTATCTATACGCGTCTTAATGCCGTCTGAGCACATCAGCAGCATTTGGTTGTGCATATGCGGTACTTGCTGCGGATTCATAGTGTTAGGCATATTAAGGCCTATCACACCGTTGTAAGACATATAGCCCTTATGCACCAGTGAGTTTACCATAAACGAGGCTACGTTGCCTACACCGCACATACGCCACATTTTTTCTTTTATGCTGTATACGGCTACAGTGCCCACCAACCCGCGCGTCCGCTTTACAGAGGCATGTATGGTGCGCACTATTTCCACCGGGTCGTTGTAAGGGCAATTCTTAAAGAGTGTTACCGCTTCTTTTACTGCATGGTTCGCTTCCGGTCCATGGCCCAGTCCATCGCCTGCAAATACCTTCCAGTAGTCCTTGCCTATCTTTTCGGCATACCCGTCCCCACACAGTGTTTCGCCCGGCTTGGGCACCATCACTGTGCGTATCTTATTGCTGCTTTCTGTCAATTCTCTTGCCGTTAGCTCGTCTTTATATACGCGCGAAAGCAGTACCGTGCCCCAGTCCTTTAGTGAATACAGCTGAAATGTGTCCGACAGGCGCTTGATAGCGCCAAGGCCTTGCCCCAGCGTGTTTGTGGTAGACACGCCATCATTCATCATCTTCTGGGGGTCGGCCATCCCCGGCCCGTTGTCAATACATAAAAGCTCCAGGCCCATATGCGGCCCGTCGGCAAATAGTTTCACAAGCAGCTCACCGCCCTTGGTATGCTTCAGCAGGTTAGACGTCATCTCTGCAACTATAATGTCCACTTCGGCGGTTTTCTTCTCGCCTAGTCCATTTTCCGTTGCCAGTTTATGTATCTCTTTCTTGTATAGCGACAGGTAGCTTCTATCCTGTATCAGGAAACTCTTGTGGGCCTGGTTATCCATTTTTCCATTTGATTATGGTTACCGTCGTGCCACTGCCCACAACACTTTTTATGTCAAATTCGCTTACCAGCCGTTTCGTTCCGGGCAGCCCCAGTCCCAGGCTTTTGCCCGTAGAGAAGCCATCACGCATCGCAGCATCCAGGTCGGGTATGCCCGGCCCCTTATCTGTAAAGGTCAGCCTTATGCCATTCTCCCGGCCTGTGCTTATCACTTCTATAAGTGTTTCGCCGCCATTGCCATAGCGCAGCATGTTTCGCACCAGTTCGCTGGCCGCAGTTATAAGTTTTGTCTGGTTCACCAGGCCCATGCCTATCTTCACCGCAAACTCTTTCACGCGGTTGCGAAAGGCAACTACATCCTGCTCCCTTACTACAGGCATCTTATCCTTGTTCAGCACCGTCACCGGCGTCTTCGGGCTCATCATCGTAGATAGTGTCGTTTACAATCTTACTGCTCAATAGTTCCATTCCCTTCTCTACGTTCAAAGCTGTATAGACACCCGTAAGCGGTAGTCCAAGTTCTATAAGCGTGATTGCAACTGCTGGCTGCATGCCTACCACTACAGTAGTTGCGTCCATTATTTTCGACATATTGGCAATGTTGCCTATGATGCGGCCCATAAATGAGTCCACAATAGTAACGGCCGAGATATCTATGAGCACCCCCCGGGCATTCGTTTTACTTACCATTTGCACCAGGTCAGATTCCAGGGTCAGCGCTAGCCGGTCATAGAGGTCTACCTGGATTGTAACGAGCAAATAGTTTCCCATTTTTAGAATAGGAATCTTTTCCATAGTCTTAACGTGTTTGTTGCTGCGTTACAGATTTTCTTTTTATTTCAAATTGCATCAGGGAGAACGCGTACTTAAGTGCGCTCGCCAGGGTGGCTTTTGTTATTATACCCGACAGGTCTATGCCCAGGTGCACCACTGTTTGGGCTATCTCAGGCCTTATGCCGCTGATAATGCATTCCGCGCCCATCAGCCTTGTAGCGCTAACGGTCTTTATCAGGTGTTGCGCCACAAGTGAGTCCACAGCCGGCACGCCGGAGATATCAAGTATAGCCACGGTGCTGCCGGTGTCTACTATCTTTTGCAGCAGGTTCTCCATCACCACCTGCGTCCGGGCGCTGTCAAGCGTGCCTATTATGGGCAAGCCCAGTATACCGTCCCACAGTTGTATCACCGGTGTCGATATCTCGGTGATCTCGTCAGTCTGCCGCAGTATCACTTCTTCACGCCCTTTTATAAAGGTTTCAAAAGTGATCGACGAAAAACTGTCTATCAGCCTGTTCAGCTTCATGCTGGTATCAAGCACGTATTCAGGGTCGTCTTTTATCTCCTGGCGTAGTATCGTTATGAGTGCTTCTTTAAGGCTTTGAATGTAGTTGCCCACCTCGCGCGATGAAAAGCCCTGCTGTGCGCGGCTTATCGAGATGCCCGACAGTATGTCCACCACGCCATCAAAGTCATCCGATGTAAGGTTGGCCAGGTTGTCTTCTGTTAGCTTTGTCACTATTTCAGATACCAGTTCTTCCGACTGTGAGCGCAGGTCGTCATTGCTCATCAGGTCATCACGCAGCGCTTCGTCTGCCATCTGGTTTTGCATCCACAGATCTATGATCTGCTTTTTCTTTTTTTGGAGCAGCTTGCTCAGATCATGCTTCATACGTGTGTGTGATTAATCGTTTAGGATGGATAATAGTTCCGAAGATAGCTGAATAGCGGACAAAATACAGGAATGTATATTTATAAAATATAAACAGATTATTATCGCGCTTCATGTAAGGCTAAATAAAATAGATGGGCGTGAAATCAGGTAGTAAAAATATCATGCCATTTGTGTTCTGATCGCAACTGTATTTTCACAAACGCCCCGGCAATTACCCACCTGCATACCCGCGATGCAGGCCACGTACACATTGCTGGCAATTAGCAGTAGATACCCACTCGCGAACCGCCACCTCACCTGCTCACCTGCATTGCTGGCGAAAGATCAGGAATTCCCCATATTAAAGACATTGTCTCACCATTCTATCATTACACTTCCGTCGAAGAACATCGGGTGCCATGCTATAACACCTCCCTCATCGTACGGATTTCGCCGGAGGACAGCGTCGCGATTTCTCATAACGTCAGACCACAACGGGAAGCTCTTTTAGGAGTTTGGGGTTTCTCGCGCCGGTGCATCGCAAGAAGAGAAACCCTTTTGGGGTTTTCACGAGGTCAGGCCACAAGAGGAAGCCCCTGTAGAGGGTGGGGTTTGCTGGAGTTTACTGGTTACTCCCCGAGGCCCGTATCCACTCACCTATTATCGGGCACACCTGGTACTCAGGTACTACCTTTATGTAGTAGGTAGGTGCCTTGGTAGTTACCCAGCTTTGCAGTTTCAGCTGTTTCTTCTGCTGCAGGGCTACTTCCTGTATTTTGCCATAGTCATCGCGCAGGTTGGCCTTGTGGGGATCAGTGCGCGTGCGCAGGAAGACTATCCTCGCCGACTGCTCACGTGCATCCGTTACAAAGACATGGGGCTTTGAGTAGCTGCCCTGCTTCATACTGTCGAGCATCAGCACCATACCGGGATCCAGCTTGGTAATGTCGAGCTCGGTGGAGCCGGTGGTGGGGTCGGTGATCATGCCGCCCGTGCGCTTTGCAGATTCATCTGTAGAGAACTTACCTACCGCCTCAGGGAAAGCCATCTTGCCATTTACCAGCAGCTCACGCACGCTATCGAGCTTGTGTGTTGCTTTGTTGAAGTCGGCCGTGGTTATCTGTGGTTTTACCAGTATGTGCCTTACATCAGCCTCATCGCCCCTGCGCGATATCATCTGGATAATATGATAGCCAAACTTTGTCTTCACCAGCGGTGATATCTCGCCATTCTGCAACTTGAAGGTTGCGGCCTTAAACTCATCAGCCCAGGGCCCTGTACGTGTCACACCGTCATACCTGCCGCCGTTATCCTTGCTGCCAGGGTCCTCGCTATAAATACCAGCTGCCACTTCAAAGCTCTTGGCACCCGATACAACTTCAGCCCTTATCTCCTCCATCCGCTGGTGCGCATAATCGGCCATCTCCTGGCTCACGGGCGGGTCTATTACTATTTGCCCCACCTCTACTGCCGCCGGGAACATAGGCAGACTATCCACGGGTATCTTCTTGTAAAATGCATCAACCTCTGCCGGCGTTATCTTCACATGCTCCAGTATCTGGCCCTGCAGCTTCTCATACACCATCTGGTCGCGGATTATATCGCGATACTCCTCCTTCATCTGGTATATCGTCTTGCCCGCCACCTGCTCCAGCTTCTCCTTCGATCCGTATAGCGATGTGAAGTACCGCAGCCTGTTATCGAGCTGGCCCTCTACGTCCTCATCGGTTACGCGCACACTATCGCGCTCTGCTTGCTCCATCATCATCCGCTGTATCACCATCGACTGCAGCGTAGAGCAGCTGTCCAGGTATGCAGCATCAGGGTTCTGCTGCTTCATCTGCAGCATCTGCATATCCAGGTCCGACTTCAGGATGATCCTGTTGCGGCCAACTACTGCAATTATCTTATCTGCCACCTGCGCCTTCGAGGTGCAGAAAGCAGCCAGCAGCATTGCTACCAGTGTTGCCCGGCCGGTTACAGCATATATCTTTCGTGTACTAAAACCCATGATATAAAATGAAAATATAACAAATCAGAGCGACAAAAATAGCGCATTTACCGCCGATGTCCGAATAAGCCAGATATTTTAACGTTTTGAATGCCTGCCCTTCCCCCGCTTCCACAACCCCACCATATTACGGTCGTTGTAAAACCCTGCTGCCGGCACCAGCGGATGCGCACCCAGCCACTCCTGCCACTTAGCTATCTCCCCTTCATGAAAGGTGTTCCAGGCCGCATACTCCCGTTCGTTCTCAGCACTGCCGTAGGCCCACTCCGTGTATATATCAAACCAGCCGTCCCCCATTAGCCCGTCCCACCAGTTGATGATACTTAGCGGGTATTTGCTGCCAGCACCACGTTGCCACTGCATTGCCAGCCTTGCCCGTAGCATGGCCAGGTTCTCGGTGCTTATGCCGTCGCTTACTACAGGCGAGAGCACCAGCAGCTCATTGAGCAGGGTTGCCTCAAACCCCTGCGGATCATCGCTGCGCATGAGCGGCAGCTGCTCAAATACCTTGTGCCAGCCGGCAAAAAGCAACCGCTTCATAGTGGTATCGTTTGCAGTGTCGTGGCGCATGGCCAGGTAGGTCTCTCCGTAGATGAGGCCCCATGCCACCCGGCTGCTACCCAGGTATACCCGTGCTGCCTCGTAATAGTTGGCGGCATGGGCAGGTTCCTTCTGTATGCCGTCGAGCCATGCATTCAGCGCCCCTTCGTCATCAGCGCCGTTATACAGTATCCGCCCGCGCTCATAGTGCAGCAACCCTGAGGTAGAGAACTTCGCCAGCCCATCTGCAAGCACGCGCTGCGCTGCCTTGGTGTGCCCCTGCCGCTCCTCGCTTATGGCCAGCAGCTGGTAAGTGCCGGCCTCGGTGCCAGCCAGGCCGATTGCGCCGCGCAACGTCTTTGCAGCCTCTTCATAGCTGCCGGCCATATACTGCGCACGCCCCAGCTCACGATGCAGCAGCTGTTCCTTAGGGGCCAGCGCTATGGCGTGCCGGTAATCCTTAATGGCACCTACATAGTTGCCACGAGCCATGTACTCCTGTGCGTGTACATGTAGCTGCTCCACATCGGGCGAGGGCCACTGCTGTGCGGCCGCACCGCTGCAATACAACACTATGCAGCAGCCTATGTATACTATTCTAAACAACACCCTCATTAGCAACGAAATTACCGCAATCTTCCATAAATCAGTCGTAAGGCGTAAGTTATCAGTCGTAAGTCTGCGAGTAAACCACTGCCGGACCAACGTTACGTAGAGACGCAAAATTTTGCGTCTCCACTCGCGACAGGGCCTACTTTGCCCGGCTCACGTTACGCGGTGACGCAAAATCTTGCGTCTCTACGTGTTGTTCATATTACCACAGTCACACTTCAATCACTTTCCCGTAAATTGCAAAGCAAGAAACGTACACCTAAAATAACACCGCCCTAAGGGGCCGGGGTTTACTCGCAGACGTACGACTTATAACTTACGACTTACGACTAAAAGAAACTACCACTATGAAAAGCATCGGCATCCTTACTTCCGGCGGCGACAGCCCGGGCATGAACGCAGCCATCCGTGCTGCAGTGCGTACCGCCATTTACCACGGCATTGAAGTATATGGCATACGCCGCGGCTACCAGGGCATGATAGAGGGCGACATCTTTCGCATGCAGGCTACCGATGTATCTAACATCATACAGCGCGGCGGCACCATACTCAAGACCGCCCGCAGCAAGGAGTTCATGACGCCAGAGGGCCGGCAGAAAGCCTACAATCAACTACAGAAGCACAACATAGAAGGCCTGGTGCTGATAGGCGGCGATGGCACATTCACCGGTGCGGTGAAATTCTTCGAGGAATTCACGCTGCCGGCTGTGGGCCTGCCCGGCACTATAGACAAAGACCTTGCAGGTACTGATGTGACCATAGGGTTCGACACCGCGGTGAACACCGCCATAGAAGCTATAGACAAGATACGTGACACAGCCGAGGCGCACGACCGCCTGTTTATAGTGGAGGTGATGGGCCGCGATGCCGGGTATATAGCGCTCAACAGCGGCATTGCCTGCGGGGCAGAGGACATACTGATACCCGAGCAGCAAACCGCGATGATAGACGTGCTCAACCGTATAGACTACGACGAGCGCCGCAAGAAGACCGTGCATATACTGGTAGTATCTGAGCACGATGATTTTGGCGGGGCCAAGGAAGTGCATACAGCTATTGCGGAGCGCTTTCCACGGCTCGATGTGCGCTCGTGCGTGCTTGGCCACATACAGCGCGGCGGCTCTCCCACCTTTGCTGACCGCGTGCTCGCCAGCCGCCTCGGCTATGCCGCCGTCAATGCGCTGCGCACCGGCACCACACAGGTAATGGCAGGTATCATCAACGACGAAGTAGTATTCACCCCATTCCACAAAGTGATCAAATCGAACACGGCCATGAACAAGGATATGCTGGAGATGATTAGGGTGTTGTCGGTGTAGGGGCTGTGCGAGCACCTACTGCTTCCCGGTTTTTGTCATCCTGGAAGGATCCCAACGGAATTGAGGGGTTATCATTCTTTTTGTTACTATGTGCTGCTATTGCCCCATAAGCAAGGTATGCTGGAGATGATACGGGTGTTGTCTGTGTAGGGGGACAAATACTCGCCGTTACCCCTTCCATTCTTGGCATTGATGAGTATATAAAACTAAGAAAGCCTTACATTCTTAAGTAAATCATAGGAAAACAATACAGTTTTATTGCCTTCGATTTCTTTGCATTCTATTGCTAACTCTCCAGTGAGTGAGACCGAAAAAAACAAGTCAGCTTTATGGATATTTTGCATAAGACACTTTTGCGAAAAATCTAAAATAAATTGCCCTACGTCTTTAATTTCTCCTTGGATTGATCGTTGTTTTTTTATCTTGAACTGAAAACTAATTTGATTGGAATCAGCAGTGTTATAGTGAAGTTGCTTCCGTGTAATAGGCAATCTATCATTTTTATGAAGTGCAATGGCAAAAGAATCATTACGAGTAAACACACCTATGTCAAATGGCAACAGCCCATGGCGCATCATTTCATCTATTGGTAACTCTGTTGTGAATTCAGATTGAATAGCATCAGCCTTAGTATCCTTTGCTTTATTATAATCTGTTACTGAAGGGCCGTACATATTTTTCAAGCTTTCAAACTCCAAACAAAATTTATTTACCACATCCAGCTTGTCAATAACTACTATATTTTCACGATTATTTCTTGCACCTCGCGTCCAATTGTACGAACCTGTAATGATATATTTGTTGTCTACGATTGTAAATTTATTGTGCATTAATTTTGACGTTTCTGCTAAATACAGTTTACCATAAGAAGTTTGGATAAAACTATTGAAGTCGTTGCCACAGGTATTATTAAGTCTGTCGTTGACTACTAGTAGCTCAACAGAAATTGTTTTGGCCTTTTCGGATATTATTTCAAAAAGCACAGGATCGTTTAACCATGCAACAGCTATTTTTAAAGACTCTGATGCCCTTGTTAATTCTTGTACCAAAATTGACTTTATATTTTCAAAATAAACACTCGACATATTCGATGGATTGATGTTGACATTTGAATTTACACCTTTCAGACAATGTTCAGCAGACTGCCGGCAAGTATTTACCAATTCTCATCATTTTTTACCCATACGTCAGCGTTATTCTCAGAAGCGCAACGCAGACAGGTCTTTAATAAAAGAGTTTGAAAGTTGCCCAGTCTTCCCGACTAGACACAGGTTGCGCATGATTATTTTAAGTGAAGGAATAATGTAATAAACTACCTTTCGCAGCCAAGGAACAATAAACATTTCATATATTCGCATAGTCTATAGTCAAAAATTCAGAAATGTATGGAAGAGGAAGAAAAAAAAGAAAGTGGTCCTTATAAGATTGGGGAGCGTTATCTAACCGAAGATGAGTTGGAAGAGAAAAGGAGATTTGAAGAGCAAAAGCAAGCATTGGTAGACAGGGCTGAACGTCTTCGTCAAATGGGTCTCAAACTAAAGAAAGATAAAGAAAGTGCAGATGAAATCGAGAATATCCCCGCATATTTACGTAAATACGAGAACTTCAAGAAAGAACACAGAGATAACAACATGTTTTCTTTTACCGAAAATGAAAGTTTGCAAATAATAATTGATCAAGGAAATGCTGATGACGACATTGTGTCAGAGTTACTAGCAGAATTATCATACTTGTATCGAATGACGGGAGGAAGCGGTATCAATTTCGAATTTGATGGAATCCTAAAAACGCAATCCACTTTGATATGAGCAATAGAGAGATTGAGGAGCTTAGGGAAGAAGTGGAAATACAACTATATAGCGGTGTTCCCAACAAAATAAATACTCACGAGAAATCTAAATGGGCAAAATTTCTTGCAACAATACTTCCTTGGCTTGATGAAAAAAGGCAAATCGCGGACAGATTCTTGTTAGCGAAAGTCAGGCAACAGGAAGCTCAAACTTTAAACATCTTGGCGGACGCAAATCTAAAATTTGAAAAAGCAAAAAGAATAGCAATTGAGGCTAAAGAAAAAGAAAAAGACTTATTGCATGACGAGGGCTTAGGCTATTCGAAACAAGAAATAGAAAAGCAAATGGAAAAGATTCAAAAGCTAATCGAAAAAAATTCTGCCATTTGGGGTTTACGAATTGAAATAAAGAAAAATGAGAACCCGAATTCCGATGTCTAAGAAGAAGAAGCATTTTTAGAATTAAGAACCTAGCAACGCCTAGGCAATTTCACTCGAATAGGGAACTATTGTTTGTCGTATCGCTGAGTTTGACACCAAGCTTGGCGTAGTCCCACACGATATCGCTATCGAAGCCAACGATTAAAAAACAGCCAACCAAAATATTCCACTGTAGTCCTCTATCCAAACCTTTTCATAAAAGCCGCAAAATCCCCAGCTACCACTAACCTATACCACCCTACAAATCAACCCCTTACCCCAAAAAAAACTTTTATGACGTGCAGCTAGCTGTTTATGACGTTACAGAAAACGCACTGTCATAAAAACCCGTTTTGCAAACCTCACATATCTGCATCACCTTTGTTGCGCAAACTATCATTTAACCCCCAAACCCACTATCCATGTACAAACCACCTCGCCAAACGAACGCAATTAACCACTCAACCACCACCAATCAAATTGTCGCTCGCCACGAGCATCCTGGTAATCGAAAAAAATCCTATAGATCCTAGTTCAGACCCACGCCACAAGAGCCTCTGCGCAACGCAATCCTTCAATCCCTTAATCCTTTAATCAAGGTTCAGACCAACCAGGAAACACAACCCGCATCACCGCTGGGATCCTTCCAGGATGACAAAAGCAGGTATACCAACTCCCTTTGCACCTCAGCGTCCTGGCGGTTAAATTTAGCTCGCGATCATCACCCCTTTGCGCCTCTGCGCCTTTGCGGTAACCTATAACCACGAAACACAACCCGCATCACCGCTGGGATCCTTCCAGGATGACAAAGCGAGAGTAACCAAAAAATAGAATAAACAAAGCACCAGGAAAACTTATTTCATAACACTACTCGACCTCACCCTCCCCTTGGGGGAGGGCCGGGGTGGGGCTTCACTTTAACTCTATATGTCCGACAAAAAACTACAAGCCAAGAACCTCTATCTCCAGACCGATCTCAACAAAACACAGATCGCAAATCTCCTCAAGATCAGCCGCCGCAGCCTCCACTACTGGATCCGCGAAGGCAGCTGGGAGCGCCTCAAAATAGCATCAGAGACCATGCCCTCTATCATAGCAGAGAACTGCTACCATATCCTGCGGCACATGAGCGAGCTGCACCTTTCCGAAAGGCGGCTCTCAAAACCTATTACCCCTAAAGAAGTCGATGCCATGCACAAAATGGTGCTAACTATCAATAAGCTTAAAGGCCGCGCTGTGCTTAATGAAAGCATGGAGATGTTCGGTTATTTCTTCGACAAGCTCAAAGCCGTTGCCCCTGAATTAGCCGAAGCCCTCACACCCCATGTCGATGAATACCTCTCAGAACGTGCACAAGTTCATCCTATTCATGTGCAGCCACCACATCTCACCAACATCGGCTATATCCCTTTCGATCACAACCAAACAGACCCCGACGAGCGCCAGCTCGACAACCACGATCACGTAGCCTGGGACGCCGAGCGCTACAACCTTGAGCTCGACGAGCGCAACATTCCCTGGCCAAAAGTCGACATCCCCGAAGAACAACCCCTCCCAAACCCCTACGCTGATATCCTAAACGAACTCCAACAAGGAACCCAACAACAGAACATAGACACCACTGCTGCCTGCGATGTCACCACCTGTGACTCGCGAGATTATCCAGTGAGGGTATGCGTCACGTCCCCCTCTCCTTCGGAGAGGGCCGGGGAGAGGTCCTGTCATCCTGAGCTTGTCGAAGGGGCACCAAGTGAGCAACAAATGCGCAACCCAAACACACCAAAAATCGCCCAAAACCCAGTAAACACGCACGATTCCAAAGCCACCACCCTCAAAAAAATATTCTCCAACAAACTGCGCAATGCACAGTTGCATAAGCAAAAGCAACCCGTACCATTATGTGTCTAATGCAACACTCCCAACGGGCATTTTACTTTTTACTTTTTCACCTTTAACTTACCTCCCTCTCCCCCTAAAGACGTTATTCACACTTCTTTATGCTGCTGGTGGCGGGTAGTGTTATGTGTTTAGGTTAAATCATATTACTTTTGCATCAAATTTTTCAAAACATGCAATCAATTCAGTACGTATTGCGCCGCTCGGTGTTCCTTGTCGCGGCTGTAGTATCGCTTACCGGCGCTGCCACGGGGCAGGATCTTAAGTCTAAACTGCCTACGGACCCTAACGTGGTGATTGGCAAGCTCGACAACGGGCTTACTTACTACATACGCAGCAATAAGAAGCCCGCAAACAAAGTGGAGCTGCGGCTGGTGGTGAAGGCGGGCTCTATACTGGAGAACGAGAACCAGAAGGGCCTTGCGCACTTTATGGAGCATATGAACTTCAACGGCACGAAGAACTTTAAGAAGAATGACCTGGTGGGCTACCTGCAGTCGATAGGCGTGCAGTTTGGCGCTGACCTGAATGCCTATACGTCGTTTGACCAGACGGTGTACATATTGCCGATACCTACTACCAAGCCGGGCAACCTGGAAAAGGGTTTCCAGATAATAGAGGATTGGGCACACAATGCGCTGCTTACGGATAAGGATATAGACGATGAGCGCGGCGTGGTGCTGGAAGAAAGCCGCCTGGGCAAGGGTGCAGACGACCGCATGCTGAAGAAGTACTTCCCAAGGCTGGCTGAGGGATCGCTGTATGCCGACCGCCTGCCGATAGGTACTGACGAGGTGCTGAAAGGCTTTAAGTATGAAACGATACGCAGCTTCTACAAAGACTGGTATAGGCCAGACCTGCAGGCTGTGGTAGTAGTGGGCGATATAGATGTGGCTACTGCAAAGAAGATGATCACACAGCATTTTGCCGGCCTGAAGAACCCTGCCAGGGAGCGCGAGCGCCTGTATGTGGGTGTGACACCACGCAAGGCACCGGAGGCCATGGTGGTGACTGACAAGGAAGCTACCAGCACCGACCTTACCATAATGTTTCCTTACACAAAAAATGAAGAGTCGACCACTCTGGGCGACTACAAGGAAGACCTTGAGCGGAGCCTGGTGCAGCAGATGATCAACCGCAGGCTTGGCGAGCTGGCACGGAGTAGCAATCCGCCATTTCCCCAGGCTTATGTAGGTTTTGACAACCTGGTACATGGCTATGAGAGCTTTACTGCGAGCGCATCCTTTGGTAATGAAGGCCCTGAGCAAGCGCTCAATGCGCTAACGGGCGAGCTGCTGCGCGCAAAACAATTTGGCTTTACAGAGAGCGAGCTGGAGCTGGCGAAGCGTGACCTGATGGCAAACATAGAGAGAGCCTACAATGAGCGCGCTACCACCGAAAGCAGCAGGATGCTGGAAGAGTACATCCGCAACTTCCTGGACAACGAACCGATACCCGGCATAGAGAATGAGAATAACTACCATAAGAGCATGCTGCCCGCTATAAAGCTGGGCGATGTGAACGGCCTGGTAGGCCACTGGATGGCCAACCCAAACACGTTTACCCTGATAACGGCTCCGGACAAAGGCGATGTGAAACTGCCTACGGACAAGCAGCTGAATGATATGGTGGCTAAGGGTTTCAGCCAGAAGGTGGAGCGGACCGTGGAAAGGGCTGTGGCTACATCGCTGATGGCATCACCTCCCCCGCCCGGCAAAATAGCCTCGAAGGCAAGCGAAGACGGACTGGGCGCTACTACCTACACCCTGAGCAATGGCGTGAGAGTGACCATAAAACCAACGGACTTTAAGAGCGACGAGATACTAATGACCGGCGTGAAGCGTGGTGGCAGCACCGGCTATGATGTGGCAGACCGCAGCAATGTGAACTTTGCAACAGATATAGTAGAGAACATGGGTGTGGGCGACTTTACCCCTACCGACCTGGAAAAGGTAATGGCCGGTAAGAACGTAAAGGTGGATATGACCATCAACGATGTGAGCGCAAACATATCTGCATCGAGCAGTGTGAAGGACTTTGAAAGCCTGATGCAGCTGATGCACCTGTATATGGCGCGCCCACGCAAGGATGCGGCCCTGTTTAACGCTTACAAAGAGAAGCAGAAGACGATGCTGCAGTTCATATCATCTAATCCACGCGCTGCATTTGCGGACACAACCGTTTGCGCGCTTTATAATGGCAACCCGCTGCGCCGCATGGTGTTTCCCAAGCCTGAGGATTTTGAAAAGATGAACATGGACAGGGCGGTGGAGATATACCGCGAAGAATTTAGCAACGCAGATGGCTACCACTTTTTTATAGTAGGCAACATACGGCCTGATGTGGCGCTGCCCCTCATAGAAACCTACCTTGGCAGCCTGCCAACGGCTAACAGGGTGACAATGATCAAAGACAACGGCGTGCGCCCTGTGAAAGGATCGAAGGAGCTGAAGTACAGGAAAGGCAAGGAAAAGCAGAGCCTGATAATGGCGATATATAGCGGTGAGGCTCCTTATAGTGAGGACCTGGCGCTGAAAGCTGCTGCGCTGGCGGAGGTGCTGAACATAAAAGTGATAGAGGAAATGCGCGAGAAAATGGGCGCTATCTATGGCGGTGGCTTTAGCGCCAGTGTGTCGCAGTTCCCTTATGAGCGCTTCAGCATACAGATGCAGCTGCCATGCGGCCCGGAGAATGTAGATAAGCTGCTGGCGGCGGCTAATCAGGAGATAAAGAACATACGCGAAAAAGGACCGGACCAAAAGGACCTGGACAAGGTGAAAAGCCAATGGCGCGAAAAGAACATTACTGATGTGAAAGAGAACAAATACTGGAGCGGCAAGCTGGAGAGCGTGGTATTCTGGGGGCGCAATAAAGAACGCGTTACTAACTACCAGAATTTTGTAGACAAGCTAACAACAGAAGACATGAAGAACACTGCAAGGCAAATGTTCAGCGACAATGGCAACAAGTTCATTTCTGTGCTTTATCCTGAGTCGTAGTAATTGTAAGATCCTGCATAATTGATAATGGAGCCTCTGTTGAGGCTTCATTTATTTTGAGGCCAGCTGGTTCATTATAAGGATAACTGTAAAGCACACCACCATGCAGGCAGCCGATAAGCGCGTCATAAGCATGGCGTGATCGTAGTCGGCAGTGGAGGGGTCTTTTACCGCCCTGGCAAACCAGTAGATGAAGTAGCCAATAACAGGAAGCAGGCAGCCCAGGTAAACGAAGAAATGGCTGGTGGTATAGTAGGTGGTGAAGTAGTGAAAAATAACGGCAGTGCCTGCCGCAAACAATGCAGCTGCAAAAATGAATGTGCCTTTTACGCCCAGCTTGTAGCTGATGGTAAGGTCGCCACGGGTGCTGTCTTCATCGTGCTGGTAAATTTGGGTGAGGGGGTAGTAGCCGCCTATGATGAGCGAGGCGAAGACCATGCACTCAATATGCTTTGCGGTGAACCACTCTGCACCATGCACGCCCTCGGCAGCCATGCTTGCCAGCATATAAGTATAGCCGCCCTGGAAGAACATAACGGAGGCCCACCCAAAGTAGCCGAACTTTTTGAGGCGTATGCCCTCCCAGCTGTAGGCTTTTGAAAAGGCGGTGTAACCCATCATCACCAGCATGTTTTGCCAGCCTGCAAACAGGCATAGCGCGAGGCCGGCTATATCAACTACGATGCTGGCATAGTAGAGCTTTTTTGTCACCGGCGGCGGTTCCTTTAGTCCGCCTATGCTACCGGTGTCTTTGTCCATGTAGCTATTGTACACATTGCTGCCGGGATAGATGAACAGGTGGAGGGCAATGAATACGATGACCGTATCGGATAGGTGGATATTGGTGGCCTGGCTGATGCCGAACCAGAACACGGGCAGCAGGAAGAATGAGAACGGCACACGCAGGTGCAACACGGTGTCGCGGTCGAAAAGATTGAATGCTGTTATATTGTCGTCCTTCGCGTACATATGGAGTACCAGCCAGTAACCTGTTATACCGGCTGGCTCTCCGGAATGATGATAGTAAACGTGGCACCGACACCGGGCACTCCTTTTGCGTAAATGATACCATTGTGGTTCTCCGCCACCTTTTTGCAGATGGCCAGGCCTATACCTGTGCCCTCATACTCCGTTTTGCCATGCAGTCTCTGGAACATGGCAAATATCTTGGTGGCATACTGCTTGTCGAAGCCGATACCATTGTCGGCAACCTCAATGCTGAAGTAGCCGGGGGCTGCTGCAATAGGTAACCCTGCCACTGCAGCCGGATCGATACGCTTTGCCGAAACGGTGATATGCGGCTGCACGCCATCGCGGGCAAACTTGAGAGAATTGCTGACCAGGTTTTGAAACAGCTGCCTGAACTGGGAGCGCACTACCCTTGTGGCCGGCAGGCCACGCACTTCAACAATAGCATCGCGCTCCTCGATCTTATGATCTATGGCTTGCAGCGCTTCGTTGAAGACATCATTCAAACTGCACTCCTCGAAGGCTTTGTTGCCGAGGATGGTAGAGATGGTAAGCAGGTCGTTGACCATTGCCTGCATGTGCTTTGCCGAGGTGATCACCTTAAATAGGTAGCCCTTCCCATCTGGCGAGAGCGTCTGCTGCTCAGATATGAGCAAGCGATCGCAGAATGTGGCGATCTTGCGCAGGGGCTCTTTAAGGTCGTGGCTGGCAACATAAGCATATTCCTCCAGGCTTTTATTCGACTGCTGCAACTCGATGTTTTTGCGGTGAAGCGCCTGCTCTGCTTTTTCCTGGTCTGTGATATCTACTGATATGTTGATAACACTTTCTATCTTGTTGTTGCTATTTCGCTCGAAGATGGTACCGTAAGTATGGAACCACCTGTACTCACCGGCCGCGTTCTTTATGCGGTATTTGAAATCGAGGATGGGCTCTTTGCTGCCGGGTGGCAAGTGGTTGGCTTCCTCTATGGCCGCAGCGTTGCTGGTCATCGTTGCTGCCATATCCTCAGGGTGCATTATTGATACCAGGAATGGAAGTCCTTCTTCCATTATTTTAGCACCCGGGTAGCCGAGCAATTGCTCTATGGCATCGTTGATATAAGTGTACCGGCCCGTGTGAATGTTGTATGCCGTAATGAGCGATGGAGTGACGTTGGTTATTTTTTCGATGAAGTCTTTGTATTCCTTCATCTGGCGCTCTGCGCGGCGCTGCTCCGTAATGTCCTGCACAGTGCCGTACATGCGGACGGGCTTGCCATTTTCGAGTTCCTTTTTGCCCCTGGCATGGAGCACCTTTACCTCGCCGCCGGGCAGCACTATGCGATAGACGATATCCGTAGGCTCATCGCCTTTTGTAATGCGCTGACTAGTGGCACTTACCCGCTCGGCATCGTCAGGGTGTACGAATTTACCTGCAAGCGCTGACACTTCTACGGATTGCGGCTCGACACCGTATATCCTATATAACTCATCGGACCAGTCGAACCGATCATTGCTACTATCCCACGACCAGCTGCCTATGTGGCTCATGGCCTGTGCCTGCTTAAAGAGCCCTTCGCTCTGCTGCAGCTTTTCGATCAATTCCTGGCGGGCTGTCACATCCTGTATCACACCTTCTACGCGGTATATGTTACCCGCTTCATCGGCTATAGGATCGGTCTTGGCGTGCAGTATTTTGCGGGTGCCGTCTGCAAGAGTTATCCTGTAGTAAGTTTCGCCCGGCTCTATGCTCACTTTGCTTTGCTTTAGCTTACTCTTGAGCTCAGCTGTATGTTCCGGATCATTGTAAGCGATGATCTCATCGAACGTGAGCTTTGTGCCGCTGGGTATGCCATATATCTTGTATAGTGTGTCTGACCATTCTATATCACCAGTCTTCAGCTCCCAGGTCCAGTGGCCTACGTGTGATATTTCCTGTGCACGTAATAGGTGCTGCTCACTCTGCATGAGGCGGGCAGAGATATCTTTCTCCTTGCTGAGCTGTTCCTGAATAGTATTATTGAGCAGGCCGATGTAAACATTGGTATTGGCGGTATCACTTATCAGTGTATAATGCTCAATCTCTTTAACTATAGCAAGGCATTCATTGATATCGCCGGTGTAGACTGGCAAGAATTTGAATAATGCCTGCTTTCGCACATAAGATACCAGTGTGATATCTTCCGCTACCACCTCTTCTCTTTTCAGCAAACCCAAACGATCAGTGGTCCACAGCTCAATAGACTCTTCCAGCTTTTCCTTTAGCCTGTTCTCTTCTGCGGCGATGAGAAAATCTGTATGAGAGGGCAATGCCATCTGCATCAGCTCATCGTGGCTCATGTGGGCAAAGAGCTTAAGGATAGGAACGGCAAGCTCGTGTGACAGACGAAGCTGCTCCTCCACATATTCCACAAGATGGTTATCGCGGATGAAGCGTGCGAATGCCGGAAGATGGGTGAACACCAGGCTATCCAGCGAAGCAGCCTTTGGTTTTTTATCAATCGTTGTTTCTTCTCCCACAGCAAGCTACAGTTTATGTAAATACCAATTATCGTTAAATATAATTACCGTGTGCATAGCTGTCTACGCAGTGGCTGAAAAGTCGTAATATCAAGTAATAGGTGAGGGTAATAACTCAAAAACATAAAAACCATGCCAATATGATTTAATCAAAATTGATATACAACTCTTTTGTTGAAGGCCTGAATTGGGCATAGTGCGCCGTTATTGACTTGTGCTAATGTGTATCTTAAACAAAGTGGTTGTAGCGCCGTCATTATCGGCAACCAACATGGCGGTGATATCTCCGTTTTCTTTTTTACCGGTGATTGCAATTGATTCGATCTTCTCTTTTACGATATTGCCCGCGGTATCTTTTAGCAAGGTAGTGGCTTCAAGGATCAACTCCCCATTATCCTGCATACGCAGCACCCCAATGTAGCTGCCTGTGATCTCACCATCGTCTATGGCATTGGCGGTATTTTCGAGCGAAGCGCAAAATAGCAGCTGGTTACCATCTTGGGCGACCTCGGCTGCGCCGGAGAAGCCAGCGCTAATACCATTGTATGTTGGCAGCCGGATGACCTGGTGTTTGAACTGAGGAATGGCTCCTGAATCCAAGTATTGCACGAAATCGGTCCAAAGCATACGCACGGCGATGTTCTCTTTGCGGAGGAAAAGGTATAGCCAGCCTTTGCAGCGCGCTGCACCTTCTATATTCATAGTACTATCGGGCAGGTGGAGCTCTGTGCGTATAGCAGCATACAATGTGCTGAGTGATGCGACGTGCTGGTTCTGCCCGTTGGCGAGGCTCACCTGTAGCAACTGCTCGCGCGCGGGCAGGCTGCCGGAGCCGAAGGCGAACAGGGATGACTGCCCGTCTATCTCCCCGCTAACGGCGCTTTCGTAATCGGGCTTTATAGCTTTCGATATTTTAAAGACCGTATCGGGCTGCCCGGTGATATGAATGCGGTGAATTTGCTGCAGGTCATCGCTTATCTTAAGCAGGCTTGTGGCATCGTCGCCGACAACATAGGCGTTGCCCCCTTCCCAAATGAGGCCGGAGCCGGAGGGTAGTGAATCGAGTACGACAGTTTGCCGGATAGTTACGGAGAATGAATTGTTCATATGGCGGCAGGAAGCAATTGTTATTGCTGCTAACAGTAAAAGTATGTATGTGTGTCGGTGTAAAGTCAAAAGGGGAAAGTGAAAAGATTAGAGTGCAGTACGTAGTGTGAAATAGAAAAAGGGAAGCCTGGGTTATGTACCAGCTTACTCTGCAAGAATTTTTACAACTACTTTCTTCACGCGGGCAGGACCATTCACTTGTATGCAAGGCATGTGAAGATCGTGCGGAAAAAATATCATGAACATGCCTGCGCTAAGCTTGCTGAAAAAATCGGGGGTGTCTGCGTACAGCATATAGTCTTCGTCAGGGCTGTATTCTTTTGATGCCAGCTGGGAGTTTAATATTGCGTGTCCTACCTGCTCTTCGCCGGATACCATGTACTGCACATCTATGTATTTACGGTGGCTTTCCATCTGCTCAGCGGCGCTGTGGAGTGTATCGTATTCCTGCACTATTGCAAAGACGTTGGCACTGTCTATTTCATACTTGCCGGGCGCTAGGGCAGCGAGGTTCGTGGATAGCAGATATTCAAAAGCGGCACTGAGCCGCGGATGCACAGAACAATATAATGAGGCAGTAGCGAGGCTGTCAACGATCATAACACTCCAGTTTGCAGCAAGATAGCGAGAAATATTTTTTTGAATGGGCAAAACCAAAACTCATAATGCGCCGTAAATGAATGGGTAAACAAATTAACCAATCAAAAACAAACAACAATGAAAAAATTACTTTTTGTTCCGATGCTTGCATTGGCGGCACTGACAGCAGGCACAGCAACAACAACATTTGCACAAAAGACCGTAATGGTAGGTGGCGCAGCAATGTATCCATCAAAAAATATAGTGGAGAATGCGGTGAACTCAAAAGACCATACTACGCTGGTAGCAGCGGTGAAAGCTGCGGGCCTTGTAGAAACGCTGCAAAGCGCAGGACCTTTTACGGTGTTTGCACCGACCAATGCTGCATTTAATATGCTGCCGGCAGGCGCAGTAGATAACCTGCTAAAGGCGGAGAACAAAGGCAAACTTACGGCGGTGCTTACTTACCATGTAGTAGCAGGCCGCATGGACTCTAAGATGCTTATGGCAAAAGTAAGCGCAGGTGGCGGCAAGGCTATGCTGAAGACCGTGCAGGGCGAAGACCTGACAGTAATGCAGAAGGGGAAGAAGCTGCAGATAAAAGATACCAAGGGCAATGTAGCCACGGTAACGATAAAGGATGTATACCAAAGCAATGGCGTGATACATGTGATCGATAAGGTGATCATGCCATAATAGCATTTCTTCTCGCCATGAAAGATGCTCAGTAGTGTGTTTGATCAGTGTCCTGCCCGCCTCCTCTAAGGCGGGCAGGTTTGTTTTTGGGACCTATTGCCCCATCTGGTTTGAAGCGCGAGTGGAGCCGCAAAATCTTGCGGCTTCTACCGCGATCCCGTTCAACCCTTCGGGTTGGTGTTGTATAGCACATTACCCCCGGTTGCACCCGGGGCTATTGATATTAAAGCCCGTTCGGGCTTTCAATTGCGTGGAGAAATTCTGAGCGCATGTTGTTTCCATGTAGTTTGAAGCGCGAGTGGAGCCGCAAAATCTTGCGGCTCTACCGGGATCCCGTGTAACCCTTCGGGTTAGTGTTTTGTAGCACATTACCCCCGGTTTCACCGGGGGCTATTGGTATTAAAGCCCGTTCGGGCTTTCAATTGCGGGGAGAAATTCTGAGCGCATGTTGTTTCCATGTGGTTTGAAGCGCGAGTGGAGCCGCAAAATCTTGCGGCTCTACCGGGATCCCGTTCAACCCTTCGGGTTGGTGTTGTGTAGCACATTACCCCCGGTTTCACCCGGGGGCTATTGGTATTAAAGCCCGTTCGGGCTTTCAATTGCGTGGAGCAATTCCGTGAGCATGTTGTTTCCATGTAGTTTGAAGCGCGGGTGGAGCCGCAAAATCTTGCGGCTCTACCGGGATCCCGTTCAATCCTTCGGGTTGGTGGTGTATAGCACATTACCCCCGGTTGCACCCGGGGCTATTGATATTAAAGCCCGTTGGGGCTTTCAATTGCGGGGAGAAATTCTGAGCGCATGTTGTTTCCATATAGTTTGAAGCGCGAGTGGAGCCGCAAAATCTTGCGGCTCTACCGGGATCCCGTGTAACCCTTCGGGTTAGTGTTTTGTAGCACATTACCCCGGTTTCACCGGGGGCTATTGATATTAAAGCCCGTTCGGGCTTTCAATTGCGTTGAGCAATTCCGTGAGCATGTTTTTTCCTTGTGGTTTGAAGCGCGAGTGGAGCCGCAAAATGTTGCGGCTCTACCGGGATCCCGTTCAACCTTTCGGGTTGGTGTTGTGTAGCACATTACCCCGGTTTCACCGGGGGCTATTGATATTAAAGCCCGTTCGGG
>JAZKFF010000010.1:0-134843 GCA_040386555.1 Bacteroidota bacterium | reverse complement strand
TGTAGCACATTACCCCGGTTTCACCGGGGGCTATTGATATTAAAGCCCGTTCGGGCTTTCAATTGCGTTGAGAAATTCCGTGAGCATGTTTTTTCCTTGTAGTTTGAAGCGCGAGTGGAGCCGCAAAATCTTGCGGCTCTACCTGGATCCCGTTCAACCTTTCGGGTTGGTGTTATGCGGCACTTTATCCCCGGTTCACCGGGGGCTATTGATATTAGAGCCCGTTCGGGGTTAGTTCCACGCGTTTACCTCTCCCGGCCCTCTCCCAGTTCGGCAAGCTCACCATAGCAGGAGAGGGGGACGTGAGATGCCCCTGTAATGTGCCCCTGTGATGTGCGCTGGGCGAGGAGCTCTCGCAGGCCGATTAGAGAGAGAAAGAGAAAGAGAAAGAGGCGCGATGGCGCCCGCTGTCGGCGCGGAGATGTTGTTGTAATTCATCAGCAAGGCTTTAAAATGCAGTTGGAGATGGCGGGCCCAACCTTTGGGGGTATACCCCTATCTTTGCAGCGCAAAAACTAACCACAGGCAGGCAAATTGAAACAGGAAAGCATTTCGGTATTCGACATATTCAAAATAGGAGTAGGGCCAAGCAGCTCACATACCCTGGGACCCTGGCGCGCTGCGCTGCGCTTTCTTGAAACGGTGAGGGGAAAGGGTATAGACAAGGTGGCCTCGGTGCGCGTGCTGCTCTACGGCTCACTGGCAAAAACGGGTATAGGGCATGGCACTAATGTGGCGGTGATACTGGGCCTTTGCGGCGAAGACCCTGTGACCTTTGATGTGAACCAGATAACGCCGAGGATACAGCAGATATCTGAACAGCGAAAACTGAAACTTGCCGGGGAACGAGAATTGGTATTTGACCCTGCGGCTGATGTGGTGTTCCTGAAAGATGAGAGCCTGCCGTTTCACCCCAATGCGCTTACATTTCTGTGCAGCTTTGCTGATGGTGATGAGATAGCTGAGACGTACTATTCTATAGGCGGCGGCTTTGTGACCAAGGAAGGTGAAGATGGCGGAGCTGACCACCACGTGGTGCTGCCGTGGCCAATAGAGACTGCGGACAACCTGCTGGAGGCATGCAAGAGCACGGGCCTGGACATATCGGGCGTGGTGATGGAGAATGAAAAGGCATGGCGCAGCGTGGAGGAAACGAATGCAGGCGTGCTACGCATATGGGGGGTGATGCGCGATTGCATATACCGGGGCGCACATATAGGCGGAGAATTGCCGGGGGGGCTGCATGTAACCCGCAGAGCTTTCTCGCTGAATAAAAAACTGACTGAAGGAAAAACATACAACAGCTTTGACGAATGGCTGAACGTGATACTTAGCGGCGGGCAGTCGTTTAAGTATACGCTGGACTGGGTGAGCTGCTTCGCGCTTGCGGTAAACGAAGAGAATGCCTCGTTTAGCCGCGTGGTAACGGCCCCTACCAACGGAGCTGCGGGCGTGGTGCCGGCAGTGCTGCTTTACTTTATTGCTTTCTGCAATGGTAATGATAATGACAAGATCATCAAGTTCCTGCTTACTGCGTCTGAGATAGGCAGCATCTTTAAAAAAGGAGCTACGCTGTCGGCAGCTATGGGCGGCTGCCAGGCAGAGATAGGTGTATCATCATCGATGGCGGCGGCAGCGCTTGCCGAGGCGCTAGGCGGCAGCGTGGGCCAGTGCCTGATGGCAGCTGAGATTGCGATGGAGCATCACCTGGGCCTTACCTGCGACCCGGTGGGGGGACTGGTGCAGGTGCCCTGCATAGAGCGCAATACAATGGGTGCCATAAAGGCAATAACGGCTGCGCAGCTGGCGCTGCAGGGCAACCCTGATAAGGCACGCATATCGCTTGATGCGGTGGTGAACACGATGTGGGAAACGGCGCTGGATATGAACCACAAGTATAAGGAGACAGCTGAGGGTGGGCTAGCGGTGCAGCTGCCGATCAGTTTGAGCGAGTGTTAAATCCCAAACCCCTAAAGGGGCTTCCCTTTGTGGCGATGCACCTGCGCGAAAAACCCTAATCTTACGATTGTAGCTAAGATGATGGAGAACGCCATTTTAGATTTGTGGTCTTTGTAGGTGACATGAAGCAGCAGAAGCGCAATCAATGCACACCATAGCTGTATCTCTATGGCGCTTGAATTGTCACCAAGAACTCCTTTATAACTTTCTAGTCGGGCAGAGAAAGGCACTGGCTGAATACAGGCTGCGTGGCAAATCTGTAGATATGTTCATCAATTCTTTGGTGTGGTAAACTATAAAATTGATAAAGGGTGGCCATATTTTGACCACCCTTACTTATTTTTTATCGCGGATAACAATAATTTTTAGTCTTTGGATATTAGCCTGCTATAGTTTTGAATGCCTGGCCGAGATAGCCGATCATATCGCCGGCGATGAGGGCTTCTTCTGACATTTCTTTTGCGGCCATGTCTCCTGCGAGGCCGTGGATGTATACGCCGAAAATGGCGGCATGGTGTGGCTCGTAGCCCTGGGCCAGCAACCCGGTGATTATGCCGGTGAGTACATCGCCGGAGCCGCCGGTAGCCATACCGGCATTGCCGGTCATATTGTACCAGCATTCGCCCTCAGCAGTAACCACGATGGTGTGGTGTCCCTTAAGCACTATGTTGATATTGTAGCGCATGGCCTGTATACGGGCATGATCGAGCTGCATGATGCTATTGCTGTTCTCCCCGAACAGGCGCGTGAACTCCTTTGGGTGCGGGGTGAGGATGGAGCCTTTGGGCAGCTTTGCCAATAGCTCGGTATGCTTCGCCAGCAGGTTGAGCGCATCAGCATCTACAACCAAAGGGATCTTACAGGCATCGAGAAATTCGGCAAATGCACTGGCGGTTGCAGTGGCAGTGCCCAAGCCGGGACCTATGCCTACTGCCTTCATTTGTTCCCAGCCGGTGATGTTGTCAATTTCGCGGTCTCCACTGGTGAGGCACATGGCCTCTGGCACTGAGGCTTGCAGCGGGGTATAGGCGCAGGCGGGCACGAGGGCTGTTACCAGGCCCGCACCTGAGCGCAGTGCGGCTTTTGCGGTGAGTATGATGGCACCAGCCTTGCCATAGCTGCCACCGGCTACCAATACGTTGCCGTAAGTGCCTTTGTGGGTGAAGGGTGAACGCGGCTTATATAATGCCACAGCATCTGCGTGCTCTACTGTATAGTACTGTGTATGCGTAGCGTTGATGAAGATGTTATCGAGGCCTATATCGAGCACATGGATGTTGCCGGCATAGGGGCCAGATTCTGGGTGCAGGAAGGCGCGCTTATGAAACTGGAAGCTGAGCGTATCTCCCGCCCTTACAATCGCCTGATCGCCATCGTGGATGGTATCTGCGGGCAGGCCGCTGGGCATATCTATAGCTATCTTCCTATTGGGCAGCTGGTTGATGTGCTGGATGAATGCTGCGAGCCACCCCTCTGCAGGGCGGTTAGTGCCCGTACCGAGTATGGCATCGATAATGACTATCTGCGGGTGTATGTCGGTAATGAAGGTATCGGGTTCTACGATGCCTACCAGCTCAGGGTCGCTTTTTTGCAGCCGCTTGTAGTTAGCGTGGCAGTCGGGTGAGAACTCCTGGGTAAGGCGGAGTATGAACGCCTTAATACCATAGCCGCGGTGATGCAGTATGCGGGCGAGCGCGAGCCCATCGCCGCCGTTGTTGCCGGTGCCACAGAGCACCACGAACAACGTTTCCCTGGAGAGGTTGCCGGCTATCCACTCAGCGCAGCGTGTGGCGGCGCGCTCCATGAGCTCCACGGAATTAATGCCGGCAGCCTGTATCGTGTATGCATCGCATGCGCGTATCTGCGCGGCGGTGAAGATCTTCATAGTACCAAAATACGGAAGTTTGCTATAATTCATCCGTTTTGCGAGGCTCCGCCTATTTTGCTATGGCATCAAAACAATTGTTAGCGTGAGATTGTTATCTTTTGAACAGGTAGTGGCTGGCTGCCCTGCCATAGTTTGAGCGTATATATGCCCGCCGACAACTCCTGTATATTTATCGCGGCCGAGTGAGTAACTGCAAATGACCTGACCTGCCTGCCGAGCTGGTTATAAAGCACTGCCTGTAGTGGCTCAGCAGATACCTGGCCGCTTATGGCGATGTTCAAGACAGTGGATGCGGGGTTGGGGAATACCGAAATGACCGGCATTATGCTCAGAGGTCGTACTGTAGTTGGGGTATCCTGCACGGTAACAATGCTTACATCGTCGAAATAATAGCCTTTGTAATTGCCGCCGGGGTCGCTGAAAAGCTCGAACTGGATGTTGATCTTTTGGCCGAGATAATCGCTGAGGTCCATTTCTTCCATTACCCAGTCGGGCATCTGGCCATCGTAGCTGGGATCTGCAGTAAAGCGCGCCGGGCGGGTGTACTTGCCGCACAGCCGGGCCCATGTGCCGGAGCCCTGCACCGATGCGTTTACATACACATAATCGAAGTCGGTCTCGAGCGCCCACCTGGCATAGAAGTGCAGGTAGGCACGGGTGGCATAGGTGAGGTCTATGGGTGTGGCTGTGGCGATGGTGATGTCTGCGTTATTGAGATAGTTGGATGAACCGCTGAGGCTGCTCTGTATAGCGGCAGGAGCGGTGTGATATACGCCGGTGCTTACGCCCCAGCCATCGTTTATCCAGGCAGCGAGGGAGTTGGTAGAGGGTTCTGTTTCTGCGTGCTTTTTGCCGTAATAAAACGACACGGTGTCGTCGATATTGTAATGGCCGTTGTAGAGGCGGAGTATGTAGCGCACCAGCTGTCCGTTGGGCGTGGTGGAGGAGAGGGAATAATTGAATGAGTCTGCAACCTCCTGCACCAACGCAAGGCCTGTATATACCCTGGGCGCAGATGTGGTAGTGAGCCAGCTGTCGAGCGGGATGAGGGATGCGGTGAATGTGCCAGTATCGGGCAGGCCGAGGCGCTGCACGCTGTAGTGTACATAACCTGAAGCGGCGGTGAGAATCTTCTTATCGGTATGGTGGATGGAGGCGAACGGGAGCAGCAGCGAGGCTACGTTGATATTTGGTATCAAGCTGTTCTGGCAGTCGGGGATGATCTGTGATACCGGGGGCCAGAATCCATTGTCGCTGCTCCCTACCTCGGGAGTGAACGCGAATATCTTGCTGTGGGCTGTGGTCTCACCGTACATCCAGTCGTTGCTGTCGCCGTTGGTGATGTAGCCCAGCACCTGGTCGCAGGTGCCGAAGCGGTAATCGTTATACTCAGTAAGGAACTCGCCGTAGTTAAAGAATACATTAGAGTCGACCGTTTGAAAGGAGGGTATGTAGCTCCAAGGGTATAGGATATCGTTATGATAGCTATGGTAGTTCATGGTGAACTTGAAATTGTGGTTCTCGGTAAACCACTTAATGGCCTGCGTCTCCGGCTCAGAGAAGGCAGCAGTGCCGCGGTATGTTTCGGAGAATGGCGCCGGGCTTGACCCTACATCGTCATAGGCCCACATGTGGCCATAGTTGCGGTTGAGGTCTACGCCGTACTCACCGCCGCCATTGTTGCGCCTGTTCTTGCGCCATAGGCCGCCGCCACCGGGGTCTGAGAACTCGTTGTAGAGATAGCCATCGGGGTTGAGGCAGGGCACAAAGTAGAGCTCTGTATTGTCGATGATGGTTTTGATGCGGGCATCAGTAGCGTAGTGCTCCAGCATATACCATAGGGTGTAGATAACAGCGGCCATACTCCCGGGCTCACGTGCATGATGCACGGCTGTGAACAGAGCCTGCGGCTTGCCGGGCTGATCGACAGTAGGGTTATTGGAGATGCGTATCCAGTATATGGGCCGGCCTTCTATGGTGAGGTAAGTGCCTATGGGCTGCTTTGCGCTGATGAGGCCGGGGTAGAGCAGGCGCATAGAGTCGACGATCTGTACCATCTCTGCGTAAGTAAAGAAGCCTGCATAGCTGCCCAGGTGGAAGTGAGAGGGGACATCGTAAGCGGGGTTATCGCAGCTTAGGGCCGTGGTTTTTTCGTGGGCTTTTTTTTTGTTCTGGTCGCGGTAGTGCTTAGAAACATCAGCGATGACGATGTCTACTTTGAAGCCCGCCTTCCGTGCGCGCGCTATTTCAGCGGATGAAAAATCGGATGTGAAGTAGGTGTTTTTTTTATGGTCGCCGTGATCTACTGCAAGTCCGAGAGCAGAGAGGTCGTTGATGGTATGGCCTGTGGGATCGAGGTATATTTTGGCGCGCGAGTATGTTTCTTTCTTTTGCGCGGACAGGCTACCGGTGGAGAGCAACAGGGCTAGTATGAATGTGATAAATCGCATGATATAAATGTACGGAATTTAGGATTATGGAATTTGGGGGATGCGGCCCGTGCGAAACCCCGGGCCCTATCCTTCGACGAAAAGCTGAGGATGAGGGAGGTGTTGTAGCATAGCCCACGCTGTTTTTGGTTCTGCGCGAAGGTGTTGGTGGGACACCAACAATGGCGGAAAATGCGCTTGATGCGGCCCATGCGAGAAACCCCGAGCCCTATCCTTCGACGAAAAGCTCAGGATGAGGGCGGTGTTATACTATAACTCTTAACGAGTAAATCCCGGCCCTATCCTTCGACGAAAAGCTGAGGATGAGGGAGGTGTTGTAGCATAGCCCACGCTGTTTTTGGTTCTGCGCGAAGGTGTTGGTGGGACACCAACAATGGCGGAAAATGCGCTTGATGCGGCCCATGCGAGAAACCCCGAGCCCTATCCTTCGACGAAAAGCTCAGGATGAGGGCGGTGTTGTACTACAACTCTTAACGAGTAAATCCCGGTCCTATCCTTCGACGAAAAGCTCAGGATGAGGAGGTGTTGTGGCATAGCCCACGCTGTTTTTGGTTTTGCGCGAGGGTGTTGGTGGGGACGCAAACAATGGTGAAAAATGCGCTTGATGCGGCCCGCGCGAGAAACCCCGGCCCTATCCTTCGACGAAAAGCTGAGGATGAGGGAGGTGTTGTAGCATAGCCCACGCTGTTTTTGGTTCTGCGCGAAGGTGTTGGTGGGACACCAACAATGGCGGAAAATGCGCTTGATGCGGCCCATGCGAGAAACCCCGAGCCCTATCCTTCGACGAAAAGCTCAGGATGAGGGCGGTGTTGTACTACAACTCTTAACGAGTAAAACCTAACTACAAAATTTTCCGCTCACTATTGCACTATCATCACCCCCTTATAGCCATAGAACCGCGCGAGGGAGTCCTTTATGTGTGCAGTATCCACCATCCTTGTATTTATTGTAGTTACTACCATAAAGGTGGTTGAGTCTGCGGCTATCACTTCTGCGGCTACATTGCTGAGCTTTAGTGTTTCTACGCGCTTGTCGGCACGTACCTGGGTCTTGTAGCTGCCTATCACCATTTTAAATGGCATCACCGCAAGGCTATCCGGCGCAGGCGGCGTCGCCGCCACAGTATCCTTCACTATTGCAGTATCTACCAATGGGGCATTCTGAAACACCGTATCGCTAGCGACCACAGTAGCAGGCATGGGGTTCTCCGTATCTTTATGCATGTAGTAGTAGATGCCATAGCCACCGCCTGCAACTACCAGCAGCAACACTGCTACGAGTATCACCATGCTCCAGTTCACCGCATCGGCCTTTGTAGGGGCAGGGTAGGATGGTTTGTGCACCGGCCTGGAGTTCTGCTCTTCCAGCTGCTTGCTGTTCTTTATTGTGGGTATGCCGGCCGGGGTATAGCTGAAGTTGCTATCTGTAACGAATGTCACCTTGCCGCCCTTCTCCGTAAACTTACCAATATTAGGTATCGGCACTTCTTTACCCTCGGCCATATCCTTGCGCGCCTGTATGCTGTATTCCCGCAGGGCATTGGCAGCTTTAGATATGCTTATCTGTTCGTTGGTAGCTATGAAGTTCGCCAGGTTATCGTCTATAGATCCTCCAGGGGTGACTATAACGTGGTATGATGGTGCCTGCAGCGCCTTGCCATCGTGTGTGGCAGGCAGCTTTTTTAGCTCCATATTGCCCAGCCCGTGTATGTAGCAAAACTGGTTTTTTAATAAGAACAGACCTATGTATTTGGCAATCTCCATGGTGATAAATGCGACCTTAATATTACTATTTTAATTAGAATTTCAACCTAAGTCCCCCATAAATATTAAGCCCGTATACGTCGTAGCCATACCAGCGTTGATACTTATTGTTAAACAGATTATTAATTTGTGCGAATACAGATAATCTTGGTATGAGCTGGTATTCGGCACTCACGCCCGCATCGAATATGGTGGGCAGGTCTACTACATTGCCCGGCACATCCCTGGCTTGTATGCCACCCAAAATAGACAGGTAGGCATTGCAAGTGAGCTTCTTTACCGGAGTTATGGTGAAGTCGGCTTTTATCCGCATTGCAGGCTCGTGCCATACATACTGCGATGGTCCGGCGAAGCGTGTGCTAATATTGTAGTAGCTATAAAAATCTGCCGAGCCGCCTACCGACCACCTGTCGGCCACTGTGTAGCGGGCCGCAGCCTTAAACGATATTGCTTTTACATCCTGGTACAGCACATCAAATTCTTTTTGATCACCGTTATTATTCAGGAAGGTTGCCAGGTCGGCAAAGCTCCACCAGCTGATGCGGCCTGAGTAGGTAAAATGATCGCCACCCCTGGCCCTGAACTGGCCGTATACCTCATCCCTGCGCGTTTGGAGTACAGTGTATATGTTGCGCATATAAGGGTTTTCAGTAGTAAGCTCTTCATAAGTATTGCGGCGCAGTGAGGCCTGCCAACCCGCGCTGATGAAAAATTTGTTGCCGCCGGCTTTGTATTCACCTGCTATGTCGGGCAATATGTATCCACTGCCATCCATACCCAGCACGAGGCCTACCAATGCATGCCCTGCCATATGCTCGCCATGAAGGCTTAGCCCCGGCCACGCGCCGGTGACGCTATTGCTGATGGCCTGTGTGTCGTTATTAAAATTGCTGTAAGCGCCCCTTACTGCTATCTGCAGGTCGAGCGATGAGTCTACCATGTAGTTGAAAGGCGCATCAAACCCAAACGACACCTCGCTGGTATTCAGCTTCGCCCCGTAGTACGATCCGTTTACCGACGGGTGATAGGTGAATCTGCTGCCATTGCTATCTGTCCTGTTCTTCAGGTCTATGATACCGCGTATGGTGGTATACACCTGGTTCACCGTGTCCTCATTGTAGTTGTGCAGCTGGTGATCGTAGCCGTAGTATTTATATTGGTTGCGCTGCGCTATCAGTGCCCCGTGCCAGTCGGTCTTTGCTTTATGCAGCATACCATCGGCCTCCAGCCCGCTCAGTGAGCTCTGCTGGTTGACTATATTTCCCTTCTGTGACAGGTGATGCAGGTGAATAGCCGACTCATAATTCTTGCCGTAGATACCGCCAATACCCGCATCTACAAATATGGTAGACATATTACCGCCGCCAGCTTTGATATAGTTAGGGAAAGGCAGCACAAAAGGCGCCCTGCCGAGCTCCAGCGGGTTAAGCGGAAGCGAGTTGTAAGGAAAATAGAGTGTCTGCTGCGGCACTTCAAAGCTTATGGCCGGGCGGTTCGTATCAACCGGCGGCAGCTGGGGTATCCACTCCGGCTTCGGCGACTGCTTTACCTTCGGGGTATAGGCCTGTATTACCTCTATGGTAGAGCCCTTCAGCACCGTATCGCTTCCCGGCGTGGGACGCTGCGCCCTTGCACCAAGGGCCACAAACAGCAGTATGGGTATGAAAAGATGCTTTATGCTCATGCGCTTATTTTAGTTTGCTCTGGCGTTTTTCGGTTTTCTTCACTTCATCTAGCTTTTTCGTGGCTTCCTGCTTCAGCTCGGCTATCTTAGACCTTTTCACTATGCTTTGCAGCAGTGCCCTGGCGTTGAAGTAATCCTTTTGCTTTACCAATATATCAGCCAGCAGGAGGTATGACCTGGTTATCCAGTAGTCGCTGCCGCCGGCCAGCTTTATAGCTTCATTGGCAGCATCCTCACCTTCCTTCAGCTTATCCTGCTGCACAAATATCTCCGCTATGTGGTAGCGGGCCTCGGCTGCTCCCTCGTTGTTCTTGTTAGTGCTCAGCTGCTGGTAAAGGGCAAGGGCCTCTTCATTTTTCCCACCCAGCTGCAACGAGCGCGCTTTGTAATACTGGGCCTCCCCGGTTACCTCTGCGGATACGCCCTGCATGGCCAGCAGCGAGTCTGCATAAGCCGAAGCCTCGGCATACTTGCCCGCGTTAAACCCGCTCTTCACCAGGCCCCGGTATGCGATCTCTGTTGACATGTTATTGATAGCATGGCCGCGCAATTGTAAATAGTCGTTGTAGGCAGCTGCAAAGTCTTTTTGCTCATAGGCGATCACCGCACCACGCCTTGCACTGTTCTCAGAGAAGTCATTCCACGGGCCTGCCAATACTTTAGCATAGTCCTCATGCGCTTCCTTATATTTTTTCAGCTGGTAGTTGCTCTCAGCCCTGTAGTAATAGGCCTTTACTGCAAATATGCCGTTAGGATACTCGTTAAGATAATTGGTGAATGCCTGCTTTGCCGCGTCATACTTACCGGTGGCAAACTGAGTTTCTGCCGCAGCATAAAATGTGGAGTCAATGCTGCTGCTGTCTGCCGATGGCAGGTTGTAGTCTCTCAGGAATTTGGTATAAGCTGCCGGCTGGTTGCTTTCTATATACATGCTCTTCAGCGCATCCAGCGCCGCCATGCGCTCTCCTGAGGCAGGGTAGTCTACCACCACATGCTTATAGGCATCTATCGACTTCGGATATTCCTTTGCCTGCTGATGCACAAAGCCCGTCTTCATCCATGCAGCCGGCGCAAAGCTCTTGTCGGTAACCGAGTCGGTCAGCTGCCTGAGGTAGCCAAGTGCCTGCGGGTATTTATCATCTTCCAGGTAGGTAACGGCCACTTCATAACGCGCGTTGTTAGCGTATACCGATGGTGGCGCGGCCTGTATCAATGATTGCAGCAATGCTATCTTCTCTGTATTCTTGCCCTGCAGCCCCAGCAATATGCCTTTCTGGTAGCGGGCATAGTCTGCATCAGCGCCGCCGCCCGCTATAATGCGGTCATACAGGCTTATCGCCTTGCTATAATTCTTTTGCAGGAATACAGCATCAGCCTCGCGCAGTGCCGCTACCGATGAGGAGTAGCTGTCGCGACCACCGGTTTCCTGCGCCAGGTTAAAGTAGTTTTGTGCTGCGCCAAAGTTTTGCGTCTCCATGGCGGCGTAGCCCATGTTTATATAGGCATGCTGCGCGGTGGCCAGCGGGCTTATGCGTTCCACTGCGGCCAAGCCGCCTTTGCGCCCGACAAAATTCTGCGAGTGTGTTATCACATCGCTATATTTCTTAGTGCGGTATGCCAGCTCACCCTTCCAGAAGTGGGCCGCAGCCTCATAGTCGGGGTTGACCGGGTTTTGCAGCGATTGTGCCAGGTAGTTATTTGCCGATGCCAGCTCGCCATTTCTGAACTGCTGCACGGCATAGCCAAAGGTAGCCTTCTGGTATATGGCCCTGTATTCATTGTCCTTTACATTCACTTCAGCCAGGTGCTTCAGCGCATCCTCGTAGTTATTGGTCTTTATCAGCAGATCAGAGGTAATGGTGTTAGCCTCATCCCTGTATCTCGACTTAGGGAATGTCTTTACGAGGTTCTCCAGCTGCTGCAGCGCCTCGTCGTTATACCCCATATCGTAGCTGAGCCTTGCATGGAGTATCATAGCTGCTTCCTGCTGGCCTTTGTTGTAAGCCATATCTGCGCAAATGCCAAATGCATTGCGCGCGCCAGACTTATCGTCAGTCTTCAGGTAGCAGTCGCCCAGCAGGTACATAGCTGTCTGCCCGAGGGAGTCCTGGGCATCGCTCAGCATCTTGAATTTTTCTGTGGCATTCTGCCATTCATCGAGCCGGTAATAGGTGTAGGCTATCTTATACAGGTCGCCCTTATCTATTTTCTCCGTATGCTCGTAGTAGTATTCAAAATAAGGCTTGGCTTCTTTGTAGCGCTGATCTTCAAACAGCGTCTGTGCAGCCAGCAGGTGCACCTCGTTGTCGTAATACGATTTTTCCTTGCCCTTTATTATGGAGTCGGCAGTGGCATACGCCTTTGCCCTGTTTCCTTTAAAGTAGTATATTTCGGCTATGTAGTAAGGCACCACCGCGCTATACTCCTTTGCATCTTTTACTATGGTAAAGCTTTTCAGCGCCTCATCATACTTATTATCGTTGTACTGCAACAGGCCGTAGTAATAATTGCCTGCCATATAATACTTGCCGTCTTTCAGCTCCTTTATGGATGCAAACAACGGTGTGGCTTTGCTGAACTGGTTGTTGTGAAAATAGCAATACGCCAGCTCAAACTTGGAATCCGCTACCTCCTCATTGGTGAGGTTGGCGATGCCCGCGCTTTCATATAGCGGTATTGCATTCATCAGGTCATCGTGCTGAAAGTAGTACTGGGCCAGCGCAAACGATACACGCTGCGAGTAAGCCGCATCGGGCGTTTCGCCCAATAGCTTTATCGCAGTGTCTACCGCTCCCGGCATATCCGCCTTGAGGAAGGAGAGGGCACGATAATATTTCACCTTATCTATATCGCCTGCGCTCTTAGTATGCACCCTTTGCGGGTGAGCCTGGAGGTATGCGCGGGCCGACTGCGCCGCCATGGCATAGTGCGCCTGCTTATATTGTTCTTCTATAAGTATGAGCGGCCTGTTTTGTGGCAGGTCAGGAGTCAGTACCTGCGCTTTGGCATGGGTGCTGCACAGCATTGCTGCAGGCAGTAAGCAAAATAATATAGGCCACTTCTTTTGGTGCAACTTCATTCAGTGCAAGGTTAAAAACTCCATGTTAAGTTTATGCTCGGGAATAGCGGCAATTGGTAAACGTAAGTGTTTGTAAGGCGGTCTACGTAAAATATATTGTTCCGGTTGTAAGCATTGGTCACCGCTACAGTAGCGTCAAGGTTAGATTTCTTAGTAAGCACAAAGCGCTTCTTCACTGATATATCGAGCCTGTGATAGTATGATAAGCGGCCGCCGTTTATATCGTCGGCATACTTAACACCTATGCTGCCGTTCTGTACATTCGTATTGCTGGTCAGGTTCATGCCTATATTCTCATAGAAGCCCTGTGTTTGTGTGAAGGGGAACGGAGCGTGCATATTCCAGCGGAATGACAGATCGAGGTCTTTTTTAGCGCCGAAGGAGTAAGATGCTACAAGGTTAGTGTTGAAGCGGGTATCAAATGGAGTGGGGTAGGTTTGCTTCTGCCCGGTGGCATCAATACTTGTATAGTTCACCATCTGGTAGCCTACAGCCGCCCACAGGTAGTACCGCTCATAGTTGTACTTGCCCGAAAGATCGGCGCCGTAAGCGATACCTGTAGAGGCTACAAAGTCAGGATCAGAGGTCTGCTTTTTATTACGGTTCAGCTCGTTTACTTGTCCGAAGTATTTTATCCAGGGCTCAAGGTTCACTTCAACCCTGTCTATATCCACTTCTATACCTGCAACCGTATGATATGCCGTCTGGATGTTTGATTTTACTACGTTACCATCGGGGTCTGTGATCTGCTGATCGGGGCTAAGCAGGAAGGCCGTGAACAGGTTCACGATGTCCTGATCTGACTTGGTGCTGATGATATTCTGTGCGTAGATGCCCGCGGCCGCTTTAAAGCGTATGGCATCGGTAATGTTGTACTTGATGCCCAGGCGTGGCTGCGGGGCAAACCTGTTGAGCTCAGAATAATACTGGAACCGGACGCCGGGCTCAAAGATAAAGCGGCTGCTGAAATTCTTCCTATACTGGAAGAAGAGCGCTGCCATAGTGCTTTGGCGGTCGAGCGTGGTAGAGATGCCTTTTGCGCTGAAATAGCTGAGCGACGTGTTGAGCCCTGCCACTTCCACACCATACTTTATCTGGCTGTAGCCGCTGAGGAAGTAGGTGAAGTTGATAGCCGCCTCAAAGCCGCCGATCTTACTGTTGCGCGGCAGGGTGTCAATGGTGTTCTTCCTGTTGCCCAGGCTTATATCGTAAGTAGAGTAGGCAAACTTACCATCAATAAGCGCTGCGGTGTTGCCGGGAGATACTACGAAAGTAGCACCTGCACCTGTAGCCTTCCACTTATATTCGCCCTGGCTTATGTTTGTGCTGAAGTCGAGCAGGTCGGCTTTATCATTAAAGTTGAAGCCGAATACGTTCAGCTTACTGCCGTTGTCGCCGCTAAAGGTTACTTTACCATAGAGGTCCCTGAACTGGTAGGGGAGGCCGTTCTCAAACTGCTTGCCCAGCCCGCTGTACAGTGTCTTGGTGGTCTGATCGAGGTAGCTTGCCTTGGCGCTTACGAGGAAGGTTATCGCCGAACCGTTATCTTTTTTAGACTTTACTATTGGCCCTTCGAACAGCACACGCGCCATTATTGGCGATACGGATACGATACCATCGAGCTCATTTTTGTTGCCATCTTTGGTATGCACGTCTACAATTGCCGATGTGCGGTTGCCATACTGAGCGCCAAAGCCGGCGGTATATACGTCTACGTTACGTATTGCCTCAGTCTCAAACACGGAGTAAAGGCCTATGGAGTGGAACGGGTTGTAGATTGTTACACCATCGAGGTATATGCCGGTTTGAGCCGGGGAGCCACCGCGGATATACAGCTGGCCGCCCTGATCGCCGGTGAACACCACACCCGGTATCACCTGGAGGTACTGGGCCAGGTCGGGCTCGCCGCCTGAGCTAGGCAGCATCTTCAGCTCGCGGGGGGTAATGTTGGTGACACCAGTATTGATATGGGTTACCTTATCGGTCTTGCGCCCCGATACCTGCACGCCCTTGAGCTCCACATCCTGGCGGCTGAGCATTATCTTTTTGGTAAGTATGGCACCCGGCAGCAAGTTTATGGTAAGGCTGCTGGTATCGTAGCCTACCGTGGTTGTTACCAGCACATAGCTGCCTGTAGGCAGTGTGATGGAAAAGTAGCCGTTCACATCCGTTTGCACACCGGTTTTTGCATTCTCCACTATTACACTGGTGTAGCTCATAGGCTCACCCGTCTTTTTATCGTATACGAAGCCCTTAACGGTGCCGTTCTGCGCGAGGGCAGCAAAAGAAAACAACAAAATAAAAGCAGCCAGCAGGCCTGCGCTCTTTCGCATACAATATGTTTTAAACCAATAAATTGATGATGAAGGGAACAAGCCCATTTTAAAAGTGCGACAAAGATAGGGATAACCATATTGCAGACAAATCATGAATTTCAGAAACTTATACAGTACGGATGTCGATATCACCCCTAGCGGGGGACGTTTTCCGTGCTTTACTCTATATGAAATGTTAACGTTTTACAGATGCCTGCCGCCACCCCGGTATAGGGGTAACTTGCGGTATTATGAGCACCAAGCCAACCATACTCACCATATCAGGCAGCCTGCGCCCTAACTCGTCTAACAATGCAGTGATCGACATAGCTATTAAGTTATTTAGTGATAAGGCAAATTTTGTTCGTTATGAAGGCATTGGCTCACTGCCACACTTTGACGACAGTAAGGAACCCAGGCAGGAAGTGCTGGCATGGCGCGAAGCCATAAAGAATGCCGATGGTGTGCTGATCTGCTCGCCCGAATATGCTTTTGGCGTGCCCGGCAGCCTCAAGAACGCCCTCGACTGGACGGTATCTACGGGTGAGCTGGTATACAAACCGCTCGCCCTTATCACCGCCGCCACCGGCGGCGACAAAGCCCATGCAGCCCTGCTCCATACCTTCACGGCCCTTTCGTGCCGCATCCCTGCTGATGGGGCGCTGCTTATATCCTTCATCCGCTCAAAGATGAGCCCGCAGGGGGAGGTGACTGATTCTATAACGGTGGATGAGATCAGGAAGGTGGTGGAGGCGCTAATATCCGCTATCATTAGCGGCCCGCCCCTGGGTTAGTGTCAAGTCAAAAGGAAAAGTCAAAACCCCCAAAGGGCGAAACGCACAAACACACGCTGTAACAACATATGACAAAGATAAAATAAGATTGACTTAACACTAGTGCCACTCTTCTGATCAGTAAATTTTGCGTGCAATTTTACCTCGGCGTATGGGGCACCTTCTTAACTTGTTGGGCTTCGAGCTTTAGCAATTCTTCCATGATGGTGTAGGTGGCGGGGCATACGGTGGTATTCTTCAGCGTCAGCTGCACCCGCTTTAACAGCACATCTTCATCGGTATAGGGATAGCGGCGGCAATCGCTGGGGCGGTCGTCGTAGATGTTGCAGGTATTGTCGGTGGCGAGGAAGGGGCAGGGCTGAAACCGGGTGACATAGTCGCCATCGGGGTCTATCTTCAGGTATTGCGCTACCAGGTCGCCTTCTTTCATACGCAGCACTTTGGCTATGCGCTTTATGTCGGGCTGCTTGAAGCGGGGGGAGTGGTTTTTGCAGCAGTTGGCACACTGCAGGCAATCGGTTTTGGCAAAGACTTCCTCATGCAGGGCCGGCAGGGCTCGCAGTATCTTGTTCTTATCACCTTTCTCCAGCAGGCGCTTGTAGGCCTTCTGTTTTTCTTTGGCGTCTTTCTCCCAGTTTGGTGGAAACATTAGTTTGCAAAAGTAAGGGTTATATGGTAGGGGAAAAGTTAATTTGTGTATTGTATGATCTTCGTCCTTAGCGGGCTATGTCAAGTTTTTCGTAATGCAGGGGAAAGCTCGGCTTCGCGGATGCCCTAAAATTTACAAGCTAAAACCTGCCGTTTACCTTTATCTCTATATTCAGCGTTCCAATAGTCGGGATCATTAGGTTCACTATATTCAATGCCAGCCTGAGCGAACTCATAACTTTTATGGAACGGTCTTTCCAACAAAACGAAAAGTGTTTCGGGCACGGTCCAACCGTAGTAAGTTTCAACAACTTTATTACCAAGTTCTATTTCCATGTCGAGCATAACTCTCAGTGTGGAATTTAGCTGCTCGATATGATGTAAGTCTACCAATTTCTATTGCCTGGTTTAGCTTGCTATGCCTAGGATAGGGCGCGCGAATTTTTCAGTTGTGATATGCGATCAATCGTAGCTTATCACTCGTTCAACAATGCGGCTGGGCTTGCCGTTCTCGTAGGTTATTTTTCGGGTCCAGTTGCCTTCGCGGTCTACTGTGGTCGCAGGCTTTTTTATGGGGGTGCCCAGGCTTTTGAAGGCATACCACTCAGGCATTACCAGCTTATGGCCGGCATTGTAGGTTATGGAATCCTCGACGCTGCCATCGGGCCGGATGGTGACGGTGGAAAGGAGATAGTTTTTGTTGTCGTAGATAAATGTGTAATGCTCGGGGGTGAAGTTGGCCACTTCATTGCCAAGCGTATCGGTTCCTGTTGAGGACATGGTTTCTATAAGGCGGCCTTTGCCGTCGTACTTATTGATGGTGATGCGTACCATGCGGCCATGCTCAATGCTCTTGCCCTGCTGCACGGCTACGTAGCCTTTGATGATAGCCTCCTTTATGATGGCTTTTGGCCTGGGTGCTACGGTTGTTTTCTTCACCTGCGCACTGGCTGTAAATGCCATTACTGCCATTAAGATTGTTAGTGTTGTTTTGCTCATATTTTTTATCAATAAAATCATTGATCAACAGTTAATCTAAGCCTGCGTCCAAACCCTTCACGAATAATGCGAATAAGTGTTGATAAGCGTATGTCGCTTGCATTGTTTTCTATTCGGGAGATATAGGATTTCGTAGTGCCACACCTTACCGCAAGTTGCTCTTGCGTCATGTTGTTTTGCTCTCTCATTTCCTGTATCATAACTCCTAGTTTAAACGCCTCAAATTCTTGCTCGTAATCCTCTCTCTCTTTTGTGCCTCGCTTGCCATACTGTTTGTCAAGATGATCTTCAAACGATGTAAGATGTTTATTGATTTTGCTATTCATTTTTGCAAGATTTACTTATTGTCGAAATAGTCTTGTTGTATTTTTTTAGCCAGCTCGATTTCTGCTTTTGGTGTCTTCTGGGTCTTTTTTTGAAATCCATTGATCAGAATTACCAACTTTCCTTCGTCAAAAAAGCTAAAAACCCGGAAGATATTACTGCCTACTTCCACTCGGATTTCATAGAGGCCATCCGTTCCCTCCATATGACTAAAGTACTTCGATGGTACTCTTTCCAATGTCGTTATAAGTTCTAACGTCCAATCGAATTTTTTCTGAACTTCCTTTTTTTGTCTTGACAGAAAATCCAAATAGTAGTTTTTATAAAAAAACACCTGCCGTTGAAACTGTTTATCCGCCATACAAAGTTAGCTAATTAGATAACACGAACATCTGTTTCATTAGTTGACTAAACTATTAATAATACACGATCTCCCGCTCAACAATCCTGCTCACTTCACCATCTTCAAGCACCACCTTCTTTGTCCAGTTGCCGTTCTTGTCGTATTCGTAGGAGCTTTTGGTCACTGTCTTGGAGCCGTCGAGATACACAAGTATCTCTTCGGTCTCGTTCTCCATGTCGTCAAATTTGTATTCGGCGGTGATGCGCTGTTTTATGGTGCCATCGGGACCGTACTGCACATCGGCGAGGTGGTTGCCGTATTTGTCGAGCTTGCCTATGTAGTCGAGCTTGCCATTCTCGTTGTACTGCACTATCTCCACCACGTTGCCATCGTTGTCATACTTGGTGAGTATTTTTTTATACTTGTTCTCGTCTTCGGTTTGGTATTCGTGCTCCTCTACGGGCTTGCCGATATCGTTATATTTATAGGTGTAGCGGGCATCGAAGCTGCCATTGCCTTTGAAGTCGAGCACTTCGGTCTTGTTGCCTTTGCCGTCGTATTTAAAGGTCTCCTTCCAGGCCAGCCGGTTGTCGGCGTTGTACTCGCTTTCCATGTTGCACTGGTTCTGGTCGTTGTAGCGGTATGTGTGTCGTGTCTCCAGCTTTTCACGCTTGTATTCATTCGTCTCCAGCAGGTTGCCCGCAAGGTCGTATTCTGAGATATACATCCAGTCGCGGCTGCCATCTGCTTTATATATCACCCATTCTACACGATTGCCCATTTTATCAACCGCCTGTATGGAAGAGTCTTTTATGCGGCCATTGGCATCGTAGCTGGTGCTGCCTATGAGGTGGTTATTATCATCGTACTTATAGATAAGGCGGGCCGACTTGAAGGTAATGCCCTGGCCAGCTACGGTGTCTCCGCCTATGGTAGAGGTGGTCTCGGTAAGGAACCCCCTGCGGTTAAAAGTTTTGGTGGTGGTGTGCAGCGCGCGGGTTTTGCGGGGCTTGCCGTTCTTTATTTCGCCACGGTAGCCGCGGATGATTATAGACTTTAGCGGCCCTTTCAGCTTTTCGGCTGTGAGATCATTTTCTTCCTGTGCTGATAGGGATAGGGAGAAGCCGATGCACAGTACTACCAGTATAGAGAATTTCATTTTTATTTGTTGCAATTAAAAATACTTTAAGATCAGGAGTGGGGTAAAATAAGTAAATAATAATTATATTAAATGTTAATAGTGTTTTGCTACCCAGTACTCGCGAGTTATGTCACCCCTTCGGGGTTTGTGTATTAGCGATGCTATCTCTATAATCATTTCATCCCTTCGGGATTTTCCTTTTTACCCCCAGAATACGTCTATGTATCCAGTCATTGCTGACTAATCTCCAGTGCCGCCAAATATAGCTGATACGGCAAAGTTATTCAAAGTGGGTGACGTACGTAATGTGGCGTACATATTACGAAAACGAGGTGAAAAATCGTAAATTCGAGGGTTTTATTTATTTTGTGTAACTTCGCACACTTTTAATCAATCTCTTCTTTACTTATGAAGTTGTCGCAATTTAAGTTCGACTTACCATTAAATCTCATAGCGCAACATCCCGCCAAGAAACGTGAAGATAGCCGGCTTATGGTCATCCACCGCGATACCGGCCTAATAGAACATAAAGTTTTCAAAGACGTCCTTGGTTTTTTTCATGACAAGGATGTAATGATAGTAAATAATACCAAGGTTTTTCCTGCGCGCCTTTATGGCCGTAAAGAAAAGACGGGCGCCAAGATAGAAGTGTTTTTGCTGCGCGAGCTGAACAAGCCTAACCACCTGTGGGATGTAATAGTAGACCCGGCGCGTAAAATACGCGTAGGCAACAAACTTTACTTTGGCGATAACGATGAGCTGGTAGCAGAAGTAATAGACAACACTACATCGCGCGGCCGTACCATTCGTTTTTTGTTTGATGGCGATGAGCAGGCATTCCGCAATATGCTGGACCTGCTGGGCGAGACACCACTGCCTAAGTATATAAAGCGCAAGCCTGAAGATGATGATAAAGAGCGCTACCAAACAGTATACGCAAAGTATGAGGGTGCAGTAGCAGCACCAACTGCGGGTATGCACTTCAGCCGCGAGCTGATAAAGAGGCTGGAGATAGTAGGGGTGAAGTTTGCAGAGGTGACCCTGCACACGGGCCTTGGTACCTTCCGCCCGATAGAGGTGGAAGACCTGTCGAAGCACAAGATGGATGCAGAATACTTTCGCGTGGACGACTATGCTGCGGGTATAGTGAACAAGGCAAAGGTGGAGAAGCGCCACATATGCTCTGTAGGCACCACTACCATGCGCGCGCTGGAAAGCTCAGTAACTGCACAGGGGCTGCTGAAGCCTGAGGAGGGATGGACGAATATCTTCATTCACCCGCCATATAACTTCTCTATTGCAGATTCGCTGATCACTAACTTTCACCTGCCAAAGACGAGCCTGATGATAATGGCGTGCGCCTTTGCAGGATACGACCTGATGATGAATGCTTATGAAACTGCGATAAAGGAAAAGTACCGCTTCTTTAGCTATGGAGATGCGATGCTGGTGATATAAACCCCAAACCCCTAAAGGGGCTTCCCCTTATTACGTAAGTGTTTAGTTGATATTTTTTTAGTGCACTCTTTGGGTGCACTTTTTTGTGGTGCATACTCTGAATATCTACCTGCAGAATGTTTTGGGCACATTGCCCATCTCTGATCGGTGATTGGGGTTTGTGCAATGGCGTATGATACAAGCAACCGCGTTGGCTAGGGGAGCACCTTGATATGGACGGGGTACTTTCTAATTGCGCTATCCGGAGTTTTGACGCAGAGGTTGAAGGTGTAGGTGCCCTGGCCAGAATTTGCCAATACCTTGGTAGTAAGGAAGTATGTGAGCCTGAAGTGAAAGGTGTCTTGTGCGGGAACAAAGCCTGCTGGCAGGTCGCTGAGATAACAAGTGATAGGGTAGTTTGAAGGGTTGCCTGCTGTTCTCAGGAAAAGAGCCGCCACATCGAACGCGTATGAGTCTTTTACCTCGCGTACTATGACGGTATCCATATTTACGGTAAAGGTGGGGGCGGTATTGTCGATAAGCAAATGCGGACGATAGCAGCCCGTAAGGATAGCAAATAGCAGCATGCAGAGCAGCGGTACTGTACGACGGTAGGATACGTGGATTCCTGATGTTTTAGATGCCATTATAGTTTGAGTTTAAAGCCTCCGTTAAAAATTCCTTTGTAACCAAAACCGAGCTCACCAAAAAAACAATACTTGCGCCCGAAGCTAACGCCAAGCGGGCATATCTGTATGTTGAAATGGGTCCGGTCGTTCGATACCTCCCTGTTATTGCCCAGACTGTTGACTCCGTTGTAGTAATGCTGACCGTAATAGTCGGTCTCGTAAGTAGCCACTTCATTCTGGTAAGTATAGCCGAGGTCGAGATAGCCATAGGGTTGCGTTACATCGTTGTCCGGGGCGTAGTGTATGCGAAACGATACGGCTGCTGTCCAGACATTTCTTTTGAAAATTCCCTTTTTGCGCAATGAAGGGTAACCGCCGCCGCGCTCGTACCAGTCGCCGGTTTCATTTTCGAAAGCCATTGCTGCGCCCATAGAAAATTCCCTGTTAACCGCATATCTGTATGTAAAGGAGTAGGTGCCGGAGTATGTGTTGATTGGAGTGCGATCATAAGCCTCTTTACCGGCTACCACACCTTGCATCAGCTGTACGTCGCTCCATATGCCTACGCCTATGCTTACCTCGTGCCTGTGCGACACGGGAGCGTAAGTCCGTTGACGCCAATCATCGGGGTATATGGTAGCCGGGTCAGTCCTCAATGGCATTGGTACCCGCACGGAATCCTGTGCGTAGCTAACTGAGCTTATGTATAAGAGAATAAATGCTGGTAGGAGACGTGAGCGCATAGGGTAGGTTGTTAAAGCAAATATAAAACGTATAAAACGCGTGGCTGGCAGTTTTATTTTACGATTAATCCGTGATTAATTTGGCTGAGTGCTCCGCAATAATCTTCGCCACTATTGTGTTAAATAGCCGGACAATGACTTTTTTACTGTGCTTAGTTTTTATTTTTGGTGTAATCAATTACTTTGGTGGCAATTATGCAGCAGGAGATCAGCCGGATCATAGGGTCGTCTATAGACGTGAAGCAAAAAGTATTGGCGGACAGCGTGTTGCTGGCCACGATAGAAAGGGTGACGCGGATAGTGACGGCGGCCTTTGCCGATGGGAATAAGGTGCTTTTTTGCGGCAATGGCGGCAGCGCGGCTGATGCCCAGCATCTTGCAGCTGAGTTTAGCGGCAGATTTTATACTGACAGAAATCCGCTGCCAGCGGAAGCCCTGCACTGCAATACTTCGTATATAACTGCAGTGGCCAATGATTACAGCTTTGACGTGGTATACAGCAGGATGGTGAAAGGGTGGGGGCGACCCAGCGATGTGCTGATAGCGCTGAGCACTTCAGGTAATTCTGTTAATATTATCAAAGCGCTGGAACAGGCCCGAGAAATTGGTATGATTACTGTATGTATGACAGGAGAGACGGGTGGAAAAGTGAAAGCCATATGCGACCATCTCCTAAACGTGCCGAGCACCGACACACCGAGAATACAAGAGTCGCATATCATGATAGGACACATTATCTGCCAGTTAGTGGAGAACGAACTATTTAAAACGAACTAAGATGAACTTGCTCAATACAAAACCCGAAATCGATAAAAGCTGGACACTCTTCCTGGACAGGGACGGCGTTATCAACATAGAATCTGTAGGCTCTTACATTACCTCGTGGGATGAATTCCAGTTTCACGATGGTGTGCTGGAGGCCCTGGGATCACTCAGCAAACTGTTTGGCAATATAGTGGTGGTATCTAACCAGCGTGGCGTGGGCAGAGGCATAATGAGTATGGATGCCCTGAGAGAGATAAACAGCAATATGCGCACGGCCGTAGCCGCTGCGGGTGGCCGCATAGACCGGGTATACTCGGCGACGGCCACCGGCGATGAAGACCGCAACCGCAAGCCAAACACCGGCATGGGTCTGCAGGCACAGATAGACTTCCCAGGCATTGACTTCAGGAAGAGCCTGATGGTGGGTAACAGCATCAGCGATATGGAGTTTGGCAAACGGCTGAACATGCATACCGTGTTCCTTACTACGAAGCACGACCCCTTTGCCCTGCCGCACGACCTTATAGATGAGCAATACAACTCTCTGCACGCATGGGCTAACCGCCTGATACCTGCTGAGATGGCGGTATAACCCCCGGGAAAGCATTACATTTGCGCCGGCCACTGAGCTTTCAGTGGCCGGTTTGCTATTTTGCAGAGCGATAAAGACGTTAATAGACGGCTTTGCGCGGTGATCATTAGTAATATAATAAGCAATTCCGCGTAAAATGGCTGTAACGGCACATTTTTTTATTTTACGGGAATTTTTTAAATAAAAAGTTTTTCCTACCTTTGCAGTCCTTAAAAAATCATGGCCAAGCAGTCACTAATCAAACAAGACGGAACAATAGTTGAAGCACTCTCTAATGCTATGTTCCGCGTACGGTTGGAGAACGGGCATGAGATATTGGCCACAATTTCGGGAAAAATGCGGATGCACTACATACGTATATTACCCGGAGACAAAGTGGGAGTGGAAATGAGCCCATATGATCTTAGCCGCGGCAGGATCATCTACCGCTACAAGTAATGAAATATCCCTTCGTGAGGAGGAGTAAACGATAAGAAAATAAATAACTTATTATGAAAGTAAGAGCATCCATTAAAAAGCGCAGCGTAGATTGTAAGATCGTTCGCCGTAAGGGTAGGTTGTATATTATCAACAAAAAGAACCCACGCTTTAAGCAAAGGCAGGGATAAGAATTCCCGACCCGCCGGGTAAAAGCACGGAGGGTAATATTAAATTTTAAAAACTTAAATTCTCAATATTAATGGCTCGTATAGCTGGTATTGATCTTCCGAAGAACAAACGTGGTGAGATAGCGCTCACCTATATTTATGGCATAGGCAATAACACTGCCCGCTACATTCTTGACAAGGCTAACGTATCTTACGATAAGAAAGCTTATGAGTGGAATGATGAGGAGCAGACTGCTATCCGTAATATAATCAACGCTGAGTTCAAAGTAGAAGGCCAATTGCGTTCTGAAGTGCAGATGAACATTAAGCGCCTCATGGATATTGCTTGTTACCGTGGTCTTCGTCATCGTAAAGGATTGCCTTTACGTGGCCAGCGCACCCGTACTAACAGCCGTACCCGTAAAGGTAAGCGTAAGACAGTTGCAGGTAAGAAAAAAGCACCTAAGAAATAATCACTGAGCCGCTGCCGGATCCGTGTTGGTGCGCGGGGAGGAGTGGCTGGGGGTAAGTTATAAAGTAAAAGTCGGAACTAAAAAAATGGCTCTTGCGGCGTAGCTTATTGTATTCATTAATTGACTACCTTTTTTAATTAACAAAAATGGCAAAAGCACAATCATCCGCAAAAGCTGTCGCGAAGAAGCGGATAGTAAAGGTTGACGCGCATGGCGATGTACACATCAACGCCTCGTTCAACAACATCATCATCAGCATTACCAACAAGAGCGGACAGGTGATCTCCTGGTCGTCAGCTGGTAAAATGGGCTTCCGTGGCTCTAAAAAGAATACCCCGTATGCTGCACAGACAGCTGCACAGGACTGCGCTAAAGTAGCCACCGATGCAGGTATGAAGCGTGCAGACGTATATGTAAAAGGACCAGGATCGGGCCGTGAGGGTGCTATCCGTTCTTTGAACAACTCAGGGATCGAGGTGACATCTATTAAGGATGTGACACCAATGCCACACAATGGCTGCCGTCCACCTAAGAAGCGTAGGGTATAGGCCTCTCCCCGGCCCTCTCCCAAGGAGAGGGAGGTGTTGCGAGGTGTTATTCAACAATTACTATTTAATTTTTATTCAATTATATGCTGTTCCGGATCGGGTTTCACGATCTTTAAAGGAGACGGGGCAGCTTAAAACAAAGATCGATAATGGCACGTTACACAGGACCTAAAAACAGGATATGCCGTATCTTCGGTGAGCCTATCCTCGGATCAGGCAAAAGCCTTAGCAAGAACAGCAATCCTCCCGGCCAGCACGGCCCTACACGCAAGCGCAAAGCAGCGAGCGAGTATGCAGTGCAGCTGAAAGAGAAACAAAAAGCGAAATATACGTATGGCCTGCTGGAAAAGCAATTTGCCAATACTTATGTTGAAGCATCGCGCCTGAAGGGTGCAACCGGTGAGAACCTTATAAAGCTGCTTGAAGCACGCCTTGATAACACCGTATACCGCATGGGTATAGCGCCTACGCGCCCTGCTGCACGCCAGCTGGTATCTCACAAGCACCTTATGGTGAATGGCGAGGTGGTGAACATACCATCTTACAGCCTGAAGCCGGGTGATGTGATAGAGCTGAAGCCTAAGAGCAGAGCGAACACTACCGTAATAGGTATGATACGCGGTAAGAACCAAAAGATCAACTGGGTTGACTGGAATGAAAAGGACATGAAGGGCATCTATATTTCTCACCCGGAGCGCGAATATGTTCCTGAGAATATAAAGGAGCAGCTGATCGTGGAACTGTATTCTAAGTAATATTTTTGGGTTGGCTGCACGCCAACCCTTATTTCAGTTAATTCATATAACAATCTAAATCAAAATAAAATATCAATATGGCCATATTGAATTTTCAAAAGCCGGACAAGATAGCGCTTCAGAAAACTACTGATTTCGAAGCACAATTCGAATTCCGTCCCCTCGAGCCGGGTTATGGTGTTACCATTGGTAATGCACTTCGCCGTGTGCTGCTATCTTCTCTTGAAGGCTTTGCGATCACTGCGATACGTATACCAGGTGCAGACCACGAGTTTGCTACGCTGAAGGGTGTACTTGAAGATGTTACCGAGATCATCCTGAACCTGAAGCAGGTGCGCCTGAAAGCTATAGGCGATGCCAGCGACTTCGCAGGTGAGAAAATAGAACTTAACATAAAGGGCAAGGAAATATTCATAGCAGGTATGATAGGCGAAGCACTGCCTAACTTCCAGGTGATGAACCCGGACCTGATCATCTGCAACCTGCACCCTGGTACTGCTCTGCAAATAGAGCTGCACATAGGCAAGGGCCGTGGATATGTGCCGGCTGAAGAGAACCGTGCTGACGACGCGCCACTGGGCGTGATCGCTATCGACTCTATCTACACGCCGATCAAGAATGTAAAATACACTATTGAGAATACCCGTGTAGAGCAGCGTACTGACTTTGAAAAGCTTATAATGGAAGTAATTACCGATGGTACTATACATCCGGAAGAGGCAGTAAAAGAAGCATCGCGCATACTCATCCAGCACCTGATGATCATCACCGACGAGAACATCTCTCTTGACACGAAGCGTGAAGAGAAAGAAACTATCGTTGACGAAGAGACACTGCTGGTACGCAAGGTGCTGAACACACCGCTTGAAGACCTGGAACTTTCTGTACGTGCATTCAACTGCCTGAAAGCAGCTAAGATCAACTCGCTGAGCGAGCTGGTACAATACACGCAGGAAGAGCTGATGAAGTTCCGCAATTTCGGGCAGAAGTCATTGTCTGAAATAGAGCAGGTGCTGCACGAGCGCGGCCTGCACTTCGGGATGGATATCAATAAATTCCGCAGGGGAGAAGAATAATACTTGAAATTCCAGGGTCGAAATTCCAAATGCCAAAGCATGGAATTTCGACCCTGGATCTTTTTTATATTTCAGGTTCTTTATGGAATTTGGATTTTTTTTTGACATTTTCCTTTTTAGTTTTCATTTTTCATTTTTCATAGTACCTCATAAATCCTGACACGGTATGGGGGAATTTAAAACACAAACGTCATGCGTCACGGAGACAAGATCAAAAATTTAAGCCGCACCTCTTCACATCGTGCTGCCCTTATGTCGAACCTTACCTGCCAGCTCATTGAGCACAAGCGGATCACTACTACTTTGGCCAAGGCTAAAGCACTGCGTGTATATGCTGAGCCAATGATAACGCGCAGCAAGAACGACAACATGCACAACCGCCGTACTGTTTTCTCCTCTCTGCAGGATAAAGAAGCTATCAAGGAATTGTTTGGCACAATAGGTGACAAGGTGGCTAACCGCCCGGGTGGTTATACACGTATCATAAAGCTGCCACGCCGTGTGGGTGACGCAGCTGATATGGCTATGATAGAGCTGGTTGACTTCAACGAGATCTACGGTAAAGACCTGGAAGCAGCTGCAGCCAAGAAAACACGCCGCAGCCGCAGGAGTGGTGCCGCTACCGGCGCTGCGAAAGCCACAGCTACTGCTGCACCTGCTAAAGCAGAAACAACAACTGAGGCTACAGAAACACCAGCTGCTGATACTACAGTTACTGATGCTACTGACACTGAGGCTACAAATTCTACTGAAGCTACAGAAGAGAACAACGCTTAATCTCAATCAAATTCTATTAGAAAAATGCCTCCCAACGGGGGCATTTTTTATTTTAGAAATAGTGCACTGTTACCTAAGAAAAGGGCGGCATTTTACGTCTTATAGTTACACTCAACTATAAACTTTACTGGGAATGAAAAGGATTTTTGTACTTGCAGCAATAGTCAACGGCCTTTTTTCGGTTTGTAAGGCCCAAACATATTCCATTTCAACGATTGCAGGCGTCACGGCTACACATGGCTATAGTGGTGATGGTGGTAGCGCAGTACTAGCTTTAATTGATGATCCGGAAGACGTAGTAAAGGATAAGGCAGGTTACATTTATTTTAACCAGTTTTCCCCATATCCAGCGATCCGTAGGGTTACGCCTGCCGGAATCATTACTACCATAGCAGGGACAGGAATACACGGATATACCGGAGATGGCGGACCAGCAACGGCGGCCATGTTGACATCGCCGAGAGGTATGGCAATAGATAAAGCAGGAAATATTTTTATTGGTGACGACGGTAACTACCTGATAAGAAAGATAGATACCGCAGGAATCATTACTACCATTGCCGGAACCGGCACCCAAGGCTATTCAGGAGACGGGGGGGCGGCCACCGCAGCCCGGCTATACTACATCAATAATATTGCTGTTGACCAGCACAATCGCATTTACATCGTTGATGCATACGCGACGCTGAGAAGGATAGACTCTTCGGGTGTAATCAGTACGGTAGGAGGTACGCATGGGGTAACAGGATTTAGCGGCGATGGCGGACCGGCGACTTTAGCTACGTTTAATAACGCTAACACCATTGCGACTGACCAAATCGGAAATGTGTATGTTGCCGATCTGGGGAACAAGCGTATACGCAAGATAGACACCTTTGGCATCATTACCACTATTGCCGGAACGGGTGTATTTGGCAACAGCGGAGATGGAGGCCTGGCGGTGGATGCGCAGATATACCCTACACATGTACAAACGGATATGTCGGGGAATGTCTATTTTTCCGATGCATATCATTCTGTTATCAGGAAGATCAATACGGCAGGAATAATTACTACGATTGCCGGGAATGGTACGCATGCTTACGGCGGCGACGGCAACGCTCTTTTGACATCGCTCTCGTTACCGTTAGGGATGGTGGTAGATTCATTGGGTGATATCTACTTTGCGGACAATGGGAGTGCCAGGATAAGAAAGCTGCACAATGAAAGCTTATCAGCAGGCCCGGTATTGCAGCCGGTGGGGAAAGTTACTTTTTGCCCTAACCCGGCGACGGATAGAATGGTGATAAAGACAGCTGCGGGCGCTTACGATTGGTATGTTGTAAGCAACACAATAGGGCAGCAGGTATTGCAAGGTGAAGTAAGTGGAATTGAAACAGAATTGAACGTACAATTGCTGCCGCCAGGATTCTTTTATCTTTCACTTACAGGAAGCGCCAGGGTCGAGGTATATAAGTTTGTCAAACAATAGAATAAAGACCGAAACTGTAGTCGTTATGATTGGTGCAGCAGGGGTAATCACAAGGGGCATCTGCCAATATACGTAAGAAACCAGCGCTTAAAATCCCACCCCTTTTATTTGTACAATGCCTCCGCACCGGGGCATTTTTTTTAAGGTATACTGCTCCATCCCAATAACTATGCGTTTACGGTACTGTCTTTTACATTGCCGGGCCGGACTGTAGCAATTAGTACGCTATATTAACACAACTAACTGTGACTTAAACAAATGCGGAGGTTTATGTGGCTAATGTTGCAAATTTCCGTTAAGCACTTTGTATTAGGTTAACAATCTAATAACTTGCGGTATAGATAAACCAGCAGGTGTGAAAAAACTGACTGCTTATTAATCATTAGTTAGTTCAGTTAAAAAAATTATCGCAATTTGACGTTTTAGTTAATTAATTGCAAAAATAAACCCGTAATTTAGAGATGCTAATTTACGCACCTTTAATAAGTGCCGATTACAGTTTGTTTTCATAAATATCCACCACGGTTAAAAAATTATTGCAATGAAGAAAATGTACCTTTTCATGCTGGTATTACTGCTTAGTGTAGCCGCTAAAGCGCAAACCGCAGCAAGCTATGCGTTCGCGCGAACTACGGGAACCTACACATCGATCGTCGGGGGAAGCGGCACAGTCTCTACCACTTCGATAAGTTCCGATGACGCAACGCTATCGAGCATTTCGATCGGCTTTAGCTTTGTGTACTGTGGCACCACGTATACAACGCTATCGGCATGCTCTAATGGGTGGCTGTCGCTGACAAACTCAACTGCGAATGTTTGGACTAACACGATGTCGGGTGCTGCAAATGGTGGGGTGGGTAAAATAATGCCATTTTGGGATGACCTCAACGGTTCCGGCAGGACCGCTTATTACCAAACTACCGGAACAGCCCCAAACCGCGTGTTTACCTTTCAGTGGGGGGACCCATCCACTCCGTGGGGAACGTGGACGGGCTCGGGCACGGCAACTTTCCAGGTAAAAATTTACGAGAGCTCAAACGTAATCCAATACGTCTACGGCACAGGCTCTTACAGCGGGTCATCAGCTACAATCGGTATTGCTAACAGCGCTACAGATATATTGAACCTGGCCAATCAGTCTTCTACCACAGCTACAACAACATTCTCCAGCAGTGTTTCCGGCTCTCCTGCTGCGAACTCTGTGATGACATGGACACCACCGCCAACGATACTGACATCGGCCTCGGCACTTACATTTACAACTCTTGTAAGCACAACGGCAGCTACACAAACTGTGAATATATCAGGATATGGATTTACCAGCAGCCCTGTAACACTTACAGTGCCTACAAACTTTGAGATATACAACACTACTACCAGCTCGTGGACCACGTCGTACACAATAGCAACTTCGAGCGCGGCGGTAGGCACTTATATTCCCTCTACTGCCGTGCAGGTGAGATTCAATGCACCATCGACTACGGGTACTACCACAGGCAACCTGGCTATGACAGGCGCAGGCTTAGCAACAGCGACTAACGTGGGGCTCACAGGCAACGCAACAAATCCCTGCGCGGGCACGCCCACCGGTGGCACGGCCTCAGTGTCGCCGGCAGTAGGTAACGCCAGTACCTCATTTTCGCTTTCGGCATCAGGATATACCGTAGCTGCCGGTATTGCTTACCAATGGCAATCTTCTGCGGATAATACGAGCTGGTCAAATATTACGGGAGCAACAAACGCGACTTACGGGTTCACGGGTATTTCAACAAGTACGTATTATCGTGTTAATATTATTTGTACCAATTCATCACTCAGCGCGCCTAGCGCCTCGGTGCTGGTAAGCTATTTACCGGCGTCTTCGTGCACACCGGCCTATTATTATTCTCCGGCGACAACCTATAAGATGAACAACTTTTCGCTGACAGGCCATGCGGGCTCTAATATCAATGACAACGGGCCAACTACTGCTGCAACGAACGGCTATGAAGACCGCACAGCTGCAGTAGCGGCTGTAGACCTGATGCAGGCAACAAGCTACAGCGGGAATATAACGTACAATTCGTCTTACTATTTTCAGAGCCAGGTGTGGATCGACTTCAACAATAACGGAACTTTTGAGAATAGTGAAAAGGTAACACCAGTTATCAACGGCTCATTTGTTACTTCTGTAGGTTACACGCTTACCATACCTGCCGGCGTATCTACGGGATACCGCAGGATGAGGGTACGTACGGGTATGACCTATAACTCGGTGTTATCAACACTCTTCGATCCTTGTACCTATTACGACCAGGATTACTACAACTATAGTTATTACGGTACTACCCGCGATTATGTAGCCAATATAGTACCGCAGCCTGTATGCGCAGGAACGCCAACTGCCGGTACCGTGACTGCGGGAACTATTTTAGGATGCGGCAGCATCTCGACAACACTGGCTACTACAGGAGCCACCTCAGGCTTTGCGGGATTGACCTACCAATGGCAGTCGTCTCCCGACAACACCTCGTGGACCAACATAGCGGGCGCTACCAGTTCTACCGCCGCGGTAACATTGACATCATCAACTTACTATCGCCGCCAGATAGGATGTACAGCATCGGCCGGCACTAATACTACGGTTGCCACACAACTCGTTATCAACCCACTTCCTTCGGCTATTACCGGCAACACGCTGGTATGTGCAGGCAGCACTACTACGCTTGCCAGCGCAACACCGGGCGGAACGTGGACGAGCAGCAATACTACTGTAGCTAATATCAACTCATCAACCGGTATTGCTACCATAGGCAGCAGCGCGGGTTATGCACTGATATCCTATACGCTGACATCAACGGGGTGCCGCCAGGTAACCGCGATCAATATCAACACGCTGACGCCAACAGTTACAGCATCTGCTTCGCCATCGACGATCTGCTCGGGCGGTAATACAACGCTGAGCGCCTCATCATCAACCACATTGCCGACTTATTATGTGTCAGCTATACCATATTCACCTGTTGCGATGACAAGCCCTACTACTCTGAGCTGGGCCAGCACGGACGATGATTATGCCACGATATCCCTACCTTTCAGCTTCAACTACTTTGGCACCAGCTATTCTACGGTGTACATAGTTACCAATGGCTATCTGCAGTTCGCGTCGCCTTACCAATATAACTACGGCTACTATCCCATGCCTGATCCTAATCTGCTAAGCACAGAGGTGGCTCTGTTTCACAGAGACCTAAATGTAAGCGGCGCAGGTGGCAGCGTTTCTTATTCGACTGAAGGTACAGCTCCTAACAGGCGCTTTGTTGTACGCTACAATAATGTGTGCGATTACGGGTCTTCAGCAGGAGGCAACACCGGCGAGGTGGTGTTGTACGAAACAAGCAATAAGATAGAGATGCATGTGCAAAGCACCACATACAATGATCACGTAGTGGCTGGTATTCAGAATGCCACAGGTACGGTAGGATATGTAGCTCCGAACCGTAACTATAGCTACTTCCAGGTAAGTGCGCCTGAGGCGTGGAGCTTCAACACTTCATCAATGCAGTATACATGGAGCCCTGCTACATCACTTAGCAGCACTACCGGCACCAGCGTATCGGCTACGAACTTAACGGCTACTCCGGGTATCACCTATTCGGTAGCAGCTAACTACAATGGCTGTGCAGGTGTTGGAACAGCGCCTGTGGTAGTTAACCCGGTTCCGGCAGCGATCACCGGCACTGCGCAGGTGTGTGCAGGCCTTACTACAGCATTCGCCACAACCTCTACCGGAGGTACATGGACAAGCGGCACGACCTCAGTTGCAACAGTAGGTGCAACCACCGGAACCATTACCGGTGTTGCAGCAGGCACATCACTTATATCTTATACATTTGGCTCCACAGGTTGCCGCAGCACGCGGATAGTGACGGTGAACGCATTGCCAGCAAATATCACCGGCACAGCATCTGCTTGTGTGGGTGCAACTGCTAACCTTTCTAATGCTACCGCAGGGGGCACCTGGAGCAGCGGCACTACCGGCATAGCTACCGTTGGTGCTGTCAGCGGTGTGGTATCGGGCGTTTCTGCAGGCCTTACTATCATTACGTATACATTGCCAACAGGCTGTATCAAAACAGTTGAAGGCACGATTAACCCGCTGCCTGTGACGACGATAACACCATCTGCTGCAGCTACTGTATGCCAGGGTGAGGGGTCAACATTCACAGCGTTTGCACCACAGCCTGCATTCTCTATCCTGCTGCAGGATTTCAACTCAGGCTTGGGCACGTGGTCTATCAACACTACATCGGGCGACCCGGCGAGTGCCTGGCGCTTTACTACAGCACCATCGAGCGGCATCTCCGGAGACGGAACTACAATGCTTGAGTCGGATGCGCAGTATGCGATACCTACTACAACTATGCTGACCTCGCCGACCTTCTCTACAATAGGCTACAGCGCGGCAACAGTTACATTTAACCAGTATCTTATATCAGTAGCATCATCAGATGCAAACGTGGATGTGGACTACTCTATAGATGGTGGCGCAACATGGGTTACAGTATTCAGCCAGGTAGGCCTTACCAGCGGTACGGGTGCATGGACGTCTACCTCTACACCGGAGGCGAGCATAGCGCTGCCAGCAGGCGCACTTGGCCAGTCGAGCGTGAAGCTGAGGTGGCATTATAACTCGAACTTTGGCCTCTACTGGGATATAGACAACATTAAGGTATTAGCTTATCAGCCTGATGTTACGTACGCATGGAGCGGTATCAGCGGCGCTACGGGCCTTTCGTGCGCGGCATGTGCCACTACCACTATTACTCCGGGCGCAGTAGGCACAAACGCGTACAGCGTTACGTCTACCACTGCCAGCGGATGTACTTCTAATGTAGGAGTAACAGTGAGCGTAAACCCACTACCAGTAGCCATAACCGGTACCATGGTGCTGTGTGCTAACACATCAACTACACTTTCAAATACTGATGCCGGTGGCACATGGAGCAGCGCGGACGCTACTGTAAGCGTGGACGCAGCTTCGGGTGTGATATCGGGCGTATCAGCGGGAACTGCGCTGATCACTTATACATTGCCAACCGGCTGCAGAGCTACGGCGGCAGTATCCATCAACCCAATACCAACAGCTACTACAGGTGTGCTGCAGGTGTGCGAAGGCAACACTACTACACTCAGCAACACCACACCGGGCGGTTTATGGAGCTCAGGCTTCGCCGGTATTGCCACAGTGGATGCTATGGGCGTAGTGAACGGCATTGCCCCTGGCAGCGTAGATATACATTATACATTGTCAGCAACAGGCTGTATGTATTCCGTAAACGTTTCCGTAAATCCTACACCTGCTCCTATTACAGGCACAATGCAGGTGTGTGAAGGGCTTACAACAGCACTTGCTAACGCTGATGCGGGCGGTACATGGACAAGCGCCACTACATCGGTAGCGACAATCGGCGCGACTTCGGGTGTGGCTTCGGGACTTGTTGCCGGCAGCACTATTATTACTTACCAACTGCCTACAGGCTGTATCAATACTGCGACCCTCGTTGTCAACGCACTTCCTGCTACCATCACCGGTACTATGCAGGTATGCCACGGCCTTACTGCTACGCTTGCCAGCGCTACCACAGGCGGCACATGGAGCAGCAGTGCTGCTGCTACGGCAACTGTTGATGCTATGGGTGTAGTAACAGGTGTGGCCCCGGGTAATGCCATAGTTACTTACACGCTTGCGACAAGCTGTATCACGACTGCGAACGTAGTGGTAAACCCACTGCCGGCTGCAATAGGCGGCACGCTGCAAGTATGCCAGGGGCTGACCACAGCGCTGAGCAATACAGACGCGGGCGGCACATGGGCAAGCGGCTCTACGGGTGTGGCTACGATAAGCACATCAGGAGTAGCTACCGGCGTTGCGGCGGGTGCCTCTACGATCACCTACACACTGCCAACAGGCTGTATCAACACGGCTAACCTTGTAGTTGACCCGCTTCCGGCTAATATTACCGGCAGCATGCAGGTTTGCGAAGGCTTAACAACAACTCTTGCTAATGCTACTGCCGGCGGCACATGGGCAACCAGCGCACCGGGCGTAGCTTCAGTTGATATGATGACAGGCGTAGTTACCGGCTTGTTTGCAGGAGTTACTACCATTACTTACCAGTTGCCTACCGGCTGTATTAAAACCGCTGATGTAGTTGTAAATGCGTTACCGGCGGGTATCACAGGTGCCACACAGTTATGCCAGGGCCTTTCTACTGCCCTTGCAAGCATGAGCCCCGGTGGCGCATGGAGCAGCGGCACACCGGCTACTGCTACGGTATCAACATCGGGTGTAGTTACCGGCCTTACCGCGGGTACTACCACCATAACTTATACATTGTCTACTACGTGCATCACTACCACAGACGTGCTGGTAAACCCAACACCGGATGCAATAACAGGTGTGATGCAGGTATGTGAAGGCCTGACTACAACTCTGAGCAGCACATCGGCCGGTGGCCAGTGGACGAGCAGCGCAGCAGGTGTAGCTTCAATAGATATGAACACAGGTGTGATATCGGGTATTACATCGGGCATTGCTGCGATTACCTATACACTGCCAACAACGTGCCTCACTTCTTCAAATGTTACTGTAAATGCACTGCCATCGGCTATCACAGGTGCACCTACAGTATGTGTTGGTGCCAGCACGGTACTTAACAATGCAACATTTGGCGGAGCCTGGACGAGCGGTGCTACAGGCATAGCTACCATAGCCTCTGCTACAGGAGCGGTAACAGGTATTGCCGCGGGTAATGCAGCTATCACTTATACACTGCCTACAGGTTGTATCCGCACATCGAGCATACTTGTGAATGCACTGCCTGCACCGATAACAGGAACCATGCAGGTATGTATAGGCTCGGCTACCGGCCTCAGCAATGCTGATGCGGGCGGCACATGGAGCAGCAGCGTACCTGGCATAGCTACAGTAGCTTCAGGCACGGGCCTTGTTTCGGGTATCAGCATGGGTAATGCGGTTATCTCTTACATACTGCCTACAGGTTGCCGCTCTACTGCGGTAATGATGGTGAACCCACTGCCTGCGCCTATAGCCGGTGTAACCCAGCTGTGCGAAGGCACTATGGGTGCGCTGAGCAATGGCACACCGGGCGGCACATGGAGCAGCAGCACAGCAGCTGTGGCCACCATAGATGGTACAGGCACTGCTACAGCGCTTGCATCAGGAACAACGCTTATTACTTATACACTGCCTACGGGTTGCCTGAGGTCGCGCACGCTGGTTGTTAATGCACAGCCGGCACCTATCGTGGGCGCTACACAGATATGCCAGACCAATACCACCACACTTGCAAATGCAACGGCAGGTGGCTTCTGGAGCAGCAGCGCATTGCTGACTGCAACAGTTAGCAGCGGCGGTGTAGTAAGCGGTATCAATGCCGGTACTTCGGGTATTACTTACATGCTGCCTACAGGCTGCAGGGTAGTATCGGTTATGACTGTGAATACACTGCCAGAGCCTATATCAGGTACACTGTCGGCCTGTGAGGGCCAGACCACAATGCTATCAGATGTGACTACAGGGGGCAGCTGGAGCAGCTCATCAATAAACGCTACCGTAGATGCAACCGGCCTTGTTACCGGCGTATCAGCAGGTAGTGCTACAATAGTTTACGAATTGCCTACCGGCTGCTCGGCTACTGCTAATGTTGTAGTGAATGTGACTCCGGCGCCTATTGCGGGCCTTCCGCAAATATGCCAGGGCACTACAACAGCGCTGACCAATGCTACCACAGGCGGCGTATGGAGCAGCTCGGCCCCGGGCATTGCTGGTGCAGGTTTGCATACTGGTATTGTCAGCGGTATCATAGCAGGTTCTGCAAACATATCTTACACAATGCTCACCGGTTGTTACCGCACAGCATCGATGATCGTCAACGCACTTCCCGCGCCGATCGCCGGCTCGCTGAACGTGTGCAACGGGCAGTCATCAGCACTTGGCTCGGCAACTACCGGCGGTGTATGGAGCAGCAGCAACACAGCTATTGCAACAGTTAGCGCCGGCGGTATGGTAACTTCGGTTGCTACGGGCACTACTACTATCAATTACTCACTGGCTACAGGGTGTTCGCGCTCTGCAATCGTATCTGTAAACGCAGTGCCTGCTATCCATAATGTGACCGGCGGCGGCAACTACTGTGCAGGTGGCACAGGTGTGAGCGTGGGCCTCGATGGCTCTAACACAGGCACAAGGTACCAGCTGTATGACGGTGCTGCAACTGTAGGACTGCCACTGGATGGCTTTACCGGTGCATCACTTGATTTTGGCTTAATAAGCGCAGCCGGCACTTATAGCGTAGTAGCACGCAATGCGTCTACGGGCTGTGCCAGCGCTATGACCGGTGCTGCAACAGTATCAGTAGCCACCCCCGTGGTGCCTGGTGTAACTGTTACCACGGCTGCATCAAGCTTTACAGTTTGTAACGGCGCGGTGACCACCTTTACCGGTGCGCCTGTAAACGGCGGTACCACGCCTGCATACCAGTGGCTGGTAAACGGCAGTGCAGTAGCGGGTGCTACTAACGGCACATATGCTTACACACCGGCTAATGGCGATGTAGTGAGCCTGAACATGACCAGCAGCGCAGCATGTGCAGCCCCTGCGATGGCAACCACCTCGCATACAATGACTGTTAACGCAAGCGTAATGCCATCGGCAACTATTACTTCAACATCCGGCCTTAACCTGTGCGCCGGTACTCCTGCTACCTTCACGGTGGCTGCGGTATATGGCGGCACTGCACCGGCATTCGTATGGATGAAGAACGGAATAGTGGCAGGCACAGGCAGCGGCTTTGCATACACACCAGCCGATGGCGACAACATATCACTGAAAATGGCCAGCAACTATGCATGCCGCCTTGCTGATACAGTATCGAGCGGCACATTGTCTATGGCTGTTATCCCGATGTTCGTGCCATCTGTGAGCATCTCAGCTGATCCGGGCTTTAGCGTGAAGAACGGCACAAGCGTAACCCTTACAGCAACTGTAAGCGGCGGCGGTGCTGCACCATTGTACCAGTGGTATGTGGGCACTTCGCTGATACCTTCTGCTACTAACGCTACCTACACAAGTAATGTATTCAACAACGGAGACTCGATAACTGTAGAGGTAACAGGCACAGGCTCATGCGGCCTCAAAGCGTTCAACTCTGTGATGATGGGTGTAACGCCAACCGGTGTTGCTACTGTGAACGGCGGTGCAAATGTGGTACTTGTACCAAACCCGAACAATGGCCAGTTCACTGTTCGCGGCACGCTTGCAACGAAGGCTGACCAGGAAGTGAACATAGAGATCACCAATATGCTGGGACAAACTGTGTATAGCAGCAAGGTTACGGCAGGCAACGGTGTGATCAATGAACAGCTGAAGCTGGACAACACGCTTGCAAACGGCATGTATATGCTGAACATGATAAGCGGAGCAGAGCGCAAAGTGTTCCACTTCGTATTGGAGCAATAGCATTCGCTGGGAAACTACACTTTCAGAAAAGGCGTCCGGGATCGGGCGCCTTTTCTGCGTAAAGGCTGGGCTGAGGCGACGTTTGCATATCATTAACAATTCGGTCTATTTGCTGAAACATCAATACGAGGGACGATATTTTAATTAGTAGTAATATTTTTATTATTATAAAACATACTGCAATATTTTTAATCTGTTAGTGCCTAACTTAGGGAAAGCGTTATTTCACGACCCGTAAAATCTGGTAGACATGAATTCAATTTTCAAATTGTTTAGGCGGCTGCAAGTTGCCGAAACGAGGCCAATGCATTTGCTGAGGCCAGCCATCAGCATTCTTCTTTTATTCCTTGCCATGGCCTGCTCTGAAAAGAGCTTTGCCTTTTCGACGCGTTATGATATAACTGTACCCGATCCACCGTCGGGCGCTACATCCTTTTGCCAGGGAGGCAGCCCGGGAGCGTATACCAACCTGGCAAGCGAAACCAGCTGTACCAATATTGGGTTCGTGACTAATACAATAACGTGGCAATGGGTATACGATGGAGGCACTTACATCTCCGGCGCCACGGGCTCATTTATTGTTGAGGGCTTTGGTGCGACGATGGTGACATTAACAGCAGGGCAGGCAGCGGTGCTGAGCACATTGTCGCCGGGCACCCATACGCTGCAGGTGCAGTATACGCCCGACCAGACCAACTGCGTTACCAGCGCGGGCGTGCCGGTATTGAGCCCTGCACTTACATTTACGGTCATCGGGCCACCGGGGACTATAACGGGCTCTTCGGCGGTCTGTCCGGGCAGTACATTAGCGCTGGCAAATCCTGATGCTCCCGGTACGTGGAGCAGCTCGAACACGGCAATAGGAACTGTTAGCAGCGCAGGAGTGGTGGCAGGCCTAGCCGCAGGCACTACGACCATATCCTTTACTAAAACATGCGGCTCAGCCATTAAGGTAGTCACAGTAAATACTTCCCCTTCTATAACAGGTACCGCACAGGTGTGCGAAGGAAGCACCACAGCGCTGGCTGCCTCGCCGGGGCCGGGCACGTGGAGCAGCAGTAACACAGCAGCAGGTACAGTATCGACGAGCGGTGTGGTTGCAGGCGTTGCTGCGGGCACAACAATTATTACTTACACCCACACAGCAACCGGGTGCAGAAATACACGTATTGTTACCGTGAATGCGTTGCCCGCCGCTATCACAGGCACGGCCAGCGCCTGCCAAGGAGCAGCAACAACACTTAGCAGTGCCACGGGTTCGGGTACATGGAGCACTACCACCGGACTGATAACGTCTGTCTCCAGCACCGGGGTTGTAACCGGCCTTTCGGCGGGCTTTGGCAATATTGTTTATACATTACCTAACGGATGCGCTGTTTCAAAACAGGCGACCATCAATCCACTTCCGGTGGTAACGTTATCTCCATCTTCTTCTGCGGCGGTATGCGCAGGAAGCAGCACATCTATCACCGCGAACGCTCCGAACCCAGAGTTCTCCATTCTTAGCCAGGATTTCAATACCGGGCTAACCGGGTGGAATATTACAAGCTCATCAGGCAACGCTGCCAGCGTATGGCAGCTTACATCACCGCCGGGATATCTTGCGGCAATTGCAGGTGACGGCAGCACCTTCATGCAAGCCGCAGGCGATGCTACGGGTGGCTCGCCGCTTAACACCACTACGCTACTCACTTCTCCTTCGTTTTCTACGGTAGGGTATACGAGCGCCTCAGTGAAGTTCAACCAGTACCTCGCCTCGGTGACCGGCTCGGATAATTTTGTAGACGTAGAATATTCGGTTGCTGGCGGGCCATGGCTGCCGGTGGTAGGGCAGGTAGGTATCTTTTCGGGCGGCGGTGCGTGGTCATCTTCATCACCTGAAGTGAGCGAGCAACTTCCACCCGCTGCACTGGGCCAGGCCGATGTGAGGCTGCGCTGGAATTACAACTCTGATTATGGGCTTTGGTGGGCAATAGACAATATTACGGTGAACGCGCTGCAGCCGGCTCCTGCTTATGCGTGGAGCGGGGTGGGCGGTGCCACGGGTTTGTCGTGCACCAGCTGTGCGGCACCGGTAATAACGCCGACTACAATAGGTACAAATAACTACAACATAACGGTGACTACGGCAAGCGGCTGTATCACAAATGCGTTGGCAGTGGTAACAATGAACCCGATGCCTGATGTAATAACCGGCCCTGCGGCGGTATGCGTGAACGCAATAACTATATTCACAGACGCCGTTAGCGGCGGCTCGTGGGCCAGCAGTGACCCTGCAGTAGCAGCGATAGATGCCTCGTCAGGCATTGTTACGGGCATGTCTGCGGGAACGGCGCTGATCTCTTATACTTTGTCTACAGGCTGCAGGGTGACTAAAGGAATTACGGTAAATGCACTGCCTGCGGCTATAGCAGGTACGCTACAGACCTGCACAGGATTGACCACTACACTTGCCACCACAGCAACGGGCGGCCTATGGGGCAGCAGCAACACTGCTATTGCAAACATAAGCGGCACAGGTGTAATGAGCGGTATTGCGGCAGGTACTGCAACTATTTCGTATACCTTGCCCGCAACGGGGTGCTACGTGCTGGCAGAAGCTACTATCAATCCCCAGCCTGCGGCCATAACCGGCACCTTGCAGCTGTGCGAAGGGCTGAGCACTACACTGGCTAACCCGGAAGCGGGAGGCACATGGGTAAGCTCTAATACTGCAACAGCTTCAATAGGTGCGGCCTCGGGTGTTGTAAGCGCACTGCTCGCGGGCAACAGCACGATTACCTATACACTGCCAGGTGGATGCTATGTCACCAGGTCGTTTACGGTAAACCAGATGCCTGCGGCAATAACAGGTGCGGGCCAGGTATGCGCAGGACAGACCACTAACTTCAGCAATCCGGTGAGCGGTGGTGATTGGGTGTCTGAGTTTGCCGGCATTGCTTTAATAGACGGATCGGGTATGATCAGCGGTATCACTGCCGGTGTATCTACAATGACATATACACTGCCGGGTGGTTGCTACGTGACCCGCCAGGCAACTGTAAACGCACTACCCGGCACTATCACCGGTACAAGGGTGGTGTGCGCAGGGCTTACAACCACGCTGAGCAACAGCGCAGGCGGCGGCACATGGACAAGCACCGCAACAGGTATCGCAGCGATAGATATTTCGTCGGGAGTGGTTACCGGGCTGGCTGCAGGCACAAGCGCCATCACTTACCAGTTGCCAACCGGCTGTTTAAAAGCAACTATAGTAACAGTAAACGCCCTACCCGCAGCTATAACAGGCGCTACACAGGTATGCGAGGGGCTTACGACTATGATGAGCAGCGCTACCACCGGAGGATCGTGGAGCAGCAGCACTACGGCAGTAGCCACCATTGTATCATCGGGAATGGTGACAGGGCATACCGCAGGGACAACTACTATTACCTACGCGCTACCTACAGGTTGTATAGCAACTACCGATGTGCTTGTGAACCCTACACCTGATGCCATAGGCGGCATCATGCAAGTGTGCGAGGCGGCAACGACAACACTGGGCAGTACATCGGGCGGCGGCACATGGGCCAGCGGCGCTAGTGGCATAGCATCGGTAGATGTGAATAGCGGCGTGGTGTCCGGCCTTAATGCAGGCGTGGCAACAATGACCTATACATTACCTACTACCTGCCTTACCGTAGCTAACGTGACGGTGAATGCGCTGCCGGCAGCCATTACCGGTGCCGCGCAGGTATGCGTAGGGTCAACTGCAGTTAAGAGCAATACCTTCTTAGGTGGCGCATGGTCAAGCGGAGCTACAGGCGTGGCTGCTATATCAGCTACTACAGGTAGTGTTACAGGCCTTGCGGCAGGCATGGCGGCAATCACTTACACATTGCCTACAGGTTGCCTGGCCACATCATCTATCCTTGTGAATCCATTGCCTGGTGCCATTACAGGTACGATGCCATTATGCATCGATGGCGCCGCCGCGCTGAGCAATGCCTCACCGGGAGGCACATGGACCAGCGGTACACCCGGCCTTGCGTCGATAGACCCGGCAACGGGGCTGGTATCGGCTGTAAGCGCGGGTAACGCAGTGATCACTTATACGCTTCCCACAAGCTGCAGGACTACTGCAGTAATGACGGTGAATCCATTGCCGGCGGCTATCACCGGCGCTACGCAAATATGCGAAGGTGCTACGGCAACACTGGCCAATACATCAGCTGGCGGCACATGGAGCAGCAGCACATCTGTAGTGGCAACGATAAGTGCTGCCGGTATCGCCACGGCGGTAGCATCGGGCAGTACTCTGATCACCTATACACTGCCTACCGGTTGTATGCGCTCACGCACACTTGTGATCAACCCGCTGCCGGGCCCAGTAACGGGCGCTACGCAGCTGTGCGAAGGCAGCACTACGGTGCTGGCAAATGCCATGGGTGGTGGTTTCTGGAGCAGCAGTATGCTGCCTGTGGCCACAATAAGCAGTGATGGCGTAGTAAGCGGTGTAACACCGGGAACTGCACACATCACATATATGCTTGCTACCGGTTGTAAAGCGACCACAACAGTAACCGTTACTACATTGCCTTCACCTATATCGGGTGCGCTGAATGTATGTGCAGGTGCCGCTACTGAGCTCTTCAATGCGACATCAGGCGGCAGCTGGATATCTGGTACGCCTGCTGTGGCAACTGTAGCTGCCGCAGGCACGGTTTCCGGAGTTAGCGCGGGCAGCACCACTGTTACTTATCAGCTGGCGACAGGCTGCTTAGCGGTAACAGATGTAACGGTATATGCTGCACCTGCTGCTATAACAGGAGCATCGCAGGTATGCCAGGGCAGCGCAATTACACTAGCGAATGCAGTGCCGGGTGGCGTGTGGACAACGACTACATCAGGTACGGTGGGCGTAGGCCTGCACACGGGTGTAGTAACCGGCACAGTGGCAGGCACCGCAAATATTACCTACACACTGCTTACCGGCTGCTATGCTACTGCACCGGTGGTGGTGAATGTGCGGCCTTTCCCTATTGCAGGTACACTGGCTGTGTGCAACGGCCAGTCGTCGACGCTTACCTCGGCACCGGGTGGCGGTGGGTGGACAAGCAGCAACACTGCTGTAGCCACCATCAGCGCTACAGGTGCAGTAACAAGCACTGGCGCGGGCAACACGTCGATAACTTATGCATTGCCTACAGGCTGTATGCGCAGCACAACTTATACAGTGAACGCATCGCCGGCTGTGTATACGATCACCGGCGGCGGCGACTACTGCGAGGGTGGTGCCGGCATGCGCATAGGCATAGACAACTCTGAGACCGGCGTTAACTACGCATTGTATTTCGGCAGCACGCACATTCTAACGCTTCCCGGCGCAGGCGGCTCACCGCTCGACTTTGGCCCGGTAACCGGAGTAGGATCTTATAGCATTGTGGCTTCCAACGCGGTGACAGGCTGCGCTACAAATATGGCCGGCACGGCAACAATCACCACGACTGCTGTAGTGGAGCCCACGGTGACGGTGAGCACTGGCGCTGCAGGTTATTCAGTGTGCGCAGGTGCGCTCAGCACGTTTACAGGCACTACAACATATGGCGGCGCTACGCCAACCTACATCTGGAAGCTGAACGGTGTGCCGGTACCCGGCGCAACCGGCACCACATATAGCTATACGCCATCAAACGGTGACGTTGTATCGATGATGATGATCAGCACAGAAAGATGCGCATTCCCTACTACACCGGAGCAGTCGCATACGATGACAGTGAACACTAACCAAACGCCAACAGCTACGATGACGGCCACACCGGGCACTACTTTGTGCGCGGGCACTATGGCCAGCTTCAACGTTGCATCAACTTATGGCGGCACGGCGCCTGTATATAGCTGGATAAAGAACGGCGCTATTGCCGGCTCGGGAACAAGCTTTACTTATATGCCCGGCAACGGCGATAATATATCGGTAGTGATGCACAGCAATTATTCCTGCCGACTTGCGGACTCTGCATGGAGCGCCGGTGCGGCAATGGTTGTAAACCCGCTTTTCGTGCCTGTTGTAACTATTTCGGCAAACCCCGGTACTGCTATAAAGACCGGCACAAGCGTAACGCTTACGGCTGCTGTGGTTGACGGCGGAGCAGTGCCGCAGTACCAATGGTATGTGGGGGCAGCACCAATACCCGGCGCTACTAGCGCAACTTATACCAGCAGCGGATTTGTGAACGGGGATTCCATATCGTGCGAAGTGACAGGTACCGGGGCATGCGGTATGAAGACGTTCAACTCTGTTGTGATGAGCGTAACACCGCTTGGCGTGGGCACAGCTGGGCAGGGCAGCGACGTGATACTGGCGCCTAACCCTAACAAAGGCCAGTTCACAGTACGCGGCACCCTGGCTGTGAATGCTGACCAGGAAGTGAACATTGAGGTTACCAACATGCTGGGCCAAACAGTCTATAGCAGCAAAGTAATGGCGCGCAACGGCGTCATCTACGAGCAGCTGCAGCTCGGCAATACGCTGGCTAACGGTATGTATATGCTGAATATGACAGCAGGCGGAGAGCGGAAGGTATTCCACTTCGTGCTGGAACAATAGTGCGGAAAATTTGTTTGAATGAGAATGGCTGCGATTATCGCGGCCATTTTCTTATTTGAGAACTCGCTTAGCACATTAATAACAAAAAAAAGCGCCCATCGCTGGGAATTTATGGGTGGTAAAATATTAACTATTGATTGATAAAATGAAGAGTTTCATGTTTATAGATATGACACTAAATTGTTGTAAGCAATAACCAACGTACCTTTGCGGTTTATTTACTTTTACGGCTAAAACCCTCGAAATTCTGTATTTATGAAAAATTTACTTACTTTATTATTTTTATGTATTGCCTTTAGTGCCAAAAGTCAAACGGCTGCGCAATATGTGTTTTCGCGCGCAACGGGCTCCCCGGCAACAATATCGGGTGGAGCAGGCACGGTCAGTACTACCGACATAAGCGCTGACGACGCTACGCTACAGGACATTCCTATTGGGTTTAGTTTTACCTTTTGCGGGGTTACGTATACTACGCTGTCTGCATGTTCCAATGGCTGGCTCTCCCTGTCAAATTCATCATCTGATGAATGGATAAACAGTGCGGCCAATGTGCCGGGTGCGGGCCACTTGATGCCATGCTGGGACGATCTTTCCGGTGGCGTAGGAGCAGGAACGGCATTTTACCAGACGTCCGGCACAGCACCTAACCGTGTTTTTACTTTTCAGTGGGGTAATGCTCCGCCAAACGGTGAACGCTGGGGAGTAAATACAGGCTTAAGTTCAGGCCGTGCTGTGTTCCAGGCTAAACTCTATGAAAGCTCGAACGTGATCCAATTCTGTTATCTTAACAACTCCTATTCACTGGGAGGTGCCACGATAGGAATTGCAAATAGCTCTTCAGACAGGCTCACGTTGCCAACAGTAGCATCGACTACCGCCGGCACGGCGTTCACTACAAGCCTGGGATCTATTCCCGTTGTCAATACGATCTTAACATGGACGCCGCCGCCCGTGATGAATGTGTCGCCGTCATCGCTGTCATTCACTACAGGGCCATCAACCAATACTGCCGGGCAAAATATAGCACTGACAGCCTACGGACTTACCAGCACAGTAACTGCTACTGCGTCTACCAACTACCAGGTATACAACGGCAGCACATGGGGCTCATCGGCGTCGATCAGTAATTCGTCTGCGGCGGTAGGTACATACATTAATACTAATGTTCCCGTGCGTTTTGTAGGGCCATCCTCAACAGGCACCTACACTGGCACCGTCACCTTTACAAGCACCGGCGCAACCACCCGTACGGTTAACCTTACCGGCAATGTAGTGCCCGTATGCACGGGCACGCCAACAGCGGGCACTGTTAGTGCTACAGCAACCACGGGCTCATGCAACCCTTATACGCCAACCTTGTCTACTACCGGCACTTCAGCTACTTATAATATCACTTACCAGTGGCAATGGTCGTCTGACGATGCTAGCTATACCAATGTGACGGGGGCAACAAACCCTACATATACGCCTACTATTTCAGCTGCGATATATTACCGCGCACGCATAGGGTGCAGCAGCTCAGGAGGTTTTGCCAATACGCTGGGTGTACTGTTCTCCTACACTGCCCCGCCCGCTGCGATCACCGGATCTTCATCAGTATGTGCAGGATCAACGCTCACGCTCAGCTCAGCCACATCGGGTGGGGCCTGGACAAGCAGCAGCACGGCAGTGGCTACTGTAACCGGCGGAGTTGTGACGGGGGTAGCTGCGGGAACTGCTACTATTACTTATACCGCGTCTGGCTGCCCTGTTACCAAAGCGATAACGGTCAACGGGCAGCCTTCTGCCATAGCGCTATCGCCGGCATCTGCCACAGTTTGTATAGGTGGGTCAGCATCGTTTACGGCCGCAGCTACCGGGCCATCTGCAACTTTGCTTAACCAGGATTTTAACGCCGGCCTTGGTGCCTGGACTATCACCAATGGCACCGGCAACGCTGCCGCCTGGTGGCAGATAAGAACGCCTCCGGGATACTCGGATTATGTGGATGGCGATGGTACGCCTTATATAGAGGCAGCATCAGATGCATCGGCATCGGCCGTAACGACCACGATGTTTATTTCACCGTCGTTTTCAACGGTAGGCTATACCTCTGCCACGCTTACCTACAACCAGCACTTCGAATCGCTGTCGGGCTCCGATAATCAAGTTAGGGTGCAATACTCTATTAACGGTGGGTCGTCATGGACGGTGCTGTACGACCAGATAGATGTAGATGATATCACGTACTCATTCTCTGCCGGTACGCCGCAGGTATCTGTAGCGCTCCCGGGAGCCGCCGTTGGGCAGCCATCCGTAATGATACGCTGGCGTTATGTTTCCGACTGGGGCTTCTGGTGGATCGTAGATAACATTAAGGTTACGGGCGTATCTACAGTTACTTATGCATGGACCGGCAATGCCGGAGCTACGGGCCTTTCGTGCACCAGCTGCACCAATCCTACTATTACACCGGGCGCAACCGGCGCCAATTCGTATAGCGTTACAGCAACCGCTACCAGCAATGGCTGCACACGCAGCGCCGGCGTTACGGTTACAGCTAATCCATTACCTGCAGCAATAGGCGGTACAGTCGCTGTGTGCCAGGGGCTTACTACCACGCTTACCAACACTACAGGCGGGGGCACATGGAGCAGCGGCAATACGGCTGTTGCAACTATCGGTGCTTCTACCGGAATAGTTACCGGCGTTGCGGCTGGTACTGCAAACGTAACCTATACTGTTACCGCTACAGGTTGCAGTATCAGTGCTGTGGTTACTGTGAACGCATTACCGGCAACTATCACCGGTACGGGCACAGCCTGCGTGGGATCAACCACTACACTCGCGAGTGCCACAACCGGCGGTACATGGAGCAGCGGCATTCCAGGCATTGCAACTATAGGAGCCTCTAATGGCGTGGTCAACGGCATTGCTGCTGGCCTCGCGCCAATAACTTATACGTTATCTACCGGCTGTATAGCTACGACAACGGCGACAATAAACCCGCTGCCGGAGACTAATATTACTCCATCAACGTCTGCAACTATATGCGCAGGCGAGAGCGCAGCGTTTACCGCGTTCGCACCGCAGCCCGCATTCTCTTTGCTGTTCCAGGACTTCAACTCCGGCCTCGGCGCGTGGACGGTGACCAGCCCTTCGGGAGACCCGGCCAGCGCATGGCGTATAACCACCACACCATCGAGCAGTGCAACCGGCGACGGCACGGCTATGCTGGAGTCAGATGCCCAATTTATGACGCCAACTGCAACTTATCTCACTTCACCTTCATTCGCCACTACGGGTTATGGCGCAGCACAGGTGACCTTCAATCAATACCTGATATCGCTGGCCAGCTCAGACGCTTTTGTAGACGTAGAATATTCGACAGATGGCGGCACAGTATGGACCATGCTGAACAGCCAGGTTGACGTGCAGCCTCCGGCTCCTGCAGCAGGTAGCGGCTCATGGAGCGCAGCAACACCACAGGTGACGATAAACATGCCGGGTGGCGCACTCGGCCAGCCAAACGTGAAGCTGCGCTGGCGCTATGAGTCGAACTTCGGACTGTACTGGGATATCGACAATATTAAAGTAAATGCCTTCCAGGCGGCCAATACATATGTATGGACAGGCATTGCCGGTGCTAGCGGCCTGTCGTGCACATCTTGCGGCAGTGTAACGCTGACACCAACTGCTACGGGCGCAAACGTGTATAGTGTTACCACAACAACGGCCAACGGCTGCACAGCAACATCGGGTGTTACAGTAAGTGTTAATCCATTGCCAGCTGCCATTACCGGCACGCTGACCCTATGTGCTAACACAGCAACTACACTCAGCAGCACAGACGCGGGCGGTACCTGGAGCACAGCCGATGCTACAGTTAGTGTGGGTGCATCATCCGGTATTATTACAGGTGTATCTGCGGGTACAGCGATCGTCACTTATACGCTGTCTACAGGCTGCCGCACCATGGCAGTTGTAACTGTGAACGAAGTGCCTGCGGCAACAACAGGTACACTTACAGTATGCCAGGGACTTACTACCACGCTTGTCAATGCTACAGTTGGCGGCACGTGGAGCTCAGCTAATGCCGGCATTGCGACAGTAGATGCGGTGGGTGTTGTCACCGGCGTTGCTCCCGGCTTTGTGGATATTGATTTTACCATCACGGCTACCGGCTGTAAGAGCTCAGCTGCTGTAACAGTAAATGCACTGCCTGCCGCAATAGGCGGCACGCTGCAAGCGTGCGAGGGGCTTACTACAACATTGACCAATGCAGATGCAGGCGGCACATGGACCAGCGGCACTACTGCTGTAGCCACTATAGGCTCCGGCACAGGTATGGCATCAGGTGTTGCTTTCGGTACATCGGTTGTTACCTACATGCTGCCTACGGGCTGCATCAATACTGCTATACTTACAGTGAATGCATTGCCTGCAAACATAGCGGGCACTATGCAGGTATGCACAGGGCTTACCACAACACTTACAAACACCACTGCCGGTGGTGCATGGAGTACAGCATCAGCTAATGCATCGATCGACGGCGGGGGTATTGTTACAGGCATATCTGGAGGTACGGCGACGATCACCTACACAACGGTGGCAGGCTGTATAAAGACTGCAGAGGTAACAGTAAATGCACTGCCTGCCGTAATAAGCGGCACCCTGCAAGTATGCGAAGGGCTTACTACATCGCTCAGCAATGCAGATGCAGGCGGCGGATGGACCAGCGGCACTACATCGGTAGCCACAATAGATGCTGCAGGTGTTGCCACCGGTATTATTGCAGGTACTACCATTATTACTTATATGCTGCCCACGGGCTGTATCAATACAGATGTTGTAACTGTAAACCCATTGCCAGCGCCTATTACAGGCACTATGCAGGTGTGCGAAGGACTGACCACTACTTTGTCTGATGCATCGACCGGCGGCACATGGGCAAGCAGTGCGGCCATAGCGCCTATCGATATGACCTCAGGAGTGGTTACCGGCCTCTTCGCAGGCGTTACTACTATCACTTATACTTTGCCCACCGGCTGTATCACTGTTGCAGATGTTACAGTGAACGCGCTCCCTGCCGCTATCACCGGCGCTACGCAGGTGTGCGAGGGCTTGACTGCCACTGTAGCCACTGCAAGCACAGGCGGTGCGTGGTCGGTAAGCAATGCTGCGATTGCTACCATCAGCACTGCAGGCGTTGTAACCGGCGTTGCTGATGGAACGGTAACATTGACTTACACATTACCTACAGGCTGCATCACAACATCAGGCTTCACCGTGCATCCAACACCTGATGCAATAACAGGCACGCTGGAAGTATGCGTTGGCCTAGCCACGAGCCTTACTAGCGCATCGGGCGGTGGCACATGGCAGAGCGGTGCCACAGGCACAGCAACTGTAGACCTGAACTCTGGTGTTGTTACCGGCATCAGCGCGGGTACTGCAGCAATAACTTATACACTGCCTACAACTTGTATCACTGTATCCAACGCTACTGTTCATCCGCTCCCTGCGGCTATCACCGGCACTGCCGATGTATGCGTAGGTAGCACCACCACACTCGCTAATGCAACAACGGGTGGCACATGGTCGGCGAGCAATGCTGCAGTAGGTACCATATCAGCGGCAGGCATTGTTACCGGTATCTCAGCCGGCACCATGCCGGCAACATACATGCTGCCTACGGGCTGCATCAGCACCCGCGATGTGGTCGTAAACCCATTGCCGGCTGCTATTGGCGGCTCGCTGCAGGTATGCACTGGCTCATCGACAATACTTACTAATGCGGACGCCGGCGGCACGTGGCTTAGCGCGAACCCTGCAATAGCATCGGTTGGTGTAGCATCTGGCCTTGTGTCGGGTAACACCATGGGCAGCACTACTATTACTTACACATTGCCTACCGGTTGTAAAACCAACTCGGCAATCGTTGTGAACCCGCTGCCTGCACCTATTACGGGTGCTACACAGCTGTGCGAAGGAAGCACAGGCACACTCGGCAATGGCTCACCCGGCGGCGTGTGGACAAGCACTACACCAGCTGTAGCTACAATAGACGGTACTACAGGTGCTGTTGCAGCAATTGCCTCAGGCACCACCATAATAACTTACACACTATCTACCGGCTGCATACGCACACGTACGCTTACTGTGAACATTCAGCCTGCACCTGTAACCGGCACTGCGGTGGTATGCCAAGGCAGTACTACCAGCCTTGCAGATGCCACAGCAGGCGGCACATGGATCAGCGGCACACCGGGCATAGCCACGGTAAACGCTGCGGGCATCGTAAGCGGAGTATCGGCAGGCACGGCTGCTATCAGCTACAGGCTGCCTACAGGCTGCACATCTGTAGCCAATGTTAGCGTGAACGCTATACCGGCCGCCATCACCGGTGGCACCAACATATGCACCGGACTCACTACTACGCTGGCGAGCGCTACAGCCGGCGGCATATGGACATCAGGCATGCCAACGGTAGCAACCGTTGACGCTTCAGGCGTAGTGACAGGTGTGACTGCTGGCCTGGCTGTGATATCTTACAGCTACGCTACAGGCTGTGGAGTAAGCACGGCTGTTGTAGTAGCTACCTCACCGGCAGCTATAGTTGGTGCTTCACAGATATGCCAGGGTGCAACTACCGTAATGACCAATGCTACCTTCAGCGGTTCGTGGAGCAGCTCGGCCCCGGCAATAGCAGGTGCAGGATTGCACACAGGTATCATCAGTGGCTACCTGCCCGGTGCTGCTACTATCACTTACACGCTGCCTTCGGGTTGCTATGCAGTAGCGACGATAGCTGTAGATCCGCTACCCGCAGCTATCACAGGTACGCTTGCGGTGTGCAACGGACAAACATCTGTACTTAGTACTACATCTACAGGCGGCACATGGACCAGCAGTAATCCTGCCATCGCCACCATAAGCACCACCGGTACAGTAACCAGTGTAGCTCCCGGCACCGCAACTATATCTTACATGCTGGCAGCAGGCTGTGCCCGCTCAGTTGTAGCTACAGTCAATGCCCTACCCACTGTTTATAATGTAACAGGTGGCGGCAACTACTGCATAGGCAGCGCAGGTGTGCATATAGGCACGTCGGGCTCTAACTCAGGCATCAGCTACCAGCTTTATAACAGCGGCGTACCTTCAGGCTTACCACTTGGTGGTGTTACAGGTTCGCCTGTTAACTTCGGCTTCGTAACAGAGGCAGGAGCCTACACGGTAACAGCCCGCAACGCCGCAACCGGCTGCACTGTTAATATGACAGGTGTGGCCAATGTCACTGCATCGCCGGTAGTGATACCAGTTGTAACGGTGACCGTACCGGGTGGCTTCAATGTATGCGCAGGCAGTGCGGTTACATTTACCGGCACACCAGTGAATGGCGGCGCAACGCCCGCTTACCAGTGGAAAGTGAATGGCGCCATAATACCCGGCGCTACCGCAGCCACTTATGCATACACACCTGCTGAGGGCGACATAATAAGCGTGAACATGACCAGCAGCCAGGTATGCGCTATACCTGCTGCGGTAGCAGATGCGCACACCATCACAGTAAGCCCGGTTGCAACACCTACGGCTACCATAGCGGCAATACCATCGACCAATATATGCGAGGGCGATATGGCAACCTTCAATGTTGCTGCTACCTATGGTGGTTCGGCACCGGCCTATGTGTGGTATAAAAATGGAACTGTAGCAGGCTCGGGTAGCTCGTTTGCATACATGCCCGCCAATGGCGACAACGTGTATGTGAAAATGGCCAGCAACTATGCCTGCCGCCTGGCTGATACCGTAGCCGGCGCTGCCCTGAGCATGGTAGTAAGCCCTGTTTACATTCCATCGGTTACCATCACAGCCGATCCAGGCATTGCTGTGAAGGCGGGGGAGATAGTGAGGTTCACTGCAACAGCGACGGGCGCAGGGCCTTCGCCATCTTACCAATGGTATGTGGGCACGGTGCAGATACCTGCAGCAACCAATCCTACGTATACCAGCAGCGGCTTTGTAACAGGCGACTCGATCACCTGCCAGGTAATAGGCACAGGCGCCTGTGGACTGAAGGCCTTCAACTCTGTAGTAATGACGGTATTGCCTGCGGGTGTGACCACTGTTACAGCCATAGGCGACGTGATACTGGTGCCGAACCCTAACAAAGGACAGTTCTCGGTGCGTGGTACGCTCACTGTGAAAGCTGACCAGGAAGTGGCTATCGAGATAACGAATATGCTTGGCCAAACAGTCTATAGCAGCAAAGTAATGGCGCGCAACGGTGTGATCAACCAGCAACTGCAGCTCGACAATACATTGGCCAACGGCATGTATATGCTGAATATGGTAGCGGGCGAAGACAGGAAAGTATTCCACTTCGTGCTGGAGCAATAATGATCTTTGACCATTCAGGCGTAAACGGTGGCTATACTTTAGCCGCCGTTTTTGCTTTAGAAACACACCTCCCGTTGATAGCATATTGTGGTTCAAGGTGTCCCACACCCCGGAGGTGTAGGGCACCTGTGCGTCTTTAAGAACCGTGCGTGTACATTGTTTTTATAGGCTACCTTTACACCCGTGAAATTGCGGGAGCAGCTCATACGGGTAGTAAGCAGCTTGATGCTTATAGTATTCTTTGCAGGCGTTATGCCCAAGGAATACCTGCATGAGCTTGTCTTCGATCACCACGATGATGTACACCCGCTCTACAAAGCCGGTGAGGTCGTTATAACGCCCGAGCACCATCACTGCTCGTTCGTGGGTTTTGTATTCGCGCCGTTCCTTACCAGCGAAAAGATATTTCTTACCTTCTCTAAAGAATACCCGGTTTATACAAAGTACCTGCAGCCGGAGTATGAGGAAGCCTACACTGCCGTATCATTTGTAGTGAGCCTTCGCGGCCCGCCTGGGTGTTAATTTCATTGCATCCTTATAGGGCTTGATATTATGCCTGCCTCTGTGCGGCTTCATTCGTTATGCACGTAGCTAAACGCTATGCGGTTTAGGTGTCCCACACCACACCGCAAAGGCGTGGGACACCTGCTCAGAAATTCCGGTAGCTGTCGTAAAGCTGGGGAACAACTCTAATGTCGCCGGCGATATCGAAATGTTCAAGCTATCCAATAGAAACTGAATTGCCGTGATGCTCATGGCAATCCCGAAGGGATGAAATGATCATAGAAAACAGCATGGCTAAAATGCAAACCCCGAAGGGGTGAAATTATTAACTATACCCAGGTGTCCCACACCTTAAAGGTGTGGGACACCTCCTCAGATTGAGGTGGACACCTGCCGGGAATAAATACATTACTCACATCAAACAAACACAATGAACATTTATAACTTTTTAAAAGTCATAATTGTCGTTCTGTTGCTGCCTTCTATATCGCGTGCCGCCAACTTGCTGAAGGGCAAGATAACAGACGAGCACGGCAAAGTGCTGGAAGGGGTAATAGTAGAGATCGCCGACCTGAAGTCGGGTGCGGCGAGCGACAGCAATGGCTACTACATAATACGCAACCTGCCCCGGGGCAGGTTTGTGGCCGAGGTACATTTGCTCGGCTACACCACAATTACCCGCACCATAAATATCGACGGCGAAACAACGCAGGACTTCCAGCTTGGCGAAAGCGTAGTGGAGAAGACAACCGTAGTGGTAACGGGCACCAGCCTGGCCACCGAAGAGCGCCAGAATATAACACCTATACAGAGCATCAGCATAAAGGAGATGCGCGAGAATGCAGCGACCAACGTGATAGATGCGATAACTAAGCTGCCGGGTGTAACGGCGCTATCTACAGGCCCTGCAATATCCAAGCCCGTTATCCGCGGCCTCGGCTCCAACCGCATCATTACCCTCAACGAGGGTGTGCGGCAAGAGGGCCAGCAGTGGGGCGATGAGCACGGCATAGAGATAGACGACTACAATGTGACCCGCATAGAGGTGCTGAAGGGTCCTGCGTCGCTTGCCTATGGCTCGGACGCGCTTGCGGGAGTGGTGAATATCATCTCAAGCCCCAACATACCTTCAGGAAAAATAGCTGGCGGCCTGACCGTGAACTACCAGACCAACCCCGGCCTTGCCGCTGCGCACGCCAATATTGGCGGCAACAAGAACGGGCTGACGTGGCATGCCTACGGTACACAGAAGGCTGCGCATGACTATCGCAACAAGTATGATGGGTATGTATTCAACACCCGCTTCCGCAATACAGACTACGGTGCAGCGCTTGGCATCAATAAGAGCTGGGGGTCGTCGCAGCTTTACTACACATCGTTTCATATGAAGACCGGGCTGGCAGAAGGCGAGCGCGACAGTGCTACGGGCAAGCTGGTGAAGGAGAGCGTGATAAATGGCGCGGTGGAAGATGTGATAACTACCGATGCCGATGGCCGCTCGTATGAGATGCACACGCCTTACCAGCGCATAGACCACGAAAAGCTGGTGTGGGATAACAACATATACCTGCGCAATGGCGGCAGGCTGGGCCTGGTACTGGGCTACCAGGCCAACAACCGGCGCGAGTACACCGATGTAACAAGCAGCGATGTAGCGGGCCTGCACCTGCTGCTGCAGACTGCTACCTACAACATCCGGTACATATTGCCCGCAAAGAATGGCTGGCAAACGAGCGCCGGTATTAACGGCATGCTGCAATGGAATACCACCTTTGGGGATGAGTTCCTGGTGCCGGGTTATAGCCTTGCTGATGGCGGTATCTATGCAATGGCAAAGAAGGAATGGCATAAATGGAACATTGCCGGTGGGCTGCGATACGACCTGCGCAGGCTGAATGCATACGGGGAATTAAGGGGCGTAATGGTGGGGGGATACCCGGTGTTTGAAATAGTGTCTGCGCCGTTCGTAGCTGACTATAGCAACCTTGCCGGCAGTATTGGCGCGGGGCGCAACATAAGCGAGCGGGCGATAGTGAAATTCAACTTCGCAAGCGGCTACCGTGCACCCAACATTGCGGAGCTTGGCGCCAATGGCGTGCATGAAGGCACCGTGCGCTACGAGATAGGCAACAACCGACTGACATCGGAGAAAAGCTTCCAGGCAGATCTTGGTCTCTCGTGGAACTCAGAGCACCTGATGGTCAACGTTTCCCTGTTCGATAACTACATCAGGAACTTCATCTACATCCGCAAGCTTGCCGGTGCCAACAGTGTTGACTCTATACCACAGACGAATAATGACGAGGGCTTCTCTGCTTTTGTATTCACCCAGGGCGATGCCAACCTGTACGGTGGCGAGATATACAGCGACTTTCACCCGCACCCGCTCGACTGGCTGCACCTCGAGAATACATTTTCGTACGTAAGAGGCAAGCTCATGAACGCTGTGGAAGGCACGAACAACCTGCCCTACATGCCGCCCGCACGGTGGCTGGTAGAGCTGCGCGCACAAAAGCGTTCGCTCGGTAGCTTGCTGAAGAACGCCTATGCCAAAGCCGGCTTAGACATCAACTTTGCGCAGGACAATGTATTTACGGCCTATGGCACCGAAAGGCCTGCAGAAGGGTATACACTGTTTAATGCAGGCATAGGCGCAGATGTTGCCAATGCAAAAAAGCACACACTATTCACCATAACCATAGCCGCGCAAAACATAATGGACGTTGCCTATCAGAACACACTTAGCCGCCTCCGCTACACACCCGCCAACAATGCCACCGGCAGGGTAGGGCTGTATAACATGGGCCGGAATATTAGTGTGCTGGTTTCGGTGCCGCTGGATGTGAGGTAAGGGGAGGCTTAGGTCTGTTATCTGAGCTAATCTATTCGACTCAGCTTTTGCTAGTGTGTAGTACAAGCCGCATGAAGTAATTTTTTGGTTTATAAAAAAGTGCTACAGCAATTTTGTTACTAAAAATTATGCTACATTGGAGATTTCACTTAAGTTTGTAAAAACATCTCAAATGAAAGTGGCATTTTATCTTGTTGCTCAAAGAAAGAAAAACCTGTATTGTAGGATTAGTGATGGCAAAGAACGCATATTGTTCTCGCTGGATTACGCCACAGATGTTCAAAAATGGAATGCGAAAAAGGAAGAATTAGATCTAGATGATATTCATTATTTTACTTTGTCATCCTTCCGAAATCATTTGACTAAGAAGTATTTTTCTTTAAAGGCAGAAGGTAAATCCGACATTTTAGCGATTTTAAAGAATGAGTCCGAACTTTTAATGGACAATAACGGATTGGACGGAATTGCAAAGGCACTCTTTGATTTGGAAAATAAAGAAGCAGGTATACCGCTGTATGAAGATTTTTTAAAAGCTTTTGAAAAATATACCGGCTTGGTGAAGGGTTTCTATAAAGTGCAGCCGCTTGATGAATCTATCCATTTTCATACTGAGGATGAGGAGTACGTGATGGATACGTACGAGGGGCTGCAAGCACGTCTCAAAGGATATTTGGAGAGAAAAAGCTACGTAGAAATTTGCACTCAAACTGAATCATGGATATGGGGCGAGATATATACCGATGCGGGAATAGAAAAAAGTAAGTTTATGCCGCGAATGTTACTTGCTTGGGAAATATTCTGGAGTGAAAAGTATGAAGATGTAAAAGCAAAAGTGGGCCATACCAATCACTTAGATGAAAGAAAAGCCAGATCATGGCGTACTTTCCAAGTATTTATGGAATGCTATGATGATTCTGCTGATATTATTGAGTTGGCGGTAGATATAGATGATATGAACCTATACCCGTTAGCCGTAATTACAATGTTGGAGATTTTTGATGCGGATACTTGCTATCAGGAATATTGCGAACACGAATTTGAACGAGGTGAATGGAAAGCGATAACATTAGATGACGATGATAATTCCAGTGTATTCTTTATTAAGCCTTATGATATCTAAGATACATTATTTTTGCGCTATTCGTTAGGACATCGTCCGTTGTGAGATTTTCTTTTCGCCGTTGTTGGCGTCCCCGCCAACAACAAGCACACGGGTCCTCGCGAGGAATTATATAAAACACGGAGTGACAAAATTCCATCCATGAGGCTGGCTATTGTACAAAGCCGCTGTACTGTATTTGTATTCTTCCGGATATACACAGTATCCCGCTTTTACGGGATTGTTATGGATGTAAGCTATCTTTTGCTTAAGTACTTCTTCACTCCAGATATCTATTGAAAGCGGATTGCGTTCCCATATTTGGTATTCCCTGTCCCTGGCATTCACGTAGTGGCTGGTAAGTATTTCGGGGTAGTGATTTCTCAGATGTTTGATTATCGCTTTTGCTGTAAACCCGAGAAAGCTTCTATGCACATCTTCTCGTATATGCGGATGCAGGATATGCCAGATAAGATGCAGGTGGTTATCCATTATAACAAAAGCATTTAGCTGTATCCTGTTATTTGAAGTATGAAACCGAAGACTGTCTACTATTATGTCTTTATAAGTATCATTTGTAAGTAGCGGCTTCCATTCCAATAGAGTTGCAGTAAAAAAAGTTAGGTCGTATTTTTTTCCTGATGGCATACCCGAATATACTATAGTTGCGCGAATGAGTTAGGGTTGTTGGCGGGGACGCCAACAACGGCGGGAAGCACACACTATTCACCATCACCATAGCAGCCCAAAACATAATGGACGTAGCCTACCAGAATGCACTAAGCCGCCTCCGCTACACACCCGCCAACAACGCCACCGGCAGGGTAGGGCTGTATAACATGGGGCGGAATATTAGTGTGCTGGTATCGGTGCCGCTGGATATTCGATAATCACAGATTTGCCAACTTTTCAAAAGTTGGCAGATATTTCCGTAAAATCAAGGTATATTAGAGCAATACCTATAAAGTATGCGTATAGCTGTTATTCAATCGGCATTTCCGATAAAGTAGACGAAAATGATTACAATAAAAGATTTTTTAACTGCCGACGGTAATACCTATACCAGAAAATTGCTGCTCGACACAATTGACGAAATCAAAATGTCGAATGTTGATAACAGAGAAATAGAGTTTAATGTTTTTACGGTAACTATTTATCCACAGAGAAAGCAGGTTGTAATAGAACGTGACTTATCTCCGGATAAATATCCAGCCATCACAGTATCATTAGAGGATTTTTATGAGGCAGTTAAAGCAAGTTAGACGGGCTGAGTTCTGTTTGGCCATGTGTCGGCTCACGAGCCGAATTTTTTGCGCGTTGTGCTTGGTATCCTGCACCCACCAGTCGCATGCGCAACTGTCAAGTTCAAAGATGAAAAAACTTGTTTTTCGATCCAGTTTTGGCGGGCTGTATTCAGGCCAGAATCACATCTTCATGGAAATAGTGCCTAATGGAACTTTCCATTTATACAGTAATGTATATGATGATGGCACGGTAGACAAAACGAGCAACTTTCTGAATTCCCCTGAAACGGTTTCTGCTGACGAACTTAAAGAAATATTTAAAAGCGATCCGCTTCAAAATTATTACGTCGGCGAAGTTTCCCAGGCCGAATACAAAACTCTGGCAGAGGCAATTACTCTAATGCAGGCGGATACTAGTCGTTTTGCCGGGTGTTGTTGTGACATACCATATAGCAGTCTAAAAGTGTATTTCGGTACAGGTTCAGCTCTGTTTATGAATTGCGATGACCAAGCAAATGATCGCGTGAGATCGCTGATGAGAAAATTTGAAGAGATCGCCAACAGGAAAGGCTACAAACATGCCCGAGCAAAGTTTGCTATAGAGTAAAGTTCCGTTCGCTTTTTCGCCGTTGTTGGCGTCCCCGCCAACAACCAGCACATAGTTTCGCCTTGGGTTATACATACGGCACTGTAGTATCCGGTATTCTCGGTTACAACAAACCCGTTATAATCCACAGACTACAACGGGCTCTCTATAAATATCACTAATCAACTCTTACTCAGCAACCCCAAACTCTCCTCCAGCGTCTGTATCTTAGCCAATGCATCGCTTTGCTTTTTGCGCTCTGCGTCTACTACATCGGGCTTGGCATTGGCCATAAAGCGTTCGTTGCCCAGCTTTTTGTCTATGCTCACCAGGAAGCCTTTTTCGCCGTTGTTGGCGTCCCCGCCAACAACAAGCACACGGGTCCTCGCGAGGAATTATATAAAACACGGAGTGACAAAATTCCATCCATGAGGCTGGCTATTGTACAAAGCCGCTGTACTGTATTTGTATTCTTCCGGATATACACAGTATCCCGCTTTTACGGGATTGTTATGGATGTAAGCTATCTTTTGCTTAAGTACTTCTTCACTCCAGATATCTATTGAAAGCGGATTGCGTTCCCATATTTGGTATTCCCTGTCCCTGGCATTCACGTAGTGGCTGGTAAGTATTTCGGGGTAGTGATTTCTCAGATGTTTGATTATCGCTTTTGCTGTAAACCCGAGAAAGCTTCTATGCACATCTTCTCGTATATGCGGATGCAGGATATGCCAGATAAGATGCAGGTGGTTATCCATTATAACAAAAGCATTTAGCTGTATCCTGTTATTTGAAGTATGAAACCGAAGACTGTCTACTATTATGTCTTTATAAGTATCATTTGTAAGTAGCGGCTTCCATTCCAATAGAGTTGCAGTAAAAAAAGTTAGGTCGTATTTTTTTCCTGATGGCATACCCGAATATACTATAGTTGCGCGAATGAGTTAGGGTTGTTGGCGGGGACGCCAACAACGGCGGAATAGTTGCTTGAATGAGTTAAAGTTAGGTCGTATTTTTTTCCTGATGGCATACCCGAATATACTATAGTTGCGCGAATGAGTTAGGGTTGTTGGCGGGGACGCCAACAACGGCGGGAAAAAAATTAGGTCGTATTTTTTCCCGATGACATGCCCGAATATACAATAGTTGCGCGAAGGAGTTATGGTTGTTGGCGGGGACGCCAACAACGGCGGAAAACCCGTTGTAATCCAAGACTACAACGGGTTCTTTTACAAAAAGTTCAATCACTCGTACGCCCACACGGGGAAAGCCCCTTCAGGGGTTTGGGGTTACAGCAACCCCAAGCTCTCCTCCAGCGTCTGTATCTTGGCCAGGGCATCGCTTTGCTTTTTGCGCTCTGCCTCTATTACATCGGGTTTGGCATTGGCCATGAAGCGCTCGTTGCCCAGCTTTTTGTCTATGCTCACCAGGAAGCCCTTCAGGTACTCCAGGTCCTTTTGCATCTGCTCTTTCTGCGCGCCGGTATCTACCGTAGCCGTCGCGTTCGATTTTATGTAGAGCTTGTCTGTCTGCACCACCAGCGCTATAGAGCCTTGTACCGGTTCTGTGGTGTACCCTATCTCCTCAGCATTCACCTGCCTGCGCAGTATATCCTGCGCCTGCTCGTAAAATGCGTGGTGCGTAGTGTTGATCCACAGGCCTATAGTATCCTTTGGCTTCAGCTGGTTTTTGTTGCGGGTATCGCGTATTGCCGTTATCAGTTCCTGCAGCATAGCGCCACCTTTCAGCGTTAGTGCATCAGGCGTTACATAGGCCGGCAGCTGTTTCACTATCAGGTCGTCGCCCGGCTGGCGATCGCGCAGCAGGTGGTATATCTCCTCCGTTACAAACGGCAGGTATGGATGCAGCAGCTGCAGCAAGCTTTCATATATCGCCACGGTGCGCTCATATACCCTTGCCGATATCGGCTGGTCCATGGTAGGCTTCACCCACTCCAGGTACCACGAGCAGAAGTCATTCCAGATGAGGGAGTAGATCGTCTTCAGCCCTTCGCTCAGCCTGAAGTCCTTTATCATCTCCGCCACCTCGCCCGATACTTCGGCAAGCCTTGCCTCCATCCAGTCCATGGCGAACTTTACATTGCTGTCCTCCATGCCGTCTACGCACCTGCTTTCCCAGCCTTTCACCAGCTTCATGGCGTTCCACATCTTATTGCAGAAGAAGCGGCCCTGCTCCAGCTGTCCTTCGTCGAACAGCAGGTCGTTGCCTGCGGGCGACGATATCATTACGCTGAAGCGTACGGTATCTGCACCAAAGTCTTCTATCATTTGCAGCAGGTCGGGCGAGTTGCCGAGCTGCTTGCTCATCTTGCGTCCCTGCTTGTCGCGAACAATGCCGGTAAAGTAAACCTTGTCAAAGGGCTTCTCGCCCATGAACTCATAGCCTGCCATCACCATACGCGCCACCCAGAAGAAGATGATCTCAGGCGCGGTCACCAGCGTGGCAGTAGGGTAGTAGTATTTAAGGTCGGCATTGCCAGGCTCTTCGTTCCAGCCAAATACCTGCATCGGCCACAGCCAGCTGCTAAACCATGTATCGAGCACATCCTCATCCTGCCGCAGCTGCGGCTGCTTTGCAGCCAGCTCCGGCTTTTTAGTTTTGTATTTTTCGTGGGCTTCGGCTTCGTTGTGCGCTACATATAGTCCGCCTTCGGCATCGTACCATGCAGGTATGCGCTGGCCCCACCACAGCTGGCGGCTTATGCACCAGTCTTTGATGTTGCCCATCCAGTGGCGGTACGTGTTCTTGAACTTCGCCGGGTGAAACTCTACCGTGTCATTCATCACCGCATCAAGCGCCGGTTTCGACAGGTCCTGCATATTGCACCACCACTGCATGCTCAGGCGCGGCTCTATCACAGCATCGGTGCGCTCGCTAAAGCCTACCTGGTTGCTATACTCTTCCTCCTTTACCATATGGCCTGCCTCGCGCAGGTCTTCCACTATCTTTTTGCGCACCGCAAAGCGGTCTTGCCCTATGTATAGCTGGGCAGCCTCGCTCATGGTGCCATCATCGTTCAGCGTATCCACCACCGGCAGGCCATGCTTCAGGCCCAGGTTGTAGTCATTTATGTCGTGGGCAGGTGTCACCTTTAGCGCACCTGTGCCAAACTCCTTATCTATATATGTATCGAAGATGATGGGTATGCGCCTGTTGATGAGCGGCACAAAGCAATACTTGCCTGCAAGGTGCGCGTAGCGCTCATCTTCAGGATGCACGCATACAGCAGTATCGCCCAGTATGGTCTCAGGCCGCACGGTGGCTATTGTAATGTAGTCTTCGCTGTCCTCTATCTTGTATCTTACGTAGTATAGCTTAGAGTTGGTCTGCTTATGTATCACCTCCTCGTCGCTGAGCGCGGTCTTGGCCTTGGGGTCCCAGTTGATCATCTTTACCCCGCGGTATATGAGGCCCTTTTCATGCAGCTCCACGAACACACGGATAACGGCTGCATAGTAGTCGTCGTCCATGGTGAAGTTGGTGCGGTTCCAGTCGAGGGCGCAGCCCAGCTTTTCCAGCTGCTTCAGTATGATGCCGCCATATTTTTCTTTCCATTCCCAGGCATATTTCAGGAACTCATCGCGGGGCATTGTCTTCTTGTCTATGCCCATATCGCGCAGCATGCCCACTACCTTAGCCTCGGTGGCTATAGATGCGTGGTCGGTGCCGGGCACCCAGCACGTATTGTACCCCATCATTTTGGCGCGGCGTATGAGTATATCCTGCACACTATTATTGAGCGCGTGGCCCATGTGCAGCACACCCGTCACATTGGGCGGCGGCATCACTATAGTGTAGGGCGGACGGTCGTCCGGCGTGCTGTTGAAGTATCCTGATGCGTTCCAGTGAGCATACCATTTCTGTTCTGCCTCACTATGCTGAAAATTCTTTACTGGTTCCATAAATTAAGGAACAAATATAAGGCGAATGGGGGATAAGTGTATTTGGAATTGCGGGGCCTTAAAAGCACCGGTTGTAATTCATTCAGGGCACTATTCCCGACATATTCGTAAACCGCCTAAATTTGTATCATGTATGTGACGTATCACTTTAGTTCGGCAGACGAAATAAGCACAGATATGCTGGATGCTATAAAAATGGCATTCAAAGATAAGCCGTTGGTGATAACGGTCGAGGAAGAAACCGATGAAACTGCTTTTTTGCTTAGAGATCCCGTGAATAGGGAAATGCTGCGGAAGTCAATAGCCCAGGAGAAAAATGGTGAATTTGTAAGCGTTGTCATTCCCAATGATTAGAATTTATCAGGAATCAAATGATGAACCGTGAGGGATTTGGTGCGAGAAATTATTTTTGATCAGTAACTGGTTCAGGTATCTACGGAACGTTTTACTCATGCCATCGGAGATATAGTATGCATTATCGCCAGTCCCAACTTTGCCCTGTTGCTGCTGGGAAATAGCAGGATTGGAACGGAGGCGGTTGCAGTCAAGGCATACTGTAACATGAGCAACAATTTTGCCTTTAAACAAGTAAACGAAGCCAAGATGGGGGTCAAAGCAAGAGGCTGTACTTCCGCCATAAGACTGCGTTAGAGCTATTTTTGAAGTGAGTGTGCGTGCTTCTGAGGCTGTGAGCTTAGCTGTTTTTTCGATGGAGCCTGCAAGCTTACCATTATTCACTATGTACAACCCATTTCCCTTCTCCCCTTTGAAGTCATACATAAGCACGCTGTCAAACTTACTACCGGGAAAGTTGGAACGCTGTCCCATCACAGCGGTAGACGATAGAATCAATATCAGGTGTAAAAGAAGTTGTTTAGGTAGCATACTATATGAAGATAGTTAATGGTTTCGTGTCCTCGTGGAGTCTCCACTGCTGAGCCGGTAGCGTGGCGGGACTCGGCGATACTCGCGCTGTAACTTACACTTAACGGCGAGTCCCGGTGAAGGACCGGAAACTCACCTACGACGGAAACATCGGACCACCAGAAACTCAATATTATATGATAGATATTATCGCTGATGCGCTAGGGTTTTTGGTGGGTGAACTCTTTTTCAGGGGATATGGAGCTTTCATCAGGTGGCTACTGCACGGGTTTAAAAACCCCTATAGCTACTACTACGAGAATGCAGATGGTAGAACAACGGCTTATAGCATATTTGGTATTGCAATAACTATCGTAGTGCTGATAGTTTGTTGTTGTTATAATTGAAATAGATCGCCCCATGTCTTCGGCAACGCGAGGAATGTGCTATTGTAGTGCCTCACTATCGCCTTTTGCAGTCGCACCTCTACCGGCGATAGTGTTAGCATTGAACGTCCCGAGGGTGATGAAAATGACGAATACGAGCCAGTAATTATATCGGAAATCCTGATCGTGCTGGTATATCAGCACCTGGCTTAGCAGGAATATAATTCCGGATAGTTGCACACAGGCCAATACCTGTAACGCGCTGGTGCCGCTTTTTCTGAATTTGGCGATCGTAAAGCCGAAGGCGCAAATATTTAATAATAGCCACAACCATGGGTCGAAAAGACACGCCCTGCCCATGATGCGGTATGCTTCCTTTATCGTGTTGCGCACACGGCTGTTTTTTTGCGTCAGGTGCAGTGGGTTTTGCGGGTCTATATCAATAAACGCATTTGAGTATTCATCCGCTTTGAACCTTTTTTTGATCCTTAGATAGTACAGGAAGCCATCTGCACGGTTAGCCAGGTACAGCCCGGGATATTTGGAGATTGTCGTCACCCATTGCTTAGACACACAAGCGTTTAGCTCTTCGGTGGGGGAAGGTATGAGCGCATCGGGTGACCAGTAAATGTGGTCTATAGTGGCAGGCGTGTATAGTGCCAGGGTCTTATTATAATTAAATGTAGGGTGGCTGGTAATGCAAGCGGGCAATTGATTAATGCCGCTGAGCTTAGATATGCCTACAAGGTCAAGGAGCTTGAGCTTGTAAGACGGGAAGGCTTTGGCGGCGTGCATCACCCTGTATGTAGCAAAGCCGGTTGCGGCAAACAACGCTGCCGAAATAAGAATACTTGCCGCTATGGCCTTCCACATGGAGATGCGGCGCCATACTGCTACCACCAGCGCCAGCACAAAAGGCACCAGGGCTGCAGCGGCATTTGGGCGTAGCCACAGGCCATAGAATATAAGGAGCAATATCACTGCAACAGCGATCGCCTTGTTTTTGAGGTGAGGCAATTGCAGCATCAACAAGGTTGCGAGGCCCCATGAAATAGCCATCAGGCTGTCGCGCATCTGGTATTGCGGAATGAAGCAACAATATATTGCCGCGATCATCACCGCTACATACCGCGTGCTTGTTAAAGGTAAGCGGGAGGTAAGAAAAGCCACAAACGTCCAGTAAGCAGCCATCTGCAATAAGAACAGACTTGTATACTTACTTGTAGCCAGCCACAAAACCCGCCACAGGGCAACCATTCCCGGCCCAAACCAATCATCATACCAGTGGATCGTCATGTGGATATACTGGCTCCATGAATCGTTGCTGTAAGATCCGGGAAAGTATATATATGTCGATAAGAGGCCAGCGAGTAAACAAATAGCGATCTTTACGGCTGATTGAAACTTCTTGTTCAAGTATTGCGTTTGTTGGCTCTGACTTTCGAAGATATCAATTCGCGCTCAATTGGAGCCTGCTTTGTGCTTTTTTTAATCAGTTGCTTTTACCAGCCGTGCTGCAATATCTTTCCGTATAGAGTTGCGCAGTCTGCAATATTCGCTCCTGCCGGATGGGCCTATGGTGGGGTAGGGCTCGGCGATACTTGTCGGTAGTGTGTATACTTAACGGCGAGTCCCGGTGAAGGACCGGAGACTCATTTACGACGGGATTGGCTAGATCAGTGACCAAACCCTACATCCGCTCAATAACCCCAGCAATTCCCTGTCCACCACCAATACACGCCGTCACGATGCCGTATTTCTTATTCAGCCGCTTCAGGTCGTGGAGTATTTGTATGGTAAGCTTGGCGCCGGTGCAGCCGAGCGGGTGGCCTAGTGATATGGCGCCGCCATTTATATTCACAGTTTCCGGGTCCATGCCCAGCTCGCGTATCACCGCCAGCGATTGCGATGCAAATGCTTCGTTGAGCTCCACGAGGTCTATGTTGCCGAGGGTCATGCCGGTTTGCTGCAGCACTTTGGGCACTGCCTTCACGGGGCCTATGCCCATCACGCGTGGGTCTACCCCCGCGCTTGCGCAGCCTACCAGCCTGCCCATGGGCTTCAGCCCCAGCTGGTTCATCAGCCGCTCACTCATTACTATAGTAAATGCTGCCCCGTCCGATGTCTGCGACGAATTACCCGCCGTCACCGATCCCCCCTGCGCGAATACTGCGGGCAGCTTCGCCAGCACCGCCGCCGACGTATCGGCCCTTGGCCCTTCATCGGTATCTACTATTACGTCGCGCTCGGCGCGCTTGTTCTTTTCGTTCACATATATCTCCTTCACCGTTATAGGCAGTATGCCATCTTTAAAGTAGCCGGCCTGTATTGCCTTTATAGCCCGCTGGTGCGATTGGTAGGCAAATGCATCCTGGTCTTCGCGGCTGATGCCATAGTCCGCGGCCACCTGTTCGGCGGTGAGGCCCATGCTCAGGTAGTAGTCGCCATTGTCTTTGGTATATTCGTAGTTAGGTACAGTCTTCCATCCCGCTGTCGGCACCAGGCTCATGCTCTCGGTGCCGCCTGCTATTATGCACTCCGCCATGCCCATCTGTATCTTAGCCGTGGCTATGGCTATAGCCTCCAGTCCCGATCCGCAATACCTGTTCACCGTTACCCCCGCGGCCCATTCGCCTATTGCGCGGTTGGCTATTATGCGGCCCACCTGCAGGCCCTGCTCGGCCTCGGGCACAGCATTGCCTACTATCACATCGTCTACCAGTTTGGAGTCCAGCTGCGGCATTGCCGCCAGCAGGCCCTTTATCACATCCACGGCCATATCATCGGGACGGTAAGACCTGAAGGCCCCCCTTTTCGATTTTGCTACTGCGGTCCGGTATCCTGATACTATATATGCTGTTTGCATCGAGTTAGTGTTTTTTTGTGCCCTCTTTCTGCGGAGAGCAGCGTATAATAAAGATACAAAAAATTTGCCCTCACCTTTCTGAGAAACTATCTTTACTTTAGTGATACCATATCATCGTTCATGAAGCTATTTCGCTGCGTTGTAATTGCTGCTATTGTACTTGCACCCTATGCGTCCTTTGCGCAGGGCGGGGTAGTGGTGCCGCCTAAGACGGTGCAGTTCCCCTATGCGCCCCGCGAATTTTATATCACCGATGTAGTAGACGACCGCGAAAACACCGGCGATATAGGCACTGTAAAAGCAGGCAGGAAGGAGGCACTGCGGATGCAGGGCGGGGCCGCGGGATGGCTCAGTCAGTTTATAGCCACCAACGTATCGTACAAAAAAAGCGGCCAGCCCATCACGCTGCATATATTAAAGCTGGAATCGGAAATAAAGCAGAAGGGCGCTAAGTGGCAGGTGAGCACCGCTATAAGCCTCGCATTTTATTCAGGTGCCACTAAGATAATAGGGTACTCCGGCAAGAGCCAGGGCGAGACTAGCAAGTCCCCGGATATATATATAACAGAATACATCGTCCATGCCCTTGAGACCGACTTCAAGCGCTTTGATGAATGGTGGCCGGCAAATAAAGGCAAGGTGCCACTACGGGCCGATGTAAAAATAAATGTAGTGCTAGCCCAGGCTACAGACAGGCCCGGCTGCATCGCTTTCGATAAAAACACACCACTGCAGATCGATGACTTCAAAGGGCCACCAGAAGACGATGTACGCGAGCTGGCCGCCACCTACAGTGGCATAACGGTAGGCTATGCCGAGCATGTGGAGAACGGGCAGTCGGTACTCGATATAACGGTAATACCATATTTTGATAAGAGTAAGTCGTGGTTCAAGCTTGCCGGCAAGACGCCATATGTGCTTGCGCACGAGCAAGCGCACCTGGACATTACCGCTATAAAAGCCTGCGAGCTGGCAGAGCAATTCAGGAAATCAAAGCTCACCCGCGACAACTTTGCCCAGGCCATACAGCAGATGCAGCAGGACAATGCTAAAGCCACCAGTGATGAGGAAGAGCTATATGATGCCGAAACTGCCCATGGCACCATCACGGCTAAGCAGGTAGCATGGGAGAAGAAAGTGAAGCAGCAACTGAATGCGGTAGGGTGTTATTAACAGCTTAATAAGGCTGCCTGTCGCCCCGGATAGGCTTTATTTTAGCTAATTCCCTTATGCGTTTCTCCCGGGTATAATAACGCTGAAATTGCTTTTTGTTTAATATCGTCTTGAGCTGGGCATCTTTTTTGGCCCACAACTTCTTAGCTACGGTGCCGCTCTTATTAATTACTTTATCAATATTTCGCTGGTAATCGAGCGCAATACGTGATATTTTTTTTACCTGCGCCGGGGTAGCATTCAGGCTGTCGCGCATCCATTCGGTCTCCAGTTCCGCCCTTCTTTCGGGAGAATACACCGGCTGGGCGAAAGAGAGGAACGTGCTGAATAAGAATATAACTAATAAGTATCCGCGTTTCATTGGTAGTAATTGATACATTAAAAGTAGCATTTTTAGGGCCAAGTTTAAAAGGACCTCCTTAAATTTACCGTACCCATCTTTTATAAAGTTATAAATTTGTTTGGCCACAACATCGAAAAAGGCCCTACGTATGAAAATAAAAAAATTAGTAACGGACGACTTGAGCGACAGTATTTCGGGAACGCAAGGTCATCGTATTAGGGAATCCGGTATTCAAAATCGCATCAGCGTGGAGCAATACAACAAAGAAATAAATTATGCGTTAGCCCAGGTCGCGGTGGGTAATTATACCACACAGGAGGATCTGGAACGAGAATCCGAAGACTGGGTAGAGTGATAAATTATAATGTATGTCCAATTCAAGCACCGGACATTTTTCAAATTTTCAAATTAGCACATTTTCAAATTAACACATGCGCCTTCTCATATCAAACATAAAACAACTACACGGCACCGAGCAATCCACCGAAAACCGCCTGAAAGTGGCCGGAACGGATATGGCTACTTTGTCATATATCGACAATGCCTGGGTGCTGACTGAGAATGGTCGCATACATAGTTTTGGCACTATGAGTGAGCTGCCGGAGACACATGCAGAAAAAACAATTGATGCAACAGGCCGCCTCGTACTCCCGGCCTGGGTTGATAGCCACACGCATTTGGTCTTCGCAGCTCCCCGCGATGGCGAGTTTGTCGACCGGATCAAAGGGCTGAGTTATGAGGAGATTGCCCGCAGGGGAGGGGGTATCCTCAACTCTGCCCGCCGCCTCAACGAGATGGATGAGTCCGAATTGTACGACCAGGCCCTTGCCCGGCTACACAGGGTAATAGCCCAGGGCACCGGGGCCATAGAGATAAAAAGCGGATATGGGTTGTGCCTTGAAGGCGAGCTGAAGATGCTGCGGGTGATAAGGAAACTGCGCGAAACAAGCCCTATCCCTATAAAGGCGTCATTTCTTGCAGCACACGCATATCCACTTGAATATAAGCAAGATAAAGAAGGATACATAAAGCTGATAATAGAAAAGATGCTGCCTGAGGTTGCCGGACACGGTCTCGCGGACTACATGGATGTATTCTGCGAAGAAGGCTTTTTCGGTGTGGCCGAAACAGAGCGCCTGCTCGAGGCCGGGTGGAAACATGGCCTAAAACCTAAGATACATGCCAACCAGCTGCATTACTCCGGTGGTGTGCAGGTAGGTGTGCGTCATAATGCGTTGAGTGTAGACCACTTAGAGTGTGTGGGTGATGCGGAAATAGAAGCGCTGAAAGGTAGTAACACCATGCCGGTGTTGCTGCCGGGTGCCGCTTTCTTCCTTGGCATTCACTACCAGCCCGCCAGGAGTATCATAGATGCGGGCCTGCCGGTATGCCTTGCGACCGACTACAACCCAGGTTCCTGCCCCGGTGGCAATGTGCCCCTGCTGCTTACCCTCGCCTGCACGCAGCTCAAAATGACGCCTGAAGAAGCCGTCAATGCTGTGACCATCAACGGAGCTGCCGCCCTGGAGCTGGAGCACGAGCTGGGCACCATAAAGGCAGGCAAGCGCGCTAACCTCATCATTACCAACCCCATACCGTCTCTTGCCTACATACCATACGACTTCGGGAGCAACCCGGTGGGCCAGATGATATTAGGGTAATACGCTACGGCTGGGCGTGGGGCGTGTGCTGGCTGTATCCACGGCCTGCCACGCCCGTGTGGCAGCCATATCCATTCTTGGTTCCGCTGCACGATGCGAAAGCTATCGTTGCCATCAATCCTGCTATTATCATTATCCTTTTCATAATATCTCTGTTTGTTCTATTGCCCTGTGGGGTAGGGTAGGCTACCTGTGTGCGTGACTACAGCCCCAATATTGTTATCAATCCTAATGCAAGTAGTGTCTTTTTCATAACATGCCGGAGGCGTTTGTCTTCCCCTTTAATTCAAGCCTAAAAATTGCGCCCAATAGCATGATAAATTATCTCATGTGATAATAATTGTAATATAATAATGACAAAATTTAATTCAATAGTAACGGTACAATTATTTAAAAATCAACAAGTTGATAGTATAGATGCACTACCATTTGGCGGTCTATTGTACTTCTACCTGTACAATAGGTTCAATTCCTTGCAAACTCTTTTATTAATTTATTGGTTATCATAAATATTATGAGTGACATCTCATCTAGAATGTATTATGTAACTCGCTATTCCTGTTGTATCGTGAAAATATCCTTAAGAGGAGCCGATTTTGCATATGCATAACGAATGCCAATATTCTTGGAGCTTATTTTCGGCCCATTTTCGGTAAATCCTAGGGTAGTATGAATTTTTTAGGGATACTGTAGCGGCCAAGGTATTTGAAATAGGAAATATGTATAAAAAGGATAAAAACTTCAAGCCAATAGCTGGTACCCGCACTCTTTGGCGCTACCTTGATCTCGCCAAGTATGTCTCACTCATATCTCAGAAACATCTATTTTTCTCCTCGGCATCCCGCTTCGAGGATCCATTTGAAGGCGTGCTCAACAATGCGAGTAAGGATGCCCTGCGCAAATGGTACGCGGAGGGCAAAACGACCAAGAGTGGCGGACGAAAGAAGCAGCAACAGGCGGAAAAAGAGTTGAATGCCTACTTTAGATACATGGACAGTATAAAGCCTTTTACTGTAATTAATAGCTGGCATATCAATGAAAATGAAAGCTTTGCGATGTGGAAAATATATTCGGAGCGAAATATAGGTGTAGCCATTACCACAACCTTTAAAAGCCTCACCCATGCCTTCGATGTAGCCAAAGAGGACATATATATCGGTAAAGTGAACTATATAGACGAGGAGCGCGACCTGGTAGACCCTGCAAACAGCTACCACCACTTTATGGTGAAGCGCAGCCAGTTTGCCTACGAACGCGAGCTACGCTGCATACACCAGGTGCCCCAGGAGCGTGAGCATGAGATCGAGCAGATATATGACTTATACGGACTACGAGTAAGCATAGATATAAATACATTGCTTCAAAGCATATATGTGTCGCCTTATGCTGAGAAATGGGTAAAGGACGTAGTGGCAGACCTCAACAGTAAATATGGCATAGCCGCGGAGATACGCCAATCGACCTTACTTAGTTCTGAAAATTACTAATGTGATGTGGGTGTCTACATATTATGGCTTATACTCATAAGCCACTTCATATGGCACATGTTTCAGCTCCGTAGCTGAGTAGCCTATTGGCAGATCTTCTGCCTGGGGAGTTGGCTCACATATAGAATATGTAACTCCGTTGTAAACGATGGGTTGGCCTTTGGGTTTGTTTAGTTTTACTGCCACCGTTACATGTGTGGGGTAGGTGAGCAATATCATAGGAAGATTATATATTTCTTTTACCAGGCAGTAGAAGAGCGCTGCACGGTCTTCACAGTCACTTTTTTCATATAAAAGAGTTTGCTCAGGCGATAGGCGTTTTTCCCTCCCAAAGTTATCGTAGTCTTTTGTATATGAAAACGCATAGCGGGTAAAATGCATGAGATAATCTATCCCGTTATTTACGCTCAGGCCGCTTACCTGTTTTTTCAATTGGGGTATCAGCGACTGGTAAGTCTCGGTGCTGAGGGGTGCGTTGATATATAATTTATAATCTGCTACGGGGTAGTTGGTAAACAGCAGCTTCACCTCATCATTGATCTTTATTTTAAATCTGTAGCTGCTGCCCTGGTAGTTAAAGAATAAGTCTTTTTCATGATATTCTGCCGGGCTGAACTTTGGTAGCTGGGTGAGCCGGTAGCTAAATTTGGCCACTGCCCCCGGCACCGATACCGCTACATTGCTTTGCTTCATATTCGCAAAGTCTATGTTGTATCCATAGTCGTGGTAGTTAAGGCATATGTACTGCTTGCCGTCCTTTTTAAAATACGGTATGTCATATATGTCCTCATCGTTCTGCACATATAGCAGCAATTTATCTCCCACTATATTCACAGTAGCATCATATCCGCTGGCGCACAGCAGGAACCATTTGTACAAAGTATACCGGTAATAGTTATCAGCTTTTGGCGAGAGCGCCTGCGCTGTTTTTCGCACAAGTTGATAGTATAGCCAGTCGTCGGCAATATGCGTGCGTTTGTATTCCAGCAGTTCTTTTACAAGAGGGTGGTAATCTGTTGCGGCCGCCTCATGGTAAAAATCGTGTATTGTCTGCGCTGAGATCGTATTGCCGAATGGCACCTCACAAGATGAGTTTGCAGGTATAGAAAGCGTGTCGCCATAGAAACCAATGCGCACTTGCGAGTGACTGGGTTTGGCATACAGGCTCAGTGGCGTAGCCGATAATGCCACTGCTGCTAACCATATCAATACACTCTTTTTCTGCATCGCCTACTAAAGTTACGGAATGGTAACAATTACTTAATATTAAATTTTTGGATTTCCGTATAACCTGGCCAAAAGAAGAATTGTGAAGATCTTCCTAAAGGGTACCCTTTCACATAGTTTGGCACACTATGTGAATATACATAGCAAAACAACTTACTTATGAAATTGAAGATGATCGGAGGTATGATGCTGGTAACTTTATTGGCCATGGGCATCAGTGATGACGCAAGCGCTCAGGGACGCTACAGGCGTGGGCCACGTGCAGGCTTTTTTGTTTCTATCAATACACCGCCGATCGTCGCGGGTTTCGGAGCACCGGTAATGATGGCTCCGCCGCCACCGCCACCCCCTATGTATCGTCGCCGGATGTATCCACGCCGTGCGGGGTATACCAATGGATTTGCTAATGGCTACGATGCAGGGTATAATGCAGCAGCCAACAATAATGGTGGTAACTGCAACAATGGGCCGGCATACAATGGCAACAACGGCGGCAACTGTAACAACGGTGCCCCGGCCAACTGCGGCAATGGTGGTGCGTACAACAGCAACAACTACAATGGCTACTACCAGCAATAAGGTAGCTGCAACAGGTGATATTTAGGATGTGTGTTTTGAGAGTGAGAGTGAGTGTGTGTGTAGGCGCGGGTATTTACCCGCGCCTCGTTTTTTAGTCAAAGTACCATAACCGCCACGCCTAATCGATGCAGAGAGATACGTTGGTAAATGATGCTGAAGGCATCACATGTTTATAGAAATAGCGTTTTATAGGGGCCGATGCCGTAGGTATCGCACCAATAGGCGCTTTGCGCGTTTTGCTCCGGTTCAGATCTTATTTAACGTTTCCGATTTTAAACTAAAGACTGCTATAACCATCTTATAATAAACTGGAAATTATGAAATTAAGGATGATCGTAGCGGCACTTGCCGTAACAGTAGTATCGCTGGGCATGAGCAGCACTAGCGCAGAGGCAGGACAAAGAGGATGTGGTAACCGTGGTGGTTGCGGCCCTCGTGCATATAGCAGCCATAGTCACCATGGCCATTACAGCGGCAACCGTGGCGGGCGCAGCTACAGCCGCTACGGTCATCGCAGCTATGGTGGTAACCGCGGAGGTAGCTGCAGCCGTGGGCGTTGCAGATAATGTCACCTGTGCAATAAACAATAAGGCCGTCCCGATATTCAGGGGCGGCCTTATTGTTTTATAATGTAGCGTTCTGTTTGGTCTTATTCTGCCATGCCCCAGCTATTGTGCAGTCTGCGTTTAGCACGTTCCACTCCTTTCAGGTTTTGACTTGTTCCTTTTTGACTTAGCGTAGTGCTTACCTGTAATATTTTTTTGCCATTACAAGCGTGTATATAACGCCGGGGACGTAGGCCAGCAGGTATAGCAGCAGGCATATTATCCATTCATTGTCTGCCCAGCCATCGTTGATGCCCATAGCTACCACGCCGCCAAAAGGCACCAGCGCCAGCACAATATATAGCCACATAGGCACCCTGGCCACCTGCAGCGCAGCTTTGTGCACCAATCTCGAAAGCAGCGATTGTTTCTTGTGCGCCACCTTAGTCACCGGCATATGCTCGCTTATCGTGGCTGCCGTGGCAGCTGCTGGTGCCATAGCGCTTGCTGCTGGTAGCACAACCTCATTACTTACAGGTGTGTGGCCCGTGCGTATCACAAATGCCGCTTTACTGTCGCCCGCTGCCAGCAGCAGGGCAATGAGGCCAATAATAAAATACCTCGCTTGCTTCATGTGTTTGTTTTGTGCAGCAAATCTATTGTTTTTTTGCCATGGCACGTAGCAAATAGGCCGATAGACAAAGGATGCTGTGATCACCAGGAACCCCGGCGCTAAATGAAACAGCCGCCCTAATAAAAGGCGGCTGTGAACCATATCTTGTTATAACACCTCCTCCCCTTGGGGAGGCGGGGAGGGGCTTAATAATACTTATTCATCTTTATCAGGGTGTAGATAAGGCCTGGGAAATAGAACAGGATATACAGCAGCAGGCTGATCAGCCAGTCGGAACCACTGAAGCTATCGTTGACGCCCATGGCCACCCAGCCCAAACCTATGATGGCGAGTATAACATAAAGGATCTGCGGTATTGCAGACGACTTTGCGGCAATGCTATGAAACAGGCGCCCGAAGAAAGACTTCTTCTTTACCTGGTGTACCGCAGTTTCAGTTGTGGCAGCCTTTTCATCGGCCGCGCTCACTGCCGACAAAGTTGCCTCGTTGGTAGTTGCCGCTGCGGCAGTGGTAATTGTCGCTGCATGTTTCTTTACCACAAAAGCAGCCTGGCTGCTATTAGTAATGAAGAGGAGCGCAACGAGCACCATAATAAAGTAATTGTTCGATCTCATTTGTTTGGTATTTAGTTCACCCGAAATTATCTCCCTTTGGGTTAATAACACGCTCCGACCATCTCTATATTTCATTCGTATACATAAAGAGCTAACGCTGCATACTATTAAGTGCTATGCATTGCTCCCTGCTAACCGTGCGGCTTCGCTGTCTCACTCATTAGAGGGCAAGACCCGGTCTTCGTGAACGCTAAAGCCTGAAAGACCAGCTAAGAATAGCCGCGAGTGAAATTCGCGGTAAGTAAGAAAGAGAGACAACCCGGGAAGGGAATCTCCGGTATCCATAAAATAATTCACTAAATTCACGGCAATAGAACCTATAAATTATGTCAGTTAAGAAATATATCGCATCGAGAGTATCTGAGGGAAACAGATTATTCCCCGCAGAGATACATATTGAAGAAACGGAGATCATGCTCAAATTTCCCGGCTTTTTTAGTGAAAAATCGAGGCATATTATGTACCAGCAGGTGGAAGGGGTGCATGTCGATAGCCCGATGATAGGTTATTCAACAATTACATTTGTTGTAGGAGGTGAAAGATTTGTTGGCCACGGGTTCACAAAAGCCGAAGTCGAAGAAATAAAAGATATTTGCTCGGAGAAAATCTCAGATAACGCCCCTCGAAACGGAGGTGGTAATATCAGCATAGCCGATGAGGTGAAAAAACTAAAAGAGGTGCTTGATGATGGGATCATCACGCAGCAGGGGTATGACACGCAGAAAGCAAGGTTGCTGGACAGATAGTAGCTGATATTGGTTGTAACGCGGAATACTGTCGTAGTTGGGTCTCCGGTCCTTCACCGGGACTCGCCGTTAAAGGTGCATAATCAACAAACGTTGTCATTGGCGGCTAGGGAATCTAAGTTGCCAGGGGGCGGCGACACTATCTACATAGTGTCATGGTGAGCCCTGCCGAACCATGGCACGTTGAGTATAAACGCAACACGTAAAAGCAACATGTAGCTACATCGGATATGCTATCCTTTTTGCAAGCGGACCGTCTTTTTCAACAAGTGTAGACCACCCTGGTTTTGCATGCGGATACAAGACAGCAATAAGTTGGCTACGAATAAAAATATTGACGGAAATAAATATATTTTGTCTGGTATTCCAATCTAATGAAATGTCGCTGGCGTTTCGGACTGGTTCTGGCTGCGCCATATTTGCAACGAACTCAGCGGGGTTGAGGAACGGCATTTCAGATTCATTCCATTCAGTGACCAATGGTGTGCTCGACTGATTGTATAACCATATATCACTAATAATATTTTTATTATCGTCCAATAGGTAAGCATAGGCTACCCGCCCGTCATCTTCATTATAACCGCATACTTTGAGTTAAACTCGCATTGGTATTCAGCAAAAAAAGTAGTCATAGGTAGTTGTTTTCCCGTGATAGGCGAGTCTCCGGTCCTTCACCGGGACTCGCCGTTAAAGGTACATAATCAATAAACGTTATCATTGGCGGCTAGGGAATCTATATGGCCAGGGGGGTGGCGACACTATTACATAGTGTCATGGTGAGCCCTGCCGAACCATGGCACGTTGAGTATAAACGTAACAGTTGAAAGCAACATGTAGCTACCGGCCCGTTTTGAGAAATGCTGGCTAGCATGATAAATGGAACTTACAAGCTTAACGACTATTGGCGGATCGCTGAACGCTACATTACTTACTACCTGTCCGGCGACGTGCCATGGTTCGGCGCGGCTCACCATGACACTCTCCCACAACTCGTTCTAAGTGTCTTTCGGCGCGGCTCATCATGACACTCTCCCACAACTCGTTTTAAGTGTCCTTCGGAGAGGCTCACCATGACACTACCTCCCCCGATAGACAAAAAGTCTTGCCCTGCATCACTTATTATAGACTTTTGTACTGGCTAAAGCCCCGGCCACCCGCGCATCCTGTATTTCCCTAAATCCTAAAAATCGTGTTCAAACAACAGAAGCAACCCAGCGCCGCCGATGTTATCCCATGTACAGTTGCGCACTCCCCACCAGCCATACATAATATTAATATGCACCCATGGCGAAGCCCCCACCAATTTCATCTTTCAATTTCCATATTTACTATTATCTTCGCGCCACAAATTTTTTACTACATGAACTTGCACGAATACCAGGCAAAAGAGCTGCTGAAACGCTATAATGTACCCACACAGGAAGGGGTAGCGGTAGAAAACGTAGATGACGCTGTAAACGCTTATAAGAAAATGGCTGCCGACAGTGGCGCTAAGTTCGCCGTTGTAAAAGCGCAGATACATGCCGGTGGCCGTGGTAAGGGCCGTATGACGGAAGTGCCCGACCAGAGCGGTGTGTCGGTAGTAAAGAGTGCAGAAGATGTGGAGCGCGTGGCAAAGAACATCCTCGGCAATACGCTGGTAACTATACAGACGGGCGCTGCCGGCAAGAAGGTGAGCAAGATACTCATAGCCCAGGACATGTATTATGATGGCCCAAGCGAGCGCAAAGAGTTTTACCTCAGCATCCTGCTCGACCGTGCTACGAAGCAAAACGTAATAATGTATAGCACCGAGGGTGGCATGGATATCGAAGAGGTAGCCCACCACACTCCGGAAAAAATATTTAAAGAGTGGGTGCAGCCCGGCTTTCCGCTGGGAGCTTTCCAGGCGCGTAAGATCGCGTTCAACCTTGGCTTGAGCGGCACTGCCCTTAAGAACATGGTGAAGTTTGTTACCAACCTCTACGATGCATATGTAGGCCTCGACTGTGCTATGCTCGAGATCAACCCGCTGTTCAAAAGCGCGGATGATAAGGTGCTGGCAGTAGACTGCAAAATGAACATCGACGACAACGCTCTCCTGCGCCACGCTGACCTCGCAGACATGCGCGACAAGAGCGAAGAAGACCCTACAGAAGTAGAAGCAGGCGAGTTCAACCTCAACTATGTAAAGCTCGATGGTAATGTGGGCTGCATGGTAAATGGCGCCGGCCTTGCTATGGCTACCATGGATATGATAAAGCTTGCAGGCGGTGAGCCGGCAAACTTCCTCGACGTAGGTGGCAGTGCCAATGCGCAGACCGTAGAAGCCGGTTTCCGTATCATCATGAAGGACCCTAACGTTAAGGCCATCCTCATCAATATCTTTGGCGGCATTGTTCGTTGCGACAGGGTAGCGGCAGGTGTTATTGAGGCATACAACAAGCTGGGTAATATTAATATACCTATCATTGTGCGCCTGCAGGGTACCAATGCCGAGGCTGCAAAAGAGCTCATCGTGAACAGCGGCCTCAAAGTACAGAGCGCCATCCTGCTCAGCGAAGCTGCCGACCTGGTGCAGAAAGCAGTAAGCGCAAACTAGGTTCGATCTACAATATTAGATAATTAAGGAGGCTACCACACGGTAGCTTCCTTTATTATAGGCGGTGAATTCCAATATTGAAATTCCAAATTCCAAACCGTTTCACATCCCAAATCTGTCTGCAGGCCGGTTCCAAATTTTCAATCCAAATTCCAAATTCCAAATTACCAATCCCCCCAATTACCAATCCCAATTCCAGAAATACATGCAATACTAAATTATTGTATTTTGGCGCTCATTATCAAACCCCCTCTAACTCTAAAACTTATGCGTAAATTATTACTTGCATCGGCTGTAGCCCTTTGTTTGGCACCTGCTGCGCAGGGCCAGCGCTTCCTGGGTGTGGCCACCAGCAACTGGAGCGGCACCAACAGTGTGTATCTTAACCCGGCCAACATAGCCGACAGCCGCACCCGCGTAGCGGTCGACCTGTTTTCGTTCAACCTGCTGGTCGACAACTCACTGGGCAAGCTCAATTTTTCTAATGCTATCAACGGATCAGCTACCGGCAGCGGCATATTCAATTATTCTAATAACCAGAAGTTCAACATGCTATTCCCGGCGCTGGAGGCGCGCCTGCCAGGCGTGCTCGTGTCGTTTAACGATAAGCATAGTGTAGCGCTCACCACGCGCATACGCGGCTTCAACCAGTTCAATAATTTTGATAAGACCTTTTACCAGCTCATCACCAATCCGCCACAGTCCGATGGCACGCCGTACAATGTCGTAGCCAACAACTTCAACTGGACACTGCATGCGTGGACGGAGTTTAAGCTAAGCTATGCGCGAGTGGTGTATAACGAAGGGGAGCACTTTGTAAAGGCTGGCCTTTCGCTCAACCGCCTCAGCGGCATAGGCTTCATTTCGTTCAGGGGCAACATCGATGCGCAGTACTACCCCGACAATGATTCGCTGCAATCGACCGCCACCGACATACGCGTGCAGACTAACATACTCGATAGCGCCATGCAGCTCAAAGACGGGGTGGGCGATGCGTTCAGCCAGTTCTTTGGCAGCAAGGGCGGCAATGGCTTCGGGCTCGACTGGGGTGTGGTATACGAATTTCGCCCCGATGATGAGAACAGTGATGACCAGGCCGAGAATAAATATAAGCTCCGCGCATCTATCTCCATGACCGACATAGGCAGTATAAAGTACAGTAGCCGTGGCGCACGCGTTTTAGGCAATGGCTCTATGAGCACCGGCGACCTCAGCGACAACTTCGGCAATTACAACACCTTTGCTGAGTATGCTAACAGCCGTGGTTACTTCCTTACAGACACAACGCCTACCACTACCCGCGTGCGCATGCCCATGGCCATGGTAATAGGCGCCGACTACCATGCCATCAGCCATTTGTATATTAACGGTACGTTCTTTATGAACCTCACCAACCGCGGTCTGCCGGGCAACTCGTACTACAACCAGGTAAGCATTACCCCGCGCTGGGATACCAAGTGGTTCTCTGCCGGGCTGCCTATCACCATAAATACCATGAGCAGCCTGAAGGTGGGTCTTGGCCTCCGCGCAGCAGGCTTCATTGTGGGCAGCGACGATATGCTGGCGCTGCTGGGCGGCTCGCACTATGGTGCTAACTTCTACGTAGGCGGGTTTGTACCTATCAATAAAAAGCATAAAAAGGGGGGTGGGTCAAAGGCTAAATAGCAGCACTAATAATGTGCTATACCCGGGGAGCCGCCCCTGTTATAGCATATCTGCCTATTCAGTATTCTGATAATCAGGGCACGCGTTTTATGGTACTTTTGGTAAACCAATTCAGGATTGCCAATGCGTAAAACTGTTGTTATACTTGGAGCAGGCTTTGCCGGGCTGCAGGTTGCCCGCCGCCTTGTAAGCAGCGGCTACGAGATCATACTTATTGATCAGTACAACTTTCACCAGTTTCAGCCGCTGCTATACCAGGTCGCAACCGGCAGCCTGGAGCCAAGTGCCATCTCCTTTCCGCTGCGCAAGGTTTTTCAGGGAGAGAAGAATGTGCATGTGCGCGTAGCCAAAACCCGCGAAATAGATACTGCGGGCCAGCGGGTGATCACCGACGAGGGCGACTTCAGATATGATTACCTCATTATAGCGACCGGCTGCACATCTAACTTCTTCGGCAATAAGAACTTCGAGCGGTATACCTTCCCTATGAAGTCGACCAACGAGGCGATAACCCTGCGCAACCGCATACTGCTTAATTTCGAGGATGCGCTCAGCGCCTCGCCCGAGAGCCTGGAAGAGATAATGAACATTGTGGTAGTAGGTGGTGGCCCCACCGGCGTAGAGCTGGGAGGGTCGCTGGCTGAGATGAAGACCAATATCTTGCCCAAGGACTATCCCGACATGGATTTCTCCAGGCTCAATATATACCTGGTGGAGGGCGGTGCACACACGCTGCAAAACATGAGCGCAGCCTCGCAGCAGAAATCGCAGGAGTACCTGGAGCAGATGGGTGTGAAGCTGGTGCTCAATGCCATAGTGCAGGATTACGACGGCAAGACCATAACGCTAAAGGACGGCAAGACCATAAAGACCCGCACCATGATATGGACCGCCGGTATTATGGGTAGCGTGCCCGCCGGCCTGCCTGCAGAGGTAATAGTAAGGGGCAACCGCATAAAGGTAGATAAGCATAGCAAGGTAGCAGGCATGGCCAACGTATTTGCCATAGGCGATGTCTCTTACATGGAGACACCCGACTTCCCGAAGGGGCACCCTCAGCTGGCAAATGTGGCCAACAACCAGGCGAAGAACCTTGCAGGCAATATGAAGCGCATGCTGCGCGGCGAGCCGCTCAAAGAATTTACCTACAAAAACCCGGGCGTAATGGCCACAGTGGGTAAGCGCAAGGCCGTGGTAGACCTGCCAAAGTTCAGCTTCCAGGGTGTGCTGGCATGGCTGGTATGGATGTTCCTGCACCTGATGCTGATACTGAGCGTGAAGAACAAGCTCTTCATCTTCATTAACTGGGCCATCAGCTATTTCACCAACGACACCACGCTGCGGCTGATACTGTTACCCACCCGCAAGCAGATAGAAATAGCCCGCGAGCATAAGGCGATAGAGGAGTAATTTTTAGCTAATTGTTCTCAACTCGCTATTGCCGAATATATTAACTTAGCCCTACATGAACTGGAAACAAATCAAGTGGAAGATACGCTATGCATGGCAGTACTTTCCGTTTACACTCAATACCGCGCTGTGTGCTGCCGCGGGGTGGGGGGCATATAAGCTGCTCTACCAGCCACTGCCAAAGGGTGCAGAGCCTTCGCCGCTGATGCCCTTCATTGTCATCATGGGTAAGATAGTGCTTTGGTTTGTTGCTGGTATTGTAGCGCTTTCTATACTCAGCACATTCGCCACTTACCTCTATTACCTATGGCTAAAGAGCCGCAAGGGTAACAGGCTGCAGGTAGACTTTAATATTGAAACAAAGAAGGGCAAGAAAAACAAGCTTTTTCTGAATGCGCGGTTGGAAGGGGCCATAAGGCCGCTGCTGGGGTTCGTGAATGGCAGGCTTTACTACGATGACAATGTGCTCACCGACCGCTTCAGCCTGTTGTCTAACAAGCGTAAGGAGCAAAGCCTTCTGCGCAGTGCTATCACCGGCCGCAGCCGCCTCAGCCTGCCCGATATAAAGGAGTACGATCTGCGGGGTGGCTTCGTCTACTTCGAGGATATGCTGCACCTGTTCAGGCTTACGTCGGCGCAGCCGGTGAGCGGGCATTTCTACCAACCGCCTGTGCTTACCAATGAGTCTGATGCCGATGTCTTCCCAAAAAAGACAGAGACGATGGATGTGCGCATAGAGCAGCTGCGCCGGGTAGAGGGCGAGCACCTGAATTATAAGGACTTTGAAAGCGGCGATGATGTGCGCCGTATAGTATGGAAGGTATACGCCAAGAACCGCGAACTAGTAGTGCGTATGCCCGAGATGTATGAGCCTTATGCGTCGCACCTGTACTTTTATGCATCGTTCTATGCGGCGGTAAAGTCCCAGTGGATGGGTGAGGGCTACCTTAAGGAAATGCTCAATTACTACAAGAACTGCGTATGGACGGTCTACGACACGCTTTCTAAAAAGGAATGGGACCTGCGTTTCATTCCCGACCAGTCGTTGAATCTGCCTGACGCTTTGCCCGAGGGGGAAAAGACAGCGCGCATCATCAGTAACAGCCAGTGGCACAAAGATGGTTCGCTGCAGCACTACTTTAATCCTAAAAGCGGCACGGTGCTGTGCATATCATCGTTCACAGATCCGCAGGAGCTGAGCAATATACTGGAGCGTTGCGATGCTGCAACAGTAGTTTACTTTGTAAAAACCTCTAAGGTGTTCAAGCACTTTGCACCGCTCAACCTGCTCAGCCGTATTATCTTTCAGCCGCCGCAAGACAGGCTCTCCAAGCTAAAAACAAGGTGGACCTTTTCGCCCATGCGCTCACAGGTACACAAGCGGGAGCGCGAGCTTGAGGATATACTCAAGAAGAGCGTGGTTAACTGGGGGGTATTATAGCCTATTCGGGTAAGTATATAAATTCTTGTTTTTGTATATGAAGAAAGCGATGCTCACATTGTTGTCTATTCTCGCGTTGTTTGTCGTCTCGCTATTTGTAGCATTCCGGGTTCCAATTGGCAAATCCCAAATGGTAACGGCGGAGATAAAATACAAAGTGGTTGATTTCGATCTTAGTCTTCATGGGTACCTCAGGGATGTATTTGAAAAAATAGGCGGGCATAGGAAAGTAAATCTCGTGGATGAACGAATTCCATCACTTTATATCGCCAAAAGCAGTAAGGACATACTATCGGCTGAATCTCCCTGGGAAATGAAAAGGAAGAACTATACTGTTGTGGCAACATTCAAGGTATGGAAGGTAGTGTCTGGTGACTATTGTGCCACGCTTGTAGATACTGTTCATGTCGCTCATCAGCCCGTGATAAGAAAATAGGAAGAGGAAACAGATTGTTCGCTCCTGGGTTCAGTATGTTCTAATTTCCCGCTCCCCCCACACGCTTTTTCTCATCATCAGCTCCGCTGGTGTGCCGGCGTTGGTTGCTGCCACCTTTGCCGATCCTGTATATAAATGACAGGTTCACAATGCGGCTGTCGCGGGTAGCCTTCCATACTTCGGTGAAGTTGTTGAATACAATGGTAGCACCGGGCCTATTGCTCCAAAGGATATCGGTATAGCTCACTTTTATGGTAGCTTTCTTGTTCAGCAGGCTTTTCTGTATACCGGCATTCAAGTTGTAAACAGGTATCAGGTCGTAAAAACCCCAGTACATGCGCGACTGGTAATAAAAGCTGAGCTCGGCGCTGAACCCTTTAGGCAGGGTGAAGCTGTTGGTAGTATTGATGTCGAATGCGGGGCGGCCACGGCGCAGCGTAGTGTTCGACAGGCTGCCGCTGTAGAAGCTGTAGTAGGCATTACCGTTCACGGTATTGCTCCACCACTTGGTTATTTGTATAGGGTAGGCGCAGCTGATGCCGTAGTAATACATGCTTGCGAGGTTCTTATCGGTCTGCTTGCTGATGTTGGGATAGACGGCGTCGGCCTCGAGTGTCTCCGTAATTACGTTGCTGGCAATGCTGGTGGTAAGTGTGGTGATAAACCGCTTCTTCAATGTGTGCGACAGCTCAGCAGAGTAGGTAAGGGTAGGGTTGAGGTAAGGATTGCCCGTGCGGTAATTGGTAGGGTCGAGGAAGTACTTGAATGGGTTGAGCTGGCGATAGTCGGGCCGGTCTATGCGGCGGCTGAGGGTGATGCCGAGGTCGTGCTTGTCGCTGATGTGCCGCTGCACTGCCAGGCTGGGAAATAGCTGGAAATAGTTGCGGTTAAATTTATCGCCGGTTATTAGCTGGTGGCCATGCGCTATGGTCTGCTCGCCACGCAGGCCCAGCTGCAGGCTCCATTTGCCTATGTCTTCACTGGCGTTGATGTACCCGGCGTTGATGTTTTCGGTATACAGGAAGTGATTGCTCTTTGCTGTATCCAGGATATCATTGCCTGAGCTGCGGTCGTAAAACGAGGGCTTATTGTCGGCGGTAACGTAGCTGGCCTTTATGCCGGCATCTATCCGCAAACCGTTTTTGAAAGGATGGGTATAGTCTACCTTCACTGAGCGTATCTCCGTTTTGCCGCGCAGGTCGCCATATAGTATGTAGTCCGGTATCAGTGACCGGCCATCGCGGTCGGTGTACTTGTTGGTAAACACCTGGTAGGTCTGGTTCCAGTATTGCGCATAGTCTATATCTGCAGATAGCTCCCGGCCTGTGGTGTCGAAGGTGTGCTTGACGTATGCATTAAGGGCATAGTTATTCCAGTTGTCTTTAGAGTTATTGGCTGTTGTGAAAAAGGTGTAGGTAGCCCCGCTATCTACCCGGGAGGTGTTGAATCCCTTGGGTGTAAAGTGGCTGCTGTTGAAATTTGCAGAGACGCCCGCAGTTGTTTTGCTCGTGAGGTTGTAGTCGAGCGCAACGCCCCCTGTATGGTTCTGCACCGGGAAGAACAGGTGGTTCTGTTGTGTGTACTTTGTGCGCAGTACATCGTTGGCATAGAACTCGCGGGTGATATCGAGGTCGCTGAAGCCGTGGCGGTCAGAATAGTTGTAGTTGAGGTTTACATTCAGCTTCTTGTCGCGGTAGTTGAGGTTGCAGCCCGCATTGCCCTTGCGGTATACGCCCTGGCTATACGTAGCATTGAGCGTGCCGTTGAGCCCTATGCGTTTGTCTTTTTTGGTCACAATGTTGATGATACCGCCGCTGCCGGCCGCATCATAGCGCGCACCGGGGTTAGTGATTATCTCAATTTTCTCGATGCTCGACGAAGGTGTTCCTTTCAAAATATTAGCAAGGTCGGCGCCGCTGACAGGCATGCGCTTGCCATTCATCATTACCATTACGCCCGGCTTGCCTTTCAGGTTTATGTTCTCGCTCTGGTCTATCAGTACTCCCGGCGAGCGGCCTAACACCTCGAATACAGAAGCACCAGTGTTTACGATGCTGTTCTCCACATTCACCACCAGCTTGTCTGCATGTATCTCTATCAGCGGTTTTTGTGCCTGTATGGTTACCTCTTTGAGCGACTTGCCTGTTTCTGACAGTGTTCTAGGTGGCAAGGCAACATCTTCACCGGTTATAGAGAAGCTTTTGATAGTATCAGGCTTGTACCCTGTGGCTATTATTATGATGTAGTATTCCCCATTAGCAACTGATAGTAATTCAAACTGTCCTTCACCTGTGGTTACCTCTGTCTTTATGAGCGTGTTACTTTCGTTCAGCAATACCACGTTAGCAGCAACAATGGGACTACCTGCTGCATTTACTACCTTTCCTGATATGGTAGCTGCAGTAAGACTGGAAATAATGACAAGCTGCAATAGTAGTACAAGGCCACACCACACTATTTTCATACGATACATTTTACGTCAAATGTATCGGTGCTGTAGGCTGCGGTTATGCCCCTCCGCGGGTGATTTGACGTTTAGGTTAAAAAATCACCCTTTTTGGGAAGCGTGCCAAGTATAGAAAGCCAAGTTACTGTGAGTGGTACGTAGGTGCTATCAGATCCGCGCGTGAGGGTGGCCGCGAGGGCTACCCCTACAGCGCAGGTTTGGTTCACGACCTGTTATATTTTCGTAATTGCGACTTCGTCAGCATTTTGGCGAGCAAGTTGTACCTGCTTTTGCATTTGCCTCGCTGTGTCTGCACTGTAGCAGGCATCTCCACAGTTGTCGCATATCAACGCATCAACATTTTTTACGACAACAAATGAATCCTTGATAAAAGCACTAAAATGAGTTTTACCTGGGGTAAAGGAGCCTGTTTTGCATATTGTACAAGTCATAACCTTTGTTTTTTGCCAGAATGCAAGCTAAATTACCACAAAAAAAACTGCAACAGCTTCACCATTGCAGTCATTAATATTACTCCAGAAGGGGAAGCCCCTTTAGGCCCGTCCGAATGGCTTTTCAGCCGGGCGGGGGTTTGGGGTTATCTCGCTATATTCACAGCCCTCAGTTCCCTGATAACTGTCACCTTTATTTGGCCGGGGTATTGCATTTCCTTCTGTATCTTATCTGCTATCTCGAACGACAGGCGGTCGCTGTCTGCGTCGCTTATCTTGTCTGCTTCTACCATTACACGCAACTCACGGCCGGCCTGTATTGCATAGGCTTTTTCTACGCCGGGGTAGGCCATTGCCAGGTTCTCCAGGTCTTTGATGCGCTGCAGGTAACTTTGCATCATCTCGCGACGGGCACCGGGGCGGGCGCCGCTTATGGCGTCACATGCCTGAACGATAGGGGAGATGATATACTGCATTTCCATCTCATCGTGGTGGGCGCCTATGGCGTTCACTATCGATGCGTGCTCACCGGCTTTCTCAGCCAGCTTAGCGCCAAGCAGTGCGTGGCTCAGCTCTGTTTCTTCATCAGGTACCTTACCTATATCGTGCAGCAGGCCGGCGCGTTTTGCCAGCTTCACTACTTTTTGTCCCAGGCCCAGCTCCGATGCCATGATGCCGCAAAGGTTGGCTGTTTCCTTAGAGTGCATCAGCAGGTTCTGCCCGTAAGACGAGCGGAAGCGCATTTTACCCACCAGGCGAACAAGGTCTTTGTGAAGGCCATGCACACCAAGCTCTATTATGGTGCGTTCGCCTATCTCCATTATCTGCTCTTCCAGCTGCTTTTTGGTTTTCTCCACTACCTCTTCAATACGGGCAGGGTGTATGCGGCCATCCTGCACCAGGCGCTGCAGCGACAGGCGCGCTATCTCGCGGCGTAGCGGATCAAAACAGCTCAGTACTATCGCCTCAGGGGTATCATCAATTATAAGGTCCACACCGGTTGCTGCTTCCAGCGCGCGGATATTACGGCCCTCACGGCCTATGATCTGGCCTTTTATCTCATCGCTTTCGAGGTTGAATACGGTGATCGCATTCTCTATCGTTTGCTCGGCAGCGGTGCGCTGTATGCTCTGGATAATGATCTTCTTCGCTTCCTTGGTAGCATTCAGCTTTGCCTCTTCCATTATATCCTTCACATAGGCCATGGCCTTGGTGCGGGCTTCTTCCTTCACTACCTCTATCAGCTCGGTCTTAGCCTGCTCAGCCGATAGTCCGGCCACCTTCTCCAGGCGCTTTATGTGTTCTTCATGGTGTTTGTCCAGCTCAGCACGCTTTATATTAAAGGCCTCCTGGTGGCGGTCCATCGTTTGCTTCTGCTGCTCATTCTCCTGTACCTGGCGCTGCAGAGCCGATGTTTTGTCGTTAAGTGTCTGCTGCTGTTGCTTTAGCTTATTCTCGTTTTCAACTAATTTCTGTGTGCGCTGAGTTACATCCTTGTCATGTGCGCTTTTCAGCTGGTGAAAATGTTCTTTGGCTTCTAATAGTTTCTTCTCTTTAAGTGTTTCTGCGAGTGTCTTGGCGTCTTCAATGGTTTTTTTAGCGAGTGCGTCTGCGTCGTCGACTAGTTGCTTAGTATTTTTTGCAAATATCAGTTTGCCAAGAAATATACCTAATACTAAAGCCCCTATCGCAGCTACGACCGCGGCTATAATTGTGGATCCCATAATTGTGTGTAGCTTTTATTTGATAAATATTCTGCTTCCCCCCTCCATATTTAAATGAATTAAATATTGTAGATGGGTTTAAATTTAGCGTGCTAAGTTAGTAAAACATTTCGGTAACCTAAAAGCGCCCTCTATACATATAATTGCATAATGTTTAAAACTTCGGTGTGGCGAAATGCCGGGTGTGCTTACCTTTACACACCCTCTTGTAACGGGTAGAATAATTACCTATGCTAGTAGTCGCATACGCATATTGCAATGTACCTGTAATGCCAGTAAGGAGCGAGGGAAACCACAAATCTGAGCAGGTTACCCAGCTGTTATTCGGGGAGCGGGTAGAGATATTAGAGGCCAACCAGAAAGAGTGGGCGAGAATACGCATAGAGTGGGATGGCTACGAAGGCTGGTGCAAGGTAGGCCAGCTGGCAGAAGTGCAAATGAAAGAATACCGTAAGCCGGTAAAGTATTATGCGGCCAACCATGCAGGGCGCCTTGCTATGCAGAATGGCACCATGTGGCTGCCACTGGGCAGTGAGCCGGCAGCGAAAGGCGGTAAGAACCAGGAGGCGGCGAAATTCAAGGGGAAGAAGCTGAAAGTAAAAAACCTGGAGCTCACCTGCGACACACTAAAGGATGCGGCAATGCACTATTTGAACGCGCCCTACCAATGGGGCGGGCGCAGTATAATGGGTATCGACTGCTCAGGGCTGACGCAAATGGCCTTTAAGCTGTGCAACCGCGCCATACCCCGCGATGCCGACCAGCAGGCGCAGGTGGGTGAGCTGGTAGACTTCCTGCAGCATGCGCAGTGCGGTGACCTCGCTTTCTTTGACAATGCAGACGGCAAGATAACCCATGTTGGTATATTGCTGGATACCCAAACCATCCTCCATTCTGCGGACACGGCAGGTAAAGTAGTGATAGACCGCATAGACCAGCAGGGCATCATCAGCGTAGCGCTGAAGCGGCGCACACATAACCTGCGGATGGTGAGAAGGGTGATTTCCTGAGTATCCACACCGCGATATACATACCTATTGTACATTTGAGTAAATGAACGACAAGTTTGTCCACGGCAATAAATGGCTGCACTTTACCATACTTTTGGTTGCCATACTCATAGCCTACCTCAAAATTTTCCACGCCGGCTTTATGTCGTGGGACGATGGGGAGTATGTGCTGCACAATAAAGACATTACCGGCTTCGGCTATATCGGCGATTGGTTCTCGAAGTTCTACTTAGGGAATTATCATCCGCTTACCATGCTCTCTTATGCCGTCGACTTCGCCATCGGCGGCACCCATCCATTAATATATCATATTATTAACTTGCTACTACATGTGGGCACAGCGTGGGCCCTATACCTTTTCATTAAGCGACTGTCGGGCGAGGGGGTAGTAGCGCTGTTCGTTGCACTGTTATTTGCCGTACACCCGGTTCAGACAGAAAGTGTATCGTGGATAGCCGAGCGGAAAACCGTGTTATCAGGCGTGTTCTATGTGCTGGCTTTATGGCAATATACCCGGTATGTTGCAACGCCATCAGTTACCAGGCTTGCCGTTGTAACATTGCTGGGCATTGCGGCAATGTTGTCCAAAGGCACCGCGGTTACACTGCCGCTGGCATTGCTGGCGACTGATATATGGCTGGGGAGGAATATTGCCGATAAGAATGCGTGGTTACCCAAATTGCCGCTATTTGCGTTGTCGGTTCTTTTTGGCATTGTCGCCATAAAGGCGCAGGGCTCGGCGAAATTCCTGAACCTCCATCCCGAGTATGGGTTATTTGATTCGGTGGTGTATGCCGGGTATGCGTATGTTCAGTATATCATTAACCTGCTGGCGCCTTTCCGCCTGTCTGTTATTTATCCATACCCCCCGGCTATAGGTGCCGTGCAGTATCTATACCTCGTGTTGGCCATAGCCATACTTGCATTAGGCATAATTGCTTACCGGAAGAGGTGGTATGTGCTTAGCGGCAGCATCGCATTCTATACAGTAAACATCATTTTTGTTTTACAGTTCATCCAGTTTGGCGAATCGCTGATGGCCGACAGGTATATGTATATCGCCTGTATAGGCATACTGTACCCGCTAGTCAGCTATCTGTACAAATGGCTGGCACAACGGTCGAAGAAGGCCGTTGCAACGGGGATCTCAGCAGGTTTAGCCACTTTGCTCCTCGTGCAAACCTTTGTTAGGAATGATATATGGTTGTCTGATCTCAATTTTTTTACGGCTATCCTGGATACATTCCCTAACTCATCTGTGGCGCATTACAGTGTGGGTGCGCTGTATATGAAAGACGGCGACTATGCAGCTGCCGAGCGCCACCTCAATGCAGCGGTGTCGATAGATCCCCAAAACTATAAAGCCTGGCACAGCCGCGGCGCGCTATACCTGCGGCAGGGTAAGGCCATGGAAGCGCTCGACGCCCTCAATAAAAGCATAGAGCTGAACGAATACATCAAGGCTTACTTCAGCCGCGCAATGCTATATGAGGGCACAGGCAAGCCTGATCTTGCGATAGCAGATATAGATAAGGTGCTGGCAGCCCAGCCGCAGAATGCGCGTGCCTGGTATATAAAGGGCGACTGCCTGGAGCAAAAAAGCGACATGGCCAGTGCGGTTGAGCACTACAGCCGGGCAATAGAATTTGAGAACACGGAGCCTCTATTTTATATCCGCAGGGGATTATTACTGAGCAAGCAAAACAAAAACGCACCTGCCCTCGACGATCTTGAAAGAGCAGTAGCGCTGGATCCGCGAAGCGGCGAGGCGGTATATTACAGGGGCATCATAAAATACCGCAACCGGCAGGAGCCTTGTGCGGACCTGCGATCGGCATTGAAGCTGGGGTATACGCAGGCGCGCGAGGCGCTGGATAAATTGTGCAAGGGAGCGCAGTAGCTCACTTATGTTTCTGGCACGGCGATTGGACTTAATGATAAATATGAAACAGCTTTTCATTTTAATTACGGTGCTTGCATATTCGCTACAGGCCATTGCCCAAAAAGAGGAATGTGAACACCACTACTTCAGGAATAAGGCTATATCTACCTCGGCTTGTTATGGTAAAGGGTTCAATAGTGGTAAGGCGCGCGCTTTCGACAAGTCGGGTAAAGTGATATATGAAAAAGGAATAAGGAAATTTGCCGGGCATAGCTACGTGCAATTTTCTTACTACGAAAGCGGTGCAGTAAAAAAGGCAGAGTGGAGTGATGCACCGGACGCAGGCATACAATGGTATAAGTCTGTTACCACTTTTGGGGAGGATGGCAAAGTAACCGGATATACAGAGCAAAGTCATGACGGCCTCAGGAATGTAAGCCCGCTGAAAACAATGCCCGACACCGGCTATAAACCGCCCGTTGTAACTCCCCGGCAGCCTAAAAAGAAAGAGATAGTTGCCTGCGCGGTTATCTATTCATCAGAGATATGGTTCATCAACCGGTCAAAGCAGGCGGCCATAGTGCATGCTGACAGTAAATCTGCCGGGGGCGAATCGTACACGGTCCGGTTAAAACCCGGTGCCAGCGCTAAAGCCGGTGCCATGATACAGGCACAGCGCTTCGAAAACCCCGAGCGCTTTTTTTATTTCTCCGCAGTACCGGAGGTAGAAGGTAAACGCCGGCTGCCGCAGATTACTTTTGATCACGAAGAGCAGGATGGGAAGGAGAAGCGCCGGTATTATTTTGAGGTGAGGTAGTAACCACCCCCGGCCCCCTCCTAAAAAAAGGGGGTGACTTAGCGATTGTTTAATGTTCGGTATAATCTAGCGATAGTTCGCATGTCTTATACTGTTTGTGAGCTTCTTATATTTCTCCTGTTTACGTATCTCGCCCCCTCCTTTTTTAGGAGCGGGTTGGGGGTGGTCTCAACGCGCAGAAACGACAACAAGTTAGTATTTTCGTTTCCGCCATGGATCCATTCCAAATTAACAATCGCGGTTATCTAAAGGACCGCCGCAAATCACTGCGCAATGAGCCAACAGAGGCTGAGCACCTGCTATGGCAGGAGTTGAAAGGCAGCAAACTTTGCAACCGGAAATTTCGTAGGCAGCATAGCATTCAAAACTATATCGCTGATTTTTGCTGTCCCTCAGAGAAGCTAATAATAGAATTGGATGGGGGTGTGCATGATGACCCAAAGCAGCAAATTCTCGATAGAATAAGAGATGAGCGTTTGCTTGAGTTGGAGTATAGGGTCGTCAGATTTAAAAATGAAATGGTATTCAATGACATCAAAAGTGTGCTCATCGCGATAGTAGAGAATTTTAGTACGTGAGTGTCACCACCCCCCAGCCCCCTCCTAAAAAAGGTGGGGGTGACTTAGCGATTGCTCGTTCTAATGCGCTACACTTCTGTATCCCGTTAAACGACGACTTGGTGAACTATCGTTTTCTTATGCTGTTTGTGAGCTTCTATATTTCTCCTGTTTACGCATCTCGCCCCCTCCTTTTTTAGGAGGGGGTTGGGGGTGGTTGCCCCAAATCAACTATTTTTGCACCCATGCAAGCAACACTTAGCGAACAGGAAGAAGTTCGTCGCGAGAAACTTAAGGAACTGAGGGAGTTGGGTATAGACCCTTATCCTGCGCCATTATACGAGATCACCCATAGCGCCAAACATATAAAGGAAACGTTCAACGAAGATACTAAGGAGCAATTCAGCGCAGTGTCTTTAGCAGGGCGGATAATGAGTGTCCGCGATATGGGCAAGGCTAACTTCGCAGTACTCCAGGATAGCACAGGCCGCATACAGGTATACATAAAGGGTGACGAGATATGCCCCGGGGAAGACAAGACCATGTATAACACCGTCTGGAAAAAGCTGCTGGATATAGGTGATATAATAGGCGTTAAGGGCTTTGTATTCATTACAAAAACCGGCGAAACATCTATACATGTGCAGCAATTCACCCTGCTCACTAAGGCGCTTCACCCCATGCCGGTCATCAAGCAGAAAGATGGCGAAGTGTTTGATGCGGTAACTGATCTCGAATTCAAATATCGCCAACGCTACGCAGACCTTATCGTAAACCCCGAGGTGCGCGATACGTTTGTCCGCATTACTAAGATGAAGAACGCCATCCGTTCATTCCTCAATGAAAGGGGGGCGCTGGAAGTAGATACACCCGTATTGCAGAGCATACCCGGTGGCGCCATCGCGCGCCCCTTCATAACGCATCACAACGCGCTCGATATGCCGCTGTACCTGCGTATTGCCAATGAGCTTTACCTGAAGCGCCTGGTTGTTGGCGGCTTTGAGTGGGTATACGAGTTCAGCCGCAACTTCCGCAATGAGGGCATGGACCGCACGCACAACCCTGAGTTTACCATACTGGAGTTTTATGTTGCCTATAAAGACTACCTGTGGATGATGGAAACCACGGAGCAGATGCTGGAGCAGACTGCCATAGCCACTAACGGCACCACTACTACTACAGTAGCCGGTACTGAAGTAGACTTCAAGGCGCCTTACAAGCGCATCAGCATCTATGATGCTATCAAAGAGCACACCGGCTTTGACATAGGTGAGCTGGATGAGGAAGGTCTGCGCGATGTATGCCGCAAGCTGCATATAGACACCGACCCCAGCATGGGCAAGGGTAAGCTTATAGATGAGATATTTGGCGGCAAGTGCGAGAAGCACTACACACAGCCAACGTTTATTATTGACTACCCGGTAGAGATGAGCCCGCTTACCAAGAAGCACCGATCTAAACCCGGGCTGGTGGAGCGCTTTGAGCTAATTATTAACGGCAAGGAGATCGCCAACGCCTATAGCGAGCTGAATGATCCCCTGGAACAGCGGGAGCGATTTGAAGACCAGGCTAAGCTGATGGAGCGCGGCGATGAGGAAGCCATGTATATCGATTACGATTTCCTCCGGGCGCTGGAGTACGGTATGCCGCCTACTGCGGGTATAGGCTTCGGCATAGAGCGCCTGGCCATGCTGCTTACAGGGCAGGTATCTATACAGGATGTGTTGTTCTTCCCGCAGATGAGGGCTGAAAAAATAACTATATAGGCCTATGAGATGGATATTGGCAGGCTTACTGGCACTCGTGTGCGGCACCACTGCTGTAGCGCAGTCGTATGAGTATGTAGATAGCATACTCGACTATCGGAAGAACTATATACAGGAGCTCATAGTAGATGCGCGCGCACCCATTAAGTCGGCCCAGGCAAAGAACCTCGACTTCTTTAAGCCAGATGAGGCGTACCGCGTGTGGGCCTCATTTGTGGAGACTCCCGGCAGCGTACCTTTTAAGATCGAGACGCATAGCGGGAAGCAAAAGCCCTACAGGGAGTATGGTGTACTTAGCTTTACCCTCAATGGTAAGGCGCTGAAGCTGCACATATACCAAAGCCTTGACCTTATAAAGGAAGCGGCGTATAAAAATCATCTGTTCATCCCTTTTCGCGATGAAACGAACTATGAGACTACCTATGCAGGTGGCCGGTACATAGACCTCACTACCGATGACCTGAAGGGTGGGGGATACCTGCTCGACTTTAATAAGTGCTACAATCCCTACTGCGCATATGCAGATGGGTACTCATGTCCCATACCGCCTGCCGAAAATTCGCTGCAGGTGGAGATAAGGGCAGGGGAGAAGATATTTATTCAATAGGAGGGTGTAATAGCCTTTAAAAAAACTATAGCCAATGGCACTAAAGGAAACCTTTGAAACAGCAGTGGCCGATAGCAAATTGCTGACGAGCCGCCCCGACAATGATACACTCCTGAAGCTCTATAGCCTATATAAGCAGGCAACAGAAGGGGATGCGCCAGACGCAGGTCCGTCAAACCCATTTGACTTTATAGCGAAGGCCAAGCACAATGCATGGGCAGAACTGGAGGGCACGAGCGCAGACGACGCCATGCAGCAGTATGTAGATGCGGTGAATAAGCTGAAGGGATAGCATACCTGCTAGCTGCTTTTCAGCAACTTCATCATCAGTTGTTCGCTCTCGTTCAGCTGCACATCATTGCACTCCTGGCTGCGCGATCTTTTGGAGAGATATTTTTCCAGCGTATTGTTGGTATAGTGGTCTATCACCAACGGGTGTACATAGTATTTTTTACAGACGGTGCGTGTATTGCCCAGGCGCTCAGCCACCATGTCCAGTGCCGTCACTATATTCTTTTTGATCGCATTCTGGGTGGTGGCAGGCCCCAGCTGCCTGAACGCCTCCAGCGCGTGCAGCGTGCCAGACCACGTGCGGAAATCTTTGGCGGTAAAGCATCCGCCGCTGATCTGCTTAATATAGTTGTTCACCATACCCGAGTCTATCCTGCGTTTCTTCCCATTCTCATCATAATACTGAAAAACGTCTTTGCCCGGTATGGCTATGCACTGCGACACTATATTGGCCAGCTTGCGGTTTTCCATTTTTATATCGTGCAACACGCTTTTCTTCCCCTTGAAGGAGAATTTTATCGTTGCTCCGCTCACTGTTACGTGTTTGTTTTTCATGGTGGTGAGCCCATACGATCCATATAGCTGCTCGTACAGGCTGCTGCCTATGCGTATGCAGGTATGCTCCATTATACCCACAATAGCTGCCAGCACCTTTTGCTTGGGCAAGCCCTGGCGCTGCAGATCCTTTTGCAGTTGGGCACGGATGGCGGGCAGCGCCTTACCAAACTCGAACATATGGCCGAACTTGGTCTGGTTGCGCAACACATTCCAGAAGGGATGATATATATACTGCTTCCGGTTCTTCGTATCCAGTCCCGTTACCTGCAGGTGGCCATTGTCTTCAGGGGATATCCACACCTGTTCCCAGGCCGGGGGTATCACCAGCCGCTTTATCCTTAACAGAATATTTTGGTCTTTTACCGCCTTGCCTTTTAAAAGGTACCTATACCCTTCGCCTATTTTACGGCGGATAATACCGGGCTGTTTATCAGTAACATAGATAAGGTTTACTGCCTCCGCGCTCTTCTTTGTATCGGTAAAAAGCGCTGTAAGCACTCTTCTCGATAGCTTTGTCTCTTCCATTCCTATATTGGCCGTTACTGTCATCGGGTATGTTGGCATAAAATTTCATGCCCTATTGCGAACATTAACTTTACATAATGAGAACGGCAATTGTTATTGGAGCAACAGGTTTGGTGGGTGCGCAGCTGGTGGAGCTATTGCTTCGCGATACCCGTTTTGAGAAGGTAAAAATATTTGTGCGGCGCAGTGCCGGTATCAGTAACAGCAAGCTGGAGGAGCATGTGGTTAACTTTGAAGAAGTGGACAACTGGAAAAAGCTCATCACCGGCGATGTGCTTTACTCGGCGCTTGGCAGCACGCTGCGCAAAGCGGGCGGCAAAGAAGAGCAGTACAATATCGACTACACCTACCAATACAAAATTGCCCGCACAGCCGCTTATAACGATGTAAAGGAATATGTGCTCATATCGTCGGCGGGCTCTAATCCTGCGTCAAAAATGTTCTACACCCGCATGAAGGGTGAGCTGGAGCGCGATATACAGAAACTGCCGTTCGAGACCATACATATCATACGCCCCGGTGTGCTGCTGGGCGACCGCGAAGAGGTGCGCACTGCCGAGAAGATAGGAGCCGGCGTTATGAAGCTGCTTTCTGCTATCCCCGGCTTGCATAAGCTGAAACCTATACGCAGTGAAGATGTGGCGCAGGCCATGATCAATGCCACATTCAGGCACGTAATAGGCATACATAGCTATTCGCTGGCGCAGGTGTTCAAGCTGGCGCGCAAGATAGAAGATGTAAAGATCGAGGACGTTATCATCAGTCCGCAGCACTAAGGCGCTCACCTGGTGCCTTGTCTCTGTAAAAGAGCAGCAGCGCGGCGCCGCCTATCACCAGCAATACCGATATTATCTCGGCCTGCGTGGGGTGTATGAAGCCGAAGTCGTACTTGTAGTTTACCCGTATCAGCTCTACCAGGAAGCGCTCTACGCCTACCAGTATAAGGTAGGTGCCAAACATTTGCAGGGTGCGCTTGAAGCGGTGACGCAATGACCACAGCACGAAAAATAGTATGATACACACAATAGCCTCGTAAATAGGCGTGGGGAATACGCTCACCGGCAGCACGCTGCAATATTCGCCGGTGCAGCCCTGTATGGGCATGCCCTCGTGCCCCACATTGTGCGGGTAGTTTTGCCCCACCAGCCACCTGGGTAAAAACGACGGCGCCTGGTAGAAAGCGTAGTCGGCATTGCCAGTCATATGCAGCGCAAACCTTGACTCTTCCGCTGTGGTAGCTGCTTTGAGTGTGCCATCGGGATTGGAGATATAGGCGGAGTTGTAGATGCCCCAGTCCCCATCGCCCGAGAGCTGGCAGCCAAGGCGGCCAATACCATACGCCAGCATAATGCCGGGCGCGGCAGCATCGCACATATGCTTGAACGGTATTTTGTGCATGCGGCAATAAAAGTAAAACGCGATAGTAGCCAGAATCAACCCACCCAAAAACGTAAGCCCGCTTGATGAAGTGAGGTTGTGTATGGGGTCTTTTATGAAGTCGTCCCACGTTTCGAAAGCATTGAAGAGCTTGGCGCCCAGCAGGCCGGCCACAGCAGCCACTACTACGATCTCGGTCATCAGCTGGTGCGGATATACTGCTACAGTCTTCACCTCCTGCTTCTCCTGGTCTCTTTTTTTCTTTTCTGTGAACTTGGAAAATGCGCCCAATGCTGCCCCGCCAATGCCGACAAGTACATTGCCGTTTGCCGAGAGCAGGTAACCCATAGGGTCGGGCGATACCTCTGCGAAGTGGCCATAGACACCGCCAAACTTATAACCGATAAGAAAGCCGATGAGTATAGAAATGAAATACTCCTGCCTTGTCACAGGTTTGCCGGTCTCTATAGTCTTTAACTGCGGTTGCAGCAGTCCCTGTTTTTCCTTGCGCTTCAGCTCCTCAGAGGTAGCCCATGCCGCACCCATAAATGATAGCGCAACAAGGAAGCCGAATGTCTTGAAAATGCTCAGCCATTCAGGCATCTCAGCCCCGAAAATACCCTGTAATAAATACCTGAAATCTGGATACATGGGTGTAAAAATAAGCCGATTACCGGTGTTACAAATAAATGGTGAAAAGTTAACTATTGCGGCGCGTAGCTAAGCGGGTAACCCCAGGTGTCCCACTTTTGAAGTGTGGGACACCTGTACTCACGCCAGACCACTCGCGCTACTATACTGCAGGCTGCCTATATGAAGTGCCAAGTTTCACACTTGCAGGCACTTGATACTGGTATCATCATCACCTGTACTCGCGAAGGTGGTGTCCCACACTTGCAGGCTCTTGCTGTTTCTCTCATATCACCCCAGGTGTCCCACACTTCAAAAGTGTGGGACACCTGACTCGCGCAAAACTGCCAACTGTAAATTGCCCACTGCGCTACTGCAAACCGCTAATTATCTCTAGCGACTTCCGTATCATCCTATCCACCGCGCCAACCGCATCGGTCGAAAAAGTCTTATTTGACCGGTTAGCTACTACTGTGCTTATAGACAGGTACTCATGCCCCAGCAGCTTGCCGAGGCCATATATGGCTGATGTCTCCATCTCGAAGTTGACAATGCGGTGCTGGCCGTGGCTGAAAGCCGCCAGCGTCTCCGGCAGGCCGGGAAAGGCTATGGGCTTGCGCAGCATGCGGCCCTGTGGTGCATAAAAGCCGGGGCATGTGGCTGTGACCCCATGCACAAAGCCATCGGTAAAGTGGCTGCGCAGCGCATCAGACGAGCGGGTGATGTAGGGCCGTATACCCGCGTTGGCAAAGGGTGTCTGCGCGGCGAATGCCTGCAATAGCCCTGCTTCATCTGCATCGTTCTCTGCTATATAATAATGGAGCAGGTTGTCGAGCCCTACAGCGTAGGATGATACTACGAAGCTATCGGCAGGCACATCGGGCTGCAGGCCGCCGCAGGTGCCGAGTCTTATTATGTTCAGGCTGCGGGTTTCGGGCTTCACCTTGCGCGTGGCAAAGTCTATATTCACCAGCGCGTCCAGCTCGTTGAATACTATGTCTATATTGTCGGGCCCTATGCCCGTGCTTACCACGCTCAGCTGCTTGCTGCCTATGTAGCCCGTATGCGTTACAAACTCCCTGTGCTGCGCCCTGTGCGTTATGCGGTCGAAATGCTTCGATACACTCCCCACCCGGTCCGGGTCGCCTACTGTTATCACCGTATTGGCCAGCTGCTCCGGTGCCAGGTCCAGGTGATAGATGGTGCCCTTATTGGTAACTATTAATTCAGAGGGAGCTATGGCGCCCGAAAAGTTATTACTCATTATTTTATCCGATGATTTCGGTTGTAAAAGAAACTATTTTTTACTACATTTGCACACCTAAGGTCGGATGGCCGAGTGGCTAGGCACAGCTCTGCAAAAGCTGCTACAGCGGTTCGAATCCGCTTTCGACCTCGGAAAAAATGAAACACCGTTTAGTGAAAGCTAAGCGGTTTTTTTATAGTGGTGCATCGTGTCCTCGCCGAGTCTCCACCGCTTAGCCCTGTGCGTTGGCGGGACTCGGCGATACTCGCGCAGATAATGTGCCACTTAACGGCGAGTCCCGGTGAAGGACCGGAGACTCACCTACGACAATAAAAATGTTACGGTAGCCTGTACGCCTCTCGCGTCCTCGCTGAGTCTCCACCGCTTAGCCTTGTGTGTTGGCGGGACTCGGCGAGCACGATAGACTACAAATCTTTTAGAAATGGAATTGATTCCGATGGCGCTACTACATTTATCTGAGATGACGGCAATAAGTTAGCTGGGATATTAAGAGTATTTCTTGTTCGGGTAACAGCGACATACAATAAATTTATTTCTTCGTTGATTTGTTTAATGTTTAAATTCTCCTTGCTATATTTTTCTATTAATGTTGTTATTTTTTTTTCGGTGATAAAGTCATCAACGATTGTTACAACATCATATTCCATTCCCTTTGACTTGTGAACAGTCGAAAACACTACATCAGCGCTATGTTTTTCGTCAGTTTTTATATGGTTGTTTTTGATCGTACGAATGTAATCAGGCAGTTTTTCCGCGTATTTTTTCACTACCTCCACTATCATTCCCAACTGTGCATCTTCAGTTTTTTCAATGTACTCTTGAAGGTCATTAATATCGTTCATCGACGCTATAAGTTTATCTTTAATTAAATTCCTTTTGTCTAAAAATAAATTTAAGACATCATAAATGTTGGCACCCTCATCCGCGTAAGTATATCTTTCAAATCGTCCTTCAAAATACAGGGTTCTAATTTCTTTTTTCTCAATTAGAAGGTCTATCGCTTTTATCAACAAACCCATATTTGTCCGAGCCAATACAGCTTTAGTTTTGGTACTATTACATTCTCCATATCCGTTAATTCTTACATTCTCTTTGCTTCCGATATGGTGTTTCCATCTTAGTATTCGCGTCGCTAATGCTGCGATTTCATTGCTGAATCTGAAACTGCTAGTAAGGTGAAAGGTGGGAAAATCAACCTTTTCTAACGAATTTATAGCATACCGCCAAGCATATATTTGCTGATGTGTATCGCCAACTATAATTTTTATTGCCTTTTGCCGAAGAAATACGTCAAGCATAGCCTCTGATGCATCTTGTCCTTCATCGAACAAAATATAATCATAAGGCAAGCTCGGCGTTTCTTGCTGGAATTTTTTGAGATAAAAATCATGAGTTATCTCAATTTCACCTTTATCCATTTTTCCTAACAAAATTCTGGTTTGTGCCAGAATTTGAGGCATGAAATTTTGAACAAACCGTTTAGCTTCTTGATCAACCACAATGTCCTCGTAGTTCAGATCTTGGACCTTAGCCTTATCGCTATTACAGAAATAAGAGATAAATTTATTGATGTGATTGGCAAGAATATACTCAGTATGCCTTTGGTTGCCTTCATTATTTAAGCCTAATATTTCTGCTATCTCTGTTGTCTTATAAACCCCTTCCTTTTTTACTTTGTAATTATTCTTACGTACTATAAAGTCATAAGCAAGAGAATGGGCTGTTTCTATCCGGACCGTGTTTAATCCTTGCTCAGCAAATTTTTTTACCGCCTCAATTCTTACTGATTTATTAAATGCCAGATACAAAATCCTTTCCTTCTGTCTTTGTTTTGCATAGGCAATTAATGTACTCGTTTTTCCGGACCCGGCTACGGCATTAATTTTTATGTCACCTTCACTCGCCACTATATTTAACTGTTCGCTCGTTAGCTGCATTGTACTAATATTTTTTTCTTGACTCTGACATCTTAAAGTTAGGAGGGGTGGGCTTAAAACTCTTGTCTGTTTTTTGCAAATTATAATCAAGTTTTTGAAAATCTCGTAACCGCTTAATGTCTATATAATCGATTATCGCTAGTATATTCATGCCCCCTTTTATTTTTACGATGTCTTTTTTATATGTTTCTGAAGGTCTTGTAATTCTACTATCGCCATAGATGGAATTATTTACTTGTATTATGTAGCTATGGATATCACGAGCTACCGATTCGGTGATATTGGAAAAGTAATTTACATCCTGGTTATGCTCCACCGTTGCTAGAAAGTCTACTTTCCCTCTAAACATTGAGCGTTTTGCAATGTCCGATAGTTCGAAACAATTGAAAACACTGAAGTGTATATTATTCCATATATACAGCCTCATCTTTTCTTCCTCTATTTTTGAAGTCGGTATTTTTATGAATCGGCCTTTAATTTGCTCTTTCTCTTCGGGAGAATAATCCTTTTTTAATCTAAGGTCTACTATTGCATTAGTGTACCCATTGTGCATGAATGGTAGGATTGTAGCAACAAAATTCAAAGCTTCATTTTCGGTATTAACAATGTGTTCTACACCACAAATAATGCCGACTTGATTCCTTTTAGTGAATGCCGTCAATATTGATAACCATTGATACGGAATAGAGATTTCTGGAAAGATAATTAGGTCACATTTGTTGTTTCTTTCTAAGCATGAGTTTAGGACTTTGTTGATTTCATCTAGACGATGAAACAAAAGCTTTGGTTTTCCAGTTAAGCTGTTAAAAGAGTCATTGAAATCAATTAACGCATTTACTATTCCAACTTTGAGACTTTCAACTTTCTTTTTGCTTGCTATGGAAATTTTCTTCTGACTACCTACCAAGCTTTCGATTGGATAATAATCTTTATTACTTGCCGTGACATTTTCCGGCAAAGTATTTATTAAACAGTACTGTTTATAGATAAACGCGCATTGATTTGTATTGAATTCTATTGAAGTGTTGTTTTTCCATTTAGTAAGCCATTTCCGATAACTATAAAAAAGGCAAAGTTCATGATAATGAATGAATCTAGGAGAATATTTGACCTTAAAAGGGTCCAGTTTAAAAGATGTTTCAGTTACATTAATTGATTTATCAAGGAAATTGAATTTTTCATTTTGTTGGCAATAGTTGACAAGCGGATAAAAAATGTAATTGTGACGTAAAAGGTTGGATTGAATCAAAGCCTTTGCATTATTTAATACAATATCGGAAGTTAATAGTTCGAGCCTTTGTGTAACATCGTTTACGTAGTTACTGAGTTTGATATTGTTGATAATAGATTCATTGAAGAATGCCAAATTAAGAGCAGCTCCCATTGAAAAACAATTTCCAAGATGTTCAAAGAGGCTGGCGATAATCCGGTCATTGATTCTGTCTGAATTTTTGTCTTTTGGATCAAACTTTAGCAATAAAATATTTCGTATTTGTTCTTTCGCAAACTCTATAAGTTGCTTTTTAGCACCATTAACTACATAAAACGTAAAGACTTTTTCCCATAGAGAACTTAACTCTAAACTCCTTTTCCCGCTGAAATATGTTTTTACCCGTTCATTCAATTCCTCAAAAGAATTCTTAGATAGTTTCTCTGCATTTCTTGTAGTATTTATTAGCTTAACTAAGTGTTTGGAAGCACCAAACTTATCAACATCGAAGCCGTCTATAGATCTTATTTTATTAATAGTATCAGAATAGGAAATTTTGTATGAAGCATTCTCAAAACTATCAAATACCTCTTGAGATTCAGGTTGAAATCTAAATTCGCTGCTGTTTTTTCTAATCTCCTTATTAAATTCTTCCAGTAAATCATTACTCTCATTCGCGTAAAAGTGATATAGCTTAACCTTTTTTAGTTGAAACAATAAGGCGTTGTTGTTCACTTTAATCAAGTAATCTTTATGCTTACCTTTTTGAATTCTGATTTCGTTTGTCCACATAGTGGAATTAACTAAATAGCTATTGATAAAGTCGTCTGCTTTCTTCAGACTCGTCATAGAAATTGCCGGATTGGATTTTACAATTAAGATATCGTCTACATACCTACCATAAAATTCAGGCTTTAATTGATCTCGCATGATATTATCAAAATATCTTAAGTAGTAGTTTGACAATATGCTAGATGAAATCAGACCGATTGGTAGAATTCTCTTGTTTACTGGCAAAGAAAAACCAGTGCCTTTTAATTTTGAAATATATGCTGTGTGAATCTCTTCTAAAATAGTATTTAGCCAGTCGAAGCTAATCCAGTTTTGCGAAAATGGCGATTTCGTCAGTTCTCCAAAATCAAAATCAACTGAATTATAATAGTTCTTTAGGTCTAGATTTAATATAACAACATCCAGATTTAGATTGTGTAATTCCTGTGCCTTTTGAATTGCCTCATTGCGCCATAAGTTATAGTTCAAATAGTATTTCTTAAATAATTTAATTGATTTTTCTTCATATAAGTTATCGGTATTTCTTACTAATCGATTACTATAGCAATTTGAGTTCAATTCAGAGTCTAAAAAATGTCCAATTTTCATAACCCACAATACACAAATGATATGCAGTTCGACCGGGCAGTTTATAAAAGGGGTGCAAGAATCCACCAAATATTCATTCTGTTTGTTAGCGTTGGAGAAATAGAACGCATCATCGGGGTCTTGGTTGACATTTTGATGGTGAAAAGCTTTGGGCATTAAATGCACGTCTATGTCTAAGAAAAATTTTTGAATATCCTTCTTTTTTCCTGTTGAGTATCTATTTAAGAGATCACATAACTTGTTTAATTTTTCACCAATGTCAATTGTTTCGTAATTAGAGATCTGCACCCGTAGGTGCAGTGAGAAATTCTCATGATACACGTAAGACTTTAATTTCTTGTAGGCGAGATGTATATCGGATGCTTCTAACAGGCCAAGCATAAAGTTGATTTTAGAATAGACTTAAAGGTAATGACATTTGTTCTATCTATATGAAATTCAGTAAATTAATATAGTTCTACCGTTGTTGGCGTCCCAGCCAACAACCTCGTGCAGATAAGATACCCACAATTCCCCCCAACCCCTTCCAAATCCCAACCCCTCAAAGTACCTTTGTACCACAACCACCAACCCACTCAACACATTACAAATAACACCCGCCACCCGCGTGAAAAGAACGTGATATTTTTGTGATATGCGGCGCTTGCAAAACCTTGATAATCAGCAAAACCTCACACCCGAAAAATTTCCTTTCCGGGTGTGATATCCCAAACTGTTAACCTTAAGCCACCTTTTTTACTCTTTAACTTTTTACCTTTCCCATACCCTACATTTGCTTTTTCACACACACTATGGTCGTCCTCGCAGTTATTCCGGCAATAATAGTATTGTTCATCCTCACTGCTATGCTCTTCACCCGGCTGCCGCACTTTGGGCGCCAGCCCCAGGGGCAGCGGTTGCAGTTGATTAAGCAGTCGCCCAATTTCCGTGATGGCGCATTTCAAAACCTGAGCCATACCCCAAACTTCGCCGAGGGTGTCACCATGACCAAGGCTATAAAAGGTTTTTTCTTCAACAAGAGTAAGCAAGCTGCTCCACCACGGCCGCTGCCTACTATGAAGACCGACCTGCTGCACCTCAATCCGGCTAAAGATGTGTTTGTCTGGTTCGGCCACTCGGGCTACTTTATGCAGGTGGGCGGGGTCAGGTTCCTTGTCGACCCGGTAATGAGCGGTGCGGCGTCGCCGGTGTCGTTCACCACGCGGGCCTTCCCCGGCAGCGATGTGTATAGCCCCGCCGATATGCCCGAGGTAGACTACCTCATCATCACCCACGACCACTGGGACCACCTCGACTATAAGACGGTGCTGGCGCTGAAGCCTAAGGTAAAGCACATAATTACCAGCCTCGGTGTAGGGCAGCACCTGGAGCGGTGGGGCTTCGATAAAGCTAAGTTCACAGAGACCGACTGGTGGGATGAGACGCCGCTAAGCAATGGCTTTAAGCTCACCACCACGCCCGCCCGCCACTTCTCAGGCCGTGGCTTCAAGCGCAACCAGGCCATATGGAGCAGCTTCGTGCTGCAAACGGCACGCCTCAAGATCTTCATCGGCGGCGACTCCGGCCACGACAGTCACTTCAAAGCCATAGGCGACAAATTCGGGCCCTTTGATATTGCCATACTCGAGTGTGGCCAGTACCATGAATACTGGCGCTACATACATATGCTGCCGCCTGAGGTGGTGCAGGCCGCGCAGGAGCTGAAGGCAAAGGCCCTGCTGCCAGTACACTGGGCCAAGTTCTCGCTATCGCTCCATGCGTGGGATGAGCCGATTATAAAAGTGACGGAGGCCGCCGCCGCGGCAGGCCAGCAGATAGTAACACCTATGATAGGGGAGGAAGTAGACCTCAACCACCTGCCTGCGTCCGGGGCGTGGTGGAAGGATATAGGATAGGAGAAACTGCCTATAAGATATATGCAATACGCACTATTTCTGATTCTTTTCGTGTAGTATATTTACCTAAAGTTAAAAGTGTTGCAATCGTATAGTTAACGGCACCAATAATAAACAACGAAACTGCGATATAGCGGTGGGCTTTTTTACCTTAGCGCCGCAGGATTTTGCCCTCGTCTCCGTCTATAAGGAGCGGCTGCAAAAACCTACGGCCAATAGATGGGAAAATTGTTGACTTTGCTTGGTATCCTCGTGGGTATTTACGCTTATTTTTTTTATACGGTGTCTACAGATATGGGCAACGGTATGGTGGTGATCAATGCCGACCAGGCCGACCAGCAAAAAAGTATGTTCATGCTGTCCCTTGGCCTGCTGATAGTAGGGCTGCTGACGCGCAAAAGAGATTAGCACAAATCCGCCCGCAGCGGGGTGATCCGTTAGTCCGGCTACTTATTTCCTGCAATTATCAAATGAATATACCCCGCCAGCCCGCGCGGTACAGTTTTATATAAGCTTTCTACAAAGAGCTTTTTCCTTAAATTATTTATGATCATTTCTACAAAACGCGTGGAGTCCTTTAGCGATGGTGTCATCGTTATTGCTATCACTATAATGGTGCTCGATCTGCGCCTTGATGTTCCCAGCTATGTTGCCCTTACCTCTAAGGCAGAGCGGGCTGCGTTGCTCGGCATGGCTCCTCAGTTCCTCTCTTACCTGCTCAGCTTTGTAATGCTCGGTATCATGTGGGTTAATCACCACCACATGTACCACATCATCCGCCACGTAGATGGCCGGCTGCTATGGCACAATCTGCACCTGCTGTTCTGGCTTACGCTGGTGCCCTTCTCTACCTCTATTATGGGTAAAAACCCCCTGCTGCCGGAGGCTACCGCGCTGTATGGCTTTATATTATTTATGGGTTCTCTTGCATTCACGCTGTCGCGCCGGTATGCGCTGCGCCATAATCTTATGTATGTAGCCCGGGAGAAGGCGCTCAACGATACGCTAAAGCGCATCAACCAGCGGGCGCGTATGAAATCATACATCGGCACGTTCATGTACTTTATCGCCATCCCGCTATCCTTCTCGCTCATATACGCAGCATACGTATGCCTGATTATACCTGCTGTCCTTTTCTTTATACCCGATGTGGTTGATGAAAAAGGCATAACGAAGGTGCTCTTTGAGACTTTTGAAAAAGACGCGGCAAAGAACGAGGAAAGAAACAAGGCCTAGCAGCAACTAACAAACTATCCGCTGCTACGCTTACCTTTGCGCCCTTATGCATTATGTATCGGCGGAGCGGATCACCAAGACTTACGGAATAAAGCCACTATTCACCAATATCACCTTTCATATAAGCGAGGGCGATAAAATTGCCCTTGTAGCCAGGAATGGCAGTGGCAAGACCACGCTGCTCAAAGTGCTGGCAGGCAAGGATACTCTCGATGATGGCAATGTATGGATACACAAAGATGTGACCGTAGCGCTCTTTGAGCAAGACCCTAAGTTTGATGAAGAGCTCTCTGTGCTCGACAATATATTTCACTACCGGCACCCGGTAAGCGAGGCCCTGCGCGACTATGAGAAAGTGATAGCCAGCGAAAACAAAGACCCCGCAGAGCTATCTGCTGCATTGGCAAAGCTCGATGAGCTGGGCGCATGGGACTTCGAGGCTAAAGTACACCAGATACTGGGCAAGCTGAATATCCATAACCTGGAGCAGAAGGTAAAGACCCTTAGCGGCGGCCAGCGCAAGCGCGTGGCCCTGGCACAGGTGCTTATAGATATAGGCTTTGAGCACAAGCACGTGCTGCTGATAATGGATGAGCCTACCAACCATCTTGATGTAGGCATGGTAGAGTGGCTGGAGCATTACCTTAACCAGCAAAAAGTAACCCTGCTCATGGTGACCCACGATCGCTACTTCCTGGAAGATGTGTGCGAAGAAATATGGGAGCTGGACGGTGAGAACCTCTACACCTACAAAGGCGACTACCAGAACTACCTGGAAAAGAAAGCGGCCCGTATAGAGAATACGCTGGCTAATATAGATAAAGCCCGCAACCTCTACCGCAAAGAGCTGGAGTGGATGCGCAAGCAACCCAAGGCGCGGACCACAAAGTCGAAAAGCCGGCAGGATGCCTTTTACGACACCGAATCAAAGGCGAAGCAAAAGGTGGTAGACACCCAGGTAGAGCTGCAAATGAAAATGAACCGCCTGGGCGGCAAGGTGGCCGAGCTGAAGAAAGTATATAAAAGCTACGGTGACAAGGTAATACTCAAAGGGTTTGACTACACCTTTAAAAAGGGAGAGCGCATAGGCATCATTGGTAAGAATGGGGCGGGTAAAAGCACCTTTTTGCAGATGCTGCAGGGCTCTGAGCCCGCAGACAGCGGCAAAATAAACATTGGCGATACGGTTGTATTCGGAAACTTCAGCCAGCAGGGGCTTGAGATAAAGGACGACGTACGCATAATAGAATACGTAAAGAACATAGCAGAGAATTTCCCCCTTGCGGGTGGGGGTACGCTTAGCGCAGCCCAGTTCCTTACCCTGTTCCTGTTTCCGCCTGAGCAGCAGTATACCTACCTGTCGCAGCTAAGCGGTGGAGAGAAGAAGAGGCTTCAGCTACTCACAGTGCTGTTTCGCAATCCTAACTTCCTCATACTCGATGAGCCTACCAATGATCTTGACCTTCCCACACTCTCCGTGCTGGAGAACTTCCTGAGCGAATATCCTGGCTGCCTCCTCATCGTGTCGCACGACCGTTACTTCATGGACAGGCTGGTGGACCATCTATTCGTGTTTGAAGGTGATGGCATGGTGCGCGACTTTCCCGGCAACTACTCGGCTTACCGCGTAGCGGAAAAGACACGCGATAAGACCAAAGAGGAACCCAAGCCGGAAGCGATAGCAGGCAAAGAAGAGCCCGCTCCGTCGCCGGAGAAGAAAAAACTTTCCTTTAAGGAAAGAAGGGAGTTCGAGCAACTCGAAAAAGACCTTGCAGCGCTTGAAGCAGAAAAGGGAACGATCGCGGAAAAGATGGGTAACCCTGCGCTCAAGTATGACCAAATGCAGCAGCTCAGCAACAGGATGATAGAAATTACCAGCCTGGTGGAAGCGAAAGAGATGAGGTGGCTCGAGCTAAGCGAACAATTCGGCTAAGCCAGCTGCTTCAGCTTGTTGAGCTTTTTGCAGTTCTCGCAAAGCTTTATTTTGCGGCCCTTGCCGGTCTTCAGGTGCTTCTTTTCAATAGCAACCCCTGATTCACAGTCTGCGTTGTTGTGATATATTATGGATTCTGAATTATTGTCATGAAACTCTTTTGCCATAGTCAATTGTAATTTTAGCCAGCGATACGGGCTGCAGCAGCATTATGCCAATCGGCAAATAGCTTACAGAGCCCCATTTTGACTAAAGATACTGCATTTATTTCAATTTATATTAACCGGAGGTAAATGTATTTTTTACTTGCAAATCCATGACTAAAACAGAGCGTATTACGGATAAGAGCGGTGATACTTTAAAGAAGGTTAATATTTTATAAAAAGGCCAAACCGGCACCCCTTTTACTTATTTTTGCAACTCAAAACTATATATACATAATGAAAACACTTAAACTAACGGTGCTGGCAATAGCAATCCTTGCAGGTGGTGCTAAGACAGTGAAGGCGCAAAATGCTAATGAGATCATCCAAAAGCATATTGATGCCGTAGGCGGTGAAAAAAACTGGAGCAAGGTAACAGGCATGAAGCTGACCGGTAATATGAGTATGGGAGGTGCCGACATTGGCGTTACGCAAACCGTAGTTAACGACAAGGGTATGCGTATGGATATCTCGGCTATGGGTGTCAATGGCTATACTATAGTTACTCCAAAAGAAGGATGGATGTATATGCCATTCGGCGGCTCAGATAAGGTGATGCCCATACCTGCCGACCAGATGGGAATGTATAAAGATAAGCTCAATGTAAAAAATGGCCAGCTGGTAGATAAGTCGCTCATCACCAAAGCGGAATATGCCGGTATTGATACGCTGAATAGCGTGCCATGCCATAAGCTGAAGGTGACAGGTAAAGACGGCAGCATGCAGACCTGCTACATAGATGCTGCTACTTATTATATGGTGCGTACGGAGGCAAAAGTGCAATTACAGGGCGAAGAGCGTGAAGAAGGCGTGAACTTCAGCAACTTCAAAAAGCTGGAGGGCGGCGTAACAATGCCCCTCACTTTTGGCACATCGCAGGGCGACATTGTTTTCAGATCTATCGAGATCAATCCCAAGGTGGACGACAACATCTTTAAGCCAACCGAGGTGAAGAAATAACAACAGTGCTGTACTATATCTATGTGGCCGCCTTAGGGTGGCCATTTTTGTTTGATGTGTAGTTATTATATTAGCAGCGAAAACCACCATCATAGACACTTTCATTGCAGCATTGCGGGCAGGGGACCAGGAGGCCTTCAAAATGCTGGTAGCAGACTACCGGCAGAAGGTGTTCAACACGGCTATAAGTATGGTGCAAGACCATGGTATGGCCGAGGATATATCGCAGGAAGTCTTTGTAACGGTTTATAAATCTATCCTCAGCTTCAACGGAAAGTCTGCTATCTCCACTTGGATATACCGCATTACTGTCAACAAGTGCCTTGACCATCTCCGCGCAAAAAAACGCCGGAAGCACGGCATTATAGGCCAGCTTTTTTACGGCGACACCGGTGAGCCTGTACATGATAATCCTGATTTCATACATCCCGGCATACAACTGGAGCGTAAGGAAAAGTCGGTATACCTGTTTCAGGCAGTGGAATCGCTGCCTGAAAATCAAAAGACCGTATTCATACTGGCGCATATAGAAGAACTGCCGCAAAAGGAGATCGCGGAAATAATGAGCATGTCGCTAAAGGCGGTGGAATCGCTGCTGCAGCGGGCCAAAGGTAACCTCAGAAAAAAATTGACACATATCTACGAGAAGGAAAGTAAAACCGGTAACGTCTAATGAAAAGCCAGGGCTATGGAAACAAATAAAGACAAATGGATAGAGGAGGTGCTGGGCAGCACGCAAGGCATGGCAAAGGCTGATGCCCCTGCCGCCCTTTACGATACGGTAATGGAGGCATTGAGTCGCCCCCGTGCTGTGCGGGGTATTACGCTGCCTGTGAAACAGTGGGCGGTAGCAGCGGTGCTGCTTATTGCGGTTAATATTGCATCGGTGGTGTATTTTTCAACGCATAGCAGACCAGCGGGGGGCGATGATGATATGATGGTCGCACAAATGGTTTCGGAGTCAACGTATAACTATTAGGTAAATGAACGACGTCAAAAAGATACGGGTGATACAATGGTCGCTGGCATTGCTGCTTCTTTGCAATGTAGGGCTCATTGCTGCTGTTTGGCTCAGGCCTGCGGGCGGCGGGCCCAAGCACGAGACGCCGCGCGACTATGTGATACGCAACCTGGAGTTTACAGATAAGCAGGTAGAGGACTATGATGTGCTCATTGCAGGCCACCAGCACAGCATGAGGCGCCTGAGGCGGGAAGCTATGGAGCTGCGCCAGCAGCTATTCTCAGGGTTGAAAGGAGAGGACCCCGGTGCTACAAATAAAGATTCTATTGCAACACTCATTGCCCTTCGCCAGCAGCAAATAGAGACCGTCACCTACGATCATTTTGCGCAGGTGAGGAAAATATGCACAGCACAGCAAAAGCCGGAATTTGATAAGATCATTGGCGACGTTATTAAAAAAATGAATGGCGGTATGCATGGCCCGCCGCCACATGGGCGGGAAGGGGAGCGTGGCGGCCCGCCACAGGGTGATGGGCCGCCACCGCCCGATGGACACGGCCCACCGCCAAGGTAAAATTTTGTTGGTTATGACTAAGCTGCTTTTTTTCGCTGTAGTGCAGGTATTGTTATTACTGCCTGTATTCTCTTTTGCTCAGGAGCCGGCAGGGGTGAAGGGGCAGGTAGCCATTATAGTGCACCCGGTCTTTAACGGACAGCTATTAAAACTTAATGAGCAGGTCTATGTAAATGAGCACGGTGACACCTTGTCGGTAGATATGTTCCGGTTCTACATCTCGCGGCTAAGGCTGGGAAAGGCGTTATCGAAAACAGCGCTCACCTTAAAAGACTTCCATCACCTCGTAGACGCCGAAAATATTGCTACCTGCTCCTTCACAATCTCAATCCCGGAAGGTGATTATGATGAATTGTCGTTTGTGCTGGGGGTGGATAGCATAGCCAATACCTCAGGCGCTAACGATGGCGACCTGGACCCAATAAAGGGAATGTACTGGGCATGGAATACCGGGTACATTATGGCAAAAATAGAAGGGCGGTCGAAAGTGTGCCATACACTGCATAATGCTTACGAATTTCATATTGGCGGGTACTTGCCTCCCAACAATGCTGTAAGACAGGTAGCGCTCCGGCTCCCCCGCATATTGGTGGTAAGAAACGATGGGCCGCCGGCCACCATTCATATCAAAGCTGATGTAGCTGCATGGTTCAAAGGGATAGACCTCGCTAAAACGAATAATATTGTGATACCAGGCAAAGGTGCTATGGAAATGGCCGACAGGTATATGGGTATGTTTTCATTGGAGTAATAGTTTTGGCTTTTGATCAGTTTTAAATTTTTCAGTAAATTGGAGTGATGAAAGTGGATGTTCAATATGTGATCGATAGCACGGGCAATATCCGGGCTGTGCAATTGCCTTTTTCTGAATGGAAAAAGGTATTGCAGAAATTGAATAGGTATGAGCAAATGCTGAAAGTGAGATCAGACCTTACAGAGGCTTTTAAAGAGGTAGAAGTGTTGAGGAAATCGAAAGCGAAAAAACAAACGCTCAGGGAATTTCTTGGTGAGCTATAATTATTATGCCAACCGAAAAAAATAAAAAAATACCACGCGACACCTATAATTGAGGACCTGCAAAAACTTGATGCGATTGAATTGCCGGACGCTGACAATGCAGATATTCCGGACTGGCAAAAGAAGGAAGTTGTTGCTCGGCTTAGAGAAATGGAGGAGGATCCTGAAAATGTGGTTGATTGGGATACTGCTTTAAAAAAGATAAGACAGCGATCCATATGATCAAGTACAGTTTTTGTTTGCTCCCCCAGGCTTTCCAAATAATTTTAAGCAGTACTTTCGCTGTCAATGAAGTCAAACTTATTTATAGCATTAGAGGGTATCGATGGCAGTGGCAAAAGCACCCAGGTGAGGCTGCTGGCGCAAAAGCTAAGCGCGGCAGGCCATAAAGTGCATACTACTTTTGAGCCTACTGACAGACCCATAGGCAAGTTGCTCAGGGACATTTTAAGAGGGAACATAAAGGCCGATAATAAGGCTATTGCCGGCCTCTTTCTTGCAGACCGGCTCGATCACTTGCTTAATGAAGACGATGGGCTGGTGAAAAAAATAGCTGATGGTTTTACCGTCATCTCAGACCGCTACTACTTCTCCTCATATGCCTACCATGCGGTGCATATGGATATGGGATGGGTGATAGATTGCAATAGCATGTGTGCAGATCTGCTGCGGCCTGACCTGAATATTTTCATTGATGTGGCACCAGAAGAAAGCATGCGCCGCATAACAGCTAACCGCGAAGTGCCGGAGCTATACGAAACGCTGGACAACCTAAAAAGTGTAAGAGCCAACTATCTCGAGGCATTTGAGAGGCTTACGGATATTGAACTTGTAAGGACCGTTGATGGCAATGATACCATTGACGTTATTGCGGAAAACAATTGGGCTATTGTGCAGGAGTATCTCCAATAGACATTGCCGATATGCTGCAACCGTATAATAATTGAAGGCGCCGATTAGCGCCTTCAATTATTATAAGTGTTTCAAAAAAATATTAGCGCTCTGCCACAATATGGAAAACTGCATGCTCATCGCCTGCGGTAATTTTGAGCAGATACATTCCGTTGGCAAGCGAGGCATCGAGCGTCACTGTCTCATTGATCATGCCATTTGAAACTATGGCGTTGCCTTTATACACTACCTGTCCCAGCATATTGGTAACTGTGATCACCGCGTCATTGTTAGCAGTAGTTCCCAGCTTTCCGCTGATCACGAAAGTGCCTCTGTTAGGGTTAGGTATAACACTGATGTTGCTGCTGCCAGCCTCGTTGATACCTGTGGCGTGCACATTCATGGTAAGGCCGCCGCTGATAACAACAGGGGGCAAAGCACAAATGTTACCAGCCGTTACCGCACAGTTTACTACCTGGCCGTTTGCCAGGCTGTTAGTTGTGAAAACAGATGACGTAGCTCCCGGTACCGGTGAGCCATTTACATACCATTGGTACGAGCCGGCATAAGGCGCAATTGCAACAAATGTTACCATAGCACCGCTTGCAAAGCTTGTAGTGCTGGCCGTTACCATTACGGTATTGACTACAGGGGGTATAACCCTCATTACAAATGGTGCACTGGCGACTGCAGGGCTGCCTGCAATACAGAGATAGCTGCTGTTGATAGTGCAGATGATCACATCGCCGTTAGCGGGCGTTGCAGTGTAGGTGGGCCCGGTTGCTACGTTGATGCCGTTTTGCGTCCATAAGTAAGCCGGACTGGTACCACCAAACAGTAGAACTGCCGAGTAAGTAACCTCGTCGCCTGTGCATACTGTGTCGTTAGGGCTGGCCACTACCATTACTGATGGGCTTACAAATGTATTCACTGTCATAACAGCAGTTGCGGTAGACAGGCAGCCAAAGCTGTTGTTAGCGGTGTAGGTGATCGTAGCAGTGCCCACAGCAGTGCTAGTGACTACTCCAGTAGTATTAATGGATGCAATAGCTGTATTGCTGCTGCTCCATGTGCCACCAGGGGCGGGGTTACTTAATGTGGTGATCGTTCCTATGCATTTACTAAGCGGGCCTGTGATCGGTGGCAATGTGGTAGAGCTGCCTACATTAACCACCTGTGTTGCCACAGCCGTGCCACAGCCGTTGCTTACAGAGTAGCTGATAACTGCAGTGCCCGCTGCTATGCCTGCTACAATGCCCAGTGGGCTTACGGTAGCTACAGCCGTATTGCTGCTGCTCCATGTGCCGCCGGGGGTAGTGTTGGTATAGGTAGTGCTTGAGGCTGTACACACGTTAGCTGCTCCTGCAATAGGATCAGCGTGTACGGAGTCGAGTGTAATAGTTACGGGCAATGAAGTGCTGTCGCATGTGCCCTGGTTGATGGTAACAATATAGTCGCCAGCCAATGATGCTACATAAGATGAAGTAGTAGCGCCGCTGATGACAGCGCCATCTTGTTGCCATTGGTAAGTGAAGCTGGGGCCGGTAGTAGCGTCAAGCGTTACATTGTCTCCGACGCAAAAGGTAGTGGGGCCTGCCGGTGTTATAGCAGCATTTGGCGTAGTGCATATCTGCCCGTCTACAAGGAAAAATCTTGTGAACCCGGTAAAGGTGGCCTTAAAGCCTACGTAGTTGCCGGCTGTAATGAGCGTTGGCACCACTGCTACCGCATTAGCCGGAGTGACGGTGGCATCAGTTGGCTCTGCTGTTTTTACCAACAGAAGCGATGAAGGCGGTATGCCCGCAAGCTCAGCTGTGGTAAGGTAAATGATGACATCATAAGTTGCTATAGATCCGTTGGTAGTCGGTGTTATGGTGATTTCTTTCAGCGACCTGTTGACTGGCGCGAAGGAGGCTGGGACAAGGCCATTGCCCTGCTGCGTAACGGTTGCAGTTACACAGCTAAGGTCGTGGCTGCTGCCATTGACAGCTGCAATGATTTTGCTGTTGGAAGGGTTGTAAAAATACACCTGCTGCCCTGCGTGAAGATCCCAGGTACGTGTGCTTGCAGCAACGGTCTCCACTGCGGTGGGTAATACCGTTTGCTTGAAGCGCATTGCCGGCCTCACTACAGTGCGGTTGCCCGCTGTGAATGTCAATGGACAGCCCGTGCCTGTGCCGCCGTTCGTGACATTGTAATCGCCAATAAAAAATTCCCCTTGCTGCACGCCCGATACCTGGTCGTTAGCGGTAAATGAAGCCGCCGTTTGCCCGTAGCAAAACTGCACGGCCACATTGCTGGTGCCGTCCCATGTAAAGGTGCCGGTGTTGAAGTCTATTGAGTCAAGGCCAAGGTTGGTAGTGTGGTTGCCGGTATACACCTGCGTAAGCCCGCCCACAAATGCTGCGCTCATATCGGCCTGCGTAGTATTGCCCATGCTCACAGTGAAGCCGGTGAATGGCGCCGTAGAGCTCTTGGTAAGCACATTAAAAGCGATCTGCGTGATTGGTGTGCCGGGCATAACGCCGGCTGCTGCCAGCTCATTGGCATACAGCAGGTATTGTGAACGTGCGCGCCTGTTGGTGCCATAGAAAGGCGATGTAAAGTTACTGGTCACCGGTATGCCGGCATTGAGGTTGGGGTAGAGTATACCACCGGTATGCGGTATGCTGTCATCATTATCGATAAAGATGAACAGTGAATCATAAATAGGGGAGATCACTGCACCGCTGCCATTAGGTGTAACTGAGAAAGCAAGGTCGATATGCTTGTTATCATTTACTGCACCGTTGTCATATACCGTGAGTGTGATGTTGCGGGTAGAGGTATCGCCTACGGGGAATGTGATGCTGGGCGCGCTAAGCGAATAATCAATACCTGGCACCGCGGTAGAGCTGCCTGCTATGATGAGATTAGCTACGGGCGCGCCCCCTGCTGCGGCAGGACCATAGGGCTTCATCCCTATGTTGAATGTCTTTGAAGCAGGACAGCCTATGCCGGGTGCCTTCTCGCTGATACGCACCGACATCAGCCTAAAGCCGATCTGCGGTGTGCATGGCACATAGTTAGCGCCAACACCCACTGCATACCAGGCGCTGGTAACGCATTGCAGCTCTGGCGAGCATGCGCCATACAATATAGTTGCCGCGTTTATCGACGCTGTGCGGGCATCGGCATACGTAGCAGTGCTTGATAATGCAAGTTCCGTCTGGTATAAGATAGCGCCAGATTTGGTCCAGCCCAGCGGGTTCACCACGTATGCATTACCTATCCCATTCGTGCCCGATCCACCGTTTACAAGCAGGTAGTACCAGTAGTTGAGCAAGCCGCTATTCGTATGCACGCCGCACTGGTCGTTGCCACCACCCGGTGTGCAGCCAACTACGTTAAACCAGTTGGTGCTGCCGTAAGTATTGGGCTGTCCCTGCAGCAACGGCTTGTTCATGCTGCGCAGCGGCTCGGTACCTATTTCTTCGCCTATCTCCCATGGGTTCTTAGGCATTGCGTCTGCCTCATACGGGTTCGACCATTGTTCGATAGTTGCTCCCCAGCAGTCGCTGAAGCCTTCGTTCAGCGCTCCTGACTCTTTTTCATAAATGAGGTTAGCAGTTGCCTCGCATACGCCATGGCCTATTTCGTGAGCCGTCACGTCCATGCTTGTAAGCGGAGAGAAGCCGCCCGCAGTAATGCCCGTGCCATCGCCATAGGTCATAGCTACGCCGTTCCAGTAGGCGTTGTTATAGTTGTTACTGTAGTGTACATATTGCAGCAGTATGCCATCTGCACCGTCCCAGCTGAGGCGGCCGTGCTCGGTAAGGAAGTAGTCGTATACCTTTTCACCTGCCCAGTGCGCATCGAGGGCTATGTTGTTCGCCGGTATGTTTGGCCACGTATTGGTAGCGCTGGTAAACTCGGTTGCTGCGCCGTAGCTGGTGCCGTTATTCATATTGCGGGTATGCACGCCGCTGCCCCGGGTAGAGTCGTAGAGCCTGTAACTGGCAGCTACGTTAGCGGTAATAAATGGCACAGTGCCACTGTAGCGCGATGCACCGGTAGCGGCGGTATGCTTGATGAGCGAGTTAGAGAATAGTACTGCGCCGGTAGCAGCATCAATAAATACATCCTGCCTGCTCATTGGCTTATCGGCATAAATGTTGAATGCGTAGGCCAGGTGCAGCTGCCTGTCGTTCTTATTACCTGCCAGGTCTTCTACCCATACCAGCCTGCCTTTAGGATAGTATGTAGTATCAGGTTTGTGATACGTTGCCTTTATATCAGCTTCCTCTTCGGGCATTTGCCACTTGTAGCGTTCTGCTCCTACATGCTTCAGCGCCTTCGTAAGTGCAGCGCTTTCACTCAGGGCAGGTACGGATGATAGGTCGGTCTCAGGCCTGTACAAGTTGCCGGTCATGTAAGCCAGTGTGCCCGACTTACCGGTAAGCGTATACCCGCCATGCTCTACCTTCAGTCCCTTGTAGTGTTGCGTATAGCGAATGGTGGTGATGCCTGCTTTTGTAGTAGTAGCAGACTTTTGCGCCATTGTTATTTTGCTCGACGCAGATATGCCAAGGTAGTCGGCAAACACCTGCCCGGCATCCGCCATCCTGATATTTGCATCGGGCTGAAAGGTGAGCGATTTAGGTGAGTTGTCGAGGCTGTTCCGTTCTATAGCTATTACACCTTTCGGCAGTGCATTGCTTTGAGCGTTGACTCCTTGTGCAAGGGCAAAAGCTATCGACAGCATTGCCAATCGCTTAGTAATGCGCTTCATCATATGTGGCATACGTATTTTTTTATAGTACTATTCAATTCGCTCATCAATTCATTAGCGCCTCAGCAGCATATGGAATACCACATGCTCATCACCCGACGTTACTTTTACCAGGTACATACCATTGGCAACAGACGCATCGAGCGAAACGCGAGCGTTTACATTGCCGTTGCGTGCCGTTACAGCATCGGTATATATTACCTGGCCCAGCATGTTAGTAATGGTCAGGTTTACTTTATCATCTGCAGTTATGCACAGCTCACCGGTAATGGCAAATGTGCCATTGTTCGGGTTAGGCACTATATTAAAGCTGCTCAATATTGTTTCGCTGATACCCAGCGATACATGCATGCTAATGCCGCCGCTGATAACCACGCGGGGCAGTGCACATACATAGCCTGCAGTTACAGCACAGTTAACCACGTCACCATCATTCAGTGAGTTAGTGCTGAATACTGCCGACGTAGCGCCTGCTACAGGTGAGCCGTTAATATACCACTGGTAAGTGCCTGCCGATGGTGCTATAGCCACAAGCGTCACCATAGTGCCCGCTGCGAAGCTGGTTGTAGATGCGGTTACCGTTACTGTATTTGCTACAGGCGCCATTACACGTATGGTAAATGGTGCGCTGGTGGCAGTAGTAGTAGCAACGCATGCGTGATTGCTGGTAAGGTAGCACACGATCACATCGCCGTCGGTTGGTGAGGTAGTAGTATAGCTGGAGCCTGTTGCCACGTTAACGCCGTTCTCCGTCCACAGGAATGTTGGTGAAGTGCCGCCGAAGGTTATTGACGCATTATATGTTACAGGGTCGCCGGTGCATACGGTATCGTTAGGGCTCGGTACTACTGTTACCGTTGGTATTGCCGGTGTGTTCACGGTCATGGTCACCGATGAGTTTACAATAGTAGGCGATGCGCATGGCGCATTGCTGGTCATCTGCACGGCAACTATATCACCGTTGGCAGGTATGTAGCTATAAGTTACGCCTGTGCCTGAAACTACACCATTCACCGACCATTGGTATGCCGGGGCGCTGCCGCCGTTCACAGGGTTTGCCGTAAATGTAACAAGCGATGTAGAGCCGCAAAGCACAGTGCCTGCGCTGCTCGTGATGTTCACCGATGGCACCACAGTAAAGCCAGTAGAAATATTAACCGTTACGGTAGCTGATGTAGTAACACAACCGGCCGCGCTGGTAACAACTACATTATAGTTGCCCGCTGCTGTTGCAGCATAAGTAGCATTAGTAGCGCCCGATATAGGGCTGCCACCTATCTGCCACTGGTAGGTATACCCTGTGCCGCTGCTTGCAGTGAGTGTAGCCATGCCGCCTGTGCATATGGTAACTGTGCCCGATGGAATAACTGTGCCTGAAGGCAGCGCATTGATAGTTGCTGTAGCTGTAGCGCTGCTCACGCAGCCGCCTGCGTTGGTAACGCTGTAGCTGATGATTGATGTGCCTGCTGATACGCCGCTCACTACGCCTCCTGCTGTTATGGTTGCAATAGCAGTGTTGCTGCTGCTCCATGTGCCACCTGCAGTAATGTCGCTAAGGGTTGTGGTCTGACCTACGCAGCGGCTGAGTGTGCCGGTGATAGGTGCCACCACTGTTGGTGCGCTTACAGTTACCACGCGCGTAGCGCCGCCTGTGCCGCAGCCATTAGTTACTACGTATGAGATGGTCGATGTGCCTGCAGTTAAGCCGCTAACAACTCCTGACGAGTTGATCGTTGCTACTGTAAGGTTGGTGCTGCTCCATGTGCCACCGGTTGTTGTGTTGGCGAGGGTAGATGTCTGGCCCATGCATATCGATGCTGTGCCCGTGATAGACCCCGGCGCTGGAGTTGTGTTGACAGTTACTATTGCAGTTACTGTGCCTGACGTAGCAGCGTAGCTGATAGTAGTAGTGCCGCCGCTAACACCCGTTACCACGCCCGCTGCGTTGATGGTGGCTACAGCCGGTGTGCTGCTGCTCCATGTGCCGCCGGTTGTGGCGTCAGCAAGGGTAGTAGTGGCGCCTGCGCATACCGTGAATGTACCAGTGATAGGTGCGGTCACGGATCCCGGATTCACTGTAAAGTTGTTGCTGTTTACGTTGAAGAAGATATTGCCGCCACCTTTTACTTTAATGCGCGCTGCAGCAGTAGAGCTGCCCGGGTTAGGGATAGTTACACTGGCAGTGCCGGTATTAGGGAAGTTGCCTATAGTATATGGCCATGTGTTGCCTCCATCGGTCGACATATATATGTCTACGGTCGCAGCGCTCACGGGGGCAGCGTTAGTGCCTACCACATTCCATGTTACAGTCTGCGTGGTGCCACCTGTATACACTATGCCAGTAGTGCCCTGGCTGGTTACCCTGAAGCCGCGGTGTGCATTAGCAACCCCGGTAGCAGATGCATTGATATGTATGGTGTCGTCGTTTACAGTAAGGGCGCCATTGCCTGTTATTATAGCACGAACTGCCATTTTGAAGGTCAGGTAGCGTGCGGTGTCCGGCACTTTCTCGCCCTCAGCGCCATCGATACCGGCATCTGATAATACGCCCGCCAATACCATGCTCGTTTTAGGGAAGCAGCGGTATGGCGTATACACCGGCTGGAAGCTGCGGAAGATAGGGCCGGTAATAAATGTCTGGTTGAGTCTTTTGCCGTTGTCGCCTGATGCGCCGGTAGCGCCAAGGTTCCACTGGTACCAGCAATAGGTGGTTGCGGTGTCCGCAACTGAGTCTATTGCTACAGGGCCTGTAAGCTCAAATGGTGTTTTGTAAGGGATATTGTAAGTTGCTGTGAATGGTGCTACGTATGCCGGTTTGTTACCCGAAAGGGCTGTTGTAGCACAGGTGTTTTCTGCGCCCTTCAGCAGCGTATCTATCTGCTGCAGGCTCGATGCGCTGAAGTATGGGTCGCTGTGCGGCTGCAGGTTATCAGGCGAGCATATGCCGGCATAGTCCATTATGGTAGCGCCGCTGCCGGGCTCGTATGCGTGGGTAGCCGATGCATTGCCTGAGCAGCTGCCATCAGTATTGTTATTAAAGGTATGGCTGGAGCCAAACTGGTGGCCTACTTCGTGAGCTACGTAGTCTATATCATACGCATCGCCCACGGGCATAGAAGACCCTGTAACACCCTGTGCTTTAAATGAGTTGTTGCAAACGATGCCAAGAGACGCAAGGCCGCCGGCACCGGTAGTGAATATATGTCCTATATCATAGTTGGCAGTCCCGATCCTCGCAGTTACCACCGTTTGGTTTATCGTCAGGCAGTTCGATGCATTGCTGTTGTCGGCAAAGAAGGGGTCGCTGCCGTTAATGCTGCCTGTAGCAGTAGGCCATATAAGTGTGTCTTCGTTAGCTACAAAATTCATTTGTACGGAGAACTCCCTGTTGTACACACCATTCACACGGTTCATCGTGGTTGTAATTACGCTGAGACATTGTGCTATTGTAGGCGAAGGAAGGCCGGTAGCGGCCTGGCAGTAAAAGCTGTTGGCCGATACTGCTATATCATAGGTACGCGTTCTCCAGCCATCAACAAGGCGCAGGGCCTGCTTTGGGCGTGCGCCTGTCTTTAGCGGCGTCATTTTTGGCAGCCTGCTTTGCGTGAAGGTCATAGGTGTTTTACCTGCTACAGCATTGTTATCCTCCACTTCGCACTTCATATGGCTGCCATATGCGCGGCGCTCATCGCGCTTGTAGTGTACTACGTAGTAGCCATCGTGGTAGATATCGTATGGGTCTATAAGACAGGTATTGCCCGACTCAAATACCACGGCGTGAAAGCCAAACACGGTAAAGTCAAGCTTGGCCGTTATGCGCTGATCGTTCACCGCAACTCCTGTAAAAGTCCTGATATCTGCGTAGCGCTCCGCAAGCCTGCCTTGCAGCATAGGCGCAGCCCACACTTTAAAGTCTTTTGATGAGCCGTCTGCCATCGGCAGGGAGATGATGATACCTTCTTCAGGGGCGGTAGAGAGGTTGAACATCAGCGGCTTCAGTGCTGCTTCATTCAGGGTATATACCGCGTAGTGTACAGGCTGTATCCGCATCAGTGATCGCGATGGGGCTGCACTCTCAGGTACTTTTGTCCATACATCCGGAGCCTTATTGCTGTGGTCTGCTGCAGGCATCTTGCCGATTGCTGCGCGATTTAGATTTTTAGCTTTACCGGCTTGCTGCGCATTACCCGTCATTGACGTCAATACAAAAGCCACCAAACCCACGAGGGTACAGATTTTTCTCATTTTATCTAACATTAAATACGAGTTAAATTTATGTAAATATTCCGAGAGTAAAAAAAGAACTATTGTATAAACCCGTGGTTATAAAACACATAAAAAATGCCTTGCAATTGTGGTTGCAAGGCAGGACTCCTGGTGTACGTTAAAATAGTCTTCGACTACCCGTTTCCACTTGTAGCTGGGAGAATAACGCTAAAGGTGGCACCCTTATTTTCTTTTCCTTTAGCAGTAAGGCGGCCGTGATGCTTATCTACTATCTTTTTGCACAAAGCCAGCCCTATGCCGGTGCCCTGCACCTGATCTGAATTATCGAGCCGGTGAAACATTGAAAATATATTGCCGGAGTTTTTTGCATCGAACCCTATCCCATTGTCGGTGAAGTCGATCTTATAATATTCCTTTTGGGCGTCCAGGCGCGCAGCCTCGATCTCTGTGCGCGATAAGGGACGGCAGTAGAGGATCACTACAGGGGTGCGTTCAGGCGCTTTGAATTTTATGCTGTTGTTGATCAGGTTAAAGAACAGTTGGTGCATATCGGTGGGTATGGCATCTATCACCGGCAGGTTGTCTGCATGTATCAGGGCATTCTCCCGCGCTATCTGCGATTCCAGGTCGTCTGTCACGGATCTTAGCACTGCATTGAGGTCTGTCCTGGTGAGTGTGTTAGCAGCACTGTTCATTTTCGCATATTCCAGCAGATCTTTTATCAGGTTACCCATCTTGCCAGATGATGCTATTATCTTACCTATGTACCCATCCAGTTCATCGTTCAGGATGCCCGCGCCCCGTTCCCGCAGCATATCGGCAAATGTGGTGATCTTGCGCAGTGGCTCCTGCAGGTCGTGGCTGGCCACATAGGCAAACTGCTCCAGCTCTTTGTTCGATTGCGCTAAAGCCTCGTTTACCTTGGCCAGGTCTTTAGTGCGCTCGGCAACGAGTGTTTCCAGGTGCTGGCTTTTAACTTTGTCATCGGTAATGTCCAGCACTGTGCCGATAAATTTTTCCGGCTCCCCGTTTGCATTAAAATGCACCTTACCCTGCGAGCGTATCCACCGGATGTGATTGTCGCTATACCGCAGTATGCGAAACTGTATATCATACTTGCCGCTGCCTGCTGGCTCCAGTGCCCTCCCTATGTTCCATTGCACCATCTCCGCATCATCCGGGTGCAGCAGCTTTGAAAACAGCTCATAGCTTACCTGCATATTCTGGGGCAAGTCATAGATATTCCTGCATTCATCAGACCAGTAGAGGTCTCCGTTCATAGGGTTGTAGGTCCAGGTGCCCAGGTTGGTAGCCTCTACGGCCATCCTGAAGCGCTCTTCCTCTTCGCGCGCCAGCCCCTCCAGTTCTTTTTCCTTTGTTATATCGCGTGCCGTTTTGGATATGCCAGTTATTTTGCCTGCTGAGTCGTGCAATGGGGATATAGACAGCGACACATCGAGCATCCGCCTGTCTTTAGCCATCCGCCTGGTTTGGAAATGGTCTATGCGCTCCCCGCGTTTCAGCCGGCTGAGTATTTCCACTTCTTCGTTTATCCTGTCGGGCGGTATCAGCCTGGTAATAGACGTGCCTATCATTTCCTCAGCACTGTAACCAAATATCCTTTCGGCTGAGGCGTTCCAGCTGGTAACTATCCCGTTCAGGTTCTTACTTATTATAGCATCGTCAGAGCATTCTACTATAGCCGCCAGGCTGGCCTGGCGCTGCTCATTTACCTTGCGTTCCGTTATGTCTTCCAGCATGTTTACGGCGCCGCTTACTTTGCCTGCTGCGTCGTACAATGCACGGGGATGCGGGATAACATTCCGCTTACTGCCATCTGGCCGCTCTATTATTATCTCCTGCCCGCTCACCGCGCCGCCGCTTTTAATTGCCTGTGCCATCGGGGTATCGTCCGGCGCCATAGGGCGGCTATGTTCATCGTATATCTTCCATGCCCCGGTCCAGCGATCTTTGCCTGCCTCGGGCGTCCTTCCCCAAAGCGCTACCGCACTGTCGTTAAAGTCTGTTATAAAGCCTTCACTGTCACATGTATATATGGCAACCGGTAAGTACTGTAGAAGCTGATGATAATCAATGCCTTCGCCATTTTCCCTTGGTAAGGGACTCAATTGGAGCATACGCTATCTCATTTAATCAATAAAGAAACAAAAAGGTGATCATAAAAAATCAGTAAAATCATGCCATATTCTGCAATCAATTATTGGTCAATTCTTTGCGGCGGAAGCCCTATTTTTTTATGTGGCACTTACACCTGCATAAAAGTGCCCGCATTAGTGAGGCAAATATCGTTACCTGCCGTAAGCCTTACCAGCTCCAATATCTGGAGGGCCATGATGTACTCATTTACAATATCAGTGTTAGTTCCCAGCTCTGTAGCGAGGACGTTAGTATTTACTACAACATTTCTATTGGTGAGCTCTTTGATCTTAGCATGAACCATACAAACGGTCATAACTTATGGGGGTTGTTTTTTACAAAAATAAGGAAGTTACCGTTTGCAGCGCGGTGCATTTTCCTATTATTACCTATAGCTTACAATAGCGGGATACCGTATTTTGCAGGTTCGCAGCTGCGCTGTGCAGCCTGTGTAGTTTCTACAAGATATGCCTAAGATTTTTTCGTACGACGAGCTATATAGCTTTACACACCGGATATTCACTGCTATGGGCTGCAGCGCAGCGCACGCAACTACCGCAGCCGCATGCCTTGTGGCGGCAGACGCGCGGGGTATAGACAGTCATGGCGTAGCGCGCCTCAGTGGCTACGTGCGGCTGTGGGATGCTAAGCGGATAAATCCATTGCCGGATATACGCATAGTGCATGAAACACCATCTACTGCGGTAGTAGATGGCGATGCGGGCCTGGGCCTTGTGGTAGCGCCGTATGCTATGCAGGTGGCTATAGATAAAGCTAAGAATGCGGGCACGGGGTGGGTAAGTGTGCGCAATAGCAATCACTTCGGCATAGCGGGCTACCACGCCATGATGGCGCTGGAGCATGATATGATAGGCATGGCCATGACCAACGCCAGCGCACTGGTAGCACCAACATTTTCTATAGAGCGCATGCTGGGCACTAATCCCATAGCGGTGGCTATACCGGCCTCAGAGCAGCCACCCTATGTGGCAGACTTTGCAACCACTACGGCATCTAACGGCAAGCTGGAAATACTGCAGCGCAAAAATGAGGCCGCGCCATATGGTTGGGTGCAGGATAAAGAGGGCAACTCATCGGACGACGCAGCTATACTGAAGCAGGGTGGTGTGATGCTGCCACTGGGCAGCGACCGGGAGCATGGCAGCCACAAAGGCTATGCGCTTGGCGGCATAGTTGATATCTTCTCTGCTGTGCTCAGCGGTGCCAGCTATGGCCCGTGGGCCCCACCATTCCCCGCATATGTGCCCATGCCTGAGAATATGCCGGGGCAGGGGCTCGGCCATTTCTTCGGCGCTATGCGTGTAGATGCATTTCGCCCCGCTGATGAATTCAAGCAGCATATGGATAACTGGATAACCCGCTTCCGCAATGCAACACCCGCGCCGGGCCACGACAAAGTATTGATACCCGGCGATCCCGAAAGGGAAACGGAGGCGCTGCGCCGGCTTGAAGGCATACCTGTTGAGGACAGCGTGATCGCAGACCTGGAGCAGGTAGGCAAGCGTTTTGCAATAAAGCTGGGTGATGAACCAGCCAGTTAGCTTCCCGGCTATGTAAACAGCTCCTGCTCACTCGTAAAGTAGGTCTTGCGTGAGTTGGCCATCTTGTGCTCTATTGCGGCACCCGTGGGGCTCTCCTTCTTTTTAGCATTGTGTATCTTCAGGAAGTCGCGCACCTCTCCGGCAATGATGTCGGGATGAGTTTTGCGTATGCTTTTCTCCGCATCGTGCAGCACGCTGGTTATCGCTTTGGCGAGCACTTTTATTTTCTCAGCAGGTATTTTATTGGCTACAGAAAACGGCGATATGCCTGCTTCCCACAGTATCTCATCGGCATACGCATTGCCTATGCCGCGTATCTCGTGCTGGTCCAGCAGGAAGTTTTTGATGACTGTGCGCTTCTTTGCCAGCTTAAGCTCCAGCCACTTTGCAGTTACTTCTTTCGATAGCGCATCCGGTGCTACTTTTGGCTCAGGGTCGAGTGTTGGTGTCGCCATTTCCTGGTAGTCGGTAAGCGCGAGCCCTGTGTCATCGTCGAACAGTAATTCAAGTATCGTGTACTTCTGCTCATTCTCTTTTTCGTAGAAATACAGCTTGCCATTCAGCATCAGGTGCAGGGCAAGTATAGCGCAATTGTCAAACTCAAAGTAGAGCTCCTTGCCTTCCCGGTACACTTTTGTAAGCGTATGCTTTTCCAGCCTGTGCTTCAGTTCCTTCTCAGTCACTTTCAGCTTTTTAGTGCTTACCGCAGTCACCTTCTTTAGCTTCTTTCCGCTCAGCTTTTTATCCAGGTTGTGGCTGAAGATCTGCAGGTCTGGAAGTTCGGGCATAGCTGTTTGTTTTAGTTATTGGTTTTGATCTGTGAAGATATTGCATGATGGCTTACCGGTCAGCAGCTATCGTTTCAAAAAGCAGGTAGTTCCTGCCATTGAATTTTATCTGCAGCTGCGGCGTATGATACCATGCGTCTTCGTTTGGCGACAATGCATTTACCTGTATATGCAGGTGGGGCTCCAGGCTAAAACCGGAATTGCCCACAAGCCCCACCGGCTGGCCCTTAGCTACTTGTTGTCCCTCAGTTACCAGCAGGGTGCCGGGCCTGAAGTGCGCCAGCAGTACCCTGAATTCCCCCCCTTTCACGAGCACATAATTCGTATTTTTTGGGCCACGCTTTATTACCCCGGGCGGGTTGTCAGGATTGGTTGTTTCCGTGGCCACTATCTTGCCATCTATGGGGCTGTATACGGTATCGTTATAGGTGGTATAATCGTTCAGGCTGTTGCTGAATATTGTCGTTGCGCGGTTACCGCTGCCGTTGAGCTTCACAATGTCTATGGCATATACCGCCTTCCGAAGGTTGTAGTGAAACAGGTTAGTAGGCAGTCCGTTACCGCCCTGGAAGATGATATAATTGCCATTCTTAAAAGGGAATGCAATATCTGCTACTCCCGGTGGGGCACCGTTGGTGCCGGTGTAGTAAAGCACAGACAGCGCCAGGAAGAAAAGGGTTGTAGCATTGATCAGTACGTTAGCCCCGCGCCAACGCTTATGCTTCGTGATGACCGGCTTTCTTATAATGCGGACAGCAAGCAATACAAGGAGTGCCGCTGCAAGCGCATACCGGGCGTATACCGAAAGGAACAGCCATGTGCCATACAGGTAAATGAACGCACCAACAGATAATGCAAGTGCCACTATACGCCACGACTGCAGCCCGCGCCGGCGCGGCCACAGCAGCAGTAAGCTAAGAGCGGCAAGCAGTAATGTAGTGATGAGCAGGCAGTAAACGATCATGAAGGCAGCGCATGGTTTCCATGCATGAAATTACCACAAACGGGAGTACTGCTTCTATAAATAATTGTTATAGATCAGCATAAACCTTACTTCGGCAGTTCCGCCTTGTTTACCTTCACCATGCCCTTGGGGTAGGTGATCTTGTACCAGGTGAAGTCGCGGTTGGCCTCCATGCCATCGCCGTAGAGAATATCGTTTGGCGTAGTGATCTTCACGGCCTTTTCAGTGAAGAACTTCTGCATCTTCTCATTCCAGATCAGCTCTTCCGTATTCAGCTTTTCTCCTTTTTTTGATACTATCTGCACACTGTCCCACACTATTATATCGCCCTGGGCCTCGTAGTAGCGCGAGGAGTCTGCCGTGAGCACATTGGCTACCTCCCCGCTGTCGTTATAAAATTCTACCCTGAGGCCGCGGTTCATATCGATGTAGGGGCGCTTGGCGTGCTCGTTGCGCACAAAGTCGTGGGCAAACAGGCGCATGGATACTTTGCCATCCTGGCTGTAGATGGCCGTTACATCAGTGGCCCTGTCTTCCTGTATAAATGTCTTGCTTGTCAGCGCCCGTATCTCGGCAGGGTCGTTCTTGCAGGCATGCACGCTCACAAACAAAATACCCGGAAATACTATCCGGGTGATCTTATGTATTGAGTGCCTGTATATGCCTTTGCGCATTGGTTGTATTCTTTAACTGCTACTCATACTTCCTCTTCACAAACCAGATATCGTTGAACGATACGCCCACCGAAAAGCGCACATAGGTCTGCTGTATCAGCCCGTTAGACAATAAGCCCATCCTGCCAACATCTACCGAGGTATGCAGCCTTGAGATAGAGCGCCTGAAAGGGAGGCTAAGACCTGCTGTAAGCCCGTAGTAAGGAATGTCGGAGTTATTTACACGCAGGTAGTCTTTGCCATAGTAGCCGCCCAACCTGTAGGTGACGCGGGCAAAATAATTGCGTATGCTATTCATGTCGGGAGTGTACTCACCGCCTATACTGATCTTATAAGAGCTGGTGCCTACGCCTATAAGCAGGCTGGAATCGGGCACGCTGTTGAATGTGCTCCACTGTGTGCCGGCATAGTCGATACCTATGTTCCATTTATCAGTTTTGCCAAAGTTGATGCCCACGCTATAAGAGGTAGGCATAGTAAGCTTGCCCCTGCGCTCCCCTGAATTATACACGGTATCATGCACAGCGGTATCGGTAAAATTATAGTGGCTTACCCTGTAAATACTGTTGCGCTCCACAAGGTCCTGGTTAAGGGCAAACGTGCCGCCAATGCGAAACGTGTATCTTCCCGAGTCCATCTTACGCTCATACATCAGCCCGCTCTTCCAGTATATGCCGCCTATGCGGTTATAGTTAGAGAACTCGGCAGTGTAGCCCTTATTGATACCGGTATCCTTTGCCGGCCTCAATGCCGCGGTGCTGCGCAGCGTGCCAAACAGGTAACCCACGTTCACGCCTATGCTCAGCCCTTTGTACTTGTATGCACCGCCAATGTACGGTAGCGTGAGGCTGCCCTCGCCACCATAGAACCGTGTAACGCTGTCTATAGACGTGGACAATATGGTATCGGTAAGCGAATAATACATAGTGCTGTATGGCCTGAAGCCAAGGCACAGCCCTGCATTATTACCTACCGGGAAACCAATATTGAGGTACGAGAGGGTAGCGGTGCCCGTATTATAATTATCCGTGCCGTTAGTTATGTGGCGGGTGCTGCCTGTGCCCGCCCCTTCAAATGTCGTTCTCCTTAAAAAAGCATAAGAGGCCGGGTTATCTGAGTTGATGGAGAACGGGTGCGCATAGGCCGATGTGACATTGCCCATACCGCGCAATATCACGTTGTTGCCATTTACCATCTCGCCGATGCCGTATTTGGAATAGGGGTTGTTCTCGCGCCCGTTTAGCGGGTTACTTATAGAGGAGGTCTGGGCCTGGGCTCTTATGCCGGTTATCAGGACTAAGAATACTACCAGGCACTTACCGCGATGATGCAACATTATAGTTTAAAATTAAATTCAGGCCCTTTAACAACAAGTCAGGGTCGGCAAATATCTTACTTTTAAGCTTGCGGGCAAAGAGTGGTGCATCACCACCCGTTAATATCGCGTTAAAATCAGTGTATTTTTCGCTATATGTGGTGATCATTCCATCTATCTCAGCAGCCATACCATTGGTGGCCCCGCTTTGCAGGCAAGTCTCGGTATCGTAGCCCAGCAGCAGCGCATCCTCGTCCGGCTTTACCTCCGGCAATCCATCAGTAAATTTATGCATGGCCTTCAGGCGCATGTGCAGGCCGGGCGATATGGCACCACCGCGGAAGGTTTTGTTTTGCTGTATTAGGTTGTAGGTGATGCAGGTGCCCAGGCTTACCACCAGGTTGTCTTTGCCGCCATGCAGCATATACGCGCCCACTACCAGCGCCAGGCGGTCGGCGCCCAGGGTGTCTGCAGAGAGGTAGGCATTGTTGATAGGTGTTTTGGTATAGCCATCCACCTTTATGAAGTGCTTTACCTTACTCTTTACAAGGCTCACAAACTGATCGCTATGCTTTGCTACGGCGCTCATTATGCCATACTCCGGCTGGTAAAGCGATATCAGCGATGATACCATCTCCAGCGCATTTGCCTCTGTGCAGCTCACCTGCTTTTGTATCTTATCGTCTTGTATTACAGCAGCTTTTATATTGGTGTTACCCCAATCAATGCAAAGATTTATCGACATAATGTGTGTGTTTGATGCAAGGATGCCAAAATAGTGATTTATGGCATAAAAACATAGGGCGCGGCATTTTTTAGTCCGTTGCTTGCTTCTGAAGTTACGCCGGCCGTGGTAAATATTACGGCCAACCTTAGTAAAAGGGCTGGCCGCAATGCAAGAGTTATGGCGATGCTATTACCGCTCTATGAGCAGTTTTTTATACACTGTTCCTTTGGCCGTGGTTACTATGGCGTAGTAGATACCGTTCGCTAGGTGCTGTGGCAGCTTCACTGTGACCTGCGCCAGTGTGGCCTCCAGCACTACCTGGCCATATACATTCACCAGCCTCAGCACATCCGATTCATCCGCACCGGCTATAGTTAGCTGGTCTTTGGCAGGGTTGGGGTATATGGCTATATCGTCGGCAGCCTCGCTACCCACGCCAAGGTGGAATGGGATGGTCTTGCAGATGGTGTCTGCACAGATACGGCCATTAGGGCGTTTGATCTGTATATAGAGGCAAGCTGTATACGTGCCCGGTGACGCATACACATGCGTAGGGTTGTGCAGTGTTGATGTGTCGTTGACGCCGGATGATGGCTCACCGAATTTCCATAGCCAGGTAAGCGTATCGTTTGTATTCGCCGTGAGCGTGTCTTTAAATAATACGTTGTGGCCCGTACCCATTGTGAAGCCATAAGTGGCATCGAACTTGCCGCACTTCTCATTGATAAAAGCGAGGTCAGTGATGAGTATAGAGCCGGTTGCTGACTGGTTGAAAGCAAACCGAATTTTGCGGATCTTAGCCATGTTGACACCGCTAAAGCTATCTAGCGCAATACGGAGCGTATTAAACAGGACTTTGGGCAGTACGTTTGTTGTAGTGCCGGGAGGGTAGAAGAGTACAAGGCTATGATCGCTGGTGACCTCGTTGCTTACTGCGCCTGCCGAGTCTATAAGCCGTACTGTAAATGCCAGCGACTGGCCGGGCGTGCATTCGGTGTACTTCAGTGCCGTGCGGAATTGTATCGCATTTACAAAGCGCACATCCTGGTAGGCAACGGGTACCTGGTTCTCGTAGTAGTCGGCAGTATCATCCCAGCGCGTGTTCAGCTGTGCTACGCCTTTTATAGTTGTGGATCCCTTGTGTGGCTCCTGTGTTGTCGTAGTGGCTATACCACAAGATGGCATTGCCAGCCCGCCATTGCAGATACCTGATGCCAGCAGGCCGCTGCTTGTTACCGTGCCGCCGAGGTTATTTACTGTTTCATTGTATACGCTGTCAATACGGTTTATATCCAGCCTGTCGGTGCGCCCAGCATGGTAGGAGACGAATACCTGCGTGGTGTCTAAGAGTGATGAGGCAGGCGGGTGGATATCAGTTACATCAAGTATGGGCTCAAACTGCGTTTCTTTTTTCATAAACATCCTGAAGAAAGCACTGGCATAAGCGTTGTAGGCTGCCTTCTGCTTAGTGCTGTCGAGCCGCTTGCTGCTGGCTGAAGACATGCCGCAATGTGCGGAAGTGCTGCTGCCGGCATAGGTCCAGTCGTCAGAAGTGCCTGCTATATAGGAGCCGGGTGTCCATACTGTGTTATAAAAGTTATGGTTGGCGCCCATCATCAGCACAGAGTACTTGGGTGCCTCATCGGTAGCATCGCGGTATCGGGCATCGTCATAAAAGCGCACACCCTGTATGTTAGATACATCACCATCGCAATAGGGGGCAATGTTCAGCAGCGGTATCTTCGTAAGTACCCTGCGCCTGAAGTCGACCGGGGCAAGGGTGATAACGGCCTTGATGCCAAAGGGCTTACCAAGAGAATCATTGTGCAGTGAATTGAAGACAACACCCTCGCCACCGCGCGAGTGGCCCATGGTGCCGATATTCTGCATATCAAGCTTGCCAACGAACAGGGTGCCGAAAGGAGCATGGCCTGTGGTATTAATAGTATCCCAAAGGCGCATGTGATACTGCACCAGCTCGCCCCGGGCATACATGCCCGCATCGCTAAGGCTGGCATCGCCGGCGTTAATAGCGTTGCACGATATAGAGATAACTATGAACCCGTGACTGGCCATCTGGCGGGCCTGGTAGTCGTAGCCTTCGTAGCTAACAATAGGCAGCCTGCCGGCAGGGCACGGCCACGCAGACGAGGCAGCGAGGGTAGATGTATTGTAGCATGTAGAATGCCTGCCATGCAGGAAAAAAAGCACTGGGTATGGCCCGGCACTCATAGAAGTAGGGTAGTGCACCGAGCCTCTAATCTCTACCGGTGTAGGGAAGTGCGGCAGTGTTGCGGCAAGGTCGCCCATGTTGTACTGCGCTTTAGTTACCGCCAGCGGGCCCGGTAATCCGGGGTCGGGCGTTGTTTGTGCCTTGGCAGCGGAGGTGCCGGCAAGTACTATGCAAACCAAGAAAAGCGTGCGTAAAAGTATTTTCATCTGTATGTGTGTTGAGGGTTATTTTAAGAGGTCGCTGTTAAATTTGCCGAGGTTCCAGCAGGGGTAGTGCCCGTCTTTACTGAGCGCCTCCATAGTTTGCTCCCCCTCCGCATCGCCATAGGTGAGGTACATGGTGGTGCCATTGTGCAGGGCTTTAAAGTCGGCGGCTGGTATGAGGAAGGTAAGCGCCCCTGTTCCCTCGTTGCTGTACTGCTCGTACAGGTCGAAAGTATTCTCGCCTATATGCAGCACATACTTATTGTTGCCCATTATAAAGTCGCCCGAGGAGGTAACGGTAAATGCCACGGTAGCAGCATTCTTCTGCTTCACGGAGGTGATAGCTGCCCGCACCTTGTCTTGCGCCGATGCTGTGCCTGGGGCCAGCGATAAAGCAGCAAAGCAGGCAAGTATAAAAATGCCTTTTTTCATGATATTAAAATTCATTGTAAACAAATGTAATTAAAAATAGCATTTATAAAGAAAATGGGAGTCGTTATTGCGGCTTTTGTTTGCCATCGGC
>JAZKFF010000009.1:246591-446354 GCA_040386555.1 Bacteroidota bacterium | reverse complement strand
TCGCACTGAGCGTAAGCGGTGGTACTACATCTTATACTTACAACTGGAGCAACGGCGCTACTACCCAGAACCTTTCTGGTCTTTCTGCCGGTTCTTACAGCGTTACTGTAACAGACGCAAACGGTTGCTCCGCAACTGCATCAGCTACTGTTACTCAGCCAGCTATATTGACGATCACTGGCAGCCCTGTGGTGTGTGTAGGTGCTACTGTGGCTCTTGCCGGCAGCGTGAGCGGCGGCACGTGGACAAGCGGCAACACATCGCTGGCAACTATTGATGCTGCTGGTGTGCTTACGGGTGTATCTGCGGGCAATCCTGATGTAACTTATACTTCTGCGAGTGGATGTACTGCTACTGTAATAGCAACAATAAATGCATTACCTGCGGCAATAACCGGCACACTCACAGTTAGCCCGGGCGCTACAACTACTTTGAGCAATACAGGTGCGGGCACATGGAGCAGCAGCAATACTACGGTAGCTACAGTGAATGCAACCACAGGCGTCGTATCGGGCGTGTCGGTAGGCACAGTTACTATTTCGTTCACTACTTCTACCGGTTGCGCTGCAACTGCTGTAGTTAGTGTTAACGGTATCACTGTAACCGGCGGCGGCACAGTGTGCGCAGGGTCAACACTTACACTTTCTACAACTGGAACAGGCGGTGCATGGAGCAGCAACAATAACTCTGTTGCAACTGTAAGCACTGGTGGTATAGTTACCGGTGTTACTGCGGGTACTGCAACGATCACTTACAGCACAGGTGTTGCTGTAGGAACTGCTACCGTGACAGTTAATACTGCTCCGGCAACCATAACAGGCAACTACAATGTATGTCTTGCCTCGACTTCAACATTATTCAATACAGTGGCGGGCGGCACATGGCGCAGCGCTGATACGACTATCGCTAAGGTTGATACCTTCGGTGTCGTATCCGGTATGACGCTTGGGTCAACCACTGTTACGTATACATTATACAATGGCTGTACTGCTATCGCAAACGTATCAGTAAATCCTTACCCCGCAGCAATAACAGGCTCTACTAACCTGTGCTCAGGTGGCGTGGTAACACTGAGCAATATAACAAGCGGTGGCAGCTGGAGCAGCAGCAGCCCTGGGGTAGTGAGTGTGGACGCAGGCGGCGTTGTAACAGGTGTTACAGAAGGCGCAGTGCTTATCTCTTACACTTCAGACAAGGGTTGCAGCATGACGGTGCCGGTAACAAACCAGCTGTCGGCAATTCTGGGTGCGGTTGGTACATGTGTCGGGATGGTCACAACAATGACCGACCTTACAGCAGGCGGTACGTGGAGCAGCAGCAACCCTGCAGTGGCATCGGTTGGCAGCACGGGTGCAGTGACAAGCGTTTCCGGTGGTACTGCGGTGATCACTTACACTATACTTTCAGGTTGTTACCGCACAAGAGCGATAACCGTTACATCTACTCCTGGTCCTATCACAGGTATAACAGAAGTATGCGTAGGCCAGTCAATAACATTGAGCAACTCAATGGCAGGTGGAGTATGGAGCGGCCTTAGCCCTACATATGCATACGGCCCATCAGCTGATGGTGTTGTAACTGGTATTGCCGCAGGTACTGCGCCAATAACTTACACACTCAGCCCATCATGCAAAGTTTATACTACAGTAACTGTTAATCCGCTTCCATCATCTATTATGGGTACGGCGATAATGTGCCAGGGGTCTTCAGCTACGCTTTCTAATGCCAGCGCAGGCGGTACATGGTTTATTGGTAACCCGCTTGTAGCTATTGCTAACCTCACTAGCGGTGTTATCACTGGTACCGGTGCAGGCACTACAACGGTTACATACACCATAATGCCAACAGGATGCTTTAGAACTGCAACCGTGTCGGTGAATCCGATACCAGCTGCGATCGGCGGTCTTACCGGCCTGTGTGTGGGCGGAACAACGTCTCTGACTAATACTACTGCGGGTATATCATGGATCAGCAGCACCCCATCTGTAGCTACTGTTGCGCCATCATCAGGTGTGGTATCAGGTATCGCAGCGGGCACATCGACTATAACTTATACACTTGGTACCGGCTGTTACATTACAACTGTGGTGACTGTGAATGCGCTGCCTCCTGCTATCAGCGGAACAATGCGGGCTTGCGTAGGAACATCAACAACGCTGAGTAATGCCGTACCGGGCGGAACTTGGGCGAGCAACCCTTCAGCGGTCGCTTCGATAACCTCCGGTGGTATCGTTAGTGGTATTGCAGTAGGTACAACTATGATCACATACACGGCACCGGCTGGTTGCACGCGCACAGGGATCGTAACAATAAACGCTACACCAAGTGCTATAACCGGTTATCCTACAGCATGTGTAGGCACTACCACTACTCTTGGTAATTCAACAGGCGGTGGTACCTGGGTAAGCGCAAATACAGCGGTGGCAACCATTGTATCAGGTACAGGTGTGATGACAGGTGTAGCTGCGGGAACTACCACTATAACCTATACCATTACTGCCACCGGTTGCCTTAATGTTGCAACGGTGACAGTAGTGCCTGTGCCAGGCGCCAATACCGGTACTAACAATGTTTGTGTAGGATCTGCTGTAACACTTTCAAACGCACAGGCGGGTGGCTCATGGTCATCAAGCAATGGCCTCGTGGCTACAGTAGGTACTGCTACCGGTATTGTAAACGGTGTAGCTACAGGTAACGCTACTATAACGTACGCTTACGGCGCCAACTGCCGCGCAACTACTATTATGACTGTAAAGGCGCTGCCTAATACATTAGCGGGTACTGCCAGCGTGTGCGCCGGTTGGGCTACTACGCTCAGCAGCACTACTGGCGGTGGCACATGGAGCAGCAGCAATACTGCGATCGCTACCGTAGGCTCGGCTGCTGCTCCTAACTTCGGTGCTGTGGTGGGTGTTTCTGGTGGCACTGTAAGTATCTCTTACACAGGTAGCAACGCCTGCTCAAGGGTAGCGACTGTAACAGTGAACGCACTGCCTAACACGGGTACCATCACAGGAGCTATATTACTGCACACCAGCGCAATCAACGGGCCAACCAGTGTTACCCTCGCTGCTACAGGAGACGCAGGTGGCACGTGGAGCAGCAGCAATGGCCTGATAGCTTCGGTGAGTTCAAGCACCGGAACAGTAAATGCATTGCTGCCTGGTACCGCAACGATTACTTACTCACTAACATCGGCTGCTGGCTGCGTGGGCCGCTCTACACAGGCAATAACTGTAAGCGCGTCGCGCGAAGGTGGCAATAACGCTAACCCTGTAATGGAAGCGGGTATTGAGTTCTCAGTTTACCCTAATCCTACTACCGGTGCATTTACTGTAAGTACTACGGAAGCCGGTGTATTTGGTATCTATACAATAGATGGTAAGGAAACTGCAAGGTTCAATGTAGCTGCGGGTAACAATGCAATACAGTTGCCTCAGGGTATTGCTGCAGGGGTGTACATGTGCAGGTTTACAGGAATGAATGGAAGCAATGTTATGGTGCGCCTCGTGTTCGAACCATAATCAGGATATTTACCCCAATGTTGAAATGGTCCCGGTTGCTTCTCTGCAACCGGGACTTCTTTTATTGTGAACAGGCATAAAGAAAGGGTACATGTTAGCCACGGGCCCGGGATGGGTATTCCATGCATGAACGTCTCTTTCAGGCACAAAAAAAGAGAGCGCATCAGCAAAGCGCCCTCTTGTAGCAATAGGAATTATAAAACGGTTATAGATAGGATGTAGCTTAAGCTACCAGTTCCGGCTCTGGCTCGTGAGCCTGTATCATCTGAAGTGCCAGGTTAGTAATTGAAGGATGAACAACCTGGTACATGATCCTTTTATTCTGTGAAATATCTTTTTCCTCCATCGCAAGGATGTAGATGATCGACTCCGGCACATCAAGTGCCTTGCAAATATTCTGAATGGTCTTGCCTTGCGGCTTCTTGATATTATTTTCTATCTGCGAAAGAGATGTCTGGGCAAGACCGCATGCACGCGAGAGCTCTTTTTGACTTACATTGAGATTAGTACGTATAAATCTGATGGCCAGGCCGATATTCATAATAGTAGCTTTTGTCGTTACTATATTGGCGCTTGGTTAAAGTAAAATGTTAGCGAATGATTTCCTAACGAAATGTTAATGATTAAGATCAGCTTAGGTGATGCATTGAATTACCCTCTTATAAACGCTAAAATTGCGGCTTTGTAAACTTCAAGGCCCCAGACAGCGGGAACGTTTACGTGGTTAGCCCCGGGTATACGGTAGGCTTCTTTTATCAACCCAGCGTGATTGGCGTATACAACTTCCCCATGAGTACTTATACTCAGGAAGTCGTCATTTATACCGTGTATCCACATAAACGGCTGATGTATATTCCTGATCTGCTGTGCGTTATTGACCTGCAGGTTGGTGAAGTAGGAGGGTGGCATGGCCAATACAGCAGCATCCTGCACCATTACCGAGGCCGATGCAAAGGGTGCTTCGAGTATTAACTTGCTGGCTCTTAGCACACCGGGGTTCGCGGTTTTATAGGTAGCAGGGGCGCTACCGAGGCTAAAGCCATAGACGATAAGCCGGTCGCCAATAAGCCCGTTAGCACTCAGCCATTTAAAAGCGGCTTCTGCATCTGCATACATACCGCTTTCTGTGGGCTTGCCCTCGCTGCGGCCATATCCACGGTAATCGATCGTCATAACGCCAAAGTGGTTTTTACCGCCAACGTGGGCCAGCAACTTAGTGCGATTCCAGTAATAGTCCATGTTGCCCTTGGTGCCATGGAAGTAAACAATGACCGTATCCGTGCTTATCTGTGCAATGTTGCCGATATACTCAGCGTAAATTGTAGCTATGCTGCCGCTATCGCCTGAAACCAGCGGGACCAGGTGAATGAGGCTATCCGGAATTTTGTAAGACGCGTCCAGTGATATTTCCTGTTCTGCTTTAGTGTCATCGAATCGATACTGGTCAGTAGTGATGTTGTTGAACAGGTTATCATCAAGCCGGAGGCATGACGCTGTAAACAAAAGCAGGGCGGCACCGAGGGCTAAAATTGGCTTCATCATTTATAACGCAGTTTTGCATATTTCCACGCGAACCCAAAATAAAGGCCAATGGCGCCCCGGTTTGCGATGCCGGTATACTCTACAACAATATTACGGTTGCTGTGAGTAGGGGCAATGTATTTACACTCTATCACATAATCCCAGCGGGGGGTGACCCAGCGATGGCCCACGTGTACAATAGGTATCCAATGCGTCTTTTGCGCATCGCCCTGCGAGCGCTTTGTATTGAAGTCTATCCAGTTGCTGATGCCGAGATAAAAATAGTGTGCCTTGTGCAGGTAGTGCCAGTAGAAGCTACCATCGAGCTGGGGAAAGAAGCTGAATTTATTTTCCCATTTGTCGAACATCAGGTTAGCTACAGGTGACAGCACTATTGCAGGCCGCCAGCCATCCTGCATATACAGTTTTCGAATAATACCTATATCTGTTTGAACAACCCCGAAAGCCAGCGATGTAGTATTGACGCCCATGAAGCCCGTGAGATAGTCGCGGAAACCATGGCCCACTACTATACTCGACATAGGCACAGGAATAGTGGCCTTGCCATACTTAATGAGCGGCCCACCCACGCTGGCCCCGATGGCTGTGCTGCCTGTAACCAATGGCTTTACAAACCGGGTAGGCGCGCAGCCGGCAACGATCGTAGCCAGGAAAACGGCTAATAGCCAGCATTGGTATATTTGCTTCATAGCCGCGTGTGAGTATGGATAAATGTACCTATAATAATGCTATTTTCGAAGCATGACACGGATAGGGCTGATATCTGATACCCACAACTACCTCGATGAAACTGTATTCAGGCACTTTGAAAAGTGCGATGAGATATGGCATGCCGGCGATTTTGGAACAGCTGAAATATCAGATAAGCTAAAGGGCTTCAAGCCATTGCGTGGCGTATATGGCAATATAGACGGCTATGATATAAGGAAGGAATTTCCGGAACAGCTATGTTTTATGTGCGAGGAAGTGAAAGTATTGATGACGCATATAGGCGGATATCCCGGTAAATATGTGCCTGCTATAAGACCAGTGCTGGCTGCGGAAAAGCCGCAGCTATTTATCTGCGGGCATTCGCACATTCTTAAAGTGATGTATGATGATAAGCTCAGCTGCCTGCATATGAACCCGGGCGCAGCTGGAAAAATAGGCTGGCACAAGGTGCGTACCCTGATCAGGTTTGTAATTGATGGCAAGGATATGAAGCAGTGCGAGGTAGTAGAATTGCTGCCACGATAGCGCGTTAAATACGGTTAATTTTCTGCGATGAAGATGCACGTGTAATTGCTTTGCCTGATATTTGCCCCGTACTCGTTACTTTTGATGAATCACTATGAACCGGGTCATCAACCTATATAAGAATGCTTACAGTGGGCTTTCGCCCGCTATGTGGTGGCTATCTGTAGTGATGCTGGTGAACAGGGCGGGCACTATGGTAGTGCCTTTTATGACCCTGTACCTGACGCAGGCGAAGCATTACAGCATAGGGAAGGCAGGTCTGGTCATGTCAATCTTTGGGATGGGGGCAGTGTGTGGCGGCGTGCTCGGCGGCAAGCTTACTGATAAGTTTGGCTTTTACAATATACAGCTATCGGCGCTGCTATGTGGCGGGGTAATGTTCATAGTGCTTGGGCAAATGAGCAATTTTACTGCTATTTGCATATGCACATTTATTCTTGCGGTGCTCAACGAGTCGTTCAGGCCAGCCAATGCTACCGCTGTAGCCGAGTATAGTAACGAGCAAAACAGAACGCGCTGCTACTCGCTTAACAGGCTGTCGATAAACCTGGGATGGGCCACCGGTGGCGCTATTGGCGGCATCATAGCATCTAAGAATTACCAGGCTCTTTTCTGGATAGACGGTATCACCAATATAGGTGCGGCGCTGCTGCTGCGCGCAGTGCTGTCGCCGGGCAAGAACAGCCAGACACCGAAGCATATAGTACCGGCCAAGACAACACAGCCGGCATACAAGGATAAAAAATACCTGTTTTTCGTGATGCTGACAGTGTTGTACGGAATGTGTTTCTTCCAGCTTTTCTCAACGCAGCCTGTATTTTTCAGGGAGCAGCTTAACCTGACACCAGTATTTATTGGCACTATAATGGCCGTCAACGGCATAATGATCGCGCTGTTTGAAATGGCAATAGTGTTTGTGCTGGAGCGGCGGCAAAAAAATATCCTGTATATATCGGTAGGAACGGTGCTTGTGGGCCTCTCATTCTCGGTATTCAACATGTTGCCGGGTACAAAGCTGCTGGTGCTATTTTCGATGGTAATAATGACGGTAGGGGAGATACTGTCGATGCCCTTCATGAACTCATTTTGGATAAGCCGTACCAACCAAAGCAACCGGGGGCAGTACGCGGGGTTATATACAGCTGCATGGTCTACAGCACAGGTGCTAGGCCCATATCTTGGCGCGCAGGTGGCGGAGCACTATGGCTTTAGCATGCTGTGGTGGCTGGTGGGGATGGGGAGTGTAATAACGGCGGGTGGCTTCCTGCAACTGAGGCAAAAGCCTGCACCGGATGGGCTACCTGCTGCCAAATAATATGCTGCCTACGCGCACCATGGTGCTGCCCTCGTGTAGCGCTATATCATAATCAGAACTCATGCCCATAGAGCAGATAGAAAACCATGGCTTATTGAAAAACGAAGTATCGCGCAGGTGAATGAAGAAATTGCGCAGGCGGAAAAATTCTGAGCGCACTTGCTCTTCGTCTTCGGTATAAGTGGCCATACCCATAAGCCCGCATATGCGCACGTTTTGTAGCTTGGCAAGCTGCGCAGTGTAGTACTCAAGGAACACCATTATTTCTTTCTCATCCATCCCGTACTTGGTGTCCTCATCGGCGATGTGCATTTGCAGCAACACATCTATTACGCGGTCGTTCTTCAGTGCCTGCTTATTGATCTCCTCCAGCAGCTTAAAGCTATCTACCGCATGTATGAGGTGCACGAAGGGGGCTATGTACTTTACCTTATTGCCCTGGAGGTGGCCTATAAAATGCCAGCGTATATCAACTGGTAGCTGCGGATATTTGTCTGCAAGCTCCTGCACATAGCTTTCCCCAAAATCGCGCTGGCCTGCATTGTAGAGCAACTCAATATCAGCCGACAGCTTGGTTTTGGATACAGCGACGAGCAAGGCGTTTTTTTCCTGCGCGCGGGCCATCACATCTTTCCATGCCTCCAGGTTCACCATTAGTACTGTTCCTTTTCGTTAGGGAAGTCGCGGTCTTTAATGTCCTTGATATACCTTTTTGTAGCGTCCTTTATATCATCGTAGAGATTGAGATACCTCCTTAGAAAGCGGGGAGAAAAATCTTTGGTGATACCAAGCATATCGTGCATTACCAGCACTTGGCCATCCACCTGGCCGCCGGCGCCGATGCCTATAACAGGTATCCGGAGCTGGGCAGCAACTGCCGCACCAAGCGATGCCGGAATTTTTTCCAACACGAGTGAAAAGCAGCCTGCATCTTCGAGCAGGCGGGCATTGTGCAAGAGTATCTCCGCCTCATCCTCTTCCTTGGCACGCACAGCGTAGGTGCCAAATTTGTAAATAGACTGGGGAGTAAGGCCAAGATGGCCCATTACAGGCACTCCCGCGCTTATAATCCGGCGAATGGAGTCACAGACCTCCTCTCCACCTTCAAGCTTTATACCATGTGCGCCGGCCTCCTTCATTATGCGTATGGCAGAGTGGAGCGCTTCCTTGGTATTGCCCTGGTAAGAGCCAAATGGCAGATCAACGATAACAAGGCTGCGCTCACATGCACGTATCACGCTTTGGGCGTGGTATATCATATGGTCGAGCGTGATGGGCAGGGTAGTTTCGTGCCCTGCCATAACGTTAGATGCCGAGTCGCCGACAAGGATTACATCGATACCGGCATCATCAAGTATCTTCGCCATCGAAAAATCGTAGGCAGTAAGCATACTTATTTTTTCACCGTGCTGTTTCATCCACTGCAGTGTATGCGTGGTGACACGTTTAATTTCTCCGTGGGTAGACATGAGCAGCCCGATGACCGGGTGATTTTTGGATTGTAAAAGTAGGGATACAATTTGAGTTTCAAAACCAATATCTTTAAAGCCAAATGAGTGCGTAATGCAGCGCCGCAGCGTATACCTGTATCTTTCTATTTTTTGCGTTCATATATTCATTGCCCTTGTTGCGTTTATAGGCTGCAGGCTGCAGCCTTGCGAGGTGCTGTTCTCTTCATTTGGCGACGGCCTCAAAAATATCTTTACGCTTATTACCTATGTGCGTGAGCCTATAGGGCCTGAAGGCATATTTAAGTACAATGGTTTCCAATATCCGTTTGGCGACTATGTGTACTATACTGATAATAACCCCTTATTCGCGTTGCCATTCCGTTGGTTTTGCCATAATGTGTACGACCTTTCCGCGCACAGTATCGTTATACTGTACGCTATCGTTATACTCAACATAGCGGTTTGCGGCCTGCTTATCTTCTATATTTTCAGGCGACTGATCAAGAGCGATACTATATCCTTGCTATTTGCAGTAATGCTCCCATGGATCAACATGCAAATATTCCGCATACCTGCCGGGCATTATGCATTTTCATTTTCATCGTTTATACTGATAGCTATATGGCTGCTTATGCTGTGGCACAAGTACCGGGACAATTATAGCAGGCAGGCTGTGGTAGCATGCGGCATGCTGCTGCTATCGTTCATAGGCTTTGTGGCGCAGGGCTACTACCTGGCCATAATCACCATATTTATTTCTGCGGTGCTGTTTATGCAAGGCATATACCACTTCAAAAGCAAGGCAGGAAAGCTCACCCTTGTGTTCTCAATTGTTTATGCTGTGGTTGCTTTTGCAGGCACCATAGGATTCATAGCACTAACTGATAGATACCTGCCGCTCCGAAAAGAAGGTGCCGGCGGCTATGACTGGATGCTGCAGAAGGTGCGGTTCGCCGCGCTATTCAGCCATTACGACTTCCAGCACATAGCTTTTCCCCTCGTATCTGGGGGACCGAGGATAGCAGATCCGGAGGCTGCTGCCTACCTGGGGAATGTGGGTATATACGCATTGGCTGTGCTGCTGGTAATGATGCTCGTGCGCAAGGAATGGCGCAGGCATATCTTACAATCGCAAAAAGAGTTTTTCAGTGATCCGCTGAAGGGTTCACTGCTGCTGGGCTCTGTGGTGATGCTACTGATATCGTTTGGTGAGCACTACTATACCAACGATGACCACAGCAAGGGGCTGCACGTGGTAAACGTGCTGAACCCATTTTACTATGTGCATATGGTTACAAATCGGGTAGAGCAGTTCCGCAGCCTGGAGCGGTTTGTATGGCCCTTCTTTTTTTGCTATTACCTTTGGGTTGGCTATACTATTGCTTTTGTAGCTGCGAAGTATGGGCGAAAAGTAAAGGTAGCCATACTAGCAGCGATAGTTTTCCTGGGCGGCGCTGAGGTATATGATTATGTGAATATGCTGCAAAAGCAGTGTGAGCACCAAAATCCTTTTTCAGAACGCAGCACAGCAGGCATTCTGCCGACGCATATAGACGTGCGGCAATACCAGGCCATACTGCCGATACCTTATTACTTCGCGGGGTCTGAGGTGTATGATTACACACTAAATGATAAGGACAGCTGGAGCCGGCACAACTACCAGCTATCGTGGGTAAGCGGGCTGCCGCTGATGTCTTGCAAGATGAGCCGCACGCCACCGGTATATAATATAATGCTGATGAACATGGTAGCCAACGATAGCCTCGCGGATGAGCTGAAAGCAAAGCTGGGCAGCAAGCCGGTGCTTGTAGCAGTGAACAGGAAACTCATTGCAGACAGCACGCAGAACTGCGTACCCGACACTGGCACGCCGCAAGCGGAATACTACTGGAAGGCGACACAATTTGCCCTACGTAATAAGCTGGAGGTTGTAGACAGTGCCGGCGATGTGCTGTATTACAAATGGTATCCGCATAGTATGAAATAGTGTATTTGTGCCGTGTCCTAAAATATTCGCAGTAAACACCCCTCTTTATCTGCCATTTTATATATTTGTGGTATCGACTCAATGATCTGCCTTGCAACGGCGCCGGGCGGGTAAAACAGAAAATTTGTTCCGTATGTCTTTTCGTATAAGGTTATTGCTCTGTGCAGTATTATTTTTTTCGTTTGGCGCTGCAAGCTATGCGCAGCAGGAGGAGCCTGTGGATTACCTCAGGCACATGAAGTATTTCCACCTGTGCTCGTATAAAAAAGAGTGTTCTAATTGCTACTCCTGCCCGCGCCAGCGCTACAGGGTGAAGATCAAGAACATGACCGAGAAACGTGTTGTGGGTGTGAGCTATGTATACTACTCAGAAGTGTATGCACAGCTAATGTGCAAGGATGCTGTGATGGACAGCCGTGACATAGATCCGAAAGAAGAGCAATTCCTTTTCGTTTGCATACCGGATGCGAGGCACTGGGCTATAAGCCAGCTTACTTATGCCGACGGCACCAGCACACGATTTGTAGTAAAGGACAGGCTAACAACCTTTGACCAGGAAGCAGACGAATGTGACTGCAACCCGCAGACACACATAAAGCCGCCACTTAACTAATTGAATGATACAATATGAAAGCAGGATGTAATTCCTGCTTTTTTTATATCGCAGGCAGTTCATTTTTTAACTTTTACCGTTTCACAAGCACCTTCAAATTTGTGTAGGTTTGCACTTTATTAAGCACTATTGATAAAAAAGCTTGACATATTAGTCATCCGCAGCTTCGTAGGGCCTTTTGTCGTTACCTTCTTTGTATCGCTGTTTGTGCTCATGATGCAGTTCTTCTGGCTGTACATGGACGAGATGATAGGCAAGGGCCTGGAAGTGTGGATGCTTGTGCAGCTGCTGGTATATATGTCTACCACGCTGGTGCCGCTGGCCTTGCCACTGGCGGTGCTGCTGTCGTCGATAATGACGTTTGGCAACATGGGCGAGAATTTTGAGCTGGTAGCTATTAAGTCGTCGGGCATATCATTGCTGCGCTTTATGAGGCCGCTCCTTGTATTTATAGTATTTATTGCCTTCCTCGCCTTCCTTTTCGCTAACAGTGTGATACCGGTGGCCAACCTGAAAGCGCTATCGCTGCTGTATGATGTGCGCAACTCGAAACCGGCACTGAATATACGGGCCGACCAGTTTAACAACGATATACAGGGGTACTCCATACGTGTAGGCAGCAAAGACCCTGATGGTACCAAAATAAGGGATATCATCATCTACGACCATACCGACCTGGCGGGCAACAATCGGGTTGTAACTGCGAAAGAAGGAGAGATGCTGCCTGCCGCCGATAAGCAGGCACTAATATTTAAGCTTAAAGACGGCTGGCAGTATGTAGAAGGCTATTCGCAGGGCATGCACAACTACACGCAGTATCGCATGCACTTTGAGCAGTGGGATAAAGTCTTTGATCTGTCGGGCCTTAAGTTTACCCGCAGCAATGAAGATATGTTTAAGAATGCGTACCAGATGATGAATGTGGCGCAGCTAAAGGAAAATATAGATAGCCTGAAGAAAACCGGTGACAAGAGTGCCACAAGTACGGCAAGCTACATGGCCCCGTATGTAACGTGGAGCAACACCTCTGAGGAAGATACGAAGCTGAAGAAGCTGGTACCTGCGGCCACGGCCGGCATACGTAAATATGACTCCTCGTTCATGGAAATGATCCCCGATTCGTTAAAGGCAAACATACTACAGACCACAATAAACAACCTTCGCAATTTCAAGTCGCTGATGGATGTGGTGGCGCTGGATAAAAGGATGCAGAGTGAAAACTATATTAAATACAATATAGAGTTTCACCGCAAGTTTGCATTGTCGTTCGCGTGCATCCTGCTTTTCCTTATTGGTGCGCCACTGGGGGCTATTATACGCAAGGGTGGGCTGGGCATGCCGCTGGTGATCGCAGTTGCGTTTTTTATCACCTTCCACATCCTGAACATTACGGGGGAAAAGCTTGCCAAATCTGGCGCGGTAGATGTGTGGGTAGGCATGTGGATGTCGACACTCATTCTGCTGCCACTGGCTATATGGCTTATAGGCGCTGCGCGGAACGACTCTAAAATATTCAGCAAAGAGGTGTACGTGCGGGTGCTGCGACCGGTAAGGAACCTGTTCAACAAAAAATGAAGCTCCTAAAGAAGCATAACATCCCATTCAATCCGTATTTCTTCTACCCCTTCCTGGCGTGGGTGGTGGCAGGGGGTGTGCTGCTGGCAACGTTCAGCAAGCAGCAATTGTTTATGGCTATTAACTCCCGCCACAATGAGATGACGGATATGCTCATGTTCCAAACGACGAGGATGGGGGAGGGAGAGGTTATCCTGCCGGTGCTATTGCTGGTGATGGCATTTGCCGCATACCGCAACTGGTGGTACTTAATAACTGCGCTTACCTGCGGGCTAGTGCCACTTGGCCTGCAACACATGTTCAAGCAGATATTTGATGCGCCTCGCCCTATGAGCTATTTCCACAAGGCTGAGTGGATACACATTCTGCCAGGGTGGCCGGTGCTGATGAGCTACAGCTTTCCCTCCGGCCATACCGAAGGGGCTTTTAGCTTTTTTTGCTTCCTGTCGTTGCTGCTGCCACCTTCCTCACAGCGGTTTGGACTGCTGTTCTGCCTGCTTGCCCTGTCCGTAGGGTACTCCCGCATCTACCTGGCTGCGCATTTTTTTGCAGATATATACTTTGGCAGCATCATAGGCACAGTTGTAACGATGCTGGTGTTCGCGCTAATGACACGGCTAAAAGGTTATTTCATAAAGGAAAAAGGTACTTTTGCCTGAGGTTTATGCCGAGATCCTTACCATATATAATCATCATTTTTTTTGCGTCCGTCTTGTTCCTGCCCTTCCTGGGGGGCGTGCATTTGTTTGACTGGGACGAGATAAATTTTGCCGAGTGCGCGCGGGAGATGATCGTATCGAAAGACTATTTGCGGCCGCAGATCGACTTTATGCCATTTTGGGAAAAGCCACCTTTGTTCATATGGCTGCAGGTACTGTCGATGAAGGTGTTTGGGGTGGGGGAGTATGCTGCCCGTTTCCCGAATGCAGTTGTCGGTATCATCACGCTCGTAAGCCTGTTCTATGTAGGCAGGCGTGTGGTGAGCCAGCGGCTGGCAACATGGTGGGTGGTACTTTATGCCGCCACGTGGCTGCCGCACTTTTATTTTAAGTCGGGCATTATAGACCCTACATTCAACCTGTTGATATTTCTGGCTTTCTTCCAGGTACACCTTATACGGTGTGCGCCTAAAAAAAACCTGCATAGCGTGCTTGCCGGGGTGCTGCTGGGTCTTGCCGTGCTTACCAAGGGGCCTGTGGCGGTGCTCATAGCCATACTTGCGCTAACAGTATATGCTATCCGCAATAAAGGCCTTACCGGGTACAAGACAAGGCACTTGCTGATCGTTTCGGGCTGTGCCGCTATGCCAATGTTATTGTGGCTGGGCGCTACCATGTATGCTTATGGTTTCAGCTACGGCAGCTGGTTCATCAATGAATTCATCACCTACCAGGTACGCCTGTTCACCACCGAAGATGCGGAGCATGGCGGTCCGTTCTTCTACCATTTTGTGACCTTGCTGATAGGTTGCTTCCCGGCATCAGTTTTCCTGCTATCGTACAGGCGGAAGCAGTTTGCGGACTTTACTGCACCGGCTGATTTCACAAGGTGGATGTGGCTGTTGTTTTGGGTGGTGCTTATCCTGTTCTCAATTGTGAAAACTAAGATCGTTCACTACTCTTCGCTATGCTACTTCCCGCTCACTTATCTTGCAGCACTGCAGGTGAGCAAATTTGTGGAGGGCGGCTTTACCATGCCTAAATGGGTTAGGACAGTACTGATAGTAATAGGTGCGCATATAGCCCTGCTACTGGCTGCATTACCGCTGGTGGGCATTTACAAGCAAAAGCTCATTCCGTATATTGAGGATCCTTTTGCAGTGGGCAATCTCAGCGCGGCAGTGCAGTGGAGCTATGCAGAGAGCCTGTGGGGTATATTATATATTGCAGGTGTTGTAACTGCGGCATGGTTGATGAAGCGCCGGTTCAGGCAGGGGATCATTGTGCTCTGCGTGGTGCAGGTGGTGATGATACAGGTGACCATACTTCATTTTACTCCTAAAATAGAGGCATACTCACAACACTCGGCCATCGTGTATTTTAAGAGCTTTGCAGGCCGTGATGTGTATGTGCATCCACTGGGATATAAGAGCTACGCTAACCTGTTTTACACCCAAAAGAGGGGAGCAACTGACCCTAACTACAGGAGCGTGCGACTCGACAAAACCGGTAAAACCATGCAGCCCGAGGCTAATGAGCGATGGCTGCTGACGGGCAAAACCGATAAGCTGGCATTCTTCATCTGTAAGATACAGGACGCTGATAAATTCAGAAAGGGTGGAGTGCTGGTGGAGATAGGCGGCAGCAACGGCTTTGTATTCTTCAAAAGAAAAGACCAGTAGGCGGGTGGTTTTGCAGTACCCGCAGTAGCCCTATTAGCTATATCATTGACTTTAAATTAGTTGCAACTGCCTGTGCCAACAGAAAAGCCTGTAGTGTGTTGCCCGGGACCCTTTGCTGGTACCCATGCTTACCTTGCGTTCTATATTAAATACCGTGTGTGCAATTTTTCAATTACAGTTTACCGCGCTACTCATTTATCTTTGCCGCACTAAATCTGATACATGCAACGCGATACCGCCATATTTGACCTGATACATGAAGAGCTGGAGCGCCAGCGCCGTGGCCTTGAACTGATAGCATCTGAGAACTTTACCAGCATGCAGGTGATGCAGGCAATGGGTAATGTGATGGCCAACAAGTATGCCGAAGGCTATCCCGGTAAGCGTTATTATGGTGGTTGCGAAGTAGTGGATAAGAGCGAACAGCTGGCTATTGACCGGGCAAAAGAAATGTTTAATGTGGGCTACGCCAATGTGCAGCCCCACAGTGGCGCGCAGGCTAATGCGGCAGTAATGCTTGCCATACTGCAGCCGGGCGATACCATACTGGGCCTCGACCTGAGCATGGGAGGCCACCTTACACATGGCTCACCTGTAAATTTTTCTGGTAAGCTCTACAAGGCCGTGCATTATGGCGTACATAAAGATACCGGTCTTGTAGACTATGATATGATGGAGCGCCAGGCTAAGGAACATAAGCCTAAGCTGGTGATATGCGGCGCATCGGCTTACAGCCGCGACTGGGACTATACGCGCATCCGCGCCATTGCAGATAGCGTGGGCGCGCTGGTAATGGCCGATATAGCACACCCTGCAGGTCTTATAGCCAAGGGATTGCTTAGCAGCCCCTTTGAGCATTGCCACATTGTGACCACCACCACACATAAAACCCTGCGCGGGCCACGCGGCGGGCTTATAGTGATGAAGGACGATTTTGAAAACCCCATGGGCCATAAAGGACCTAAAGGTGAGATACGCATGATGAGCCAGCTGATAGACCTCGCTGTTTTCCCCGGTACGCAGGGCGGGCCACTGGAGCACGTGATCGCTGCTAAAGCAGTTTCATTTTACGAGATATTGCAGGATGAGTTTACCGTCTATGCAAAGCAGGTAGTGGCCAATGCGCAGGCAATGGCTAAGGGTTTTAATGAGAAAGGATACGATATAGTATCGGGCGGCACAGATAATCACCTGCTGCTTATAGACCTGAGGAACAAAAATATCAGCGGCAAAAAAGCCGAGAACACGCTCGTAAAGGCAGATATCACTATCAATAAAAACATGGTGCCTTTTGACGATAAGTCACCCTTCGTAACTTCAGGTATCAGAGTAGGTGTACCAGCGGTAACTACGCGCGGATTGAAGGAGGGCGATATGCAACATATAGTAAACTGGCTTGATAAAGTGCTTATGTCGCCTGATGATGAGCAGGTGATCAATGCCGTACGTGGGGAGGTCAATGAATTTATGAAAGCCTTTCCGCTATACCCAGAATGGAAAAATAGCTAGGTCAGCCTCAATATTTCCTCCTTAATCTACAGAAATCTCTTATTGAGCGCAAATTTTTAGAAATTAGCGCTCAATAAATTATGAACTTTGGTTTTTTGTTATTACTTTGCAAATGATTTCATTTCGGAATGTTAACAAAAAATCCATGTCGTGATATATACAAGCACAAACAACGTTGAAGAAGTAGCACAATTGCTGCTTAATATTGGCGACAGCTTGGTAGAAGTTTCGCGCGAAAGCCTGGTTACAGGCATATGGTACCGGAAGAATTCTTCAATGGCGCTGGCCGGTGAATTTTATCTTGGCAAAAACATCGGTACCGCCTATACCGGCGAGATAGTAGGCCAGTGTGCCACCGCTATAAAAACTGTTTTTGCAACGCGAAAGAATGTATTTTTTGAGTATAAGGCATTTAAGGGCGATACGCCGGTCACCTACGTTATTAGGGTATTGGCATGCCACCCCGATAGTAATTACTTATTCCTGCTGGTAGAACTGCACGATAGCGCAACAACCATAACCACAGTAGAGGACAAATGGCGGCTGGCGCTTGATGCATCGGGCGTAGGCATGTGGGATGTGAACATGGAAACAGGTATTATCGCATTCTCCGATAAATGGCATGAACTGTTCGGCTATACGGCAAGGGAGATAAAAACCCTGCAAGACTGGATAGAAAAAGTACACCCAGAGGACCTGCCAGAAGCAAAGAAAAGTATAGACAAATATTTATCGGGCGATGCGCCGGTATACTCAGCTGAGCTGAGATATAAATGTAAGAGTGGCGAATATAAGTGGGTGCTCAGCCAAGGGGTAGTGCTTACCTATAAAACAGATGGCGCACCTGCAAGGGTTGTAGGTACTCATAAAGACATTAATGAAACAAAGCTGGCCGAAGACGCGCTGAGAACCAACATCGAGACCTTCTCCAATTCCTTCAATTTTTCGGGTATAGGCAAGGCACTTGTGGCACCGGGGGGCAAGTGGGTAGCAGTGAACAATGTTGTCTGCGCGCTCACAGAATATACTAAGGAAGAGCTGCTGCAGCTGCACTACAACGACATTACACACCCTGAAGATGTGGACAAGGACCTGTCGTACATAGGTAAGCTTATCAACAAAGAGTTATCATCTTACACTATAGAGCAACGCTACATTTCTAAAAACAGGAATGTGGTAATAGCATTGTTAACGGTGACGCTGGTACGCGATAAGCAGGATAAGCCGGCATACTTCATCTGCGATATAGTAGATATAACGCAGAATAAGAAGCTGGCAGAAGAAGTGAATCGTAAAAACCTGGAGCTGGAGACCACTTCGCGCAACCTGGTATCAAAAATCAGGCAACTGGAAGACCTGAACAATGTAATAGCCCACAACTTCCGCGGGCCGGTAGGGAACATCAAGCTCGTATCTGACGATATGATGGAGCGGATGGAAGCTGAAAAAACGGGCGACAAAGACTTCCAGGGCATATTCAGTTTTGACGATGGTATCAGTATCATACAGGAAAGCAGCACATCGCTGCTGGCCAACCTGGAGATGCTGGTAGAGCTTGCACGCATCAACACGAACACGGATATCGCCTACGATAATTGTGATGTGGCGAAAACAGTGGCCGAGGTTGAAAAGCAGCTTCACGGCACCATCTTCCAAACAAATGCTATGGTGATACTGAACCTTGAGGTGAAGAGCATCTGGTATCCTAAATACTACCTTGAAAGCATTCTTTATAACCTGCTCAGCAACGCGCTAAAGTATTGCAAACCTGGCAAGTCGCCGGTGATACTGGTAAAGACGGCTACTAATGAGCAAGGCAAAGTGGAGCTATCAGTAAAAGACAACGGAATGGGTATAGATATGGACCGCTACCATAACGATGTATTTAAGCTCAACCGTGTGTTTCATAAAGGATATAACAGCAAAGGCATAGGCCTGTTTCTCACCCGCACACAGATAGAGTCGCTGGGCGGCACTATAACTGTAACCAGCAAGCCGGAGAAGGGTTGCGAGTTCACCGTAAGATTTTAATACGCAATATAGATCGCAATGAGCGCTGCACGCATTTCGCGTGCAGCTTTTGTATGGGCCATTGTGGCGCATTAACTCGCGGAGTGCAGCTTTATGGCAATAAATGCTATTCGACAGCAGCCAACAAATTGTTACCCTTATTCGTATCTTAGTCGCTCAAACCTTGCTGCAAAAATGTCACAATTGATAAGAAAGGAAGACGCGCTGGAGTATCACGAAAAAGGAAGGCCCGGAAAGATAGAAGTGGTGCCTACCAAGGAGACAAAAACGCAGCGCGACCTTGCTCTTGCATACTCGCCCGGCGTGGCTGACCCCTGTATGGAGATACACGCTAATGTGGAGAATGTATACCGGTATACAGCCAAAGGGAACCTTGTAGCGGTAATAACCAATGGCACAGCGGTGCTTGGCCTTGGCGACATAGGGCCCGAAGCATCAAAGCCGGTAATGGAAGGGAAGGGATTGTTATTCAAGATATACGCCGATATTGATGTGTTTGATATAGAGCTCAACACTAAAGACGTGGATGAGTTCGTGAAAGTAGTGAAAGCTCTGGAGCCGACATTTGGCGGCATTAACCTGGAGGACATCAAGGCACCGGAATGTTTTGAAATAGAGACAAGGCTTAAAAAGGAACTCAGCATTCCCATAATGCACGACGACCAGCACGGCACCGCAATAATATCCGGTGCTGCCCTGCTGAATGCGCTGGAGCTGGTGGGCAAGCAGATAGAGGATGTGAAGTTTGTGATAAGCGGGGCCGGTGCCTCAGCTATATCGTGCTGCAAGATATACCTGGCACTTGGCGCAAAGGTGGAGCACATGTACATGTATGACACTAAGGGCCTGATAGTAAAGAGCCGTACAGACCTCGATGCTAATAAACAGCAGTTTGCACAGGATGCCGCACCAATGGATCTACCCGATGCAATGAAGGGAGCCGATGTTTTCATCGGGCTTTCTAAAGGCAACATCGTAAACCAGGACATGGTAAAGAGCATGGCCGAAAAGCCGATCGTTTTTGCACTGGCTAACCCAACACCGGAAATATCTTATGATGAAGCGGTGGCAGCGCGGCCCGACGTGATAATGGCTACAGGGCGCAGCGACTACCCTAACCAGGTGAATAATGTGCTGGGCTTTCCATACATCTTCAGGGGAGCGCTGGATGTGCGTGCGCACAGCATCAACGAAGAGATGAAGCTTGCAGCCGTATATGCGCTGGCAGAGCTGGCTAAGGAGCCTGTTCCTGACCTGGTAAACGTAGCTTACAATGATGTTTCGCTATCATTTGGCGCAAGCTATATCATCCCAAAGCCGATGGACCCGAGGCTGCTGGTGAAGGTGTCTACAGCAGTAGCAAAAGCTGCGATAGACAGCGGCGTGGCACGCAAGCCTATAACCGACTGGAATGCATATGAAGCGGAGCTATACCAGCGCATGGGCTCTGACGATCATATACTCAGGTATATCAACAACAAGGCCCGCCAGAGTCCGAAGCGCGTTGTATTTGCAGAGGCGGAAAATATTAAGATACTTAAAGCAGCACAGATAGCCAAGGACGAGGGCATAGCCATACCCATACTGCTGGGCAATGCGGATAAGATACAGAACCTGATAAAAGAAAATGGCCTGCACCTGGAAGGTGTGGAAATAATAGACCCCCTGAACGAAAGCACCGAACAAAAGCGCAATGAATATGGTGAGGCATTTTTTGAGATGCGCAAGCGGCGTGGCTACAATCTATATGAGGCTAAGAAGACTATGCGCGAGCGTACTTACTTCGGCTGCATGATGGTAAATAGCGGTGAGGCTGATGCCATGATATCTGGCCTTACCCGTAAATACCCTGATACGATACGGCCTGCGCTGGAGATTGTAGGAATAGAAGAAGGTGTGAAACGTGTAGCCGGTATGTATATCATGCTCACCAAGAAAGGCCCGCTCTTCTTTGCAGACACCACCCTCAACTTTAACCCCACAGAAGACGAACTTATTGATATTACCATGCTTACTGCAAGGGCAGTGAATAACTTCAATATTAAGCCTCGCGTGGCTATGCTGTCGTACTCCAATTTCGGCAGCAGCCCATCGCCTGAGGCCACAACTGTCCGCAATGCCGTGGCGCGCATCAAGGCGCTTAATCCGGAGCTTGTCATTGATGGTGAGATACAGGCGGGCGTCGCATTCAATAAAGATCTGCTCCAGGAAAATTACCCCTTTTCAGATCTCGTGCAGGAAGCGCCGAATGTGCTGATATTCCCTAACCTGGCTGCCGGCAACATAGCCTATCACTTGCTGCAAGAGGTAGGAGGGGCAGAGGCGGTGGGGCCCATACTACTCGGTTTGCGCAAGCCGGTATATGTGCTGCAGCTGGGCAGCACCGTAAGGCAGATCGTGAATATCATTGCCCTCGCAGTGGTAGAAGCGCAGGTAAAAAGTGGCCACTAATGAAGATCGCAATTATAGGAGCTGGCGCCGCCGGATGCTTTGCGGCTGCAAACATACCGGCTGGCAGCGGCATTGAGGTGGCGGTTTTTGAGAAGACCGGCAAGGTCATGCAAAAGGTCAAAGTTTCGGGCGGCGGGCGTTGCAACGTCACGCACGAATGCTTTGACATACCGGAACTGGTAACACGCTATCCACGGGGTAAGCAACTGCTTCGCAAGTCGCTATACAGGTTTGGGCCGCAGCAAACAATCAGCTGGTTTGAAGAGCGGGGCGTGAAGCTGAAGACCGAAACGGATGGCCGAATGTTTCCCATCACCGATGATTCTGAATCTATAATAGGGTGCATATGGCAGCAGGTGATGCGCAATAAAGTGGAGGTGTTCTATCACAAATCGGTAGCGAGTATTGAGAAAAATGCCAGTGGCTTTGTTATACATTTCGCGGATACATCAGTTCACCACGCCGACCGCGTGCTTATAGCTACAGGCGGTTTCCCAAAAGCAGAGCAATATAAATGGATAATGGCTACAGGCCATCCGATACAGTCCCCCGTGCCATCGCTGTTTACATTCAATATGCCGGGAAACCCCATTACCGAATTGATGGGCGTAAGCGTGCCAAACGCAACCGTAAAGATATCCGGCACAAAGATCGTATCCGCTGGTCCGTTACTGATCACCCACTGGGGTATGAGCGGCCCTGCAATACTGAAAGCATCCGCGATAGGCGCACGGGAGCTGGCAGAGAAGAACTACGAATTCCAGGCGATGGTGAACTGGACAGGCGACCTTACCGATACAGACATCCGCGATACCATAGGCAGGCTGAGGAAGGAGCAGGGTAAGCAGCAGGTAAGCGGTAAAAATCCATTTGATATGCCCAGGCGCCTTTGGGAATACCAGCTGCTGCAATGCGGCATAAACGAAGACACGCGGTGGGGCGACCTGCCGGCGGCCGGGCAGAACAAGCTGGTGGAGCGCATGGTAAGAGATACATATGCCGTGAAAGGTAAAACGACCTTTAAAGAAGAATTTGTGACCTGCGGCGGCGTAAACCTGGCAGAGATAGACCCGCAAACCATGCAGAGCAGGGTAGTGCCTGGTCTTTACTTTGCGGGGGAAATACTGGATGCCGACGGCATAACCGGCGGTTATAACTTTCAGCATGCCTGGAGCAGCGGGTATGTGGCTGCCGCTAATATCAGCGTGATGTAAGACGTGATTTTTGCCAAAGCTTACAATTGTGCCGTTTACTTTTTACTTTTGATGCATAATGAACATCGCACTAATTGGTTATGGCCGTATGGGGCATGCCATAGAAGAGATTGCCCTGCAGCGCGGGCATAACATTGTATTGAAGATCAGCTCTGCAAATAGAGAGGAAATGACCGCAGGTCGCCTGAAGACCGCTGATGTGGCTATAGAATTTTCTACGCCGGCATGCGCGCACGACAATGTAATGCAATGCATGGCTGCAGGGATAAATGTGGTAAGCGGCACCACAGGCTGGAATGAGCACTTGCCCGAAGCCGAGTCATATGCTACGGCTAATGATGCGGGCTTGCTGCATGCATCAAATTTCAGCGTGGGTGTAAACATTTTCTTCGAAGTAAATAAGAAACTAGCCGCGCTGATGGATGGGCGGAAGGATTATTTTATAACCATAGAGGAGACACACCACACTTTGAAAAAAGATGCTCCGAGTGGCACTGCTATTACACTTGCAGAGCAGATACTGCACAACCTGCATCACAAAAACGGCTGGGCGCTCAACGATTTCAATGAGCGGGAGTCGATACCGGTGATCGCTCACCGTGTGGAGAATGTACCCGGCACGCACAAGATATCCTACTCATCGGCTATAGACGATATTGATATTGTGCATACAGCACATAACCGGACAGGTTTTGCATTGGGCGCAGTACTCGCCGCCGAATTTATAGCTGGGAAGAAAGGTGTTTTTTCGATGTCGGATGTTTTAGGGATAAACTAAAGAGTTAAACTATGAAAGCATTTTTGATCACGGCCTTGGCGCTGGTACTATTTACATCTTGCTCAGAATTCAGGGAGAAGAAACGCATTACTACCCAACAAGTAGATCTGCTACAGGACAGCGTCCGCCAGATCATACCTTCTGTGCGTGCAATCAATATTATCCAAACGGCAGATAATACCGCTGTCCGTGTATCGGTGGGTGACCCTTCGCTTTATCGCGAATCACAGGCGAAAAAAGAAGAGGTCGCCCTTCGGGTCGGATTGATGATCTGCCACGTACTGGCAAATGATAATGACCTGGACAGCGGAACCTTTGCTGTGACAAATGACATTAAAACCGACTCTCCCGTGCACCACGATGATATCAACATTGATATGAAAATTGACAGCTTGAAACACACTTTAACTAAAGAGTAAATTGAAGAGTCGCGCAGCCTCCAATTTTAAACTTTGTGTTGAAAAGATGCAGCAGCTCAAGATGAATAATTAAATAATTTATACGAGATTTGACATTCGCGTTATAAGAAAATTGGGCCGAATTTGTTAAGTTTGCCCGTTAATTAATTTTGAATATCAGTATCTTCCGGCCCGCCGGTTGATTTGCTTGCTGGCATACTGGTATTCTGCATATTACGCTATTCAAAATAAAATAAAAATAGAGCATGAAAAGAAGTTTTTACTTGTCCAGTCTACTGGTATTTTGCTTCATCCTGGGTGCAGGTAAAGTGAAGGCACAAGCTCCGGTGATCACTACAGACCCTCACGACACTACAGTGTGTACAGGTACGCCTGCATTGTTCTCATTTACAGCTACAGGCGCTACTACAGATTTTATGTGGGAGCTTTCTACCGATGGCGGCGCATCGTGGGACACCGTTTTCAACGGCGGTGCATACTCAGGCGCTGCCAATGATACGCTGATGGTTACGCCTATGTTGGCGATGAATGGCTATTGGTATCGCGGTATTGCTTTCAATGGCACTGATGCCGATACTTCAAACGCAGCTATGCTTGGCGTAGATACACTCAATGCAGGTATCATCTCCGGAGCGCAGCGTGTGTGCGTTGGTGGTAATGTAATGCTTTCGCAAACCCGCACCGGTGGTATTTGGACCGTATCTAATGCACGTGCGACTATAGATGCTGCTGGTATGGTTACCGGTGTGTCATTCGGTAAGGACACCGCAATATATACTATCACTAACGCCTGCGGCGTGTCGGTTGCTCGGTATGCCTTTACTGTAGATACTGTTGTAAGTGCGTTGCCTATCGTAGGCCCTTCTGCAGCATGTGCATCTTCTTCATCTTCTGTTATGCTTGCCAACGCTAACAACCTTGAAGGCAGCTGGACATGGAGCTCGGCTAACTCAGCCGTTGCGTCAGTAACGAGCTCAGGTATGGTTACAGCTGTATCTGGCGGTGTTACTACAATATCATATTCTTTCACAAATGCCTGCAACACGGTTGTATCAACGCATACTTTTACCAGCCATGTAACGCTGACAGCCGGCACAGTAAGCGGCCCTACGGAGGTGTGCGCAGGTGCTTCAATAGCCCTTACCAGCTCAGTATCGGGCGGCTCGTGGATCAGCTCCGCTACATCCGTTGCGGTTGTTGACCCCACAGGTTTTGTTACAGGTGTGGCGCAGGGCTCTGCTGTTATATCATACTACAGGTCTAATACCTGTGGTGCAAGCACGGCTACCCATACAGTTAACGTGGTAACTACAGCAGCAGCTATTACCGGCCCTGACAGTGTTGGTATTGGCAATACAATAACTCTTGCTAATACTACTACAGGCGGTGTATGGACAAGCAGCAATACTGCTGTAGATACCGTTAATGCAGCGGGTATTGTTTTCGGCGTGGCTACTGGCACTTCGCTTATTTCTTACACCGTTACTAACTCTTGCGGCACTACCTGGACTACTAAGACTGTACACGTGGGCAATGCTCCTGTAGCTGGTACCATCTTCGGCAAAGACACTGTTTGCGTAGGTGCTACAATCACCTTGGGAGACACTACGGCAACTGCGCCCGGCACATGGAGTGTTTCAAACAACCGCGCAGTTCTTATAGCTCCCGGTATCATCCGTGGCGACTCAGTAGGCAGGGACACTGTTTACTATACTGTTGCCAATGCATTCGGCACATCGGTTGCCAGGAAGATCATCCGTGTGCACACAGCGAAAGTTGATTCTATCGATGGCCCTGCCATAGTATCTGTGGGCGGCTCGTATACCCTTACCGGTTACCCGGCGGGTGGCACCTGGACTGCAAGCAACAATACTGTTGCATCTCTTATTGGCTATGGCTTCTTTGTGATGCTGAAGCGTGGCAGGGATACATTCACTTACACTGTTACTAATCTTTGCGGCACAGCAAGCAAGCAATTTGTGGTTGAGCTTTCTACGGTTGGTGTTGATGATGTGAACAGCAGCACTGCTTCGTTCGATGTTTATCCTAACCCATCTAACGGTGCGTTCGCTATCAATTTATCGTCAGATAATAATGATGCGGCTGTTGTAACTGTAACTAATGCTATAGGCCAAACTGTAAAAGAGTTTACACTGGCTGCTAACAAGGTTTCACAGGTGCAGCTCGATCAGCCTGCAGGTGTTTACTTCATTACCGCGGTATCAGCTACCGGCAGGTATACGTCAAAAGTGACCATCGCTAAATAAGCAAAACACGATATACTGATAAATTGGAAAAGGGTTGGCGTCGTGCCAACCCTTTTCCAATTTATTATTTCAGCTGTCTAGTTCTTTAGTGGCTCCACCTTGTAGCCATTCTTGCGAAGCAGGCTTATTACCCCGTTATCGCCCCAAAGGTGGCCTGCCCCAACAGCAAAGAATATTGATGTATTCTTCATCTGGCCGCTCATGCGTGGTATCCATCTCTTGTTCCGGTCATCCAGGAAAACCCCGAGCTGCGCCTGCAGCTCTTGCGAGTTCACCATCTGGCTATGCAGCGCATCCAGGTTTTGCGACTTGTAGGCATCAACCAAAGCTTTATACTCACCATCGTCAGCAGCGTTGTCGTCTATGGCGCTCATCAATTCCTTTATCACAGTGTCTATCGGTATACTGGCCAAGGCATCAAGCTGTTCTTTAGGTGCCTCCAGTCCCAGTATCTCCTTATCCTGGTTTTGTGCCAGCCTCATTATGCTGTCCTCATAAGATACCGGGTCATTGCAAAAAGGGCTTTGTGAACCCAGTAGCGTCTGAAGTGCTACCGGTTTCAGATTTTCCATAAGGGCAATATCGATGCCTACGGTATCGTGTACGTACTTTTTCAGTTTCGCGTATTGCTCAGTAGTAAAGTAGTCACTGAGCTTTTTGCCAGTATTATCCATCAACCCCGCTGCCGACTGCATGATGGTATTCTGATCGTCGAGGTCCATTTCAAAACATACTTTCTCGCTTTTATCAAGGCTCTGCTGCATGGCGGCGGTCCACAGGTAATCGCTGCGGCATATGAGGTGCATGGTGCCAAAGAGGTAAGAGGGTTTGCTTATGCCTTTGCCGCTGATGCGCCACAGCAAAGAGTTATTATCAGTTTGGGCATGCGTAGTAACATTGAATACGGCCATAAGGCCGGTGAAGAGCAATTTGAGTCTTTTCATTTTATAAAGTTAGGTAAGCCAGGTAATGGATGTGGTAGTTATTATTGGTTAACTTTGCAAGGTTACAAAACCGGGTTATCGCTTCCACTACAGGTGGGAGAGGAAAGTCCGGACAGCATAGAGCAGCGCACTACCTAACGGGTAGGTCCTGGTAAAACGGGAACAGAAAGTGCCACAGAAAATTACCGCCACGCATCCGCGGGGTAAGGGTGAAAATGTAGTGTAAGAGACTACGGTGTGGCCCGGTGACGGGCTGCAGGGGTAAACCTTGCGTGCTGAAATGCCAAATAAGCGGGCGATTGAGGACGGCTCGTCCGATGTCCGTGGGTTGGCAGCTAGAGGTACTGCGTGAGCAGTATCCCAGATAAATGATAGCCGCCTGGCTGAAAAGACAGGTACAGGATCCGGCTTACACGTTTTGTAATTTTATAATAAAGGCGGTGTTTTGCACCGCCTTTATTATAATTGATTAGTCTACTTTGATCTCCTGCGCGGCAGTGTTCGTGATCTCCTTTTTGGGCAGGGTCACCAGCAATATGCCATCGGTATACTTTGCCGAGATATTAGTTGCGTCTACCTTATCAGTGAGCGTAAAGCTGCGCTTGAATGGGCGCTTACTGTATTCATTGCGCACCCACTTTCCTTCCTGTGGCTGCTCATTGTTTTCTGCCTTATGCTCGTAAGAGATGTGCAGCAGGTTCTGGTCAATGTTCAGCTTAAAGTCTTCCTTGTTAAGCCCGGCTGCTACCACGTGCAGCTCATAAGCCTTTTCTGTTTCCCTGATGTTTACCGGCACGTTGAAGGCCGATATTTCATCATTAATGCGGTTGATGCCTGTCTGCAATGCATCTTCCATAAATCCGCTTATTGTGCGAGGCCATACGTTTAAATTTTTCTTGTAGTACATACGTTTTGTTTTAAGTTGTTATCGTTTTAGTGTTTGCTTACCTTATTCAAACGCCGTTCCAATACAATTTTTAAGCCATTTTGGCTGACCATACTTTTATAAAGTGACTTTTTGTCTTATTTAGACTGTGGAGCCACTAAGGCTCTGACATAATGAGCGTTCACCTATGAAATTGGAATTGTGGCGTTGCGGAGATATATCAAGTATAGATAAAATATTTATTTTTAAATCAAAAACTTTTTTCTGACATTTGCTATACTTACGATGGGTTAGTAAGCACGGTCCTTTCCCGACATACCACGGTGTGTCGGGAACTTTTTTTATAGGGCTCCATGCACACACCCTGGAAAGCAGTGTATAACTTCCCAACTTACTTTGTATTTTGCAACCCTAAAGGTTACCCAAATAATGAAACAACTTTTTGCCTCGTTGCTGCTGGCAGCATCACTTAGTGCTCCTGTATATGCACAGCTGAAGCTACCCAATGCTGCACCCGCTGCTAAGATCACGCAGGATTTTTCTTTGTCGTCGATCGAGATAAATTACACACGCCCATCGATACATGGTCAGCGTATATTTGGCGACATAGTTCCTTTCGGACAAGCATGGGAAACGGGTGAGGGCATGGTTGCACATATACGCATTGGAGAAGAGCTCGACTTTGCGGGCATACGCGTGAAGGCCGGGGAATATGCGCTGTACACTATACCTAATAAAGACAAGTGGACCGTGGTGCTCAATATGGGCACCAGCAGCTGGGGCATTAATGGCTATGCTAAAGAGGACGACATAGCGCGCATCACAGTGAAGCCCGATATTACGCCCGGTGTGTACCAGACATTCACCATGAACATCACCGATATCACCTACACCTCATGCAAGCTTGAAATGCTGTGGGAGCGCACGCGCATAACTGTGCCGATAGTGGCGCGCAATGAAACCAAAATAGCTACAGACATTGACCGCAGCATTCCTGCGTCACAGTTCCCATACTACAAGGTTGCTACTTACTATTTTGAAAGCAACCAAAAATCCGAACTTGCACGCAACTATGTGAACAAAGCCGCGGAGGCTGACCCAAAGGCTTACGATGTATGGTTTTTAAAAGCGCGGATAGAAAAGAAGCTGGGTAACTATGACGAGGCAGTTATGTCGGCCAAAAAATCTATTGAACTTGCTGAGGGTAACCCAGATGAGTATCGCTACAAGCATGAGAACCAAAAGATCATTGATGAGATATATCGTAAGTCGCGCCCTAAGCAGATAGACGAGTGATACGATACAAATACCGCATAAAGAAAATGGCAACTCAGTGTGGTTGCCATTTTCTATTTTAGATGTTGTGAGCGGTCACGCTACTTCATGCTTATCTCTTTCCTGTTCTTCACATACTTCTCCAGCCATGTGTCCATCTCCCACATCATATGCAGTATGTTCTCTCTCGCTGCATAGCCATGGCTTTCATAGGGCAGCAATACTAACCTGGCTTTACCGCCGGTGCCTTTAATAGCCTGGAACATACGCTCGCTTTGCAGCGTGAAGGTGCCGGGGTTATTGTCTGCATCGCCATGTATCAGTAGTAGTGGTGATTTTATTTTATCAGCATAGTTAAAGGGCGACATGGTATTATACACCTGCTGCGCCTGCCAGTATGTACGCTCTTCAGCCTGGAAGGAGAACGGTGTGAGCGTGCGATTGTATGCACCGCTGCGCGCTATGCCGGCTGCAAACAGGTCTGAGTGGGCGAGCAGGTTGGCGGTCATAAATGCGCCATACGAGTGGCCCATAACAGCGCACTTTGTTTTGTCTACCACGCCCATAGAATCTACTGCATGTATTGCCGCAGCCGCATCTGCTACAAGCTGATCGGTATAAGTATCATTGGGCTCTTCCTTGCCTTTACCGATAATAGGGAATTGAGCATCTTCCAGTATAGCGTATCCACGCGTTACCCAAAATACGGGCGAGCCCCAATAGAGGCTGATAAACTCATGCGGAGATTCCTTCACCTGGCCGGCAGCATCGGCGTCTTTATATTCGGTAGGGTAGGCCGCCATTAGCATAGGCAGGCGGGCGCTTTTGTTTTTGTCGTAGCCTGCGGGCAGGTACAGGTTGGCATACAGGTCTACGCCATCATTTCTCTTGTAGCTTACTTTTTGCTTGGTCACGTTCATTAGCGACTTGTACGGATTCTCTTTAAAGGTCAGTTGTGTTGGTTTGTTGTCGCCTTTGTATTTCCGCAGGTAATAGTTAGGGTAGACTTTAGGGCTTTCTATGCTGGTGAGCGCGGTCTTTTTGTCTACGTCTATAAGGCGCACCACTCTTTCATAGGTCGACTTACCATCGGCGCGCCATAAACGTTTTGTTTTAAGCGTGCTTATGTTGAACTCATCAATGAAGGGCTTATTACCCTCAGGCGAGTAGCCCTCGCCGGTGAGGTAAAGACTCTTGCCATCTTTGCTGAACTGTAATACCGGTCGGTTCCATTCATTGTACGTGTTGGCAAAGCTACCCGGGTCTTTATAAAGGTCTTCCGATGAAAGGTCATAGATGATTTTTGGGTTTGGATTTGAAGTCGAAGGGTCGATAATATAGGTCTTGGTATTGCGGGTCTTCCACCAATAATCAGAGACTATCGCGAAGTTGCTTTTGCCAAAGTCTATTCCCGAATAGCGGTTCTTCAGGCTGCATATTACCTGCTCTTGTGTGAACGGATAGATCGATTGGTACAAAACATCGCGGTATTCGCTCTGCTGCTCGGGGTTGCCTCCATCGGGCGCTACAGCCCAATAAAGTGTTGCGGGCATATCATCGCGCCAGCTTATTCGCCTTTTGCCAGCTTCTGTTGCGTCAAAGTTTATCGGCACTTTATCCTGTAGCGGCCGGTCGTAGAAGGTTTTTATATAAGCACCGGTAATGTCGTAGATATTGAACTGGCTGGAGAATGAGCCGTAGGTAAGCGTATAGCTATATGGCTGCTTCACCTCTTCTGTCAATATATACTTGCCATCGGGCGAACAGGACAAGCTCTTATACACGCCTTCTTTCATAAAGGGTTGCATTGGCCTGCCGTCCAGGTATGCTTTCACATAAGATGCAGCGGTATAGTAATCAAACTTTGCTTCGTCTTGCCTGTTGCGCAGCAGGTCCTGGTAGGTTCGTGCCGGAGCTTTTCCACCAGTGGCATCTTGCGTTGCTGGCCCCTTCGGCAGTTCTTTTGTGTCTGCCATTTTAGTTTTATTGCCTTTCCATTTGCAGATGAGGTATGTTTCATCAGGGCCCCACTGGTATGGCGAGCCCATTGTGCTGCTTATACCGGCAGCCAGCAGCTCCCGTGCCTGGCCTGTCTTCATGTCTATTATCCATAAGCTGAGCTTATTTGTTCCCGAATTGATAAATGCGCAGTAGTTCTCCTTCGGCGAAAAGCTGAATGCCTGCATCCGCAGCACGCCGGGGAGGCCCTTTACCACCACTTCTTCCTTGCTGATGAGCTGTTGTATCTTCAGCCCGTCAAAATAAATACCCCGCGACTGGCTGAAATTTTCCGGGTTTATCCTTAGGCCAGCAAGCTTTAGCTCTGCTTCCGCCAGCTCTTCCAGCGATTTATATAGTGGCCTGTCCAGCAATGCCAGGTATCTGTTGTTCCGGCTCACTACGCTCAGCGATGGTGCCTTTACATCTGCCAGCTCCAGTATCTCCGCCGGTGGCAGCTGGTAATTCGTTTGTGCCTGTGCGGAGTTGCAGCCAAGCAACAGCAGCACAATGAGTATCCGCCTACGTATCATATGAAAGTTTTTTGATGGAATGAGTAAAAATAGAAAATATTTTTATTTGGTGTATAGTGAGTTTTGGGGTGAATAGGCACCGCAGGCTTGTATGATATTCTCCGGCAATTCCCACAAATGCAAACGGTTTTTCCCGATTGTGAAAGGCTCTGCAATTTATGCCCCCTACTTTTGCACCGCAAATCATACGAAAAATGAAAAAATACTACGTTCCTGCTTTATTGATGTTAGGCCTTGCAGCAAGCACTACTTCATGTAAAAAAGATAACAACACAGACCCGGCAGTAAAATCATATACTACTCCTGCAACATACGAATTTAGCAATGCTAATTTCACCGCAGCTAAGCAGCGTGTGAAAATGGCGGTGGAGCTGGATGCTTACCTGAAAACAGCAAATACTGGTACGGTAACCGCTACGCTCGACCAAACTAAGGTAAACAATCTCTGGAACAATACAGGCAGCCCTTACTCAGATGCAAGCCTCAATACTTCTGGCATCAACATGCCTGCGGTAACCTCAGATGCAACTCTGTACAAAGCCTATGCTGATAGCGTGCTTATATATAATACAGGTGCTACCGCCTCGGCTGGCACAGGTGGTTTTGTGCCACGCGGCTCAAATAAGATAGTTGTAGGCCCTACCGGCGTAGAGTATGGCCAGGCATACACAAAGGGGATAATGGGTGGACTCTTCTTCAAAGAAGCAGTAAGGCTGCTTACAAGCGTTAAAAGCATAAAGGTAGCAGATACTGTAGCTGCACAGGCTGCATGGGATGAGGCATTCGGCTACCTGTCTATACCGGTTAACTACGACTCTTCTGTAGTATATGCCAGCACAGACGCTAACAGGCCACTGCTTTGGGGCGGATACCTTGCAGAGAGGGGCAAAACTATACAGGCGGGTGGCACAATGTTCAGCGCCTTCCGCACAGGCCGTGCTGCAATAGGCGGCTACGACAAAACTGTTCGCGATGCACAGGCTGACGTGATCATGGACAAGTGGGAGCAACTGGCTGCAGCCGCTGCGCTCAACTATGTAACTGCGCCAACCGCATCAACGGCAATAGGCAACTACGGCACACAGCTGCACGCGCTCTCTGAAGGTTTAGGTTTCGTTCTTTCCCTGAAATACAGGTCGGCTAAGAGCAAGCTTTCTGCTGCTGATTTCAACACCCTCAACACTATTATGCACAAAGATTTCTATGTGTTGGTAAATCAGGCAGGCTTTACCGACCTGGTAACGGCACAAAACATATTAAAAACAACTTATGGACTGTAATAGCTCCAACGCTTAAAGTATTGAAAGTCAAATTCTGGTCCAATAATATCTGACCAGGATTTGACTTTATTTAATATTCATTCATTAAATTTGCGGCCGTGAAAAAGAATGCTTTATTATCTATCGCCTCAGTGGCACTGGTTACAGTCGTTTTCTTTGCCTGTAAAAAGTCGCCATCTACCACAGTTACCAACCCGGAAACAGGCTTTGATAAGAAAGCAATGCTGACGCAGTATGCAGATGGGCTTATCATTCCTGCTTACGCAGAAATGCAGGGCAAGATAGCCGCGCTAAAAACTGCATCGGACGCATTTGTAGCTTCACCATCAGAAGGTACCCAAGCAACCGTAAAGGCCGCATTTACCGAAGCATACCTGCAATACGAGCGCATAGTTGCCTTCCAGTTTGGCCCTGCAGAGACTGCTTTACTGGATATCTACCTCAACTACTCCGGTGGCCTTGATTACAGCTTTTCTACTGCAGGCCAGCTTACCGGTTTCTCAGTTGACACCGCTACCATAGAAAATAACATCGCATCAGGCAGCTATGACCTTACTGCTATGTCGCGCAACACGCTTTACTCGCAGGGCTTCCCGGCATTGAATTATTTGTACTGCTCATCGGGGGCTGTAAGCAGGTTCAGCGCGAACGCGGCCAACCGGGCAAAGTACATTAACGATGTGGTGCAGCGCATGAAAACACTTGTAGACGGCGTGGCTGCTAAGTGGACCACCTACCGCACCGATTTTGCCGCAAATACACAGACAAGCTCGGGCAGCCCCATAGCTGCTATAGTAAACCAGATGGCCTACCAGCTGGATATGATGAAAGGCCCCCGCATAGGCTGGCCCTTTGGCAAACAATCGAACGGTATCGTATTTGCTGAGAAGTGCGAAGGCTATTACGCCGGTATCTCACGCGCGCTGGCAATTGAGAATATCACTGCATTAAAGAAGCTATACACTGATAATGGCAGCGGCAAAGGCATCTCTGATTACTTGGTTTCCCTGAAAAAAGAGACCTTGAATGCCGACGTGCTTGCCCAGTTCGATGCTACACTGGCTAAGCTGCAGCAAGTACCCGATCCGTTGCATACTGCATTTGCTGCTCAGCCAGCCACTGTTGATGCCGCATACAAGGAGATACAGAAGCTGCTGACGCTGCTGAAAACAGATGTAGCGTCTGCAACTGCGGTGCAGATCACCTTTACTGATAATGACGGAGACTAAAAGCACTGCACTCAGCAGTAGCCGGTGGAGCATTAAAAAGATTTATCCCGGCGATCTTATTTCCATCGCACCATTAGTTACCTTCCGCATATTCTTTGGCCTGCTCCTATTCGGGAGCATACTCCGCTTTTGGCTACGTGGCTGGATAGATTCCGTCTACGTCAAGCCTCCGTTTCATTTTACCTACATGGGTTTCGAATGGGTGCAGCCAATGGGCAATACCGGGATGCACTTATTGTTCGTACTCCTTGCTGTTTCCTCCCTGTTTATTATGCTGGGGCTGTTTTACAGGGCTTCAGCAATATTCTTCTTCCTTGCGTTTACCTACGTGGAGCTGCTCGATGTTACTACCTATCTCAACCACTACTACTTCATCAGCCTCGTCTGCTTTATAATGATATGGCTGCCAGCAAACAGAAGTTATTCGCTCGATGTGCTGATGCGCCCACACAGCAAGCGGTCGCTGGTGCCGTCATGGACAGTAAACATCCTTCGCTTCCAGATGGGGATAGTGTATTTTTTTGCGGGGCTTGCCAAGCTCAATACAGACTGGATGGTGAATGCCATACCGATGCGCATATGGCTGCCGGCCAAAACACACCTACCTATCGTAGGCCCGCTTATGTACGAGTCTTGGGTAGCCTATCTTTTTTCATGGTTCGGTGCGTTCTACGATCTGTTCATCGTGTTCTTCCTGCTCAATGGAAAAACGCGGCCTGTAGCTTACCTCTTCGTTATCATTTTCCACGTTGCCACAGCTATATTCTTCCCGGCAATCGGCGTCTTCCCCTACGTGATGATCGTAAGCAGCCTTATCTTTTTCTCCCCACGTGCTCATGAAAGAATGCTTTCTTTCCTTCCTTTTTATAAGTCGCAAAATGGAAGTTTGAATAGTTCTGTCTTTACTTTTGCAAAACCGAAAGTGCTGGGTGTATGCATAGCCATCTTTGTGGTGATACAGCTGCTGCTGCCGATCCGCTTTTTAGCCTATCCCGGCCACCTGTTCTGGCACGAAGAAGGTTATCGTTTTTCGTGGCGGGTAATGCTGATGGAGAAATCTGGTAATACTTTTTTTAAGATCAAAGATAAAGCGACAGGAAAAGTATCGGAGATAAACAATGCGGAGTTTCTAACCCCGCTACAGGAAAAAATGATGAGCACACAGCCCGACCTTATCCTGAAGTATGCGCATATGCTTGCTGCACACTACAAGCAGCACGACATGGAGGACCCGGGGGTGTATGCAGAGATATATGTAGCGCTTAATGGGGAACGGTCAAGGCTCTTTATAGATTCTACGATAGACCTTGCAGCGCAACCCCTTAGCTGGGGCCATTACAACTGGGTGTTGCCTTATAAAGATAAGAGATGAATACTAAGAGCTTTGGACTTACTGTTGTTGCCTGCCTGCTGTATGTAGTTGCCTATACACAGCAGTTCGCGGTGAGTGGTTACGTACGCATAGGCAACGAGCCGGAAGTGAATGCAACAGTATTGCTTGAGCCCGGCAACAACCGGGCAATAACAGATGAGAATGGGCGCTTTCGTTTTGCAAAGCTGGACACAGGTAGTTACACAGCAATGTTTATAGCAACCGGTTTTGACACGATCAGAAAAAGCGTCACCATCAAAGGAAGAAATGTAACGCTTGACTTGAACCTGCTGCAGCCTTACAACCGGGAGTTACAGGGCGTCACTGTTACATCAAGAAAAAATGAGTCGGTATCCGGCAGGCTGAGAGATGTATCAGGCACCGCTATCAATGCAGGAAAAAAGACCGAAGTTATCTATCTCAAGAATATCAACGCCAACCTTGCTACCAATAACACACGCCAGATATACGCCCGAGTGCCCGGCCTGAACATATGGGAGTACGATAGGGGAGGGCTGCAGCTGGGTATAGGCGGCCGCGGGCTAAGCCCCAATAGATCATCCAACTTCAACGTTCGCCAGAACGGCTACGACATAAGCGCCGACGCGCTTGGCTACCCGGAGAGCTATTACAACCCCTCCTCAGAAGCAGTGGAGCGTATAGAGATAATACGCGGCGCGGCCAGCCTGCAATACGGCCCGCACTTCGGTGGGCTTATCAACTTCATAATGAAAGAAGGCCCCAAGAATAAAAAGTTAGAAGTAACCTCGCGCCAGTCTGGTGGCTCGTGGGGGTTCTTCAACACGTTCAACAGTCTTGGCGGCACCATAGCCAAGGGTAAGCTAAACTACTACGCATTCTATCAATACAAAACCGGCGATAGCTGGCGGCCAAACAGCCACTACGATCAGCACAATGGCTATGTGCATGCAGCATATAGCTTCAGTTCCCGCCTGAAGATCACCGGTGAATACACGCTGATGAAGTACCTGGCAAAACAACCGGGTGGATTGACCGATGCTCAATTTGAAGCCGACCCGGCACAGTCGGTCCGCGCACGCAACTGGTTTAAGGTCGACTGGAATCTCGTCAACATTAGTCTGGACTACGCACTCAACGAGAATACCCGGCTCAACTGGCGCAACTATACGCTGCAGGGTGGCAGGGATGCCCTTGGCATTCTCGACTACATTAACCGCCCCGACAATGGCGGCAACAGGGATTACCTGTCTGATAAGTATAGCAACTACGGGTCTGAGCTGAGGCTGATACACAAGTACAAGCTGATAGGTGAGCAGCGCAGCACCGTACTGGTGGGGGCCAGGTATTACAATGGCCTTACCATGCGCAGGCAGGGCGCAGCCAGCAACGGCAGCGATGCCAATTTTACATTCAACGGTACTGAAGCGGACAAGTCAGATTACGACTTCAACGGCCTGAATTACGCCGGCTTTGCCGAAAACATCTTCCAGCTGAATAAGCATTGGCACATAACACCGGGTGTGCGCTTTGAATACATAGATACACGCGCCGATGGCTACTACTACAAGCAGAATATATTCATTGCCCCGGAAAAGCTGTTTGAAAAGAAGTCGAACCCACGGTCGTTTGCGCTGTTGGGCATAGGCTCATCATGGAAGTTTGACAATGGCGCTGAGATATATGCCAATATTTCGCAGAACTACCGCTCCATCAACTTCAACGACCTCCGGGTTATCAATGCGAATGCACGTGTAGACCCTGCGCTGAAAGACGAAACGGGTTTTAATGCAGACCTCGGCTTTCGCGGTAACTTCAGAGATTGGCTATACGTAGACGTAAGTGCATTCTACCTGAAGTACAACGACCGCATAGGTTCTGTATTTGCACGGGATAGTAATTTTATGACTTACCGCCTCCGCACAAATGTGTCCGACAGTCGCAACCTGGGCCTCGAGCTGCTGCTGGAGGGCGATGTGATACGCGCCATAACAGCAGGCCGCTCAAGATACAAGCTGAATATCTACACTAATCTTTCCTTGATCGATGCCCGCTATGTGAACACTACTAACACGGCGATCGCTGACAAGCTGGTGGAGAATGTGCCCCCAATACTCTTCCGTACCGGCATATCAGCAGGCACGCCGCGCTGGAATGTGACCTGGCAATACTCCTACCAAACAAAGCAATACTCAGATGCTACTAATACGGAAATAACGCCAACAGCAGTTGATGGTGCCATACCGGCATTCAGCGTTATGGACCTCAGCCTTAGCTATAACTGGAGGATGCTCACGCTCTACAGCGGCATCAACAATCTCGGCGATGCAAAGTATTTTACCCGCCGCGCAGATGGCTATCCCGGCCCCGGCATACTCCCCGCCGACATCCGTAACTATTATGTGACCTTGCAGGTTAAGCTATAACGCCGCCGGCTATCTTGTTCTTACAGCTTTTTACAAACTCCTCAAATTGCGCCAGCGTAAAGCTGCTCAGATTGTTTGCAGCGGTAAGGCCGCCTTTCTGCGCCACCATTACACCATAGTATGTGTCTTTGAAACCGTCTATAGAGTGCGCATCAGGATCTATTGACAGCCGCACACCCTTCTCCATTGCATACTCCACCCATCGCCAGTCTATATCCAACCGCCGCGGGTGCGCATTTATTTCAATGACCACATTGTTAGCCGCGCATTCATCTATCAGCACCCTGTGATCAAGCGGGTATCCCTTGCGCGACAATAATAATCGCCCGGTAGGATGCCCCAGGATGTTGGTAAAAGGATTGCGCACTGCCGCCAGCACCCGCTCCATAGCTCTCTCTTCCGACATTTTAAGGTTGCTGTGGACCGAGGCAATTACAATATCAAATGTGCGCAATAATTGATCGCTATAATCCAGGCTGCCATCGCCGAGGATATCCGATTCTATGCTTTTAAATATCTTAAACGGTGCCAGCTTCGCATTCAGCGCATCTATTTCCTGGTGCTGTGCCGCTATCTGTTCCGGCTTCAGCCCGCCGGCATAATATGCGGTCTGTGAGTGGTCGCTGATCACCAGGTATTCAAGCCCGTGATCACGTGCGCCCTTTGCCATTTGTTCTATGGTGTTCACACCATCACTCCAGGTAGAGTGGGAGTGTATAATGCCTTTAATATCGCCGGGTTGTATGATCTCATTTAGCAAGTTGCTTGCCGCTTTATCCAGTATGCTTTCCGTTTCACGCAGCATTGGCTTTATGTACGCAAGCTTATTTGCAGTAAATATCTCTTCTTCCGTTGATGGTGCACCAGGTACTGAATACTTGCTAAGGAAAGCTGCAATAAACTCATCGCTGCCCGTGGTCATAAACAGTGTGTGGAAATACCGCGCAGGGTCGCTAAGATGTATCCTCACCCGTGGGTGGTTGGGTATATGTACAAGCAATCGCTCATTTGGCTCCTCGTCAATTACCGTATCTGGTATCACTTCAAACTGTGGTATCAGCTGCGCCTTGGCAACGTCTGTAACGATCTCAATGAACTCAACGGTTTCATTCTGCCGTCTCATATCACCCGTAAGTGAAAACTTGTTGCCGGGGTAGGCTGCCTGCAGTTGTTGCACCAGCGTATTAGCTATTACCTCTACAGATGCCCAAAGATGAAAGCCCTGGTTTTGCTTGAAGTAAGCTATATTCTGTAAAATGCTTTCCTGCGTTTTTGCACCGAACCCTTTTAGCGCGACAAGCCTGTTCTCATTACACGCATACTCTAGCTCGCCCAGCGACTCTATGCCCATCTCCTTCCATATCACCGCTATCTTTTTAGGGCCCAGGCCTTTTATTTCCAGTATGTCCAGTATACCGGGTGGGGTTATGGCAAGTATGTTTTCCAGCTGTGGCAGTTTTCCCGTGGCTTGCAGCTCGCGTATCTTTTTACCGGTCGCATCGCCTATGCCGCGTATGCTGAACAGCTCTGCATCATCCATAGCCGTTATCTCGCTGGTGAGCCGCTCTATATTAAATGCCGCATTGCTATACGACTTTGATTTAAAGCTGTTCTCCCCATGTATATCCATGAGTTTGGCAAGAAGCGCAAAGTGGTCGGCTATTTCGTAGTTGTTCATGTGCTGCAAGATTGTCTCCAAAATTAGAAAATGCTTGCGAGAAGAATTGCAAAACTAATGCGGCTCGTATGAAATTATGGTATGCTCAGCGTGGCCGTCACTTGTGAAGATGCGTAGCTTTTTGTTATAGCTAATGACCAGGGTATCATTGCTTCGCCACAATAATTTTATAGGCTCAGGCGATCAGGCCTTGCCATGGTCGCTATCGGCTATAAATACATTACCCTTATCGTTATTATCTAAAGTATGACCTGGCTTTGCAACAAGCACATGCCAGGAGTCTGCGACTGTAGCATTGCCGCTTACCCCAAACAATATGGCTTTTCTATCTCGCGCATGGTTGTATACTTCTGCCCGTAGTTCTGTTGTACATTCAGTAGATAACGTGTCGCAGGAAGAAGCACACAGAATTATAGCAAGAATGAAAAGCCGCATGTGTTCCTGATTTACACAGGCAGGTCCCAGTCGCCATTCAGCTTCAACACCTTCTCTATCACATCGCGCACGCAGCCATGGCCGCCATTAATGGGCGATATGTATTTGGCCACTTGCTTTATCTCGGGCACTGCATCGTTGGGGCAGCAGGGGAGCCCGCACGCTTGCATTGCCGCATAGTCGGGTATGTCATCACCCATATATAATACGTGCTCATACTCGGTCTTGGAGGTGAGCGTTATCTCGTGCAGAAACTCCTTTTTACTCTCTATGCCTATATGCACCTCGTGTACGCCAAGTTTATTCAGCCTCAGCCGCACCGCCTCAGATTTTCCGCCCGATATGATCCATATCTTATAGCCCTTCTTTATAGCCAGCTGCATGGCATAGCCATCCTTTATGTTCATGCTGCGCAGCATATGGCCTTCCTCTGTAAGCATAAGGGTGCCATCGGTGAGCACGCCATCTACATCAAACACAAATGTGCGTATCGGGACAAATAATTCTAACAGGTTCATTGCGTTTATAGATTGTTTCTTACGATTGGTTATCGCGCCACTCATACACCCAGCCCGACTGTATCATTTCAAGATGCCCTTCGGTGCATTCTTCACGAGTGCCTTCGAAGTTGGGTATCTCCAGCACCCATTCTATGAGCTCGGTAAAGCGTATGCGGTATATCTTGCTTTCCGTAAACTCGGCACCAAAGCGCTCATACAGCTTCATCGCTATATCCTCGTGATCATTCCATTTTATAGGTGGTTCGTACATGTGTTTAATTTGAAAATTTGGTAATTTGAAAATTTGAAAATGTTATTTCGATAACAGACCTTAATAGTTCGCTTCTTCCTCTGCAATATCCCTAACTATCTCATCTATCTCAACAACAAATCCCGATTTGTTGTCAACCGGAAAAACATTTATTAAAATCCCTTTATCCTTCAACTCCGGTATAACTGTATTTAAAAAAACATCTAAAGAAATCTCCGAAATTATACTGCCGTCAATAATCCCGGCATTTGTTGCAGTCGCAATTTGCTCACTTGGCCAAAGCGAATATACTGGACGGTCATCTACATACAGTATTGCCCAGCCTTCATCTCCTCTAATTGTAAATAAACGCTCCCAATCAACTATCCTTTTAATTGTGTAATTATACCTTTCAAAAGGACTTAACATCGACACCGCAGCTATTTCCTTCGAACTAATTTCCATCTAATAGCTATCTGTGATTAAGAAATAACAGCGATGCACCTGTGAATTTTCAAATTTTCAAATCATCAAATTTTCAAATTGAATTACTCACCATGAATTAGCGACTGGTCAGGCACAGTAACTTCGAGCATGCCGCTGCCATTCACTAATATACACTGGCATCCCAGCCGTGAGTTGATACGTGGATTGCGGGCGCGGTCAATAAAATCTTCTTCCTTATCGCTGAGTTCCGGCACGTAGTCGTCGCCTTTTTCAAGGTATATGTGGCAGGTGCTGCACGCGCACACCATGCCGCAGTTATGATGCAGTTCTATATTGTGCTCCAGTGCCACCTCCAGTATGCTTTGGTCGGCCGCTATGTTCTCCAGGGTTACAGGTTGTAACCCCTTTTGTTCAAAATTAAACTTTATGGTATACATGTAGTATTGTCTGTGGCGCAAAGGTAACAGTTCGCTACGACTTTGGCATGCCGACTTCACAGCTATCTATTAGCATTTACAGGTGCTTGTATAGATGCTGTTATTGCGTGGTAAATGCGCTGCCATGCCGGGTGATCTTCCAGCAGTGCCATCTGCGCGTTCACTGTTACTGAATCATGTCGTATAGCCGGCCCGGTCTGCACCTGCTGCGGCGATGCATGCTGCACGCGCTCAAAGGTTTGCTGCAATATAGGCGTCATTGCAGCAAACGGAAGGTTGTTCTCAGCGCATATTCGCTCGCATACATCCATCAGGTGATTGGTGAAGTTATTGCCAATTACCGCCGCCACGTGCAGCCACTTACGTTGCTCATATTCGGCCTCAAATAGATTGTCGGATATAGCCGCGCCTGCCACAAGCAACAATGCCCTTGCTTTATCGCTCGTAGCCTCCCATGCGCAGGGAATGTTGCGGCCTTTTGGCAGGTCGTTCTTAGAAATAGAGTAGATCGGCCAAAGTATTCCCCCGTGTGGCGAGGCACCTGCAAGGGCACCAATAGGCAATGCGCCTGCAGTATGCACCAACACGGTATCCTGTACAGTTATACTTTTTGCAATTTTTTCTATAGCACCATCTGAGACTGCAAAAAAACAAATATCAGATGCCCCGTCATAGCCGCTTATCTCTCCGTAGCAGATGCAGCCTATTGCCGCTGCAAGTTGCTTTGATGCCTCAGTATTCCGGCCGTATATGCCCGTGCATTCGTGCCCCGCCGCTGTCAGCCGCGTAGCTATGAACCAGGCAACATTGCCGGTGCCGATCACAGAGAATGTCATGCCCTATTTTTTAGGTTAGCCATGTAATGGTTCTTCATCGCATTATATACGCGTTCTTTAAGCAGGGCTGCATCATTGATAGTGAGGCCAGCAGTAGGTATAGCTTCGAGAAAATGAATATGCACAGGCATCGGCCGGGCCCATACCTTCCTGTTGACAGGCAGTATTTTTCCCGTATTGAATATTACTCCCGGCAGTACAGGCTTTTGGGCTTTTATAGCAGTCACAAATGCTCCGTCGAAGAATGGCTGCATGGGCTCCTTGCCCTTGTTGCGTGTACCTTCCGGGTACAGGCACAGATGTATGCCCATTTCAAGCGCTTCCTGCATTCTTGCAAAGCTGTCTCTGCGGCTGCTTTCTTTCTTTCGGTCTACGAGTATAGAACCTGCCTTATAAATAATGCCGAACAATGGCACTTTCGATATTTCCACTTTCGCCAGCGTTTTGTTGGGCCCCGGTATCCACGGTGAGGAGACCGGTATATCCATAAATGAGTTATGATTGATAACCACCACGTATTGCTGGCCTTTCTTAAAGTGCTGCTTGCCACGCCTTATTACCGGGCAAAATATCAGCGGCATGTACACACCCATCCATAGCCTGAACACAGGATGCAGCGCCCGCGCTCTTTTGGGCTCAGGCAATAGCGAGATGATCCATATGGGCAGGAGCACCACCAGCATTGTGGCCACAAATACCAGCAAGGCATAGATGGCGTAGACGGTGCCCAGGATGTTCTTGATGAGTTTCATTAACTTATGGCAAAAGTACGTGCAAAGGCGCGAATAACTACTACAGGGTCCAGTCTATTGGTGTTTCTCCTTTTTCGCGCAGCCAGCTGTTTGTTTTGCTGAAATGCCTGCACCCATAAAAGCCATTATATGCTGAAAGTGGCGAAGGGTGAGCGGCCTTTAAAATAAGATGTTTCGCAGGATCTATCAGCGCCTCTTTATTTTGGGCAAATTTCCCCCACAGCATAAATACAACATGATCCTTATGCTGCGAAACGTGCTTGATGACCTCGTCGGTAAACAGATGCCAGCCAATGCTGCTGTGCGACATAGGTTTGCTGGCCTCAACCGTAAGGGAGGCATTGAGCAGCAGCACTCCTTGCTTTGCCCATTTCTCCAGGTTGCCCGTATAGGTGACGGGCAGGCCAAGGTCTTCCTGTAATTCCTTGAATATATTGAGCAGTGAGGGTGGGGGCTGCACTTTATCAGGCACAGAGAAAGATAAGCCATGTGCCTGCCCGGGATTGTGGTAGGGGTCCTGTCCGAGTATCACAACTTTTACTTTATTAAATGGTGTAAATTCAAAGGCGTTGAATATCTGCTTACCGGGCGGATATATTGCTTTTCCTTGCTTTCTCTCGTCTTTGAGGAAGGCCACTATTTTCTCAAAATATGGTTGCTCAAATTCCTGCTGCAATTCCTGTTTCCAGCTTTTTTCTATTGCTACGTCCATTGTGTTACTAAGCTATGTATAAAAATAGGGAAATCAATTTTAGGTCCCTATACTGATCATATGCAGCACTACACCGCCATAAGGCTGCACCCCCGTAGAAGGCTGTGGTCCATTCTGCCCAGCACCTCAAATGTTCCGTCTCTTGCTATTCTTGCCAAGTCATCCGTAGCTATAAACGCGCATGAGTTCACATTTGCCACGTCTATTACATTTAGGGCGCCGGCGCCACTCATACTTATATCAAATGGGTCGTTGATATCTCTTACTAAAGCCTTCATGGTGGCTGTGCATTTGAATATGCCGTCTGCCGGCGAGTAGGCTTGCGACAGCAATTCCGTCATACCATATTCTGAGTGTATGCCGCTTAGCTGCCACCGGTCCTTGAGTATATCATGTACTTCCGTCCGCGTCAGCTCCTCTCTTCTGCCTTTCATGCCGCCGGTCTCCATCACTACCGTATGTTGCAATGCCATGGGATATTTGTCGGCAAAGTCAAGCAGCGCAAAGGTTACACCCAGAAGCAGTATTTTTTGTCCCTCTGCTTCCAGCCTGCGGATAACTGTGGCCAGTTGCCCCCATTCATTAATGTAGAAGCCATTGTCGGCGTGCCCGCTCATTTGCATGAGGGTCTTGGCCATGTATACCAGCGAGGAGTTGCCGCGTTCAAGATAAGAGGGTAGTAGCGCCAGGATTGCGTAGTCGGCAGGCGGGCCGTAATATTGCACAAACCCGTGAAGCAGTGAGCGCTCATATAGGCCGGCATCGGTTATATAGTGCCGCGATGCGGCTTCACCCGTTGTCCCGCTGCTTTCAAATACCAGCGCAGCGGGGGACTCCATAATTCCTGTCGTGACGGTATGTGTTTTAAAAAACGAAATGGGTAGGTACGGGATATTGCAGACATCATTTACTGCATCTGCATTTATACGGAGCGCATCACAATATTTCCTGTATATCGCGTTATTATTGTACTGGTGTTTAAATAAGTTCAGCCCCGCTTCATTGAAGTTATCTGCACTAATGTCGACCATGTCATCCGTCTTTATTAACGATATTTTATAAGGCTCTTTCATTAACTTTGAATAATATGAAATTCCGCTATTTCGTTCCTTTCCTGCTGGTGCTTGTTGTAGCTTTTTCTTCCTGCGAGAAGAAAACGATGTCAAAGATACCATTGATTACGCTGAGTTATTTTGGTCCCGGTCAGATCAAGGTAAATACCGACACTGCATTCCTCAAATTTACGTTGCAGGATGGCGATGCTGACCTCGGGCAGGATCAGAATAATATCGACTACGACATTTATATAAAGGACGCCCGCTACGATAGCACGTACATACCTTATTATTTCCCGGAAATATCGCCAGACATCAAAGACCCAAAAAAAGGCCTGGAAGGATCCTGTATTTTCAAATTTACACCCGACATGATCGTTCCCAGGTTTGACTCTCTGCACAAGAACAGCGATACCACATCATTTGAGATCTACATTATGGACCGTGCCGGTAACAAGAGCAATCACATTATTACGCCACAGATCATTGTAACAATATAGCTTAGGTATATAGCACCTGGCACTGCGTACAGAAAAACGTACGGCGGTTCGTCTTGCCCAGGTATTCCTTTACTATTGGCCCGTCATCGCGCAGGCATATTCGCTTGGTGTGGGCCAGCCAGTGCTTCTTAAGCGTATACTCCTTTTTCCACTCCAGGAACTGAAAGCTATAGACACGCGCTTCTTTTATCAGCTCTGTAAGTTTGCGTGGCGGCAGAGCGCCTATGGTACTGGCGGGATGCACCTTTATCCGGTACAGCACCTCGTTCTTAATAATGTTACCTACACCCGAAAATATTTGCTGGTCAAGCAGGGCATCGCATACCAGCGTGTTCGGCTGCGCCTTTAGTTTTTTGCGGGCTGCTTTCTCATCCCAGCTGTCGGCCATCACATCGGCCGACCATTCATACACCTCGTCCAGGTCACCTTCCACAAACTTCACTGAGCAAGTATAAAAATTCAGCTCTCCTTTCGTGAACTTTAGGCTGAGACGCGGAGTAGCTTCCTTGCGCTCATTGATACGGTAGCTGCCAAACATCAAAAAGTGTATCCTTACTGCGAAGCCCTTGAACACTATTATAAAGTGCTTCCCCCAGCTTTTGAAGTCAATTATCTTCTGGCCCGCAATACACTGAATATCTTCCTTGGTATTGCCGTCTACTGCTACTACCTTTTTTCCCTTAAATTGCTGCACCAGCTCTTTTACAATGACTATCGACGGGCCTTCTGGCATGAGCTTGCTGTTTTAGCTCTATTTCACTTAAATATTATTCCAGTAGCACCTTCCGTATTTACTGATAATTAATAATCATATAATTCTGCAAAGCGCTTCAACTAAAACACAATTATTGGGTGTGGTTTTAACTACCTTAGTAAAAAAACACACCTTTATGAGATCAATTTACCTAACCGGGAGCCTTGCACTTGCAAGCGTTCTCTTTGCTGCCTCCGCCAGTGCCCAAATGACGGGTGGCAGCATTTTCCTGAAAGGGAAATATGTGGAAGCCGGTATATGCGCCAATGGCGATTTCGGCGCTGCTTCACCGCCGGCCGGCTATCATCCCCACGGCACTCCATCACTGCTTGGCTTCGTGGCCGACCCTGATATGGATGGCTGGGCCACCGGCACACCTGCTTATAAGGGAGATTTCTTTACGCCGGGCTCTCCCTTCGAAGGGTGGAACCTGCAGATAGGCTCCGTAAGAGCGCAGGCGCAAAGCTGCGCAGGCTTTAGCGGTACCGGCCTTAGTGGCGCAAACACGTCTTACACTACCAGTGGCAGTAAAGTTATTGGCACATGGGTAGGCACGTTCGACAGTATGACGGTTACCCAGGTAACTACACTCGATACGCTTGCGCTGCATTATTCTATGCGCATTACCCTGACAAATATGGCCTCGGTTCCAAAGGATAATATTTATTATTTCCGCAGCTTAGACCCGGATAATGACCAATCATGGCCAGGCGGCACCTTTGCCACCAAGAATAAGATAGAGTACCAACTGCCTAATGCATCAAATGCCACTGTTGTATCTGCCCGCGGCACCAGCGATGTAACTTCTTATCTGTCCCTCGGCACCGCTGATACAAATGCGAAATGCGTTATTTATTCGGCGTGGCCCGTGTCATCCACCACCGACCTTAGCACTATCTTTTCCGGAGGCTTTGCAGGCACCTATGGCGCCGGAGATTCTTTGACCGGCGATGTGGCTATAGGCCTGGCTTTCAGGGTAGCCCACCTTGCACCGGTAGATAGCGCGTCTGATAGCGTAGGTCTTAAGCCTACTGCAGCCGCAGCGGGCCTGCATCCCGCCAATGACGCCAGTTTCACTTATTTCTATGCATTCAGGCCTGATGCTGTAGACTCTGCTATTAAGGAACTTACAGCAGTACTCACACCAACCGTTACCCCTACAGTTACCCCTACGGTGATCAGCGCCAATAGCAGCCCGGAAATAAATGTTTATCCGAATCCATCAAGGGAGGCGCTAAACATCACCGGCCTCGAAACAACGGACCACCTAACACTATATGACCTTGTGGGCAAACCCGTAGAGCAAAGCTGGATACCTGTGAACAAGGGGCTGAACACATTCTCGATCGGCGGCATTGCGCCCGGTATGTACATTCTGCGTATTGAAGACAGCAAGCATAACGTAAAAGCACAAGTGCCTGTAAGAAAACTATAGGCAACATATGTATTGATATACGAGCCCCCGCGAACGCGGGGGCTTTTACATTGTACAGGATTTTGAATATTACTTACCTATCGTTACCTTCATGCTCAAATAACTGCTTTTACAATAATGAAATTTCGCACTATCCTGCTTTTAGCTGTATTGTTTGCCGCTTTTCTTGCCACAAGCTCATGCGTAAAGAAATACACCTGCCACTGCGATATCACCTATAGCGGTGCACCCGGCCTGCCAGACAGCACTTTCCAGGAATTTGACATAACTGATGCGAAGGCTGCCGCAAAAAGCAAGTGCGAGGATGAGACTTACGAGCACGAGGAAAACGGTATAAAAACCAAAGAAGAGTGCTACCTCTATTAATTTAACATTAGCCCAACATCATATGATGCAGTTAAAAACAATACTTTTGGCTGCATAATTTATGGACACAACTGCGGGATCTCAATCTAAAAATCTTTCTTTTTACTTAAAGCGTGGCATCGGCCTTATACTGCTGATAGCCCTTTCCTTTACTTTCATTTATTCAGCCTACACCAAGTCGGGCATCCGCTTTGAAGGCTTGCGGCTGATGGCGAATGATAATGCGTTCGATAGCTTCCAGTGGAGTTTTCTCGACCTCGGCATTAGCAGCTTGCTGGCAGCGGGCATATTCGCACGCGTTATGATAGGGCTGGAGCTGTTGCTCGGCCTGTTCCTGCTGTTTCATATCTACCTCCGCTCGTTTACCTACAAAGCGGTTATAGGCGTACTGGTCATCTTTATAATATACTTACTGCTGGTTATTGCCAGGCAGGGTAACTCCGGTAACTGCGGCTGCTTCGGCGATAGTATTGCAATGAAGCCGCTCACCGCCATATGGAAAAACCTCATCATGATCGCCGTTACCGTGGTGCTGATGTTCATTTACCCGGTAAGGCCCTACAAGCACCAGGAATATGTGAGCCTGGTAATAGGCCTGGTGTCTTTTACCACGCCATTTGTCATTAATAATATCTACACCGGCTCAGCACCTGAGCGCTATCCAAATAGTATCCGCCTGGACCTGCTGTATAAGTTCGACCAGAAACCTGCCATTGATCTGAGCAAAGGCAAGCACATATTGGCCTTTATGAGCTTTACCTGCCCACACTGCCGGAAAGCGGCTTACCTGCTGCAGATCATACACCGGCAACACCCTGAGCTCCCTATATATATGGTGCTCGATGGCCCCGAAGAATACCGTAAAGAGTTCTTTGCCGAAACACATGCTGAACACGTACCACTAGTCTATTATCACCATACAGCCGAGTTTGATACGCTGGTGCGCGCCGGCTACAAGAGCACGGAAACACCAGGCGTGCCTGCTATATACTGGATCAACAATGGTAAGCTGGAGTATAAGAGCAAGTATGCCTACTACCAGCTCGACCCCAAATACATGAAGCAGTGGATAAGCTCTGACGCTCCGCTGCAATAACCACTTCGCGGGGTTTGCTGTTTCGCTTTATATTTGCCCTATGAATAAGGACGATATCGAAGACGTATGGGATGACGAGGACCCCGAAGAGGACGTAGCAGAAGCGAGTGATGCGCCCGTGGAGCGCATGCGCATAATCACCGAAAAGCGCCAGGAGCCCCTCCGTATCGATAAATTCCTGATGAACAGGGTAGAGGGCGCTACGCGGAACAAAATGCAGCAAGCCATTGCTGAGGGCTTTGTTTTGGTGAACAATGAAATTGTAAAGTCGAATTATAAGATAAGACCCAACGATGTTATCGTGCTTTTTGAGACCCGCCGGCCAGAGAGCAGGGAGATAATACCTGAGCAAATGGCGCTTAATATAATGTATGAAGATGAGCAGCTGATGATCATCAATAAGCCTGCCGGCATGGTGGTGCATCCCGGCTGCGGCAACTACTCAGGCACATTAGTCAACGGTATCTCTTATCACCTGCAGCAGGCCAATGTGACTGTAGACAACCTGACGAGGGTGGGCCTGGTGCACCGCATAGATAAAGACACCACCGGCCTGGTGGTAATAGGCAAGACCGAAGAGGCGATGCACCAGCTGGCCGCCCAATTTAAAAAACACACCGTACACCGCCGCTACATAGCCCTGGTATGGGGCGACCTCGAAGAGGATGAAGGAACCATAGAAGCCCACATAGGCCGCAACCAGCGTTTCCGCAAGGTGATGGATGCCTTCCCGGATGGGGAATATGGCAAAGAGGCTATCACGCACTACAAGGTCATAGAGCGCTTCAACTATGTTACGCTCACCGAACTGCGGCTGGAGACTGGCCGCACGCACCAGATACGCGTGCACATGAAGCACATTGGCCACCCGCTTTTCAATGATGCCACCTATGGCGGCGACCGTATTGTAAAAGGCACGGTCTTCAGCAAGTACAAGCAATTCATAGACAACTGCTTCTCCATCCTGCCGCGCCAGGCACTGCATGCCAAGGAGCTGGGCTTCAGGCATCCGGGCACCAATGAGCCAGTCCTGTTCGACTCAGACCTGCCGGCAGATATGCAGGAGGTGGTGGAGAAATGGCGGGTGTATACTAAAGGTATGGCGCGCCACTAGCGTTATAGCACCACTTGCTGCAGCAATGCGCTCTTCTCAGGATAATCAGTATTGAAGTGCAGCCCGCGGCTCTCTTTACGAAACTGTGCGCCCTTCACTATAAGGTAGCCGATGGTGATAAGGTTGCGCAGCTCGCACAGCTGTGGCGATAGGGTAGCTACCTTGTAAAGCTCTTCCGTTTCCTTGTGTATGAGGTCTATACGGTTCATCGCACGCTGCAGGCGTATGTCGTTGCGCACAATGCCTACATAGTCGCTCATGATCAGCTGCAGCTCTTTAAGGCTCTGCGTTATCAAAATCATTTCCCTGGGATCATTGGTGCCCGATGCGTTCCAGTCGGGCACATTGTCTTTAAATGAAATGCTGTCTATGCGCCCTGCCATATCCTCTGCGCAGCGGTGGGCAAACACAAGCGCCTCCAGCAGCGAGTTGGAGGCGAGGCGGTTAGCGCCATGCAGACCTGTGCTGGCACATTCGCCACATGCGTAGAAATGCTCTATAGATGAGCGGCCCATCTCATCGGTCTGTATGCCGCCACAGCAGTAGTGCGCCGCCGGGGCCACCGGTATCAACTGCGTAAACACATCGATACCTATGCTGCTGCACTTGGCGTATATATTCGGGAAATGGGTCTTGAACTTCTCCGGGTCCATGTGGCGGCAGTCGAGGTATACGTGCTCTGTGCCGGTGCGCTTCATCTCGCTGTCTATGGCGCGGGCCACCACATCGCGAGGGGCAAGGTCAGCACGGGGATCGTAAGAGGGCATGAAGGCCTCGCCGTCCTTGTTGCGGAGTATACCGCCATCGCCACGCACTGCCTCGGTAATGAGGAATGCCGGGCTCACGCCAATTTCGTACAGTGCGCTGGGATGAAACTGGATGAACTCCATATTCTCTATGCGCGCCTTGGCGCGGTAGGCCATAGCTATACCGTCCCCGGTAGCTATCTTGGGGTTGGTAGTGGTCCTGTATACCTGCCCCGTGCCGCCCGATGCCATCAATGTACATTTGGCTAATATCTTCTCTATGTTGTTATTCTCGAGGTTGAGCGCATACACGCCGTAGCACTCTATATCGGGGGTAGCCTTGGTGACCAGGTAGCCCAGGTGGTGCTGGGTGATGATATCGACCACGAACCAATGATTGTAAATACTAATGTTCTTGTGCTGGCTCACCTCTTCGAGCAGGGCGCGCTCTATCTCAGAGCCTGTCACATCTTTATAGTGCAGTATGCGGTGCTCTGAGTGGCCGCCCTCTTTGCCGCGCTTGTATTCGCCCTCGCTGTCTTTGTCGAACTTGGCGCCCCATTCTATGATCTCGTTTACCCGCGTCACACCTTCCTTTACTACTATGTCTACTATCTCCGGGTCGCAAAGGCCATCACCTGCTATGAGGGTATCATCTATATGCTTCTTATAGCTGTCGCGCTCCCAGTCGTTTACCACCGCTATGCCGCCCTGCGCGTACTTAGTGTTGGTTTCGTCGTCGGTATTGGCTTTAGTTAGTATGGTTATTGTCTTATCAGGAAAGCGGCGGGCGGTCTTCACGGCAAAGGTAAGGCCGGCAATACCGGAGCCTATAACAAGGAAGTCGGTCTTCATATACTATATAAGGTGTGCGTTGGAGACAAAGATAACCATCAATGCTATTTCGGTGCCGATGTTTTGGTATCGCCCAGCTTGCGCAGGCAATCGTCGGCCACCTGCACTGCCTTTATATACAGCTGGCTATTGCCCTTTACTATCTTTTTCAGCAAAGCCCGGTACTCGCGTATCAGCTTTCGCGCAAATGCAGCATCGTCATATACTATATCATCGCAATTGTCCATTATGTCGGCATACTTTATGGTCTGCGCATCCGGGCTGGTTTGCTCCAGGCGCTCAAACTCCAGTTCCTTACGCTTGCGCCGGTTCATGCCCGGGTATTTAGCTTTTATATATTCATCGGTCAACTCATGCACCAGCGCTACGGTTCTTCTGGCGGCGTCTACATCCATAAGTGTAAGCAGGAAATCCGTGATCTGAGCGGCGGTGACAGGGGTATCTTCCAGCACATCGTGCAGCAATGCAGCTGCGAGCATTGTAATGTCATTGGTATATTGCTGGCAGGTTTTCATAACCCTCACCGGGTGCACTATGTAGCGGTCGGGGGTGTACTTGCGCATCTGGCTGCCGTGCGCATTGTCGGCAAAGGAGATGATGGCATCGAGTATATACTCAGTATTATTAGTATGTATTTCAGGCATGTATGGTAGATGGTTTATAAATATCGCACCAGAGGGGCCCCTCCCGGCCTCCCCCAGGGGGAGGAGATGTAGCGCAATTGGTTGAACACGATTTTTAGGATTACAGGAATGACAGGATCCGGCTACCTATTTCTTAAGGCTGCGCACTTTGTCGAAACCTTGATTAAAGGATCGGCGGATTGAAGGATTGTGTTTCCCAGAACGGTGAGGTATTTTTTTATATCTGCCTTTGGATCTTCCCGGGTACACCGTGAGATCGCAAATCGTTGCTATCACATCCCGAATCTAACCGGGAACTGAAAATAGCAGCTCACAAACGCTCTGAGCTGTTTTAAGGCCTAACATAGTTGTTAAAAAAAAGTCATTTTACGTAAATACCTATTTTTGTTAATGATGAATATAAATATACTAAACGCAATAAGGAGGAAATGAGGCCCAAACATGGGTATATGGGTTGTCAGAGGGCTACCTCTTGAAGATTTAATCGTGCCAACCTTTATACATCAAATAAAAACCTAAGTAAATGCTATTAGCTTGCTAACGTGTTGTTATTCAATTATTTTAAAGAAATATTCACTTTAAGTTTGCAAACCTTTTAGGAAAATACCGTCTTGTGCGGTTTTGGACTGGAAGGAAGCACAATATAGTAAAAGAAAATAGAAACATCTATAACGTATGAAATACTTCAACAAACAATCCCTTGTGTTCTTCGCGATCTGTTGCATCGCGCTGATAACGAAACAAGCCACGGCCCAGACGTGTGAGCTGTGGAACACGACCGGTGGGGTCGGCCTTTCCACGTCTCAATCGCAATATACTTCAATCGCTGTTAATAGCGGAGGGACACCGTATGTTGCGTATAGAGACCAAAATGCAAGTGCTGGATTCGCTACAGTTAAAACTTATAATGGATCCAGTTGGGTAGCTGTTGGTGCAGAAGGGTTTTCAGGTTTAAAAATTGATTATATCACAGTAAAAACTGGCGTTAATGATACTGCCTTCGTTGCATATTCAACCGACAATGCTACCGGTAACAAGCCAGCAGTAAGAAAATTTAATGGCACAACTTGGGTAAATGTAGGTGGGGCAACCCTGGCCAACACCGCAGCCAAGTGGACCTCTCTGGCAATTGCACCAGGCGGCACTTTGTATGTAGCGTATCAAGACGCTACTGGCGGCTTGTTAAAAGCTACGGTAATGGGTTACAGTAATGCTACCGGAGCCTGGTCTGCTGTGGGCACAGCGCAATTTTCAGCAGGTCCAGTTGATTATACAAATATTGTTGTGAACAGCACTGGAACACCATACATCGTTTATAGGGACTCAGCTGCTAGTGGAAAAGCAACTGTAAAGAAATTCGACGGTACCAATTGGGTTAACGTGGGTTCTAGTGGATTCTCGCCGGGACGCGTTGATTGGACTACGATTGCATTGGATGCAAGTGGCAACCCTTATGTGGCATTCCAGGATTGGAGCCAGGGAGGAAAGGCTAGTGTGATGAAGTTTGATGGCACAAACTGGGTAACTGTAGGTTCGGCAGGTATCACAACTGGTACTGCAACATATACGTCAATTGCAGTTGACAATACAGGAACACCTTTCTTCATTTACGCCGATGGTACTACATCTCCAGTGGGCAAAGCTATGGTTAAAAAATTCAATGGCTCTGATTGGATAAATGTGGGGGCGGTACTAACTACCAATATTAGCGCTTACCATGGAATGGCAATAAGCCCCAGTGGTTCGGCCTATGTCGTTTATGCAGATGGAGGTAGTTCGCCTGGAAATAAGGCAACAGTTAAACAACTTAGCCTTGTATCAATAGCTATCAGCGGTGCTTCTGCAATATGCACAAGCACAACTACTACAATGACAAATGCGGCGTCAGGTGGCACATGGAGTAGCGGTACTACTACAGTAGCGAGCATAAACAGTTCTACGGGTATAGCGAGCGGCGTAGCTGCAGGTACTTCTCTCATCAGTTATTCAGTAGGTGGCTGTACGGCAACTAAGCTTTTGGAAGTTCAAACCTACACCATCACCGGAACTGCAAATGTTTGTGTGGGCGGGTCTATAACACTGGCAAATGCTTCAACAATAGGCACAGGCTGGACTACATCGGCAGCCACTGGTTCGGTATCAGTTGGCTCAACTACAGGTATTGTTACCGGTCTTACAATAGGTACAGCGAGGGTAACTTATACCAGCAGCGCAGGCTGTACTACCAACAGGATAGTAACAGTTAGCGCAGCAATAGGCACTATAACCGGTACTACATCGGTTTGTATCGGCGCTACAACTTCACTTTCTATTTCTGCCAGTGGCGGTACATGGAGTAGTAGCAACACTGCAATAGCTACAGTAAGCGGCGGCACAGTAACGGGCATGAGCGGCGGCACTGCAACAATATCTTATGTAACCAGCTCATGCGTGGTAACGACGGTTGTAACAGTAAGCCCTCTGGCTATAACTGGTACCGACGTAATATGTGCAGGCACTGAAACAACCTTGGCTAACGCTACCAGCGGTGGCACATGGACAAGCGGCAGCACATCTGTAGCATCTATCGGCGCTACTTCAGGCATCCTTGCCGGCGTATCAGCAGGTACTTCACTTATCAGCTATATAGCTGGTGGCTGTATGGCTACACGCACAGTTAGCGTTAATGCAGTACCTACGGTGGCAAGCATCGGCGGCACACTGGGCGTATGCGAAGGCAGCACTACAACACTGACCAATGCTACTACCGGCGGCAACTGGAGCAGCAGCAACACTGCAGCGGCAACAGTATCTTCTACAGGTGTGGTAACACCGGTAGCTGCAGGCAATACTACTATCTCTTATAGCGTTACCAACGGCGCAGGCTGTACTACAGTTGTTACAGCAGCAGTATCGGTTAACCCACTGCCATCTGTTGCAGGTATCACAGGCACGGCTACGGTATGCGCAGGCGCTTCAACAACTCTTGCTAACGCCACTACAGGCGGCAACTGGACCATCGGCAGCACAGCAACAGCAACAATATCTTCTACAGGCGTGCTTACCGGCGTTACCGCAGGTACCACACCTGTTACTTATTCAGTGACCACAACATTTGGCTGTACCTCTATGGCTACAGTTACTGCTGTAGTTAACGCAGTACCAACCGTATCGGCTATCACCGGCACAATGACTATATGTGCAGACGCATCTACTGATCTTACCAGCGCTACAACAGGCGGCGTATGGACGAGCAGCAACACTGCAGCGGCAACAGTATCGGCCGGCACAGTAAGCGGTGTGGCAGCGGGTACTACTGTTATATCTTATACAGTTACCAACGGCTCCGGCTGCGCTACAACAGCAACAGCAACAGTTACGGTGAATGCAATACCAACCGTTGCGGCTATCACAGGCACCGGCACAGTATGTGCAGGCTCTGCTACCACGCTCAGCAATGCAACAACCGGCGGCGTATGGAACAGCAACAACACTGCGGCTGCAACAGTGAACACAGCAGGTGTGGTTAGCGGTGTAGCTTCAGGCTCATCATTGATCAGGTATACAGTTACTAACGGCGCAGGCTGCAGTACGGTAGCGTCTACTACAGTTACCGTAAACGCGGTGCCAACTGTAGGCAGCATCACAGGCTCTGCAAGCGTGTGCACAGGCTCTACAAGCACGCTCAGCAACACTGCCGGCGGCGGTGTATGGGGCAGCAGTAATACTACAGTAGCTACCATCACCACAGGCGGTGTGGTAAGCGGCTTAACAATCGGCACTTCTACAATAACATACAGCGTTACCAACGGCGCAGGTTGTAATACAACGGTATCTACAGTAGTATCTGTAAACTCACTGCCATCGGTAGCGACTATCGGCGGCACAAAAACGGTATGTGAGAGCGCAACCACAACACTTACCAATTCAACATCAGGCGGTACCTGGAGCAGCAGCAACACATCGGTTGCCGGTGTGGGTACTGGCGGCGTTGTATCAGGCGTGTCGGCAGGTATGGCTACTATAACTTATACTATATCACTCGGTGCAGGTTGCGAGAATGCAGCTACTACAGTTGTTACAGTAAATGCATTGCCATCAGCAGGCTCTATTACAAGCGCTAACAGCGTGTGCATGAGCAATACCCTTACACTTACCAACTCAGTAAGCGGTGGTACATGGAGCAGCTCTACACCTGCTACAGCTACGGTGAGCGGCAATGTGCTGACACCGGTATCTGCTGGTACTACATCTGTCACTTACACAGTTACAAGCGGCGCAGGCTGCAGCAACGTTACTTCAATGATGGTGTCTGTTAACGCTAACCCTTCTGTTGCGGCTACTACAGGTACTGCAGCAGCGTGTGTGGGCAACACTTCTACACTCAGCAATGCCACAGGCGGCGGCGTATGGAGCAGCAGCAACAGCAGTATCGCATCTGTAACAGGCGGCGTTGTATCTGCGGTTGCAGGCGGCACTGCTACTATCAGCTACACAGTTACAAACGGCTTCGGCTGTTCGGCCAGCGCTACAACAACGTACACTTCAAGCGCATATCCTACAGTTGGTGCCCTTACAGGTACTATGCTGCTTTGCGCTACACCTACAGTTACACTCAGCAGCACTACTACAGGCGGCACATGGGTAAGCAGCAATACTTCAGTTGCTACCGTATCATCTGCAGGTGTTGTTACCAAGGTAGCAGCAGGTAATTCTACAATATCTTATACGGTTACAAACGGCACAGGCTGTGCTACTATGGTTACTGCAATAGTAACTGTGAGCCCATTGCCTGATGCAGGTTCTATATCAGGTGCTACTACAGTACTTGCAGGCGCTACTATCACACTTACACCATCAGTATCTGGTGGCACATGGAGCGCAAGCAACAGCCATGTAACACTGGTAGGTGCAGGTATCGTTCAGGGCGTATCTTTCGGTACTACTACTATCAGCTACTCTGTAACCAACTCATGCGGCGCTTCAGTTGCTACGCACGTTGTAGCAGTTGACACAACTGTAACAGACATAACAGGCACACCGGTAGTATGCGTAGGCACTACAAGCACCCTGTCTAACGCTACATCTACTGCTACAAGCAGCTGGGTGAGCAGCAACCCATCTGTAGCGAGCATCAGTACTATCTCAGCTGGCAATGCAATACTGACGGGCGTATCTACAGGTACTGCTATCATCACTTATTCTATCAGCTCAGCAAGCAAAACATACATGACGGTAACAGTAAACGGCGCACCGCCTGCTATTACCGGTCTTATGCGCGCATGCCCAGGCACAAGCACTACACTGAGCAACACTATGACAGGCGGCACATGGAGCAGCAGCAATACTGCTACTGCCACAGCTACCGGCTTCACTCCGGGCTCAGGCTCGGCAGCATCTGTTACAGGCGTAGCAGCAGGTACGGTTACTATTAGCTTCACATCTGCAGCAGGTTGTGTTAAAACAACTGTTGTTTCCATCAATCCGTTACCATCAGCAGTAGGCGGCACTATGACGCTTTGCGCTGGGTCTACTACTACACTTACTAACGTTTCATCTGCAGGTTCAAGCTGGACGAGCGGCAACACTGCTATCGCAACAGTTGCTTCGGGCACGGGCGTGGTAACAGGCGTATCTAACGGTACTGCTATGATCACTTTCACACTGGGTACCGGCTGTATTGCTACAGCTGAGGTAACAGTTAACGCAGCACCGGCTACCATCACAGGCAGCAGCACAGTGTGTGCAGGCAGCAGCACTACACTTGCCAACACAGTTACCGGCGGCACATGGAGCAGCAGCAACACAGCTGTGGCTACAGCAGGTACAGCAGGCGACATCACAGGTGTTGCAGCAGGTACTTCGAAGATCACCTATACTACAGGCTCAGGCTGCATCAGAACTACAAACATCACAGTTAACGCACTGCCATCGGCTATCACCGGCGCAGGCGTAGCTTGTGTAGGCGGTACTACTACACTTGCTGCCGGCAGCGGTGTATGGACAAGCGGTGACGCAAGCGTAGCGAGCGTTATCACATCAGGTGCAGGCTATATCTCAGGCGTAAGCATGGGTACAGCTACTATCACGTTCACGGCTGGCACAGGTTGCTACCGCACTAAGGAGGTAACTATCAATGCTACTCCTTCGGCAATAGCAGGCAGCTCATCAGTATGTAAAAATTCAACTATAACACTTACCAACACTGTTAGTGGCGGCACATGGAGCAGCAGCAATGCAGCAATACTTACTGCCGGCACAGCAGGCGACATCACAGGTGTTGCAGCTGGTGGCGCTACGGTTACCTACTCAGTAGGCAGCTGCCGTGTTACCAAGCTGATCACGGTTAACAACAGTGCAGCTATCACAGGTACTATGACTATCTGCGCATCGGGCACTACAACGCTTGCAAACAGCGTAACGGGTGGCACATGGAGCAGCAGCACACCGGCAGTGGCTACTATAGCTACTAACGGTGTAGTATCAGGTGTAAGCGCAGGTAATACAGATATCACGTACACCACAGCAGCAGGTTGCACATCGGCAGCAGTAGTTACTGTTACCGCAGCGCCTTCGGCAATCGCAGGTTCTGCTACAGCATGTGTGGGCACACCATCTACGCTTACGTCATCGGGCGGCGGCACATGGAGCAGCAGCAATGCAGCAGTTGCATCAATAGGTTCTGCTACCGGTATTATGACGGGTATCACTGCAGGCACAAGCCGCATCACTTATGCGGTTAGCACCACATGCCGTGTCACTTCGGTTGTTACGGTAAGCACAGTAGCGGGCATCACCGGCACAGCGCTTACCTGCGTAGGCTCTACTACTACAGTAGGTAATGCTACAACCGGCGGCATATGGAGCAGCAGCGATGCTACCATAGCAGCTATAGGTACTAACGCTATCATTACCGGTATGGGCGCAGGCAATGCTACCATATCTTACACTACAGCTGCGGGCTGTGTTGCTACCAAGATCGCAACTATAACTCCGGCTGCGGGTTCTATCACAGGTAACGTGCAGATATGTGTTGGCGCATCAATGACCCTCGGCAATCCTGCCAGCGGCACATGGAGCGGCGCGGCATCTGCTTACATCAGCGGCCCATCGGCTACGGGTGTTATCAGCGGCACACTGCCTGGTACGGCTACCATCAGCTACACGCTGCCTTCAGGCTGCCGAACAACTACCATCGTAACAGTTAACCCGGTTCCGGCTAATATATCACTTACTGGCACATCTAATCTTAAGGTATGTCCTGGCACTACGCTTAGTCTTACTAACAGTACTGTGGGCGGTACATGGCAGAGCGGAAGCCCTGCTTCAGCTACCATTGGTGCTGCTACAGGCATAGTATCGGGCGTGGCTGCGGGTATTGCTCCTATATCTTATGTGCTGAGCACGGGTTGCTACAAAGCGGTTAACGTAACAGTTAATCCTAATCCTGCGCCGGTAACGGGTACCTTTACGGTATGTGCAGGTGCTACTACAGACCTGAACAACGCAACTACCCCGGGCCTTAACTGGACCAGCAGCAACACTGCAAGGGCTACAGTTAATACTACAAGCGGCCTGGTGCAGGGTGTATCTGCCGGTACTGCTGAGATCACGTACACACTGGCTACAGGTTGCTACGCATCAGCTACGGTTACAGTGAGCGTTTGTCCAAGGCCGGGCAGCCTCGCAGGCTCAGCAATAAGCGGTATCGAGCTGTTCCCTAACCCTACAAGCGGTTCATTCAGCGTGGTTACCGAGCATGCAGGTACAATGCAGTTATACTCGCTCGATGGCAAGCAAATAGGCAACTATAACATTACAAGGGGCACTACTACAGTAGACCTGCCGGGCTCACTGGCAGCTGGTGTATATATGTGCAGGTACACAGACAACGATGGTGCTACAACCATCATCCGCCTGGTATACCAGCCTTAATATTATCACATAAATAAAAATGCCTGCTTCTCTCTTCGAAGCAGGCATTTTTATTTATGTGATGAAATAGTTTTATACCGGAATTTAACGGGCAATGAATTGGGATACACCAACATTATGAATTATTTTTGATTTTCTAAACCAACAAATACGGTTTATTGACCGTCTTATAGCGGAAACAACCAGATTTTTACATGAACCGAAGTTTATTAGTTGCTATGCTGCTCTTAATGGGCATAGCTCAGCCGTCTGTTGCACGCCAGGGATACCGGATACAGGTGAAGATGCCGGGGGTGAAGGACTCAGTAGCCTACCTGGTGCATTACTACGGCAAGGCGCTGCCCAATATCTATAAGCGCGACTCGGCACGGTTTGACAGGAGCGGCACGGCGATATTCAACAGCACTGACACCACATTTACCGGGGGCATCTACATGGTGCTGTTATCAGACCGGAAAACCTATTTTGAATTTTTACTGAATAAGGGCGATGATATAGGCATCAATGCCGATGTAGCCAAGCTGCCCGGCGGTGTTAAGTTCAAGAACTCCCCGGAGAACGAGCGTTTCCAGGAGTATGTGAATTTCCTGTCGGGCTACAGCGTTACACAGCAGGAGCTGCAAAAGGAGTTTGCCAAGGCTAAGACCGCCGCTGACACGGCCGAGGTACGCAAGCGGGCATCTGCAACATCAAAAGACCTTACCAACTACCGCAGGACCTACGCAAAGAAATACCCCGGCACATTGCTCTCAGCTATTTTTAACGCGCTGGAAACGCCACAGGTGCCGGAGGGCGAACATTTTCTCCCCGATGGCAAGACGAGGGACAGCAACTTTGCCTATACCTATTATAAAACGCACTTTTGGGATGGCTTCGACTTCCAGGACGACAGGCTGATACATACCCCTATCTACGATGCCAAGATCGATGAGTATTTCCACAAGCTGGTGCTGCCATGGCCCGATAGCATGGAGAAGGAGGCAGACGTGTTGCTGAAGAGAGCCCGGGGTACCAAAGACATATTCAAGTATACCCTGTGGTGGCTCACCCGCGATGTGGAGAACAGCAAGGTGATGGGTATGGATGAGGTATTTGTATACCTGGTAGAGAACTACTACATGAAGGGTGACGCATTCTGGCTAACATCGGATGAGCTGACCAAGTACATAGACAGGGCTATGAAGATAGCGCCAAACGTTATCGGCAATATGGCGCCCGAGGTGAAGACGCCTAATGTGTTTACCAAAAAAGTGGAAAGCCTGCAGGCCGTAAAGGCAAAATATACCATGCTTATTTTTTATTCGCCATCGTGCGGCCACTGCCAGCACGAGCTGCCATCTATCGATTCGGCATATAAGGCAGTGCTGAAGGATAAGGGGGTGCGCATATTCACTGTGGCCACAGAGGGCGAGGAGAAGGCTATACAGGAATTCATAACCAAGCACAAGCTGGAAGAGTGGACCAACACATGGGACCACGAGCACGTAGGCGACTGGCGCGGTAAGTACGATGTGTATAGCACACCCACCATTTACCTGATGGACGAGAAAAAAATCATAAGGGGCAAGCGCCTCGACCACAGCAATGTGATCAACCTGGTGGAGATGCTGGAGAAAAAGAAGGCAAAGGAAAAAACTACTAAAAAATAAAAATACTTAAAAACAGATATACACAATGCGAAAACTGGTTTTAACATGCATTGCTGCCGGCTTCATTACACTGCCGGGTTATGCACAAACTCTATTTACCTACGGCTCCAACCAGGTATCCAAAGATGATTTTTTGCGCGTTTACAAGAAGAACAGCATGAACAAAAAGCCCGACATGTCGGATACGGCATTGAGGAGCTACCTGGATCTTTACGCTTTATTCCGCATGAAGGTGGCAGAGGCCGACAAACAGCAGCTGGATACGCTGGGCTCCATACAAAAGGAACTGGACAACTACCGCAAGCAGCTGGCCAAGAACTACCTTACCGACGAGGAGATAGTGAACAAGCAGATACGCGAGGCTTACGACCGCTCTAAAGAGAATATACGCGTGGCGCACATACTTATAAGCGCAACCCCGGGAAGCGACACTATGGCGGCCTTCCGCAAAATAGACAGCATATACAATGCTATAGAAAGTAAGAAGGCTGATTTCGCAACCATGGCGCAGCTATACACCGATGATAAGGGCTCAAAGGATAACGGTGGCGAACTGGGCTATATAACGTCGCTGCAGGTGATATACCCGTTTGAGAACGCAGCATACAGTACCCCTGTGGGTAAGGTCTCAAAGCCTTTCCGCACACAGTTTGGCTATCATATTTTAAAGGTGCTCGAAAAGCGCGCTGATAAAGGCCAGGTGAAGGTGGCGCAGATAATGATAATGGCGCCAAAATCGCGGGGCAACGAAGGCCTGGCGATGGCAAAGAAGCGTGCGGATAGCGTGCTGGCAATGGCAAAGAGCGGTGTGCCGTTTCACGAGCTGGTGACCAAATACTCTGACGACAAATACTCAGTGAACGATAGCGGTGTACTGAAGCCATTTGGCGCAGGCCGCATGGTGCCGGCATTTGAGAATGCGGCATTCACAATGAAGCGCCCCGGCGAAGTGTGGCCGGAGCCTGTGCAAACCGAGTATGGCTACCACATCTTAAAGCTGCTGGCAAAGTACCCCATGCAGCCTTATGACTCGCTGTACACCAGCCTGAAGCATAAAGTGGAAAACGACTCGCGCGCGCAGTTTGCCAAAGACCAGTTCTTTAATAAGATAAAGGAGAAAAATGGCTTTAAGGAGTACCCGGCCAATATAGCTGAGGTAACGGAGCGGCTGTCTATGATACCCGATACCGGCAAGGATGCTAAGGTACTTAAGTCGGAAGACTACCGGATGATGAATAAGCCCGTATTTGTACTTGCCGGTAAGAACTACCTGCAAAACGACTTTGTAAAATTCCTTGAAACACTAACGCGCGGCAGGCTAAACGGCCCTAAGAACGCCGTAGTGCGCGATGCATATAACCTTTACGTGAACAACGTGGTGAACGACTTTGAAGAGCACAAGCTGGTAGAAGAGAACCCCGACTTTAAGCACCTGATGGAAGAGTACCGCGACGGTATCATGTTGTTCGAGCTGATGGACCGTAACGTATGGAGCAAGGCAGCAAAAGACTCGGCTGGCCTGAAAGCCTTCTATGAGACCCGCAAGGGCAAATACACTTGGGAGCCCGGCTTCGAAGGTGCTGTTTATAAATTTAAGAACAAGGCTATGTTTGACACAGGCATGCTGCTGATAAAAGGCGGTAAGATGACTGATGAGGAAATAGCTAAGGCGGTAAACACGCAGTCTAATCCTGACGGGGTAACCATACAGCGCGGCAGGTATGAGTTCTCACGTTTCAAAGATGCGACGCAGGCTGAATTGCAGGCGAACCGCATCAAGGTAATGCCACAGTCTAACGGCCAGTACAATGTGGTAGTCGCGCGCGAGATATTCAACGCACCGGGCAACAAATCGCTCGATGAGGCCAGGGGGTATGTAGTAGCTGAATACCAGGACTACCTGGAGAAGCAGTGGAACCAGAAAATGCGCAGCCAATACCCTGTAACAGTGAATGAAAAGACCTTCAAGAGTATGGTAAAGAAATAGGGTAGCGATGCCCTTAAATTATAAATGCCCGCGCCATAGCGCGGGCATTGTTTTATGGAGATGCTCGCATGGTATTAATATTTTATAGATAATTTTATGATTGCCATAGCGGAGGCGGCATAATTTTATTAATATATCAGTGGGGACATTGTAAACATAAATTCAAGTGTTATGGACAACCTGATGGTTTTTGACGAAAAAGAAAAGAAGAAAATAGGAATTATAAGCTTTATACCGGCTATATGTTTTTTCATATGCCTGGTCTATTACCTTATACTATTAATACCAGCGTTGCAGCCGCACGATGTGAATAACCTGGCAGTGGGTATTACCAACCAGAACTATGGTACGTTGTTTGCCATGCTGGCGGTATCTGGTGTAGTATCGGCAGGTGTATTGATATATTTCATCGTATTGCTGGCCAAGCTTAAAAATATGAACGGCCCGAACAAATTACTTTGGATAGTTGTCATGGCCACCTTTGTACCGGTCTCATTCCCATTTTTCTGGTTATATGAGATCAAGCGCGAACCAAGGTATGTAGGCGTACATCCTGATATGGCTTAACAGCCCGAATAATTCACAATGCAAATGATCCTGTCGCTTAAGCTACAGGATCATTTTTTATTGCCGTAAGCGCCTCCTTCATATAGCTGTCTATATTGCCAAACAGGAACTCAGGATATTCATTGCTGAATTTCATTTTAACAAAGCCACCCAGTAAGGGGCGGGGAGCGGGTTGTTTCATTTCCTCTGTGCTGATGGGTATGAGGTCATACTCCGCATCGGGGAAGTAAGACAACACACGAAGTGCCAGCTCCACACGGTTCAGGTAATCGGTGCCGCCAATATTGTAGATACCCCCTTTATTATCTCTCAGCAACACAAACATAGCGCGCGCTATGTCCCAGGCATTAGCTGGCGATGCATACTGATCGTATGGGAGCTTCAGCGTTAGCTTTTGTTTGTTCTTGCACTGGTCTACTATACGGGCTACGAAGTTTTTGCCGCGCAGTTCATTGCCATATACGTTGGTAACGCGCAGCACCAGTGGGTGCGCCACATCGCGCATCACTAGCTGCTCGGCTTCCAGCTTGTGCCGGGCGTATACGCTTATCGGGTTCACCGGCGCGTCTTCCCTGTATGGGCCATCTTTACCGTCAAAAACATAATCAGTAGATATGTATACCAGCCGTGCATTGCACTGGTTGGCCAGTTTTATGAGGTTAATGGTGCTTTGCACAGTCTTGTCATAGCTTTCCTGCTCATTCGTTTCGCAGTAGTCTACATGGGTGAGCGCCCCGCAGTGCACGATAACATCGGGTGCAAACTCTGTCACATTGAAGTTAAAAGGATGGTCCGGATTGAGTGTATCATAAAACACAGTATCATCTGTCTCAAATGAAAAATAGGAGCCCACGGCTTCCCATCCCTGTTCTGTAAAATGCTTCAGGCAGTTACTGCCCACCAGGCCGGACGCACCGGAAATAAATACTTTCATTAGGTAAGTGTATTGGGTTGCAAAGATATCAATCGCAACAAGATTATGCCGCAGCATCATGCATTTCTTTATCCGGGGCTAAAGGCAAAGTAAACGAACAGTGGGTAGCTGATTTATTGATAAATAATATAATCAAAGATTTGCAAGATACTGAAATACAATTTCTCTATTTTCGACGTTATAGTCTGAAGTTTTTTATTATTGTTGTCCGAGATAAAAAATAAGTAAGGGTGGTCAAAATATGGCCACCCTTCATCAATTTTGCAGTTACCACACCATAAAATTGATGAACAAATCTACAGATTTTGTCGGACAGCCTGTATTTAGCCAATTGCTTTCTCTGCTGGATCAGAAAGTTATCAAGGAGGTTATCAGCGAACACAAGGCGAACCGTTGCTATAAGCGGCTGTTCCTCTGGGATCACCTTGTCAGTATGCTTTACGGTGTGTATACGCACTGCACCTCCCTTCGCGAACTCCAATGCGGGCTTGAGGTCTGCCAGGGGAAACTCCGGCATATCAACCTCACAAAAGTTCCTCCACGGAGTACTTTAAGTGATGGCAACAAACAACGCCCTTCTAAAGTTTTTGGGTCCATTTACCAAAAACTATACGGCACCTATAAGCACAGTATCTCGGACAGCCGCCTGAACGCAACAATAGTCCAAAAATTATACATACTGAACAGCACGACCATATCCTTGTTCAAAGCCATTCTTAAGCCAGCCGGCCGAAAGCGCAAAGACGGCAAAAGCAAGGGTGGGATGAAGGTGCATACCCTTTTGAATGCAGATACCAACATGCCTTCCTTTATCAAATACACGGCAGCAGCGTTACATGACCAGCAGTTTTATAAGTATATAAAGGAGCTGCCCGACCATTCTATCATTGCGTTTGATAAGGCTTATATCAACTACCTGCAGTTCGATGCGTTTACCAAAAGATGCATTTTCTATGTAACCCGCCAAAAAGATAATGCAGAGTACCATACCCTTGAAGAGTTTGGGTTGCCAGATGATGCCCAGCATGTACTAAAAGATGAAAGGATAGAAGTAACCTATAAAGCAGACAAGGAACTAGTAAAGCAGCAAATGCGAAGGGTTGCTGTATTTTCTGTCCAATACAATAAGGCGTTTGTCTATATCACCAATAATTTCGAAATGACTGCCGTGGAAATAGCTGGTATATACGAGAACCGTTGGCAGATAGAAACATTTTTCAAAAAACTGAAGCAGAACTTCCCCCTCACCTACTTCTTTGGTGACAACTCAAACGCGATAGAGATACAGATATGGTGTGCATTGATTGCGCTTCTGCTGCTTGATGTTACCTACAAAGACCACAAATCTAAAATGGCATTCTCCATCTTAGCTACAATCGTAAGATTGCACATCATGAATTATGTGGGCCTGTCCGCTATCATTGATGCGTATAAATTGAAGCGAAAGAGGATCAAAAGCAAGGCCAGCCCTGGTACTGCCATCTCAAAACAGACACCCCCTGCTATTCAAATGAAATTTGAAATGTAAGCCAATGGCTGTATTCAGAGGAATAAACTCAATTTACATGGCGTTTGTCGGACAACAATAAATTTTTATCTTTAAAATTATCCTATATCACATGCAATTAAAGTGTTGTTTATTTTGGCTGTTTAGCATATTGGGCGGCAAAGCCTGTTTTGCGCAAGCCCCAGCTATCCAGTGGGAAAAATCATATGGGGGATCTGCATATGAACATTGCAATTCTGCACTGCAGACCTCAGAAGGTGGCTTTATTACTGCTGGTTCCACTTATTCCACCGACCACGACATTGCGACCAACCATGGCTTAGAGGACTTTTGGATCGTGAAGCTTTCAGCTACAGGAGCGCTTGAGTGGCAGAAGACATTTGGGGGCAGCAGCTATGACCAGGCAAGAGCAATTGACCAAACCTCAGATGGCGGGTATATTGTTGCGGGAACCACTACCTCCACAGATGGGGATATGGCCTCCTGTTCGTCAGGGACAGGTAGCTATGTGATAAAGCTGGATAATACGGGGAGCGTAGAATGGAAGAAGTGTATTGGAGGTACGAATGTAGATTATGTTCTGACGATACAACAGACTACCGATGGAGGTTATATTTCAGCGGGAGCGAATCAAACCCACGACGGATAGGTCCCCAATCATGGGGAAGCGGATTATTGGGTTATAAAATTAACTTCTACAGGGGATATTGCATGGCAAAAGCTGTATGGGGGAAGCGGAAGCGAATGCGCTTTTTCGATTCAGCAAACGTCTGATGGAGGCTATGTAGTAGCTGGATATACCGCATCAACTGACGGCGATGTAACATCTAATCATGGAGGCACGGACTACTGGGTCATAAAGTTGGATGCTGTCGGCAATATGCAATGGCAGAATACTTTTGGTGGAGTAGGAAACGATGACGCATTTTGCGTGAAGCAAGTACTGGATGGGGGGTATATCGTAGCCGGAAGGAGCGATTCTACAGATGGTGATGTAACAGGAAATCACGGTGCTATGGATGCGTGGGCCGTAAAAATATCATCTGGTGGGGTGTTACAATGGCAAAAGTGTTTTGGAGGTAGCGTATCCGATTGGGGAAACTCTGTATGGGCAACGTCTGATGGCGGTTGTGTATTGGCAGGCGGCTTCATGTCTGACGATGGTAATGTAACAGGGCACCACGCCAGCACGGATTTTGGCATCGTGAAATTGTCTGCCGCAGGTGCCATGCAATGGCAGCAATGCTTTGGGGGCACAAAAGTAGAATCTGCAACTGCTGTACTCCAAAGTGCAGATGGCGGATATTTGCTGGCTGGCATAAGTGGGTCTGATGACTATGATGTTTCAAATAATAAGGGCTCGTGGGATTTTTGGGTGATAAAACTGGCTGCACCTTCCGATGTGAACACGGTAGTTAGCACTGGAGATATTGAAATATTTCCCAATCCGACTAACGACCATATTTATACCTCTGTCGGCAAAGATGTAAGCATGGAGGTCTATAATAGCCTGGGCCAGATCGTAAAGCAAACGGAAGACAACAATATTTCGGTAGCGGAGCTTTCTGCAGGGGTATATTTCATCACGATATTAGACAGTCAGAAACGGCTGCTAAAGCACGAGAAATTTATTAAAATACAATAAAGGTCTGGCGTAAGGTATATGTCGGATGTGCACAACAACAAAGGCGCCATCAGGCGCCTTTGTTGTTGGTATAATGTCAATAATCTACGCGGGCACACCCACCTGCGGCATTTCCTGCGGGTATAGTTTCTTTTCGAGCTTCTCACGTATAGCGGCAAAAGCTGCAAGTGTCTCATCTATATCCTGGTCGGTATGCGCAGCCGTAGGTATTATACGCAGCTCTATTTGGCCTTTTGGAATCACCGGGTAAACGATCACCGAGCAGAAGATATCATAGTTCTCGCGGAGGTCGTAGGTAAGCTGCACAGCATCATAAAGGCCACCCTTCATGAATACGGGGGTAACAGGTGTATTGGCGGTGCCAAGGTCAAAGCCTCGTTCCCTGAACCCGTCCTGTAGCCTGCGCACATTGTGCCACAGCTTTTCGCGAAGCTCAGGCTTGCTGCGCAGCAGCTCCAGGCGCTTCAGGTTGCCTACTACAAATGCCATAGGCAGCGACTTAGCGTAGATCTGCGAGCGCATATTGTAGCGCAGGAATGTCAGTATTTTCTTATCTGCTGCAAGGAAGCCGCCAATGCTTGCCATCGACTTCGCGAACGTAGAGAAGTACACGTCTATATCGTCCATGCAGTTCTGCTCTTCGCCTATACCTGCACCGGTTTTACCCATTGTACCAAATCCGTGCGCATCATCTACAAACAGGCGGAACTCATACTTTTCTTTCAGTACGGCTATCTCCTTTATTTTGCCCTGGTTGCCGCTCATGCCAAATACGCCCTCGGTTATCAGCAGTATGCCGCCGCCGGTCTTCTTCACCATTTCGGTAGCGCGGGCCAGCTGCTTGTCGCAGTCAGCTATATCGTTGTGCTTATATACATAGCGGTGGCTTGGTATCAGGCGCAGGCCATCTATGATGCAGGCATGAGACTCAGCGTCATATACCACCACATCGTGGCGGCCACAAAGGCTGTCTATCGTAGACACCATACCCTGGTAGCCAAAGTTGAACAGCATTGCGTCTTCTTTGCCCACAAAACCCGCCAGCTCACTTTCCAGCTGACTGTGAAAGTCTGAGTTACCGCTCATCATACGGGCACCCATTGGCGATGCCAGGCCATACTTGGCTGCAGCATCGGCATCGGCCTTGCGTACTTCAGGATGATTGGCCAGGCCAAGGTAGTTATTGAGACTCCAAACGATTTTCTCCTTACCGCGGAATTTCATGCGGTTGCCTATCTCACCTTCCAGCTTTGGGAATGCGAAATATCCCGGTGATTTTTCTGCGTAGTCACCTATCGGCCCCAGCCTGTTCTCAAACTTTGCAAATATGTCCATTTTGTAAATATTTATTAACTCTGAACTCTTATAAAACGATGCGCAAAATTAATAAAAAAGTAGCGGACCATTTAGCAGGTAATACGCACATTTGCAGATAATTTGGTATTTACATTGCCATTTTTTGCATCAAATGAAAAAATACGTACTATTTACCGCTTGTTTATTACTGGGTGGGGCCGCATACAGCCAAAAGAAGGGTGGGGCAGACCGCCCCAAAATAGTGGTGGGTATGGTCATAGACCAGATGCGCTGGGATTACCTCTACCGCTATTACGACAGGTATACGGAAGGGGGCTTTAAGCGCTTGATGGGCAAAGGCTTCAATTGCCAGAATGCAATGATCAATTACCTGCCATCTTACACAGCCCCCGGCCATGCGTGCATCTATACCGGGTCGGTACCATCTATACATGGTATCGTGGCCAACGACTTTATAGATAATTTTACCTGTAACTCGGTATACTGTGTTATGGATAACTCCGTGCACATTATCAACAATGGCGACACGGGCCTAAGCTCCATGAGCCCGGCCAACCTGCTTACCACCACCATCACCGATGAACTGAGGCTGGCTACAAATTTCAAATCAAGGGTGTATGGCATCTCTGCCAAAGACCGGGGAAGCATAATCCCTGCCGGGCATCTTGCCAGCGGCGCCTATTGGTTTGATGAGAATACGGGCAACTTTGTGAGCAGTACTTATTATAAGAATACGCGGCCGGCCTGGCTATCGGGCTTCAATAAAAGGAAAGTAGCTGACAGCTTTATGAAGTACGATTGGCAGTTACTTTACCCCGATGCTACTTATACCCAAAGTATAACCGATGCTAATAAATATGAAGGCAACTTCCATGGTGAGGCTACTGCTGCATTTCCGCACAAGTTTTCCGGGCTTACCGGTAAAGACAAATACCATACATTTCTCTCTACCCCCGGCGGCAACGACATAGTGCTGATGATGGCCAATGCCTGCATAGATGCAGAAGCGCTGGGGCAGGGGAGCAGCACTGATTTTTTAGCGGTCAGCCTCTCGAGCACCGATTACATAGGCCACCAGTTTGGCCCTAATGCTGTGGAGACCGAAGATGCTTACCTGCGTCTCGACCGGGAGCTGGCCACATTTCTGGAGGGACTGGACAGGAGGTTTGGTAAAAACAACTACTTGCTTTTTCTTACCGCCGACCATGGCGCGGCCTACAACCCCCAATACCTGCTTGATGAAGGTGTGCCTGCCGGGTTCCTGAAGAATATAAAGGGCGACATCAACACTATGCTGAAGAGCAAGTTTGGCAAGGACTCCATTGTTTTTGCCGCGCTCAATTACCAGCTGTACCTCAATGAGCCATACCTGGCCAAAAACAACATAGACCGCGAGAAGGTAAAAGATGCTGTTGTTGCCTATGTGAATACAAAACCTGAAATAGCCTTTGTGGCAGATATGGAAAACATGGACCGCACTGCGATACCGGAGCCGATAAAAACCATGATCGTAAACGGCTACTACAGGGGCCGCAGCGGTGTGCTGCAGATGATACCCAACCCCGGGTGGTTCTCAGGCTATGGCACCACCGGCACTACGCACGGCACATGGCACCCTTACGATACACATATTCCCCTGCTATGGTATGGCTGGAATATCCCGAAGGGCGAAACGCACGCTGTAATAAATATGACCGACATCAGCGCCACGCTGGCAGCACTACTGCACATACAGATGCCAAACGGGTGTGTGGGTAAACCAATAACTGACCTGGTAAAGTAAAAGAGCTGTTTACTTTCTTGCCTTGTGCCTGTCGCGCTCGGCGGTGATAACGGGCATTGCCGCCTCAAATGTAGCCAGTACATTATCGAGGCGCTGGTCTATTTCTTCCTTACCCCGGGCTTCGCGGCCAAGGATCACAATTGCTGCAATGTCGTCAAATATATCGCCCACTTTTATAATGCTAAAGCTGGATTTGAGCGAATGCGCCTGCCTGTGTATCCCCTCAAAATCGTCCGTGTTTTTCACAAGCTGCTCCAGTTTCTTCAGGCCGTCAGGTACTGTACTCAGAAATAAATTGATGACCTCGTACATATACTTACTGTCGTTCCCCGAAATTGAAGTCAGGTAGCTTAGATCTAATACAGGCGTGTCCATGTCCTATCGTTGTATATTTTTTTAAGAAGTTGGGTTGTTGTTACTCACAATGTTTTTTATCAGCGCACACAGGCTGTCTGCCTCAAATGGTTTGAAGACGCAGGCATTCATCCCTGCTTCCAGGCACAGCTCGTTCTCATCTGCAAATCTGCCAGCAGTTATTGCTACAATCGGCGTGGTATTCTTCATCGTCTGCCTTATATGCTTTGTAGCGGTCAGGCCATCCATCTCAGGCATTTGCAGGTCCATCAATATTATATCAAAGGGCTCTTGCTCCAGCAAATCTATAGCCTCTTTGCCGGTGAGCGCAAACTTTACAGAAGCGTTCACCCGCTGAAAGATGAACTTCAGCACCCTTTGGTTCAGGAGATTATCCTCCGCAACTAATATGGTTACACTGTCGAGCAAGCAGGCTTTTTATTAAGTATTACTTTAGTTTACTGTGTTTTCTGCTGTAAGCAAAATAGATGATCAGACCCAGTGCCAGCCAGCCCAGCAGGCGGGCCCAGTTTGTCCAGCCAAGGCCGGCTATCATTGCGCCGCACACTATGATCCCCAGGCTCGATACCACCGGCACCATAGGCACCTTGAATTGCCTTGGTATCTCAGGGTTCGATACGCGCAGTATCCATACCCCGGCACATACAAGCACGAATGCAAACAGGGTGCCGATGCTGGTCATATCACCCACTATATCGCCGGGAACAAAGGCCGCAAAGCCGCCCACAAGTACCAGGAATATCCAGTTAGATTTGTATGGAGTATGATATTTAGGATGCAGGTCTGAGAATATTTTTGGCACTAACCCGTCGCGGCTCATAGAATAGAACACGCGCGACTGCCCCATCAGCATCACCAGTATCACCGATGAAAAGCCGAACAGGATAGCCACAGTAACAAGCTTGGCCAGCCACCCGTATTGCTGCATATAAGTCTGTATCGCATAAACTACAGATCCTTCTTTTCCTGCCGTTCTGAAGTCGTTGATATTGGCCACGCCGGTAAGCACGTGTGCGAAGAGGATGTATAATATGGTACACACCACAAGCGACCCCAGTATACCTATAGGCATATCTTTCTTAGGGTTCTTGGCCTCCTGTGCCGCAGTAGACACGGCATCGAAACCTATGAATGCAAAGAACACAACACCGGCAGCGCCGAGGATGCCCCATATGCCGCCAAATTTGTGATCCACTCCTTGTGTATCTGTATATATGCTTGGAGCAGGAATGTATGGTGTGTGATTAGCCGGGTTGATATAGCTCCAGCCCAGCGCTATGAACAAGATTACTATAGCTACCTTAGAGATAACGATAATGCCATTTACAAAAGCAGACTCCTTAGTGCCGCGTATCAGCAGCATAGTGAGCATGAGTATGATGAATAGTGCGGGCACGTTCATCATGCCATGTACGCCAAACTGGTCTGCAAACAGCCCCTCCTTATCTTGGCAGACCTCAAAGGGAGAGTGGCACCATTGGTAGGGTATTCGCATATCAAATATGGCCAAAAGCTTATTGAGGTATTCGCTCCAGGCGATGCCTACAGTAGCTGCGCCCACCGCATACTCCAGCACCAGGTCCCAGCCTATTATCCAGGCTACCAGCTCGCCCATTGTGGCATAAGAGTAAGTATATGCGCTGCCGGCTATCGGTATCATGGAAGCGAACTCAGCATAGCACAGCCCTGCCAATGCACAGCCTATAGCCGCCACTACAAAGCCAATGGTTACAGATGGCCCCGCATTATTAGCTGCGGCTGCAGCTGTGCGAACAAACAAGCCTGCGCCAATGATGGCGCCTATGCCGAGCGCCACGAGATTTGTCGCGCTAAGAGTACGTTTTAGATTTTTCTCGCCATCAGATGAATCGAGAATAAGGCTGCCTATCGGCTTTTTTGTAAATAACCCCATGATATAGTATTAGTAACGTAAAGGCTAAGATAATCAAATACTTGATAGCGTATAATAAAACAGTAATTCGCGCAGCCCGCTGTGCTAAAAACGGAATAATCCGTAAGTTTGACTAATGATGCGGAGGTGCTACATCCTGAATGTTATTTTCCTGCTTTTCTTTATTGCCACCGCATTCCATGCCGCCGCGCAGCCCCAGCTGCCAGATATTGCCGGTGTTGCCGAAAAGGGTATTGTAGTGCTCAGCTGGAACAGTCAATATAATGGTATAAAGTCTATAGCCGTGCAGCGCTCGGCCGATAGCCTCCTCAACTTTAAAACAATTGGCTATGTAAAGAAGCTGGACAAGGGTGTGCAGGCTTACATAGACGGCCACCCCGTGCCCGGTATAAGCTTTTATAAGCTTATGATCATTTTTAATTCCGGCCTCAACTGGGCCGGTAATTTCTGCAGGGTCATTGTGCCCGGCGAATCCATAGCCGCCGCCGCAACATTGCCGGGAAACGATTCGCTGCAGAAATTTATAATTACAGAGTCGCCCGCCCGCGATAAGCCCGCAGCCAAAGAAAGCGCGGCCCACCTCACCATCACCTTCGACCCCGACTCTGCCGCCAACGCCGCAGGCAAGCCTGCCGTACCCAGGAAAAAACTGGTAGTAACTTTTGACGACCCTACAGAGAAGCCTGCAACCTTTATCAAGTCGAAGCTGGTATTCTCAGATCCGGTAACGAGCCATATACGCATGGAGCTCCCCGAAGACCTAAACGAGGTTAAGTACTCGATACAATTCTTTGATGCCCGCGGAGGCTTCGTAACGGAAGTACCGAAACTAAATACGAGGAAGCTACTATTAGATAAAAGGAATTTCCCCGGCAAGGGGCTGTATAAATTTGTTGTCAGGAAGGAAGGCGTGGAGTTTGAGTCGGGGTATGTATCCGTCTACTAGCATTTCCCGCTAGTGTTAGTCAATCTCATTTTGTCTTGCCGGCATTTTGTCTCAGCCCGTCTTGTGCGTTTCGCACCTTTGGTTTTGGAATTTTCCCTTTTGACTTGACTCTAGGCATCGTCAAATTCCTGCTCCTGCAGCATCTCCTTCCACTCTGGCCCCAGCTTCAATGATGCGCCAATATAGAGCTTCATCATCTGCACCATTTCCTCAGCATTCCACGAATACACGCCAGATGCAAAGTATACCTTGCCATTAGGAGTATCGAAATATAGATTGCCTTCATGATGCAGGTTTTGTATCAGCTGTTCCTGCGTCTCGAACCCGAAGTAGTCGTAACAGCCACCTTTCAGCGGGTGGTCGGTTTTCTTGCTTTTGCCCTCGTAGTGCAGCATGCCTATACCCTGCCAGCTATACGTGCGCACCTGCTGCGAAAAAATGGTTTTCTTAATTAGTGTAAGTGTACGCTGATCGAGTAACAGGCGCTCTGTAAAAAACATGCGCGCCAGGAAACGGTATGCCGCCAGCAGGTATAACGATGAAGCACCAAGACCGGCAGCCCAGTGCATAAAGCTATGTCTGAAGGGCATAGACTGCAGCAGGAAGATGGTAGCCATACCCGCTGTGATTATAAACTCCACGAGGTATATAGCACGTATGCGCAGGTGGGTGCGGTTGCCCAGCGTTATCAGCAAGTTTCGGTCGCCCCAGTAATATGTAATGCTTCGTTTCAAATCCCTTTCAATTTATAAACTTCAAGGTAAATTTTACTTTGATCAGCTGATCACTTCAACTCCTGCCGCCTCAATAATTTCTGTTTCAAAAACTATACTAAATTCATGCCGTAAAATATCCTTTACTTCCTGCTCATTAACTTCATAGCCCAGTTCTTTGGCCAGCGACGTCACGCTCTTGTCGGTGATGCCGCAGGGCACTATATAATCGAAGTAGCGGAGGTCAGTATTAATGTTGAATGCAAACCCATGCATTGTCACCCACCGGCTGCACCGCACGCCCATAGCGCATATTTTCCGTGCCTTGCCTTTTACATCGGCATCAAGCCACACGCCCGTAGAGCCCGGCAGCCGGCCGCCTTCAATACCGTACCGTAATAATGTACGAATGATTACCTCTTCCAGATTGCGCATGTACCAGCCAAGGTCAGTTTTAAAACATTCCAGGTCCAGTATGGGGTAGCCCACTATCTGGCGCGGACCGTGGTAGGTAATATCTCCGCCCCGGTTTGTCTTAAAAAAGGTCACGTCCAGCTCCTTCATCCGCGCATCGTTCACCAGCAGGTTTTCCATATGCCCGCTCTTGCCAAGCGTATACACATGCGGATGCTCGCAAAACAGCAAGTGATGTGCCGTATGGTCTGCGCCCGTTTTTTCAACCGGCTCTGCCTGGTACACCCGTGCCTTAATGGCCAGGTTTGCCTGCATTAAAGATTCCTGGTACTCCCACGCAGCATCATAAGCTATTCTACCCAGATCCCGGAAATGAATTGTTTGCATAAAAAGGATACGCAATTTACTGTTTTTTCTTAATAAGCCCCGCTGGTTGCACTATTTCATAATAACTTAATATTGCACCCGCGCGTATTATATATAAGACGTACCGGTAACAAATATCCGTTTGCCGGCGACTTTATTTATTTTTGGCCCTACATGAAGTTTGCAGCGCTTATCTCCCTCTTTACTGTTCTTACGTGCAGCGGTTATGCGCAAACTGATACTGGCAATATCCCTGAGCCGGTAAGCAAGCCGCGCCTGCGCATCAGCCTGCTTGTTTGCGAACCCGGCCCCGATGTGTGGGAAACTTTTGGCCATGCCTGCCTACGCGTTGTAGACAGCGCTAAAACAGATGCAGAGCGTGATAAAATATACAACTACGGATTTTACGAGGCTTCGCCCGACAACCCCCTGATAAAGCAGGCACTCACAGGCCGCGTAAGGGACCTGCTCGATACCATAACTTATGCCGAGCTAATGTATGAATACAACATAAAAGAGCGGGGCATAGAAGAGCTGGTCTTTAACCTTACAGATAGCCAGAAGTTGCTCGTGCATGCCTTCCTCAAAAACAACCTGCGCCGCGAGAACCGCTACTACGAGTTCGATACATTTTACGACAACTGCTCCACCCGCATTGTAGATCTGTTCGAAAAGATCTTCGGTAATAAATTTGTTACTGCCCGCACACTGCCTGCCAGCTCCCGCATCACCTTCCGCGATGTAACGGCTACTAAGCTCTGCCCTGAGCAGCACAAGTATTGGTTTGGCCTCGGCATCAACCTCACCTACGCCAGCCGCACCGATAGGATTATGAACAGCCGGGAGGCCATGTTCCTGCCGCCGTTCCTTATGGAAGGTCTTGATAATGCCACCATTGATGGCAGGAAACTGGGGAGTGAAAAACTCACTATTCGCAGAAATGAATTCAAATGGGATGATGTAAGCAATGAGCCCTTTATTATCATCCTGCTCATCTCAGCGCTCACCATTACCTGCCTTATAGTGCCCCGGTTTGCAGCTATGGCAAAGGTGCTTAGCTATCTTATTTTGATAGTAACCGGTGCAGTAGGCTGCGGTCTCTTATACCTCTGCACAATCGACGGTGAGCCGGCCTTTAAAGAGAATTACAACCTGTTATGGGCCCTCCCCGCAAACCTCATTGTGCCTTTCTTAAGCCGTAGCGCAAAGGCTAAATATGCTATCGTTGCCATGTGCCTCATTGGCATTGCCCTCATATTGCACGTGCTCCGTGTGCAAGTAATGCCGGTTTTAGAGATCGGCTCACTGCTGCTGGCACTGCTATTTGTTTTTGGTATTATGTACCGCAGCAGGCTATTGCGGTAAGACTGCGACTTAATCTACATCCTCCCACATTCCCGTCCGGGATTTATGCACTTTTTAAAGTAGCCTCACCATCTCCGTATAGGTAGCTATTTATTTTCAGGCATAAATACCACGTTGCCAATAACAATGCATTCACAATTAGTATTGTTAAAAATTGCTTAAAGTCTATACTTTTAGGTTACAGTTTAAGTAATGGTTAAAGAAAAATTGCATGTCGCACCGAAAAGTGCGCTTGACCGCTTTGCTGTTACTTGTCTGGGACTAAAATAGAAACTTATGAAGAAGATCTACTTGTTACTGCTGGTGCTCGTATGCCTTATTATTACGGCGACTACTTATGCGCAAATTAGTGTAACCGCGACAGCGGGAACCGTGGGGCCAACAACGTACACTACGCTGAACGGTGCTATAACCGCTATTAATGCCGGTACTCATCAAGGTGTTATCAATGTTTCGGTGACAGCAAGCACCACGGAAATTGCTACATCTATACTGGCCAGCAGCGGAACTGGGGGAGCCAGCTATACTGCCATTACCATAAAACCAGCGACAGGTGTGACTGCCACTATTGGTGGTAGCATTGCAACCAATGCTATATTAAAGCTAAATGGCGCTGATAATATAACAATTGATGGATCGAACGTTTCAGGAGGCACAACCAAAAACCTAACGTTTAATAATACAAGTTCTACTGCTACTGCGGTGGGTATATGGATAGCAGCTGCAGCGGCGGCTAATGGCGCTACTAATAATACGATTAAGAATTGTATAATTACTGGTGCCAATGTAACAACATCTATCTATGGCATTTTTAGCGGAAATACTACGTTTGGCACAACTGCCCCTGCGGCGGCGAACTCAAACAACACTGTTCAAAACAACCAGATCAGCACTTTTCAGAATGGTATTTTTATTGTTGGTAATACTACAAGCCCGTACGACCAGAACTGGAATATCACGGGAAATACCATTAGCACCATTGGATTTCGTGGTGTGAGAGTTAGCAGTTCGAGCAATTTGAGCATATCAAGCAACTTGATCCAAAATCTCACCGTATCGGGTTCTGCAGCCGGCGGAATTATTCTTCTGGCAACAATACCAAGTTATTCAATCACCCAAAATATTTTAAATAACATAGTTTCTTCCGGCGGTACAAGTGGAGTAAGTTCTGTTTCGGGGATAAATGTAGGAACGACAGTAACTGGCGGCACAATTTCGAGAAATACTTTAACGGGCATAGTAAATTCAAGTGCAGGGGGATGGGGTGCGAGAGGCATTATTCTTAATACTGGCAACGGGACGAGCGCAACCACGGTTTCCAATAATATTATTGCGGACATATACAGTTACTCAGACGCTGGCCTGCAGTATTGGCCTATCGGTATCTCTGTCGATGGTAGTACAGGAGGAGTCAACCTTTACTACAATTCAATTCACCTGTACGGCGACCATCCCGGTTTGACATCTGCAACAGGCGCTGCGTGCATTTACATTAACACAAGTGGGAGCAACCTAGATATACGCAATAATGCTTTGGTTAACTCTTACAATAATAGCACATCAAGCAGTGACAAAGCATACACAATTTACTCATCCGGAACAAGCGCCGCATATTCTAACATTAACTATAACGATTATTATGTTTCTGGGGTAGCGGGCGTGATGGGATACATTAGCGGCGACAGGACAAACCTTGCAGGCATGATAGCTGGTTTTGGTGGAAACGCTCAATCGATAAGTGTGATGCCAACCTTTGTATCATCAACGGATCTGCACCTATCGTTGGTGACAGCAAACGTACCACTTCAAACAGGAACTACGATAGGTGCTGTGACAACCGATATAGATGGTGCAACACGGGGTACTCCACCCATCATCGGCGCAGATGAGGTACTGGTATGCAGCGGCACGCCTGCTACAGGTTCTATAAGCGCTACGGTTACCACGGCTTGCTCATCATTGAGCTCTACGCTTAACCTGCCATCTGTATTGCCTGCAATAGGCCTTACCTACCAATGGCAAAACTCGTCGGATGGCGGCACTTATTCAGACATCGGTGGGGCAACCACATCGAGCTATGCAGCTTCCATATCTTCAACTACTTATTATAAAGCAACGGTAGGCTGCTCGCTCAGCTCGCTTAGCGCTACTACGGCTGCTCAGCAGCTCACTGTGGTTTCGCCGCCGGCTGCCATATCCGGCACGCTTAGCGCATGCCAGGGCGCTACCAGCAGCCTTACTGACGCTACAGGCGGTGGCGTATGGGCCACTGGAGACGCAGCAGTAGCAACTGTAAACTCATCAGGTGTGGTAACGGGCGTTGCCTCCGGAACAGCCACCATCAGCTATACAGTATCCGGCTGCTCGGCCACCGCTGTGTTCACTGTAAGCTCAAACCCGGGATCATTTTCAGGCACACAGGTTGTTTGTGCGGGCTCTGCCACAACGCTTACCAATAGCGGAGGCCCCGGTACATGGACCAGCACTAACACCAGTGTAGCTACCGCTGCTTCCGGAACGGGTGTAGTAACCGGTGTGGCCGCAGGAACCGCACTCATCAGCTATGCCAACGGCTGCGGTACACCTGCTACAACTGTGGTGACGGTAAATGCACTACCAGGCAGCATCAGCGGCACGGCTTCAGCATGCGTGGGCAGTACCGTTACACTTACGAACTCCATATCGGGGGGCACCTGGAGCAGCAGCACACCTGCCGTAGCAACGGCAGATGCCAGCTCAGGCGTAATTACCGGGGTAGCCGCAGGCACCACAACCATTACCTACAACCTTGGTAATGGCTGCTCAATGGCTACGCGTACACAAACCATCAACGCGAACCCGGCGGCCATTAGCTTTACACCTGCGACTACAGCTACCATTTGTTTCGGGTCCGGCACATCATTTACCGCAAGCACTGTTTTGACGGTAAACATTCTCAACCAAAATTTCAATTCTGGCTTATCAGGGTCCGTAGGTGGCGCGTGGACAGTGCTTAATACAGGAACAACATCGACTTACAACTGGGCGATAGTTTCTCCTAACCAATACACCGACTTTTTGATCGGCGGTGATGGATCTTCCTTTATGGAAACAGACGCGAATCTTGCGGGCAGCAGTGCAACCCTGGTTACGCAGCTGCGGTCTCCGTCATTCTCAACTGTAGGCTATGAATCGGCAACCTTAAGTTTTAACTATTACTGCTTTTCCAGCTCTTCATATGACCTGAATGCCCAGATTGATTATTCGACTGATGGCGGGGCAACATGGAACCTGCTGTATGATTACTATAATACAACTAGCGGAGCCGCTACATGGTCTGCAGCAACGCCTACTCAAAGCATAACCCTGCCCGCGCCTGCACTCGGCCAGGCCAATGTAATGCTGAGATGGTATTACAATTCAAACTGGGGATTCTACTGGGCAGTAGACAATATAAAAGTGAATGCCGCGTATGCGACCACTTACTCATGGAGCGGCATCTCCGGCGCCTCCGGCTTATCATGCACCACATGTACAACTCCAACCATTACCCCAACAGCTACAGGTGCTAATATATATAGCGTCACTGCAACAGCTAACGGATGTTCCACAACCGGCGGTGTGACCGTGAGCGTAAACCCCACACCCGCAGCCATTGCAGGAGCGCTCAACGTCTGTGCTGGCGGTACCAGCTCGCTCACCAGCGCTACAGGCGGCGGCGTATGGAGCAGCAGCGACCCTGCGATAGCCACGGTTAATGCCAGTGGCTTTGTAACAGCCGGAGCAACTATAGGCACAACAACAATAAGCTACACGGCCAGCGGCTGCTCGGCAACTGCTACATTTGCAGTCAATGCGGCGCCGGGCCCTATTACCGGCACTACATCGCTCTGCACGGGTGTTCCCTCAACTTTAGCTAACTCGGGAGGCGCAGGAACATGGACAAGTACCAACACTTCAGTAGCCACGGTGGGTTCAACGACCGGTATTGTTACCGGCGTATCTGCCGGCACTGCTGTCATATCTTATGTGAATGGCTGTGCTACCTATGTAAGCACTACTGTAACTGTGATACAGTCGCCTGCGGCTATTACCGGTTCAGCAACAGTATGCATGGCAAGCACCGCAACGCTCGCAAGCTCAACGACAGGTGGCACATGGAGCAGCAGCAACCCCGCTATAGCCACGGTGAGCTCATCGGACGGAGTGGTGACGGCCGTATCACCCGGTACAACAACGATATCATACACACTCGGCAACGGCTGTCCGGATGCAACCCGCACTCAGTCTGTAAACACGGCTCCTCCTTCCATATCGATTTCACCGGCTACGTCGGCAACCATATGTTACGGTAGCAGCAGCGCTTTTACGGCAAGCACGCCTACCACTGTCAATGTACTCAACCAGAACTTTAACTCAGGAATGACCGGAACTACCGGTGGCACCTGGACGGTGGTGAATACAGGAGATGCCTCAATATATAACTGGGCCATAGTAGCACCCGGAGCATATACCGATTTCGTCATTTCTGGCGACGGTACCAATTTCGTAGAAACTGATGCCAACCTGGCGGGCAGCAGTGCAACGCTGATCACCGAACTACGGTCGCCGGCGTTCTCTACCATCGGTTATTCGGCAGCTGCGTTGACCTTCAATTACTACATACTCTCCGATGCCTCCTACGACTTCAATGCGGAGATCGATTATTCCACAGATGGCGGCAGCACATGGAATGTCTTGCACGATTATTTCAATACTACATCAGGAACTGCCACATGGGCTGCCTCCACGCCCACGCAAACAATCAACCTCCCTGCCGGGCTGCTCAATCAGTCGAACGTGATGCTGAGGTGGTATTACAATTCGAATTGGGGCTATTACTGGGCAGTGGACAATATAAAATTAACGGGTACTTATCCTACGCCGGCTTTTACATGGGCAGGCATATCAGGCGCTGCCGGCCTCTCCTGTACTTCATGCGCAGCTATGACGGTTACCCCAACAGCCATAGGTGCTAATACGTACAGCGTTACCGCAACTGCAAATGGCTGCAGCACTACCAGCGGCGTAACAGTGGATGTAAATGCATTGCCCGCAGCCATTACCGGCGGCATGATACTGTGCGCTGGAGGCACAACTACGCTAAGCAACACCACCGGCGGCGGCACATGGACAAGTGCGAACACTGCAGTCGCAACAGCATCCTCGTCGACCGGTGAGATCACAGGAGTAGCGGCGGGCACAGCCATGATCACCTACACAGTTACTGCCACGGGCTGCTATGCAACAGCTGTGGTAACAGTGCAGGCACTGCCATCAGCAGCCCCAACCAACACAAGCCCTATTTGCAACAGCGGCACAGTAACGTTCGCAGCCAACCCAATGGGTGGCGCAACGCTATACACGTGGAGTGGTGCCAATCTGTCGTCAACAACGGCTGCTAATCCTACTGCTACACCTACGGTTACCGGTGTGTACTCGCTTACAGTGAGCAATGGTACCGGTAATCCCGGCTGCGCACCTGCAACTGTTTATACTACCTCGGTAACGGTCAATGCTACACCAACTGCAGTCCCAACCAACAGCGGGCCGATCTGTAACGGCGGCACCGTAACAATGACAGCTAACCCGGCAGGTGGCGCATCTACGTACTCGTGGAGCGGCCCTGCATTGTCTTCGGCGACTGTTGCTAACCCCACAGCCACGCCTACTGTTACCAGTACTTATTCGCTTACAGTTACCAATGGCACTGCGGCTTCCGGTTGCTCGCCAACAACTGTGTACACAACAACTGTAACTGTGAACAGCGCGCCAACGGCTGCGCCAACAAACAATGGCTATATATGTAACGGCGGCACAGTAACGCTGACTGCAAACCCCGGCGGCAGCGCCAGCGCTTATACATGGAGCGGCCCCGGCCTGTCTGCAACAACAGCACAAAACCCAACTGCCACACCAACAGTGACGAGCACGTATTCGCTAATGGTCACTAACGGAACTACAGCCTCAGGCTGTGTACCGGCTACGGTGTACACCACGGCAGTTACGGTAAATGCAATACCAACAGCAGCCCCAACCAACAGCAGCCCCATATGCAACGGCGGCACTGTGACACTTACTGCCAACCCGGCATCTGGTGCAAACACCTACTCATGGGCGGGTCCTAACCTGGCCTCATCTGTAATAGCTAATCCTACAGCTACACCAACGGTTACTGCTACCTACTCGCTGACAGTGACAGACGGCAGCAGCCAGCCCGGCTGCTCACCTGCCACAGTATATACTACATCAGTAACGGTGAACACAACGCCAACGGCAGCACCAACAAACAGTGGCCCGATATGCAATGGCGGCACCGCAACCCTGACAGCTAACCCTGCCGGCGGTGCTACTGTATACTCATGGAGTGGACCATCATTATCATCGGCTACAGATGCCAACCCAACCGCTACACCGACTGTAACAAGCACTTACTCGCTTACTGTTACTAATGGCACTGCAGCCTCAGGCTGCGCGCCAACTACTATATATACTACCACTGTCACAGTCAACGGCACACCTACCGCTGCACCAACCAATAATGGTTATATCTGTAACGGCGGCACAGTAACGCTGACTGCAAATCCTGCGGCGGGCGCAAGCACATACGCGTGGAGTGGCCCGGGCCTTTCTTCAGCAACCGCTCAGAACCCCACAGCTACACCAACTGTTACCAGCACTTACTCGCTTATGGTAACTAACGGCACTACAGCTTCAGGTTGTTCGCCTGCTACTGTTTATACTACATCGGTTACGGTTAACAGCACACCTACAGCATCGCCAACAAACAATGGCTATATCTGTAATGGTGGCACGGTAGCGCTTACAGCTAATCCTGCCGGGGGCGTCAATACCTACACATGGAGTGGCTCAAGCCTCTCAGCAACTAACGTAGCTAACCCAACTGCAACACCAACGGCTACTGCTACCTACTCGCTTACGGTTAGCGATGGCAGCTCACAGCCTGGTTGTACTACATCGGGCTTCACCACGACGGTTACAGTAAATCCTACACCAGCAGCAGCACCCACCAACAGCAGCCCGATATGTAACGGCGGCACAGTAACACTGACTGCAAATCCGGCAGGCGGCGCAACTACATACTCATGGAGTGGGGCAGCTCTCTCATCAGGTATCGTTGCCAACCCTACAGCTACGCCAACGGTTACCGGCACATATTCGTTAACTGTAAGCGATGGCAGCACCCAGCCTGGTTGCGCACCAACTACGGTATACACTACCTCGGTTACGGTGAACAGCATACCGACTGCGGCACCGACCAATAACGGCTACATCTGCAATGGTGGCACGGTAACGCTCTCCGCAAATCCTGCAACGGGCGCAAATACTTACGCATGGAGTGGCCCGGGCCTGTCATCAGCAACCGCTCAGAACCCAACTGCTACACCAACTGTTACCAGCACCTACTCGCTTACAGTAACTAACGGTACAGCAGCTTCAGGTTGTTCGCCATCTACAGTTTATACAACAACAGTTACGGTAAATAGCACACCAACAGCATCTCCGGCAAACAACGGCTACATCTGCAATGGCGGCACAGTAACGCTTACAGCAAATCCTGCAGGCGGTGCCAATACCTACACATGGAGTGGCTCAAGCCTCTCAGCAACTAACGTAGCTAACCCCGCTGCAACACCAACCACTACAGCTACCTACTCGCTTACAGTTAGCGATGGCAGCTCACAGCCTGGTTGTACTACATCGGGCTTCACCACGACGGTTACAGTAAATCCTACACCAGCAGCAGCACCCACCAACAGCAGCCCGATATGTAACGGCGGCACAGTAACACTGACTGCAAATCCGGCAGGCGGCGCAACTACATACTCATGGAGTGGGGCAGCTCTCTCATCAGGTATCGTTGCCAACCCTACAGCTACGCCAACGGTTACCGGCACATATTCGTTAACTGTAAGCGATGGCAGCACCCAGCCTGGTTGCGCACCAACTACGGTATACACTACCTCGGTTACGGTGAACAGCATACCGACTGCGGCACCGACCAATAACGGCTACATCTGCAATGGTGGCACGGTAACGCTCTCCGCAAATCCTGCAACGGGCGCAAATACTTACGCATGGAGTGGCCCGGGCCTGTCATCAGCAACCGCTCAGAACCCAACTGCTACACCAACTGTTACCAGCACCTACTCGCTTACAGTAACTAACGGTACAGCAGCTTCAGGTTGTTCGCCATCTACAGTTTATACAACAACAGTTACGGTAAATAGCACACCAACAGCATCTCCGGCAAACAACGGCTATATCTGTAACGGTGGTACGGTAGCGCTTACCGCAAATCCTGCCGGTGGTGCTAATACTTACACATGGAGTGGCTCAAGCCTCTCAGCAACTAACGTAGCTAACCCAACTGCAACGCCAACGGCTACTGCTACCTATTCGCTTACAGTTAGCGATGGCAGCTCACAGCCCGGTTGTACTACATCAGGTTACACCACATTAGTTACGGTAAATGCAACACCAACAGCAGCGCCTTCAAATAACGGTTACATATGCCTGGGTGGCACAGTAATACTGGCAGCAAATGCTGCAGGCGGAGCTAACACTTACGTTTGGAGCGGCGCCGACCTCGCTGCTACAACTATAGCCAACCCAACAGCAGTGCCTACAGTTACCGGTACTTACTCGCTTACAGTAAGCGATGGCAGCACCCAGCCTGGTTGCGCTCCGGCTACTGTATACACTACAACTGTAACAGTTAATGCAATTCCGGTTGCATCTCCGGCAAACAGCAGTCCGCTGTGTGCGGGTGGCACAGTTACCCTTACCGCTAACCCCGGTGGCGGTGCTACCAGCTACGCATGGAGTGGTGCTGCCTTATCGTCAGCAACCGCTCAGAACCCAACCGCTACGCCAACTGTCACCGGCGTATACTCGCTCACGGTTTCAGATGGCAGTAGCAACCCAGGTTGCAGCCCATCAACGGTGTATACGACATCTGTTACTGTGAACGCAGCGCCAACGCTCGCCAACGTAACTAACAATGGCCCTATATGCGTAGGTGCAACACTCAATCTATCCGCCAATACACCATCAAATGTTACGGGCTACTCATGGAGTGGCCCTGTGGCAGTTACCGGTGCCACTACGGCAACGCCTTCAGTACCCGCTGCTACTACAGCAGCTACAGGTATCTACACGGTTGTGGTCAATAACAACACCGGCTCCGGTTGCACTGCTACATATACTACATCAGCTACGGTGAATACACTGCCAACTATTGCAGCTATTACACCTTCCACTACCAACATGTGCGTAGGCACCCCGCTAACATTAACTGCGGGCACGGCCAATGGCTCAGGCACGCTTACTTCTTACAACTGGAGCGGGCCGAATAGCTATAACACTACAACATCATCTGGTAGTGCAACATTTACACCAGGCACTACGGCTACAAGCGGCGTCTACACATTGTCTGTTACCTATACAGGTGGCGGATGCGTAAGCGATCCGGTTACTTCTGGCACAGTTACAGTAAATAACCTACCAACGGTTACGAGCATCAGCGTAAGCCCTTCTGTTCTGTGCGCCAACAACCCGATCACATTGACGGGCGCAGGTGCATCAGGAAGCGGGTCGCTTGTTTCCTATAACTGGACAGGTCCTAACAGCTACAGCAGCACCACAGCAGCATCCGTTCAGACTTACACTGTCCCGTCTGCTTCAGCAAGTGGTGTATACAGCCTCTCGGTAACATATACAGGCACTGGTTGCACAAGTGCTCAGGCTGCCTCGAATACGCTTACAGTTAATGCCCTACCAGCTGTATATAATATTACAGGCGGCGGCTTCTACTGTTCCGGTGGCACAGGCGTTCACGTCGGCCTCAACGGCAGCGAAGGCGGTGTCAACTACCAATTATATAATGGCGCTACAGCTGTAGGCAGCCCTGTTGCAGGCACGGGGTCTGCAATCGACTTCGGTCTCCAGACCGCAGGCGGCACGTACTCAGTAAGCGCTACCAATGCAACGACAGGCTGCGGCAACAACATGACGGGCACTACCTCGGTTGCTGTGGGCTCAGTGCCTACGGTGTATGCCGTAACCGGCGGTGGCAACTACTGTGCCGGCGGCACAGGCGTGCATGTAGGTCTCGCCAGCTCAGATCTTACCGTTGGCTACCAGCTATACAGGGGCAGCACTGCCATCGGCTCCATAGCCGCCGGTACAGGCAGTCCGCTCGATTTTGGTTTATTCACCACTGCAGGCACTTATACGGTTGTTGCAAACCCATCGGCAACCTGTGCGGCAAATATGACCGGAAGCGCTACGGTCGGCATCAACCCCGTACCCAACGCTTACAACATCACTGGCGGCGGCAACTATTGTGCCGGCGGCACGGGTGTCCACATAGGCCTCGACTGGTCGATTGCGGGTATTAGCTACCAGCTTTATAATGGCGCTACAGCAGTAGGCACTCCTGTTTCAGGCTCTACTTCGGGCCTCGATTTTGGCCTGATCACATCTGCCGGTACATACTCTGTGCTCGCTACCAACGCAGCTACCACATGCACAAACAGCATGACCGGTACCGCAACGGTAGTGGTAAATGCACTGCCTGTTGCTTACACCGTTACCGGTACTGGCAACTATTGTGCCGGTGGCGCAGGTGTGGCAGTGGGTATCAGCAACTCAGAGTCGGGCGTCAACTACCAGCTCTATAACGGCGTTACAACCGTTGGCACAGCAGTAGCAGGCACAGGCTCGGCCATTAGCTTTGGCATGAAGCCCGCTGGCTCTTACTCTGTAATTGCTACTAATGCTTCGACACTATGCACAAATAATATGACCGGCACTGCTGTTGTCACAATGAACACGGTCCCTGCAGTATATACAGTAACCGGTGGCGGCAGCTACTGCGCTGGTGCATCGGGTGTGCACGTAGGGCTTACTTATTCTGATATAGGTATAAACTACCAGCTTTACAATGGTGCAACACCTGTTGGTATTGCATTATCCGGTGCTAGCTCAGGTCTCGACTTCGGATTCCAAACCGCGGCGGGTACCTATACCATCGTTGCAACTAATCCTTCTACAACCTGCGCAAGCAATATGAGTGGTAATGCTACGATCACCGTTAACGCAGTTCCTGCTACGTTCACCGTTACAGGTGGCGGCACGGCGTGCGGCGGTAGTGCAGGCGTTAGTGTTGGGCTATCAGGCTCTGCTTCGGGTATCAACTACCAGCTATACAACGGTGCTGCCACTTCGGGTACACCGGTAGCAGGCACAGGTGCTGCGCTCGATCTCGGCATGCAGGCAACGGGCGGCACTTACACGGTGTTGGCTACAAATGCCACAACTGCCTGCACCAGCAACATGACGGGTAGCGCAGTGGTTAATATCAATCCCGCTCCTACGGCATATACGGTTACTGGCGGCGGCAGCTACTGCAGCGGCGGCGCGGGCTACAATGTAGGCCTTAGCAATTCTACAGCCGGTGTCACTTACCAGCTTTACAACGGCGCAACCGCTGTCGGCAGCTTACTCGCAGGCACAGGTGCAGCGCTCAGCTTTGGCACTTATACGGCAGCAGGCACCTATACTGTGCTGGCTACAAATATCACTACACTCTGCACCGCAGGCATGACCGGCAACGCAGTTATCGCGATCAATCCGATGCCGACTGTTTATACTGTTACCGGTGGTGGCAGCTATTGTTCAGGTGGCTCGGGAGTAGCGGTAGGGCTTAGCAATTCTGATAATAACGTCAACTACCAATTATACAACGGCTCTACTGCTACAGGCACTCCTGTTGCGGGTACAGGCGCTTCTATCAGTTTCGGCGCACAAACATCGGCAGGCACTTACACAGTGTTCGCAACATCAACGGCTTCATGTACTATGAACATGACCGGTAGCGCAGCAGTTTCGGTTAATGCACTTCCTGTGGTCTACACGGTTACCGGCGGCGGCGCTTATTGCGCTGGCGGTGCGGGCTCTGCTATAGGCTTAAGCAATTCTGAAACCGGCATTAGCTACCAGCTCTACCAGGGTGCTACTGCTTCAGGTTCTCCAGTTGCAGGCACGGGTGCTGCTATTAGTTTTGGCTTCCGCACTGCGGCTGGCTCATATAGCGTAGCCGCTGTCAACAGTTCTACTTCATGCAGCAGCAATATGACCGGTACCGCTACGGTAAGCGTCAATGCTATACCGGCAGCGTACTCAGTTACCGGCGGTGGCAACTTCTGCGCAGGTGGCACAGGTGTTACGGTTGGCCTCGCTTCGTCTAATACAGGTATCAACTACCAGCTCTACAACGGCCCGTCAACAGTAGGAACTGCTGTTGCAGGTACCGGCTCACCACTGAACTTCGGCCTGCAGACAACTGCGGGTACGTATACAGTGCTGGCTACAGATGGTACTAACGCTTGTACGAGCTCAATGATCGGCGGTGCAAATGTTATCGTTAATCCATTACCTACCGTTTACGGCATGACGGGCGGCGGCAGCTACTGCTCAGGCGGCACTGGTGTTCACGTAGGTCTTACATTCTCAAACTCAGGTGTTAACTATCAGCTCTATAATGGCAGCACGGCAGTAGGCAGCACGGTAGCAGGCGCTAACGCAGCTATCGATTTCGGTCTCATAACCACAGCAGGTACCTACACAGTGTACGCTACTAACGCCACCACATCTTGCGCAAACAATATGAGCGGTAACTCGGTAGTAGTGGTTAATCCACTGCCTACTGCTTACGCAGTTACGGGCGGTGGCAACTATTGCGCTGGTGGCAGTGGGGTAGCTGTAGGGCTTGGCAACTCTGAAAGTGGAGTTAATTACCAGCTCTACAACGGCTCAGGTGCTACAGGCAGCGCGGTGGCAGGTACAAGTGCAGCCATAAGCTTTGGCATGCAGACATCAGCCGGCACTTATACTGTGTTCGCGACTAACGCATCTACAGCATGCACCAACAATATGTCGGGCAGCGTTACCATCGGTATCGATCCGCTCCCTACAGCCTATACGGTTACCGGTGGCGGCACTTACTGCTCAGGCGGCTCTGGCTACAATGTTGGTCTTAGCAGTTCTGTAGTGGGCACCAACTATCAATTGTATAACGGCGCAGCTACGGTAGGCACCCCTGTCGCCGGTACAGGTTCGGCCATTAGCTTTGGTGTGCAGAATACTGCTGGTACCTATTCGGTACTGGCTACCAATTTGTCTACATCTTGCACCAATGCAATGACAGGCAGTGCTACCATAGTGGTGAATCCATTGCCAACAGTGTTCACTGTAACAGGTGGCGGCAACTACTGCGCAGGCGGCACTGGCCTTACAATTGGCCTCAGCGGCTCAGGCGCGGGCATCAACTACCAGTTATATAGGGGTTCTACTGCGGTAGGCAGTCCTGTTGCGGGCACCGGTGCGGCTATCGCGTTTGGCTTACAGACTGCCGCCGGCACTTATTCGGTGAGCGCTGTGAACACTACCACATCATGTACAAACAGCATGTCGGGTACAGCTACTATCGGTGTTAACCCGCTGCCAAATGTATTTAATGTTACCGGTGGTGGCAGCTATTGCAGCGGCAGTGCAGGTGTGCACGTGGGTCTTAGCTATTCTACTCCGGGCATCAACTACCAGTTATACTTGGGGTCATCTGCTGTCGGCAGTCCTCTTGCAGGCAACGGTGCCGGTCTCGACTTCGGATTTATCAGTACCGCGGGTACTTATACAGTGTTCGCCACTAATACCAGCACAAGCTGCACCAGCAGCATGGCGGGTAGTGCAGTTGTTTCTATCAACGCGTTGCCAGCCGTGTACGCTGTTACGGGTGGCGGCAGCTACTGTGCCGATGGCTCAGGTATTGCAGTTGGCTTAGGCGGATCATCTTCGGGTATCAGCTACCAGCTTTACAATGGCACGAGCACAGCAGGCTCTGCTGTAGCGGGCACTGGCTCAGCGCTCAGCTTCGGCATCCAGTCAGCTGCTGGCACATACAGTGTCAGGGCTACTAATTCATCCTCCTCATGCACCAGTGCTATGACAGGCACTGCTGTAATATCTGTGAATGCGCTGCCAACGGCTTATACGGTTTCAGGCGGTGGCAGCTATTGCCAGGGTGGCTTCGGCGTCAATGTAAGCCTCGAAGGCTCTACGCCTGGCGTAAATTACCAGCTGTATAATGGTACAACCGCTGCCGGCACTCCTGTCGCAGGCACAGGCTCATCCATCGACTTTGGCTTGCAGACCGCAGCAGGTACTTACTCAGTATTTGCTACTAATGCTACTACGTCATGCACCAGGAGTATGACAGGTACTACCACTGTGGTGATCAACCCGCTGCCAACTGCTTACACCGTTACCGGTGGCGGAAACTATTGCTCCGGCGGATCAGGCGTAGCTATCGGCCTCAGCAATTCTGCCAGCGGTGTAGCTTACCAGCTATATCGCGGGTCTACTGCTGTTGGCAGTCCTGTATCGGGCACCGGTGCGGCTATCACCTTTGGCACATTTACCACGGCAGGTACTTATTCCGTAGCGGCTGCTAACTCGGCTACCTTCTGCGCCAGTAACATGGCAGGCAGCGCCACAATTTCTATCAATGCTATGCCTGCAGTTTATGCTGTTACCGGCGGCGGTAGCTATTGCCCAGGCGGCTCCGGCTTGAATATCGGTACCAGCAACTCTGCAACGGGTATCAACTACCAGCTCTACAACGGAGCCTCGGCTGTTGGCAGCCCTGTTGCAGGCGCTACCGGTGCAGGCATCAATTTCGGTACCTTCACAGCTACAGGCACGTACTCGGTAATGGCTACAAATGCTACAACCGGCTGCGCTATCGCAATGTCAGGTTCTGCTACAATTTCAATCAATACACTGCCTGCAACATTCGCTGTCACCGGTGGTGGCAACTACTGCTCAGGTGGCTCAGGCATGGCTATCGGCCTTAGCGGTTCTGTAACTGGTGTTGCTTACCAGCTCTACAGGGGCGCTACGGCAATAGGTACAGCAACTGCAGGTACTGGCTCATCACTTTCCTTTGGCACGTTTACATCAGCCGGTACTTACTCAGTATCTGCTGTTACTACGGCTACAGGTTGCACCAGCAATATGACAGGTTCTGCTACTATAGGCATTACTTTGCTCCCCGTAGTTTATACAGTTACCGGCGGTGGCAACTACTGCTCAGGCGGTGCAGGTCTGCCGGTGGGTTTAGCTAACTCTGAACCTGGTATCAGCTACCAGCTATACAGAAGCGGCACGGCTACAGGTAGCCCGCTTACAGGTACTGGCTCGGCACTAAGCTTTGGCACAATGCTCGCAGCAGGCACTTACACTGTTGCTGCTACCAATACTACTACTGGTTGCGCAGCTAACATGTCAGGCAGTACTGCTATTGGCATTAATCCTTTACCAACTGTATTCACAGTTGCAGGTGGCGGCAGCTATTGCAACGGTGGCTTGGGTGTTAGCGTAACGCTCGCCGGCTCAAACGCAGGTGTTAACTACCAGCTCTATCGCGGCACAGCTGCAGTAGGTACTGCGGTTACCGGCACCGGCGCTATGCTCGACTTCGGTATGCAGACAGCAGCAGGCACTTACACGGTGTTTGCTACTAATGCCACTACAACTTGTACAAGCAATATGGCAGGAAGTGCCGCGGTCAATATCAATCCGCTCCCTGTATCCTACAACGTTATCGGCGGTGGCAACTATTGCTCAGGTGGTTCAGGCGTTATGATTGCTATCGATGGTTCCGCTCCAGGCACCAGTTACCAGCTCTACCGCGGCGCTACTGCAGTTGGCGCTCCGGCCGCAGGCACAGGCGCAGCTATAGGCTTCGGCTTACAGGCTGCTGCAGGTACATATACCGTACTGGCTACTAACACAGCTACTGCATGTACGCTTGCTATGGCGGGTAGTGCATCGGTTATCGTCAATGCTACCCCTTCAGTGTTCACCGTTACAGGTGGCGGCAGCTACTGCTCAGGCGGCACTGGTATCACAGTTGGTCTTAGCGGCTCGGCGGCTGGCGTTAACTACCAGCTCTTCAATGGCACTACGGCGGTTGGCACATCTGTAGCAGGCACAGGCTCCGCAATATCATTCGGTGCCCAGTCAAATGCCGGTACTTATACAGTAACCGCCACAAGCGCTTCCTCATCCTGCAGCGCGGGTATGTCAGGTAGTGCATCAGTATTTGTCAATGCAACACCGGTTGTTTACACAGTTACAGGCGGCGGCAACTATTGCTCAGGTGGCACAGGTGTTGCTATTGGTTTGAGTGGTTCTGCTGTGGGTGTCAACTACCAGCTATACAATGGCACAGCTGTTGCCGGAACAATGATGGCGGGTACAGGCACTGCATTAGGATTTGGCATGATGCCGGCCGGTTCTTACTCCGTTCGTGCCACAGATGCCATCTCTGGTTGCTCTGCTAATATGCTTGGCACTTCGGTTGTCAGCACATACGCGCTCCCTACCGTTTACACAGTTACCGGTGGCGGCAGCTTCTGCGCTGGCAATCCGGGTGTTAGCCTGGGCGTCAGTGGTTCTAATACAGGTATCTCATATCAATTATACAATGGCAGCATAGCCAGCGGCACTCCGGTGCTGGGCAATGGCTCGGCTATCAGCTTCGGCGTTCGCTCAGTATCGGGTACTTACTCTGTATTGGCTACAAACACCGGCAGCACATGTACCAGCGGCATGTCAGGCACTGCACCTGTAGTTGTTAATGCACTGCCGGTAGCTCATGCTATCGCTGGCGGCGGCAACTACTGCGCAGGCGGCACAGGTGTCAGCATTGGCCTTGCAAGCTCCTCAACTGGTGTTAACTACCAGCTTTACAACGGCGCTTCCACAGTTGGTGGTGCAGTTGCTGGCACAGGAAGTTCTATCAGCTTCGGTTTCCAGCTGGCAGCAGGCACTTACTCAGTTATCGCAACTGACGCAGCCACTCTCTGTACTTCATCAATGACAGGCACCACGGCAGTTGCTGTAAATGCACTTCCTGTAGCTTACACTGTTACCGGCGGCGGCAACTACTGCACAGGTAGTGCGGGTCTCAATATCAGCCTCAGCGGTTCAGAAGCGGGTGTTAACTACCAGCTTTATAGAGGCGCTACCGCTGTAGGTACTTCGATACCGGGTACAGGCTCTTCTATCAGCTTCGGCACAATCTCTGTTGCAGGTACTTACTCGGTGCTCGCAATAAACGGCGCCAGCGCATGCACCGGCAATATGCCTGGCACGGCTACTATAACAGTAAGCCCGCTCCCTACCGTATACACTGTATCAGGTGGCGGCGCATATTGCCAGGGTGGCAGTGGTGTTAGCGTATCGCTCAGCGGTTCTGATCTGGGGGTTGACTACCGCTTATACAACGGCAGCACATTGGTGGGTACTCCAATTGCAGGTTCAGGCGCAGGCCTCGACTTCGGTATGCAGACAGGCGCAGGCACTTACACAGTACAGGCCGTGAATGCTACTACCGGTTGCGCCCGTAATATGACAGGCAGCTCGCTGGTATCTATCAATCCGCTTCCTGTAGCATTTACAGTTACAGGTGGTGGCAACTATTGTTCAGGCAGCACCGGCATCACGCTTGGTCTTGCAGGTTCTGCTTCAGGCATCAACTACCAGTTGTACAGTGGTACACTTGCAGTAGGTGCAACCCTTGCAGGTACGGGCAGCCCTGTTAGCTTCGGTACACAAACCGCCGCAGGCAACTATACAGTTATGGCAGCTAACGCAGTCACTGGCTGTACTACGGGCATGACCGGTGGCGCCACAATTGGCATCAATACATTACCTGTCGTATATACATTAAGCAGCGGCGGTAACTACTGCTCAGGTGGTGCCGGTGTTATACTTTCGCTCGACGGTTCTAACACAGGAATATCTTACCAGTTGTTCCATGGCACTACTCCTGCTGGCAGCCCGGTAACGGGTACTGGTTCATCGGTAAGCTTTGGCGCGCAATCTAATGCAGGCAGCTACATGGTTGTTGCAACCGACATAGCTACAGGTTGCAGCCGCAGCATGAGCGGCACGGCATCGGTGATGATGAACACTACACCAACTGCCTACACCATCACCGGTGGTGGCAGCTATTGCACAGGTGGTGCGGGTACAGCTGTTGGCCTTGCTGGCTCCGCTATCGGTGTCAACTACCGGTTATATAGCGGCTCCACTGCTATAGGCGGCCCGGTTGCCGGCACAGGCGCTGATATCAGCTTCGGTCTGCAAACTGCTACAGGTGCTTACAATGTAATAGGGACAGACGCTGTTACAGGTTGCAGCGCGGTAATGTCTGGCGGTGCCACAATATCGCTTAGCCCTGTTCCCGCGGCATTCAATGTTACCGGTGGTGGCAACTACTGCTTCGGTGGCACAGGTGTTGGTGTTGGTCTCAATAGCTCGGCTACCGGCATCACTTACCAATTATATGTCGATGGCACTTTATCTGGCAGTCCGGTATCGGGCACAGGTGGTGCTATCACCTTCGGACTCAAAACTCCTGCCGGTACGTATACCGCAATGGCAACAAGTACGGCTACAGGTTGTACAACAACTATGACTGGCAGCACAACGATATCGATAAACGCAGCTCCAGTAGCCTATACGATCACAGGCGGAGGTAACTACTGCGAAGGCAGTGCCGGCGCAGTTATAGGTCTTGGCGGATCTGATGCCGGTACGGTTTACCAACTGTACAACGGTACAGCGTCATCAGGCAGCTCAGTTGCAGGTACGGGCAGCGCTATCAGTTTCGGCGCACGCTCGGTTACTGGCACATATACCGTAATGGCAATGACATCAACTACCGGCTGCAGCAATACTATGGCAGGCAGCGTGGCAGTTGCTACTACGCCATTGCCTGCTGTGTTTAGTGTCACCGGTGGTGGCAACTACTGCGCAGGTACTGCAGGTGTGCACATTGGCCTCTCAGGCTCAGTTGCAGGCAACACTTACCAGCTGTTCAATGGTACAGCAACGGTAGGCGCACCTGTAGCAGGCACCGGCTCATCAATTGATTTCGGGGCCTATACAACCACGGGCGCTTACGTCATAGTAGCGACTAACGCTGCAGGCACATGCACACGTGCAATGACAGGCACAGCTATGGTAGGCTTAAACGCGCTGCCAACAGTATATACTGTAACAGGCGGCGGCAGCTACTGCACAGGTAGCAGTGGTGTTAACATTGGCCTCGGCGGTTCTGCTACGGGCGTCAGCTACCAGCTCTACACGGGTACTACTGCGGTGGGCACTGCTGTTACAGGCACAGGTTCAGCGCTCGACTTCGGTCTCATCACGGGTGTTGGTTCTTACTCGGTTAAGGCTACAAGCACCGCAGGTTGTGTACGCACTATGGCTGGCCTTGCAGTAGTCAATGTAAATGCGCTCCCTGCTGCATTCACAGTTACGGGCGGCGGCAACTACTGTGCAGGTGGCACCGGTGCGGGTATCAGCCTCAGCGGTTCTTCAGTGGGTGTTAACTACACATTATATAGTGGAGGCACAGCAATGAGTATAGCTACACCGGGTACCGGCTCAGCAATCAACTTCGGTCTGCAGTCTGTGGTTGGCACTTACACGGTTACTGGTACCAGCGCAGCTACTGGTTGTGTACGTACCATGACGGGCAGCGCAGCAGTGGGTGTTACACCAACTGTCCTCCCAGTAGTAAGCGTGGGCATCAGCACAGGCGATACAGTCTGCGCCGGCACAGCCAGCGTGTTCTCTGCATCAGGCATCAACGGCGGCTCATCTCCTGTTTACCAGTGGAAAGTAAACGGTATACCTGTAGGCTCGGGCACTACATATAGCTACATCCCTGCAAACCACGATGTGGTTACAGCAGTGCTCACCAGCAACGCCACCTGCGCTTTACCTGCTACTGTTACAGAAGCGGTGACTATGGCTGTCAACCCGACTCACGTGCCTGCTGTTGCAGTATCGGTAACACCTGATGACACGGTGTGCGCCGGATCTACTGTTACGTTCACTGCGGCTCCTTCATTCGGTGGCACAAGCCCCGTATATGCATGGGTTAAGAATGGCGCTACCGTAAGCTCAGGCACAACGTACACCTACGTACCAGCAAATGGCGACATAGTTTACTGCCGCATGACGAGCAACTTCACCTGCCGCACGGTAGACAACGTATCGGGTGAGATATTCGATATGACTGTTAACGTGCCTCCGGTACCGGTAGTTACTATCTCTGCGAACCCTGGCACTGTCATCGCGAAGGGCGAAAGCGTGACGTTCACTGCATCGACTGCAAATGGCGGCCCAGCTCCTGCTTATCAGTGGTTCGTGAACGGCAATGTTATCGGCGGCGCTACTTCAACCACATTCACGCGCGCTAACCTTGCCGATGAGGACTCAGTAAGCTGCCGTGTCACAAGCAGCGGTCCATGTGGCGGCCTGTCTTCGTTCAATACAGTTATCATGAGCGTAGGCACAGTAGGGGTAGGGCACACTACGGCATCTGCTATGGATGTGAAGGTGATGCCTAACCCAAGCAAGGGCGAATTCACGGTGAAGGGCTTCATTGGCATCACTGCTGATGAAGAGGTATCACTCGAGATCACTAACATGCTGGGACAATCAATTTACTCCGGCAAGACACTCGCTAAGGGTGGCAACGTCAATGAGCGTATAGTGCTCGATAACACTTTGGCGAACGGGATGTACATGCTCAACCTCCGGTCGGCAACTGGCAGCAAGGTCTTCTACCTTGTAGTTGAGCAATAATGACAATATGACAACGAACGGGGTGCATCGCTGCACCCCGTTTTTTTATAGGCACAAAAACCATATTAACCGATAATTCGTCTCTTTAGGTAAATGATATATATGTATAAATATCTGTTGATTGTATTTATATAATTTGTTATTTTTGTCTGAAGGTCAGCTAAAGAAGGTTAAGTCAAATTGGCTAAAGATCGCATGCACGGTTTTTAGCGGAATTAAATTTTGTTCATGGGTATACTTTCTCTACGATCATTGATTTGTGAGATAAAAAAGATTTGCGGTCGTAACAAAGCGGTAAGCTTATCTTTTTTCGTTTTATTTCTTTGCTTACTAAGCAGTACGGCGTTCGCGGCGGTTACTGTGACTTCCGCATCCGGCGGCCTGCTCATTTGCAGCAATAAGGCCGTTGGCGGCGCTACACCGGCTTACACTACGCTGGGTACCATCACTATTGCAGAAGGCTCCATTGCCGATATCAACGGCGGCAGTGGAGGCATCACTAATACACTTGTGCTCAATGCGCCCACAGGCTGGCAGTTCAGCACGGTAGTGCCTACATTCAGCTACATCACAGGGTCTAACATCACTGCAGTTTATGGCACTATAACGGCCACGGCATTAACCGTTTATATAGTTGCCAACAATACCAACAACACAGATCAGGTTTTTATTAATGGCCTCCAGGTTCAGGCTACTTCCACCTCGGCAGCGGCAGGTAATATATATGCGTCCACAGTAGCAGGTATAGCCGGCATAACAACCGGCACTGGCGGCACTAACTTTGGCAGCCTCTCACCCAATACACCCGTTACCCCGTCTATCTCCATTTCGGCATCGCCCTCCGGAGCTATCTGCCCCGGTACTTCAGTCACGTTTACCCCCTCCGCTGCTAATGGCGGCTCTTCCCCTTCCTACCAGTGGGCACTCAATGGCACCAATGTCGCGACGGGCCCCACATACACCATTGCGTCTTTAGCGTCGGGCAATACTGTTTTATGTACACTAACAAGCAGTATAGCATGTGTTACGGCTTCCACCGCTGCATCAAATGTCATCACCATGACGGTAAATGCGGCACCCGCAGCAATTACAGGCAGCACTGTCACTTGCCCGGGTTTTACGTCCTCCCTCGCAGATGCCACTACCGGAGGCACCTGGAGCAGCACTAATACGTCTATCGCCACAGTCAACTCATCAGGCGTGGTATCTGGTGTAGCTGCGGGCACTACCACTATATCTTATTCTAATGGCAGCTGCGCTGCTACCACTACTTGCTATGTGAACTTGCCCCCGGCCACCCCTGCGCTTACGCCTACGGTAACCACAGTCTGCAATGGCACTACGCTGGCTATCACGGCTGCAGGCACCCCCAGCTCCTCCACCATTCTCTCGCAGAACTTCAATACCAGCATTGCGCCTTGGGTAGTCGATAATACCGGCAGCGTGGGCACCTTACCCGGCTCAGAATGGAAGTCGTGCTTCGATGGCTACATCAACGAGCTCGGCATCTACCATAGCCCTGACTACAGCACATTCGCAATGTCCAATTCCGACACCTCCGGTTCGGCATCTTACACTTTATCCCAGCTCATCTCCCCGGCCTTTTCTACCGTGGGCTATTCCGGCGCCACGCTCACCTTCCAGCATACCTACGAGGCCTGGACCGGCGACATCAACGTTAAAGTAGATATATCCACCGATGGCGGCGGCTCATGGACTACCTTGCGCAGTTACCTGGGCACTACCGTGGGCACCAAGACCAGTTTTGTAACCGAGAACTTCTCACTCAATAGCTACCTGGGCCAGTCCAATCTCAAGATCAGGTTTTACTATTACTGCCACTGGGGCTACTACTGGGCGGTCGACAATGTATCCATTACAGGGGTGTCATCAATTGTCATTCCCACATGGTCGCCGGTCACCTATTTATACACCGACCCCTCAGCTACTATACCATACACCGCAGGCAGTGCCGTAAGCACAGTCTACCTGCGTTCTTCATCTATAACTACGCCTACTCCCATAGGCTATACCGCCACCGCCACCAGCACCGGCTGCACTGCTACAGCAGCAAGCAACGTTACTATCAACCCCACACCGGCGACCATCACAGGCATAGCTAATATCTGCGTTGGCTCCACTACAACACTTGCCAACACCTCAGGCGGCGGCACATGGGCCAGCAGCAATACTGCCGTGGCCACTATCAATTCATCTACAGGTATAGCGCTTGGCGTAAGCACCGGCACTGCTGTAATAAGCTACATAGCCGCAACGGGCTGTGCGGCAACCCGGATAATTACCGTAAATACCACGCCTGCAACAATTTCAGGAACCGCAGGAGTATGCATAGGCGCTACCACTACGCTCTCAAACGCCACCACCGGCGGCACCTGGACCAGCAGCAATACCTCTGTGGGCGCAGTGGGCGCGGCGACGGGTCTAGTTTCCGGCCTTGCAGTCGGCACCACAAACATCACATACTCACTCGGTGTAGGCTGCATAGCCACGCGCGTAGTTACCGTTAGCAACCTTCCAGCTTCCATCACGGGCACCACAACCGTATGCATGGGCCTTACCACCACGCTCGCCGATGCCTCTACAGGCGGCACATGGAGCTCGGGCGCTACTGGCACAGCAACTGTCGGCAGCACTACCGGTATTGTTACCGGCGTTGCAGCGGGCACCACCTTAATCACATATACCACCTCGCTGGGGGCGGGCTGCTTTGTCACGGCCCCGGTCACAGTCAACCCGCTTGCACCCATCACCGGCGACAACGAAATTTGCGCAGGACTCACCACTACACTTGCCAACATCTACGGCGGCGGCACATGGAGCAGCAGCGCTACCCCGGTGGCTACGATAACATCGGGTGGGGTAGTGTCTGGCGGCGGATCGGGTACTACGGTTATCTCTTACATACTGCCTACGGGTTGCACGGCTACCATGCCATTTACTGTTAACCCGCTGCCCGCTGCCATAGGCGGCACTATGGCCGTATGCGTCGCTGCAACAACTACGTTGACCAATGCTACCTCAGGCGGCACATGGAGCTCATCATCTACTACTGTCGCCACGATCGGCTCTGCTACCGGCATCGTTAGCGGACTGGTTGCGGGCAATACCACTATTACCTATACATTACCTACCGGCTGTATCACCACAGCCGTTGTCACCGTTAATCCGCTGCCCGCAGCCATCACAGGGGCTACCAGCGTTTGCGTAGGCTTCAACAGTATTCTCAATAACACCTCCGGCGGTGGCAGCTGGAGCAGCAGCAACACCAGCATCGCATTTGTAAATGCAACCACGGGCGTAGCGACAGGGTTAGCCCCCGGTGTTATTACCATAACTTATACTTTAGCTACTGGCTGTATCGCCACCACGCCATTCACAGTTAATCCGCTGCCCGCTGCAGTCACAGGCTCAGGCGTTGTCTGTGTTGGCCTCACTACTTCGCTCAGCAATTCCAGCACGGGTGGCATCTGGAGCAGCAGTAATACGGGCACCGCAACTGTAGGCTTGACCACCGGCGTAGTATCAGGTCTCGTGGCCGGCACTGTCAATATCAGCTACACACTGCCTACAGGCTGTATCGCCTTCCGCAACGTCACCGTATATCCACTGCCTGCAGCCATCACCGGCCCATCAGCGGTTTGCGCAGGCCTTACCATTACTATGGCAGATGCTACCACAGGCGGCACATGGAGCTCAGGCAATACTACCGTCACGGTTGGTTCTTCCTCGGGCATCGTCACCGGTGTCACCGCAGGCCCCGCAGTTATTACTTACTCGCTGGGCACCGGTTGTATCACCACTACGTCCATCACCGTCAACCCGCTCCCGGCAGCAATATCAGGTCCCACGGCCGTTTGCCAGGGCCTCACCATTAGCCTGACCGATGCTTCCACCGGCGGCACATGGAGTAGCAGCACCACATCTGTCGCTACCATAGGCGCGACCTCAGGTATTGTTAATGGCACTGCTGCAGGCACTACTATTATCACTTACACACTTCCTACCGGTTGCATCAATACGCTTACTGTTACTGTCAATACGCTGCCGGTCGCTATTGCAGGCCCGTCAACTGTTTGCATCACATCCACCATTACGCTAACCGATGCTACCACCGGCGGCACATGGGCCACCAGCACCCCAACGGTAGCGCAGGTAGGTGTCGCTACCGGTATCGTCACCGGCATCAGCGCAGGCACTGCTAATATCACTTACTCTGTAGCCACAGGATGCATTGCCGTAAAAACGATCACGGTAAATTCCCTCCCGGCCGGCATTACCGGGGCCAGCCTAGTATGCGCGGGCAGCAGCATATTGCTCAGCAATGCCACTACCGGCGGCACATGGAGCAGCGGCAGCATGCCGACCGCTGTAGTAAATCCGTCTACCGGTGTTGTCACCGGCGCATCTGCGGGTACAGTGGTTATTACTTACACTATACCTACAGGCTGCACTGCTACAAAACCGGTCACGGTCAATATGTCGCCCGTTCCCACCACAGGTTCTACCTCTGTTTGCCAGAGCTTCACTACAGTATTGTCTAATGCCACACCCGGCGGCACATGGAGCAGCACCAATGCTACCGTTGCATCTGTAGGCGCCACTACAGGCGTTGTCACGGGCTTCGCCTCGGGTATGACGGTCATCTTTTACACACTGAGCACGGGCTGCGCTGCAGGGGTATCGTTCACAGTAAATCCACTACCCTCATCCATTTCCGGCTCATTAGCCGGCTGCACAGGCTCCACCACCACTTTGTCAAATTCTGTTGGCGGTGGCACGTGGGCCAGCGGCAATACAGCCGTAGCAACTATAGGAGCAAGCAATGGTATAGTTACCGGCATAGCGCCGGGCACTGCGGCTATCACCTATACACTCGGCACAGGCTGCGCGGCGTACACTACAGTTACTATCAATACCTCGCCCAATGCTATCTCCGGCTCACCGGTCATCTGCGTTGGCGGGGCCACGCTCTATACCAATTCATCTTCCGGCGGCACATGGAGCAGCAGCAACGTAGCTATCGCAAGCATCGGGTCTTCATCAGGCTTCCTTGTGGGCTACGCTGTAGGTACTGCAAGTATTTCATACACACTTGCCAATGGCTGCTCTGCTATATCTACGGTCACAGTAAACCCTGTTCCCGCTGCCATATCAGGCCCTTCCACGGTCTGCAACGGGCAGATCATTACGCTTTCCAATAGCACCTCAGGCGGCACATGGAATAGCAGCAATACTTCAGTAGCCACCATCGGCGCAGGCACTGGAATACTTACCGGCGCAGCTCCCGGCATAGTTACTATCATCTATACCATGGGCGGCTGCAATGCTTCTAAGAGCATCACGGTAAATGCGGCACCCGCAGCCATCACGGGCACAGCCACCATCTGCCAGGGTTCCACCGCTACGTTCTCCAGTACCACCACAGGTGGCAACTGGACAAGCAGTAACACAGGCGTGGCTACTGTTAGTGCGGCCACAGGCATTGTATCGGGCGCTGCGCCTGGCACAGCTACTATCACTTATATGATCGGCACGGGTTGCTATGTTACCCAGCCGGTTACCGTTAGCCTTTCTCCCACAGCCATCATCGGGCTTTCATCTGTCTGCATCGGTAATTCCATGACGCTCACCAATGCCACATCAGGCGGCACATGGACAAGCACTAATCCTTCTGTGGCTACTGTAGGTGGCGGCACCGGTATTGTAAGCGGTGTGGCCGCTGGCACCACTACTATTGCCTACGCGGTTACAATGGGGTGCAGCGCCACCAAGGTGGTCACCGTCAACCCCGGCCCATCTTCCATTACAGGTGCCACTGCGCTATGCACAGGCGGCTCCATTACGTTATCAGACGCCACTCCCGGCGGCTCGTGGATCAGCAGCAGCACTACGGTGGCCACCATTGGCTCCGCTACGGGTATTGTTGTTGCAGGCGCATCTCCCGGCACTACCAATATCAGTTACACACTCAGCACCGGCTGCCTTGCTTCGGTTACGCTGGTAATCAATACTATGCCCGCCATCACGGGCACTACTACGGTTTGCGTAGGTGTTCCATCATCTTTATCAAATACAGCAACAGGCGGCACATGGACTAGCAGCACCACAGCTGTAGCTACCGTAGGTGCATCGTCTGGTGTGCTCACCGGTGTGTCATCGGGGCTGGCTATTGTTACTTACACACAAACTGCCGGCTGCCGTACTACCAGGGGCGTTACCGTAAACCCATTACCATCACCCATCACGGGCACTGCAACTGCATGCCCCGGCTCAGTGACTACACTCGGCGATGCTACACCCGGCGGCACATGGAGCAGCAGCACTACTAGTGTTGCCACGGTTGGGTCTGCAACAGGCATCGTTACAGGTATTGTTCCCGGCACGTCAATTATTACCTACACCGTCGCTACAGGTTGCTTAGCAACAGTGATAGTCACGGTCAACCCATTACCTCCTGCAATATCCGGCTCTTCCGATGTGTGCCTTGGCGCTACAACCACGCTCACTAATGCGGCCCCCGGCGGTTTCTGGATCAGCAGCAATACTTCAGTAGCCAGCGTAACCTCATCTGGTGGGGTAGTGATGGGGTACTCACTAAGCACTGCAACTATCGTCTACGCCCTGCCTACTGGCTGCCTTGCAAGTATAGTAGTGTCGGTCAATCCGCTGCCTGCCACCATCACGGGGCCGGCGGGAGTTTGCCAGGGGCTTACCATTATGTTAGCAGACGCAACACCCGGCGGCACCTGGAGCAGCAGCAATACTGCTATCGCAACCATAGGCTCCGCAACAGGAGAACTTACAGGCCTGCTGGGCGGCGTTGCTACTATCAGCTATACGGCTACAACAGGCTGCTACGTTACTAAAAATGTTTCGGTCAATACATTGCCTTCGCCTATCACCGGCTCTTTAAATGTTTGTGAGGGTGCCACTACTACACTCAGCAATACCGCCACCGGCGGCACATGGAGCAGCAGCAACACTTCGGTGTCCACCATCGGTATTATAAACGGTATCGTCACCGGCATACTTGCAGGCACAGCCAATATTACGTACACACCGGTCTCCGGCTGCATCACAACATCTGTGGTTACGGTTGATCCTATCCCTACCGCTATCACAGGCCCTATGACTGTATGCGCTGGTTCGTCGGTTACCCTGATCGATACTTCTGCCGGTGGCACATGGACCAGCGGCAGTACGTCAATAGCAACTATAGCTTCGGGCACAGGTGTACTCACAGGTATAGCAGCAGGTACCACCACAATTACCTACACACTAGGCGTTAGCTGCATAGCCACCGCTATTATCTCCGTCAATCCCTTACCTGCCGCCATCACCGGCCCGGCATCGGTATGCGTTGGATATTCGATGGTTCAGGCCGATGCTACCACAGGCGGCACATGGAGCAGCAGCACTACGGCTGTTGCAACTATCGATGCTGCTACAGGCCTCGTTTCCGGTACCACTGCCGGCACTGCAACTATTACTTACACCATAGGCACCGGCTGTTACATTACACGCATAATTTCCGTGAATCCGTTACCCGCAGCAGTATCGGGCGGCAGCACCGTTTGTGTTGGCACAGCCACGCTGCTTACCAATGCTACTACAGGCGGCGTGTGGACAAGCAACAACACTGCTGTTGCTTCCATCAATGCCACGAGCGGCATAGTTAACGGCAATGCTTCCGGCACTGTTATCATTACTTACACGCTTGCCACCGGCTGCTTTGTTACCTGGCCCATGACGGTCAACCCGCTTCCCTCTGGCATAGCAGGCACTATCAATATCTGCGCTGGCTTCACCACTACTTTAAGCAATGCATCACCGGGCGGCACATGGAGCAGCAGCAACCCAGCCATAGCTACCGTCGGCTCCGCTACAGGACTGGTAAACGGTATCGCAGCCGGTACATCAGTCGTCACCTATACATTATCAACGGGCTGCATTGCTACGGCAGTTGTTACCGTTAATACACTGCTGCCAATAACAGGTATAGGCAGCATATGCTCCGGCTCTGCAACATCACTGTCAAATGCTACCGGCTCCGGCACATGGAGCAGCAGCAACACTGCTGTAGCCACCGTTCCCGCTACCACGGGCATGGTATCGGGTATTGCTGCGGGCACGGCCACTATCACCTTTACTTACATTTCCGGTTGTTTCGCTACCTCTGTGGTCACCGTCAATCTTACACCGGCCCCTATTACAGGCCCATCCGCTATTTGTGTTGGCTCGGCAGCTACACTCGGCAGCGCCTCCACAGGCGGCAGCTGGAGCAGCAGCGGTATAACCACTGCTACCATAGGCTCAGCCACAGGTATTATTACAGGCATTGCTCCCGGCACCGTTACCATTTTGTATAGCCTTGGTGCTGGTTGTGTCACTACCCGGTCACTTACGGTCAATGCCATACCCGCTGCTATCACGGGCACCACAAGCCTTTGCACCTCATTCACCACTACATTGGCAAATGCTACACCCGGCGGCACATGGAGCGCACTCACACCAGCGGTAGCTACAGTGGGCGCATCCACAGGCATTGTTACTGGCATCAGCGCTGGAACAACAGTTGTTTCCTATACACTTGCCACGGGCTGTGCTTCTTTTGTTGTAGTAACAGTTAATGCGCTTACACCCATCACAGGCGCTGCAGAGCTTTGCATTGGCGCTACTACAACGCTAGGCAACACATCTACCGGCGGCACATGGAACAGCGCCAACCCATCGGTTGCTACCATAGGCACAGCTACAGGCATAGTCAGCGGCCTCACGGCTGGCAATGCCACTATCGTATATTCCTACGGCTCAGGCTGCATCGTCAGCGCCATAGTTACTGTGCACCCGCTGCCTGTTGCCATTGCCGGACCATCAGCGGTATGCGTAGGCTCATCCATAGTCCTTGCCGATGCTTCTGCCGGCGGCACATGGAACACCACGGGCACGGGCATAGTTGCCGTTGGCGCTGGTACTGGCATAATATCAGGTTTATCTACAGGCAGCGCCATCATCACATACACATTACCCACAGGCTGCGCCACTACATACAACGTAACTGTTAACCCGTTACCCGACACTATTGCGGGCATTACAGCAGTCTGTGCAGGGCTTACCACTACTCTTGCCAATGCATCTGCAGGCGGCACCTGGAGCAGCAGCAATACTGCGATAGCGACGATTAACTCCGCCACAGGTGTTGTTACAGGCATCGCAGGCGGCACCGCTACTATTACCTATATGTTGCCAACCGGCTGTATATCCACAGTTGTTACTACGGTCGATCCGCTCCCTGCCCTCATTACCGGCACAGCATCGGTTTGCGTTGGCCTGACCACAACATTAACTAACGCTGCCACCGGAGGCACATGGGCCAGCAGCGCATCCGGCATCGCAACCGTTGGCTCCACCAGCGGCATAGTATCCGGTATTGCATCCGGCACCAGCGCTATCACCTACACACTGCCCACAGGCTGCCTGCGCACTACTATAATTACAGTTAATGCACTCCCTGCTGCTATCACCGGTACAGCATTGGTGTGTGCGGCATCTGCCACTACGCTGGCCAATGCCACACCCGGTGGCACATGGAGCTCAGCGGCCGTTACCATCGCCACGGTGAATACTGCGGGAGTAGTTACAGGCGTAGCAGCCGGCACTACATTTATCGTGTATACACTCGGCACAGGCTGCGTTGCTACAGCTACCGTTACCGTGCACCCGCTGCCCGCTGCTATCAGCGGCGTTGCCGCAGTTTGCGCCGGCCTTACTACCACGCTTTCCAACACTACACCATCCGGCACCTGGACATCAGGAAATCCTGCCGTTGCTACCATTGGCGCTACCGGTATAGTATCAGGTATCGTTGCCGGCACATCCATTATCACCTACACATTGCCTACAGGCTGTAGCATCAACAAAGTAGTTACGGTCAATCCATTGCCTGCTGCTATTAGCGGCCCATCCACAGTTTGCGTAAGCCTCACTGCGGCGCTCAGCAATGCCACCCCCGGCGGCATATGGATCAGCAGCGACCCCACATTGGCCGTTGTAAATGTCACATCGGGTGTAGTATCCGGTGTTGCTGCAGGCTCCGTTACTATTACCTATTCTCTAGCCACGGGCTGTATAGCCACAGCAGGTATGAGCGTTAACCCCGCCCCCGCAGCTATCACAGGCAGCATGGCAATTTGTGCAGGATTCACCACTGCACTTAGCAGCGCCACACCCGGCGGCACCTGGATCAGCGGTGCCACAGCAATTGCTGCAATAGGGTCGGCCACTGGTATCGCCAGCGGCATCACCGCAGGCATGGCACCAGTTACTTACCAGCTCGGCTCGGGCTGCATCGCTACTGCGGGCCTGACTGTCAATGCGCTGCCACCCGCTATCGCCGGCGTACCTGTACTCTGCCTTGGCTCCTCTGCCACGCTTACCAATACTGCAACCGGCGGCACATGGAGCACCTCGGGTACCGTTGCCACTGTAGGCATGAGCACTGGTGTGGTCACTGCCGTTACCCTCGGCATTGCCGTTATATCTTACACTTTGCCCACGGGCTGCTACGCGGTAAAAACAGTTACAACCGATCCCGTTCCTACAGCTATAGCAGGCATATCTTCGGTATGCCAGGGATACACTACTACATTATTCGATTTCACCGCAGGTGGCACATGGAGCAGCAGCAACACCGCTATCGCGACAGTAGGCTCCGCAACCGGTATCGTTACCGGTGTGGGCGCCGGCGCAGCTGTCATATCCTACATATTGCCTACCGGCTGTGCAGCCACTAAGCCATACACTGTATATCCGCTATTCCCTATTGCAGGGCCATCAGCGGTGTGCCTGGGCTCAGTCATCAGCCTCAGCGATGCTGCGGCAGGCGGCACGTGGAGCAGCAGTAACCCTGCCGTTGCTGCCATTGGCTCAGCCACGGGCATAGTCTCCGGCAATGCAATTGGCTCAGCCACCATCACCTACGCACTCTCTACAGGCTGCATGGCCACCACCACTATCAGCGTCAACCCGGTTCCTGTTGCCATCACCGGCCCATCTATTATCTGCCAGGGCTACACCATTACCCTGGGCGATGCTACGCCCGGTGGCTCGTGGAGCAGTGGCACACTTGCCGTTGCCTCAGTTGGCTCGGCCAGCGGCTTTGTTACAGGCGTAGCACCAGGCACAGCAGCTATCATTTACACACTTCCTACAGGCTGCTCGGCTTTCAAAGTAGTTACTGTTAATGCACTGCTGCCTATCACTGGCACCACCAGCCTGTGCCTTGGCTCATCGAGTCTTCTCAGCAATGCTATCCCCGGCGGCACATGGCTCAGCAGCACCATCGCTGTGGCCACTATTGGCTCGGGCGATGGTATCACCATGGCACATGCATCCGGCACAGCAATTATCAGTTACCTGCTTCCTTCGGGCTGCCTGGCCACAGCTACTGTTACAGTCAACACACTACCCTGGCTCTACACGGTTACGGGCGGCGGCGCCTATTGCTCCGGCGGCATTGGCCTGCCTGTTGGTGTCGATGGCTCTAATATCGGCAACACCTACCGCCTCTATCGCGACGCCGCACTGGTTGCATCACTCTCAGGCACCGGCGGCCCGTTTACCTTCGGTCTCCATACTGCTCCCGGTCTCTACACGATTACTTCAGTAAGTAACGTCACCGGGTGCAGCCGCACTATGTCCGGCGTTGCTATCATCACCGCCGGCGTGCCTGTTGCACCCGCTGTCACCATCTCCACCGGCATCGGCGATACGGTTTGCGAAGCCACTTACACTACTTTCACAGCATTCCCGGTCAACGGCGGCTTCGCCCCGGTATACCAGTGGAAAGTCAACGGAACCATTATCCCTGGCGCTACTGCCGCCACTTACAACTACATGCCTGCCGCAGGTGATATCGTTACGTGCCGGCTTACCAGCAATGCTTCCTGCGCCTCGCCCGATACCGCAGTTACTTCACTTGCGGTTACCATCATACCATTAGTAATGCCGGCAATTAGCATCTCTGTTTCACCGGATGAGACCGTTTGCCAGTTCACCCCGGTTACCTTTACACCCACAGCTACCCACGGTGGTGCCGCACCCACATTCACCTGGGTTAAGAACAGCACACCTGCGGGCTCAGGCACATCTTATTCCTACACTCCCGCCGATGGCGACCTGGTCCACGCTGTAATGCACAGCACCGCCGCCTGCCGTCTATTGGACAGTGTATCCACTGCCGACATTGCCATGTATGTAACACCATATACGGTGCCTTCTGTAACTATTATTGCTACCCCCGGCACCAGCGTAGCCCCCGGCACCACGGTTACCTTCACTGCGGCTGCATCTGCTGCCGGCCCTTCACCATCGTACCAATGGTTCGTAAACACCGCACCGGTACCCGGCGAAACGAATAGCACCTATACATCCTCCTCATTCGGTAATGCGGATTCAGTCTCCTGCATGGTTACAAGCAGCGGTGTATGCAGCGGCATCCAGGGTGGGGGCCATGTTATCATGCACATTACAGGTGTTGGTGTTGCGGCTATAAATGAGCCGGTACGAATAGGAGTTTCGCCAAATCCTAACACCGGCACATTCACTGTATCCGGCCATATCGACCCCTCTGTTGCGGAGGCAGCAATACGCATTACAGACCTCCTGGGCCGCACTATTTACACAGGTAGTGTACAGCCACGGCAGGGCAGGGTAGAGCAGGCTATACAGCTCGGCTCGGATATCAGCAATGGTACTTACCTGCTCGAATTTACAGCCGCGGAGCAAAAGCGTATTTTCCACCTAAGTATCAGCAGGTAACAGGTTTTTAATATTCAGTTATAGATTATTGCAGTAATTAATGGGTTATTAACTTATACTGTTTGCGTAAAATGTATGCGCCTTCCACTATGTATATTTATAAAAAAATAAGACGGTGAACATTACAACACTGTTATAAAATGTTTATTTTTCGGAATTGTTTCAAAACTAACCAGACATGAGATCAGGATTTTTACTCACCACATTAGGGGATCGCAGAAGGCATGTTAGGACGCGCCGCTTTATGCGGATGTTCCTTTTAGCAGGGATATTACTCTTTATGCGGCCTGCCAGCAGTAGTGCCCAGGGCAACCAACCCACTTTTGCTACCAGCAGTCCCATCACCACTACAGCCTGCGGCAATGTAACAAAGGACATCAGCTCACTGCTGACAGTTATTGACCCCGATGCAGGTGAGGTTGAAACATTTTTTGAGGCCAGCGCACCCAACCAGGGTGGCATGCTTTCGATAGCTGATCCGCCGGTAGGCACAGGCCCTGTTTCTGCAACAATCGTTGGCTCATCAGCTACGCCTGCAGCGGGAAGCGTAATATACACTCCGGCCCCTGGCTTCAGCGGCATGGAGAGTTTCACTATCGGCGTTGACGATGGCACGGGCTTACAAAATTTTGTGGTGGTTAACGTTACAGTTATCCCCGGCCCTGCACTTACTTTCGGCGCTATGCCGCTGGTTTGCGCCAGCAGCGCTACTGCAACTATTCCGTTCTCAGGCCTTGCCAATGTAGGCGCGGGTTCTGCTACCTATAACTTCACAGGTGGCAACCAAACCTTCACGGTACCAACCTTTGTTACCTCTGTACAGTTCGATGCACAGGGCGCAGCAGGTGGTACTAACAACTACGCCAGCTCGCACGATCCCGGCGAAGGTGGCCGCATCACGGGCAACCTCAATGTTACTCCCGGCCAAATGCTCAACATCGTTGTTGGCGGCACAGGTGGCAATGGTTCGCTTTTTGGTGCGACCGGTGGTTTTAACGGTGGCGGCAATTCTTTCTTTTTTATCTACGCATCAGGCGGCGGCGGTGGCGGCGCATCTGATATCCGCATAGGCGGCACAGCATTAGCTAACCGCGTAGTTGTTGCAGGCGGCGGTGCCGGTGACGGTGCCGATGCTGGTCTTGCTTTTGCGGGCGGCAACGGCGGTGGCCTCATCGGTGGTGCTGGCGCTTACAACCTCGGCGGCGGTCGCGCTACCGGCGGCACGCAAAGTGGCGGCGGAGCAGGCGCAACTTATGCCGGCAATCCTCCCGGATTTCCCGGCACTTTAGGCACTGGCGGCAACGGCAGCACTAATGGTGCATCAGGCGGTGGCGGTGGTGGCTACTACGGCGGCGGCGGCGGCGTGTGGACTGGTGGCGGCGGTGGTTCGTCATATGCTAATCCTTCGCTTACTTCAGGCATCGTGCACACACAGGGCGTTAACACTGGCGCTGGTGTAGTAAATATCTCTTACAACATCCCCGGCACTTACAACATCGTTTGGGACCCTACTGCATCATCGGCTGGTTTCGCCAGTGCTTCAGGCCCTATACCTACTACTTCTGCATTTACCGTAAATATACCTGCAGGTCTTAATCCGACTACAGCGACTACTTATAATGGAGTACTTACTATTAATAACGGCACCTGCACCAGCCAGGCTTACCCTATAAGCGTTACTGTAAAACCAGTACCTTCTGTAGGTCTGCCCGGTAACCAGGTCGTTTGCAATGGTGATACAACCACGGATATCACTTTCTTCAACCCACCTATCGTAGCTTCATCGCTCGTAAACAACTGGGTTAACGACAATGCTTCTATCGGCCTCAGCGCCAGCGGTTCCGGCCACATCGGCTCGTTCACCCCTATTAATATGACCACTGAGCCTGTTGTTGCTAACATCACTGTTACACCCGTAGCCGATGGCTGCGCAGGTGAGCCGCAGACTTTCCAGATCATAAACAACCCGATACCTGCGCTGCTGAGCACTACTACGCCTTCAGGTATTTGCGACAGCACTGTGTTCTTCTATGTGCCGGCAAGCTCTACTTCAGGCGCTTCTTTCTCATGGATACGTGCTACTATCCCCGGCATTGCTAACCCTGCCAATGCAGGTACAGGCACCATCAGCGAAGTACTGGACAATACAACAACTGATCCGATAGATGTGGTATACGCTGAAACAATAACTGCGAATGGCTGCAGCAGCACCGCTAACGTTACAGTTAAAGTTAACTCCAAGCCTACGCTCACGAGCACAACTGCTCCTGCTGCTATCTGCTCGGGAACAATGTTCAACTACACTGCAAATACAGCTACTACCGGCGCTGTGCTCAACTGGTCTCGCCCTGCAGTTGCGGGTAACCCTGCTTCAAGCGGCACCGGCCCCATCAGCGAAACACTGAACAACACAGGTTTGTCTCCGATAAACGCCGTATACACTTACTCAATAGACATCAACGGCTGCACTAATACACAGAACGTTATTGTTGTTGTAAATCCAAAACCAGCCCTTACTACTGCTACTACGATAACGCCAAAGTGCGATAGCACTACGCTCACTTACCTGCAGGGCAGCACTATCCCTGGTACAGTGTTCACATGGAGCCGCCCGGCGGTTGCAGGTATCACTAATCCATCAGGCTCAGGCACAGGCAATATTGTTGAAGTACTCGACAACGCTACTGCATTGCCGATAGTAGTTACCTACAACGACACACTATCTGCTTTCGGTTGTAAAACAGGTTACAGCCTGCCAGTAACAGTTTATCCTAGCCCTAAGCTTACAACGTCGTTGTCGCCTATGGCTATCTGTACCAACACGCTGTTCACTTACATACCAGCAAGCTCTACCCCCGGTACTACCTTTGAGTGGGGCCGCGATTCAGTACTTGGTATTCTTAACGCCGCTACACTTGGCATTAACAACATAAGCGAAGTGCTGCTGAGCACCAGCGACAACCCGGTTACTATTCCATACCGCTACACGCTTAAAGCTAACGGCTGCCCTTACTCACAAGTCGTGAACCTGGTAGTTAACCCAAGCCCAAAGCTTATCGTTCCTGCCGGCCTTGCAGTTTGCGACAGCCAGGTGTTCAACTTTATTCCAACGAGCCTTACTGCCGGGTCTTCTTTCAGCTGGTTCCGTCCATACGTAGCAGGTATAGCCCAGGTAGCTAACAGTGGCACCAACAATCCCGGCGAAGTACTGATCAACACTACTAACATCAATGTAGATGTTACTTATGTTTACACAGTAACAGCCAACGGCTGCAGCAACACACAGAATGCAGTAGTTGCAGTGCGCCCAAGTCCTAAGTTGTCTTCTATAGCTACACGCAATGTTTGTACCGGCGTTCCATTCACTTATGTTCCGCAGAGCTTCACACCGGGCACTGAGTTCACATGGTCGCGCGGTTCTGTTGCCGGCATCACTCCGGCTACAGGTTCAGGCGCAGGCGATATTACCGAAACGCTTACCAGCGGATCAGGTGCTGCCGTAACCGCTATATACACGTATACGCTTACTATCAGCGGCTGCAACAGCAGGCAAAATGTGCGCGTTATTGTTAACCCAGGCCCAGCAGTTCCGGTTATAGCATCATCTTCACCAAATAACGTTTGCGGCAATACAATGTTTGCAAACTTCGGTGCTGCTACACCGCCGCCTCCGGGTGTTACTTACAGCTGGAGCGCATCAAACGCTACAGTATGGGCTACAGGCAGCACACGCCAGTATGCACTCATCAACTTCACTAACCCCGGCACCGCGGTTGTTACGCTTTCTGCCAGCTCAGGCCAGGCTTGCATCAGCAAGACGGACTTTGTAGTTAATGTCAGCGGCAACACCGCAGCATCTCCAGAGGTTATCTACTTCAGCGGCCAGTTTATAGCCAAGCAGGCCGATGTGGATTCTTACCAGTGGGGCTACGACGACAGGAGCACACTTGACTCGGTAAAAATTACCGGCGAGACTTCGCAGAACTTTGCTGAAAGCGCCCCGGACTTCTCTAACAAGAACTACTGGGTGATCACATCGCGCGGCGGCTGCATACAGAAGACATACTACCGTATGCCTGCAGGTGTTAGCGAGCTCGACAACGCAGCCGGTATCACTGTATACCCTAACCCTGCGCAGAACATAGTTAATGTAACTGTGAACGCAGCAGTAGCAGGTGACATTACAGTAGACGTTTATAACCTGCTGGGCCAGAAGATATCTTCTGTACCTGCAAATGACCATAAGGCCCAGGTAGATGTAACCAATCTGCCTGCAGGATGCTATCTGATAGATTGTATTAGTGATGGAGTGAAAATAGCTACGGCAAGATTTATTAAAAACTAAAACTTCAACATTAAAATCGGATAGATGAAAAAAATGTTTTTCTTGTTGATAGCCGCTAACGGAGCGTTATCAGCCATCGCACAAACCAGGGAGATAAGCCAGCCCGAAACAATGAGGATGCGCCCTGTGGCTTATAACGCAGACAGCATGCTGCCTAAGTGGGCAATAGATGTGAACCTGCTCGGCGGTGCGCTTAATCAGAACTTTACCAGTGTCAATACATCAGGCCTTTACCCAAACGCATTGACCAACCGCACCGGCACCCTTAAATTTGATAAGGGAATGTCATTCGGTATCAACGCACAGCTTGGCTGGTTCTTCGACCGCAAGAGCCACTTTGGCATAAGCACCGGCTTTATGTACCTGATGCAGCGCGGCAATGCCACGCTCAGCGATTACAAGGTAGAGTACAAGGCCACAGACGGCAACGGCGATTACAGGCAGGTAGTTACAGCCAACGGCCCTATAAAGGACGAGCTGGAGATCACCAACCTGAACATACCGCTGATGCTGAAGTACAAGGCTCGTTTTTCAAAGCATTGGGGCTTTACCGCAGACGCGGGTGTGCTCTTCAATGTGTACATGAAGAACAAGATAAAGACCAATGCATCGTTTGACTACGAAGCAATTGTTCGCCACGTTACAGCTGCTGACGGCAGTGTGTATACTGTGTATGACAATTCGCCTACGCCAAACAACACAGACCTGATAATCACTAAGGCACAGTACAGCAGGACAAATCCTGACAAAAGCCTTGCTGATTACTTCTCTTATCAGCGCTCACTCGGCTACAACGTGGGCCTTGGCGTAAGGCCAAACAACAGCACTACTACTGTAGAGTATGACCGTGGTTCTGTAGGCTTCATGGTGCAGCCATCGCTGAGCTACTATCTTAGCGATAATGTGTCGCTGAACCTCGGCGCGTATTATATGTACCAGTCATTCATCCGCTCTGTGGGCAATGGCGTGCGCATTACTGACCGCCTGGGCGATTACAGCTCAAGCGTTGCTAATGTGAGCAGCATGGAGGCCCACTCTTATGGTGGCAGCCTGGGCCTGCGTATCCTCTTCGGCAAGCTCCGCGACCGCGACCGTGACGGTATACCTGACAGGCGCGATAAGTGTCCTACGGTATTCGGTGTAGCAATGTTCAACGGCTGCCCTGACCGCGATAACGACGGCGTGCGTGACGAAGAAGACCAGTGCCCTGACGTATTTGGCGTATCTATGTTCCGTGGCTGTCCTGATAGTGACGCCGATGGTATACCAGATGATAAGGATGCTTGTCCGTTCCAGCCAGGCCCTGCTAAGTTCAATGGCTGCCCTGATACGGATAACGACGGTGTTTCTGACGCTGACGACAAATGCCCTACACAGGCAGGTCCGGCAAGCAACAACGGCTGTCCTCCGCCAGTGGTAGACACCCCTAAAAGGCCGATCATCGACAAGCCAGAGCATGATATGAGCGAGCCAATACTGTTTGACCTTGGTAAGACTAAGATCAAGGATGTATCTGTGCCTATCCTCATGGAAGCAGTTATGGAGCTGAGCAACAACGAGAATGCGTTCATCATCATCGATGGCCATACCGATAACACAGGCGGTGACCGTATCAACGATGCACTATCATTCAGGCGTGCAAACGCTGTGAAGAAATACCTGACCGATATGGGTGGCAATCCTAAGAAGATGATCGCTGTAGGCCATGGCAGCAGGCAGCCTATCGCGCCGAACAGCACATACGATGGCAGGGCGCAGAACCGCAGGGTTATCATGTCGCTCAAGCATCGTCCAAAGCAACCATAGTATTTTTCTAAAGCAATAATAAAAGCGAGCGGCTACCATCAAGGTAGCCGCTCACTTTTTATATCCACTAAGCAGCCTGCTGCACAACGATCGTTCAACTTCACACTCCACTTCACCGATCGGTACTCCCTCACACCCAAGCCTCACTGCTAATCATACCCGCCTCAAACTCACACTTCACTTCACCGATCACACTCACTCACACTCATCCCCACTGCTAACCATACAGCCTCAAACTCAACCATAACACACACTTTGTAGCTGCTACCTTTTCTACTTTCAGTGTACTCACTAATCATCTATTCTGCGCCTGCCGCTGATGACACCGATAATTACAGATATGATGGCGAAGACCAGCAGTAAGTGTATCAATGATTTTACGCTGTAAACGAATACGCCCAGCAGCCAGCCGATTATCAGCACTACGGCAAGAATATACAGTATCGATCTCATAGTTTTTCCTTTTCTATTGTCATACAAAACATTGTGCCATGCGCTGCCGTGGTAGCCGTGGCACACAGTTTTCATCTGCACTTCAAACACAGCTACTGATGGATCTGAGGTCTCACTACCCTTATTCTTTAATGAACAATGGCCTGGTGGCAGCTTACCCTTCGCTGCCCCATAACGTTACCGCCGATGTAGCTGTCATAGGCGCCGGCATCAGCGGTGCGCTCGTTGCCTATGCCCTCAAGGATGATGCCTCATGCGTGGTGATAGACCGGAGGCATGCAGGCATGGGCAGCACTGCGGCCAGCACGTCTCTGCTGCAATACGAGATAGACACGCCTATAACAAAGCTGCAGCATATGGTGGGCCTGGAGCATGCAGTGCGCAGCTACATGCTTTGCAGCGACAGCATCTTCAGGCTCCAGGAGATATCAGGCGAGGTTGGCAACCCGTTCGCGCTTGTGCCGAGCCTACAATATGCCTCCTACAATAAACACGTTGCTGACCTGCACGATGAGTACCAATTGCGCCGCAAGCATGGCTTTGATATCCGCTGGCTCACTGATACCGATATGGAGCGGCTGTATGGGTTCCGTGCTCCTGCCGCGGTATTGTCTGAGGCAGGCGCTTCAGTAGATGCCTATATGCTTACACACCTCCTGCTACAACACTGTGCCCAAGCGGGGCACGCGGTCTTTGATAATACCACTGTTACCCGCATAACCCACGGAAAGGGCAGGGTAGTGCTGCATACCGACACCGGGCACACGGTAAGCGCCCGCAGACTGGTGATAGCCTGCGGCTACGAGTCGCTGCAGTATATACCGAAACAGGTAGCCACCATACATTCCACCTACGCATTTGTAACCGAGCCTTTTTGTGCGAAGGACTTCTGGCACCGCCGCAGCCTTATATGGGAAACGAAGATGCCCTACCTGTATATGCGCGTAACCGATGACGACCGCATCATAGCAGGCGGGCTCGACGATAATTTTTACAACCCTCACCACCGCGATGCGCTGGTGAAGCGCAAAGCAGCCCTGCTGGCGCGAAAAGTAAACAAGCTATTTCCCGCTATAAACACACGGCCCGACTTTTCGTGGGCAGGTGCATTTGCGGCCACAAAGGACGGCCTGCCGTACATAGGCATGTACCACGGCATACCCAATACGTACTTTGCGCTGGGCTTTGGAGGCAATGGTATCACCTTCAGCGTAGTGGCGGCGGACATTATCCGCGATGGCGTACTGGGGCGCAAGAACAGGGATGCGAAGTTGTTTGGGTTTGACCGGTAAGGGTTTCATCGGCCTCTTCAAGAAAGAGGTAATACGCATTCAGCGCGAAAACCTTATTGCCAGCCCAGCGCGATAGGGTGGCCGCAAGGGCCACCCCTACCTGTTCTGCGGATACCTCTCCCCGGCCCTCTCCAAAGGAGCGGGTGCCGTTACGCATCCAGCGTGAAAACCTTATTGTTAGCCAGCCCAGCGCGATAGGGTGGCCGCGAGGCAATCTCTACCGTTCGGTGGATACCTCTCCCCGGCCCTCTCCAAAGGGAGAGGGGGACGTTACGCATCCAGCGTGAAGACTGTATTGCCTGCTCTGCGCGATAGGGTGGCCGCAAGGGCAATCTCTACCCGTTCGGTGGATACCTCTCCCCGGCCCTCTCCAAAGGAGAGGGTGCCGTTACGCATCCAGCGCGAAAACCTTATTGTTAGCCAGCCCAGCGCGATAGGGTGGCCGCAAGGGCAATCTCTACCCGCTCGGTGGATACCTCTCCCCGGCCCTCTCCAAAAGAGAGGGGGACGTTACGTATCCAGCGCGAAAACCTTATTGCCTGGCCAGTGGGTGTCGTGGGGCATCCAGCGCGAAAACCTTATTACCTGGCTTACGGGTGTCTTTAGGTATGCAGTTTGAAAAACTTGTTAGCCAGCCCTGGGTGATAGGGGGGCCGCGGGGGCCACCCATATGACCGTGGTATTTTCATTTTGTTCTGGCGAACATGATGCCCGCACCGCGCTATAGGGTGGCCGAGAGGGCCATCACAACATCGGTGTTGTTTGAGCTAAACGTAGGAGATCGGGGGGCTTGCCATAAATTACTAACCCGGTTTATTGTCTTTGTCGCCGGGAGTGTCGTTTGTATTATCAGGGTCCCTGTCTTCGGTGTTTTCCCCGTGGGGTGGAAAACCTGATGCGGGGAATTTTTCGCTGTCTTTTGTTGGGGTTGGATCGCTGTTTGCTGCGCCTGTAGCGGGTTTGGGTGACTTATCGTTGTCTTTTGGCAATTCCCCATTATTCCCTGTGGGTATGTCGTTTGGGGTAGTGATGGCGCTGCCGGGTATGCCGTCGCCAAGGTTTATTTGCTTTGCTGCCTGCTTCTGTGCAGTTAGCTCTTCTTCCCTTATGACTGCCTCCACTTCGGTGAGCACGTCAGATGTCATGGGTGAATTCTTCAAATTGGCCTTTACGAAATCATCTGCGTGGCCTACCACTTCGATAGCCAGTTTCTCATCTCTCTTGTGGATGAAGGCAACAAGGTCCTGGAACGCGTCGAGGTACGCACCTGTATGCTGCCTGTCTATATTGCCCGACATAACAATGAGCTTGCGCATCATTTCCACTTCCTGCATGGTAGGGTAACAATCTTCGCGGCTGTATATTTTTGCATTGATCGCATCGATGTGATTGAATATGTCCTGCTTTATGACCGATGGTGCCTGCCTTGCTGCGATCTTCATCTTTTCCCACTGGTTGTTGCGGATCCAGAGATAGAGCGTCTTGCGATCAATCTCTAGAAGCTTCGCAATTTCGACCTGATTAAGCGCGCTGTGAATGTACAGGTCGCGCGCTTTGTGTTGCTTTTCGTTTTTCATAGATAGGTTTATTAAATTCCAATGTCCAAGTTTCAAATTCCAAGATTGTAAATTCCCAATCCCAAATTCCAATGTCTAAGTTTCAAATTCCAAGATTGCAAATTCTCCAGATCCTGTTACTGTTAGCTAATTTCCTAAACACGGTATTCACCTCATTGAAAGCGAGGGGATAAAAAGGGTGATAATTACAAGTATTGAATTACACTAACGGTTAATAATTATTGTTTTGATCAATACTCGAAGAATGTGTTATATGCGTTATAGTAGATGTTGTAAGACAAAGGTGAGCCGGAGAGCGGAAAGTAGCAAAAAGGGTTTTTATGACAGCGCGTTTTCTGTAACACCATAAACCGCCAGCGTTACATGGTAAAACTATTTTTTAATCTAAGGAATTGATAGATAATAACTTATAGGTTATCAATACCTAACAAAACTTGCCGGAGCAGAATGGTCGAAAAAGATTTCAAGCATTAGCGGTAAATATATAGCAAACCACCTATTAGCTGTAAGAGGAAAATAGGGCTGAGAACATTAGCTATGGAGAAAACTATGTGCGAGTTTTCAATCCTTTAACTATTATTTAATCATCTGTTATCTAACAATAGGAGGCAAATATTCGTCAATACAGGCACACAACTGCAGCCATGAACATGAATATCGGCCATACAATAAAAATACTGAGAACTGCGCTGGACATTAAGCAAAAGGAACTATCGAGAGAAACAGGTATACCACAAAATTCGTTGTCGCTCCTGGAAAATGGCATGAAGCATCCCACGACCGCAACTATCGGCAGGGTATGCAAGGCATTCAATATCTCAGAACCGCTACTACACCTGCTGGCGATAGAAGAGCAGGATGTGGTGCAAAGCAAGCGTAAGACCTACAAAGTGGTGCACGAATCGATAGTGAACTTAACTGTGCGCATGATAATGGCGGCCCGTGAGGAAAAGCCGGTGATGTCGGAAAGGTCGTTTAACATTTAACAGGTGTGAGCAGCATTTTTGAGAACATTTTCCCTGCCTGCGTGATAGGGTGGCCGCAAGGGCCACCCCTACTACCGAGGATGCATTTGTGGTAACTTGTTTTAACGCCGCACCAAAATAACCCGGCCTCCCGGGCTGGCAAGTATTCAAAGAGTTGGTAGCCTGAGCCCGAAGAAGTTACTGTGCTCCCTCGCTAACCTGCGCCAGCGGGAAGGTGATCGTAAACGTAGTGCCTTTACCCACCTGGGAAGTAACCTCGATGTTGCCTTTGTGCGCCTGCAGGATGTTGAGCGTAAAGGTGAGCCCGAGGCCCACACCATTGCGCTTCTGAGTAAAGTAAGGCTCAAACAGCCTGGAGATGTTCTCTTCGCTGATGCCCGCGCCATTGTCGGTAATGGCCAGTACGGTGTTGCTACCAGCGTGCTGCAAGTTTATGGTCAGCTGGCCTGTCTGCTCTTGCATTGCCTCTACCGCATTGATCACAATGTTGAGCAGCGCTAGCTTCAGCTTTTCGCGGTCGGCCATTATAACCATCTCGCTGTTAGGGTAGCTTACCTGCAGCTTTATTTTCTTCAGGGTCAGCCGGTCTATCGATGCGGCTATTACATCATCGAGTACATTTTGGAGCGTCTGCTGCTCCAGCGTTATCTCAAACGGCCTTGATGTGTTGAGCAGCTCGCTGATGAGGTCGCTTATGCGCTTACCATTGCGCTGTATGATGTTCATGTATAGCTGCAGGTGCTCATCTTTGATGTCCTGCTGCATCTGCTCTACTGAGAGTGTAATATTATTGAGAGGATTGCGGACCTCGTGGGCTATGGTGCGCACCAAGCGGCCTGCCGCAGCCAGCTTTTCGCCCTGCAGGGTAGCCTTCTCTATTTTTTTCAGGTTTGTGATATCGTGTATGATGCCTTGCGCATAGCCATCATTTTCGCCGTCTTCCATAGTCAGCGTTATTACGCAGGATTTCTTGTCACCTTCTTTGGTATTGAGCATTACCTCCCAGTCGTTTATCTCGCTGCGTTGCTCCAGCGATTGCTGCAGGTACTTACTATGCTGGGCTTGTTCTATCAGGTCGCCCAGGTTCATTTGCAATATCTCATCCTTGGTGTAGCCCAGCAGTGCTTCTATAGCATCGTTCACATCCTTGAAGTTGAGCTGGAAGTCGGTAACAAAAACCACATCCTTGGATTTTTCAAAGATGCTGCGATACTTACGCTCATTAGTACGCAGGGCCTTTAGTGTGGCTGCGCGCTCCAGTGCGTAGCGTATGCTGCGCTCCATTTTCTCGGTGGTCAGGTCAGTTTTTATCAGGTAATCCACAGCGCCATACTTCATGGCTTGTATATCCACGTCATAGTTACCCTTTCCTGTGAGCAACACTATTGGCTCATCGCAGTTATTAGCCTGTGCCTCCTTGAGGAAGTCAACACCCGACTTGGCGCCAAGGCGGTAATCAACGAAGAACAGGTCGTAGCTATGCTCGAGCAGCTGCTTGAGGCCTGCATTGTAGCTATTGGCCCAGTCAATGGTAAACGACTTGCCCTGTATGGATTGTATGTATTCGCGCGTTATTATGAAGTCATCTTCATCGTCATCCACAATAAGTATCCGGGCAAGTGTATCCTGTGCGTTCATTTGTATATCCTGTAAAGGCTGTTTATTGCTGTTCGGGCACTATAAATGTGAAGCGTGCGCCGGTGCCGGGTATATTCTCGGCATAAATCACTCCATGGTGGTATTCCACTATCTTCTTGCATATCGCCAGGCCTATTCCCGATCCAGGGTATTCGGCCTTGCCATGCAATCGCTGGAATACCTGAAAGATACGCAACGCATATTCGTCTTCGAACCCTATACCATTGTCTGTGATCTGTATCTTATAGTAATTTTTTGAGGGCGAAAGGTCATGTTTCAGCTTCTCCTTCTCGCTTGCCACTATAGTTTCTATGGTGATATCAGGCGCGGTGTCGGCCTTGCGGAACTTTATGGCGTTGTTGAGGATGTTTGTAAACAACTGCTTCATCTGCGTGTTTATGGCATCTATGGTAGGTAGCCCTTCGGCATGGATCACGGTGTTTGTTTCCTCTATCACCAGCTCCAGTTCCTGCTTCACCTGACGTATGATCAGGTTAAGGTTCACCGGCTCAAATGGCTGCGAGGTTTTGGCAACGCGCGAGAATTCGAGCAGGTCATTTATCAGGCGCCGCATGTTCTCTGCCGATACATTCATGCGGGTAAGGTATAGCTCACCATCGCCGGTAAGCACACTTTTGTATTTTTCTGAGAGGCGATCGCTAAAGGTGGTGATCTTGCGTAGTGGTTCCTGAAGGTCGTGGCTGGCCACGTAGGCAAATTCTTCAAGTTCCTTATTGCTGTGATAGAGCTCGTCCACTTTGTTCTTCAGGTCGTTCTCTATTGCCCGCTGCTGAGTTACATCGCGCAGGCTGCCAGCAAATTTAGATAGCTTCCCGCTGTCGTTCTTTATAAGGCGCCCCAGGCAGTGGATAGTCTTTACCGCGTTTTTCGCGGTCAGTATCCTGAATTCTATATTCAGGTCATCACCGGTTTCAAATGCGTTCATCACTGCTGCATTTACGGTTTCCAGGTCGTTAGGGTTTATGAATGACCTGGCTGTTGCAGCATTGATCTCCACACCACGCTCTACCTCGAGGATGCGCTGCAGGCCGGCAGAAAAGTACACTTTGTCTACCTCAGTAACCCACTCAAAGGTGCCGAACTCCAAGCTGTCGAACTGCTCCAAGAACAGCTCCTTGGTATCAAAAGATGTGAATGGCATCCCCCATTTTGACATGTCGGGCATCATGAGGATGAAGTAGAGCCTGCCATACGGATTTTCACCGGGCATGAAAGGGGACGCAAAAAGGTAGAAAGGCTGGCTTACCCCCTTTTTTGTCTTGAGACTGTAGATCACATAAGCCGACCTGGCCGGTATACTCTCATCTACATTGCTGAGCTGGTATTGCAGGTGATCGTAGTGATAGTCTTCGAGCAGGTCTGTGAATACTATGCCGTTGTCAATGAGGTCATCGGTGGTATAGCCGAGATGGTATGCAAACTGCTCATTGCTATAGAGTACACTCATGTCGCTATGGCGCACCACGCATACCAGCCCGGGGTTGCATGCGGGCAGGTACTTAAGAAAATGCTCGGCCAGGTGTGCACCTGCTTCGTTGTTAGTATCGGCTCTAGGTGTGTTAACCTCTTTCATGGTTGTGAGTTGCGGCACTCTCTTAGTCCATATTAAATTCCTTGAATTGCCTCATCTTGTTGTAGAGGGTCTTCCGGTCTATATTCAGCAGCTTTGCAGCTTTGCTTTTATTAAAATTGGCCTGCTTCAACGCGTCAAGTATCACTTCATATTCCGCATCGAGGTTGGCGCTTTTGAGCTTGTTCTCGTACGATACTGCTGTGCCACCATTCGTGCCCGCCTGCATAGGCTCACTCCTTGTCATAGTGGGGGTAGATGGCCCTTCGAACTGCAGCTTGTAGAAGTTGTTGATCTCGAACGGCAGGGATTTTGATTCTACCAGGTCGCCGTCGCTGAGCAGTGTAGCGCGCTTTATCACATTCTTCAGCTCACGCAGGTTACCATACCATATGTAGTTGTTGAGCACATCTTCCACTTCTTTGGTAAAGCCTTTTACGTCTTTGCCCAGCTCATCGTTAGTAACTTTGAGGAAGTGATTGGCAAACAGCATGATGTCTCCCTTGCGCTCGCGCAGTGAAGGTACCTCTATGCTAAACTCGTTGAAGCGGTGATAAAGATCTTCGCGGAACTTGCCGGCCCTTGCAGCATCCCACAGGCGCTCATTGCTCGCTACAATTATGCGCACATCTATCTCAATATCTTTGGTGCCGCCTACGCGGCGTATCTTGCGCTCCTGCACTACGCGCAGCAGCGATACCTGTATATCGTAAGAAAGGTTGCCTATCTCATCGAGGAAAATAGTGCCTTCGTTAGCTATCTCCAGGCTGCCTATCTTCTGATTGAGCGCGCCGGTAAATGCTCCTTTTTCGTGGCCAAACAATTCGCTGCCCGCCAGCTCTTTAGAAAGGGCACCGCAGTCAATGGCCACAAATGGCTTGTGTGATCGCTTGCTTTTCTGGTGTATCTGCTGAGCTATCGCTTCTTTGCCGCTGCCGCTCTCACCGTATATGATAACGCTGAAATTGGTAGGCGCCACAAGCTCTATCTGCTTCAGGATAGTTGCAAACTCAGGGCTATCGCCGATAATGTATCCGCTGCCACCAGCACTCTTAGACCTTACGGTGGCTACGGGTGATACGCTTGGAGACGGCTTGGATGATGTAGATGAGCCCGATGCTGCTGCGCCGGTATCAGGCGCTGTATCTGACATTGCTTTCTTAATGGTAAGCAATATCTCATCAGGGAACAGGGGCTTGGTAACATAGTCATATGCTCCCAGCTTCATTACCTCTACAGCATCTTTTACATCGCTGTAGCCGGTTATAATGATCACCTGTGCTTCGGGATGCATCTCCTTGATCTTCTGCAGGAGCTCTACTCCTGTCATATCATCAAGCCTGAAATCGCATAGTACCAGGGCAGGTTTGTTTTTCTTCATCCATTCGATAGCTGTGCTGCCGCTGTTCGCACTCGCTACCACATAGCCGTTACGGGTGAGGAAACGAGTGAGCAGGAGACACATATCGTTGTCATCATCTACTACTAGAATTTTATGCATAGTTTAGTTTGTGTACGTGATTACGTGAGTCAAATGTAATTAATTAAAGCTGCCCGCAGGTTTTATCGCATGCCTTGTTGTAGCGGTGCTTCTAATTTAATTTATGCCCATACTGCCCTTATCTGGGCTATTGGTATCTGCATTTGCTCGCGGTATTTTGCCACGGTGCGGCGCGCAATATTGTATCCTTTTGATGCCAGGAGGTTTACCAGCTGCTGATCTGTATAGGGATGCTTTTTGTCTTCTGTTTGTATTGCATCACCTATTACTGATTGTATAACCTTGTTGCTGATCACTTCACCCTTCTTATCGGCAATACCTTCGCTGAATAATTTTTTCAGGTATATCAGGCCAAAGTGTGTTTCGGCATACTTGTTGCTCGTGATACGAGAGATGGTAGAGATATCCATACCAGACATTTCAGCTACATTGCGCAGTACCATTGGTTTCAGCAGCCTGATGTCGCCTTCCATAAAGTAATCGTGCTGTATCTCTACTATGCACTTCATGATGCGGAGCATTGTGTCTTCGCGCTGCTTTACGGCATTTACAAACCATTGTGCGCTGCTCAGCTTGCTCTTTACATATTGATTGGCAGTCTTGTCTTTGTTGCTTATCTGGCTGGCAAGCTGGTCGTGCAGGGATTGATTAACAAACACGGAGCCTGACCTGCTCGAGTAAAGGTTCACCTGGATATTCTCACCGTAGTTGGTGATGATAAAGTCAGGGATGATGGTATTTTTAGGGTCCTGGCGGGAAATCTCCGTAACAGGATAGAATTTGAGGCTGCCGATGAGGTTGAGCACAACTTTCAGCTCCTCGTCGTCAATTTTCAAAGAGTGGTGTATCTTTTCGAACTGGCGGTGCATCAGGTCATTGTAGTAGTTCTGCAGCAGGTTGATGGCGCATTTTACATCGGGGCGCTTATCGTTCATTGCCCTCAGCTGTATCAGCAGGCACTCCTGTATGCTGCAAGCGCCTATACCTATAGGATCGAGCGACTGTACTATGGCAAGGCCGCGGATAATGGTCTCAGTTTCTATAACGCTCTGGAAGTGAAACGACATGTCGTCAGCAACTTCATCGAGCGGGCGGTCCATAAGACCTTGTGGATTGAGAATGTCTATGAGGTACTCAGCAGTAGCGCGGTCGTTATCTTCGAGGTCCAGCATATTGAGCTGCTCTTTCGCGTCTTCTTTAAACGTAGTAACGTTTACGATGGCCGAGTTAGGGGCAACTTCAGAATCAAAGAAGTTCTGGTAGTCCGACTTGTAGTCGGGCTTATCATCGTACATGGTTTCTTCCCAGTCCTGGAAATCCTGTACCGAGTCTTTAGAAAGCTTGGTATCTTCGTCGGCAGGTTTTTCTTCAAGCTGATCAAGGAATGGATTTTCTTCAAGCTCATTTTTGATCCTCTGCTGCAACTCGAGTGAGTTCAGGAAATAAAGGTTAAGCAGCTGTATTTGCTGAGGAAGTATCTTGAGTGTCTGTCGCTGAGTTTGTTGCTGTGTGATCATAGTAAGGTTGATATTTCTGCAGTACATAAGGCAAGCTTGAAGCCAAACTTAACAAAATGAATAAATTTTTTAATCTTAATGTGTATTTGATTGTTTTTTAATCAAATGTAATCGTGCCACTAATTTATATCTTAATTTTGATGTTGTTACATAATAAGATTTAGTTCAACCGTGAGGAATTTGTTCTACAAAATGTAGATTTGAAATTGAATGAAAAAGAGGCTGGTCATAATCGTCATAGCGTTTTGTGTTTCTTTCGTGCTGCTGGCCGTGCTTTCTTTGTTTTCGATAGGGCGGTTTGTGACCTATACGGAATACTCAGATAAGGTAGACCATACCAATAAAGTGATACGCGATCTTTATAAGGTGGAGGTATCATTAAAAGACCTCGACAGGTCTGAGCGCGGTTACCTGCTTACGCACGACACCTCGTACCTCCGGCATCTTAATGCTGCTGTAGACAGCCTGCGGCCGGCGATCGCAGAGCTTGATGTGCTGCTGAAGCAGGACCCGGAGCAGAACCACAACATAGCACTGCTTAAAAGCGGGGTAGCGCTGAGGGTCAACTATGGCAGGCAAAACATAGCGCTTGTAGATTCGATACATACCACAGTACTATCAGAGTACTATTATGAAGGGCGCAAAACTATGCTGGAAGCGGTGCAACGGCTGCGGCAGATGCACAATGTGCAAAACGTGCTGCTGAACGAGCGCTTTGCCAACCAGAAGGTATACCAGCAGCTTACCACAAATACGCTCCGATACCTGCTTATCTTCTTTTGCCTGGTGACGCTTGTATTGTTTATAATAATGGTGCGTGAATTCACCGCGCGCATACGCTACCAGCAGGAGCTGCAGGCAAAGGTGATAGACCTGCGCCGCTCACACAATGAGCTGCAGGAGATAGCTTATGCAGCATCGCACGATCTGCAGGAACCTCTGCGAAAAATACAGGTGTTCAGCAATATGCTGCTTTATCGTAAAGACACGGAACAGGCGGAAAAAGCAGATGAGCTGATAACCCGCATAAGTTCCTCTGCAGAACGGATGCAGTCGCTGATCACCGACCTTATGTCGCTAACGAGCCTCACGAATACCGATGAAGACAGAAAGCCGGTGGACCTTGATGTGCTGATACAGGAGCTACTTGCCGACATGAACCTGAAGGTGAGGGAAAAAGGCGCGACGATAACGGTGCAACAGATGCCGGTAATAACGGGCTATGCGCACCAGCTAAGCATACTGTTCAAGGCGCTGCTAGATAATTCGCTCAAGTTTTGCAGGGAGGGCGTGCCCCCGGTAATTGCTATGACAGTGGAAAAGACCGATGGAGCAGACTTGGTGGAGATAAATCCGGCATTGGCCGAACGGCAGTTTTGGAAGATAACCTGTACTGATAATGGTATTGGCTTTGACAATAAATTCATCAGTAAAATGTTTCGCATATTCCAGCGGCTGCATGCGCCACAGTCGGACTATGAGGGGAAGGGGATAGGGCTTGCCATATGCCAGCGGATAATGGTGAACCATGAGGGGTATATAATTGCCAATGGTGTGCCGAATGAGGGGGCGAAGTTTAAGTTGTATTTTCCGGTGGTTGGGTGAGTCGTAAGTTGTAAGTCGTAAGTCTGCGAGTTAGTCCTGCGCGAGGAACCCCGGCCCTGAAGGGAGGTGTGATACTATAGCTCTTATTTTGCTGTAGTAATATACGGCTAGGAGATCGGCTGGTGGCGCGAGGAACCCCGGCGCTGTGCTTCGGTGAAAGCGAGAAACCCCGGCGCTGTCCTTCGGCGAAAGCTCAGGATGAGGGAGGTGTGATAACTATAGTTCCCGGTTAGTAGTGGCGAGGTACCCGGCCCTGTCCTTCGGCGAAAGCTCAGGATGAGGGAGGTGTGATAACTATAGTTCCGGTTAGTAGTGGCGAGGTACCCGGCCCTGTGCTTCGGTGAACGCGAGAAACCCCGGCCCTAAAGGGAGGTGTGGCCCCATAACTCTTAATTTGTAACGCGAGAAACCCCGGCCTTAAAGGGAGGTGTGACCCCATAGCTCTTAATTTGTAACGCGAGAAACCGCGGCCTTGCCTTCGTATCAGGATGGGGGCTGGTAACCTACAACGGATCTTATGAAGGTGACTTTTTTATTATTTGCAGCAATAACCCTGTGTGCATGTGGTGGTGGACTCTCTGATGAAGTGGTAGACTTAGGACAAGGGTTTATGTTGTACCATGAGGGTACTACTAGCAATGTCATAGTGCATGACTCCTATGCTTCGGGCCAGGCTTTTATACCTTGCAATGTTGCCAGATATTCCTATAATGACGACTATATAGTGGCACTACAAGAACCCCAGCGCGAATGCTTCTTTGATACCAGCTGTTACGAGTATAAGTCAGGATATGCGGTATGCTATTATTGGATCGTTGATAAAAAAGATAAGCGATTCTACGGGCCATTAAGCGAGCAAGAGTTTAACTGGCAATTTTCGAAGTTGAAACTGCCAGCTACCCTTCGGAAGATGTAAGCCTTTATGAATGTTGATGCTGGCGAGCTAAAAACGCAAAAGCGCCGGTAGATACACCAGCGCTTTCGCGAGTTTCCAGGATCATTGATTTTAATGATATTGGCTCTTATCTTTTTTGTTCACTTTTTTGTTGATATGCTCTACTTCCGCCATGAATTTGTTTACATTTTCATCGGCATATGGACCGTAGGCGTCGATCAAAGTACCCTTGCTACCATCCGCTGTTTCGATCTTATAAAGGATCGAGTTGTCGGCAGGGTCTGATTCTCCTTCGAAACGGAAGAAGTCAATTACCCTCACCTGCGTTGGCGTGTAGGTTTTTTCATTTGTCGTATCTAACAAACCATTCCTGGTTACCTGCATACAATCCTTATACCCATCTTTCACAGCCTTGTTTACAACTGATGAAAGTGTACTCATATATGGCAAAGGGTTGTTGAACGATGAACCAGTATTTTGATTTTGCGCTATCATAAAAATTTAATTTAACCTGTGTATGTAATAGTAACAAATTCACTGCCACTATCTAAAAATGTACAGATTTTTTCGTATTCAATTGATAATCAATAAGTTACGATGTTAATGGTATTTAACGGTTACAAACAAGTCGTATAATAATGTAGAATAATAGCTACAATATTTATATTTATTTACCATTAAGTAACAGGCTGATGTTATTTCCGCATCGCCTTATAGGTATCGCGCTGGGTCTTTACCATATCGTGCGATTTCTGCAGGCCGGCTTGCTGGGCCGCTACAATGGTACGTGCAGCTTCATCGCGCAGCTCGTTTGCTGTCAGCGCGGCCTCGTAAGAGCGCTTAGCTGCATCCTCGCCAAATTCGCATGCGGTGAGAATTGACAGCCTGTCTGTATCGGTAAAAGTAGATTTGATGTCCATCCAGGCGCGGTATATTTTTCCGGCCGATGTCGTATCATCTTCAACCATGCCATTATCGTCAGTTATCACTTTGCAGAGCTCCTCTTTGTATTGGGTGCTCTGGCGTATCATCCCCTCAAATAGCGCCTTAAGGTCTATGTCGAGATCTTTTGCTTCACTAATAGCCCGCTCGTATCCTGCAATGCGGTCGTTGTTTATTTTTACCAGGTCGTTGAGTACTTCATTCAATGCCTCGTTCTTTTCCATAAACTTTATTTATTTTATGTTAATCTTTAAAAAACTATGCCACACGGGTTACGGAAAAAAAATAGAAGGATATAACCCAATAACAGATCGACTGCCCGGTATCAAGCAGTGCACTATTCGCTGGCCCAATGAACCTGAAAAAACTTTGCCCAACTTATTTTCTACGTTCCTTACTTTTGCGCTGTTATGAATAATATAGTAGCCACATTACTGGAAATACTGAAATATACTATACCTGCGCTGATAGTGCTTGCGGCGAGCTATCTCATCGTTAAGAAATTCCTGGTATCGCAGATACAGCGCAAGCAGCTGGCGATTTTTTCGGAGTCGCAGGATGTGACGCTGCGGCTGCGCCTGCAGGCTTATGAGCGGCTGGTAATGTTTATAGAGCGTATGCATCCGCGCCAGCTTATACCGCGTATTTACGATCCGTCTATGACTGTGAGCGATATGCAGCAGGCAATTGTTTTTGCCATACGTGCTGAATTTGAGCATAATCTTTCCCAACAGATATATGTGTCTAAGAATGTGTGGGAAACGGTAAAGAATGTAAAGGAGCAGGAATTGAATATGAATAACACCATAGCCCGCTCCCTAAATCCGGATGCACCTGCCAAAGAGCTGCATGCGCGTATACTGGAATACCTTAGCAAGGCTGAGGGGCAAACGCCAACCGATGTGGCACTGCACATCATCAACGACGAGGTGCGCAAGGTGATGTCTTATGGTGCGGTATAGCTTCTTCTAAAAATAGTGTAATTACCCGATGGATAAGAAAACGATCAGGACCGATTCCGGCATTGAGATAAAAGAGCTGTATTGCGAACCTGTGAAAATGGATGAGCTGCCGGGCCAGTTCCCATTCACCCGTGGCGTGCATGCGGCCATGTATCGCGACAGGCTGTGGACCATGCGGCAGTATGCGGGCTTCAGCACGGCAGAGGAATCGAACAAGCGCTACCACTTCCTGCTGAGCCAGGGGGTGATGGGGCTTTCCGTAGCCTTTGACCTGCCGACGCAGATAGGATATGATAGCGACCATGCCATGTCTGAAGGTGAGGTGGGCAAAGTGGGGGTGGCCATAGACTCACTGGAGGATATGGAGCTACTATTCAAAGACATACGCCTGGCGGACATATCGACCTCAATGACCATTAACGCAACTGCTTTTATATTGCTATCGCTATACATAGCGCTGGCCAGGAAGCAGGGTGCGGATATAAAAAAGATATCGGGGACGATACAGAATGATATACTGAAGGAGTATGCGGCGAGGGGCACCTACATATACCCCCCCACACCGTCAATGAGGCTGATCACTGATATCTTTGAGTATTGCAGCACGGAGGTGCCTAAGTGGAATACGATCTCGATATCCGGCTACCACATACGGGAGGCCGGGGCAAATGCGGTGCAGGAGCTGGCCTTTACGCTGGCCAATGGCAAGGCCTACCTGCAGGCGGCACTGGAGAAGGGGCTGGATATAAATGTATTCGCGCAGCGGCTGTCGTTCTTCTTCAACGCACACAACAACCTGTTTGAAGAAACGGCGAAGTTCAGGGCGGCGCGCCGCATGTGGGCAAGCATTACCAAAGAGCTGGGCGCAACAGACCCAAGGGCACAGATGCTGCGCTTTCATACGCAGACGGGCGGCAGTACGCTTACTGCGCAGCAGCCGGAGAATAATATAGTGCGCGTGGCACTGCAGGGATTATCGGCAGTGCTGGGTGGCACGCAGTCGCTACACACCAATGGCTATGATGAAGCGTTGTCGCTGCCTACAGAAACGGCCGCATCAATAGCGCTGCGCACGCAGCAGATACTGGCCTTTGAGAGTGGCGCTACTGATACGGTGGACCCGCTGGCCGGCTCGTATTACGTAGAGTCGCTAACCAACGAAATAGAAGCTGCCGCATGGAAGCTGATAGAGCGTATAGATGGCATGGGCGGCTCGGTAAAGGCGATAGAGCACCACTTTATGCAGGATGAGATAGCACGCAGTGCCTATGCCTACAACAAGGCTATAGAGGATGGCAGCAAGATAATAGTGGGGGTGAATAAATTTACCTCGAAGGATAAGAACACTACACCGGTATTCAGGATAGATGACTCTATACGGGTGGTGCAGTCGGAAAAGCTGGCAAGGCTGCGGGCGAAGCGGGATAATGCTGCGGCTGCGGCCTGCCTGGCGGCTATAAAGCAAAAGGCGCAGACGACGGAGAACCTGATGCCATCTGTGATAGCGGCTGTAGAAGCGTACTGCACGCTGGGGGAGATAGCTAATGTGCTGCGCGAGGTGTGGGGCGAGTATAAGGGGTAGGGGTGGGTCGGTACATTTTGCGAGACTTTGGCGCAAATAGGGGCGACCCTGGGGCGCTATTCATATTTTGGCGGATTGGCTACCAAGCTTTAGCCCCTAGCGGGGCATTCTCTAATATCTGCACTTACTATTCTGAAGCCCTAAGCGAATAGTTGCGGCCCTACGGGACGCTTCCATATTTTCGACGGATTTTCTACCAAGCTTTAGCCCCTAACGGGGCATCCTCTAATATCTGCACTTATTATTAATAAAATCAGTAGTATTTTAGAACCAATATGCAATAAGGGCAGACGCGAACGCCTGCCCTTATAATTTGTCCGTTTTGAAAAACCTTAGCGGCTGCTGCTGCCACGGCCAGTGCCGCGGGTGCTGCTGCTGTCACCACTGCGGCTGCTGCCGCTCCCACTACTTTTGCTACCGCCTGCTGAGCGGGCACCTTTGCGGGATACTTCGCGCTGCTCGTCATCTTCCCTGCCTTCTGAAGTACGCTTCGAGCTGGTGCTTTGCTTTGTGCCCTTAGTGCTGCCAGTGCGGCTGCTGGTTGTTTTGCTAGTGCTGCTCTTGCTGCTGTCCGAGCCTGTGCGGCTGCTTTGACCTTTACGTTCCATAGTTTTTAAAGTTTTAGAATTTAATGGGAGCGGGGTAGTTTTTTGTTCGCTTCCGGCTTGTAACTCAATAATACCGTGCCTTTGGGTGGTTTTTGTTTATATGATTTTTTTGATTTTACAAAAGGGAATGGGTGATAATATATAATGTAGCCAGCAGGCTGGCTCGCGGCATGCGCAGCATTTGCGTGTGTTGGTGCGGCTTATACTCAATATGAGGTGAGCGTGCGAGGAATGCGGTATTGATATAGCCACGACAATAGTGGTATGTTTGAACATGATTAAAGGATTATAGGACAGACAAGATGCGCGAGAGGGATCTGCGCGGATAAACCCCGGCCCTGAAGGGAGGTGTGATAACAGACCCAGCGTTGGGTACTTCTATGATGGTTTTGCTTGCCGCTTAGAAAATGGCTCAGCAGGTGGAGGGGTTGCAACCCGTGCCAGTGAGAGCACGTGACACCTCAACGGCGAGTCCCTGAAAAAGGAGACTCGCGTACGACGGAAGATTCATTACGACGGATTTTTTTTCAGATACCATGTATGATATTTTTTCAGTCCTCCGAATCTTCGTCTTACTGGCCACATGGGGTAATTCCGGGCTTTATGTAATTTCCCTTCCTTAGTTATCTGCATTAGCTTTCTGTTTTTATAAAGTAGCTTTTCAGGTATTGGAAATATGTTTTGATTTTGTAATCCAGTTTCTGCCACGCATAACCGTTTTCGTATTCCATTGTAGTACGTATCTACCGAGTCAAAACCGCTATTGGGAATTTGGTCCATAGACAAAATAATTGAATCCATCATGCTATTCGTTGATTGATCCATGTATCTAATTGTGTCAAAAACGAGACGCGCATGTAAATAAACAGTGTCTTCTTGTATTTTGAATTTTCCAGATATCCAGCTGTAGACTAGATCGAATTGGAATGTGTGAAGGAAGGTGGAATCTTCCTTCAAACGCAATTGATTACCAAAATGATCATAATAATGACCTATTATTTTATCCTGGCCTGCAAGGTTAAATGTAGATATCAATATAGCCACAAATCCAGCGGTTTTTAAGAACATCTTCATTACCATAAAGATACCAATTTTATCTAGTTCGGAATCCCCGTGACCACTGTTTACGGTCGTACCTTTTGTCGAATTTGAAATCTTATAATAACGCCTTGGTATCTCTGCATTTTCAACTCCTCCAAGTTGGTGTTGTACATCATTACCCCGGTCTCACTGAGGGCTATTGATAGCTAAGCCCTTCGGGCTATAGGTTTTAACGTGGAAGTTAAAAGACCAACGCGTTCCGACGCCGAAAAAAGGCGTACGGACGCTACCAGACTGCAACGCCAGCCTAGCGAATTTTATAAAGGGTTATTTCCAACCCCAATTGTTTACTTTTGCCTCACAATAATTTGCTCCATTGAACGACCGTTACAGCCAGCGCGGGGTATCTGCGCAGAAAGAAGATGTACATAAGGCGATTGCCAAACTGGATAAGGGGCTTTTCCCTAATGCCTTTTGTAAGGTGTACCCCGACTATTGGGGTAATGACCCGGCATACTGTAACCTGATGCATGCCGATGGCGCGGGCACTAAGTCGATACTGGCTTACCTGTACTGGAAGGAGACGGGAGATATGAGTGTGTGGAAGGGGATAGCTATAGACAGCATAGTGATGAATATAGACGACCTGCTGTGTGTAGGCGCTACAGGGCCGTTCACATACTCGTCGACTATAGGGCGCAATAAGCACCTGGTACCGGGTGAGGTGATATCTGCACTTATCAATGGCACGCAGGAATATTTCAATGACCTGGAGGAGCATGGTATACAGGTGCACTTGCTGGGCGGCGAAACTGCGGACGTGGGCGATGTGGTGCGCACGGTGATAGTAGACGGTACTATGGCTTGCCGCATGCCGATAGATAAGCTGGTGACGACAGAGAAAATGCAGCCGGGCGATGTGGTGGTGTCGCTGGCGAGCTATGGGCAGGCAACTTATGAAACTGAGTATAACAGCGGCATGGGCAGCAATGGCCTTACCAGCGCCAGGCACGAGATGCTGAAAAAGGAATATGCACGCAAATATCCTGAGAGTGTAGACCCGAACCTGCCCGATGAGGTGGTGTATAACGGTAAGTACAGTCTTACTGATCCTACGGAAACTCCACTGAATATCGGCAAGACGATACTATCGCCCACGCGCACTTATGCGCCGGTGATACTGAAGGTGCTGCAGCAGCACTTTGACAAGATACACGGGATAATACATTGCAGTGGGGGCGGGCAGAGCAAGTGCCTGCACTACCTGCCAAGTGCCCTCAGGGTGGTGAAACACAATTTATTGCCGGTGCCGCCGTTATTTAAAATGATACAGGAGTCGGCGGGCACGGAGTGGCGGGAGATGTACCAGGTATTTAATATGGGCCAGCGGCTGGAAATATTTACGGATAAGGATACTGCTGCGGGGATAGTGGAGATCGCCAAGAGCTTTAATATAGCCGCCCAAATATCCGGGCATATAGAGGCGGCAGAGCAGAAAGAAGTGGTGATAGAGAGCGAATATGGGCGATTTATTTACACGTAAAAAGGAAATTGGCATAGAAAATGCTGTAACTTTAACACTTTACAAAACATCACACAACTGATATTTATGATAACTAAAAAACTCTTGTTAGCTGCAGCGTCTGTAGTATTATTTGGTTTTGGCGCTGCCGCGCAAGACAGGACCAATATGGAGCACAAGGATGGCATGGATGAGGCAGATGCACCGCCTGTAAATGTGCGTATTCGCAAAACAATGAACCTATACAGCCGCGACCTTATATCGCTGCACCCGTTCCAGTATTCTGAGAATGGTGTTGGTGTAGGCATCAGCTATGAGCACTCGCTTGACCATGATGGCTACCTGGCATTTTATGCACCATTCATAGGCACCTTTAACCTCAACAGGAATACCGGTTACTACGGTGACCAGGGACATAATGACATGATGCTTTATGCAATGCCGGGTATTAAATTCTATCCTACAGGCCTGGGTAAATGCAAGTATGCAATAGGCCCATCGGCTGTGGTGGGCTGGGGCCAGGAGACACCAAGGAATTACTATTCGCCATACCCTTATGTTTCTTACGATCCGGGCACGCAGGACAGGTTCCTTTTTGGTATGATGATCAACAACTCGCTGAACATCAACCCTACACCAAGGCTGCATGTAGGCCTGGAGATGGGCTTTGGTTTCACTTACTTTGATAAGATAGGCGGCGTGAATTATGGTGCTACCTTCCTTACACAGGGCAGCTTCAAGATAGGGTACCGGTTCTAAAAAAACTGGCACGGAACGTGCAATAAATAGCCTAAAGCTATTTTCATGAACTTTAAAGGAGTTGTAGCGGGCATCGCGTTGATGTGCACAGCAGTGGCCGGATCGGCACAGGATCGTTACTACCACGGGCGCAATAACCGGCAATGGCGGCAGGATATGCCGCAGCAGCCCATGGATGCCGGCGGTATGAGCGATGACCTTTATAATAATAATTCGATCTTTTCTTTTTCGCCCATACAGATCACCGAGAACGGTGTAGGTATGGGAGTGGCATGGGAGCGCAACCTGGACAGATATGGCTGGGTTGCCTTCAACATGCCTGCGATGATCACCTTCAATCTCGCAAACGACAGGTATACCGGTCTTGCCAAGAATGACCCCATGTTCTACCTGATGCCGGGCATCAAGATATACACCAACCTTAATAGTCCGTACATGACAAAGTATGCCATAGGGCCATCGCTTGTGATAGGGGCGGGCAGGGGTACTCTGTCGCATGAGAACTCAGGGTATTACTACGCTTCAGAGAAAAGGGGCCGTTTCCTGCTGGGGGCTATGGGTAATATCTCTGCTAACCTTTTCCCGACACCTCACCTGTACCTGGGTGCTGAATATGGCCTCGGCTTTGCTTATATCAACCAATATGGTGACTTTAATAAAGGGGTTGGGCTGCTGACGCAGCTGTCTCTGCGGATAGGGTATACTTATACAAGTCGCCGGTTTCTGCAGTAGGTGCCTGGAGTGGGAGCACTCTTAGATAGAAGGCATGTTCGATACCTTCGGCATCGGCGTCATTATTTTGTTTCGTGTTCTATAAACTTATGGACCCATTCCGGGTCAGATGTGAGCATTTACTGTTCACCGTGGGTATGTCAAATCAAAGGGAAAAAAGTCAAAAACCAAAAGGGCGAAACGGATGTGTTTAGAATAGTTGTCCCACACCGGAAAGGGTGTGAGACAACTGGCATTTTGCAGTAACTGTGTAAGAGACAATTTCGGCTAAAGCCAACCAAACATTACCGATACACCTGATAAATGTCGGGGCAACTATTGACGACCAACAACAGACATTACATAGCAGGAGTAGCATGCAAAAAGGTGAAGCCCGCGAGAGCGAGCTAATAAGTTTAGCCAGCTGAGCTAACCCTTGGGCACACGGCCTACTCCGGCAAAATACTTATGCCAGTAATCTTCGGCCAGGTGGCTGATGATGACGCCGCCCGAGGTGGAGGAATGCACAAAATAATCATTGGCAAGATATACACCTACATGGGTAATGCGCTTGCTGCGCACATGAAAGAATACAAGGTCGCCCTCTTCGGCGTCTTTTGTGTTTTTAAGGCGCTTGCAGTTGCTGAATTGCTCCATGGCGGTGCGCAGCAGGTCTATGCCGTACACTTCGCCATACAGGCGCTGTGCGAAGCCGGAGCAATCGATACCTTCCTTGCCGTGCCCGCCAAGGCGGTAATTAGTGCCGTACCATTTGTCGATGAACTGGTAGAGGGGGTAATTGTCAATTTCCTTTGTTTTAATGCCGAGTATCTCCGCGTATTTCTTCCGCACTTCGGTTCGCCCCAGCTCACGGCCATTGTTTTCCGTGTGTGAGCTGGCAGCGGGAGGTGTGGCTGCATGCTTTTTACCGGGAGCCGCCTTTGAGCGGGCTATTGCATTCTCGGTGGCGCTGTTCTTCGCATGGCCGCTTATGTACACGTCGTTTATGAACTTAGGGTTCTTAGCCGACTTTGCAGCTGCATATTTCTTATGCGTATGACATCCCGGGAGAACAGATAGTAATATGCATGCGGTGGTGAATGAATATAAACGTTTCCTCATCAGCATGTTTTAATGATGGGGCAAAGTTAATTCATATTGTTAACGCAGGCAACGGTACACATTCGATAATTATCAGCTGTGTGCCGTGTGATAAGTTCCGGTTACAGGGGTATAGGTAAATATGGCGGGCGCGGATAGTAGTGATAAGTATCTTCGTGAGGTAAAACACACTTTGATACTATGGTAGCATTTATAGGTATGGGACTGCTGGGGTCGGGCTTTGTGAAGGCGATGCTGAAGCGCGGGGAGAAAGTAAACGTATGGAACCGAACTGTGGCGAAGGCGAAGGTGCTGGAGGCCGATGGGGCAAAGGCATTTGAAAATATAGCCGATGCGGTGAAAGGGGTAGAGCGCATACATATCACCGTATCTGACGACCAGGCAGTAGACCAGGTACTCACGGACGCGAGCGCAGGCTTTGCACCGGGCGTGTTGATAATTGACCATACAACGACAACGGCCAAAGGAGCTGCTGAGCGTACCGAAAAGTGGCAGCAGCGGGGCTTTACCTACCTGCATGCGCCGGTGTTTATGGGTCCGGCAAATGCGCTGGATGCCAGCGGGTATATGCTTGTATCGGGCGACCAGGAATTGATAAAGAGGGCAGAGCCGGTATTGAGCGCAATGACGGGAAAGCTGCTGAACTTTGGTACTGAGGTGAACCGGGCTGCGGGCATAAAGCTGCTGGGCAATTCATTCCTGATGTTCCTGACAGCAGGACTATCGGACACACTGGCACTGGCGCAGGCCATGGATATACCTGCGGCGGACCTTGTAACGCTGTTTGATACGTGGAACCCCGGGGCTATGGTGCCGGGCAGGCTAAAGCGTATATTGGCCGCCGACTTCGACAACCCGTCGTGGGAGCTGAATATGGCCCGTAAAGACGTGAGGCTGATGGTGGAGGAGGCAGGCAACGGCGATAAGGAGCTTGCCTATCTGCCCGCGATAGCGGTAGAGATGGACAAGTGGATAGCGGCAGGAAACGGCAATAAAGACTGGACAGTTATCGCTAAAGACAATTTATGATAAGGGTATTGCAGCAAACACAGGTATTACCAATAGACGTGAAAGCCGCATGGGCCTTCTTTAGCCGGCCCGATAACCTGAATGATATTACCCCGGCTGACCTGAGCTTTAAAGTGCTTAGCGAGCTACCGGCTGCGATATACGCCGGCCTGATGATACGCTATAAGATACAACCGTTTCCCGGTGTGCAGCTCAACTGGCTTACGGAGATAACTCATGTGGATGAGCCGCACTACTTTGTAGATGAGCAGCGGGTGGGGCCCTATGCACTGTGGCATCACGAGCACCATTTTAAGGAAGTGCCGGGTGGCACGGAGATGACGGATATAGTGCACTATAGGCTACCGCTGGGCAGGGTAGGCAACCTGTTTCATGGCCTGCTGGTGGGGCCTAAGCTGAAGCGAATATTTGATTACCGCAAAGAAGTGCTGGGAAAGAAGTTTAAGTGAGCTAACCAGCTTAAACAGCTGGCTGAGTAAACGCGATATTTTGCCTGCGGCTGAAATAGACGAGGCCTACGGCATTTGCCAGCTGCAGCAGCATACCATAAAAGGTATCCTCTACGGGGATGGTGCCCAGGCGGATGTTGAGATTGTGCAGGTTGTTGTAGCGCACGGTGGCTTCACTGCTCCACATGCCGGTGAGTATACCGTTCGAGATGAAGAAGGGAATGAGGATGATGGCGAAGGACAGGTAGAAGGTGGGCAGAAAAGATACCTTTTTGTAGCCGCAGTAAAACAACAGGGCAGATAGCAACAGGAGGGTGACCGAGGTATACAGCCGTGGCGCAAAGGCCACCGCGACAGCGCAAAAGAACACCGCGAGGGCTATGGTGAACCGATATAAACCAACGGAGGATCTAAGGCTGGTAAACTTATGCATGCAGTAAAAGGTAAACATACAGGCATAAGGAATGCAGATGAAAAACAGCACCTCTTCGAGCGGGAGGTTAAAAAGATAGTAGCCGAGAACATACCGATCGTTGAACGACCATACGCCGAGGCGGGTGAAGATGATATCCCATACAATAAAGAAAGCAGCTACGACGAGGGTAACGGGGATAAACACCTTCCAAAGACGATAGAACCTGATGGCAGGGTGAAACGAAAATAGGAACGGCACCAATACACAGCAGGCATTGACGCACAGGTACAGGTAGCGATCGTCCATTAGGCCGCCTTACGTTTTAGCTCATCGAAAATATACTTCACTGGTACCCATAGCATGCCAAAGCATTCGCCCTCTTCTTTGTCGAGGTGCTTGTGGTGCATTTTATGGGCGCGCCTGATGGCGCGGAAGTAAAAGTTGTCTGAATTGCGCAGCACTTTGAAGCGCTGATGAATGAAGATATCGTGTACCAAAAAGTAGGCAAACCCATAAAGTGTGATACCCAACCCTACGAACAGCAATGGCCGCAATGGGGCATAGAAACAGCCGATAGCGAGTGACAGAATACCCGGCAGGGCGAAAATGAGAAAGAAGTAATCGTTCTTCTCAAAGAAATGGCCAGTATCTTTCTGGTGATGATCGCGGTGAAGGGTCCATAGCAGGCCATGCATCACATACTTATGAGTGAGCCAGGCTACGCCTTCCATAGCTATGAACGCCATTAGTGTTATGAGTATGTTGCCTATCATTGCTTTCCTCTAATGTAAAGTTCGGGATAATTATCAGATCAATCTCAGGCTGTGGCGGAAATATGAAGTACATAAAAGGAACACCTTCTGATAGTGGGGTATACGTATGCGGCTCAGCATAATATTGGATGGCGGTACCGACTTGATCTTTAAAAAAAGATTGCGGTAGTAAATGTAGGCTACGTACACCCCGAACCGGGTGCCATTGGGCAGCTTCTTGATCCCATCGAGCGCTTCTTTAAAATCTGCTTCTATATCGCGTTCTATGGCAGTTTTCTCGTGGTGCGTCATGGTGGCGATATCTACGCCGGGGAAATAGATGCGACCAAGATATTCGTAATCGCTTTTTATATCGCGCAGGAAATTGACTTTTTGAAAGGCTGCGCCTAGTTTGCGCGCACCAGGAGTCAGTGCTTCGTACAGGCTGTTGTCGCCCTCAGTGAATACCTTGAGGCACATGAGCCCTACAACTTCGGCTGAGCCATAGATGTATTCGCTATAAGTTTCCGGGTTGTATTCCTGCCGGGTGAGGTCATCGCGCATGCTCTTGAGGAAGTTGTCGATGAGGTGGCGGTCGATATTGTATTTATGCACTATGGCCTGGAAACTGTTGAGCACAGGGTTGAGGCTTATTTTTCGGGCTATGGCAATATAGGTGTCTTTCTCAAATTCATCGAGCAGCTCTTCTTTAGCGTAATCGTGAAAAGAGTCTACGATCTCATCTGCGAAGCGCACATAACTATATATGCCGTAAATGGGATCGTGAAACCGCTTCTGCAGGCAGTGTATACCTATAGAAAAGCTGGAGCTGTAGGTGCGCGTGGTTAGTTTGCTGGTGGCGAGAGATACTTTATCAAATAGCGCTTTCATGTGTTTTTGTATTAAGGTGTTTTATGGCCTGCATGGCGGCGAGCTGACCTGATATGATACAGGGGGGCACGCCGGGGCCGGGGACAGTAAGCTGACCCGCATAGAATAAGTTACGAATATTCTTGTTCCGCAGTTTTGGTTTCAGCACTGCTGTTTGCATTAATGTATTGGCGAGTCCGTAGGCATTGCCGCCGTAAGCATTATAATCTTTGGTAAAATCTGCTATGGAGTAGGTGCGCTTATAGATGATATGATCTCTAATAGAGGCACCTATCTTCTTTTCGATGCGGTCCATTACCAGGTTGTAATAATGCTCATGCAACTGCGGATCGTCTTGCAGCCTGGTGGCTACGGGCACCAGCACAAACAGGTTCTCGTGACCCCCGGGTGCTACGGACCTATCTGTTTTTGAGGGGCAGCATACGTAAAACAATGGGTTGGCAGGCCATGCAGGGCTACGATATATCTCGGCTGCATGCTGCTCCATATCGGCATCGAAGAACAGGTTGTGGTGTATCAGGCCGGGTAGCTTTCTATCCACACCCAGGTAGAAGATGAGGCACGAGGGCGCGAAGGTCTTCTTATCCCAGTATGCTGCACTATAGTTCCGCAGGGTGGGCTGAAGCAACTGCTGCTCTATGTGGTGATAGTCGCCTGTGGCAATGATGGCATCGCAGGCGTGCTGCTGTTGCTTAGCTGTAAGGCCGGTTGTCTTTCCATTGGTTGTTGTTATTGATTCTACCGGGCAATCTGTATGAAAGGTAACACCTAGCGATAGCGCTATGGACTCCATAGCTTCTATGACCTTGTACATACCCCCCATAGGGTACCAAGTGCCCTGCGCGAGGGCCGCATAATTCATAAGGCTGTAAAGCGCAGGGATATTATCGGGCATGGCGCCGAGGAAAAGGGATGGGAACTCCATAATGGCAGCCAGGCGGGGATCTTTAAAATAGCTGCGTACATGACTGCGTATGGAGCTGAACATTTTGAGGCGTGCAGCATTCTTTACCAGCGACATATCTGCAAACTCAAGCCAGGAGAGCGATGGCCTGTAGGCAAGCGCCAGCATGCCGTGCCTGTATTTAAACTCCGCATCGGCCAGGTAGCTGCGCAGCTGTGCGCTGCTACCGGGCTCTATGGACTCGAACAGTGCCTCGAGCTCACCGGCCCCGGCAGGTATGTCTATAGGTGCGCTGCCAGCAAAAAACACGCGAAAACCGGGATCGAGCTTTACGAGGTTCAGCATGTCTGCAGTCGTTTTGCCAAAGTCGTTGAAGAAGCGCTCGAAGATATCGGGCATCCAATACCAGGAAGGGCCCATATCGAATGTGAAGCCACCCTGGTCAAATGCTCTCGCCCTGCCGCCGATGGTGCTATTCTTTTCATATACCGACACGGTGTGGCCCGCTGCCGCAGCGTAGCATGCGGCAGAAATACCTGAAATACCTGCACCGATAATAGAAATGTGTGGCAAATTTTGTGTTTAACTTTTTGTGAAATTACTTAAACAAACTATTCCTGCCAAATTATAGCAGCTTTAAAATATTATCGGGGTGGCTGAGGTGCAGAATATTGGTATGCGGCCCTGCGCTCTCGAACTGGCGCGCACACACCACAATCTTAAGGCCGGGGTAGGTTGCTGCCAGCTTTTCGATCTGCTCACTGTAGACCGCTGTACGGGCACCCGGGATGAAGAAAGTGAGTAAAAAACCCGGATTTGTACGCATAATAGCGCTCTGCAAGTTGCTGAATGGCACATCCTGGCCGAGATAGATCGTTTCGTGGCCGGCAGAGCGAATGAGATAGTCTGCAAACAACAAGCCTATCTCGTGGAGCTCTCCTGATGGCAGGTAGAGCAGGAAGCGCTTAGCCGTGCCCGTGGGGTGGGGAAGCCCGTCGATAGCGGTTATTAGTTTCCGCTTAATGATGTTGCTGGCAAAGTGCTCCTGCACGGGCAATACATTGGTAGTGCTCCATAGTACGCCTGTCTTGTGCAGGAAGGGATAGACCACATTGATAACAGCATCGCACACTCCGAAGCGGACAAAAATGCTGGAAAAGACCTTGTCGAATGCTGCCTCATCAAAAGCAAGCATAGCATTGACCATTGTATTGATGTATGCCTGATACACACCCTCTTTAGAGCTGCCGGCGTGGACGCCAACGATAAGCTCGTTGATCTTATCATCGGGCAGGTCGAGTACGTTTGATATTTTATGGCCATGATCGATCAGGGTAGCAATGTTGAGCAGCTTGCGCAGCTGATCATCATCGTAGTACCTGATATTAGTAGTAGTGCGATGCGGCTGCAAACCATTGTACCTTTTTTCCCAAATGCGGAGCGTGTGGGCTTTGATGCCGGTAAGCTGCTGCACATCATTTATTGAATACGACTCCAATTTTGTTTATTTTTATTGCAGTAAAACTAAACAAAAAAATGGTGCCGCGAAGCGGCAAGGTCACTTTTGCGCAACCAGTTGAAAGCCATTAGCTTTATGGCCGTTCATGGTTTGCACTACAATTGCAGATTCTTCTAACATGGTAAATTCCTGCAGTAATGACCTTATCCAGTCATGTGTATGGTGCCTGAAGGTGGCACCCTCAGGTAGTGTAAAAACGCCATAATTACCCGGGTCGTCATCCAGGTAGCTATATGACCCTACCTCATCAGAAACGGTTTGCAGGTAGTAGTCGCTTACGTACAATATGCCCCCCGGCTTTAGCTTGGCGTGCAGTGATTCGATCACCTCCCGTTGCGAACTATTTGCAGGAATACAAGTTAGCACAGCAAACAGCAGGCAACAGTCCACTGAATTGCCGGCAATAGGTAGCTCACCTGTGGTATGGAAAATATTAGATACCCCACTTGCCCGGCCTCGCGCTATTAGTCGTTCTGACGTGTCGTAGCCAATTGCATTTGTGAAACCAGCATCTGCCAGCAGCTGCACCACACGGCCATAGCCACAGCCGTAGTCGAGTATACAAGCATCGTTATCAACATAGCGCTGCAGTAGTTGCAGGTCTATGGGGTGGGTAAACGTTTTATCGTTAGCTACGCGGTCCCAATACTCGTGCTGGTCTTGCAGGTCAACCATTAGCGTTAAAAGGTTTTATTCTTTAGCGCCATGATGCGCGTGTATGCCTCATTGATACGGCCGCGTGATATTTTCTTTTTCTTTACCATCTTACGGATGACCTCATGTATCTGTGTTGCGGTAACGAGCTTGTCTTTTGCAGGAAGCGTATTGGCAAACACCACAATATCGACGCCTGCATTAATCGCCATCATTATAGCGGCCTCAAAGCCGTAATTGTCGCTTATGGCCTGCATCTGCATATCATCAGATATTACAACGCCTTTAAAGCCAAGCAGTGTACGGAGCAAGCCGGATATAGCAGGCTCAGACAGGGTAGCGGGGAGCAGTGTGGTATCCCAACGTTTATTGATGATGTGCCCTACCATTACGGCATCGTAGTTTACCGAGCGCAATAGCTTATCGTATGGCAGCAGCTCCTCGATATTCCAGGTGCCGGTAACGTCTACCATACCGAGGTGAGAGTCGCCAGCCGAGCTGCCGTGGCCGGGGAAGTGCTTCAGGGATGTTTTGATTCCAAACTCATGGTGGGCCTGTATGCAGAGCGCTGCGTGCGTGACTACCTGTGTGTAATTCTCGCCAAAGCTACGGCCGTTCTTAACAATCACTGTATTGGCGGGGTTTACGGCAAGGTCTACCGTGGGTGCGTAATTGAGATTGATGCCGAGGTGGCGCAAGAGGGCAGCGAGGAGCCTGTTGTGATATAGGGTAGAGTCGGGATTATCAAGGTTGCCGAGATAGGCTGCGGAGGGCACGGTAAGAAAACCATATTTTTCCTTGAGCCGGTGTACCTTGCCACCTTCCTCATCTATAGACACCAGCAGCGGTATGCCTGCGTTTTCCTGTAGTTTTTGGATCAGCAGCTTCAGACTGTCTCCTGAATTTGTCTTAGCTATGTTCTTTTCAAAGAGCACCACTCCGCCGATCTTGCCATCCCTGAGGTCTTTTACAAGTGCATCATCGGGCTGCAAAATGGTGCGCTCATTGATGCCTATCATTATCATCTGCCCGATCTTAATATCAAGGCTGTCGTTTTTTTTGGCCTGCATCTGCAGTGCAGCCAGCAGGAGCAATATAATGCCGGTAACTCTCATTGGTGTAAAAGTATTGAGGAAGGATGATAAAATAAACTCCACCAATTTGAATGTTCTTTTCCATTTCTGCTTCGTTACGAAAGTCTTTAAATAGGCTTGGCTATTTGCAGATTTCGCGCCTCGCATAAAAGAAAAATAACCATTCAACTAAATCGACTTTATTTTATCATCCTTCCTAAACGCCATCAAAACAAAAAAAGTGGTCGTTGAGGACCACTTATAATTGCATTCGAAAAATGAGCTTAAATCTAGTGCACCATAGCCTTGCCTTCCCATGTGCCATCGTCATTAGTAGCGCGCACAAAGTACAAGCCTGCGGGCTGTGCGCGAAGGTCGATAACAGCAGCGCCATTTGCGATAGCGTGGTAAACGGATTGCCCACACATGTTTATGATGTCGATAGTTGTAGGCGTAGACGGAATACTGAGTGTAAATACTCCCTGCGACGGATTAGGATAGATAGCTGCTGCAATACCCTGGCCCGTGCCAGCTACTGCTACCGGCTTTTGGGTGATGCGTATGCTATCTATCTTTACATCGGTCACCGGCTTGTTGTTGCCGGTGGTGACAGGTACATCGCCAATGTTTTGCACAACAGTGAACCCGGTAGTAACCTTCCCGAATACGGTATGCACATTGTCGAGATGCACATTGGTGACTAGGTTGATGTAAAACTGGCTGCCGTTGGTGTTGGGTCCGGAATGGGCCATTGCCAGGGCGCCGGGAATATTTTTGAGCGTGGGGTGAAACTCATCGGGCGTATAGTAGCCGGGGCCACCAGTGCCAGTGCCCAGCGGGCAGCCGCCCTGGATCATGAAGTTGTCAATGACCCGGTGGAATATGAGCCCATCGTAAAACTTGGTGACCACCCGGGCCAGGAAGCTATCGACCGTGCGGGGTGTTAGCGAGTCGGTGAGCATGATCTTGAAGTTGCCCATGCTGGTGTAGTAGGTGACCTCGGTTTGCGCATTTGCTTTGCTGCAGCCGGCGATGCAAGCTACGATCAGGCATATTTGTACGAGTTTTTTCATGTGGTGTTTTGTTTGTGTTATGTAATATACAAACAAAAGCCGCAATGTGAAACCCGAAGAAGATCGCCGCCTACTGAAATTAATTTGTGGCTATATTTGATCGAACAGTATCTGCCACTCAAAAAAACTGCAACATGAAATTAGGAGCATTCTCAGTGAGCCTTAGTGTTAAAGACATTACCGCATCAAAAGCATTTTATGAAAACCTGGGCTTCACAGCTTTTGCGGGCGACCAGGTAAACTACGTGATCATGAAAAACGGGAACGCACTGGTAGGGCTGTTCCAGGGCATGTTCCAAGGCAATATACTCACCTTCAATCCGGGGTGGGACGAGAATGCCGGCAACGTTGAGCAGTTTGACGATGTGCGCGAGATACAGCGGCACCTGAAAGGAAAGGGAGTTGCGCTAACAGCTGAGGCTGATGAAAGCACCACGGGGCCTGCGAGTATCATGCTCACGGACCCGGATGGGAATGTTATTTACGTGGATCAGCACAGGTAGTGAATAGCCGCTTAGAGCAGGCTTGTATCAAAATTCAACTGGTATCGGCTTCAATGTATCAGTAACTTAGCTATTATCCAGTTGGTTACCGTGATCCATAAATACTTATATCCCCGCCACGCTGCCGCTGGTAGATGCCGGGATAGGAAGCTATGATATCGTTCACATCAGTGTATGGGCGTTTGTTGATGTCTTTGCGGGTAAGCTTGTAGGCCGCAGCACACTGCGGCACGGCAGGTGAGGTAGCAAGGATAGGAAATAATGAGATCGGCATCATGTGGGGGTTGTAGACACGCCGTCCATTCGATGGCCGTGCTCCGCCGATGCTCACATCACTTCCTCGGGTGGCTGTATATAAAGGTGTAGTAAGATAGACCCGGCCACATACATGTTCTGTCAAAGGTAACCGGCGCCGCTCATCAATGTTTACAACTAGCGACTTATACTGTACCTCGTTTCTACTGCAGCCGTTGCCGGAGAATGCCGCACTTACGTATGTTCGATCCGATGCGGTAACGGGCACACCTGTAGTCACTGACGTGTCGAACCCGTGACAGAGCAAGTATACATCATAAACGCCGGGCTCCAGCGGTGTTACCCGGTAATTGCCATTTAAGTCAGTAGTGGTTCTCCCCTTAAGGATGCCGTTCTGGCAAACTAAGACAGTAGCCATAAGTACTGGCCCTTTCCTATCCTCCACCACCTTGCCCCTTATCTCCTGCGCACCGGTCCGAAGGCCACACAGCAATAGTGCAGTGGTCAATATCCGTTTCATATGCTTTGTTTTAGATCCTAACATCAATTCTGCTATCAGCAATTATAGGTTTTTGATGATTTCCTGAAACAGCTCTTCCCTCAGCATATCTAATTTATCATTGTCTGCTCCCACCATTCGTCCATCTTTATGTAATACCAAATCGTTAAATGAACCCATTCCACCGTATATATGGGTAACCTTTCTTGCTACTGCCGGCACATCGCCGTTTTCAAATTCCCAGCCGAATGTTGTAAACGTATGCGACCAGGCGTCCCCATATTTTTCGCACAGTTCCGCTATTTCAAAACAAATTTCAATTGTTCTCATTGCCTTTTTATTACCTCATTACCTGCATCCCATCGACTACATAAAGATTACCGGTACCACCGTATATCGTAAGACCACCACCGCGCTGCCTTTGATAGATGCCGGGATATGAGGCGAGCATATTATCGATATCAGTGTAGGGCTGTTTGGCTATTTCTTTGCGGGTCAGCGTATAGGTTGTAGCGTCATTATACATTGCCGGGAGGTGAGACTGTACTTGATAGCAACGGATGGGTGGAGAACAGCTACTGATAATATAAACTGTAGTGCTTTGTGGGATAACCGGCAACTCGATCGTTTTAGCAAGTTGCTGAGGCACCTTCGTGTCAAATCTCAACAGTGGTATGGGCTTCACTGTATGCCTCACCCGCTTTTTAGAAGCACTCTGCGGCCGCTGTGCGAAGGCAAGAGTTGATATAGTGACGGCGAGAAAAGTCAAGAGTAATTTAGTCATTATCCATGTTTTTAACGTGATCCATAAATACTGATATCCCCGCCACGCTGCCGCTGGTATACGCCGGGGTACATGCTTAGCATATCGTTGATATCTGTGTAGGGTAGTTTGTTTATTTCTTTGCGGAGGAGCTTGTAAGTAGTTGGCCCGTCTGCATTCCCAAGAGGCTTCATTTTCATTGGGATTATTGGAGGTACTGGCATTGCCTTTACTCCTTCAATGATGTAATCAGGTTCACCACATCTCCTGCTATTAACATCCTCCCTCCCTCGTTTTTGTTGATATAGTGCGGGCGTGAGTGCTACCATATCCGGTACAGCATCCCAACAGCCCCCACGCTGGAGGATTCTATTGAAACCACCTACACCTCTATCCTTGTCAACCAGCGGTTGTTTATATGCTATCACGGTTTTGCCTCCCCCAGGAAACAAACCTTTATTTACAGTTGTTCGATTTCCGCCGGTGACGGGCACACCTGTAGTTACGGATGTGTCTAATCCGCAGTACACTATGTGAACATCATAGTTCCCGGGCTCCAGCGGCTTCACTACATACCGGCCATCATAGTCGGTGATGGTACCCCCTTTAAGAATGCCTCCCTGAAAGACCGCAACATAAGCACTGATCAGCGGTTCCTTTCTCTGGTCCACTACCATACCCGCTATCTCCTGCGCGCCGGCCTGCAAGCCACACAGCAATAATGCAATTGTCAATATCCGCTTCATACGCTTTGGGTTTTAAAACATTACCGCATTACCTGCACCCCATCCACAATGTAAAGCATGCCATCCATGTCAGAACTCCGCACTGACAGATTATCGCCCCTTCGTTGTTGGCGCACATTAGGCTGTGCGCCGACGATGTCTTTCACTTCTGTATACGGCATTTTTTCCAGAGACTTTTTATCAAAAAATACCGACCACGGTACAGGGTCTATTACGCCAAGGCAACACATTGTGCGTATCCCATTTATAGCGAGATCAGATATCTCCTTTATGCCATCAATGATATATACGGTCGTGTCGTATCTACACCTGGAAGCAATGCTAACATCGCGCCCACGTTTTGATTGGTATAAAGCTGGGATCAAATGAGTTGGTCCACACCGATCTTGGGAAAGTAACTGCTGCATATCAAGCTCAACCAATGACCGTTTGTAATATTCTACCTTCTTACAATAGACACCGTTCATCGGAATAGACAAATGAGGATTTACCAGTGTCCTATTCCCATCGCTAACAGGAACCCCTTTAGTTACCGATGTGTCTAACCCACTATGGGCAACATAAACATCATAAGTTCCCGGCTCAAGCGGCTTTACAGAGTAGTTGCCATCATAGTCGGTAATAGTTCCGCCTTTTAGGACACCGCCCTGATAAACCATTACCGGGACACTAATAAAAGGTTCTTTCTTATCGTCAAGCACTTTACCTGCTACCTCCTGCGCACCCGCCTGCAGTCCGCACAGCAATAAAGCAATTGTCAGTATCCATTTCATACGCTTCCTTTCTATAATAGACGTAAGCGGTAATAAATTGCTTTGGTTTAACACCAACTTAATAATGGAATAATAGGGGGTTTGCTCCGTTAGGAGCTAAAGCTTGGTAGCACCCAGTCATCATATATCCGATGTGCTCCGTTGGAGCTACCCGATCGAGCGGGTTCAGTCAACATAAAAGCCGGGCTATAACAACAGCCCGGCTTCTGAACTAAAAGCTAAATACCTGGTCCCCCTTTAGGGGTCAGGGGGTTTAGGGGGTGGTCTTAACTCAACCCCTCTATCTCTCCGTTAACCAGTTTTATACGGTACGCCTGCGGATCTTCAGGCAGCCCCGGCATGCGCATGATGTCGCCGGCCACAGCTACTATAAATCCGGCACCTGCCTGCACCACAATGTCGCGGATATTGATAGTGAAGCCTTCGGGTGCGTTGATGTTCTTGGGGTCATCGCTGAAGCTGTATTGCGTTTTGGCGATGCACACCGGCAGGTTGCCCCAGCCGTTCTTGGCGTAGCTCTTCATTTTGGTCTGCACCAGCGGGGCAAAAGTCACCTTGCCTGCGCGGTATATCTTAGTGCATACCTTTTCTATTTTGCTTTGTATGCTGTCTTCGAGGTCGTAGGTGAAGTTGATATCCTGCGACGGAGTGTTCTCTATTACCTCTACCACCTTTTGCGCCACAGCGGCAGCACCTTCGCCACCCTTGGCAAAGCCATTGTTGATGGCAAATGCCACACCTTCCTTCTCGCACCAATCGGTGAGGTAGTTTATTTCTTCTTCCGTGTCGTATTTGAATTGGTTCATGCTCACCACTACACTCTGGCCAAAGTTGCGCATGTTCTGTATGTGCCTTTGCAGGTTTGGCAGGCCCGCTACCATTGCTTCCAGGTTTGGCTTGGTCAGCTCGTCGGCAGGCACGCCACCGTGCAGCTTCAGTGCTCCGGTAGTCACTACTATTACAGTAGCCTTAGGGCGCAGGCCTGTCTGGCGGCATTTGATATCGAGGAATTTCTCAGCGCCGAGGTCGCAGCCGAAGCCAGCTTCGGTCACCACATAGTCATTAAGGCTCATAGCCATCTTGGTAGCTATTACCGAGTTGCAGCCGTGTGCTATGTTGGCAAACGGACCGCCGTGTATAAAGGCAGGTGTGTGCTCGGTGGTCTGCACCAGGTTAGGCATTATTGCATCCTTCAGCAGCACCGTTATGGCTTCTGCTACGTTGAGGTCTTTTACGGTGAATGGCGTTTTGTCGAACCTGTAGCCCAGCACCATGCGCTCTATGCGCGCCTGCAGGTCTTCGAGGCCATCTGCCAGGCACAGCAGCGCCATTATCTCTGATGCGGTGGTTATGTCAAATCCGGCTTCGGTAGGTGTACCGTTAGTGGTGCCGCCAAGGCCGGTAACTATGTTGCGCAGCGAGCGGTCATTCACGTCGAGCACGCGGCGCCACACTATGCGCTCCAGTCCCTTGCCATTGCCGCGGTTCTGGTATTGGTAGTTATCCAGCAGGGCAGCTATCATATTGTTGGCACAGGTTATAGCGTGGAAGTCGCCTGTAAAGTGCAGGTTGATCTCATCCATAGGCAGCACCTGCGAGTAGCCGCCGCCTGCCGCGCCGCCCTTCATACCGAAGCATGGGCCCAGGCTGGGCTCACGTAGCGCCACGGCTGCGTTCTTACCTATTATATTCAGTCCCAGCGACAGCGATACGCTCGTTACCGTTTTACCCACGCCAGCCTTGTTTGGGGTAATGGCAGATACCAATATCAGGTTGCTCGTCTTTATCCTTTCATCATTGATATAGCTGAGCGGTACCTTGGCCTTATACTTTCCATATGGTATTATGTCGTCAGGATTGATCCCCAGGGGAGTTGCGATTTCAGCAATAGGTGCCAGTTTGGTCGACCGCGATATCTCGATATCTGTCAGCATAGAACGATTTGTTTTTTTTTGGTTGAATGAGGATTGTTACGTAGATAAAAATAAGAAATTTCTTCCATTGTTCCTAACAGTAATGCATGTATTTTTTAGCGCATTAGCTAATGCCCGTGCGGGCTGGCAGAGCTATCAGATATTCGTCTGCTCAAACCTGCCGCTAACCTCAGTGAGCCATATGCGGTAATAAACGGGCTTCATGTAGGCCGGCTTCTCCTTGTGCTCATTAGGCACAGCCTCGGGTGGGAGGGCGGTGAGGCTGGCCTTGCGGCGCAGCATCTCTTCTGAGAAGCTGTCTTTCACCTTATTGATCTCCTCTTCATTAGTAAGCTCTTCATACTTACCCCATGCTATCACGGAGCGCCAGTGCGTATAATCACGTATATCATCTACCGCAAAGCATACGCTGGGGTTCTTGCGCATGATCTCTATTTTCAGCCCTTCGCGCGAGTGGCACACCACATGGTCGCGGCTGAACAGGTAGCTTACCGGCACCACATACGTGCGCTCCCCATCGCTGCAGCCTATGCGACCAATAAGGCTGTTTTGCAACAAATCGTTTATTTCATCTTCTGATAGTTCTCCCAGCATAGTATATGTTTAGCCTCTTAAAGTTACAACTGTTCTGGTAAACCGATAGGGTATATCGTCCCTGGTTGCAATTTTGCAGATCATTGGTTGAACTAAGGCAGGTGGCTTTTTATTTCGAGCACCAGGTCTTGAGGTGTATCGGGTGTCACTACTATCTTCTTTTCATTGTGCAGCTCTATGAGCACATAGTTATCGCGCTGAGTGCAGTACCAGGTCATGCTGCCAAACGGCTTTTTATAATACTTGCCTGTATAGCCAAAGAGACCGCCATTACCAAATGTGCGCAGCGAGCGCTTCAGCTCTTCAGGGTCCAGCTGGCGCACCGCCTTTATGTCTTTGTAGTAAATGGTGACAGGGTACCGTTTTACAATGGTGAGTTTCTCCTCGTCAGTTTCTATCTCGCGCGGGCGCAGTACGTAGGCGATACCGATGATAATGGGCAGTATCACCAAGGGTACTGCGTAAAGGAACATAGGGATATTGCGGCCATTCTTATGGGCAACCACTGCCTGCAGCGCCACCATGCCGCCTGTGAGCAGTAGCAGACCGGCGGGCATTATGTATCCTGCCAGTGCATCTCTTGAAGTGCTGTATTTTCCCATAGCAGTGTATTTTTTATCGTTTATTTTCCGGCCATAGCTGGTTCAAACAATAAATTTACGCTGTTTACACTATGTTGGCTACGGCTATTCTGCCGCAGGGTCTTCCCGCTTGTGGCGCAGGTATATCACCAGCTGCGTAACATACGCTCCTACGGCCATGCCAAACCCAACAAGCGTTATGGCGTCTACTGCACGTATATCACTTCTGCCAAACACCCGCAGGGCATTCATAGAGCAGGCTAACAATATGGTTAGCGCGATGAGCATATTCCGCTTAAGTTTCTTCGTGTGCATGGTGGTTTTTTATTTTAGTAAATGTACTCCTATCAGCCCGTAATACACTAACCCGGGCGAGGGGATATTATTTGCCGGCAGTATAAGGGTTTCAGGCGCATGTTATCAAGTATCCCGCCTTGTAACGTGATACCTATCAACTAGCCTACGGCATCTCCCAATACTTTTTGGCTCCCCACTGGCGCTTCTCAGAGTGGCGGTGTGCAAACCGCACGGTAAGCCCCATGGTAAAGTAAAAGCCCGAAAGGTAGTAGCGGTTTTGCTCGCTGGTGTTCATATCATATGGTATCACATTGTTGCAGCCCACCTGCATGCTTAGCTTCAGCAGCTTGTAGCCTAGCTGCGCCTCTACATAAGGGTCGAGCAGCAGCACATCATACTTGCCATCTTTGTGCTTAATTGCATCACGAAGCGTAATGTCGACTTTGTCGAGATTGGCATTGCTTTGCCCGCTTAGCTTTACGCCGCCCATCAGCGATAAGATATTGCCATCGTAGCCGGCGCCAAACTGCCCGAATGCCCTCAGGTAATCTACATTGTAATTGACAGGGTATGCACCCTTATGGTCTATCGACCCGAAGCCCAAGCCATAATATGTTTCTAGCTTGCCGTGTGCGCCGAAGCCGGTGAAGTAGCCTATAGCCACATCGGTACGCATGCCTGTGAGGTTAAATTTCTTTATTTGCGCACCGGGTGCGTAACCCTTTGGCCGCGACTCATAGTGCTCATCCAGCGTGCGCACAGATGCGAACAGCCCGATATGGTCTTTCACAGCATAGGCCACATCGCCCGACCAGCTTGCCGAAGTACCGCCATAGCCGGTCGACTTCATCTTCCGCGAACCATCGATCACCAGCTCGCCACGCTCGCGCAGGCCCGGGCTGCATACTTTATCTGCACTGTTGAGCACTATATCGCGCTCCACGCTGCATGAGTAGAAGGTAGTGAGCGCTGCTAACCCCAGGCAGGCTGTCAATAAGTGTTTCATAGGTATCACCTTTCCATTAAAAAATGGAGGGCAATATACTCAGCTATTTTCGACAATTATAGTACTGCTAACGACTTTTTGCGGGAACATCTGCAACCTAGATTGAGTGCTGCTTACCTAATTCCAATTCGCGTCCTTTGTCATAGTTGTGTTTACTTTAACACATCCGGTTAAATAATCAACAGGATATAGCGTTCCTTTATCTATTCAAAAACCACATTTATGAAACACACACTTTTAGCGATTGCTGCATTGTGCAGCTTTGCATGTGCTACTGCGCAGCAGGGGAGTATTCTACTTTTTGGCAATACCAGCGGCGGCTTTGGTACTGATCGCGCTGGTGTCGGCGAGTCGAGCCGTACTTACCTTGCAATTAATCCTGGCCTTGGTTACCAGTTTTCACAGCATATCACCGCAGGCCTTCAGGGCGGGTATATGCGCTATTCCACAGCCTATAAACAGCCCGGTTATCCAACGGTAAAAGAGACGGGAACAGAAGTTGGCATAGCCGCTTTTGGCAGGTACACCAGCTACCTCACCGACCGTATATTTGTGTACTTACAGGCGGATGCCGGCTACAACCACGGACAGCACAACGTTCCTAATCCCGCGTTTGGAAGTAACCTGGGTGCAAGTTTGTCTCCCGCTGTTGGCTTTTTCATCTACAAAAACTGGGCGATCAATGCCAGCATCGGCGGCATATCGTGGCGTTATGGACTCAATCCAAGTGAACGATACAACACTCTCAACTGGGTACTCGGCCAGTCGGTGCAGTTTGGTGTTTCAAAAAACTTTGTACGCAAGGCGAAGCAGCCGCAAACTCCAGGTTCGCTATAGCAGCGCTTGCACAATGTAAATATTCTCGTGACCGCGCTTACTTTTGTGGGGAATGCAAGCACGCCACATCATAAAGCTTACCGCCCGCTTAGCTATTGCCATAGCGCTGCTCTGCATACCGCAGCTGGCAGGCGCATGGGGCAAAAAGGGCCACCAGATCATTGCGCAGCTTGCCTTTGATATGCTGAGCCCGCGCACGCAGCATATAGTGAAGGGGCATCTCGGCAGCTACACCATATCATCGGCCGCCACGTGGATGGACGATATCCGCAAAGATCCTAAGTACGACTCCATGAAGCCCTGGCACTACATACACATGGAGCGCGGCCAGGGTTACCATACGGGTGGAGCACCCAATATCATTGATGAGCTCCATGACGCTATTCTACTGCTGGCGTACCACGAAGCTTTGCCGGCTGCGCAGGTGCAGCGCAACCTGCTTATCCTCATTCACCTCACCGGCGACATAGGCCAGCCGCTGCATGTGGGCTACGGTGCCGATGATGGCGGCAGTGGGGTAGCAGTGCTGTTTAAAGGAGCACGCACCGACTTGCACAAGCTATGGGACGAAGGCATTATCGACAGCCGCCGCATCACAGCACAGGATTGCAAAGATCTGCTCGCCACTATGACGGACGAGCAAATCGCCGCATTGAAAGTTACAGACCCGCTGCTGTGGATGCGGCACACCCGCAAGCTGCTGCCGAGGGTATATGACTACACTAGTGGCAACATAGACGACGCCTACATAACCCGCAACGAAAAGGTAGTAAAAAAGCAGTTGCTCATCTCTGCCATCCGCCTTGCTGCCGCCCTTGAGGAGCTGTTTGGCACTCCAGATAACGTCGCGACCCATCCCCATACTTCAGACACCGTAGTGCTGGTACACAGCCGCTACACATCGCACTTTGTGAACAGTGTGCACATACCGTGGGTGGTGGAGTATGCCCTGCGCGCAGAAGATGTTACCTGCCCCAACCCCATAAAGCGCTCAGACAGATTTGCACCGGATCCTCTCGCACCTGAGGCCACCGACATAAATATAGACTACAAGGGCAGCGGCTACGACCGCGGCCACAATATGCCTGCCGCCGACAACCAGTGCCATGGCGACACGGCTATGGCGGAGTGCTTCTACTTCAGCAACATGTTCCCGCAGACTCACAGGCTCAATGCCGGCGTATGGAAGACCCTTGAAGAGCAGGAGCGCACCATGGCCCAGGCCGACGGGATGATATACGTATGGATAGGCAGCTATGGCGTAGACACCACCATAGGCCCCCACCACGTAGTGGTGCCACAATACTGCTGGAAGGTGATATACGATCCCAGGCAGCGTAGCTGGTATGCATACATGTTCCCAAACACCACGACAGTAACCGGCAAGCCGGCCCAATTCACTACTACCGTTGCTGATATTGCGGAGAAGACTGGGTATCGGTTTAGGATGCCGGTGGGGCAGGCTACTGGTAGTGGCCGTGGCAAGTGAGTATGGTTATTTCTTCACTAACGATCGTGAAAACCGTTCAAATTCCTCGGTGGAGAATGTGACGAAGTGGGCAGTATTACCCGTTTTTATATCATGCAAAGCAGTCTCTATTTTCTTAGTCACTTCAGCGGGAGTTTCCTTTCGTAATCGTTCAGCTGGTTTCTCTCGTTGTTTCATAGGATTTACCTTGTAATAAATATAATGTTATTGTCTTGCTGTGTCTGCATATTTACCCCTCCAGCACAAACCGCTCACCCACCGGCGCCTCATACGCCTGCTGCCCTTGTCTGAATATTTTGGCGCCATTGATGCCGCCGATGTATAGCTCGCGGGTGGTGGCGAAGTCGGTATCGATGTTTATGTAAGCCCCTTCACGCAGCCCTATTACCGGCGTATCATTTTCCTGGTGAAACTCTGCAAGGCGCTGGTCGCGGGTCTCGCCTTTGTGGCTGGTGGCCGGGTCGGGGTCGAGGTAGTGGGGGTTGATTTGGTACGTAAACAGGTTGAGCCCTTCGAAGCCGCCGCTCGGGTATACGATAGGCATATCGTTGGTGGTGCATATGCTGCGGGTGGCCATATTGGTGCCGGCACTGCTGCCCATATATTTCATGCTGCCCGCCCGTACGGCTTCGCGGATGCCGCCCATAAGGTCCTGCTGCTGCAGCTCGTGGAGCAGGCGAAAGGTGTTGCCGCCGCCTATAAAAATTACCTCATATTCGGCCAACGCCTTCTCACGCGACACGGTATGTATGCCCGTCACCTTTATATCCAGCGTGCGGAAGAATGCGCGTACCTTGTCGGTATAGCTGGTCCACTCGCTGCGGGCCGCGGCGTAGGGTACAAAAAGCACAGGCGTGCTGATGTCCTTAGTCAGTGCCTGTATAGCTTCTTTGTTGCACTCCAGGTAGCCATAGCCATGCACGGCCGAGCTGGAGATAAGCAGTATGGGGTAACTCATGGGCGCAAAAATAGGTGTTCATAGTCGTAAGTTGCGCACAGTGAAGTTTAACCGCTGAGGCGCTAAGACGCTAAGGTTCTCGGTAATTCTGCGGGGATGTTGTCTGAACTCGAATTTTTTAGAATTAAGAATTATCAGAATTTTATCCTGTGCATCATGCCAAATCGCCTTTCACCATTTCCGGTTGGTATGTCGTTATATGCATGGTACATGATCACACTGTTATTTTTGTCGAGGCCATGCAGCACTTTTCCTATCTCTGCATGTATCTTTTCATTTTCTGCTTTTAGGGTTACCGTATCATTAATATTGATACTGGTTTTGTAAGACACAAGCGGCGTCGATGGCCCTTCTGCGTACACGTACTGCAGGCCAAGTATCTTTGGCTCACTCTTCAAAGCGGTGACCGGAATGGGAAAGTGATACTTCGAATTTAGCCTTGCATCCAGGCGCTGCTGATACTGCTTTATCTCGGGTGCTATCTTGTATTTGAGGTACACATTGCTCGGGCTGGTGCACTTGGCAGCAAGCGAGGCATATGCTGTTGCATCCAGCACGTGTCCCTTCATCTCAAGCTGTTTGCTATGCTCGTAAAGGGCCGCTGCGTTTTTATGCTTTACGCTATAATCATCAACGTGCATTATGTTCAGCTTCCACTTACCATCATACTTGCCATACACGAATGTCAGGAGCATAGAATAGTCCTTGTTGTCCGCAAGCACCAACGCTATGTAAGTTTCCTTTGTCCGCGTGTTCACATTAAACTCATAGGCATCCGGCTCAGGCTCCGCGAGGTGTACGGGTGTCGCACTTTTAGTAGTGGTAACGTAGTATTCATGCAGCCTTCTGTATTTGCAGCCAGCCAGTGCCGGCTGCAGGCGTGGTAGCATGTCTGTTTTGAACTCAGTCCCCTGCGTTTTATTAAGCTCATCGCAAAGTAGCGGCTCCAATGCTGTATAGTCATTAGTGCTAAGGCAGCCAAGTATCTTGTCATTGACAGCACCTACTGCAAACCGGACCTTTGGATCTATATTATCATCCCGGTATGCCATAAAGACCGCGGGTGTGCAACTGGCTACTAACAGGCCTAGTACCAGTACAATCGATAGGGATTTTTTCAAGTTTAGATTTTTGGGCAAGATACGGTATTGGTTGTTTTTTTCAACCCGCGTCTCTGCGAGGTACGAAGCAGCCCCGCGAAATAAGTGTTATTTTCGTTTGATAATGCTTAACGGTGTGCCAGCTAAATTAATTATTTGCACAGCTTTGGTTGTGCTGCTGGGCCGCGTACCCAGTTTGACCGCTGCATGCCCCTATGAAATGCAAACCGTGGCTTCACAAGACACCTTGGCCGAGCCACCGGGATGCACCAGGATTGTTGAAGCAAAAGGCGATCTTGACAACGATGGCGTGGCGGAATTGGTAGTGATATACAATACTCCTGGGCACGGCGATTTTGGAACGTTAAGGCATTTATGCGTATACAAGCAGCGTGGCGGGCAATGGCAGCTCTGGCACCGAAACAAAACCGTTATACTGCCCAGCGACCACGGTGGCACGTGGGGAGATCCGTTTGAAAAACTGGAAGTAAGAAATGGCTCCATAATTATAACGCATTTTGGGGGCAGCATGTATAAGTGGCTATACCGTCATGTATATCGATATCAACACAACAACTGGTATGTTATCGGGGCAACAAGCGATTATTTTATAGAATGCCGATGGTCGAAAACTCTGGACTACAATTTGTCAACAGGTAAGGCAACCTTTACATCGATAACAGAAGAGTGCGACAACGGCGACAACAAAAAGGTGCTCTCAAAACACAGGAGTACGCTGGTGAATAAGCGCGGACCCCGGCTGATGGATAAGTTTACACCGGGTGAAAACGAAATGACTATTACGGGCGAGGAGTATCCGTTCAGCTATTAACGTGTTGTTGCAAAAATTGGGCGCAATATCATTTCTAAACTTCAGTTCGTTGAATGCCGTTCGGAGAACGGGTTTTATTAGCAGTTCCGGATGCCCTTCGGAACATCCGGGAACAACAGGGAAACTACGTTGAGCGAGGACCAGTGGAGGACTGCTTTACAAGGGGGGGGTACTATGTGTACGAAAAATGCGAGAAAATGGGTTTTCATCATCCTCGTCCAATGGAGGCATATCGCTTTGTTCTATCGTCTGTCGTATTGCGTTGTCATCAAAAAATATCTTTTGAAATTGCTTCAATAACGCATTAACCGCGTCAATATTATGACCAAGAATGTGTTTCATAAGGCCGTCAAAATATCCTTCATAATTTTCCAGCAACTCATCTTGATTTATAATTAGCCATTGTCCAAGCCAATGCCTGGAGTTTATTATCCTAAATTTTTTGCTTACAAGTTGTTTTTCAGAATCAAAATCAACAAACGATAAAGGCGCAAACCTGTCAACTTTCTGTTCATCTACAACAGCTTTTACACTTTTCAACCTTAATTTAAATGTTGTTTCGTCAAATTCAACATGGAAATGGATTTGAATTAGCGCCCCTACTAGCGAATGAAGAAACTCATTATTACGAGCAATTTCGTCCATGTCTAAGGCGATTTCGTAACCTCTTATACAAATAGCTTTAAGGTCCAGAATGGACAGAAATTTGCCATTATGCCTTACGATTTTTTCTTTGTTCCACACATTATCCCTTACTAACTGGTCATTTCGAACTTCTTGCAGGGAGTAATTATCTTCCATGATGTATTCAAAGAAATCAAAATAGTTTTCCGGTCTAATATGGTTGTTTAGTTGGCGAAGCGCATAACATAGGTTTGAATAAATATTAAAACCTATCCGTTTAATGTTATTTCTCGCAACGGAAACGTTGGGCAGTAAGTCGTCTTGTAAATAAATAATTCCCCAGCAGTTATGGGAGCTCCGTATTTCCTCGTAAGAGAACAATCTTCCTGAAAGACTAATTTTCTCCATATGGGGGAATTCTGTCGAAGTATTGGGAATTGTAATCCCATTATGAATCAATACCAAATTTTCACGGGAACTAAAGGTGTTAGTGTTATTCGGATGGAAGAAAGGAGTTTTTCTTATTGCCTCTACAATAGCACTTTCGTTTTCAATTGTTACACGTTTTTGTTTTGAGTTATTTAAGCGACTACTAAAAATGAAAGTTTCATTCTCATATAAATCAAATTGCATATGGTATGTTTCGCCAAGAGATGAAATAAAATCATCACAACGCAACCAGCAAAACACCAATTGCCCCTTTAGATTCGCGCTATTTGAATATCGAGACAAATTGATGGGAAGCAGACTTAGCCCAATGTCTGATTTAAGTTGCTTACCGATAGCCTTTTCTATACGGTGTTTGCTCTCGACCGAAAATGGATAGAATTTTTCTTCTGTCAATGGGCCATTTAGAATATTTAAATCCAGACCAACCTTCTTACTGTTAAAATATACCGCGACGGGGGAGAACATCAAATATTCATTAAGTATTTTTTCGAGAGTGTCCTCAAATTCAAGAAAGTCTTTGCTTCTGCAAATTCTGACCGCTATTGTTGTACCGAACTCTTTTCTATACCCTAATTCTTGTTTGCGTTGGTGTGGCATCGGAAGGGGAGTATGTTTTTCAGAAGCCGCTTGTACATAACATTGACCTTGTAATGCTTGGATTGATATTCTGTGTTTTTGTTCAGGACTATTGGTCTCTATAACTTCAATCGATCTAGTATTAATTTCGATTGAATCTCCTAAAATGTAACAGGATAATAGACCAATGCCAAATCGGCTAATCGGAGTAAAGGTTTGCTGTGTCTTTTCTTTATAATGTATTTGCTGAATACGGAAGAAATCCGAACTATAATAAGAATTTCCTTTTTTAAGCAAGTGATTTTGTATGACGTACTCATTTATTCCCATCCCAAAATCGTCTATTCTAACCCATCGATACCCTTCACTATCTGTCCAACTGTTTATATCTATTGGTCTCGCAATAAAATTTGTGTTTCCAGCACTGCACTCGTGGTATTGGCGCATTCTGCTCGTATCTATAGCATTTTGAAGTAGTTCTCGGATAAATACAAAGTCGTTGTCATAAAGGTTTTCCCCGGTGAGAAGTTTAATTATTTGGCCTTCCTCAAGGGACAATCTATAGTCCCCTTTCTTATAATTTAGTGATTTTATGCCGGATCTATCGATAATGAAGGGAAGCCTGAAATCACGCCACCGTTCGGAACATTTTGGTAGAACTCCGTTGCATTTAACTAACTCATCCTCTATTACCGATAAAAAATTATTTATACTGTATTCAATTTGCGGGTGTTCCGGTCCTGCGACAAAGGAGAGTTGAAGAGTTTTTTTAGAAAGGTCAAAAGAAAAGCCATCCGAACATAAGTGTTTTGTCCATTCTTCTTTACTGATTTGCTCACCTTGGCTTTTGGGATTCTCAAGATTTAAAAACTCATACACGCTTTTAGGAGACCTAGAATTGTCAAAATCTAGGATGTCTGCTATTCGTAGAAGGATGGCACAAAACTTTAAATCGGCAGAATTGAGATAATTCGTTTCAAAAATCAAATCATCACTAAGCACGGTAACGTCACTATTGTGGCTTTCACAAACGTGCCCTAAAGGATTTTTAATCGATATACTGCGCCATTTGTTTTTGTCTAGCTCATCAAGAAACAGCCATACTCGTTTTGCATGCACCCAACGACAATACCATTCTGCAATATCTCCTGATAGTATATTTCCTTTTTCACTGAATTTAATTTTTGCCTTAAGATTGTTGTTTAGGAATTCTTTAAAATGTTCCTCCTCTGCTATCAATTCCAACTGACTTTCATTGAATACCATTCCTATGTCATGAAAAACAGCCGAAAGGATAAGGATTGCACATTCTAACTTCGTAAGTTTTTTTATACTCGTGCCAAGAACGTCGCCAATAATTTTTAAAATATTATATTGATGTTGGCTATTGTGTAATGTATATTTTGGAAAAGCTTTGTAGTACAAATCCAACAAGTATAGTTTTTCAAAAAAAATAGTCTCAATATCGAAATTCACCGATTTGTCTTGGTCAAACTGTTTCCAAATAGCAAGTTTTTTGAATTCCGCTACAGCGTATTTCATTATAGTTTTAATTTTTTAATGGTAATTATAGAATACTTCAAATTTAGAATTATTATTGCTTTCTTTATTTTGTATTATTAAATCCCCGTTGTTCGGGAAATGCTCCGCAGTGCATCCGGAACCGCTAATAGCTCCATTTTCCAAACGGCATTCAAAGTACAGCGGTCCAGTGATGCTACTGTTGCCAAATTATTCCCACAAATCACCAAAACAAATACATATCATTTTCCTTGCATTTCTTATGCATTTTACATACCTTAGCATTGCAGGTGGAGATATTGGCCCGAACTTGCATATGAACATTGCGCACTATCCTTAAAGTGCGCAAAAAGTGCGCAAAGAAAATTTGCTAACTCGTTGATTTTCAACTAAAATTGCTGAATTAAGAATGTCATTGCGCAGTGTGCAATGCACAGCAGAGTGCAGGTCCTGTGGATAACTTTCGATTTTTCGCCCCCGCATTTTTCGTTATTTTGTAATACCCGAATAACGTGCGTGCGATCTATATATGAAATTCTCCCATTTACATAATCATACTCAATTCTCCCTGCTCGACGGGGCCTCTAATGTTGCCAAGCTTTATGAGAAAGCCCGTGCCGACAATATGCCTGCTATGGCTATCACCGATCACGGCAATATGTTTGGCGCGTTCGATTTTGTGGCCGAGGCCTGGAAGAAGAAGAAGGTGGTGGGCAAGACGCCCGAGGGCAAGGATATAGAGGAGCCGGTGGTGAAGCCCATAGTGGGTTGCGAGTTTTACCTCGTCGCCGACAGGCACAAGCGCCAGTTCTCAAAAGATGATAAAGACCAGCGTTTTCACCAGCTGATGCTGGCCAAGAACGAGATAGGGTACAAGAACCTGGTGAAGCTGTGTTCGCTGGGCTATATGGAGGGCCTCTACAGCAAGTATCCGCGTATAGATAAGGAGCTGGTGCTGAAGTATCATGAGGGGCTTATAGCCACCACGTGCTGCCTGGCTGCCGAGGTGCCGCGCGCCATACTCCGCAAGGGCGAGGAGGAGGCTGAGAAGGTATTTAAGTGGTGGCTCGACCTGTTTGGCGACGACTACTTTGTGGAGCTGCAGCGCCACGATATACCCGACCAGAATAAGGTGAACGAAGTGCTGCTGAAGTTTGCGCGCAAGTACAATGTGCCCATCATCGCCAGCAACGACAGCCACTACGTAGACCAGGCCGATGCTTATGCGCACGATATTCTGCTGTGCATCAACACCGGCTCTAAAAAAGCCGACCCAAGCTGGAAGGACATGGGGGGCGATGATGAGGAGGTGCCAGTGAAAGGCGGCCGTTTCGCATTCCCAAGCGATAAGTTTTTCTTCAAGACGACGGAGCAGATGACAGCGCTGTTCACCGACCTGCCCGAGGCTATAGATAACACCAACCTGGTGCTGGATAAGATAAAGCCGCTGAAGCTGGAGCGCGATATACTGCTGCCGCACTTCAAGGTGCCGCCGGAGTTTCACGACGACCAGGATGCCTACCTGGAGCACATCACCTGGACGGGCGCCAAGGAGCGCTATGTAGAGATAACGGCAGAGGTGGAAGATCGGTTGAAGTTCGAGCTGTTTACCATCCGCACCATGGGATTTGCGGGCTACTTCCTTATTGTGAGCGACTTTATAAAGGCGGGCCGCAATATGGGGGTATTCATAGGTCCGGGCCGTGGCTCGGCTGCGGGCTCGGCGGTGGCATACTGCATAGGCATCACCAATATTGACCCCATCAAGTACAAGCTCCTGTTCGAGAGGTTCCTGAACCCCGACCGTAAGAGCATGCCCGATATCGATACCGACTTTGACGACATAGGCCGCCAGAAGGTGATAGACTACGTGGTAGATAAGTATGGCAAGAACCAGGTGGCGCAGATAGTTACCTACGGCACCATGGCTGCCAAGAGCTCCATAAAGGACGTTGCCCGCACGCTGGATCTGCCGCTGAACGAAAGTAACGCGCTGGCCAAGCTGGTGCCCGAGCGGCCCGGTATAGTGCTGAAGCGCCTGATACATGCACCCCTGAAAGGCGAGGGCAGCCTCGATGCCAAGGAAGGACTGGGCGCTGAGGAAATGGAGGGCGTGAACAAGCTGCGCGAAATATTTGAAGAGCAGACCCTGCACGGCGATGTGCTGCGCTCGGCTGTGAAGCTGGAAGGGTCGGTGCGCAATACGGGCATACACGCGGCGGGCATCATCATAGCCCCCAGCGACCTTACCGACCTGCTGCCCGTGTTCATGGTGAAGGATGTGGACTCGCTGATAACGCAGTACGAGGGCAACGTGATAGAGAATGCCGGCGTTATCAAGATGGACTTCCTGGGCCTAAAAACGCTTACCATTATCAAGGATGCCCTTGCGCTCATAAAGCGCAACTACGGCGTAGAGATAGATATAGATACCCTTCCGCTCGATGATGAGCTGACGTACGAGCTATACCAGGCGGGCGAGACGAACGGCACGTTCCAGTTCGAGAGTCCCGGCATGCAGAAGCACCTTATCAACCTGAAGCCGGATAAATTTGACGACCTTATAGCCATGAACGCCCTGTATCGCCCGGGGCCTATGGAGTACATACCTAACTACATCAAGCGCAAGCATGGGCTGGAGCCGATATCGTACGATGTGCCTGATATGGAAGAGTACCTCGGCGATACCTACGGTATCACCGTGTACCAGGAACAGGTGATGCTGCTCTCCCAGAGCCTCGGCGGCTTCAGCAAAGGCGATGCCGACGTGCTGCGCAAGGCGATGGGTAAGAAGCAGAAGGCGGTGCTGGATAAGATGAAGGGACAGTTTATAGAAGGGGCCAAGCAAAAAGGCCATCCCGAAGATAAGCTGCAAAAAATATGGACGGACTGGGAGGCATTTGCCCAGTACGCGTTCAATAAGTCGCACTCTACCTGCTACGCACTCGTGGCCTATCAGACGGCCTTCCTCAAGGCGCACTACCCGGCAGAGTACATGGCGGCAGTGCTCAATAACCAGAACAATATCGACAAGATAAAGTTCTACATGGAGGAGTGCCAGCGTATGGGTCTGCAAGTGCTGGGTCCCGATGTGAATGAGAGCCTCAAGGGCTTCGCGGTGGCCAAGGAGAGCGTAGTGCGGTTCGGGCTCAATGCTATTAAAGGCGTGGGCGAGGCGGCTGTAGAAGATATTATTGCCGACCGCGAGGCTAATGGCCCGTATGTGTCGGTATACGATTTTATAAAGCGGGTGAACCAGCGCACGGTTAACAAAAAGTCGATGGAGAGCCTGGTGCTTGCCGGTGCGCTCGATTGTTTTCCGCAGATGCACAGGGCGCAGTATTTCTATGCGCCGCCTACAGACCCAATTACGGGGCTGGAGCGGCTGGTGCGCTTTGGCAACCAGTTCCAGGCCAGCTCATCTATGGCCACCAACAGCCTCTTTGGCGAGTCGGCGATGCCGGAGGTGAAGCCGCCGCCGATGCCCGAGTGTGACAAATGGGGCCTGCCCGAGCTGCTCGACCGTGAGAAGGAAGTAGTAGGCATATACCTCAGCGCGCACCCGCTCGATGGCTACAAGTTCGAGATGGACAACTACGGCATGACGCCGATAAGCGACCTCGAAGAGTATCGCGGGCGCAACATACGCATAGCAGGCTTCGTTACCGATGTGGGCCATATGACTACCAAGAAGGGTAGCAAATTTGGCAAGCTTACCATCAACGACTATTCGGGCCACTTCGAGATACTGCTATGGGAGAAGAACTATGTAGCCTACGGCAACTACCTGGTGAACGGCCAGAAGCTGCTGATACAGGGTGTGTATGATGAACATAAGTACCGGCCGGGTACTATGGAATTCCAGATTCAGAATATGATGCTGCTCGATGAGGTGCGCAAAACCTTCACCAAGAAGCTGCACCTGTCGCTCCGGCTGGATATGATAGATGAGAAATTCACCAACTTCCTTGCCGGAAATGCGAAGATGCACCCCGGCACCACCGAGCTGGTGCTGCACATAAAGGACGCAGAGGACGGCTGGGAGACTAAGCTGAAAACGCAGACCAGGAAGATAGACCTCAACGACGAGCTGATAAAGTACCTGCAGGACAACGACCACATCCGCTATTCGCTGGATAAGAGTATGGGGTAGGGGGTAATCATATGGCATTATACTTTAACTTTGCAACATGTTGGCAAGAGCTAAAAACTATGATATTATCTGTCTCCAAATGAGGAATCACTTGCCTCAGCAGGAAAGTTCCATCAAAAATGAAACGCTCCGTTTTGTAGACGAGGTTAAGGCCATCATATCCAATGAATCTCCTGTAAAGCCCGGCCTCGACAGGTTTATTCCCCGGCTATTTAATTTCCGGATGCATGCTTTGAAATGGTTGGCGGAGCAACCCGATCTGGATATGGCCACGCTATCGGATGCCACATTTCCATCTATTGAAGTATTGCTGAAAAACCCAAAGCTTTCACTGCTGGGCGAAAATATGATGTTTGCCATGCGCTGCAATATGCGTGTTGTTAAGGTATTATTTAGTCAGGGAACATTGACTTCCGATCAGATTGCGGCACAATTCTCGGCAGCCCCATTGGTAACGTACGAGCAATTTTTAGGCACGCTTGCGTTAAGCATACCTGATGAGTCGCAGGTGCAGATCATAGCTGATTGGCTTCATGCATCGCTATACATTGAGTTTATTGTGCTCGCCGGTATTTTAATTGATGAAGAAAAAATAAGAGTCTCTGATGCAACAGTAGCTGAGCTTTCCTTCCTGATCGCAGATGCAGCCCAGGACTACTTTGCTATAGCCTCCGAAATGGGTATTTTGCCAACCCATGCCAAACCCTCGTCGATACATGGTGGTGAAGGATCCGCACCGTTCGATGAAGACCAGCTTTTATCTGGTCAGGGGCTATCTGACTTTGCATCACATTTCTAATACAAATACTGTTGAGTTACCAGCAAGGCGATATAGTTAGTGTAGATCTCGGGATGCCGCCAAAGGAGGTGCAAGGCCATGAGCAAGGATTTGAGAGGCCATGTATAATAGTCAAACCTTTTCCCTCGCTGCAATTGGCGGTGATATTGCCTTGCACGTCAAAAACGCCGGTATACAGCCATTATACTATTGTAAAATTACCCAAAGGGACCGGCAACTTAACAATGGATTCTTTTGTGCTTTGCCACCAGGTGCGTACTGTCTCTCTCAGCAGGATATCAAAAGTAATTGGGAAGTTAGATTCGAGGAGCGTGCTGAAGATAAAGGCCGTCTTATTGGATACACTTGATCTGTGAGACCCAAAAAACAAAAATTCCCACCGAAGCGGGAATTTTTGATGCAGTATGCTGCAAATATTTTAGTTCGCTATTGCCTGGAATTTTTCATTGACCTTGGTGGTATCGAGCATCAGGGTATCAAATTTCCAGAAGTTGAAGGTAGTATCAGCTTCGAGGCGCACGTTTGAGTTGTAGCGTTTTTTGTAGTAGCCAATGCCATAAGTAACGTTCACAGGTATAGGCAATACATCGAGCGACTGCTCAGGGAAGCCATAGTTCACATATACATCGCGGAGCGGCTCACCGGTGTTATTAGTTACAAGCAGGTAGAAGAACTTGCCGGGCAGGTTTACATCCACATTCACCGTATCGCGCACGGGGAATGCCCTGTTAAGGTCATTCCAGGTCACCCGCTGGCCAAAGTTGCCCTGGGTGCTGGCAGTCGCCCTTAGTGTGTCGCGGTAGCTGCCGTAGAAGGTAGTAGTCTTGCCAGCCGATACAGTTTTGGTGGTAGAGCCTACGGTAATTAACAGCGGTGTAAAAGTGTTGTTCCTGTATACTATAGCCGTTACGTTAGCGATCTCGCAAAACTTGCCTGAGTAGCCCGAAGGACAAATGCAAAAGCCGTTATCGCAGGCGCTACCATTTTGGCAGGTGAGCTCCTTGCAGCGGTCTTTTTTGCATGAGGTATAGACTACTGCTCCAAACGTAAGCAGCGTAATGATAATAGTACTAAAAATGTATCTGGTTTGTTTCATCACGAATATCAATTTATGGCGGCACAATAAATGGGCACCCGCCAATTTTCCTTAGCGTATCAATGTTAAAGCATAAAATTAATAGTTTCTTTCAAAGAACCATAATTAATTATGCACCTGTTATTCAAATACCTGTTTATTATGACAAGGTGTTGCCTGTGCGCTGGTGTCATGGACTGTTTAGCGATCTATTTCGCCGGTCACTTTTTACAGAATGTTAATATTCTACATGCTGGCGGTATCCCCGTTATAGTTTCTCACGCCACCTCTTCAAATCACATTACTTATTCGTACCTTTGCACCTCTAAAAATAGGATAGTTTAATATTTGGTTTAATATTTTATTATCTGCGATTAACGAATTATGATTTCAGTAAATAATTTATCGCTTCGCTATGGCAAGCGTGTGCTGTTTGAAGATGTGAATCTTAGGTTCACCGAGGGCAACTGCTATGGTATCATAGGGGCCAACGGTGCTGGTAAGTCTACCTTCCTCAAAATTGTATCAGGCGAGATAGACCCTACTACGGGTAAGGTGGAAATAACCAAGGGCATGCGTATGAGCGTGCTGAAGCAGAACCACTACGAGTTTGACGAAGTAGCGGTGCTGGATACGGTGATCCGTGGCAATACAGTGCTGTATGATGTAATGAAAGCTAAGGATGCCATCTATGCTAAAGAAGACTTTAGCGAAGCGGACGGCATTAAGGCTGGTGAGCTCGAAGGCCTGTTTGCAGAGATGGACGGCTGGAATGCGGAAAGTGCTGCTGCTACGCTGCTGAGCAACCTAGGCATAAAAGAAGAGTTTCACCACAAGCTGGTGAAGGACCTCGACGGCAACCAGAAAGTGCGTGTGCTGCTTGCACAGGCCCTCTTCGGCCACCCCGATATACTGCTGCTCGATGAGCCTACCAACGACCTTGACCTGGAAACGGTGATCTGGCTGGAGAACTTCCTAGCCGATTACGACAAGATTGTACTCGTTGTATCGCATGATCGTCACTTCCTCGACACTGTGTGTACGCACGTAGCTGACATAGACTTTGGTAAGATCAATATATTCACCGGTAACTATACCTTCTGGTACGAGTCGAGCCAGCTGTTGTTGAAGCAGCGCAGCGACCAGAACAAGAAGGCGGAAGATAAGATAGCCGAGCTGAAGGAGTTCATAGCGCGCTTCTCGGCCAATGCCTCTAAGTCTAAGCAGGCAACCAGCCGTAAGAAGGCGCTCGACAAGATAAAGCTCGACGACATGAAGGCGTCGAACCGTAAGTATCCTGCCATCCTGTTTAACAACCAGGTGCGTGAGGCCGGCGACCAGATACTGGAAGTAAAAGGGCTCAGCAAATCGCTGAATGGCGAAGTGCTGTTCAAAGACATTTCCTTCGACCTGAAGCGTGGGCAGAAAGTAGTGGTGCTGTCATCTAACTCACTGGCCACCCGCGCATTTTACGAGGTGCTCTCCGGTGAGGACAAAGACTTCCAGGGCATGTATAAATGGGGTGTTACAACAACGACTACTTACCTGCCATCAGACAACACTAAGTACTTCGAGAACGATGGTAACAACCTTATCGACTGGCTGCGCCAATACTCAGAAGAGAAAGATGAGACCTTTATACGCGGCTTCCTGGGCCGTATGCTCTTCTCCGGCGAAGAAACGCTGAAGAGCTCTACTGTGCTCAGCGGAGGCGAAAAAATGCGCTGCATGATGAGCCGCATGATGATGCTGAAAGGCAACGTGCTGCTGATGGATGAGCCTACCAATCACCTTGACCTGGAGAGCATCACCGCCCTCAACAACGGTATGAAGGATTTTAAAGGCACTATCCTTTTCACCACCCGCGACCATGAGCTGGCCAATACAGTAGCCGACAGGGTGCTGGAGCTAACGCCAACGGGCCTCATAGACCGCGAAATGACTTTTGATGAATACATGACCAATGACCGCGTAAAAGCTACACGTGCAGAAATGTATGGTGGTGTGATGGCGTAAGGATGACTTTATTTATATAACTGTTAGCAGGAAATGAGGGGCCACCTTGTTTCCTGCTTTTGTTTGTGCCAGTTTGTATATAGCTTTGAGATAAAAACACACATTGCCATCATTCCTGCTCATTGCCCATGCCGTAGCCGGCTCTATTATGCTCATCACGGGTATGGTGGCCATGCTTTCTGCCAAGGGCCGGAAATATCATCGTGTCTCCGGCATATCATACGCATGGTCTACCGCGTTTGTGGGGCTGAGTGGCTTTATCATTGCAGTGCAAACTTCTAACCAGTTTCTCATTGCCACTTCCGTGTTTGTAACCTATATGATGGTGACTGCCTACCGGTCGCTCTATCTCAAGCAGCTGCACAAGGTAGTAAAGGCGCAGGCTATTGATAAGCTCATTATTTGCATTTCAGTTGTTGCTGCCAGCTACCTGCTGGTGCTTGGCGGATATGGCATCTCAAAGGGAAATTATGCGGGCACAGTGCCCCTTGTTTTTGGCATTATATGTGCACGCTTTGTTGCCGGCGACATCCGAAAGTTCACCAAAGGACCGGCAGATAAGAAGCACTGGCTGTATAACCATATAGCGGGAATGGTAGGCAGTTACATTGGAGGCACCACAGCTTTCCTAGCCGTGAATGCCCAGTTCTTTACCAATGACTTCCAGGTATGGATATGGCTAGTGCCCACCGTAGTGGGCACGCCGTATATTATCTACAACATAAGGAAATACAAAGAAGGTAAGCGAACGCTTGATAGGGTTGCGCTCACTAAAGGAAACGCAGAATAGGTTATTTAAAAGCCTCTCCATTCGCTCCTTGGCGGCACATCGTCATCAAGGTCGTCATCGTCCGCTGCTTCATTTACACGACCGGTATCGGGTAAGGGATAGCTTACACGCTCGCGCTTAACAAATTCTTCATCATCAGTTCGTGAGTCGTTACCCAGCGCCTCACGCAAATCTTCATCAGTCTCGCCGCCTGATAGCGGAAACTCTGTTTCCAGCTGCCTGAAGAGGCCTACATTCTCTCTTGAATCTTTTTCTTCGTCGTTCCAGCTATTTTCTTCAAATGGCCTGTTTTCTAAGCTGCTCATAGCAATTCATTTTGAATATAGATTAGGAAAACGGTGCCGTGGGATGTTAAGGGATATGCAAAAATTGTGGCACTTTTGGGTAGGCCCGGGCATATTATTACCGGCTCTTAATTTGGATATTAGCTTGCTGCACGCTACTTTTATAGCACCATACGCGGAAGTAGCTCAGCTGGTAGAGCATCAGCTTCCCAAGCTGAGGGTCGCGGGTTCGAATCTCGTCTTCCGCTCATTAGCCGCATAATCTGCGGCTTTTTTATTAATTTTACTTATGAAGAAACTATTCCTGTTATCTATACTCACCATTTTCAGTGCAGTATCTCTATATGCCCAGCACGAAAAAGGCGGCCTGATATGGTATACAAGCCTTGAGCAGGCTAATGCACTATCTCAATCGAAGCATAAGCCCATATTTGCCTTCTTCACGGGCAGCGACTGGTGTGGCTGGTGCCACAAGCTGGAGGCCGATGTGTTCTCCAAGCCAGCATTCATTACGTGGGCTAAGAAGAATGTGATACTCCTTGAGCTTGATTTCCCGCGCCAGAAGCAATTGTCTCCCGAACTGCAGCAGCAGAACGGCAGCCTGCAGCAGGCATTCAGGGTGCAGGGTTATCCCACCATCTGGTACTTCACCATGCGGTTAGACTCTGCAAGTAAAAAGTCGTTGATCGATCCGCTGGGCTCACAGGGCTATCCGGCAGGCTCAGAGCCTGGCCAGGAAGTGGTGAAGTTCCTTGGTGAGGCCAATACTATTGTGGCAAAAGGCAAGATGGCTAAGACGAAATAAAAAGCAACTAAAAATAAACACGGGCCGGTTACCTATTGGGGTCAACCGGCCTGTTCTTTTTTACACAGCCTTTCAGCTAATCTCCTCCTCCACAAAGGCCCTACTGTACTCGCGTATCAAATTCCGCACCTCTCTAAATTGACGCATGATTTCGTCTTCAGTGCCGGTTGCTTTTGCCGGATCCGGGAAATTTTCATGAAATAGCTTAGCCGTGGCAGGGTAGTAAGGGCACCGCTCCTTCGCATTGTCGCAAACCGTTATCACATAATCGAAGGCGATATTGCGGTACTCATCTATGTGGTTCGATGTGTGGCCCGAGATATCAATGTCATCCTCTTTCATTATCGCAATCGCACGTGGGTTCACTCCGTGTGTCTCCACGCCTGCGCTGTATACATTTGCCCTGCCTGCCGCAAAATGCCTCAGGTATCCTTCGGCTATCTGGCTGCGGCAACTGTTGCCGGTACACAGTACCAATACATTTTTCATGGGTCAATTTTTAAGACGCTTATCAATATCCACAGCAGGTTGATGTAGGTAAACCGCGGGTCGAAGCCATATGCGGCGTTGAGGCCAATGATGCCGGCCAGTATGATGCCAAACCGCTTGTGCCTTCCTAAGTACGAGGTTATCTTTTTCATCTTCTGTAATTTTTAGCAGCATCCTGAGCCAGGTGTGCAGCAGTCAGGCTTGCGGGCAAAAACTGTGATACTGTATATGCCTGTGCTGCTCTCCCTGAAGGCTTTTATTTCTTCCGCGCTAAGATAGTTGCCGAGAATATCATCGGGTATGATGATCTCTTTTTCTTTTTGCAAGGTTATCGATTCAAAGCCCGTTTCCTTTATCAGTCCCAGATACTCCTCTTTCTGGATGGCGCCACTCACGCAGCCGGCATACATTTCTGCTGCCTGCTGCAGGTTGGCAGGCAGCTCACCCACCAGCACTATATCTGATATACTGAAGTGCCCCCGCGATTTAAGCACACGGAATATTTCCTTGAACACATTTGCTTTATTAGGCACAAGGTTCAGTACGCAATTGCTTACCACCACATCGGCAGTGCTTGCGGTCACAGGCATTTTCTCTATATCACCCATGCGGAACTCCACATTATTGAAGCCCAGCTTCTCGGCATTGGCTCTTGCTTTGTCAAGCATAGCAGCAGTAAAGTCTATGCCTATTACCTTGCCCGTTTCACCGGTTTGCGATCTTGCTACAAAGCAGTCATTGCCCGCGCCGCTGCCGAGGTCTATCACCGTGTCTCCCGGCTTTATCTGGGCAAACTCTGTAGGCAGCCCACAGCCGAGGCCAAGGTCGGCGTCGGCGTTATAGCCTTCCAGCTTAGTGTAGTCATCGCTCATTATGTTGTACACCTCGGTGCTGCACCCGCCGGCTCCGCAGCACGATGCGGCATTAGTGTCTTTGTCCTGCAAGGCTATCTCGCTATACTTTTGCCTTACCAGCTCTTTCAGTTCCTGTTCGTTGTTCATGTGTTTTTGGTTGTATTGTTTATTGCAATATTGCGATTGAATCAGGCAATTTTTTTTAGCAACAGTTTTTGTTCGCAGGTGTGTCTTTAAACAACTCCGCAAACTGCTGCCTGTACTGCTGCCACACCTTAAGGTCTATGCAGTAGCACACGCTTGTGCCCTCCACGGTGCCTTGTATCAGCCCCACCTTCTTTAGCTCCTTCAGATGCTGCGAAATGGTCGCCTGTGCCAATCCTACTTCATTCACAAGGTCGCCGCACACACATGCATTAGCCTTCAGCAGTTCCTGCAATATGGCTATACGCGCAGGGTGGGCTATAGCCTTGGCCATAGCAGCTATTTCGTTTTGCCTTTTTGTGAATAGATCATTTTTCGTAGCTCCCATTAATCGCAATATTACGATTGTCGGTTGAGGTGGAAAAATAAATGTTGAATATAGCTGTGAATTAGTACAGGTAGAATTCTTTACTGGGCCTTAACTCTATTCACCAAGCGTTTTGTCTAAAGGACAATCCGATCGGATTTAAAATTGTTTTAAATAGTTGTTTTCATTATTTTTGTTTAAACTCGCCCTATGTATAAAATGTTTGCCTTTGTAATGATCGCCATCTGTGCAATTGTGCTTGAATCACATGCGCAAGCGTGGCAATGGGGACGAAAAATTGCTGGTCTCGGAGATCAGCGTGTGGTAAACGGATACGTAGTAAGGTCCGACAACTGTAATAACATTAGTGTGGCGGGAATATGGAAATCAGACAGTATTAAAATTGGCGTCAAAACCTATTACAATCACCATGTGGGGCATAACAATTACGAGTGTTATATCGCCAAATATGACTCGTCAGGAAATGTTTTATGGTCGGATGCTAGTATTCTGGGACAGGCTCTGCCGTACAGCTTAGCCACCGACAAAAACGGTAACACTTATCTGTATGGGTGCTTTTGGACTGATTCGGTCCAATTTGGATCTCATCTGTTAGTTAGCGACTACCCGGATTCGTGTTTGTTGCCGTGGTGTATGTGGGGAAATGGCTGCTATTTTATAATAAAGTATGATCCTGTAGGAAATATACTTTGGTCTCGTAAAGGTGATATTGTAATGGGACTGGGCGGTGGAATAGTATTGGACGATGCTGGAAACATTTATGTAAGTGGGACCTACTGGAATGCTACAATGAAAATTGGATCGGACACTCTGTATAACTCCAGTTATAAAAAGGGTGAGGTGTTCCTTGCCAAATACGATACAGCAGGAAACGCCGTATGGGCGAGAAAATACGGTGATACTGCTGATGAAAATACAAGTGGTATCACTATTGCAAACAATAAAATTTACCTAGCCGGCCAATTTAAATCTCCTATTCTTTCACTGGGAAGCTCAACGTTAACACTGCATACTACGGTGCCCGCATATAACATTGGGAATGTATATTTGATGCAGTTAGATACCGCTGGCAATCCACTATGGGCAAGAAGCGCGCGCGGTAGTGCTGTTCCATTCGATATCGCGGCTGATAGTATTGGGGGCATATATATCGGGGGGCAGATTTTTGACACAACGCTTGTATCTTTTAATACTGACACGCTAAGGAATGCACATCTGAGATGGGGAGGGTTTGTTACTCGCTATGATAGTGCGGGTGATGTAACATGGGCAAGAGGTCTGTACAATACAACTACCACATTGACAACGTATGGTTTTGGACAGGGAAATAGATTGTGGTCGGTCGCGGTCGATCCATGCAATAACGTGTGGGTGTCCGGAGCAATAAGTGGCGACACCGGCGGCATATTAATTGATAGCGGGGTTATACTTCACGCGCCACTCGGTAGCTGGGATCCGCTATATCTTATCAGTTACAGTTACAGTGGCGATTTACTGCAATCGCAATCGCTCAGATCAGGTAGCGACAATGGTGGCAAAGTTGGGCTCACGTGCACTCCCAGAGGTCAGGTATTGCTAAGCTCAAATTTTACGGGTGGTACGCTTATTTTCGGACCGGATACTCTTTCCTCGTCAGGGTCTGCACCTATGTTCCTCGCTAAGTACAATCCGGCACTTGGTTGTACATCGACAATTGTTTGTTCCGATGGAGGTGGGGGCGGAGATATTACCGCAGTGAGTTCATTCATTTTTAGAGATGATTTTAGCTTGTACCCTAACCCGGCTCACAATGAACTGCACATAAAGCCGTTCGATGCTATAGCGAACATAAGCATTTATAATACTCTGGGACAGTACATTAATTGCGGAGTCGATTTCACTAAAGGGGTGATCAATACATCGCATTTACCGGTAGGCATTTATTTTATAAAAATTAATGGCACGTTCGTTCGAAAATTCGTCAAAGGCTAATGTTGGTGTTTGACGGGTTTGTTCATTCTCCCTACCTTTACCCCATGCTCATCAGCGCCCTCTCAAAGGCTTCAGGGTTCTCAAAAGATACTATCCGCTACTACGAAAAAATAGGGCTGATAGAGCTGCCTAATCATGCCCGCCGCGATAACAATTATAAAGATTATCCGGAGTCTGTGTTGCAAACCTTGACTGCTATCAGCAACCTGAAGAAACTTGGCTTCACACTCGAGGAGATACGCGAGATCATCATCCGCCGGCAGATGGATGCGCTGGACAGCGGCACTACGCTGCGCATCATAGAGCAAAAGATCATCCACCTCGATACACAGGTAGATAAGCTGCTGCTCTACAGGCACCGCCTTGAGGCTGCACGCATGCAGGTGCTCGGCGATGGTATTGGCGATCACATCATTCCGCTTACAGAAATCAGTATGGCTGCTTAGCGGTCCACTACCTTGTCTACTATGCCGTAGGCTATAGCTTCCTGCGCATCCATCCAGTAGTCCTTATCAAAGTCCTCCTTTATTTGCTGCACCGTTTTGCCGCAGTTGGCCGCCAGTATTTTTGCTGCCATCTCCTTGGCCTTGGCTATTTGTTTGGCATGTATCTCTATCTCCCACAGCCGTGCTTTAAATCCGCCCATGCTCGGCTGGTGTATCATCACCTCGGCCAGCGGGTATATATAACGGTGCCCTTTTTCACCAGCCGATAGCAGTATCGCGGCCATCGATGCAGCATTGCCTATGCAATAGGTGTATACGGGTGCGGGTATGCTCTGCATCATATCGTGTATGGCATTGCCAGCCGTTACCATGCCGCCCGGGCTGTTGATGTAAAAGTGTATCGGAGCCACGGGGTTGGTGCTGGCCAGGTAGCACAGCTGCTCCACCAGCACGCGCGCATTATCGTCTTCCACTGCGCCCCAAAGGAAGATCATGCGCTGCTCCATCAGGTTCTTGTTGAGTATGTCCTGCATACCCTTCACGCCCTCTTTCTGTTTCTCTTTCTCAGTTTCCTTCTCGTTCTCATTCATGTAAGTGTTCATCGTATTTTTTCTGCAAACATCGGGGTGGGAGTATACTCCACGGTTGGGATTTAATCCCGTTTTTATTTCAACTAGCCTATTTCCGGTGAAATCCATATCTTACAAACAATCTATGAGATATTATTTACTCGTATTCCTATTTGCTTTTTCAGCCGCATCGCTTACTGCCCAAAAGAGGAGCCAGCCGGCTGCCAATACGTTTACGCACGATGACTCTGTTTACTTTGGCAGTACAAGCTTCCGGCTCATCGGCCCGTTTCGTGGAGGGCGCAGCGGGGCGGTCGCAGGTAGCTACAAGCGCAAGAATGAGTTCTTCTTCGGCGCCACCGGTGGCGGTGTATGGAAGACCAACGACGGTGGCAGCAACTGGAAAAACACTACCGACAAATATTTCGGCGGCAGCATAGGCGCGGTAGCTGTGGCCCCTTCCGATGAAAGCATCATACATGTGGCGTAGCGACGATGGCGGCCGCAGCTGGCACAATATCGGGCTTAAGGATAGCCGGCATATAGTGCGCATCGTCATTCACCCAAAAGACCCCGATATCGTTTGGGTAGCTGTTATGGGCCATCTGTTTGGCCCTAATGCTGAGCGCGGCGTGTACAAAACAACTGATGGCGGCAAAACATGGAAGCAGGTATTGCATGTCAACTCTCAAACCGGCTGCAGCGACCTGGTGATGGAGCCCGGCAATCCATCCGTGCTCTATGCGGGTATGTGGCGTGTTATCCGCACACCTTACAGCCTCGAGAGTGGGGGAGCGGGCAGCGGATTATTCAAGAGCACTGATGGTGGCGATACCTGGGTGAATATCTCCGCAAGCCAGGGCCTGCCCAAAGGTATTTGGGGCATCGTAAGCATGGCTGTTGCACCCTCTAATACCGACAAGGTATACGCCATGATCGAGCATGAGAAAGGCGGTCTGTATGTAAGCAACGATGCAGGTGCTACATGGGCATTGCAGTCGCAGGAAAATGAGATACGCCAGCGTGCATGGTACTTCAACAAGGTGTTTGTCGATCCTAAGAATGAGCAGGTGGTCTATTGCCTCAACGTCAACTTTATGAAAAGCACGGACGGCGGCAAAACCTTTCGCAGCATACATACCCCCCATGGCGATCACCACGACCTCTGGATAGACCCCGATGATGGCAACCGCATGATACTCGCTGACGATGGCGGCGCGCAGGTAAGCTTCGATGGCGGCAATAACTGGAGCACCTACCACAACCAGCCCACTGCGCAGATATACCGTGTAAGCACTGACAACGCTTTTCCCTATCACATCCTCGGCGCCCAGCAAGACAATAGCACCATACGCATCAAGAGCCGCACCTATGGCGGCAGCATAGGCAATGGCGACTGGGAGTCTACCGCAGGCTTTGAGAGTGGCTATGTAGTTGCCGACCCGCTCAATCCTGATATTGTGTATGGCGGCAATTATGCCGGCTACCTTTCCCGGCTCGATCATAAGACCGGCGAGAGCCGCACCGTTTCTGTATGGCCCGATGTGCCTATAGGCGTGGGGGCCGATGCGCAGAAGTACCGCTTCCAGTGGAACTTCCCGATCTTCTTTTCGCCTCACAATCCTAAGCGGCTGTATGCTGCAGGCAATCACCTGTTCGTCTCTGCCGATGAAGGGCAGAGCTGGGAGCCCATCAGTCCCGACCTTACTACCAACGATAAGAGCAGGCAGGCCGCAAGCGGTGGCCCCATCACTAAAGACAATACAACGGCAGAGTATTACTGCACCATCTTTACAGCCACAGAGTCACCGCTGGAGCAAGGCTTGCTATGGGCAGGCAGCGATGACGGACTGATACACATTAGTCGCGATGGTGGCACTACATGGGAAAATGTAACACCATTGGCCGCAGGCAAATGGATGATGTGGAACAGCGTAGAGGCAGACCCTTTTAAGAAAGGCACTGCATACTTTGCAGGCACACGCTATAAGAGCGACGACTACACGCCGTATATCTTTATGACTGAGGACTATGGCAAAAGCTGGAAGCTGGTGACACAGGGCATCAACAAAATGCACTTCACCCGCGTGGTGCGTGCCGACCGCAAGCGCGCAGGCTTGCTATATGCAGGCACAGAGTATGGCATGTACATCAGCTACAACTATGGTGCATCGTGGAAGAAGTTCCAGCTCAACCTGCCCATTGTGCCCATCACCGATCTCACCATAAAGAATAACGACCTCGTCGTTGCCACGCAGGGCCGTTCATTTTACGTGCTCGATGATCTCACTATCGTGCAGGGCAATAAAGAAGAAGTGCTCGCCAGGAACCTCTACGTTTTTCCCACGGGCGACACATGGTATATGGAAGGCTCTATAGATTCCAATGTGAAAAATGCAGGGGCCAATCCGCCTAACGGTGTTGTGTTGAACTATTACCTGCGAACGGCTGCTGATACTGTAGGTCCCGCTATTACTATCATGGGCAACGATGGTAAGGTAATAAAGACATTCCCGCAACCTGCGACCGGCAAGGACAAGCCGGGTAATAAAGCCGGGATGAACAGGTTTGTATGGGATACCCGCTACGAGGCAGCGGAGAAGATCGAGGGCCTTGTACTGTGGAGCGGTACACCAGGTGGCCCCAGGGCTGCGCCGGGCAGCTATCACGCTCGGGTTAGGTACGGCAACGACTCTGCCGAAGTGCCATTCACCATCAAGGCCGATCCCAACTACAAAATACCCGATGCCGACTACCAGGCGCAGCTTGCCTTTCTCCTTGCTGTACGGGATAAGTTCAATGACATACAAAAAGGCATTAAGAACACAAGGAAGCTGCGCGCGCAGCTCACTGACCTCGTGGGCCGCACAGATAGTGTGCATGCTAAAAGCCTGAGGCCACTCGCCGATAGCATCAGCAAAAAGCTAACTGCTATAGAGGAGGCATTGTACCAGACCAAGGCAAAGGCAGGGCAGGATATACTCAACTATCCCATGCGGCTCAATGACCGTATGGCTGCGCTCTACAACGTGGCTGCCAGCGGCAATCATGCGCCTACACGGCAGGTGCGCACGGCGTTCGCCGCACTGAGTGCCGAAACAGATATGCAGCTGCAACGGCTGAAGGATGTAGTGGACACCGACATAAGTATATTCAATAAGGTGGTGCACCAGCGGAATATCCCGGTCATATCTCCCGGCAATTAGTATACGCCACAGCAATTGGTATATTCACCTCATATCTACAATCACATGACGAAAGGCGTATACGCCTGATAAGTTTTATCGTTATCTTCACCACCTCATTTATTAATTTAATTCCAAATTTATAATGTTCAAAAGGATTATCCCCTTTGCATCCGCGCTGCTGTTAATGGCCGGAGTGACACAAGCGCAGCAGCTGCGCCCATGCTCCACAGATGAGCACTACCGCGAAATGCTGAAAGAGCACCCTGAGCTGGCAGAGTATGAGCCGCAATTTGCAGCACAGATGGGAAAGCAGGCCTATTACAAAACCACCGCTGCATCTGACACCATCACTTACGACATACCAGTGGTGGTGCATATTGTGCACGACTATGGTGTAGAGTTCATCAGCGACAATGTTATCTACGAGGCAGTGAAGTACTGGTCTATAGTATACAACAAGCAAAACCCGGATACAGCCACCGTAATAGCGCCATTTGTACCGCACATCGGCAATCCTAAAATGCGCCTGCACCTTGCCACAAAAGATCCTAATGGCAACGCTACGAAGGGTGTGGTGCGTCACTTTTCTTACCTCACGGCAGCAGCCAGCGACCAGGCCAAATACCAGTCTTGGCCTAACAATAAATACATCAACATCTGGTTTATAAAAGCCTTCGGCGCAGCATCGGCCGGTGCCGCGGCTTATGCATACTATCCTTCGTCTGGCGCTACAATGCCCCACTACGATGGTATTATCAGCCTGTATAGCTACATCAACAATGCCCCTAATAAAACTATCCCGCACGAGCTTGGCCACGTACTCAACCTGGCGCACGTATGGGGCAGCACCAACAGCCCGGAAGTTGCCTGCGGCGATGACGGTGTGTGGGATACCCCGCCAACAAAGGGCCACACATCTTGCTTTACCAACGACACTACCTGTTCTTCAGGCTATACCCATACGTTTGTATCATCTTCAGGCCTGCCTGATTCTCTTGTGAATTACCCGGATACCAACAATTTGCAGAATATAATGGAGTACGCTTATTGTGATAAGATGTTCACCAATGGGCAGGCTACTCGCATGCGCACTGCCCTCACCAGTGGCACAGCGGGCCGCAATAATCTTATCACCGCTGCCAACCTTAATGCTACAGGCGCGTTGCTTCCGATGCCGGACTTGCCGCCAGTCGCTGATTTCACAATGAACAAAGCTGTGGGTGGCGGTGCTATCGTTGATCCGCGCTCGCATTTCCTCACGTTCAACAATGCCGGGAGCTTCCAGTTCCGTAACGCCAGTTGGAATGACACAGTATCAAGTGTTGAGTGGGAATTTTCAAACAGCCCAACAACAGCTACGTCTACCAGCATGACAACGGTGAACAACCAGTTTGCGCAGACCGGGTGGGTTACTGTAAAGCTAAAGGCTACTTCTAATGCCGGCAGCAATACTATTACTAACAGCAAAGCCGTATACGTGGCCGACACTGCTGTGGCAGGCGGCATGGGCTATACCCAGAATTTCAGCAACGAAGCTGGCATAGCTAACTGGCCAATGTTCAATTACTACGATAATCAATTCAAATGGCAGTTTTATAATGGTGCCGGTGTGGATGATAACAGCTGTGTTATGTTCCGCTCGTTTGATACCTCTAACCGCAGAACAGGCACAGCGACCGGGGATTTTGATGATATCTACACACCGGCGTTCAACCTGGCTGGTGTTACCGGCAACTGCTACTTTAACTTCTATACATCAGGCGCATCTACCAATACAGGGCTCAGCGGATGGGTAACCAAGGTTAACGATTCCCTGGAGATCCAGGCGAGTACGTCTGGCGGCGCGCGGTGGACAAAGATCGCAGGATTCAGAGGCAGCCAGGTAGCCAACTATGGTAATAAGGTAAGTGAATACATTACCCCCGATGCCAGCAAGTGGGTGCAGCGCGGCGTGAATGTGCCAGCGACGTACCGTACCAGCAATACTTTCTTCAGGATCAGGTACAGGGCCGGCAACGCAGGCAACAACATGTTCCTCGATAAGATATCCATCTCGGGCTTCCCTGCAGGTGTAGCTGAGGCAATAACTGCCAACACTACCTTCAACATTTATCCGAACCCGGCAACCAATGGCTGTAACCTTGTATTCAAAACCGGGGATAACGGTGTGGTTAGCTTCAGCATCACCGATGTTGCAGGCAGGCAGGTGTTTACACAGTCTAAGACCTACACTGCTAACAGCATGCAGCAGGAAGAAATATCGAGGTCTGTAACACCGGCCGCGGGTATGTACTTTGTGACATGCACAGTTGATGGTATAAGCACTACGCAGAAACTGGTGGTATTCTAACAACGTTTAACTAATACTTCAGGCCCGCAGCATTCTTTGTTGCGGGCTTTTTACTTTACAGGCTGTTTCCGTTAAACACTTTTTTTTATTTTAAAAATATTGATGTTGTTTTGCATCGTAATACGGATCGTGCACATGAACAACACTTTTGGAAAACCCATTATACCCGAAAACGAAGAAGGCAGGATAAAAGATCTCAATTCCTACGTAACGCTGGATGGCTACCCCGACAAATACTTTAACGAGATAGCGAAAATAATAGCCCAGAGCTTTGGCATGCCTATAGCGCTCATATCGCTGGTGGGCAATGAATATGTGGAGTTCAAAGGCAATTTTGGAATGGAAGGCACCAACCGTGCCGACCGCGGGGTGAGCCTTTGCTCGCTTGCCGTACTTGATCCACAACCCACCATTTTTAATGATGCCCTGCAAGAGCCCTGCCTGCTCAGCAACCCATTAGTCACCGGCAGCTTCGGCCTGCGGTTTTATGCCGGCGTGCCGCTTACCACCGCCGAGGGATACAACATAGGCTCAGTCTGCGTGGTAGACCAAAAGGTGCGATCGTTCTCAGACAACGATGTGGCACTGCTCACCCGTTTTGCTAACAACGTGATGGAGGAGCTGGAAAACAGGCGGATCAAAAAGGCTAGTACTGAATAGTAATCACACCAGGGCGTTTTGGCAGCATAGCCTGTGCAGCGTGTCAACTGCAGACTGAATGCTGCCCAACCATCCACTGGACATTTGTCCGTCCAAAATGTGGATATCTTCTTTTGGCAATTCTGTACAATGTTGGTTTTTAGGGGTAATTTTGATAATTCAATTATTCGTAAAACGTAAGATCTAAAAGTAAGTAAAATGGCAGACGACAAATTAAAGGTATTAAAGCTCGCCCTCGATAAAATCGAGAAGGACTATGGTAAAGGATCGGTGATGATGCTTGGCGACAAGCAGCAGGAAAAGATGGAGGTGATCAGCACCGGGTCCATCGGTCTCGATGTGGCACTGGGCGTTGGCGGTCTGCCAGCCGGCCGTATAGTAGAGATCTATGGCCCGGAATCGAGTGGTAAAACAACAATAGCAATACACACTATAGCAGAGGCACAGAAGAAAGGCGGCATATGCGCAATCATAGATGCAGAGCACGCATTTGACGCATCATATGCCCGCAAGCTAGGGGTAGATGTAGATAACCTCATAATAAGCCAGCCAGACTACGGCGAGCAGGGCCTGGAGATAGCCGACAGGCTTATATCGAGCGGCGCGGTAGACGTGGTGGTGATAGACTCTGTGGCCGCACTGGTACCCAAGGGCGAGCTGGACGGTGAAATGGGCGAAAGCAAGATGGGCCTGCAGGCGCGCCTTATGAGCCAGGCGCTGCGCAAGCTTACGGCAACCATCAGCCGCACAGGCTGCTGCTGCATCTTCATCAACCAGCTGCGCGAAAAGATAGGTGTGATGTTTGGCAACCCCGAAACGACCACAGGCGGTAACGCCCTGAAGTTCTACGCATCGGTGCGCCTGGATATACGCCGCATCAGCCAGATAAAGGACGGCGACGTAGCCAGCGGTAACCGCACACGTGTGAAGGTGGTGAAGAACAAAGTAGCACCGCCTTTCCGCCAGGTTGAGTTCGACATCATCTTTGGTGAGGGCATCAGCAAGGTGGGGGAGATAATAGACATGGGCGTAGAGCTGGGCCTGCTGCAGAAGAGCGGTTCATGGTTTAGCTATGGCGACAGCAAGATAGGCCAGGGCCGCGATGCTGTAAAAGCATTCTTCAACGATAACGTGGAGGTAATGAACGATGTGGAAGCCCGCATAAGGGCTGCGCTGCTGAGTGGCAATTAAAAACCCCTGTTTGGTATTGGGAATTTCCAATAACCCCCCGCCCCTAAAGGGGTGATGTTACTTCAATAGGAAATTCAAATTAACCCCCGCCCCTAAAGGGGAGATGTTCGTCAAGGGAAATTTAATAAATTCCCGCCGCTATAGGGAGGTGTTACGCAGGTAGAAATTCCAAAATATAAATTCCAAATCCCAATTCGTATGAGTTGGGATTTGTTGTTTTTTGACAAAATCCCCCATTACCCTTATCTTCAATGAACCGCAGAGGCGTAAATATGGATTTTAGTTTTGGGATTTTTTTCAACTGGAATTTCAGGTTTTTGGAATTTGGATTTTAAGAATTGGAATCTGATAATGAAACTTTATACATTTTTTGACATTTGACTTATTAATTTTGAGCAAGGCATATTTTTTCGTGTAAAATTTCGTGAATGAGATCAAAACAGCTACTTCCTCTTTTTATTGCTCTTTCCACACTTGCAGCCTGCAGCAGCAGCGACCGCAAGTTTACCGTTATGGGCAATATCACTGGTATGCCGCCGCAGACAGTAATACTGGAGCAGCTCAATGCTAATGACATCATCACGATAGTAGACTCGCAAAAGTCTGCCGCCGATGGGCACTTCGAGGTGTCGGCTGTGGCGCCGGAGGCCGGGCTCTACAGGCTCCACTTCGGCGACAACAAATTCATACTGCTATCGGTGGACAAGGGCAACATGGAAGTTACCGGCAACTGGCAGGCTATAGAAAACTACACTGTCAATGGATCCATTCCCTCTAAGCAGCTGCAGACCTTCATAGTATCTATACGCGAGCACCTGCGCGACTTCAACACCATGAGCGTGGTGCTGGATACGCTGCAAGCCAAGGGCAGCGACAGTATGCTGGCCGTGGCCAAGACCGACTTCGACGATATGAAGACGCGGTTCACCCAGTTTGTAGAGCGCTATGCCGATACTACCAAGTATGCCCCCAATGCAGTATTTGCGGCCCGTATACTCAATCCTTACAGCGAATCTGCCTACCTGAGCTCATTTACCGCCGGCCTGCCAAAGCGCTTCCCAAAAATGAAGTTGGTAAAGGACTTTGAAGAATACTACAACAAAATACTGGCCAAGCAGCGCGCCGGCAAGCCACAACAATCGGTAGAGCCGGGCTCTATGGCGCCCGATATATCGCTGCCCACGGCCGAGGGACAAACAATAACATTATCGTCGCTACGTGGCAAGTATGTGCTGGTGGACTTCTGGGCCTCGTGGTGCGGCCCATGCAGGGGCGAGAACCCCACAGTGGTAGCCGCATGGGAGCGCTTTAAAGAGAAGAACTTTGCCATACTGGGTGTATCGCTCGACAACAATAAAGATGCATGGCAAAAGGCCGTAAAAGACGATAACCTCGCCTGGACACAAGTAAGCGACCTCAAAGGCTGGTCGTCGGCAGCGGCCGCCACCTACGCCATACAATCTATCCCCGCTAACTTCCTCATAGACCCCCAAGGCAAGATCGTGGGCCGAAACCTACGCGGCAGCCAGCTGGAAGAAACATTGCAGGAGGTATTGAAGTAGGTATTGGCTGATTGAATAAGATTACAGTTATAGCCCCGGTTTTGCCGGGGTTTTTGCTTTTTTGTCTGGGTTATGTTTTTGTGCTTGTGAAAAGCCCCACCCGGCCTCCCCCAAGGGGAGGAGCTATTGCGCAGACACTCATTTTGGAGGTGTAATCCGGGTTTTGTTACTTCGGTATGCAGACCGGATTGATTATGCAGGCATGGATTGTAGCAATCGTAGTTGCGCATCAAATCCCGCGCCTGAAAAAACACCGGGGACTGCTATTATTATAATTAAAATTACAAATGCGTAAGATGCTGATAAAATGCGTTGATCCGCTGATTTTTACCGCTTAGAAACTTTTTCGACCGTTTAGAAACTTTTTCTTGCAAGATAGACGTGCGCGGTATAAATTGCCTCCTTCCCCTTTTAAAAATCAACCTGTATGAAAAAAATACTATCCATTTTATGCCTGCTCATAGCATCGTTCGCTACTCATGCATACACAGACATCACAACTGCAAATGTGTCGGGACAATGGACAGCAGCGGGGTCGCCTTACAGGATATTTAATAACATAACGATACAGTATAATACGTTGCTGAAAATTGATCCGGGGGTAACTGTGGTTTTCCAGGGGCCATATTCACTTACTGCCGACGGAGTTATCTACGCAAAGGGCACGAGTGCTGCACCGATCAACTTTACCATCAACAATGCATCGGCGTGGTCAGACATGAGCACGAGCTCGGGAGGCTGGCAAGGCATGCATATTACGGGTAGCGGAGCACCGGTAGATACGTCTACGTTGCAGTACTGCAACATTTCGTACTGCAAACTTGATTCAGCTAGCTTCTGGAGCGACGTTTCGGTGGCCGGATACGGGATTATTGACGTGAGAAGAGACATGCTTGTAAAAAACTGTAATTTCACCAAAATCAGTTGCAATACAGTAGTGAGACTATTTTTGTTTGCAGGAGAAGTTGCTAACTGCACTTTTTACAGCTGTGCCAGTTACACCACTATGTTCACCATGTCGTACGGAACACCTCACTTTCATGACAATAAGGTTTACCAGAATAGTACCTCAAACAGCCAATTCAGTTTTGCTGACCGGAATATAGATTTCCATCACAACGAAATATATCAAAATACAGCGGGCGAGGCTACTATGACCGTAAACCACCAGACGGGCGGGACCCTTGCATCGCACTTAAAGATCAGAAACAACAAGATACATCACAACACTAATCTGAGAAACGGAGCTATATACTGCTATGATGGGTTTGTGGATATAACGAACAATCTTATCTGCAACAACCAACAGACAGAATCGGCCGCGTGTGGGATCACACATGGTTGCGGGGGCATAAAACTCTGGGGTACGAACCTTAGCACCACTATTGCAGAACCCAACAGCTTCTTTGTTGTTACTAACAACATTATTGCCAACAACCAGGCCGCGGATTTTGGCGGCGGACTGGAAGTATTTGGTAAATCAGTGATCACAAATAACGTGATCATTAACAACAAAGCTAACCATGGCGGAGGAATATATATTGCGGTAAGTATGCCTGTACCCACAGTAATTAAAAACAATATTTTTTACGGGAATGTAAATAATTCGGGCGGCACTCACAATATATCAGGCAACTGTGGTGCTTTGCTGTATGAAAACAACTGGACGCCCAGGTCCACGGCGCATGAAGTTAGCGTGTATGGCTATAGCAGTCTTGGCGACACAGGTACTAACGTAACAGGAGGGAGCCCCGGGCTTATGGCCCCCACAACCACCGCAAATGTGACAGAAGATGCCACAGGCGCTAACTTCGGCCTTATGGCCTCGTCGGCATGTGTGAATGCAGGTGATAGCACATCGGCGCGTGTGCTGGCTACTGATTATGCCGGGAATGCCCGTATATCCGGTGTTCGTATTGACATTGGCGCAAATGAATTCGTTCTCGCTATTACAGGAAGCACCAGCCTATGCCAGGGTAGCAGTATAACACTTACAGGAACGACGAGCGGAGGTACATGGAGCAGCAACAATGCTACGGTTGCAAGCATTGGCTCTTCGACCGGGGTAGTAAGCGGAAATTCTCTTGGTGTGGCTACGATCACCTACGTTGCGGCAACGGGTAGTTTTACTACAGTTGTCACCGTGACGACAACACCTGCTGCCATTACCGGCACTAATGTAGTGTGTGGCGGAGGCACAACCAGCTTAGCTACTACAACCGGCGGCGGGGCGTGGAGCAGCGGGGCGCCCGCGGTGGCCAATATCAGCTCAGCAGGTGTTGTTACGGGTGTAACAGCAGGCATAGCCACAATCTCGTATAGCGGAGGCGGAAGCTGTGTGGCAACTAAAACGGTAACTGTAGGCACTGCTCCTGCGGCAATAAGCGGCGGCCCAGGCTTTTGCACCGGACTGACCGGCACGTTGTCCAATGCTACAATAGGAGGGACATGGAGCTCAAGTAATATTTCGGTAGCCGGGGTATCGAGTACTACAGGTGTAGTAACCGGGGGAGTGGCGGGCACAGCCATTATTACCTATACCCATACAGGCTGCCGTGTAACGAAAATTATTACAGTGAATGCAACGCCACCGGATATCTACGGCGCATCAAAAGTATGCCCGGGACTTACCGCAACGCTTACAAATGATATGACGGGCGGCACGTGGAGTACGAGCAACAGTGCTATTGCAACAATAGGAGCATCCAGTGGAGTAGTGACAGGTGTAACGGCCGGAAGCTTTATCGTTACCTACACATTAGGCACGGGCTGTTACAACATAAGATACGAAGATGTGGTGACACCGGCCCAGCCACTTACCGGCACCTTTTCGGCCTGTGCCGGTGTATACTTTTATATGAATTCGCCGGTTATAGACTATCTAGGCTCATGGACCAGCAGCGCCCCTGCAGTAGTCTCGGTTATTGGCACCACTGCAGGAACTTTACTAGGCATGAGCGCGGGCACAGCCACTATCACATACAGCAGGGGCTACTCCTGTACAATTGCAACCCAGGTGGTTACAGTCAATGCCACCCCAACGGCGATATCCGGAACCAGCACTGTTTGTATCGGATTGACAACCACATTGAGCAGCGGCGGAGCGGCTGGTGTATGGACAAGCAGCAATACGGCTATAGCAACCGTAGACGCTGTATCCGGTTTGGTGACCGGTATTGCAGGCGGCACTGCTACAATCAAATATACTGTGACCGCAGGCGGCTGTTTCAAATCGGCTGTGGTAACAGTAATGGCAACACCCCCCGCTATAAATACAATAGCGAGCGCAGCTGCATGCCGTGGCGATCTTTTTGAAGCTGTCGGAAGCCCGACAGGCGGCATATTTACCAGCAGCGATACTTCGATAATAAGTGTTGTAGGCGGAGCTTTCCCACTTTATGCGGCCTCAGTAGGCACAGCAACGGTCACCTACTCATTTGGCGGCAGCTGTGTAAACACCAAGGTGCTAACCGTAAGGCCTGCACCATCGCAGCTCATAACAACGGCCATGTGCACGGGCAACACCACCACAATGACGAATGATGTTAGCGGCGGCACATGGACCAGCAGCAATACTACAGTAGCGACGGTAGGGTCATCGACCGGCGTGCTATCTGCATTAAGTACCGGATCGACTACCATTACATATATCCTTAGCAGCGGCTGCAAGGTAACCCCAATAGTAACGGTGGTATCGTTGCCGGCCGTTATCACAGGCACAAGCACTCTTTGCTCAGGCACGGTGACGACACTCGGCAATACAACGCCTACCGGCACATGGAGCAGCAGCAACAGTGCTATAGCACCCATAAGCAGCACCGGCGTAGTTACCGGCGTAGCGGGGGGCACCGCAACAATTACTTATACGGTTGGCAGTACCAGCACCTGTCGCAGGACATTGCCAGTGACCGTTTATCCATCGGCATCGGCGATAAGCGGCAGCAGCAGTGTATGCGTTGGTGCTACAACCACATTCGGCAATACGACTAGTGGCGGTACGTGGACTACAAGCAGCAGCGCCGTGGCTACCATAGGCGCGAGCACAGGGGTAGCTACAGGGGTTGCCGCAGGCACTTGCACTGTAACATATAATCTGCCGGGCGGCTGTAAGGCCTGGACCGTGCTAACGGTAAACGGGAGCCCCGCAGCTATTGGCGGCACATTGAAGGTTTGCCCCGGAATGACTACGACTCTTACCAACGCGATTAGCGGCGGCACATGGGCCATTGCAAGTACTTCGCTGGCGACGATAAGTGCAGGTGGAATAGTGACCGGTATTACGGCAGGTACTACAACGGTATCGTATACTATAAGCACAGGCTGCACCAAAACGGCAGTATTTACCGTGAATGCAATGCCTGCCGCTATTACCGGCAACACATCTGTTTGTACGGGTACCACATCTGTATTATCGAATAGTACAACCGGCGGGGTGTCGTGGATGAGCAGCAATACTTCGGTGGCTGCCGTGGGTTCATCGTCTGGTGTAGTGTCTGGTGTAAGCATAGGTACGGCTACCATAACATACACTATAAATACAGGTTGCATACGCACCACGGTAGTAAGTATAAATGCCGCACCCGGTGCGATATCGGGTACTAAAACATTGTGCGCCGGCAACACAACTACACTGGGCAACAGCGTAGCCGGTGGCACCTGGAGCAGCAGTAATGCTGCTATAGCTACAGCCGGATCGACAGGGATAATCACCGGCGTTGCCGGCGGCACGGCTACTATCAGCTATGCATTTGGCGGCATGTGCAGGTCTACTGCCATTGTTACTGTTAGCCCTATTTTACCTGTTACGGGAAATACCGCAATATGCATGGGTAGCAATACCACGCTTGCCTGCGCCTCTACGGGGGGCACCTGGAGCAGCGGCGCCACAAGCGTGGCTACCATTGGCACTACAGGTATAGTAGTACCGGTATCTGCCGGCACTGCAAACATCAGCTATACGCTGGCCAGTGGCTGCCGCAGGGTAGTGACACTAACAGTGAGCCTGCCGCCATCGGCTATCAGCGGGCCGGCTACAGTGTGCGCGGGTGCATCTGCGACCTTCACCAATACGGCAAGTGGCGGCACCTGGACCAGCAGTAACCTTGCAACAGCTGCAATAGTAGCCGGCACCGGTGTGCTCACCGGGCTGAGCGCCGGCACTACGATCGTTACCTATGTTACAGGCCCATCATGCAGCGCTACCAAGTCTGTAACTGTAAACGGTACGGCATCTGCCATAACGGGCACAGCAGCCATTTGTGCGGGCGCCACCACTACACTCACCAATTCCGCCGGAGGTGGTGTATGGAGCAGCAGCAATGCAGCTATAGCTACTATAGGCACAGCGGGCAATGTAACCGGTATCGCAGCAGGCACCACGACAATATCATACGTCCCGGGCTCGGGATGCCCATCGATCATGACGATGACGGTGAACGCTGTGCCATCAGCTATTACCGGCGCCCTGGGCTTGTGTGCGGGCAATACAACCATTCTGGGCAATAGTGTAGCTGGTGGCGCATGGAGCAGCGGAGATGCGTCTGTGGCGACCGTTGCGGGCGGCATCGTGTCGGGCATATCGGCAGGCACGTCAGTTATATCTTACACCACAGCTGGGGGATGCGGAACAACTACAGTAGTAACAGTGAGCGCAAATAGCACGATAAGCGGTCCCAACACGCTCTGTACAGGCAATACCATAACACTTGTGAACGCCACAGGTGGCGGAGCGTGGACAAGCGGTAATACCGCTGCTGCCACAATAGATGGTGACGGACAGGTAACAGCTGTTGCGGCAGGAGTTACGGCAATAACGTATACCACAGGCCCGGGCTGTCACAGCATCAGAAGCGTAACCGTGGGAACGACCCCTGCGGCGATAGGTGGTACACTTTACGTGTGTGCGGGAAACAATATTACTTTAAGCAATACCGCTGGCGGCGGCACATGGAGCAGCAGCACTGCCGCAGTGGCCACAATAGCAACTACCGGCGTGGTGAGCGGGATAGCTGCGGGAACTGCAACAATAACCTACACCACAGGCGCGGACTGTATGGCAACCGCAGAGGTTACCGTAAATGCAATGCCGGCAGCCATAAGCGGCCCCCCGGTGCTTTGCACCGGTACTACCGCAACACTGTCTAATACTACCGGCGGCGGGGTGTGGGCCAGCAGCGATACATCTGTTGTATCCGTCGCAGCTGACGGGGCTGTGGCAGCGATGGCGCCGGGAACGGCGATTATTTCGTACACCATTGGCGGACTGTGCGCTGCATATAAAACGATGACGGTAAATACAGCACCAGCTGCTATTACAGGTACGGCAACTATGTGCGCGGGCGCAAGTGCGACACTTTCGAACACATCGGCGGGCGGCACCTGGAGCAGCAGCGACAATAGTATCGCTACAATTGGTGCAACCTCAGGTATAGTTGCGGGAGCGACAGCAGGCACCGCGGTGATCACTTATGAGTCAGGTGCGGGCTGTTTTGCTACAGCCATTGTAACCGTCAGCGAAACACCTTCGGCAATTACGGGAGCAATACCGGTATGCATTGGTGCAACCGTTACCCTTGATAATGCAGCTACGGGTGGCAACTGGACTACGAGCGACACCTCCATAGCATCGATAGATACTGACGGTGTAGTTAGCGGCATTGCGCCCGGTGTTGTTGTTGTTACTTATTCAACCACCGCAGGATGTGCCGCCACGGCAGCGATCACAGTAAATTCATCGCCGGCGGCTATCACGGGCACCATTACCGCCTGTGCCGGCGCCACAACTGCTTTAGCCAATGCAGTAACCGGCGGCACATGGAGCAGCAGCAATGCCGGTGTAGCCACGGTTGGCAGCAGCGGTGTGGTTGCGGGTATTAGTGCCGGCACTGCAACAATTTCATACTCTATGGGTGGCGACTGCATTGTAACAGCAGACGTGACGATATACAGTGCACCTGCGGCGATAACCGGCGTATCGGGCATATGTGAAGGTGCCACCACTACACTTAGTAACACCGTAACGAGCGGGGTATGGACAAGTAATGACACCGCTGTGGCTGGTATCTCCCCAGGGGGCGTGGTAACGGGTGTGGCAAGTGGCACAGCGATGATCAGCTACAGCGCAGGTGTAGGATGTGCAAGCACTGTGGTAATGACGGTATTTGCCATGCCATCGGCTATCAGTGGCACAGCGTCTGTATGCCAGGGCAGCACAGGCACACTAAGCAATACTGTTAGCGGCGGAGCGTGGAGCAGCAGCGATCCATCGGTGGCATCTGTAGCAAGCGGTATTGTATCAGGTGTTGCAGTGGGTACTGCGATTATCAGCTATGGTTCAGGATCAGGATGTTCTGTGTTTGTTATTGCAACAGTAAACGCTGCACCTCCGGCGATCACGGGCACCTCTGCCATTTGCCTCGGCACAACAACAGTATTAAGCAACACTACCAGCGGCGGCACATGGAGCAGCAGCAACACAGGCATTGCTACAGTAGGCAGCACGGGCGTAGTGACAGGCGTGGAGTCTGGCGCTGCAACTATTACCTATATGCTGGGCAGTGGCTGCTATGCCACAAAGGACATGTATATAAATGCACCGCCGCCCATAACGGGCGAGCTGGAAATATGTGTAGGCGGCACTACATCACTTGGCAACCCGGAGCCCGGTGGGGTGTGGAGCGGACTTGCACCTACTGTTATCTATGGCCCATCTGCGGTAGGCCTGATAAATGGCATTAACCCGGGCACTGCGGTAATATCTTATACCTTGCCGACCGGCTGTGCACGCACTACGGTAGTTACCGTAAATGCGCTGCCACCTGCAATCAGCGGAACGGCTACCATGTGCCCAGGCACAAGTACTACACTGTCGGACTACGTTACAGGTGGCACCTGGAGCAGCAGCAACGGCCTGGCAATAATCGGGTCAGCTTCGGGCATAGCCACCGGGGTTACAGCTGGTACCGCTACGATAACCTATCGCATATCACCACTGCTGGGATGCTACATTACCCGCACTGTTACCGTAAATATGGCGCCGGCGGCTATTGCAGGCCCTGCTGGCATCTGCGCAGGCGGCACGGCCACCTTTACTAATAGCAGCTCAGGCGGTACAGCATGGAGCAGCAGCAATACATCGGTCGCGACTATAAGCCCGAGCACAGGTGTGGCCACTGGTATCAACGCTGGTGCCACTACAATCACATATACTTTAGGCACGGGCTGCATCGCTACCACATCTTTTAGTGTATCGGCACTGCCGGCGGCTATAGGTGGGCCGGGTACCGCGTGTATCGGCACTACAACAACAATGACTAATACAGTGACAGGCGGCGCATGGAGCAGCAGCAATACATCAGTAGCGGCTATAGATGGCGGCAGTGGTGTTGCCACGGGTATGGCGGCTGGTGTTGCTACAATAACTTATACAATAGGAGCAGGGTGCTATAAGACAAAGCTGATCACAGTTAATGCCGCGCCTGCGGCGATCAGCGGGTATGCTACACCTTGCGTAGGCTTTACCACTACGCTCACTGCCGGCAGCGGTGGCACGTGGAGCAGCAGCAATACTGCAGTGGGCACAATTGATGGCGCTACCCGCGTGGTGCGCGGCCTTACTACCGGCGTTACCACTATTAGTTTTACAGGCAGCAATGGCTGCTACACTACTTATAATGTTACGGTAATGGCACTGCCACCGGCAATTACGGGCGCAGCTACCGTATGCCAGGGATCAACGGCAACCATGTATAACAGCCAGTCTGGCGGTGTGTGGACGAGCAGCAGCGCTGTTGCGGCCATAGGCACTGCAAGTGGTGTCATCACTACATTTGCTACCAGCTCCGGTACTACGGTAATTTCGTATTCATTTGGCACGGCTTGCCGGGTTACCAAAGCGCTTACAGTAAATATGCTCCCAGCTGTTATTGGCGGTACAGCAAGTGTGTGCGGCGGAGCAGTAACAACTCTTAGCGACGTAACCAGCGGCGGTGTATGGAGCAGCAGCAATACGGCTGTAGGTACTGTGGGAGTGGGAGCGAGCGCAAGCTATGGCGCAGTACGGGGACTAACGGCGGGTGTAACAGACATCAGCTATACGCATAGCGTTACCGGATGCAGCAGGATAAAAACTGTAACGGTGAATGCATGCAGTAAACCCGCTGGTGGTGAACAGCACGTAAGCAGCAGCTTTGAGCTTTATCCAAATCCGAACACCGGTAAGTTCACTGTGGTAGCAGGCGCACCCGGTATGCTGCACATTTATACAATTGATGGCAGGGAGGTAGGACGCTATATACTTAGTGCGGGCGGCAATGCCTTGCAGCTGGCGCCGGAAACAGCGAAGGGAGTGTATATGTGTCGCTATGCAGGTGATGATGAAACGACAATTATGATAAGGCTGGTGGTGGAGTAATTTTCAGTTTGCAATTAGCAGTCTGCAATTGGCGGTTGCTCGTCCGGAAGTCAATAACTAAAAAACTGCGGGTCGTTGAGGCCCGCAGTTTTAATTTTAGAAGCGTTGTGGGTTTAGTTTAGCCCACCATAAAATTGCATAGCTTGAAGAGCATGCGGGCACCCACTATGGCATCGATGCCGTCGCCGGGGGTGTGGCCGCTGGATACCTCGTTGAGGTCGAAGCCGATGAGCTGCCTGCCCGACTGGTGAAGCATGCGGAAGAGGTAGAACACCTGCTCCGCCTCGAAGCCGCCGGGAACGGGTGTGCCGGTGTTGGGGCACAGCTTGGGGTCGAGCCCGTCTATGTCGAAGCTGATGTAAACTTTTTGGGGCAAGGCATCTACTACTTGTTTGCAGATGTCTTTCCACGTGGTGCCCTCGTATTGCTGCGCTTTTATGTCGCGGTCAAAGAAGGTGTGAATGCGGCCATTGCTCTGCTCTATCATCTCCAGCTCTTCGTCGCAGTAGTCGCGTATGCCCACCTGCACCAGCTTAGTTACCTGGGGTACCTGTTGCAGTACGTTGTACATTATAGATGCATGGGAATATGTGAAGCCTTCGTAGGCTATACGCAGGTCGGCATGGGCATCTACCTGCAGTATGCCGAAGTCGGGGTGCAGCTGTGCCAGGGCTTTGATAAAACCCAGTGGTGTGCTGTGATCGCCGCCAAGCACGCCTACCTTCTTGCCGGCTTTGAGCTGGTTGAGGGTCATGGCGTATACCCAGTCTACCATCATCTTGCCGCCATCGTTTATCTCCTTCAGCTTGTGGCTCAGCTGCTCGTTGTCGGCCACCTCGCCGCCCTCTGTGAGGTGAGAGAGTATGAGCTCAGCACACTGGCGCAGGTGATCGCTTTTTTTGCGAATGTTCTTATCGATAGGCAGCATGTAGAAGCCGTTCTTCCAGCCGTCCTTTACATCGGGGTCAAAAAGGTCGACCTGCATAGCTGCGGTGAACACATTCTCAGGGCCGCGCGCTGTGCCCCTGCGGTATGATACGGTAACCTCCCACGGCACAGGCAGCAGCACCAGCTGCGCCTCTTCTTCTGTGAATGGCAGTCCGAAAATATTATTGTTCCTGAGCCCTACTGAATTGGGGTCGAAATTATCGAGTGATGACATGGGCGCAAAGGTAAATAATTTGAAAATGTGGGAATTTGAAAATTTGAAAATTTGGGAATTTGAAAATTTGAAAATTTGCAGAGTTAGTAGTGGAGTTCGTCGTAGCC
>JAZKFF010000009.1:0-246491 GCA_040386555.1 Bacteroidota bacterium | reverse complement strand
GAGTCTCTGCTCTTCGCAGGACTCGGCGTTAAGGGTATTATGCCTCTTGCAAACCACAATATGTTCCCATAACGCCGAGTCCCGGTGTAAAACCGGAGACTCAGCTATGACCGAAATAATTTGAAAATTTGGAAATTTGAAAATTTGAAAATTTGCAGAGTTAGTAGTGGAGTTCGTCGTAGCCGAGTCTCTGCTCTTCGCAGGACTCGGCGTTAAGGGTATTATGCCTCTTGCAAACCTCAATATGTTCCCATAACGCCGAGTCCCGGTGAAAAACCGGAGACTCAGCTATGACCGAAATAATTTGAAAATTTGGGAATTTGAAAATTTGAAAATTCCGTCATAGCTGAGTCTCTGCCCTTCGCAGGACTCGGCGTTAAGAGTATCGCACCTCTTTGCAGCCCTCCATCTATTTCCCATAACGCCGAGTCCCGGTGAAAACCGCAGACCCGGCTATGACCGAAATAATTTGAAAATTTGGGAATTTGAAAATTTGAAAATGGTGGTTGCGCAAAGCAGCGCATTGATACTAAAACTCAAACCTTACGCTGCCGAAGATGCCGAAGTAGCGGGCCTTGTTCTCAGTGGGCAGGGGCTTGGGGGTAACGCGCCATACGAAGTCGATACGGAAGAGCTGGAATATATTAGATACTCCTGTGCCCACCTCCAGGTAAGGGCTGCCCTCGAGTGTGCGGAAGGGGAAGCCTTTATTTAGATTGAGGCGCTGGTTTTCCTGGCTGAGGGTGCCTATGACGCCCTTGGCGGTCCAGAACTGGCGCAGCTTCATTTTCTTGAGCAGGGGTATGCGGTTGAAAATGCCGCCGCCGATGTTGTGCTCAATATTGAACCCGGTATACTGGTCGCTGAGGAACTCGTAGTTGTTCATCATCTGGAATGCGTACTTGTTGTAGTAGTAAAACTCGTTGCCGGGATGAATCTCCAGCAGCGGGTAGGGCAGTGTGCCGAAGTACTTGCCGGCAAACACATTGTAATACAGATTGCCTATAGGTGGTATGTTGATACGCTCGGTGATAGACAGCCGGGCCTTGTGGTAATCGTAGCCACTGTTGAGCACGCCCTTGAAACCTTTGGACAGCTCGAGGTAGACAACCGGATATTTGCTGTTAAGCGTCACCCGCTTATACTGGCCTTCCATATATTTTTCTTTGTAGGCATAGCGCAGCTCTACACCGGCCTCGCTGCTGGTAACATAGCTGGCAGGGTTGCCCTTGAGGTCGTTAAATATCTGGTAGGATGGCAGGGGATTGTAAGGAGAGAACTTGCGATACTCCACCACCAGCTTATGGCTGAAGCCATTGAAATACTCCTTGTAAAACTCCAGCCGCGCATCCTCGGCAAAGGCCAGCTTCCACGGCACACCGCGCTTGCGAAACATGTTGCTGAAGATATTGTCGGAGCCTATATTGTCGTAATAGTTGTTGTTAGAATGTATGTCGTGGGCGAAGTAGCCGTAGAGGTACATGCGCGGTGTACGATCGAGCAACCACAGGGCGGTGCCGCCGTATTTGAAGCGCTTATCGCGGGTGCCATAGGCCACGTAGCCTGTGAACTGGGCGTTCTTTATAGAGCGTGGGCTGGCAGCCGAGAAGCGGAAGCGGTGACCTTCGACAGGGTTGAAACTGTAGATGTAAAAGTAGGGACCAAGCTGTATAGGCCCAATGTCCTTCATTCCGGTAGTGAGGAAGGTGATGGTATTCTTATAAAAATTGGTGATAGGCATCTGGTTGATGGTGTCTACCATTTTATAGATCGCCTTCTCGTTCTTGCTGAGGGAGTCGGGCCTGTTCTTAGCCCACCATTCGTCGGTGAGGCGCTTGGCGGAGTCGGCCACTACTACGTCGGTTTTAAGCTCGGGGTTGTTGATCATGTCCAGCGTAGCTTGCTGGTTGAGCTTTATGTTGCGGTAGGTAGTGGTCTTGCGGCCTATAAAGCCGGGGAGCTTGCGGGAGTTGTAAAAAGTGAAGTTGGCGATGAACTTGTCTTTAATGCAAAACCATGTGGAGTCTACCGGTGCATACTCCTGGAAGATGCTGACCTTATCTACCCAGTTGATATTAGACAGGGTAGAGATATCCATGCTCATGCGCTGTATGGCATACGATGAATCTATGACCCAGAAGTCGCCGGTGAAGCAGTTTTCCTCGGCACGGCGCGGGCGGAACTGCACCAGTATGGCGCGGTGGCCGTATACGGTTTGTGTATCCTTGATCTTGTATTTGTAGTAAAAGAGCGCATCGTTGCTGATAGGGCTTACATACTTCTTATCGAACACGGGTATGTAGTTGCGATAGACATTGATGCTCTGATACAGGGAGCCGAGATACTTCACCACGTTCTCATTATTCACCCCCTTTACCATGCTGGCCTTTATGATCTCCCGCTCTTTCTTAGGGTCGCGCTGGTAGTAGTAGTCAGAGAGCGTTTCGGTGAGGTACATGGGCAGGTAGGGCTTGCTCTCTGTAACGGTGTCGAGGTTGTCGAAGATGAAGGAGTAGCTTTTGAGTATGGGTATCTTCTGGAACTGCTCTTTAGACATACGCTGCAGGTCAGCCTCCAGCTTGTTGTAAGCTTCGTATTGGTAGCTGGCCAGGCGATCTGGGTTGTTGCCGGGCTTCTGCGCTATTATCTTGCGTAGCAGCACTACTGCAGGGTCTTCGCCGGCATGTATTACCACTTCATCGAGCGCGTTGAGGGCGCGCTCCAGCTCCACTATGTAGTTGTAGTCGTGCCGGGCTTTGGTGAGCTTTTTTACCACTGCCTTGTAGCCCATGGCTTCTATGCGCAACGTATCGCTGGGTAACATGTCTACCTTCAGAATAAAATTCCCATCGAGGTCTGCAGTGGTGCCCGACTGGCTGCGCGGGAAGAAGATGGTAGCGAAAGGTACGCCCTCGCTGGTATTGGCATCTACTGCCTTGCCGTGAATGATGTAGCCGGTGCCTGCTGCGGGTATTGCATCGGCAGGTGCTTCTTTCTTTACTTCTATAACGGGGGTATCAATTACTATCTCCGTTTTCACAGCCGTGTCGGTGCGCCTGGTGGTGTCAGTAACCTGGGCAAACAGGGGGGTGCAGGATAGCAGCAGGAATAAGGAAATAAGGACCCTGGGTAAAGTCATAGGACGTAAACGCAATAATCAGGCAAAATACTAAATACGGGCAGTAAAACGAAAACAATTTTGTTACTGCGACCCGTCTTTATTATTTCCTTTGTATATATAAATTGTTAGGTATTCGGTATTTGTGTGCAAAATATATGCCACAATTACGGTTATAGTGCCGCTGCACAGTTGCCGCGGTAATGATGCGGCAGCGGATGCCGGTTCTTACCTATCTTCGCGCACAAATTTTCTAACGGATGAAGGTAAGGGTAGGGGCGGTGAGCTACCTCAATACAAAACCGCTTCTTTATGGTATAGCGCACAGCGACGTAGCGGACGAGATAGAGCTGACCCTCGACTACCCCGCGAAGCTGGCAAAGGCACTGCAGGATGGCCACTTAGATATGGCACTGCTGCCCGTGGCTGCCATACCCACCATACCCGGTGCGCGCATAGTAGGCAACCACTGCATAGCCGCAGATGGCAATGTAGTATCCGTAGCCGTTTTTAGCCAGGTGCCTATGGAGGAGATTACCGCGGTGTACCTCGACTATCAGTCGCGCACCTCGGTGAGGCTGGCGCAGCTGCTGCTGGAGGAGCACTGGAAGAGAGAGGTGGTGTACAAGCAAGCCACCGAGCATTATATCGACTACATCAACGGCACCAATGCAGGAGTAATAATAGGCGACCGCGCCTTGCAACAGCTACACAACTTTGAATATGTCTATGATCTCTCAGCAGCATGGAACGAGCACACCGGCCTCGACTTTGTATTCGCGGCATGGGTAGCCAACAAGGAGCTGCCCGCAGACTTTATCGCCCGCTTTGATGCTGCCAATGCTGAGGGGCTGAAGCACCTTGATGCTGTTATAGCTGAAAATCCGTTTCCTTACTACGACCTGCATACTTACTATACAGAGAATATAAAGTATGTGCTGGATGAGGGGAAGAGAGCGGGGATGGAATGGTTCCTAAGAAGCCCCCTCCCGGCCTCCCCCCAGGGTTCGACAGGCTCACCATAGCAGGGGAGGAGGTGTTGCGTAGGCTCGGGTGAACGTTTTACTCCGGTCTGAAGACCGGGGAGATTGGGAGGGGCTACGCATCAGGCTCGCGGCGGTGGGGCCATGTGATGTGCTAATTTAGGAGGGTAAAAAGTATTAATTTCAGGAAAACGAGCGTAATGAGAAAACTGGTATTCGGCATAAACCTGACGATGGATGGCTGCTGCGACCATACCAAAGGGAGTGCTAATGAGGACGTACACGAATATTTTGCACAGCTGATGCGCGAGGCAGATACGCTGCTGTATGGCCGTAAGACCTACGAGCTGATGGTGCCCTACTGGCCTGATGTTGCAAAAGGGAATACCGGCCAGACAAAGGCCATAAATGACTTTGCACAGGCATTCGCTTCCATAGATAATATAGTAGTTTGCTCACGGACGCTGAACAACGTAGCAGGAAAGAATACACACATCATACGTAACAACTTAAAGGAAGAAGTGATGAAGCTGAAACAGCAGCCGGGCGGCAACATTTCTACGGGTGGTGTCGATATTCCATCGCAGCTGATAGCGATGGGCCTTGTCGATGAGTTTCATATTGTAATCCAGCCAATAGTAGCCGGAGCCGGCCGCCGCTTTTTAGACAACACAAACCTCCCCGAAAGCCTGCAATTGAAACTTGTGGCGTCAAAAGTATTTGATTCCGGGCATGTGGCGCTGCGGTATGTGAAAGGGTGAGTAGGGAGGTAGGTCCCCCGATACCGCCGGCCTCCCCCAAAGGGAGGAGATGTTGCGCAGGCTCGGATGAACGTATTACTCTGGTCTGAAGACCGGGGAGATTGGGCGGGCACGAGTTGCAGCGCTCAGGGGCAGCGCCTCAAACTCGCGCCAGTGGACATCAAATATTAACCTGATCTCCCCAAACTAGAAGATTATCAATGTCAGATACGCCTAGGCTCTCACTAAGATTAATGGCCATAAGTTTGTTACTAAAATTCTCTAATTGTTTCTTTACCTTCTCAACCGCTGTAGCCAATTCGGCTTGGTTTACTTCGATTGTCCTCTCTATGACTGGTGGCACAAAGCCTTCTTCAAATTCGTCAACAGTAAAGTCAAAAATGATTCGGTTGCTCGTTATGCTTATTGCAGGCACAGGATGTCCTTGATAAAAAGTTAGTTCACCTTCATACGCTAGTTTTTGCCAGTATTGGATATCGCTTAGATCACCGCAGCACTGAGGGAAATATTTATCATTTTCGTTTAGTCGTAGAACATAACCACCAAAAAAAGCACTTGCTTCTTCTCTGGTATATTTGCCTTCACGCATGTCCTTCGTGTGATCTTTAACCAGTTTTTGCAAATTTCTATCGGATAGGTCTTCAATTCTGCAAAATGAAGACCCAGGCAAATAGGTCGGCAAAGGGTCGGCAAAGCCAGCTTTGGCATAATACGCTGTATAAAACTGATCCCACTCCATAGAATTCTTCCAGAACGGGCCAGCCTTAGGTGCGGAAATACCTGTATCATAATGCCCTAATTCAATTACTGGAACAAGTTCTACCATAAAAAAAATATCTAGATAAAGATATGTAAGTAAAGGGTAAGTCCAATGGTTGGAAGTTGCTTGAAAAAGCAACCTAATCTTAGAGCGGGTTTAAATCTTTGTGCCCACAGTGGAACAACATTGAACCAATTGCATGCAGTTATAATACTACACTAATCTTTCTGTAGTTTATTGCAAAGTAAAATTGTATGAATACTAATTGTCCGAACTCTCGCAAGGATAAAAACAGGTATTAAGCCTTGAACGTGTGGCATTTAAAGGTATTTATGTCTAAATCTTCCGTAAAAAGCTTGGCATTTGTCAACTCTCTTATTACTGCCAAAATCGGTGTAGGGCGGTCATAGCTAACGAACGAACCTACCTTATATACCTATCATTCTTCTTCTTCACCACTGGCTGGGGGGTATGTTCCTTATCAGAGCCGCTTACCATTTCCAGCATTTTGTCCATTTCTTCGGGGGTGAAGTAGCGCCACTTTCCTGTTGGGAGGTTGCCTAGCTTTATGTTCATGATGCGCACGCGGGTGAGGTCGACTACGCGGTAGTCGAGATGATCGCACATGCGGCGTATCTGGCGGTTGAGGCCCTGTGTGAGGATGATACGGAAGCGGCGGCCGCCTTCCTGCCGCACGAAGCACTTCTTTGTAGTGGTGCCAAGCATGGGTATGCCGTTGCTCATCTGCTGTATGAACTCGGGGGTGATGGCCTTGTCTACGGTTACTATGTATTCCTTTTCATGGTTGTTGCTGGCGCGGAGTATCTTATTGACTATGTCGCCATCGTTGGTGAGGAATATGAGTCCATCTGAATCCTTATCGAGCCGGCCTATGGGGAAGATGCGCTTGGGGTAGCCTATGAAGGAGATGATATTGCTCCTGTCTTTAAGGTCGGTGGTGGATGTGACGCCTACGGGCTTATTGAATGCAATGTAGATAGGGCGCGCCTGTGTCTTGCTTTTTTTCTTCAGCGGCTCGCCGTCTATCTCCACGCTGTCGTGCGGGTATACTTTAGCGCCGGGCAGCACCAATTCGTTGTTTACCGTTACGCGCGCCTGCTCTATAAGCTTATCCGCTTCGCGGCGCGAGCAGAAGCCCGAAGAGCTTATGTATTTGTTGAGGCCTACCTGTTCATCAGACATAGCGGCAAATTTAGGGTTTATACTTCAAGTACTATGCTTAATTTGGCGCTCTCATACAACTACAATTTTATGGACCAGGTAAAAGAATTTAACGACTACAGGGCTAAGATGAACGATGTGATCCTTGGCAAGCAAAACAAGGTGATCAACAGGCTCTTCAACCTCGATACCAATACCTATGCCGAGGGTGCGCTGCCCGTGCGCACCAAGGAGATGCTGGGGCTGGTGGCCAGCATGGTGCTGCGCTGCGATGACTGCATTAAGTATCACCTGGGCAAGTGCCACGATGAGGGGATTACTACCGATGAGGTGTACGAGATCTTTGCCGTTGCCAATATTGTAGGCGGCACTATAGTGATACCCCACACGCGCCGCGCAGCAGAATACTGGGAAGCATTGGGCGCTCAGAGTTAGTAGATGCGTGTTACGGCTGGTGCATCGCCATCGAGCCCGGTAAGGTGCAGTATGCCGGGCTGCATGCCTTTTCCAAAGCTGCCTACAGTGTGTTCCAACTGCAGTGCCATGGCACCGTTGTACGTGGCCCATGTGAGTAGTGTGCCCCATTCGTAGCGAGGGTAGTGCTGCTTTATAGTAAGCAGCTCAGACAGTATGCACAGCTGGTGATTTGATGCCATGCTGTCGGTGCCTATGCAGAGCTTCATATGCTCTGAGGTGAAGAGGTCGATATCGGGCAGGCGGTTCTCGATATACATATTGGCATTAGGGCACAGGCACCAATAAGGCTGGCGCAGGTGGCTGATGGCAAAGTGTATATCAGCTGGGCTGGTGCAGGTATTGTGTACGAAAATGATTGGCCTGCCGGGTGCCAGCCAGCCGAGGTAAGACTGCAGCGAGGTTTTGCCGGTGGGCACAAAGTGGCTGTCGTCTACCCCCAGTGTATGCAGCAGGTCTTGTATACCGCCTTTCTTTAGCTGGTAGTAAGTGTTCTCGTCCGGGCTCTCCTGGTTGTGTATGCTGATTACGGTCTTTGCCGAGTGCTCATCGATAAGATGGAACAAAGCAGAGGAAACAGAGTAGGGGGCATGCGGCACTATGGCTTGCTTCAGCACTTTGCTTTGGGTTTGCTGGGCTGCAAAATCATTGAACGTGCGCAAGGCAAACCCAAACGAGCGTGCGGCATTCACTTCGCTGAAGCCTATAGCCTCTGCGAAGGTAAACACATGCAGCTTGTCGCGGGCGCGGAGATCCAGCGTGTCGGTAGTGTTGGCTATATCGCCTACGGCTACTATGCCATTGGCCACCATCTGCTCGTAGGCCGCTGCCCGGGCTGCGGCCTTTTGCTCTTCTGTAAAATCGTTGCGGTGCTGCGGTATCGTTTTCAGGAAGGGTATAAGCCCGGTATGCTCCGGTATCAGCCCCTGCATATGCGACAGCTCCATGTGGCAATGCACATTTACGAAGCCGGGCGCAAGGATGCCCTCATAGAAAACCGCTTTATCATTTGGCCCTTGCTGCACAGATAGTATGATGCCATCATCTGCCACCTCGATCACTGAATTATCGGGCAGCCAGCCATGGCCATTATGTATCTTCTTTGCAGTAAGAACGGGCAAGCGTACTAGCTTTTAAAATGTTTCAGCAATACTATCTCGCGCTCATCGAGGAAGCGCCACTTGCTGCGTGGCAAATTCTTTTTGGTGAGGCCGGCATACATCATGCGGTCCAGCTTCTCCACCTCGTAGCCCAGTGATTCGAAGATGCGCCTTACAATACGGTTGCGGCCGCTGTGTATTTCCAGGCCCAGCTCGTTCTTCGACTCCAGATAGGCCAGTTCATCTACCTGTGCTATGCCATCATCGAGCGTTACCCCGGCTATTATCTTTTCAAAGTCGGCCTTGGTGAGCGGCTTGTCCAGCGTTACCTGGTATACCTTCTTTATATTGTAGGCAGGGTGGGAGAGCTTTTGGGTAAGGTCGCCATCATTGGTAATCAGTAGCAGGCCTGTGGTATTGCGGTCGAGGCGGCCTACGGCAAACAGCCGGTCTACGCCTGAGCTTGCTACCAGCTCCATCACCGTGCGGCGACCCTGCGGGTCTTCGTTGGTGGTGATGTATCCTTTAGGCTTATTGAGCAGTATGTACACCATACCTTTTTGGGGTACCAGCTTCTTACCTCCTATGGTCACTTTATCATCCTGGCCTATCTTGTGGCCGGGGTCGAGCACCAGCTCACCATTCACTTTTACCTTGCCCTGCTTCACAAATTCGGCTGCATCCCTGCGGCTGCATTCGCCGCTGTGGGCTATATATTTATTAAGCGGCATTACATCCTCAGCCTCGGGCTGGTGAAAGTCTGCCTCTTCTGTCTCTTTCTTCTTAGTGGTCTTAAATGCCTTTTTAGTGAATTTCTTCTCTTCTACACCATCGTCAATATCTTTTACAAATGAGGGTGCCCTGCTGGTCCTGCGCTCACCATCTTCGTGCTCCGTATCGTCATCGGTATGTTTGCGCTCACCTCTTACGGGCGCTGCATCAAATTTGCGTTTCTTAAATGGTGAGTCAGCACCGGCTCCTTCCCGCTTTTTATATGGGCGCTTTTCGCCGGCCGGCTTGTCGAACTTGCGTTCGCCGCGCCCTTCGTATCCCTTGCCTGCGGGCTTTGCCGCCTCGTCGCCACGCTTACGGAATGGCCTGGTATCAGCACTGCGTTCCGGCTTGTCACCTCCTCCATCATCTGTGCGGTCTTTGTAGCTGGTCTTTCTTTCGCCGCGCTCTTCAAACTTGCGGGGTGGTCTTGCATCACCATCCTCACGTTTTTTATATGGTCTTGCCGTGTCTCCGTCTTTTGTACGGTCGCTGGTGCGGTCTCCGTAGCTGGTTTTCTTTTCGCCGCGGTCTTCAAATTTGCGGGCTGGCCTTGCATCACCTTCCTCGCGCTTTTTATATGGCCTTTCACCGCCTTCGCTGCCGGTAGCCCGGTCGTCACTGCGATCTTTATAGCTTGTTTTCTTTTCGCCGCGGTCATCAAACTTCCGGGCTGGCCTTGCGGCGCTGTCTTCCCTTTTTTTATATGGCCTTTCGCCCCCTTCGCGGCTTTCCGGGCGGTCATTGTCCCGGTCCCTGAAGCTTGTGCGCTTTTCTCCGCCTTCAAACTTCCGTCCTGCCGCTTTGCCATCATCGCTACGCTTACTATATGGCCTGTCTCCGGTGGCCCGGGGTGGCTTGCGGTCATCGCTGCCGCCGCGGTAGCTGCTTTTTCCTTCACTGCGTCCTTTAACAGAGCCTTCTTCCCTTGGGGCATCGCCATCGCGCTTGCTCCTGAATGAAGACCTGTCGCCACCTTCCTTCTTTTCGTAAGGCTTGCGGGTATTCGCCCTGTCTCCTGCGCCCCGCTCCCCGAAAGGCTTCCTGTCTGCTGCACCTTCGCGGAATGGTTTCCTGTCGCCGCTGCGTGACGGGCGGTCATTATCGCCGCTTTCATCGCGCTTGAAGGGACGGGCCGGACGGCCAGATGCCGGACGGTCACCACCTGCTGGGCGACGGTCGCCGAAGGATTTGCCGGCGCCTTTGCCTGCACTGCTTCGAGGCTTGTCGCCACCTCTTTTCTCTCTTTTATCAAAAGAGTTCGACATATCTTTCGGACTAAAATCCTTCTTCCTGGAGGAGCCTTTTTGCATTGGGAATAAACTGTGTTAGCCGATAAAGATACAATGTTTAATTGGGTTGCCTGTTTTTAAGCATTGGTTTAAATAAATAGCAGGCACTAACAACCCGCAGACTATGGTCATATTAAAATGATAACAGACAATATGTGAAGGGTTATTCAGATAAATCGAAATAAATCACTATTTTGGGTCCAAATTTCGTGTATGAAGAAGAAATTCTACTCCTTAGTCACTCTGGGTTTACTAACTGCTTTTTGTGCCAACGCGCAGATCATTACTACTATTGCCGGTAAAGACAGAATACCAGCTTATGGCGGCGATGGCGGCCCGGCTGTAGATGCGCGCCTGTGGGGGCCATCAGGCATTGCCCGCGACGGTGCAGGTAATCTATATATAGCAGACCAGTACAATCATGTAATACGTAAGATAAATACATCAGGCGTTATCAGCACTGTAGCAGGCAACGATACTGCAGGCTTCAGCGGCGATGGCGGCCAGGCAACTTCTGCACGGCTCAATAACCCTCGTGGCGTAACTGTGGATGGCGATGGTAACCTGTATATCGCGGATATGTACAACAACCGTATCCGTAAGGTAGACGGCGGCGGCATCATTACTACCGTTGCAGGTACTGGCGTTGCAGGTTATAATGGAGATAACATACTGGCTACAGTGGCCACGCTGCACCATCCGCGCAGCATGAAGCTGGATAAATTCGGTAACATTTTTATTGCTGATATGAATAACCACCGCGTGCGCAAGATAACTGCAGGCACAGGGGTTATCACTACCATCGCAGGTATGGGTGTAGCTTATTTCAACGGCGACTTTTGGCCGGCAGCTACGCAGGCATCGCTCAATAGTCCTTCTGATGTACTTATTGACGATACCGGCAACGTATACATAGCAGATGCGCATAATAACCGTGTACGCAAAGTAGATACCTTCCGCAGGATATCAACAATCGCCGGTAATCCTTATGCCGGTTATTGCTGCGATGGCGGCCCGGCCACACTTGCAAAGCTCAACTGGCCTTCGGCACTGTCGATGGACAAGTATATGAACCTGTATATAGCTGATGAATATAACAGCCGTATCCGCAGGATAACGCCACAGGGCACAATATCAACCGTAGTTGGTAATGGTGCTGTAGGCTATGTAGGTGACAGCCTTAGGGCAACAGTAGCCGAAGTGAACCATCCATCGGGCGTAGTGGTAGACTCTACAGGCACGGTTTACTTCACTGAGTGGAGCAACAACCGTGTGCGTAAAGTAACTACATCGGTAGGTGTGAACGTGGTAACTAAGGCTGAAGGTGCGATGCAGGTGTATCCAAACCCTTCCAACGGCAATTTTTCGATCAACCTTTCTACGGTTAGCGATGAGCAGGTAACAATTACTGTTATCAGCATGGCGGGTGGCAAGGTGACGGAAGTGACGGGCACTACCAACAAGGCCATAAGCCTGGGTATGGAAGTGGCAGCGGGCATATACTTCCTGCAGGCTACCACTGCAAACGGCAGCTGGACAGAAAAGATACAGGTAATGCATTAATAAGCCTCATTCAAGTGTAAAAGCGGGCTGATCACCGGTAGTCCTGCTGATTACTCCTGAAAAAATTATTAATTTTGTGAAAATACTTTCAATGAATAAAAAGTTATCACGTATACTGGCTATTGTGCTGATATCCGTTGCTTCGAGTAGTCAGGCGCAGATCATCACCACCATTGCGGGCGATGGAATTGCGGGTTTTGCCGGTGACGGTCTTATTGCCTCCTACAGCAGGTTCAACAAGCCTATGGCGGTGGCAGTAGATGATTCGGGCAATATATATATATCTGACTTCAATAACCAGCGTATCCGCAAGGTGAATACGTATGGCTTTATGAGCACCATAGCAGGTACAGGCCTGCAAGGCGGCTCGGGCGATGGTGGGCAGGCTAAGAATGCAAAACTGTTCTCACCAGCTGGCATGACGCTCGATAAGGGACATAAAAACCTTTATATAGCAGACTCCAAGAATCACCGCATCCGGAAGATCAACTTTGAAACAGGTGTGATCAGCACGGTGGCCGGGAATGGAACTGCAGGTTTTAACGGCGATACGATACAGGCAATGTCTGCAAAGCTGAACCTTCCGATGGGAGTTGCACTAGACGATGCAGGCAATATGTATATTGCCGATGCTGAGAATAACCGGGTACGTAAAGTAGACGTAAATGGTATCATCACTACTTTAGCCGGTACTGGCGCACATGCTTTTGGGGGCGAAAACGTGCCTGCAAGAACTGCTATACTTAATCGCCCGCAAAACGTAGCTGTAGCGCCAAATGGCGATGTGTACATTGCTGACTCGTATAACAACCGGGTGCGCAAAGTAAACTCAGCAGGTATTATCACTACCGTAGCGGGCAGCAGTTTTCCTAAGTTTGGGGGAGACGGTGGTGCCGCCGGCTCATCAGACCTTAATTTCCCTACCAGCATAGCATTTGACAGGAAGGGCAATACCTACATCACAGATGCGTTCAACAATCGTGTACGTTACATAGACCCTAACGGGCTCATCAATACATTGGCGGGCGATGGCCGGTCTATCTCCGGCACTGATGGCGGCCCTGCTGCAGACGCACAGATCAATGGACCGTTAGGTGTTGCTATTGATTCTAATAACAATATATACGTTACTGAGATAAGCAATAATCTACGATTCATTTACAACGGCCCGGTAAACGAGGAGCCGATAACCATATTCCCTAATCCAGGTAAGGAGCAGGTAAGTGTAGTACTGGCATCGAGCTTTGAAGAGCTGGCTACAATGACCATCATCAACCAGCTGGGACAGCGGATGTATAATATCATTGTACCTACTAACAGGGTTGTGGCAGTGAAATTTGACATACCCGGCACTTACTATTTGTCGGCTATATCGAAGCACAAAAAGTGGAGCGGTAAGGCGATAATGCTACATTGATCTGCTTATTAAGATAATGATATTGTTCACCCCGGTCTTTCCGGGGTGTTCTTTTTTTCACCCTGCGCATGCCCTACGCGGAGTCGTGCTCAACCTATATCTTTACCATTATCTAAATTATTCAACAAAACATGAGTGTTAGTAAGATAGCTGCTGCTATGCTGCTAAGTGTGGCAGCACTCTCCGTATCGGGGCAGGAAAAGGAAAAGAAGAAGTGGGATGTGAACAACCCCGGCGGGCCGGGGAAGGATGTGTCGTTCACAGTAAATGAAGGCACCTGGATGAATCTTGATGTATCGCCCGATGGCAAGGAGATCGTTTTTGACCTGCTGGGCGATATATATGTAATGCCTGCTGAAGGCGGGCGGGCAACGGTGCTTCGGCAGGGTATGGCCATGGAAGTGCAGCCACGCTACAGCCCCGATGGGAAGATGATACTGTTTACCTCAGATGCAGGCAGTGGCGATAACATCTGGGTGATGGCCAGGGACGGCAGCAATGCGCGGCAGATAACAAAGGAGAGCTTCAGGCTGCTGAATAATGCAGTGTGGGCGCCAGATGGCAAGTACATAGTAGCCCGTAAGCACTTCACCTCGCGAAGGTCGCTGGGAGCAGGAGAGCTATGGCTGTATCATGTGAACGGCGGCAATGGCCTGCAGCTTACCGCGAGGAAAAACGACCAGCAGGATCTTAATGAACCGTGCTTTTCGCCTGATGGCCGCTATGTGTATTACAGCGAGGATATGTACCCGGGGGGATTCTTCCAGTATAACAAAGACCCGAATGCGCAGATATTTGTGATAAAGCGGTACGACCGCGATAAAGGAAAGATAGAGCACGTAACCGGTGGGCCGGGTGGGGCAGTGAGGCCGCAGGTATCTCACGATGGTAAGACACTGGCTTTTGTAAGGCGTGTGCGCACCAGGACAGTACTGTACCTGCGCGACCTGGAGGCCGGCGAGGAGTGGCCTATCTACGATAAGCTCACCAAAGACCAGCAGGAAGCGTGGACGATATTCGGAGTGTATACAGGATTTGCATGGATGCCGGGTGATAAGCAGATAGTGATATGGAGCGGTGGCAAGTTGAATAAGATAGACGTAAGTACACCAAACACGGCCACAGATATCCCATTTACCTGCGATGTGAAGCAGCACATCACCGATGTGGTGCGCTTCAAGCAAGACCTGAACCCGGATGAGTTCACGGTGAAAGTCATTCGCCATGCCGCTACTTCGCCGGATGGCAAGTGGCTTGTATTTAATGCACTCGGCCACCTGTACCGTAAAGCACTGCCCAACGGTAAGCCTGAGCGCATAACCAATAGCCCGATGCAGGAATTTGAACCGGCCTATTCGCCCGATGGGAAGTCGCTTGTGTATGTTACGTGGAACGATAGCCTTACCGGTGCTATCTGCAAAACAAGTGTGGATGGAAAAGGGAAATCTGTAAAGCTGACGAGTCGTAAAGGCATCTACCGCTCGCCTTCATTTTCACCCGACGGCAAGTGGCTGGTATGTGAGAAGGAGGGTAGCAGCGATGTGCTGGGTAATGCTTACACGGTAAAGCCGGGGATCTATATTATGCCCGCAGGCGGCGGAGAGGAAAAGCTGGTGATCGAAAAAGGTGACCACCCAACATTCAGCAAGGATGGCAGCCACATCTTTTTTCATGAGGGGGGCACATTGTTTGGCGAGCCGGAAAAATCACTCAACAGCTGCACCCTGGAAGGGCTCGATGAGCGCAACATCTTTAAGAGTAAGTATGGCAACCAGTTTACCGTATCGCCCGATGGTGAGTGGGTGGCATTTGTAGACCTGCACGAGGTGTATGTAGCGCCCTTCCCGCACACCGGTAAAACCATCAACCTGAGCAATGATTCATCAGAATTCCCTGTGAGACGTGTATCTAAGGATGCCGGTACTAACCTGCACTGGAGCGCCGATAGCAGGCAGCTGCATTATACGCTGGGCGAGCAGTACTTTACCATAGACCTCGGCGATCGTTTCGGTTTCCTCAGCGGCAAGCCCGACTCTGCATTCCAGTTGCCGGAGCAGGGCATCAGCGTAGGACTTACTGCAAAAACTGATAAGCCAGGAGGTACAGTAGCCCTTACTAACGCAAGGATAATAACCATGGCTGGCAATGAGGTCATTGAAAGCGGCACTGTAGTGATAGAAAATAATCTTATAAAAGCCGTGGGCAGAGCCGCTGAGGTTCAAGTGCCCGGCGGAGCCAAAGTCATCGACTGCAAAGGAAAGACTATAATGCCGGGATTTGTGGATGCGCATGCGCATGCCAGCCATTTCCGTACCGGTCTTACCCCTGATAAGCACTGGCCTTACTATGTAAACCTTGCCTATGGAGTAACGACCATGCACGACCCATCGGCTATAAGCGAAATAGTATTTGCACAAAGCGAGCTGGTGAAGGCGGGGCAAATGGTGGGGCCAAGGGTATTCTCAACCGGCACCATACTGTATGGTGGAGATGGCGATTTTAAAGCGGTCATCAACTCATACGAAGATGCTAAGAGTGCGCTGAGAAGAACCCAGGCATATGGTGCGTTTAGCGTGAAGAGCTATAACCAGCCACGCCGCGAGCAACGGCAGATGGTGGTAGAGGCAGCACGTGAGCTGAAGATGGAAGTGGTGCCTGAGGGCGGCTCGTTCTTCTTTCACAACATAAGCATGGTGATGGACGGGCACACGACCATAGAGCACAACATGCCTGTAGCGCCGCTGTATAACGATGTGCTGCAGCTGTGGAAGCAATCGGGCACGGCGTATACACCCACGCACATAGTTTGCTACAATGCGCTTAGCGGAGAGAACTATTGGTACCAGCACAGCAATGTGTGGGAAAAAGAGCGGCTGCTTACGTTTACACCACGTGTTATTGTAGACACCCGCAGCCGTCATCGCACTATGGCACCGGAGGAAGAGTATGAGAATGGCTATATGCTGGTAGCGAAAAGTACCAAAGCCTTATCTGACGCAGGTGTAACAGTGAACATGGGCGCACATGGGCAGCTGCAAGGCCTTGGAGCGCATTGGGAAATATGGATGATGGAACAAGGCGGCATGACGCCAATGGAGGCACTGCGAACAGCGACGATCAATGCAGCCACCAGCCTCGGCCTCGACAACTGGGTGGGCTCGCTGCAGCCGGGCAAGCTGGCCGACCTGCTGGTGCTGGATAAGAACCCGCTGGATAACATCCGGAATACGGAAAGTATTATTTACACCATGATCAATGGCCGCCTGTATGATGCGGCTACGATGAACGAGGCAGGCAATTACAACAATAACAGGAGCAGATTTTACTGGGAGCTTAACAGGAATGCCGGGTCGTTTCCATGGTTTGGGCAAGGCCAGGAAGTGGGGGATGGGGATTAAAACTACCGTTCGTCAAAAAAAGTGACCGTTAAAAAGATTTTTCCAGTGACGCGAGTCGAAATCATGTATTATTGGCGCTATTGATACCCTTTAAATAGCTTTCATGAAATTGAAGTTTTACTCTGTATTTGTTGTGGCACTATGCTGGTTGTTACCGGCCAAGGCGCAGATCATTAATACCATGGCGGGCACAGGCGTAGCCGGGTACAGTGGTGACGGTGGCGTTGCCACAGCTGCTAAACTGAAATACCCCGAGGGATTGGACGTAGATGCGGCCGGCAATATTTATATTGCAGACCACGACAATAACGTCGTTCGCAAGGTCGCTCCTTCCGGCATTATCACTACAATAGCGGGTACCGGTGTAGCAGGGTTTAGCGGAGACGGAGGCCCTGCAACGGCAGCGAAACTAAATTTCCCATTTGACATTAAACTTGATAATGACGGCAATATTTATGTTAGTGACGGCTGGAATCACCGTATAAGAAAGATCGACGCCTCCGGTATCATCTCAACAGTTGCCGGTACCGGCGTTCCAGGGTTCAGCGGGGACGGAGGACTGGCTACCGCTGCCCAGATCAACGAACCTCAAGGCCTGGACCTGAACTCGGCAGGCGATCTTTTCTTTGGCGAGTATACCAACAACCGTGTCAGAAAAGTAAACATAAGTACCGGGATAATAACGACCTACGCCGGTAACGGTGTGGCCGGATACAGCGGCGATGGCGGGCTGGCAACGGCAGCTAAGCTGTGGCACCCAAACTTTATTTATATTGATGCTGCAGACAATGTCTACATTACTGACAACCAGAATCACCGTATCAGGAAAGTAACCCCTGCCGGAATTATTTCTACGTTCGCGGGTAATGGCACGAGTGGCTTTAGCGGCGATGGCGGCCTTGCCACAGCGGCCAGACTGTCGTACCCCGCAGGTGTTACAGCCGATGCCGCAGGTAATTTTTATATAGCAGATCATGCTAACCACCGCGTCCGGAAGATAGATGCAGCGGGAACGATCACTACGATCGCAGGCACCGGAGCAGGTACCTACGGCGGCGACGGTGGGCTTGCTACCCTTGCACAGCTCTATAAAGTGACCGATGTCGCCTTTGACAACGGCGGCAATCTACTTATAGCAGATCAAAGCAATCACCGTATACGCAGAATAGCAGGATCCAATCATCCTCCACATTTTACTGACGGTCCGATAGAGGACATGGCTTTATGCCAGGGTGATACGCTGTCGCTGGATACTGTATTAGCTGTGGTTGATACGGACGTGAGCCAAACCCTTACCTGGAGTGTTGCTACAGCGCCAGCCCATGGTACGCTTGTGGCCGCGTATTCTGCGGTTTCTACTGGCGGCATAGTTACTCCGTCAGGCCTGCGTTATGTACCCACAGCAGGTTACTCCGGCCTCGACAATTTTAAAATTGCTATAACTGACGGTACAGCTACGGATATGATACAGATTTATGTAACTGTAAATCCGCTCCCTACAGCCGGTACTATAAGTGGGCCGGGTATTGTTTGCGCGGGGGCGAATATCACGCTTTCGGTAACTGGATCTGCTGGCACATGGAGTACCGTAAGCAGTGCTATAGCCACTGTAAGCAGTTCAGGCATAGTTACCGGAGTCGCATCGGGCACTGCATCTGTACTTTACACTGTAACTAGCTCCTGCGGCACGGCCACAGCAACCTTCCCGTTGACTGTCATTACGTCGTCGGCCGGTATTATCGCCGGAACAGACAGCGTATGCCCCGGTGATACTATAATGCTTAGTGCTTCCGTGGCCGGGGGAACATGGACATCGGCGAGTGCATCAATAGCCACGGTCAGCGGCGGAGTGGTTACTGGTATTGTGCCAGGTACAACCGTAATTAGCTACACCGTTACCAATGCCTGTGGCACGGCAACTGCTTTCAGGGTTGTAAAAGTCCGACCATACGCTGCGTGCGCAGCCGGTATTGCTACTATAGAACAATCAGGACCTCAAACACTAAATATTGTCCCTAATCCTGGTACAGGCATGTTCAAGATGGAAATGCCGGGTAAAGAGCCGATTTTAATGATTGTTGTCACAGATGTGCTGGGCAGGGTAGTGCTGATGTCGGAAATGGCTGGTGCGATTACTGCAACGGTAGGCATACATGCACCCGCCGGGCAATACAGCGTGCGCGCGGTAAGCGCAACACACTACTGCACCGGTAAACTGTTGATATTGCAGCAGTAGCAACAAAAAGCGAACAATTGTTTGGTTTCTACAAAAGACTCTGCTATATCTGCAATCCAAAAACTTATTGTTAACGCAAAATAATTACAACAATAACAGGAGCAGATTTTACTGGGAGCTTAACAGGAATGCCGGGTCGTTTCCATGGTTTGGGCAAGGCCAGGAGATAGGGGGTGGGGATTAAGAACTGCTCGTCTGATAAACTCAGGGACCAGGTGGAAACTGATAAAACTCTGACCTGATTATTGCAGCTCCATTATCAACCCAGGCATATGTTCATTACTTCCCGAACCATTTTTCATGGTTTTTGAAAATTGCACTACCTTGCGCCATCAAAATACAATCATGTCTAATCGTACTTTTACAATGATCAAGCCCGATGCTGTTAAAGCAGGCAACATCGGCAACATCTTACAAATGATCAATGCTGCGGGCTTCCGCATAGTTGCAATGAAATACCTGCAGATATCAAGGCAGCAAGCCGAAAAATTCTATGATGTGCACGCCGCACGCCCTTTCTACGGTGAGCTGACCGAGTTCATGAGCAGCGGGCCTATAGTTGCAGCCATCCTTGAAAAAGAGAATGCTGTTGCTGATTTCCGTAAGCTGATAGGCGCCACAAATCCTGCACAGGCAGAAGAGGGTACTATCCGTAAGAAGTATGCGGTATCAGTAGGCGAGAACGCAGTTCACGGATCTGACAGCGATGACAACGCTAAGATAGAGGGCGACTTCTACTTCAGCGGCCTTGAGCGCTTCTAATTCTTCTAAACGAAGTTATACATCCTTATAAAAAGTTTAACCCCGCTAAAGGCGGGGTTAAACTTTTTATGGAATTTGGCTGATGAATTTTACAAGGGCAGGTACTAGCCCCGGTGCCAACGGAAGAGAAGGGTTGTCATAAGTGAGTATATTCTTTTGCCTGTCTTCCGGCGCAGCCTTCAATGGGTGATTCATTCCCTGGATGATCTCGAGCCTGGCTTTGCGCTGTGCCTTCTTAAGCATTTCGGCATTTTCCATTTTTACCTGTATATCGGTAGCTCCCTGCACGATCAGCACAGGCTGTTTCAGTTTTCTTATTTCTACTTGCGGGTCATGCCTGAGCCATGAGCGCAGGTAACCCTGCACAGATGGGCGAAATATCGAGGCCAACGCCGGGGATGGGTTCTTTATATTGTAGCCACCAATAAGACTGTCAAAGGCGACACGTACCTCGGCCGCCATTTTAGGAGCCTGTGCTGCATACTGCTTTTCTATGACCTTATCGGCTCTTTCGCCTGCACCAGCCACGGAGATGAAGGCAGCGGGCGGCATTTTTAGCGCGGCACCCATGCCCACCAGCGAGCCCTCGCTGTGGCCAAGCACTATAACTTTTGAAAACCGTTTATCACCCTGTAGTTTTTTTATCATCGCGGCAGCGTCATCGATCATATCATCAAAGCTGAGCTTTTCTTCGCTGAGGCCACTGGCGAGGCTCTCACCTACGCCGCGCTTATCGTAGCGAACTGTGGCAATGTTGTATTTCAGCAGCGAGTCGGCCAGCATTTTATAGGCATTCGTTGTCATACCCGGCTGGTTGCAGTTTCTGTCAGTAGGCCCAGAGCCTGCAATGATCATTACTACCGGCACCTTTTTGTCCACGTCTGGGGCTGTAAGCGTACCATATATATTGCCGGTAGCCGTATTGAGTATAAAGTTCGACTTCACCGTGTCTGCCTGGTAAGGCACAAACCGGAAGGTTTCCAGTTTATGCTCACTATTCAGAGAGATCATAAGGGATACTGTTTGGGTGGCAAACACACTCTTATAATAATTCAGCGGCCCTTCTTCTTTCGAAAACTCGTATGCCTCAAATTTGCCGAGCTTGCCATAAAGCTGGGTTAGCATCTCTTTTGTTTTGTCAGCAGGTATCAACCCTTGTATCCTCGCTGAGAACATGGCAAAAACACTGTCTGGCTGCTGGCTATTATAAAAATTTCTGAATTTAGAGACCGCGAGGTCTTTGTCACCTCTTGTTTGGGCGGAGAGCGCCATGCTGCAGCATAGCGCAGCAATGGCTAGCGATGATCTTTTCATATTTTATTATTCCCGGGTTGCAGTAAATTTAGCAATAACGATCAATGATGCGAAAAAATAAGGCCTCCACAGTTGCGGAGGCCTTGGTATAAATACTATTAAGCGTATTATTTCTTAGCAGCAGGCTTGGCAGCAGCACCTTTAGCAGGTGTAGCGGCGGCGGCAGCTTCAGTTTCAGCCTGGCGCAGGGCACGGGTTGTAACTACTGATGCTATCGGGATACGTGGTGAGTTAAGGATCTCAATGTTCTCTTCCTTCACGTCTTCTACGCGTATGTTGCCATGCAGCTGCAGGTTATCAATGTTTACATTGATATGCTCTTTCAGATACTTAGGATAAGTACGCACGTTGAGCGACTTTAATTTCAGCTCAAGGCGGCCACCGTCCTTTACACCTTGCGACTGTCCGCTAAAATGCAGGGGCATTGTAGCCACTATCTTGCGGTCTTCTACCAGCTCCAGGAAGTCGATGTGGTTCAGCTCGTCTGTAACTACGTCGAACTGCAGGTCTTTCATGATAGCCCTGTACGTCTTTCCGTCAACCAGTATCTCTGCGATCTGGAACTCAGGCGTGTACACCAGTGAGCGGAATGACATTACAGGAGCGCTGAAATGGATAGTTTCTTTACCACCGTAGATAACGGCAGGCACCTGGTCATCAGAACGAAGCTGGCGTGTAGCTTTCTTACCAATTTCGCTTCTTTTTTTACCTTCAATTTTTACACTTTTCATTTTTAGTGTTTTGCTATTCCAGTTACGGGCGCATTTCCGCCTAACATCCGTACTGAAATTGATTTAAACTAAGGTTCCCTGTTGGGGGCGGATTTTTTTGTATAAACAGTCGTTATTTTAAAAACAATAAGCAGCAGCGCAAGGCTGGTGCTACATCAATATTATATTAGCCTTTCCTCTGGCTATGAATAAACAAAGAGCTTATCGATTTATTCTCAAAGGTGTTGCGGATAGCTACTGCAAAGAGGTCGCCGGTGCCCAATACCTTTATTTTATCTGTGTGTTTCTTCAGCGGTATCGTATCGCAAACTACCAGCTCCTCGAGCGCTGAGTTAGCAATATTTTCATATGCTCCGCCGCTGAGTACCGGGTGTGTGCAAAATGCACGTACCGATAATGCACCCCTTTCTTTAAGCAGTGCAGCAGACTTACTTAATGTGCCCGCAGTATCGCAGATGTCGTCTATCAACACTACATTCCTGCCGGTAACATCACCTATTACGGTCATAGCTGCTACCTCGTTTGCACGCTTACGCTGCTTGTCGCAGATAACCATATCTGCTTCAAAATACTTGGCAACTTCACGCACACGGTTGGTACTACCTACATCAGGGGCCGCAAAGATAAGGTTTTCTATCTTCAATTTTTCAATATATGGTATGAAAATAGCGGAAGAATCGAGGTGATCCACCGGTATATCGAAGAAACCTTGTATTTGTGGTGCGTGGAGGTCCATCGTCATTACCCGGTCAGCGCCTGCCTCTGTAAGCAGGTTAGCAACGAGCTTTGACGCTATGGAAACCCTTGGCTTATCTTTCCTGTCTTGCCGGGCGAAGCCGAAATAGGGGATAACAGCCGTAATGTATCCTGCCGATGCGCGGCGTGCGCCGTCTATCATCATCAGCAGCTCCATCAGGTTATCAGACGGGGCAAACGTAGATTGCACCAGGAAAACATAATCTCCGCGTATCGATTCCTGGAAAACAGGCTGGAACTCACCGTCGCTGAACTTCTGAATGGTAAGCGCACCAAGCGTTTTACCGAAACTGGCTGCAATTTTTTCGGCCAGGTAAGTGGAGCCGGTACCTGAAAATATCTTTACTGAAGAATCCATGTGTATGAAATGGAGTGCAAAGGTATACAAAGCGAACGGAAAAGCCTACGTAGGATTTGCCACCAGATAAATAAACATCGTTTGAAAAATACTTTGTAAAGCGTAACTTTACACTTTACGGCTGATGATTGCAAGCATTAAAAATAAGGGCCTGAAAATGCTGTGGGAAAACGGTGACGGAAGTAAGTTGCCGGCTGATAGCCTGCTGCGGATCGAGAGAATATTGGAGGTTTTAGACAGCGTCAGGCAGGTGCCGGATGACTTCGAAACTTTCAAAAATTGGAATGTTCATAAACTATCAGGCAGTTATAAAAACCATTGGAGCCTAAAGGTTAATAAAAACTACAGAATAATTTTCAAATTTGACGGTCAAGACGTTTTCGATATTGACTACATTGATTATAATTAATTTTTTTGAACTATGATAAAGCGCGGAATGCGAAATATACACCCTGGTGAGATATTGCGGGACGAGGTAATAAATACGCACGCCATCACAGTCACTGAAGCGGCAAGATTATTAGGCGTTACCCGTACGACACTTTCTAATGTACTTAATCAGAAAGCTGACATCAGCGCTGAAATGTGTTTTAGAATAGCGATTGTGTTTGGCGGCACACCCGAAATATGGGCCAACCTGCAAAGCAAATACAGCCTGGCAATGGTGCAGGAAAAAGTGAAGCAATATAAGCTTACACCTTATCAGCCAGGAAAAACAGCCTAGGTCACACGGAAGCACCGCCACTTTCCGGGTTAAAATATTCCCATACGATCCGTGCTTTAGCAGCGCCAACCACTTTCGTCAACTCGCGCTCAGTGAGCGTCTTTATGTTTTTTATCGAGCGGAATTCCTGTAGTAGCTCCGTAGCGGTCTTTTCGCCGATGCCGGGTATGCCTTCCAGCTCGTTTTTGAAGGTGCCCTTACTGCGCACCTGGCGGTGAAAGGTGATGCCAAACCGGTGTACCTCATCGCGTATGCGCCTGATAAGCAAGTGCGCCTGGTTATCGAACGATAATTGCAGGGGCTCGCTATCACCGGGGAAAAAGATAGACTCCTCGCGCTTGGCAAGGCCCACCAAGGTCATCTGGCCGGTAAGCCCCAGCTTCTCTATGCTTTCCAGGGCGGAGCCCAGCTGACCCTTACCACCATCTATGATAACCAGCTGCGGCAGGGGCTGCTTATCTTCTGCCAGTCGCTTGTAGCGGCGATATACGATCTCCGCCATAGAGGCAAAGTCGTTAATACCTTCTACCGTCTTTATATGAAAATGCCTGTAATCTTTTTTTGAGGGCACGCCATTCTTAAAGCACACCATTGCCGCCACCGGGTAAGACCCCTGGAAGTTAGAGTTGTCGAAGCATTCTATATGTACAGGTAAGTGAGGCAGCTTCAGCGCCTGCTGCATTTGTCCCAGCACTGCCGCGAAGTTCTCCTTTACGGCTTCTCCCAGCAGTAGCGCGTCTTTCCGGCGCATCTCCTCCAGGAATATCTCTGCATTTTTTATGCTCAGGTCCAGCAGCTGCTTCTTATCACCCGCCTTGGGAATGGTAACTTTGAGGGTTTGGTCTGCCACATCTATCGCCATAGGCACTATAACCTCGCCGGCATTGCTTTGGAAGGTCTCGCGCAGGTTGTCAAGGGCAAGGGATAGCACATCAGCCTCCTGTTCATCCACCTTCTTCTCGATGAGGATGGTCTTTGCATGCACTATGCTCCCCTTGCTTACCATCATGTAGTTGACATAGAAGTTATTGGCATCGCTCAGTATACTGGCTACATCCACATTCTCAAGCCGGGGGTTCACTACTGTCGACTTGCTTTGGTAGGTGAGCAGCGAGTCTATTTTCTTTTTCACTACCTGGGCTTTCTCAAACTGCATGTTTGCGGCAAATTCGCCCATCTCTTCCTTCAGGAACCTGATCACATCGCCAATGTTGCCTTTGAGCACATGGCGCACCTGCTGCAGGTTGTCTGCATAGTCAACTTCAGTCTGCAGGCCCTCACATGGGCCTTTGCAGTTGCCAAGGTGGTACTCAAGGCACACCTTGAATTTACCTTTGGCGATATTGGCCGGCGTAAGCTTCAGGTTGCAGGTGCGGAGTGTGAGGTTCTGCTTCACAAGATCGAGGAGCTCCCTTACGCGGCCCAGGCCGGTAAATGGCCCCAGGTATTCCGACCCATCGCGGATGACCCGGCGGGTAAGGAATACACGCGGGAAATTCTCATTCTTGATAACAATGTAGGGGTATGTCTTATCGTCCTTGAGCTCTATATTGAAGCGGGGCTGGTAGTGCTTTATAAGCGAGTTCTCCAGCAGAAAGGCATCGTGCTCGGTATTGGTGACCGTAAAATCTATGGTATTAATGAGTGTAACCAACCGCCGGGTCTTATAATTGTCGACCGTTTTGTTGAAGTAGGAGCTGACCCTTTTCCTCAAGTCTTTGGCCTTGCCTACATAAAGCAGCTCATTGTGCTCATCATAATATTTATAGCACCCCGGCTGGTGCGGTATGGTTTGTACTAGTTTGCTAAAATCGTCTTTCGTCATTCCCTCTCCGCTATCGTTGAAAATCGTACTGCTCCACTGTATGCTTCTTATCGCCAAATAGGGCTTTTTCGGTAGTTTGTATCTGTATGGTTTTCATAGGCCGGTAGTATAGCTTCTGTATCGTGGTGCTCAGTAAGGTCTTCTTTTCGGTCTCTATGTATATGCCTTTTACCATTTTGCTGTAAGCATCTATGGTTATCAGCAGCTTGCGGGTAAACAAGTCGTCAACGTCTTCCTTAGCCTCGTAAAAGAAGTTGTGCGTAAAATCGTCATTGTCCTCGAACTGGGTAAAATTGTATTTACCCAGATATTTGCGGTCGCTGATCTCCGTAGCAAAGAATACCTTAAAGAGCCTTGACCAGTCGAGCGTGTCTGAGTTGGTATAGCAGCTATCGGTCTTATCGCCGATCTTTATTGTCTTTACGAGCACGAACGGCTCTCCTGAAAAGGTATTCCATTCATCGAGCACGAACTGGCGGACGGAAAAGTAGTTGCCTTCTAAGCTGGTATATGGGTCTTTAACTTGTTTTTTCTTGCAAGCGCCAGATAAGAGGGTAAATACTGCTACGGCTATAACCCCGATATACGTTAATTGTTTTTTCACGGGGATAAAATTAGGCTAAAAGCCCAAATAGTTAAAAGCCTGCGCGCTATGGGAGGTGTAAAATGGAAATAAAGTTACCAACAACAGGCTACAGCAGCGTTAATTGAGCTGTGGGTCGATAGGGATGTTGGTAAGGTATGCGTACTTTTTGCCAAGCAGGCCAATTGCCTTTTTCCATAGCTCATCGGGGCTCGTTTCAAAGAGCACGCCGTCTGTGGCATCTGCTACCAGCCAGCTTCCTTCTGTCATCTCCCGCTCCAGCTGGCCGGCGCCCCAGCCTGAATAGCCTACAAATAGCCGCAGATCGTTTGGCTCATAGTTGTTTCGCCAGATCATATCTTTCAGCGCTTCATAAGAGCCGCCCCAGTAAACGCCGGGTGCCACCTCTATGCTGCCGGGAATATTACCCATGCGGTGGAGCATGTGCAATGTATCGCCCTGCACGGGCCCGCCCTGGTAAATATTCAAGTGGCTTACATACAGCTCGGGCAGCAGATCCTGCAGGGTGTAGTCGGTCGGCTGGTTCAGAATAAATCCTATGGAGCCCTCAGCGCTGTGCTCGCAAAGGAATATTACCGAGCGGGCAAAGTTAGGGTCGTTGAGCAGTGGTTCGGCAATAAGTATCTTTCCTGCCTGTGGTGGTGCTGAGCTGCTGCCGGGGTTTAAGCTGAAGTAGTCCATTACTTAAATGTATTCATGTCCATAGTGATTTCCAAGAAAAATTGTGCCGTTATAGATAAGCGGCTGATCTGCATGCTGCAATGAAAGTCAACTATCTGCCTGCACGCCGGGAGCCCACATATTCGATCAGGTACAGTAACCTCAGAACAGCTAAATAAACTACCTTTGCTGACTCAAAAAAGAGCTTAGTAATTCATGATTTTGCCCGTTGTTGCCTATGGCAGTCCTGTACTGCGTAAAGTGTGCGAAGACATTACACCCGCATATCCCGACTTTGAAAAGCTCCTTACAGATATGTGGGACACGCTTTACAACAGCAATGGGGTAGGGCTTGCCGCGCCGCAGATCAACAGGGCCATACGGTTGTTTATAGTGGATACCATACAGATAGTGGAGGACTTTAACGACGAGGATAATAAGAAATACCCTAACGAGAAACCCATAAAACAAGTATTCATAAACGCCCGCAAGCTGGAAGAGACTGGCGATCTGTGGGGCTACAACGAGGGGTGCCTGAGTATACCAAAGGTGCGGGAAGACATACAGCGCACGCGCAAGGTGCGGGTGAGCTATATGGACGAGAACTTTGTGCAGCACGAGGGCGAATTTTATGGCATTACTGCCCGGGTGATACAGCATGAATATGACCACATAGAGGGCAAGCTGTTTATCGACTACATTTCCCCGCTAAAAAAGAGGCTTATTAAAAAGAAGCTCGACGATATATCCAAAGGGAAGGTGAAGACAGATTACCGGATGCTGTTCCCCAAATAGCAGAGCAGGCAATATTTTGCACCATTTGGCTTGTAGTAGCGCCCCATCATGCTGATTTGTTTAACTTTTATTGCCATTAAAGGCTGTACGATTAAACAAAATAAATAAGAAATAAAAAGGCATGATGTTTTAGAAGTTAGGGTATAATCTATACTTTTGACTTCAGTTTTATTAACTACTCCATTACAGTTGTCTTCTACTACCGTGTATACCGAAGAGGAATTGGTTTTGCTGCTCCAGCGGCAGAGTAGGGAGGGTTTTGACTATCTCTACCGCCAATACGGTGCTGTGCTCTATGGCGTTATCTTCAAAGTGCTCAATGACGAGCAAACAGCCCAGGACGTATTACAGGACGCTTTCGTAAAGATCTGGAAGAATATAGGGCAGTATAATGCGGCTAAGGGGCGGCTTTATACGTGGATGCTCAATATTGCCCGGAATTCCGCTATTGACAAGCTGCGCTCTAAGGGCGAGATCATGAAGGGCAAAATCCTTTCTGGTGATGATGTCGTATATAGTAGGGACGGAATGAAAACGGAGCAGCGGACGGATACAATAGGACTTCGCAAGACAGTGGCCGGCCTTAAACCCGAGTATGAGGTGATCATAGATCTCGCCTACTTCAAAGGATATACGCTGGATGAGATAGCGAAGACGCTGGAGATACCGCTCGGCACTGTGAAAACGCGTATGCGAAGCGCAATGCAGCAGTTGAGGACCGTGTTTAATAACTAGGTAAGTCATAGTATAAATTATTAGTGAGCACAACGGAATACATAGAATCAGGGGCATTAGAAGCTTATATACTGGGTGCACTAACCCGGGAAGAGGCGGCTGAAGTGGAGCGTAACATCTCCCGGTCGACCGAGCTTACTGCCGAACTTAAAGCAATAGAAGAGACTATGCTTAGGTTCACCTCCTCATTCTCCAAAGAGCCACCGGCGTACCTGAAAGACAAAATATGGAGCACCTTTGGCACTGACAGCAATGCCGGCCCCAAACTGATCCCCCTGCAACCCGAATACCGCAAGCCCGCCACCTGGAAATATGCAGCTATATGGATAGCGCTGGCAGGCAGCGCGGCACTAAACCTTGCGCTATGGAACCAGGGTAAGGAGGCAAAGGAACAGAATAACACACTTGCCACACAGGTAAACCAGATGCAAGCTCAACAACAACAGCTTACCGCACTGGTAACCGAATACCAGAAGAACAAGTCGATGATGGCCGACACCGGTATGCAAACCATAGTGATGCACACCATAAAGCAGGGCCACCCAATGGCTGCTACTCTCTACTGGAGCAAGACAAAGGGCGAGGCCTATGTATCTATTGATGCACTGCCTGCACCGCCCAAAGGCATGCAATACCAGCTATGGGTGATGCAGGGCGGCAAGCCCGTAGACATGGGCGTGATAGGCATAGACATGGCCAACACGCCAAATATGCAAAAGGTAGCCAAGCTGCTGACCAGCGGCGAAGCATTCGCCATATCGCTGGAAAAAGAGGGTGGCAGCCCTACGCCAACTATGGAGAATATCTACGTGATGGGTAAGCCGTCGTAGTACAGTCAGGCCGATAATACAATAACATTACGCATTTTTGGCTAAAGCCATTTATATTCTCAGCCAGGTACCCCGGCCTGAAGACCGGAGCTATTCACTTTGGGAAGACTTGCACCTTTATCTATTTTTCGTCTTCATCTACTTTATATTATAAAGCTTACAGCTCTGTCAATATAATAGCAGAAGGATGCTCGTGCCCTGAATAGATCGTTATGTCGGCGGGCACAAAGGCGCTTTCGCTGCAATGATATATGTCGACAAACTGCTGGGGGTTGCGGTCGGCGAGGGGGAACCATGAGCTTTGTACCTGCACCATGATGCGGTGGCCTTTTTTGAATACGTGGGCCACATCGGGCAGCTTGTACTTTACCTCGGCGATCTGCCCCGGCACAAAAGCCTCAGGTGTTTCGAAACTATTGCGATAGCGGCCACGCATGATCTCTCCGCGCACCAGCATCTGGTAGCCACCCATAGGGTAGTCCTTACCATTGCCTTTGCCGTGGGCAGAATCTGAATAGGTGAAATCATCGGGGAAGACGTCGATGAGCTTTACTACAAAGTCGGCATCGGTGGTGGAGATAGCGGTAAAGAGGTCGGCAGTTACCGGGCCGGCTACAGCTATATCGTGATCGAGCGCGCCGGTGGTGAAGGTAAGCACATCGGCCCGGCGGGAGGCGAAGCGCTGGTCGTCGGTCATGTACTCTGATGTGCGCTTAAAGTGCACATCTTCAGTATATGGCACGGGGTGGGCCGGGTCGCTTGTATAGGTATTATGCGCAATGCGATCGGGCGCCGATGGGGTAGCGTAGGAGAGGGTGCCACCCGCATGCAGGTAGAGCTTGCGCTCGGCACTGGTTACCGGTGGCCACTGCGGGAACGAGTGCCATTTATTAATACCGGTAAAGAATATGGTTGCTTCATTAATATTATCAGTCGTTCCCACATTACGGAGATAGTAATCGAAGAAAGGTATCTCGATATTTTCCTGGTACCACTTAGAGTTTTTCATGCCGAAGCGGACATTGCCGAGATATTCGCCCGTGCCGCGCGCCCATCCACCGTGGCTCCACGGGCCCATAACCAGCTTGTTATTGTTGCCTGCCTTTTGCTCTATAGACTTATACAGCGCCCAGGCACCGTAGCAATCCTCGGCATCGAACAGGCCACCGACTACCAGGGTGGCTACATCGGCAGGTATATGCTGCACGTGGTTGCGGGTATTGCGCACCTGCCACCATGTATCGTAATTGGGGTGGTTGTACAGGTCTTTCCAGAAGCTGATGCTATCGCCCATGAGCTTAGCGAAGTTGCGGAGCGGGGCCGTTTCGAGGTAAAACTTATAGTTGTCTTTAGTGTAATATTGGAAACCGGCCGGCCAGGTGCTCACCGGCTGAGGCCTCGGCTTGCCAAAACTGGCATAGAAATTAAACCCATCCATAAGCATAAAAGCGCCGTTGTGGTGAAAGTCGTCGCCTATGAACCACTCGGTAACGGGCGCCTGTGGACTAACAGCCTTGACGGCGGGGTGGCCACACATGGCTGCCATAGTGGCATAAAAGCCGGGATAAGAGATACCCCATACGCCGACCATTCCATTATTATTTTTTACATTTTTAACCAGCCAGTCGACCGCATCGTAAGTATCGGTAGCCTCATCAATCTCGTTATTTTTCTTATCTGAGAGGTAGGGACGTACGTCCATGAACTCGCCTTCGCTCATCATGCGGCCTCTTACATCCTGTAGTACCACAATGTAGTTCTTACGGAAATACGCCATGTAATGTGTATCCCAAAAAGACTTATATACTTTATCTCCATAAGGTGCTACAGAATATGGTGTACGATTGAGGAGCAAGGGGTGCTTCTCCTTATTGCTCTTTGGTATATATATGCTTGTGAACAAGCGTTTGCCATCGCGCATAGGTATGTACACCTCGTGCTTAGTGTAGTGGGTAACAAGCCATACAGAGTCGGGCTTTTGCTTTGCAGCAATAGGCAACGAGCAGACGATGCAGGCTAGTAAAAGAAGGAGGCGTGGCATATGCGATATTTGAACATAAAAGTAAAAATTATTTTGTATTGCTGGAGAAAATTTTTGCTCGCGGAATCGCAAAATACTATTATATTTTAAGTTTATTCTTATGCATATTACTATTTGTAAATCAACAAATTACGCCAGTATTTTCAACCGAAAACACACGGAAAGTGGTGGTGTATGCTGATAATTAGTGCTTTAGGAATACATGGAGTTGTAAAATCAGTTCCTATAACAGAAATAAAACACTGACCATCAATTAGTTAATTAAATTTATACTGATTCTGGCCAGCAATAGTTGCTTTATGCAGTGCATCACAGCAATTCAGGCTGTATTTTACCAAGTAAACCAGTTTAGCTAGAATGTTGATATTTACTGATAACCAGATAGTTGATGTACAAAAAAATTGAGACAAGACCACTCGCGTTAGTATAGCCAGTTCGGTAGTAAGGTTTATGAGGAGTTAAACCGCTGAGAGATGGTGCAAAGATGTCCGATTTGTTCCGGTTTTTTGATCCCCTGCCAAGAATGAGGCTTGGCATAGGCGTGTCGTTTTCAGTAGTTTAAGCGGCTCTTGCAGGTGGTTGCTGGTGCTAATTGGGCAGAACCATGATCAAAGGATCTTAGGATTGGATCTCGGGGCGCGAAAGATATTTAACCAGGGAGGCGCGAAGGCGCAAAGAGGTAGTTAGGAGAAATTAGGTTTCGTGGCGCGGATAGGTATTTAACCGAGGAGGCGCGAGGGCGCAAAGAGGTAGGTGACATTGCATGATTATCAAGTATGAGATTAGGTTTAATTGCAGGATAGGGATTTAGCTGTGAAAACGCGATGTCCATGACGTTGGATTTCCGGTTTGATTCCGGTTCTTGCTGGTCCTATACAACATCGAAACCAATTAAAAAATTGGTAATCAGCACATTATCTTATCTCTGGAGGCAAATTGCCGGTCGGAAAGGAAAAATCTAAGGTAATCCCATAAAGGCCTCATGCTTTCCCTGATCATTGACGTTACCCGTTGGAACCAAAGATAAATTGCTAATGCCATATGGAAGTCGTAGCGTTTTATGCTGTGATGCCAGCTACACATGGTGTGCAGCCAGCTGTTTATGGTAAAAATTTCTTTGCCCGCCCGGCAAGGGTTTAGGTCGGATTTTGACCTTTCCTGAAGTAGGGTAAGCGGTGAACGATACCAAGGAGAGGTAATAGGAGCCGTAGCAAGCAACTTTCTGTATTGGCTGACCAAGTGACTACAACTTGGATAACTCATTGAATGTCAGTAGGGTAATTCGGATTTGGTCTACTTAACATAATATAAATTATAGAACAACAGCTTGTAACTCCGATATTAAGCCATCATCTTAGTATCATTAATCGGGCAAGCGAGTAAAATTTATTATATTAAGCAACGTTGAAAAATCTACCATTCCCAACGCTGCTCAACATAATAAATTCCACCGCTCCGTACTCGTTAAGAAACTAAGATTTCAGGCTAAAGAGAACTAAGCGTTAATTTAAAAATCGAGCTTGTGAATTACCCTGAGTACCTTCTACTATTCGACGAAATATTACGCGGCAAACAGATTCAAATGCAGCCGGATTGTCAATCGGCACTGGAGCGTTGGTTAGCTCTTCCAGAAACTCAGAAATCGCTTGCCGTGTTTCGTCAGGCATGGGATCGGCTAACCCAATTAGATTAGCATTGCAATAATCAAGAACCGCACTTGCGCATTCAGGTATATCTCTCAGCCTCCAAGCTGTGTCGAATTTTTCAAAACTGTTCATCTTATTACATTTTGTGTGTGACAATGCAAATGTAATGAAAGCCACTCGTAAGGGTGGCTTTTTTCATCATACAACTATCTATTTGGCAGCTAGATTAAGCCACCCCTATCACTTGGCACCGCCGCCGTTCTATAATTTGACGTTATGTGTAAGTAGCGGCTATTCAAAGGCTTAGCTACAGATACTTAACATAACGCAATGGACATTATAGAACAATCGCCTTGAATAAGAAATGGGCAAGGTGTTGTTATATAGCTCTCACTGGTGTTGAGTTTGGCGCGCAGATTTTTAACAACATTAATATCGCAGTTTATGAAAGCTGCATACTATAAAGAGCTTGACTTAAAGATGAAATACGCTGAGGGCAGAATATTGCTGACACTGAAATGGCTTACAGTGTTTCAGGCAAAAAAAATCCACAACGGTCTTATGACGACCGTTGAATTAAAGAATGAAGTAAACGATAAAGCCTTGGCTAGATCTACTGCGGCGTAGTCATTGCCTAGGCGTATATCAATTTCTTTCCAGTCACACCGTCCGGATTGTGAGTGATTGAGACCCCTCCAACTAAAATATACCCTTCGCGCAGATTAGAAACCACTTGCGTTGCCAAATCGTCAGCGGCAAAAGCTGTTACTATGTGATAATCGTTCATATCATTTTACATTTTGTACGTGAGACTACAAATGTAACAAAAGCTACTTGCAACTAAAGGCTGCTAGTAGGCAACAGATTTAGTGTCACTTCTTATCTGTAAGTTTTTTGATTGACTCAATTAATCCGTCCAACTTTGGTATTTCAATTGGCTCAAGCTTATTATCAGTTATATTAACAAGCATCTCCGTTATTCTTACATATAATGTATTAAATAATTTCTTGTCGCCACTTGAATGTAATAACGAAGGCATCGAGTTTATTATCGAAATTTTATGTCTAATCTCGCCGCACAACAACAGGTACTTAGAGGTCATCTTTATACAAAACACAATCACTGAGATTACCAAAGACATCATAATAAGTCGTATACCTACGTCATACCAAATTTCAATAGTCCCAACTTTGAAGTTTGGTTTCCACCCACCGACAAAAATTTGATAGTAATATGCCCATACGCACAAAATAAGCAGACCGGAAATACTTAAAAACGTCCACATAGCCATGCGTAAATATAATAACCGATATCGAAATGCAGACTCAACCGACAGAAAAGCCCTCTGCAGTTTGTCTATATCTTCATTAAGATTTCCTTCGACTATTTGTGAAGGTGTGCTGTCAATATTTTCGGGGGTAATTATATTTTCTGCCATATTGATATTTCTACATTGCGCTTCTGGGGTTTGCTTAAGAGCGACGTGGACTTTATTTTGACCAAGAAGGTTATTAAATGCATTTTCGAGAAGACTTCTTGTGCTAAGTTATTCTCCATCTCCTCGCCGTACCAATTGCTACATAAAATATGAACGTTTCTAATATTGGCCGAAAGTGACGCCTGTATCTGAGGTGACTTCGTTCCATTATACATCTCATCTGTAAACTCAACATTAAATGACCAGCCCAGCAGATCGTCAGGATGACTATTTGGATTCAGCTTTATTATTCCCACGCTATCCAACATAAGGATACTCTGGGAATATAAAAGTTTTGCCCGTCCGCCTTTATATAGTACTTCTACGTTCATGATTTTCCGTCAATAATTATTTTTAATTCTTTCGGCAGTAAAATTCCCGTCCGACGTACAAATATATCTAAAAAGGTAAAGCCACCGATAATGGTGGCTCAAGCAATTTGTCTTCTGAAAACGAAATTTCTGTTCCTATTCTATCCCCACAATTCACAAGGTTTAATAACTTCAATTAAATCAAAATAAAGTGCTACTTCTTAAGTTTCGGGAAGAGAGTTTTAAATATTTATGACGGTTATGCAACAGGATTAAGAATGGCATCTATCAGCCCTTCGCCTAAGGCCTGGCGTATGTGCTCAGCTTCTTCATCAGACATTTCGTAGTTGTCAACGCCATACTTGCCGGCCAGTAGCTGGAACTCAGTTTTGAATTCATCGAGCGGGAGTGCAGCGCTGGCTACAAACAATACTACATCTTTTTGATTAACAGCTACCTTATCCATTGTGTGAAAATACTATTTATAACGAATTTTGCGCAGGTATTTGTGGCGTAAGCAGGATAGTATGAGGTGAATTACAGAAAAGCTGAGGCTTTTAACTAAAAGCGATATACAAAAAAAGGCTGGTGAGGCGTTGTTTGAAAAGGGAAATACTTTTATTATTTTTACTTTACAACTGCACCTATGGAGATACCTGTTTCTGTATTTTTCAGACAAGACGAGCGACTGGCGCTGCTGCGCAGGTCTGATAAACTGGTAGAGTGGCTGGCACGACCGGAGTACCGGAACTATGCGGACCAATCATCGACCGACAAGCTGGTGAAGCTGATAGACCTGATAGTATGGGCGCTTGAAAAGTCGATACCTTTCAAGGAATGGGATGCTTACCAAAAGGAGTTTATTGCGGCCCGGGAAATAGCGCTGGAGCTGCATGCCACAAGGGCTGAAATGGAAACCTGTTATCAAAACGCGGTAACTGCGGTCATTAAAGCGGCGGAGCTATACAGGAAGTACTGGCTGAAATGTTTGGCGGCGTGACCTCTCCCCGGCCCTCTCCAAAGGAGAGGGTGACGTGAGACCTCCCCGTTTGTGAGCTCATAAGGAGCCACAATAATATTTGTCACTCAGCATTGGCTCACACCCCTTCCAGCTGCTTTTTTATCTCTCTTAGTTCTGCGTCGACATCGTAGAGGTAGTTGAAGGCTTGCTCGTATTTGCGGAACTGGGCGGTGTCGGTGGTTTCCATTACTGTTTCGAGAGCTTTAAATTTTATCTGCAGTATCCTTATGGCTTCTAGTAGTACTAAGGTGCCTGGTTCCATATGAGCTTGTTTTTGCGGCTGTATACGAATATAAACAACTGCCCTTAAAGATTTGCTGATTTTGACTAAATTTGGGCAAATAGCATGCAGTTGGCGGCACTAGTATACTTTATTGCGATCCCCTTTATTTATCTGCTATCGGTCCTCCCCTTTCCCCTACTCTACCTTTTTTCAGACTTATTATATGTGATCATGTTTTACGGTGTGGGCTACCGCAAAAAGGTGGTGCTGCAAAACCTGCGCAACGCCTTCCCCGAGAAGAGCGATGCGGAAATAAAAAACATTTGCAGCCGCTACTATCGCTACCTGTGCGACCTGTTTCTCGAGACTTTTAAGACGCTTACCATAAGCAAAGAGGGCATGCTGAAGCATTGCAGGTTTACCGATGAGGGCCTGGCAGTGTTTGAAAAGTTTGCAGCCGAGGGCAAGAACGTGATACTGGTGCTGGGCCACTTCGGCAACTGGGAATGGGCAGGTAACAGCTTTAGCCTGCAATGCCGGCACCAGCTTTATGTGATCTACCATCCCCTGGCTAATAAACGCTTTGATGCCCTGATGTACCGGATGCGCACCCGCTTTGGCACTAAGCTGATAGCCATGAAGGATACCTTTAAAGAGATGCTGCGAAACAGGAGCGAGCTGAGTGCTACGGCCTTTATAGCCGACCAGACACCGCAGCCCGCCAATGCCTACTGGACCACATTCCTGAACCAGGAAACACCGGTATTTAAAGGCACAGAGATCATTGCAAAAAAGCTTGACTACCCGGTGGTGTATGTGGCTGTAAAAAAAATAAGGCGCGGGTACTACGAGGTACACGCCGAAGAACTATTTTTGCACCCGACAAAAACAGCTGATGGCGAAGTGTCTGAGCGGCACACAGCGCGGCTGGAACAGGATATAGTATCAAAACCGGAAACATGGCTATGGTCGCACAAGCGATGGAAGCATAAGCGGCAAGTGATATAACGTTTATAAGCCCCTTAACTTTTAATGCAGGTTTTTTTGGTTATCTTGCATCACTTTTAAATAACCAAGAATTATTCGTTTATAGTCTGAGTATGCGAAGTGGAAAAGAACTGATTCTTGCTACCAAGCCATTTGCCAAAGAGGTTCGGGGGAAAAGCTGGTTTCACACACTTTCTACCCTCTTCCTCCTTGTTTGTGCAATTACTGGTTGCTACGTGGCCCCTTTTATTGCCGTTAAAGCGGTGTGCAGCATCTGCGCAGGCCTGCTTATGGTGCGTATGTTTGTGATATATCACGATCATCAGCACCATGCTATACTGCACGGCTCGGTGGCGGCCAATATAATAATGACCATATATGGCATTTATAACCTTGCGCCTGTAAGTATATGGAAGCGATCGCACGATCACCATCATAAGCACAACTCCAAACTGTTTAGCGCCAGCATAGGGTCTTACCCCATAGCTACCCGCAGCAAATTTAACCGGATGAGCGATGGAGAACGGCGTGCCTACCTGGCTACCCGCCACCCGCTTACCATCATCCTGGGGTATTTCTCTATGTTCATGTTTGGCATGTGTGTGAACTCTTTTATGAGCAGCCCCAAGCGGCATATAGACTCGCTGGTGGCGCTTGTATTGCACGTAGGGGTGTCAGTGCTGGTATTTATATTTTTTGGGTGGCAGGCGTGGCTGTTCGGTATATTCATACCGTTTTTTATCAACACAGCTATAGGTGCTTACCTTTTTTACGTGCAGCATAATTTTCCAGGCGTATATTTCTCCGGAAACTCTGACTGGAAGTATGAGGTTGCTGCCCTGGAATCATCGAGCTTTTTGCAGCTGAGCCCGCTGGGCCACTGGATAACGGGCAACATAGGCTACCACCACATTCATCACCTCAATAGCCGCATACCTTTTTACAGGCTGCCCGAGGCCATGGCCGCAATACCTGAGCTGCAAACGGCGAAGAAGGTATCGATAACGGCAAGCAACATTAGCGCCAGCCTGAAGCTGAAGGTGTGGGATGAGGAGAAGAATATGATGAGCCCGCTGTAGCGTGGCTAAGTCGAAAGAGGAAAGTCTGAACTGGAAAAGTGTTGGAGTACAGCTCTGGCAAAACCAGTTACATGCAGTTAGCAGAATAGCCCCCACTCGTCTGTATAGTCATCCTTTTCGAAGGAGTCTACCCATACCTTGAAAAGCGATCTGAATTTTTCGATCTCGTCGCGCACCACATTGATATAGCTTTCCTCGGCAGAATCGGCGAGCTCAAAACCCAGGAGGCCTGTGGCAATACCCTGCGCCAGCTTGCGGATAATGGCGGCATTCTCCATGCGCAATACGTATGTGTTGCCGGCCTCTGAGCTGCATATTTTCACACCCACAATGTAGGCATCGCCATGGAGCTCACGGGCCATATCTATGTCCATAGCGGCTTCTATGCTATCTTCCGGCTTCTCTAATATAGGCAGCAGTATACCTTTGAGCAGGAACATTACCTGCTGCCACTGCTTATACAACTCTTTGCAGGCATCGCGGGTAGCATTTGGTTTCCAGGCCTCTTCGCTATGATCCCGGAAAAGCGGGTGATTATCGTCCCAATCGGGCATATCAGACAGGTGGTTGGTATTCATAGGATAAAAATACCGGTTTCTGCTGATAAATCGCTTATGCTGCGTGGGATGTGGTGACCGTTGAGTTCACGGTGAAAAGGCAAAACCTAAAGTAACCAAGCAGGGAAGTTCCGGTACGTTAGGCTCACCACCGCCGTTGCAGGATTGGCCAAACGCTAGTTTTCGTGTGCATGGAAAACCAGATCCATCTGCTCGCGGAAGAGGTCGCCATTGCTGCCATGGATATCGGCACCTATATATTTGCCCTCGTAGTGCAGGCGTATGCGGTCTACAAATGCATTGCGCAGGAGCTTAAAATCTTCATCTGGTATGGGGTAAGTGAGCGTTACTCCCTGCTTGTCGCCATTGTCGTGGCGGTTGCCGCAACCCTTGCAGCTATGCGTGTATTGGCTGTTGTAGAGCGTTACTGCCTTGCCGCCAAGGAGGAAAAGATCGAGCGGCTGATTGCGGGCCACCAGGAAACCATCGCCCCCCATAGTCACTTTGAGCTCCAGGTAGTGGCGGGTATTGTCTATGGCAGAAACACGGTACCAGATGCTAAGCGGATTGCGCATTGTAGCGCGCCTGAGCACATGCCAGTAAGTGCACTTCGTGGACTGGTTAGTGACCTTATCTGTATAGCTTTCCTCCAGCTCATCGGGAGGAATGTACTGGGCGTGTGTAGCAACAGGCAATAAAAAAAGCAGCAGGAAAAGGCTCCGCATCATGGCTCAAACCTAAAAAAATTAATTGAAACTGAGGCGGGCGACCCTAATAAAAACGTCCCATATCGCTAATAATCGGGCGATTGTTACCGTTCATCAAAAAAAACGACCGTTGGTCGGATATTTACAACCCGCATGAAGTCAAATACGTAATATTACGTGGTTACCCCTTTTTCTGAAGCCAGCCAGTCCCAATAAATAGAATGAACTCAAAAAAATCTCAAAAGTGGCGTAGCGTCATAGGTATTGCTATAACGTTATTAATTGTAGCCGCATTGCTTACAGGGTTATACCTGCTGCTGATATCAGGAGCAAATGCGTAACAGCGGCTGTTAACTATCTTATTTCCAAAGTGTTCCGTCTCTCCAGCGCTTTTTATACCACTTCCGTTTGTACGGATCGTAATGGTCTTTCTTAGCGTTTGGCCCTTTGGATGAGGAAGCCCAGCGCGGATGCCACCAGCTGCTGCAACTGCTAAAGAATATAGCAATGACAAGCAGCAATACTGTGGCTTTGACAACCGGTTTAGCTTTGGCCGTATCCATATGCAACAAGGTGAAGATTTGGCTTCAAACGTACAAAATTTTTATCAAAGCGGTAATTAATAAATCGGTGAAATTGTCGGCGCTATGCTTGTATGGTATGCATCATGTGCAAAAAAGAAGATATAGCTATATGCTGGCACGATTATTATACATACCACTTAAACAAACACATACAATGAAACGCACTCTGCTTTTTGCTCCGGCAATATTCTTAGCTATGCTTGCAGGCTCATGCACGAGCACTGACAGCACAACAACCACATCTGACAGCACAACCACTACTGCCTCAGATATGCAGACCGGCGACTCGGCTGTAACTACTACCACCACTACTACGGTAGTGCATCACAAATATGTGGGTTCGTTCGCGCCACAGCCCAACCGCAAGTACCTGGACCTGAGGACAAACAAGCAGGTAACAGTAAGGATAGATACTGTGCGCGGCCTCGTGAATACAGAAACTGACCAACCGATAGACCTGGTAGTAGACCCGGCGAAACATGATACTATTTATGGCCAGACAGGTAATGTGGTGAACTACTACATAATACATGAAGGCAGCGACTACCGTGTAGATGAAACTAAGATGAACGATAACCCACCGGCAGCTGAGCCCGCCCCGGTTGCACAGCCTGAGCCTGCTACACGCTCTACTTCGACACCATCAAAGGTGAAAATAACTACCAAGGATGGTAAAACTGAAACAAAAATAAAGGAATAAATAAGTCATAGAAGGGAATGTCAAAACCCAACTGCAATTTGCAGCATACGGGGTAAGATACTCCAACTGGACCACACAAATCTTCTATCAAACTGATATATAAGCCTGTAGCCTACCCGGTTACAGGCTTATCCTTTTAATGTCATTTAATACTGAAAGCCTTTAGCAGCATAGGTATTAACAGTTTTTGTTGTAGATTTGGTGGAAACAAACTACAACGATGAAGAAACTTGTATTTTTCTATTTGTTAACTATTTGTTCTTTAAGTAGTTATGCACAAAATTACTTCCTGGGCACCTCGAAGGACGGGATATATGAATACTACATTCTGAATGCTACGGTGGACCGGAAAATGGGGGTGACCGAGGTATTCTCGAGGATAAAACCTGTGGAAGGGAAACTGCCGGAATTCAGGAAGCTGGAGATTGAAGCACGCGCTAAGGAAAAAGGCAGCACAGATGGCTTTGAAAAGCTGGGCTACATACGCCGGAAAATACAGTATAGCTGCAAGGCCAAAAAGTACCGAATAGTAGAGATAATATACTATGAGCTGAACGGAAAAGTAATAGACAAGGAAGAAAGGGACGACAAGGTAAAGTGGGAGCCGATACCCGGCGGCAGCATGCGCGAGCTGGAGTATAAAAAGATATGCAACCTGTAGGGACGGCCTGCCCATTGCTTACTTACAAATATTTTCTTTTTTCTTTTTAAATTTTTTCTTTTTGGTTTTTATACTTACCTTTGCAGACCTTTTTAAAACAGAATTAATAAATGGCAAACCATAAAGCAACCAAAAAAGATATCCGCCAGAGTGAAAAGCGTCGTGATCGTAATAGGTATTACGGTAAAACTACCCGTAATGCAATACGTACCCTTTTAGCAAGCACTGATAAAACTACAGCCCAGGAAGGCCTGGATAAAGTGATATCAATGATAGACAAGCTGGCTAAGCGTAACGTGATCCACAAGAACAAGGCGAGCAATATCAAATCTGGTATTGTGAAGAGGGTAAATGCTATGGCATAATCATAACCAGTAAGATCCAGTTTTAAGTATACGACCGCTTCCACATGGAGGCGGTTTTTTTATTGGTGCCCCCTACCCTTTTGCCAGCTTAGTGATACCGCCTGCATTGCTTTATCATTTTTACGGCTGTTATGGCGGCTTCCTCTCCTTTGTGGCCGTGTGTGCCGCCGAGGCGCTCCCATGCCTGCTCTTCTGTATCGAGGGTGAGTACGCCGAATATAACCGGTATAGGTAGCATAAGATTTAGCTGCAGTATTCCGTCAGTTACAGCTTTGCATACATAATCGAAATGCGGGGTGCCGCCGCGTATCACTGTGCCGAAGGCTATGATGGCCTCGGGCCTGTCGGGCTTGTGCTCGTAGTGCTGCCACAGGCGGCGGCATGCGAATGGTATCTCGAAGCAGCCGGGAACGGCTACGTTTTCCATAATATCGCCTTTGAGCCGGTGTATCATGCTTTTGGCTCCGTTAACTAATTCCTCTACTATCTTTTCATTCCACTCGGTATGCACAATGGCTATGCGTGATTTTTCTACGTGTGCAAGCGATTGAATATCGAGGAGGGTGCTGCTTTCGTGGGATAGTGCCATGGATGAGTTTTTTGCCAAAGGTAAAATAGAGCGGGCAATTATTCTTTGATAAACCTGTGGGTTTTTATTGGCTAGGTGCTGCCCCATCCCGGCCTTCCGCCGAGGGGAAGGAGGTGTTGCCTCATGTGCATTGTAATGCCTCATGGGAAATTAAACCTGGTATGGGGTATTTTTAAAGACCGTATGCGCCGGAAGCCGCTACTGGCTTTCATATTACTGCTATGGAAATTTCCCGTGTTTCCCCGCGTGAGGCATTTTTAGCTTGAACACGATCTATAGGATCTCGGGAAATACAGGATGCGCGAGCAGTGTACTATAGCAGGTACAAATGTCTGCTAAATAAGGATGCGGCCCAAGACGAAAAATCTATGGCCTGCGTGCGAAAATCTATGGGGTGCGGCTTGTGTGATATTGGAGGGTAATATGTTGTTTGGCGCGAGTATCGCTGAGTCCCTTGCTGCGCTCATGGCCGGACTCTTGCTGCGCTCATGGCCGGACTAGGGAGACTCGGCGAGGACGGAACTCCGCACCGGCGCTTCCTCCCCGTAATACCGGACCTTCGCGAGGGTTGTTGGTGGGATACCAACAGCGGCGGGAACTCTGCCGCTGCCTGCCCTTATATTGCGGACCGTCGCGAGGGTTGTTGGTGAGACACCAACAACGGCGGGAAATTTCACATGTTTCCCCTCGTGAGGTATTTTTATGTTTGAACACGATCTATAGGATTTCGGGAAATACAGGATGCGCGAGAGGTGCTCTTCTACGGATACAAATGTCTGCTAAATATGGATGCGGCCCAAGACGAAAAATCTATTGCCAATCTATGCGCGGGGGCTTGTGTGATATTGGAGGGTAATATGTTTTTTGGCGAGCAAAATGCCTCGTGGGAAATAAAACCTGGTATGGGGTATTTTAAAGACTGTATGCGCCGGAAGCCGCTACTGGCTTTCATATTACAGCTATGGAAATTTCCCGTGGTTCCCCGCGTAAGGCATTTTTAGTTTGAACATGATTTACAAGATCTCGGAAAATACAGGATTCGCGAGCAGCGTACCATAGCAGGTACAAATGTCTGCTAAATAAGGATGCGCCCCAAGACGAAAAATCTATAAGCTGCGTGAAGAAATCAATGGGAAAAAGCCCCATCCCAGCCTTCCCTCAGGGGGAAGGAGGTGTTATGTAGGCCCGTGCAGTTTTCGTTCTGCCCGAGTATCGCTGAGTTGCTAGCGATCTCGGCCAAAACGGAAAGCCCCATCCCGGCCTTCCCCCAGGGGGAAGGAGGTGTTATGTAGGCCCGTGCCATATTCGTCCGGGGGCGAGTATCGGACGGAAAAGAAGGTGACTATATCAGTTGAAAAAAAAGTATTATTTTTGGTACACATGAAAAATCCTATTCTAATAATCCTTTTGTGTGCAATGCCACTGCTTAGTAATGGGCAAGGGTGGGCATGGGCAAATAATACGGCCAGTATTGCGGGTAACAGAAACGATTTTATAGCGGTTGATGTAGTGGGCGATGTAATAACTACCGGTGAAAATTATCTAACCAAAAGAAACGCTTCAGGGAGTATTATATGGACCAAAGGCCCCAGTGAATTCAATGTTGTTCCTTTATCGGTAGCTACCGACGCGCTCGGCAACATTTTGGTCTGTGGCTTTTTTACACATACTGTGACTCTTGGCACAATTACCCTAACTAATGTAAGTCTTCACGATATTTTCTTTGCAAAATTCGATGCTGATGGAAACGTGCTATGGGCTAAAGGAATAGGTGGCGGCAGGTATGACGATGCCTATAGTATAACGACCGATAACTCAGGGAATGTTCTTGTTGCAGGGGCATTCTCGAGTTCCAGCTTATCGTTTGGCGCAACGACAATAACTACAACGCATACAAGTATGTTTTTGGCAAAGTATAATACAAACGGCCATTTTGTATGGGTGAAGGAGCAGACTGATGGAACGTACAGATGCGTGGCCAAATCCATCAAAACAAACGCAGCAGGAGAAATATTGGTCACAGGCTATTTTGAAGGACCTTCCATTACCTTTGGGGCTACTACGTTGACCAATGCGTCAACCATGACCTCCCCTGATGTATTCGTGGCCAAGTATGATGCAGCAGGCAATGTACTATGGGCCAAAAGTGCGGGAGGAAAAAGGTTCGATTTTCCAGCTAAACTAGACCTGGACAATGCGGGCAACATATACATTGCGGGCAATTTCGATAGTGATACAATAGCATTTGGCGCGGTACACCTTGGCAACGAGGCGCTCTATTACTTTGATATGTTTGTAGCATCTTACGACCCTGGGGGAAACCTGAGATGGGCCAAACGATGCGGTGAGCCGGGCGACGATATGTTACGTACAATCAGCGTGAGCGGCAATTCAGTATACGTGGCAGGTACCTTTGCAAGCAACTCTATTACATTTGGCTCAACAACTCTCACTAACGGTTCGCCCGGCAATCTCAGGCTTTTTCTTGCACGTTATAACACTTCAGGCGGCGAAGAATGGGCTCTAACAGGCGGCGACAATGGAAATTCGATCGACGATATTTATGCGGACAATGCAGGGAGTATATTTGTTACCGGGCTTTTCTTTGACACACAGCTGGAATTGGGCCCCATTACGCTCACAAGAACCGGCGGCAGCCTTGGGGATAAATATGTGGCTAAATATAGGGATGGGCCAATGGAAGTGCCAACCAACGGTGCAACGCCGGATATTTCTATAGCGCCAAACCCTGTAGATGATGTGTTATTGGTCACCAGCCCTGTAGCCATAAAACATATGCAGATAATTGATGTCACAGGGCGCACGGTGCTGGAAAAAGCATGCGGCTCAGAAAAAGTGCTGGTTAACGTCAGCCAGCTTATTCCCGGCTACTATAGGATAATTTTGAATGGGCGGGCCACTAAAGGTTTTATAAAAAGGTAGTGCATCAGCAAGCCTCTGCCTGATGTATTTTGCAAACAGTGCAAACTTAGCGAGGAAGGAACTCTCACCGGCGCTTCCTACCCGTAATTCCGGACCTTCGCTAGAATTGTTGGTGGGACACCAACAACGGCGGGAAAAAAGCCCCATCCCGGCCTTCCCCCGAGGGGAAGGTGGTGTTACGTAAGCCCGTGCCGTATTAGTCCGGCGCGGGTATCGCCGAGTCCCTTGCCTCGCTCACGGCCAGGGGAAACAGCCCCATCCCGGCCTTCCCCCGAGGGGAAGGAGGTGTTACGTAGGCCCGTGCCGTATTCGTCCGAGGGCGAGTGTCGCCGAGTCCTTTGCCTCGCTCATGACCAGGGGAAACAGCCCCATCCCGGCCTTCCCCCGAGGGGAAGGAGGTGTTACGTAGGCCCGTGCCGTATTCGTCTGGGGCGAGTGTCACGGAGTCCCTTGCCTCGCTCACGGCCAGGCTAGGGAGAGTCCACGAGGACGGAAACTCCTTACCGGCCCTTCCTACCCGTAATACCGGATCTTCGCGAGGGGATCATAAAATAATAATCCCCGCTGCGTGTAGGCAGCGGGGATCGCAATATGATCTGTATGTTTTTATCTTAGTTCACTTCACCTACACGAGCCAGCTCCTTGTCTATGTCGCGGGCCTGCATGCTGCGCGGGTATTCGTCGCGGATGCGCTTGAAGGCATCTTTAGCTTCGTTCGGCTTGCCTGTGGTAGCATAGGCGAGGCCCAGCTTGTAGAGGTATGCAGGAGTAGTGAGGCCGTTATCTTTATCGTCAGCTGCTTTCTTGAAGTACTCAATAGCTTTTGCTGTATTGCCGCTGGCCATATAGGCATCGCCAAGTGAGCCCCAAGCCTGGTAAGCTACCATAGTGCCCTTACCATCAAAGTCTTCGAGGTTCTTAATGGCGTTCTTGTAGTCGTCCATTTTGAGGTAGCAGATGCCCATGTAGTACTTAGACAGGTTAGCCGCTGCTGTGCCGCTGTGCTTGCTGGCCACCTTTATGAACCCAAGATTTTTACCATCGCCATTGAGCGCGAGGTTGAGGGAATCTACAGAAAAATAGAGCTGCGGATAAGCCAGCGCTGCGGCGGCTTTCTCTTCTGCAGGGCCTTTGTAGAGTTTGGTGTAGCCGAAATAAAGCACTACAGCGCCAATGATAACAGCAGCAGCAGTAGTGATCATTTTCTTGTTTTTCTCATAAATTACCTGGACGTTATCAAGTGGATCGGTTTCGTTTACGATCTCGATATTCTCGCGCTCCACGCCGGGCTGGGTTCTTGCTGAATTTGCCATAATCTGATTTTTTTAACCCTTTACCCCTGAAGGGGTGTCGTTAATGGGTAGTATTTTTAAGTTGTTGTTTAAATTTTATAGGGGCGTTAGCCTGTTTTAGTCTGTAATGAATGGGTAATTCTGATCTACATAAACATCTTTATACAGCTCATCATCGGCAGGCCACGGGCTTTCTTCCGCAAACTTTACCGACTCCTCTACCTCCACTTTCACCTTCTCATTTATCTGCTCTATCTGCTCGTCGGTAGCCCAGTTGTTTTCCTTTATGGTCTTCAACACCTGGTTTATGGGGTCTTTCTCCTTATACTCTTCGAGCTCTTCCTTGGTACGATACTTAGCCGGGTCGCTCATGGAGTGGCCGCGGTAGCGGTATGTCTTTATCTCGAGGAATGTAGGCCCCCCACCCTCGCGGGCGCGGCGCACAGCACGCTCTATAGCCTTGTGTACTTCTTCGCAGCTCATGCCGTCTACGCTGTCGCCGGGCATATCGTATGCATCGGCAAGGCGGTATATGTCGAGCACCTTAGATGTGCGCTCTACGGAGGTACCCATTGCGTAGTAGTTGTTCTCGCAAATGAATACTACCGGCAGCTGCCACAGCACGGCCATGTTAAAGGTCTCGTGCAGCAGGCCCTGGCGCGCAGCACCATCGCCAAAGAGGCAAAGTGTAGCACGATCGGTGCCCTGGTATTGCTCAGCGAATGCGATACCTGCCCCAAGCCCTATCTGGCCGCCTACGATGCCGTGGCCGCCAAAGAAGCGCTTTTCTTTAGAGAAGAAGTGCATACTGCCCCCCTTGCCCTTGGTGCAGCCGGTGGCCTTGCCATACAGCTCAGCCATACATTCTTTAGCAGAAATACCTTTGGCTATAGCTAACCCATGGTCGCGATACGCGGTGATCATGTTATCATCATCGCGCGTGGCGGTCATCATGCCGGCAGCAATAGCCTCCTGGCCTATATAGAGATGACAAAACCCCCTTATTTTCTGCATTCCATATAGCTGTCCCGCCTTTTCTTCGAAACGGCGCAGCAGCAGCATTATCTCATACCAATATAAATAGGTCTCTTTACCAAACGGAGTTTGCACTATCTTTTTAAATTTGTGCGAAATTATAAAAATTTTTGTTTCCTTTTACTGCTTTGAACAGTATAAATAAAATATCATTACTGCAGTTTCGTAATTATTCTTCAGCAAATTACGAATTTCCTACTCCTGTAACCTGTATTACCGGGCCTAACGGCAGCGGGAAGACCAACCTGCTTGATGCTGTGTATTACCTGTGCTATACCAAAAGCTACTTCAGCGCATACCAGCAAAACAGCGTGCAGAACGGGCTTGACGGTTTCAGAGTGACGGGCTCCTTCCAAAAGAACGGGCAAAAAGAGGTAATAAGCTGCAAGTGGAAAGGTGGAAAAAAGGAGATATATAGCAATGACGTAGAATATGAAAAGATAACCGACCATATAGGCGCCTACTCTGCGGTAATGATAGCCCCCGATGACACTGAACTCATAAATGGCGGCAGCGAGCAGCGGAGGAAGTGGATAGACAGCATATTGGGCCAGGTAGACAGGGCTTACCTTGAAAAGCTGATGCGCTACCAGCGTGTGCTGCTGCAGCGCAATGCATGGCTGAAGATGCAGGCATACAAGCCGGCGCCAAACGCTACAGAGCTAGAGTATTATGACGACCAGCTGGCGGCAGACGGCACTTACATCTACGAGCAGCGCAGGTCGTTCCTGGTGCAGTTCCTGCCTTTGCTGAGCGACTTTTACCACCGGCTATCGGGCGGGCACGAGCCAATAGAGGTGGCCTATACCAGTGACCTGGACCAGAAAACGCTAAAGGAATGGCTGGCGCAAAACCTGCAGCACGACCTGCGCTACCAGCGCACCCTGCGGGGCATACATAAAGATGACTGGGCGTTTACGCTGAATGCGCTGCAGCTGAAACAGTTTGGCTCGCAGGGGCAGAAGAAGAGCTTCCTGTTTGCGCTGAAGCTGGCGCAGTATACCTACCTGAGCAAGGTGCTGGGGCACCTGCCCATACTGCTGCTCGATGACATATTTGAAAAGCTGGACCAGAGCCGGATGGAGGCGCTGCTGCGGATAATAAGGGGAAAGGGCTTTGGGCAGGTGATACTGACGGATACCCATGCGGGGAGGATAAAGGAGGCTTTTGGGCCGGAGGCGAGTGTGAGCTTCATCTATTTGTAAGACAGGGTATATTTCATTAACTTTACCACTGAAATGCCTCACTGTATGAAATACGTTGTTCCCGCTATCGCTTGTATCTGCTTGTTGCTGGGCTCTTGCCGCCGCGACTATACGTGCGACTGCCACACAGATGGGAGCCATATAGTGCGCACCAACAAGCTGGGCAGGATACCGGGTGAAGATGCACAGAATACCTGCGCCAAAATACAGCGCAACCAGGCTTTTGATACTTGTGTATTGAGTAGTGTGAAGTAAAGTACGGTTACCTTATTTTACTAAATAACTTCGCCACATCGATTATAAGTCCCGGTAATACGGATGAAGTTACGATAGTGCCTTCTGTCATTGGCCGAGAGGAAATATACTTTCCATCTGTCATGGTATATACTATAAAAGTGTTGTCGTGCGGAAAAACAATCCAGTATTCTTTTACGCCAGCCTCTTCATATATCTCGAACTTATTGTTTAGCTCCGTTTTGCTATTACCTGGAGAAAGTATCTCAATCACGATATCGGGTGCTCCAAGGCAGCCTTTCGAATCGATTTTGCTGATGTCGCAAATGACGCAAATATCAGGCTGCACTACAGTGACAATATCCCGATCATCTTTAGATTTACGTGGAAGCCGGACATCAAAGGGCGCGGCATAAACTTCACATGGCTTGCCATCCAGATAGTTGCATATGGCATTTGAGATACGCATAGAAACTTGCTGATGCCTACTTGACGGAGCCGGGCTCATCTTAAATAATCTCCCCTTTATCAACTCCACACGCTCCTTGAAGTCCCACTTCAAATAGTCAGCATAGGTGTATACTTTATTGATATCAAGGCTGGCTAATTCCATAATCGCTCTGGTGTTTCAGCAAATTTAAAACAATGTGGCGGTGTTAGCTAACTCTCCAGTAATCCCTTTATCAGACCGGTCCATTGCACATCGGACATGCCAAGCCATGCGCCGAGGGCAACGGCGGCGTTGCGGGCCTTGTCTATCATATTCACATCCATATTCGGCACTTCGTTGCGGCCGTGATACAGCGCGGATATTTGTTTTCCTTTGCGCTCTATAACAAATGTGCTGGTGGCGTCGCTGCTGAAAAAGTGGGCGGTATCATTCTTCTTTACGGTAGGGTTATCGGCGGGCCTTACCCTGATGGCAAAAGTTTCGCGGTGTTCATCCGGGTAGTCATCGTACTCGATAGCTTCAACCAACACCCAATCAAAGCCGTCACCGGTAACAGGTCCCGGGCCAGGCAGGTCTATGCGTATGTAGTCGCCCTTGTGCGCATGGCGGCTCACCGGCTTACCGTGGCTATCCGTTAGCCTGAACTCCGCACTCAAGTGCTCGCTGCTTTGCTTCCAGTGGTTGATATCGAGTAGCCGGTTCTTAGCGTCGACAAACCAATCCTCGGCATCTGCTACAGTGCGGGCAGTGACGGTATGGGCAAAGTTTTTTTCTATGCCCTCTTTTTGCTTTGGTACCAGGTAGTGTTTGTCTTCCATAATGTGCGTTTACTTTTGAGGCGAAAAATCTGTGCCAGTTTCTCCAAGAGCTAAAAGATACAATTCTACACCGCTGAAATGTATAAATTATTTATTTATAACGCAATATAGTAATATGGATGATTTTATTACCTTTGGCAAAATATCCCCCTAATGAGCGTTACAGATAAACTAGCAATGTTGAAAGCAGAAAAATCAGCGGCCAACCTGAAGGCCGGACAGGAATTCCTCGCTGCAAATAAGCAGAAGCCCGGAGTAACAGAGCTGCCAAGCGGCCTGCAATACGAGATCATCAAAAGCGGTGATGGCCCTAAGCCAACCGAATTCAATAAGGTTACCTGCCACTACCACGGCACTATGATAGACGGACAGATATTCGACAGCTCTGTGCAGCGCGGACAGCCTGCCGCTTTCCCGCTTAATGCGGTGATAAAAGGCTGGACGGAAGGGCTGCAACTGATGGGTGTTGGCAGCAAGTGGCGCTTCTTCATACCACCGCACCTGGGCTATGGCGAGAGGCAGGTGAGCCCGGTGATAGGCCCTAACAGCACGCTTATATTCGAGGTAGAGCTGCTGGGTATCAACTAAAGCAGCAATGGGGTTTTACGACCTGCAGAAAGCAGAGCGGAACAATGTTGTCAGTGAGATAAATGCAGCAATAGCAGCCGATATAACAACCGGCAGCCAAGATGCACTCAGGCGATATTTTTCTGATGGGGATACCTATATCCGGAAAACAGCGTACCTGACTATTGGCAGGCTGTATTTTGCAGATGAGCAGCTGTTGCAACCTATTTTGCATTCATTACTACTACTCTTCAGCGATGAGGACGCTAAAGTGCGGCAAACCGTTGTTAATGCAGCGGGTGAAATCGGCAAGGTTGATTTTGCGGGTGTTCAGCAGTTTTTCGATAAGGGTTTGTTTGATGAACATCACTCGGTGCGCAATGCCGTAATAGGCTCAATGAAAAAGATGGGGGAAAAGAACCCCGGCCCGGTGCTGGCATGGAGCCGGGGATACCTGCACCATGCGGATAAGGAGATACGCAGGGAGATATGCCACGGTATAGAGCTGAGAGGGAGGACACATCCGCAGGATATACTGCCGCTGCTGGAGGAGCTGCAACACGATAACACACGCAGGGTACGCAGCACGCTGGTGCATGTGCTAGGCCAGATAGCTTATAAAAAGGGTTGCCTGGAGACCGTGGTAAACACAATAAAGCATTGGGGCAACCAGCAGCTGGTGGCAGATGCAATTGAAGAGATCATTGATGTGCATTACCGGTACCGTAATTTCTCCTTTTACACGCAAGAGCAGGCGCGGGAGTATATTGCGGATAATTATACCGTATTAAAAACAGCAAAAGAGGCGTGAAATATCAGCCTCTTTCGCTCGACAAAAACCTATCGGTTTTTATCGGGAGGAACAATCCGGACCACAAAAATTTCCACCGTGGGGCACACTGCCTTTGGCGTTGTTTATAGTATTGTGCTGAGGAGCTATTGTAGGGTTTACGGTGGCTATAGTACCTGCCTGGTAATATCCCATATAGGAGCCTTGAGTGCTTAGCTCTACGGGGATGGCTGCTACTCCCGGGCATTCGGTAACTATGATATTGTTCTTCCGGTAAGAGTAGCAGGGTTCGGTAGGGGCTGCTTTAGCGGGAGCGGCGGGTTTTGCGGCTTCCTTCCTGCTTGCGCAAGCAAGCAGGTTTTGCCACATCACTATTCGCCCGTCAGTGCCAGCAGACCTTACGGTACGGCTGGCAACTTTCTTCTTATGTACTGTTTTTTTGTGTGTGCTGCCGGTACGCTTGGTCTGGGCCTGGGTATCGAAACTTATAAGTCCTGCTAGGGTTGCTATGATCAAAAGCGATTTCATTTGTTCTTTTCTTTTTCTGACCAAATACTTTAAAATTACCTGCCAAGGCATGTTAAGAAAAGATGAAGCCTTAAAATCTTAACAATTAGGCCGGCCACGGCACATTTTTTAGGCGTTCACCGTAAAGTGTTTTTATGGTCAATAAACTTTTGCTCTGCTTGCTATTCTGCTGCCTCTCCGTCAACGCTATGGCGCAAAAAGACTACCCGTACCCGGTAAAGTACCTGACGCTCAACATAGAGCAGCTACCCGCGCAGATGGCGTATATGGATGTAGTGCCGACGCGGCCAAACGGGCAGTCGGTCATACTCTTTCACGGGAAGAACTTCAATGGCTACTACTGGAAAGACGTTGCAGCCTTTCTCTCTGAAAAAGGTTACCGTGTTATTATCCCCGACCAGGTGGGCTGGGGAAAATCGGACAAGCCAAACATTCATTACAGCTTTCACCAAATGGCTGCTAATAATAAGGCGCTGCTGGAATCGCTGGGCATTAATGACGTGATAGTTGTAGGTCATAGCATGGGCGGCATGCTGGCTACACGGTTTGCGCTGATGTACCCGTATATGGTGAGCAAGCTGGTGCTGGAGAACCCCATTGGACTGGAAGACTACCGTACGTTTGTGCCCTATACCCCGCTGGATGAGCAATACAAGAAAGAATGGGGTGCCACATTCGACTCTTACAAGAAATACATGCACAGCTATTTCGCAGAGTGGAAACCGGAATATGATGAGCTGGTGCGCCAGCAGGCAGCCCCGCTTAGCGCGCCGAACTTTGAAAAGACCGCCTGGGCCAATGCTGTGACCTACCAGATGATATACGAGCAGCCGGTATGCTACGAGTTTCAGACCCTGGAAGTGAAAACACTGCTCATCATAGGGCAGGAGGACCGAACAGTTGTAGGCAAAGACAGGCTATCTACCAGCCAGGTAAGCAGGTATGGGCAGTACCCGGCCTTGGGTAAGAAGGTAAAGTCGCAGATACCGGGCGCTAAGCTTGCAGAGCTGCCGGGCGTAGGCCATATACCGCACATACAGGCATTGCAGCAGTTCAGGCAAGCGCTGATGGCGTTCCTGCATTAACTGTACACTAAGCTTTAGGTGGTGTTGGGAACAGCAAGTATATTTCTATACTTTTGCTGCCCTTTTTCAATACACACTAATGACTGCTCAACGGAACTCTGCAATAGGATTTATCTTTATTACAATAGTGATCGATGTTATCGGCCTCGGTATCATCATACCGGTGCTGCCATCGCTGATAGCGCAGCTGACGCATGGCACCATTACCGTGGCGGCTAAGTATGGCAGCTGGCTTATGTTTGCCTATGCTATAATGCAGTTCCTCTTTTCGCCGGTGATCGGCGCGCTTAGCGACAGGTATGGCCGCAGGCCCGTGTTGCTGTTCTCCCTACTGGGGCTAGGCATCGATTATATTTTCCAGGCCTTTTCACCAACCATGACATTGCTGTTCATAGGACGTATTGTAGCGGGGATGGCCGGTGCCAGCTTTACAACAGCAACGGCTTACATAGCAGACATAAGCACACCAGAAAAGCGTGCACAGAACTTCGGCATGGTGGGTATGGCATTTGGTATAGGCTTTGTGATAGGGCCTGTGATAGGCGGGCTGAGCAGCGCATGGGGGCAACATATAGGCAATACGGGAGGCTTCGACTGGTCGGTGCGCCTGCCTTTTCTAATAGCGGCCGTCTTCAGCCTGCTCAATGTGCTGTATGGTTTCTTTGTATTGCCAGAGTCGCTGCTGAAGGAGAACCGTCGCGCATTTGACTGGAAGCGCGCTAACCCTATAGGCTCCCTGATGCAACTGCGCAAATACCCTATCCTATCGGGCCTTGCCATTTCGTTTTTCCTTATTTACCTGGCTGCCCACGCTGTACAGTCGAACTGGGCATATTATACCATCTATAAGTTCAACTGGAGCAACCTGATGATCGGCATATCGCTATCGGTGGTAGGTGTGCTGGTGGGGCTGGTGCAGGGCGGGCTTATACGGTATACCATTCCTAAGCTGGGTGAGAAGAATTCGGTGTACGTTGGGTTGTCGCTTTACGTGGTGGGCATGGCCTTGTTTGCATTTGCATCAGAAAGCTGGATGATGTATGTATTCCTTATACCCTATTGCCTCGGTGGCATATGCGGGCCGGCACTGCAGGGCATCATATCGAACCAGGTGCCGGCAAATGAGCAGGGGGAGCTGCAGGGGGCGTTGACGAGCCTCATCAGTATTACGTCTTTCCTGGGGCCGTTAATAATGAACAACCTGTTTGCGTATTTCACCAGCGATAAGGCGCCGTTTAAGTTCTCGGGCATGCCCTTCCTTGCGGGTGCGCTGCTAATACTCATCTCTATCTTCTTTGCCATACCGTCCTTACGGCACTACCACAGGTCTAAGCAGGCTGAAGGAAAGTAAAGGAGTAGGTTACAATACAGCCACTGGCGTTTTTACATCGTGGTAAAAGAGAAACTGCCAGCCACCGGCTTTGCCTTCGGCAGCATATTGCTCGCGGACAGCCAGCGCTTTCTTTCCATCGTAGTCGTACTTGGCCACGTACTTCATTTTCATTTGCTTCAGCTGCGGGGCCTCATCGCCTCCGAAGAATATCTTATCCTTTCCATCGTCTACCAGGTACACGATATGCTGTGGGCAGTGCCCCCCCGTGTGCATATAGCTGATGTAGCCATCGATGGTGCCCTTCTCCCCATCTATCCACTTCACCTGCGATGTAGCTAATAATGGCTCTATATCTTCAGGGTGGTAAGAGGGGTAGCCGGTGCTTAGCGCATAGTCGGCCTCGGGGCGATATATGTAGTAATCTGCATTTGGGAATGTAGCATTCACCAGCCCGTTGTTGTCTTTGAATACCAGGCAGCCCGCATGGTCCTTATGCAGGTGCGATAGCAGCACTTTGGTAACAGCAGCGGGCTCGTAGCCATGGCTACGGATGTTGTCGTGGATCTGCAATACTCCGTCCGCATTCGAAAAGCCCAAGCCTGTATCAAATACAATGACATCGCGGTCTGTGACCACCAGGAACGGCTGTACTTCCACAAGCAGTGAGCCGGTAGGCCGGTCGTTCAGCTCGTCGGTCCCGGTATTGAAAGGAACAAATTGTTTATCGTGCCCGATGGTGAACACACCCTCAGATAACGGGTACACTATAGCCATGCTGCAAATTTAGGGCATTAGCGGCAGTCTTATCTTATCAGGTGCTGGCGGTCAGAGTCGAGCCTTAGCAGGATAAAAATAAGAATGCTGAATGAGAGCAATGAAGATCCTCCATAGCTCAAAAATGGCAATGTGATGCCGATAACAGGCGCGAGGCCTATGGTCATGGAGATATTGATGGCAAAGTGAAAGAACAATATACTGGCTACGCAATAGGCATATATGCGGGTAAATGCTGACCGCTGCCGCTCTCCTATGAACACTATGCGCAGCATAAGGGACACATACAGTATTACCAATAAAGCACTACCTACAAAGCCGAACTGCTCCCCTATGGCGCAAAATATAAAGTCCGTATTCTGCTCAGGCACGAACTGGTTCTTGGTGGAGGTGCCGTTGAGAAATCCCTTGCCCCAGAAGCCGCCGGAACCAATAGCGATCTTAGACTGCAGCACATTGTATTCAGAGCTGTTGGTCTTCTTTACCTCTTCACCTGCTATCAGGGTCTTATCATATTCATCGGGCACTTCTTTGCCTATAGTGGAGTATATGCGCTCTATCTGGTGCTTTTGCAGCACATGCTTGAACACAAACGGGACTGCGACCTGTGAGAAAATGATGCAGAACAGCCACCCGCCTACCAACAGCAACCGTGGCGTCATCCGCCGCCTTAGGGCATGGCGCATCAGCAGGCCTATCATTACTGCGAATACCGTAAGCAGTACGAACAGCGTTTTGCGCTCTACGAGCAAGGTGGTAAGCACGAGCGCTACCACGGAGAAGCCCAGGATAAGTATAGTATTAGGCAGCCCTTCGCGGTACATGACCAGGAAGAAGCAAAAGTATACAAGCGCAAGCCCGGTCTCCTTCTGGGCGATGATAAGCACGGCGGGCACAAGGGCAATCGCTACCGCTATGAGGCGGTCTTTGAGCGTTTTAAAATTAGTCTCCGGCAGCGCCAGGAAGCGGGCAAGCGCCATGGCAGTGAATATCTTAGCCACCTCCCCCGGCTGGAACCTGAAGCTGCCAACCCCCAGCCACGACCGGGAGCCCTTAACATCGACCCCGCCAAAAATGGTGAATATGAGTATGGCTATACCGATGGTGTACGCAAGAAAAGCTATAGACGAAAAAAACTTACTATCAGTAAGGAGTATGATAAAGCCCAGGCCCAACGAATAGCCAAACCAGATGAGCTGTTTCATGTAGCTCTTGTTCATCATAATCAGTGATGTATCTGTAGTGCGGTGCTCTACCGAGAACACTGCGGTGATACCAATGGCCACAAGTATTATATACAGCAGCAGCACTGCGGCGTCTATCCTGTAAAATAATGATTTCCTTGTTAAGCTCATTTGTAGCAGCCCTTATTTTATTGTTCTTGCTTTCTTTAATTTGCCTTCCATCCACCTTGCCAGCATTACCTCAGCATTGGCACGGCGGGTGCTGTCGGCGTAGCGTTTCTTCTCTACGCGGGCATTGTACACCATCAGGTCGTGAAGCCTTATTGCCGAATCGATGGTGTAAACATATTCATTAATAAGGTTTGCGTTCAGCATTTTGTCTTCCACTTCTTTTCGCTTCACCGTGACGCTGTCCTTCAGGTACTTCTCCATAACCAGGCTGGCGATAGGCGCCGCCCATGTGGCGCCAAACCCTGCATTCTCTATTGCTACAGCTATGGCTATCCTCGGGTTCTGGCGTGGCGCAAAGGCTACGAACATAGAGTGGTTCTGCATTTTTATCACTTCACCATTCACTATAGCTTTGTTTTCAGCCGTACCCGTTTTGGCGCATACCTCTACGCCTTCGATCCTTGCGCCCATTGCGGTGCCGCTCTCCACCACATCCTGCATGGCACGCTGCACTACACTGAAGGTACTATCCGAAATGTTCAGCACATTATGTTTTTCCTTGTACTTTCTCAAGGCAGAATCGTTCTCATTTTTGCCGATGGCCTTTACAAAGTGCGGCGTATAGTAATACCCTTTGTTGGCTATGATGCACATGCTATTCGCCATCTGCAATGGTGTAAGCGCCAGCTCGCCCTGCCCCATCCCTACGAAAACTACCGTACAGGAGTTCCAGGAGAATTTATAGCGATCGCTATAATAGGCTGAATCTGGCAGCAGTCCCCTACCCTCAAAGGGAAGGTCGACACCGGTTTGCCGGCCTATAGCGAAATTCTTATAATAGTCGGACCATACTTGCAGCCCCTCCCGCACACTCTTATAGTTGCGATAGTCGATCGTCATACGGAAGATGTGGCAGAAGTAAGAGTTGCACGAGTGTGCCAGCGCCAGTCTGAAGTTGGCTGCGTGCCCTGCATCTTTATGCTCACAGGCTATAGAACGGCGGCAAAGGCCGTAGCTGCCCCTGCAGCCAAGGCCAAACGATGGGGAAATGACACCCGTAGCGAGCGCTACCAGGCCGGTCATCGGCTTGATGGTAGAGCCGGGCTGGTAAGTGGCCTGGATACCACGGTTGAACAACGGGCGTGTAGCCTGCCTGTAAAGCTTGGCATAATTCTTCGCCCGCTCCCTGCCGCGCAGCAGGTTGGGGTCGTAAGAAGGGCTGCTGACCATACACAACACACCGCCGGTTTGCGGGTCTATGGCCACTACGCTGCCTATCTTATTCGCCATGAGCCGCTCGGCATATTCCTGCAGCTCGGCATCGAGGTACAGATCGAGCTGCCTGCCTGATATCTCCTGGCTATCGAGCACGCCGCCACGGTAAGGATCGCGTGGCCGGTTAAACTTATCGCGCTCCAAATAGTGTACCCCGCGCTGGCCGCGCAGCGCTTCCTCATACTGAAGCTCCAGCCCGCTAAGACCGGTATAGTCGCCCTGGCGGTACGACAGGTAGCGCGGCTTCTTTAGCATATCCTGCGACACCTCGCCAATATAGCCGAGCACAATGCCTGCGGCCTTACTGTGATACTCCCTGATATTGCGCTCCACCAGCTCGAAGCCGGGGAACATGTAAGCATTCTCCTGGAAGCGGGCCGTCTGCGCAGGGCTCAGCTGCTCCATGAAGGGGCTCTGGCGAACGGAACTATTGCGCACCACGGCGCGGGTAAGAATGGCTATGTAGGTGCTCCTCGGGATATCGAGCATTTCGCAAAACTGCGTAGTATCAAAAGTCTTGGGCACATTGCTTGGTGTGACCATAAGGTCGTAGATAGCAGTGTTAGACAGCATCACCTTGCCCTTGCGATCGAAGATAACACCCCGCGGCGGATAGACTACCTTTTTATAGATAGCAATATCGTTTGCAAGTATTTTGTACTTAGCCTCAAAGTTTTGCAGAAAAAAAAGTCTCAGCACTATTATAGCCGCAATGCCTATAAAAATAAAGCTGATAATGTATTGGCGGGGATTGGCCGCAACTGGCATAGTGGAAGATTGACGTAACGGGATTTCCGTATACAAACGTAGCATAAAAACACGACTATTAAGGGCGCGATAGCAGCAGCGTTGGCTAAAATTGAACTAAATTTTTCCCACGGAGGTGGACAACTAAAACAGAAAAATGTTTGGCATTTTTAGAAACGCTTCTTACCTTTGCGCTCCCTTACGCGGGGAAATAGTTCCATGGTGTAACGGTAGCACAACAGATTTTGGTTCTGTTTGTTCTGGTTCGAATCCAGATGGAACTACGAAAGCCACCAGCAATGGTGGTTTTTGTTTCCGAAAGTATAGAGTTCGATTGTGTAACGGTAGCACCACAGACTCTGACTCTGTTAGTCTAGGTTCGAATCCTAGTCGAACTACTGAAAAGCAAAAAAGTTGTCATTGAGTGGCAACTTTTTTGCTTAAATTTATATCAAGAAATTTTATCAGTATTATGACTCCTCAATACACTTACGACAGTAATGGCAATCCAATTGGTGTATTTATACCAATAAACGATTGGAACCATATTACAGAAAAATATTCTGACATTGAAGACGTACCTGAATGGGAAAAGAATCTGATCAATCAACGCCTCGATTTCATTAAAAAACATCCAGAACAGCTAGTGCCTATTGAAGATTTCATTTCGGAACTGGATACGAACGATGAAGTATAAATACTACATTATGCCTCCGGCCCGCGAAGAATTTCGGATGGCGCGTGAATGGTACCGCCAACAGCTGGTGAAAGGATTAAGCGATCGTTTTGCTAAATCGGTAAAAGATACCGTTGCAAGAATTCAGTTCAATCCGTATGCCTTTGCTGTTCGTTATAAAAATGTGCGCATAGCACACACGAACATATTTCCCTATGCCTTGCATTTTTATCTTGACAACGATACTATAATTATTACTTCTATTATTTTCCAGGGACGGAATCCTTTGATAGCCAGAAGTCGGGTTGAATAAACTCATACTATGATATTTCTATTGCTGCTGCTTCTAGGGCTCTTATTTTTATTAACTTAAGCGAAATCATCAGTTATGGAAAAGACTATTTCTATATCGCTGGGACTTCAAGAAACCTTTATAAATGACTTGGTAGCTAGCGGAAGATATCAAAATGCGTGCGAGGCGATACTGGCTGGATTGACCCTATTGAGAAAAAAGGAAAGCTGCTTTACATTATTGCGCCATGCGATCCAGAAGGGTGTTGATAGCGGCTTCGTCGTTAACTTTGATCCTCAAAAACATTTGGACAAACTAAAAAGGACGAGAACGACTAATTTCTAAATTTTGCTTGGACAAAAAGAAATCTTCTGAATTCTAGGCAGCAACATAACAAACAGGCGAATGATTATCAGGTTGTTTTCAAAAATCATCTTTTTCTCGCTTTTGTTACTATTGGCTGGGCAAGTCATAGCTCAAGAGGAAGATGATAAAACGGGGCTCAGTTTTTTAGGATACAGTCCCTTTAGTATAAACGCTGACACTTCGTTAGCACACGACATTGACAGTATCTTATATAATTGCCCTGATGGTTTAGGTCGTACCACGATTGGAGACATTACTTGTTATCAGGAAACAATTGTGCTCGTCGAGAAGAAAATAGACCTTGAATATAAAGTACTTTACAACAGGCTCGACGATATAGATAAGAAGCTATTAAAAAAGACACAGGACAGTTGGAACGCCTATTTTAATGCGGAGAGCTTTTTTCTTCATAGTGCTTTTTACACCTGGGCAAATTATCAAAAATATGGCCATGGCAGGGAACATGCCATAGCACAGGCAGAATGGCTGTTTAAGTTAGCAAGACAACGATTAATAGCTATTCGTGTATTCAGTAACGAGATATACTAATTCACTTTAAAATCTCCGTAGCACAGGATCACAATCTGCATTCATGTAGCTAACACAAACCACCCCAACTAAATGTCGCGGCGACGTGGTTAATCCTCCAAAAAAAATCAAACATTAGCGTTAAGCGTGAACCGGCCGACCGCCTTCTAATCGTCTTAGACATTCTTATCAGGTATCCTCTGTTAGCAATATTGTAGCTCGGGTTATGGTGCGTGATCTGGTCGTTTCCCCTACTACTCCCCCACAATAAAAAAGAGAGCGCCCATACAGGACGCTCTCTTTCCAATTTATTGCAATGTCAATTATTGCTCAAGAACAAAGTGGAATACTTTCTTCTCATTTCCTGTGATCATATTCAACATGTACATGCCGTTGGCAAGTGTGTTATCCAGCTGCAGCTGCTCGTCTATGTTGCCATTGCGTGCTGTTACTTTGCTGTGATATACTGTCTGGCCCAGCATGTTGGTGATCTCTATATTCACTTCCTGGTCAGCTTTTACAGTCAGGGTGCCTTTTACAGAGAACTGACCTTTGTTCGGGTTAGGTATCAGCCTTACATCGCTGGCACCTGTAACCGTGGCAACACCTGTTGGTGCTATCGCACCATCCGGACCAACTGTCATGATTATAGAGTTGAACGCCTTCATGCCGCACATACCGGTTCCGGTCACTTCGCATGTTACAGAGTCGCCGTTTGCAAAAGTGCTGTAGCTGAATGTAGCATTCGTAGCAGCAGGTATTTGCACTGCATTCACGTACCATTGGTATAGTGGTGCTGCGCCGGCACTTGCTACTGATGCTGTAAGCGTGACGGTAACACCTTCTTTAACGTGTGTGCCTGTGTTAGCCGAAAGTGTAACCGCAGGGATGAACACAGGGCTGGTAACCATTGCAGCCGCGCTGCTCACTACTGAGTCTGAAAGGCGGCATGCAAAGTTGCTGGTCATTTTTACATACACATTGTCGCCGTTTACCGGGGTGTATGCGAATGTAGTACCTGTAGCCGCCACAGTGCCGTTCTTCATCCATGTGAACACAGGTGAAGTACCGCCATAAGCTGCCGATACGTTGAAGGTAACCGTATTGCCATCGCATACAATGATACCGGGAGTTGCACCGATTGTTGCCGTAGGCATCATGTTCGGGTTCACCGTCATCACCTGCATATCTGCTGTTGTTGCCGGTGTTGCACACGCAGCGCTGCTGGTCATTGATACAGTTACTTCGTCGCCATTGCCGGGCGTGTAAGCATAAGTACCATTGGTAGCTCCCGGTATTGCAGTGCCATTCACCTTCCACTGGTAAGCAGGTGTGGTTCCACCATTAACCGCTACACCTGAGAATGATGTGAGTGAACCTTCGCACACTGTGAAGCTTGTAGCTGGCGTTACGGTCACCGCTGGCACAACTACTGGCGCCATGCTCACTATCGCTGTGCCGGTCATGCTGCTGCTGCAGCCCGTTGCCGCATTACGAGCAGCTACACTGTAAGTGCCTGCTGATGCTATTAGCCCGAAATCAAGGCCTGCGCCGGTAAAGCCATCAACTGGCAGCCCTACAGTAGCTGCACCATTGTACAACTGGTAGCTAACACCGCTTGCTGAGCCATCGACACCTACGTGTACGCCTGTGCCACCTGCGCAGTAGTTACCGCCACCGGTCACATTATGTACAGCAGGCAGCGCGTTAACAGTGACAGCTGCGCTGCGCATACAACCTGTGCCCAATGTGTAAGCTATGTTCGTGATGCCCGGAGCCACGCTCGACACCGTACCTGCAGAGCTGATATTTGCAGCCGCAGTATTACTGCTGTTCCACACACCACCTGTAGTTGCAGTGCTGAGTATAGTAGACTGTCCGTTACATACATTGAGCGAACCTGCAAAAGCAGCTGGCAGCGGGTTAACCACTACCGCTACCGACCTGTAACAGCCGGTAAGCAATGTGTAAGTTATATCTGCAGTACCGGCAGCTGTGCCGCTGACAATACCCGTGAGCAAACCTACACCCGCAACAGCAGCTGAAGAAGTGCTCCATATACCGCCTATAGATGCGTTAGTGAGTGCTATGGCGCCACCATGGCATACCTGCGTGGTGCCGCTTATAGTGGCAGGGAGCGGGCTAATAGCTACATCAGTAGTGCGTGCGCAGCCTGTAAGCGGCATTTCATATGTTATAGTGCTAGACCCTGCGGTGATACCTGTTACCAGGCCTGTAGCGTCTATTGTAGCCACAGAAGTGCTGCCCGATATCCAGCTGCCACCGGCAACCGCGTTAGAAAGGTAAACAGATTGTCCCTCGCAGGTAGTGAAGCTGCCCGCAATAGGTGCCGGCATCACATTCACTGTCATTGGCGATACTACCCTACAGCCTGTAGGCAGCATATAAGTAATGGTAGAGATACCTGCGTGCAGGCCATTTACCACACCACCGGTTGTTACGGTAGCTACCGGCAACGATGAGCTGCTCCAGAAGCCACCGGCTGTTGCACTTACAAGTGTTGTTGTTGAAGTTTCGCACATTGCAGCCTCACCGGTTATAGATGCCGGCTGTGGATTTACTACCAGTGTACGTGAGCGCAAACAACCTGTAGGCAGCGTATAAGTGATCAGTGTAGTACCCGATGCAATTGCTGAGGCAGTACCCGATGCAGCTATAGTAGCTACCAGCGGTGTGCTGCTGCTCCATGTGCCGCCCGCAGATCCGTTTGTCAGCATTCCTGTAGTGCCTTCGCACAGCTGGTTCACACCAGCTATTGGTGCTGGCAGTGGGTTCACGGTCATTACAGAAGTTGTTTTACATGTTGTTGGCAAAGCGTAAGTGATCACAGAGTTACCCATGCTTACACCGGACACAAGGCCCGATAACGCATCGATAGCTGCAATACCCGGTACGCTGCTGCTCCATGTGCCGCCTGCGTCTGCATCGGTAAGGCCTGTAGCCGAACCAAGACACACTTGCATAAGGCCTGTGATAGGCGCCGGCAATGGATTAACAAGGATATTCCTGCTCCTGAGACAACCTGTAGGCAATGTATAAGTGATATCGGCAGTGCCCGCAGCTATACCTGTTACAGCACCCATGCCGGTGGCAACGGTAGCTATACCTGTGGTGCCACTGGTCCATGTGCCGCCGAATGTGCTATTGTAAAGCATGGCAGTAGATGCTACGCACACCTGCGTTGCGCCTGTTATTACAGCTGGCAGCGCGTTAACTGTGGCATTTGATATGGTGATACATGTAGTAGGCAGTTCGTAAGTGATCGCTGCTACACCTGCATTGATACCTGATACCATACCGGTATTTATATCTACTGTTGCAACGCCTGCTGAACCGCTGGTCCAGGTACCGCCGGTTGATGTGCTGGTGAGATTGGTAGTAGCACCTTCACACACCTGCAGTGTACCTGCAATGGCGTCCGGTGTCGGGTTAACCAGTACATCCGTTGTAGTGATACAGGTAGTAGGCAATGTGTAAGTTATAGTTGCTGTTCCTGCTGTAAGGCCGGTTACAAGGCCAGTCATATCCACTGTAGCCACGGCTGTTGTGCCGCTGCTCCATGTGCCGCCAGTGCTTGCACTGCTGAGCAGTGTGCTGAGGCCCTCACATACCTGCGTAGCGCCGGTAATAGCATCAGGCAATCCGTTTACGGTTACATCAGCAGTTATGATACAGCCAGTAGGCAACTCATAGGTAACCGGTGCTACGCCGGCAAAGAGGCCGGTAACAACACCTGTCATCATATCTACAGAGGCTACGCCCGTGGCGCTTGTATGCCACATGCCGCCCGGTGTGCCATTGGTAAGCGTGGTAGTAAGCCCTTCGCATACCTGCAGTACGCCCGCTATTGCTTCAGGCGTAGCATTCACCGTTACATCGGCAGTATTGATACAGCCTGTAGGCAGTGTATAGGTAATGGCAGAAGTACCTGCAATAACACCGGTAACAACGCCCGATGCATCTACAGTGGCTATACCTGTGAAGCCGCTCGCCCATGTGCCACCCGCATCAGCATTGCTGAGTGCAATGGTGAGGCCCTGGCACACCTGCAGTGTGCCGCCAATAGCTGCCGGCAGTGGGTTTACCACAACCGTAGCGGTTTTGATGCAGCCGGTGCCCAGCATATAAGTGATCGTTGCATTTCCGGCGCTTATGCCTGTAACCACGCCCATCGCATCAACCGACGCATTTGCAGAACCGGTGCTCCAGGTGCCGCCTGCTGTAGCATTGCTGAGTGTAGTTGCAAGGCCCTGGCACACCTGCAGTGTGCCCGCTACATCTGCCGGTAGTGCATTAACTGTAACGTTAGCACTGATGCGGCAGGTAGTAGGCAGCTCGTAAGTGATAGCAGCAACGCCCGCTACCAGGCCCGATGCAACACCTGTAATGTTATCTATTGTTGTTACAGATGTTGTGCCGCTGGTCCATGTGCCGCCGGCGTCTGTGTTTGTGAGCACCGTAGTAAGCCCCTCGCACACTTGCAGTGTGCCGCCTATCGCAGCGGGTGTGGGGTTCACGGTCATGTTAGCTGAGTATTTACAGCCTGTTGAGGCCAAAGTATAATCTATGTCAACGATGCCCGGAGCAATACCGGTAACCACTCCCGAAGCATCAACGGTAGCAATGCCTGCAAATGCTGAGCTCCACATGCCGCCCGGTGTAGGGTTGCTGAGTGTTGTATTGAGGCCTTCGCATACCTGCAGTGAGCCGGTAGATGCAGTTGGTATTGCATTGATGGATACCACAGCCGTGGTACGGCAGCCCGTAGCCAGTGTATAAGTGATCAGCGCTGTGCCGGCCGATACGCCTGATACAACACCGGTAGCCATATCAACACTTACGGTAGCGTCGGCGCTTCCCCATGTGCCGCCTGCATCAGCGCTGCTCAGCGTTGTTGCTGTGTTAGCGCAGATAACCAGTGTGCCGGCTATTGCCGACGGTAACGGGTTTACATTCACGGTAACACCAATGTCTGTTGTACAGCCGCTGGCTGTGGTGGATGTCACGCTATAAGCGTTGGCACCTGTTGACCCCGGTGTTAAAGTAGCTGTGCCGCAAGATGCGCACGACAAGCCGGTAGCTCCCGCTACGCCCGCCCATGTATAAGTAACATCTGGCTGGTAAGCGGTAACTTTTATATTGTCTATATCCCAGTACAGGCCATAGTTAGAATTGAAGTGCCACCTGAGCTTCACATTGGCCTGGCCAAGAGCGCCTGAAGGCAGCGCGGCCGTAACCTCAGGAGAAGCGGGCGACCACACACCGCTGCCACCACCCGGTAAGGTTGAGCCCACACCTATCTGGCTAATTACCGTATTCCAGGTAGCACCGTTGTTGATGGAGTATTCTACATCCACATTTGCATCAGAGCTCTCAATTGATATCAGGAACTGGTTGAAGCTTACCTGTGCTGTACCGTAGCCCATTGTTGAGAACGACGGCGAGGTAACGAACGTAGTCGTTGGTACCGCATACTGTGCATCTGATTCGAGCATTTGGGTGCCGTCACCGCTTACCCCGCTAGACGGTGTAGTAGTGAGGCGCCACGGACTGCCCGCTTCACCCGATGTGCTGGTGATCGCCCACGTGCCGAGGCCTGAGTTAAAGTCCTGCAGCAGTATCGAGAATGAGGGGGTTGGTGCATACGCCGTAAATTCTGCGCCGTCACCTGCACAAACAGTTGCCACTGTCGATGGTGTTATCGTAGTGGCTGGTAGCGGGTTGATCGTTCCTTCTACAGTTTTAATGCAGCCAGTAGGCAGCATATAGGTGATGTAGACCAGGCCAGCAGACACGCCATTAACGATACCATCGGTAGCGCCTACTGTAGCAATGGCAGTTGTGCCGCTGCTCCAAGTGCCGGATGGTGTGGCATTAGAAAGGTTAGTCGTAGCGCCTACGCACGCTGCTGCTGTGCCGGTAATGTTGGCAGGCAGCGGGTTAACTGTAACAACCTGCGTTTTGCGGCAACCTGTTGAAGTAAGCGTATACGAGACAGTAGCTGTGCCCACAGCAGCGCCGGTAACCATACCGGTAGTGCTGTTTATGCTCGCTACAGTGGCGTTGCTGCTGCTCCAGGTACCACCTGTGGTGGCATCTGTAAGCGCATAGGTAAGCCCGGTACAAAGTGTAGTGTTGCCAACTACATCTGCAGGCTGCGGGTTCACGGTAACAACAGTGCTACCCGTTGCGGAGCAAGCGCCATTGCTTACAGTGCCTGCATAGGTCACCGGTGTAGCCGCCATGTAAGTAGTAGGACGGTAGTATACTGTGGTAGCTGTGTCGCCTGCACTGTATGGTACAGTAAGCGCTGCATTCTTATACAGATCCGCTGCCGGTGACCATGTTGGTGCCGCAGGCGGCGCTGCTGTGATGGTTATATCGTCAAGATATGTATTGTTGCCGAACTGGCTGTAAGCATTAAAGAGTACATAGTTGGTAGGGCCTGAGAAATAAGCAGGGATTGTACATATATACTCATACCAGCCAGCTATAGTTGGTGTGGAAGTGCCGCTAATATTTGGTCCTGATATTGCTCCGCCTAGACGGCGTGGCACAAACCCAAGCAGGGTTGCACCGCTGAGAGAGTTGGTTGTATTAACATATATCGTAAAGCCCTCAAGGCCGTACGAAGCGGTATTGTATGTGGAGGTAGCATCCCTGTATACCCAAAACTTAACCTGTCCGTCACGAGTGTTTTGCAGGTTAAACGATGGTGAGTATACTGAAGCGTTAAATCCGTTTGATGCGCTGAAGGAGTTCCACCTCAGGAAGCTTGTGCCGCCATGAGGAGTTGCCGCAGGGCTAGTGCCAGTTGTTACCTGTCCAAAGAAACTATTATTTGGTCCAAGTACGTTCCAACCTCCAACAGGAGTACCTACTACGTTCGGCACGCCGGCTTCCCATCCCTGCACTATGTTCACGCCCGCGCCGGTATTGGCTGTTATTGCTGTTACGGAGTTATTACATACCTGTGCGGGGGTAGCTGTTAATGTAGGACTGGCGAATGGTGTGAGTGCATTCAGTGTCGCAGTTGCACGGCAACCTGTTGCTGTAAGCTGGTAGCTGATAACAGTTAACCCTGCTGCAAGACCATTTGCAACGCCGGAAGTAGCGTCAACAGAAACTGCCGTTGGATTGCTACTGAGCCATGTACCACCCGCAGTAGCGTTTGTGAGTGTAGTTGCAGAGCCAAGGCAAACGTTTGGCAGACCAACTATAGCGGCCGGGTTAGGATTAACGGTCAGCACCGTGATCGCAGAATCCTTTATCCCGGTAATGTTACAACCAACTACGAGGCGGTAATACCTTGTAGCGGTTATAGCGGTTGGCAGCGTGTAAGATGTCCCTGTTGCGCCGCTGATATTAGTATATGTTGTGCCATCAGTAGATGAGCGCCATTGGTACGCCATAGAAGATGCACCCGTTACGCCGGGAGATGTAATAGTGGTAATACCCGATCCGCAGAAGGTGTTCGTTGCTGGAGTAGGTGTACCGGCATTGATAGCTACTGTGCTGCACGATGGGATAATTACCTCATGCGCGCCCTGCACGGGTGCAGTGCCGCTACGGGTGGTTCCGTCATAGTCATTAGTAACCGCAGTAAGTGGTGCTGCCGAGCCCAGGAAAGGCACGTTTTCTGAAGCAACAGCAAGGTGCAGATTAGTAGGAGACACGAACACCGGGGCGATCTGCATCGAGCTTGCATCGAGTCCGGTAAATGATCTCCATTCCGCCAGCGTATTAAACATATTTGTTCCTACAGTGGTCCCGCTCCATGCTGTCTTGTATGTTGTCGTTGCACTTGTGGCACCATAGTAGTCATTATTATCAAGCGCAGCAAATGAAATACCGTTGGTATACAGCCAGATGCCCATAGCATATGAACCGGAAACGGCACTGCTGAGCGTGTTGGAGAAAATGTTATTCCTCACCTCCAGGCCCGACTGCAGACTGCTGATGAAAAGACAGGCGGAATAGTTGGTGCCGCTTCCCCATGTTTGCGTGCCAGACATGTTGATTGTATTGTAGTATATCTTCGTATTGGTTGTTGATACACTTATCCGGATACCAAAGGGATTACAGCAGGTAGAAATAAGGCCGTAGTGCGCCTGAATATCAGAAACGAAATTGTTCGCGATCAGTGTATTTGAAGCGGTACCCGAAATATCAATACCGTAAATATCGTATCCTGAGTTAGGGTGAGACATTCCCGTAATATTGTTGCGTATTACCTGGGCACCGTTCACATTGCCAGCCAGTGTTATACCGCGCATGCTCACAAACGTAGAAGTAGAGCGCATGTTAAATACAGTGTTCTGCGAGATAACCGGATTGGTCTGGTTTACGAGGTAGATACCATAAGACATTACGATCTCAGAGGTCGTATTGCTACCCACGCTGTCCTGTGTTATCAGGGTGCCAGTATGCGGGAATGCAGTAGTACCCATTATATAAACACCGTAGTAGTCCTTCTTGATGTTACAGTTTTGAATAGTCAGGTTCTTGTTATCATCGCCCTGCGTGGTCATTGACGATGCAGAGCTTGATATTACACCGTAGTGCGTAGTGGTGTTCGTACCACCTACAAGTGTCACATTTTTGATCGTGTTGTTATCCGCACCGTTACCAGAGCCACCCATCGCACCATTCCATATCACCGAACCTGTAGACGTATAGTCGTTTTGAATGGTAAGATTCTTTGTTGTACCACCCGTAGTGTTAGAACCGTCAATGATTATCCAGTCAGCGCCATTGAACTTAATGATCGAAGACGAGGGTGAGGCCGTACCTGCTATAGTTGCGCTCACACCGCTGGCAGGCTTAATAGTCAGCGTATTCGTAGCGCTTGCATATGGATTGGCATTCAGTGTTATCGGGAAGCTCTCAGATGGATAAGTAGCGCTCACCAGCGAGAAAGTTACCGGGCCTGTGAGGCAGGCGTTGTTATACGCGGTGGCCGCACTACCGAGTGTGGTGTAAGTGCCGGTGCTGCCTACTGTTACTACGCCGCCAAGTGCTATCTGTACAGGATATGAATTTGGCGTTGCAGGGTATACGCTTACACTGTTTACGCTGCTTGCCGTAGAAGCTGGTATAGATCCTGTATAGCTATTATTATCCTGTGCTATCACAAAGTATTGCACTACGTCTCCTGTAGCAAGTGTACCCATGTCTGCCGCTACAATTGTGAAGCTCCATGTGCCGCTTGTGCCGGTACCCGATGTTAGTGTACCCGGCTGGCTAAGCCATGTGCCCGATGAGCTCTTTTTATAGTATACCCTAGGCTTGTTGCCGCCGGTAGTAGGTACGCCGCTATAGTCTGCTATACTTACAGTAAACGTCCGGTCGCCAGTGCCGCACGCGCCAAGTAGCGCAGTGTAGGTAATTGTCGGTGGCACGTTGTCGTTTGGCACACCATCAAATTCATCTGCTCCCAGGTCAGGGGCTATGCCTCCGCCGTTAGTGGAGCCGGCAGGGCCGGGGCGCGTTTGGTTGTCGTAGTCAACGTTAATGCCAGAGATAGCAATACCATGCGACTCAATATCGTTTGCCGTGGTGCCCATATTGATGTGCAGGTCGCCTGTTGCTGTATTCGTAAACGTTACAGTTGATGGGGAATACGAGTTAGCATCACTATTAGACGATGACTGCCATGATGAGAACGTGCGGTCTCCGCTCCAGTACCCTACTGTGCCTGAAGTAGCTGCCTTAAGAATGTTGTAATTCGATGCGCCGGCACCCCACCCGGTGGTAGTGCTCGTAGTACCGTTATTAGAGATAGCATAGTGCTTGCCCGATCCGCCGGTGCGGTTATTGATGAAGATGTTATTGCGCACATCAACCGGAGTAGAGAATGACGTGGTTGTAAAATTACCACGCTGGAAGGCATTCGAATTCAATGAGCCTGAAGTCACAGTTCCTTCTATATTGATACTGTTGTAATATGCCCTCAGGGTGTAGCCTGTGGTATTGAGCGTGGTAAGGATACCGCTCAGAGAAGTGTTTGATGTATAGCCGTTACCCAGCGATATCATGTTGTTATATATAGTCGCGGTGGTGAACGGGTTGTAAACAATAATACCTGCGGCTATAGGCGGCGCGGTAGTAGTAGTACCCGTTGACGCATTGCGTATATCATATATCTTGTTGCGGTGTACCGTACCGTTAACCGATCCTGAATAAAGGATGCCCGCAACATGCGTTGCGGTAGTAGTGGTATTGGTATTAGCAATGTTGGAGATAGTATTCTCCGTTATGTTAGCTGTGCTGGCTGATGTACCCGTATGGGTGATACCAGCCACACTGATAGTTGTAGAGCTGGAAGAAAGCGCACCGGCACCACTGATGTTCTTGATGATATTACCTGATATGGTAAGGAAGGCACTGCTGTTGAAGTAGATGCCTGCGGTATTAGCTGCAGTACCAGTTGCGAGGTTAGTAAGGTTGGCGATAGTATTGCCGGAGATAACCGGCGGTACCAGGGTAGCACTGGAGATAAGCGCATAGATACCATATACCGGCTGAGTGCTCGTTGTGGCTGTAGATGCATATATGCTATTAGACGTAGTATTGCTGCCTACAAGGTTGCCGGTAACGGTGGCAGACGCCGTAGAGCTGAGGTAGATACCATAGATGCCACCGGTAGTTGTAGACCCGGTAGTTGTAGTGATGCTGCCTATATTGTTGTTCACGATATTGATAACTGCAGGCGCTACGGCAGAAGAATAGATGCCCATCACCTGTGGGGAGGTACCGGCGGTTGAACTGTTGTTCAATGTGATCGCACCATTTCCTGTAGTTGCACCTATTGTATTAGGCGTTATGGTGCCGATATCTACACTGCCTGCTGCCACGTATATACCGTATAGGTATGCGCTGCTTGTAGCGTTTATAGTAATAGCGGTGATGAGGTTGCCCTGTATCGATGATGCTCCGCCCACCCCTACCGACATGTATATAGGCCGGTAGCTGTCACAGCTGCCAAATGTATATGTTGCCGTGCCCGTGGCTGCAGCTGATGCATAACCGAATGTATTGCCGGAAACGACAAACGAATTCCCGGTAGACCCCGGCGTTATGTAAATATCCGTATGCGTCCAGCAGGAAGGTGCATTTCGTGTCGCCGCCTGGTAAAACCGGTTGTTGGTGATCGACCATGCAGTATTAGCCGTTGTAAGATAAATGCCATTGGTATTAGACGACCCCCAATAGTTGGCGATGTTACAGTTAGAGACCACGTTGCCGCTATTATCTTTGCCGGTTGTGCCGCTCGAATAGATACCATTTGCAGGCGTGCCTGACCCCTCAAGTATATCACTGTTATCGATGGTGTTACTATCGTTACCGCTGGTGCCTGTTGTAGTGCTGAATACCACTACACCGCCTACAGTATTGGTAGTGCTGCTGCGTAGCGTTGCATACCTTATCGTATTCTTGAAAGCATCATTCACAAACTGTACTGCTATGCCAGTGGTGCTATTGTTCGTCAGCGTCAATGCCTTTGTAGTACCTGTCGAGCCAACCCTGCCATCGAGCGTCACGTGGCGCGCACCGTTCAGACTAATCACAGGACCGGCATATGATGCAGTCACTGTCATGGTGCCCTGCGGACGAATGGTAAGAGTTTTGGTGGGGCTAGCACATGCTATGTTGTTTATCACTATAGGCAATGTTTCGGTGGAGCCTGTATAAGTGGTCTGCAGCTCAAATGCTACCGATGATGCCAACCCTGCTGCAGTTACTGCCGCTAACGCACTGCCAAGCGTGGTATAGTCGCCGGTGGGGCCAACTGTTTTTACGCCCGACATGCTGCAAGCATTGGTAGTTGCAAAACCTGTAAGGGGCGATGTAGCCAGGTATATGGGAGGGGTGCTGCCTGTGCAGCCTGTGTTATTAGAGAATACCCAGAAGTAGTAGGTCGTTCCCGGTGTAAGGCCGGTTGCGGTGAACGTGGTGCTTGCATTGTTCTGCACTATAACACCGCCAAGCGCGCTTGACCCTGGAGGATAAACGACACCATCCACCGGGGAAGACGGTGGCGTGCTGGTAGTGGTGCGCACTACCATATAGCTCTGCGGTGCAGGGCTTGCCGCACTAAACGTGCCGGTGATAGATGATAAGGCCGATGTAAGGTTTAGCGTAGTAGGCTGTGCTGCCGGTGTGCTGCACACAGGCGCTGTAGCTATGGTTACTTTATAGTCGCGTGCCTCGCCATAGTTATAGCTGGTCATACACGGGTTCATGTTCGGGAAGAAATAACCATCGCCGGAGTAGTCGCCCACAATACGCATCCTGTATGTACCCGACGGTACTGAGGTAGGTATGCCTATCGTGAAGCTATTAAAAATGGTTGCCGGCGTAGTGTTACCGCCTACGGTCTCTGAAGTTTGGAAAGTGCCATCTGAGTTAAAATCTATCCATGCCTGGTAGTACATCTGGTAAGAAGCCCCTGTGCCTATGGATACCGGGTAGTTGAACCCTTTGAACATGGTCATTGGGCCCAGCGCTGTCCTGTCTATATATCCGGTGCTGTTACAGGCCATAGCATCATTTATTGAGCCTACACCCCCTACTATATCTACAGGGTTCATGTACATGAAGTATGTAGCGCAGCCCGCCGCAGCATATATCGGCACAGGTATGCACGATGCGGGAGGAAAGTTAACTACGAATACAGAAGCTGTGCTTGCCGATAATCCGCTGTTGGTGCAGGTGAGCGTAGCACGGTAATACATATCCGCCGTGATGCCAGTAAAAGAATACCCAATATTTGTTGCGCCTGAGATATTTGTCCATGTAGTGTTATCTGTAGATGACTGCCATTGTATCTGTATGCCACCAGTAGTGGAGTAACCGCTTAGCGAGAGGGCGAATGCCGTGGCGCTGCCACCTATTGTGGGCGTTATGCTCGCAGTACCTGCAGTAGGCGTGCCAGAGCATGGATTAGCACCAGTGCCTGTCACAGGTATATTCATTGTCGTAGGCAGTCCGCCGCCTGTAATTGCTATATTGGCGCTGTACGATGTTATTGCTGTTGGGTTGAACTGCACATACAATGGTAGTGCGCTGAATGCTGTGCCGGTGTAAGTGTATGTTTGTGCAGTAGAGAACCAAGTAGTACCATCAAAAGATATCTGGAAATTAGAAGGGGGCGTTATAGAAAGAACGCCACCTGTTGTAAGCGAAAGTCCATTAAGCGTAGTAATTAAAGTGGCAGACGATGTGCCTGTAGTAACAATGCCAAAGCTGAGCGAGGTAGGCGATGCAAGTACTGTAGGGCCAAGCGTTGTAATTACGATCTGACCGTTGCCCGTTTGACCTACGCTATTAGACTGGCTTGTACCTCCATTATAAGAACCGCCGCCGCCACCGCCAAATGCGGTCCCGGTATAGTTGCCCCCTGCGCCGCCACTATATCCGCCGCCACCGCCGCCGCCAAGATATGAACATATCCCCTGGCTACCGCCGCCGCCGCCAAAGCCGCCTGCACCATTTGACCCTGCAGTACCACCCCATGTGCCCCCGGCACCTCCGGAGAGTGGCTTTGTTCCTCCGGCGGAGGTGAACGTACAGCTAACGTAGTCCGTGTTATTTCCATTTGAATTCCACCCTGCACCTCCGGATGCATAATTAGCCACGGAAGGGGTAGTAGCACCGCTACCACCTGTACCGCCGCCGCCTACGCTGCCGGCACCGGATGTTCCACTGGTTGTAGTTACTGCGTTTACACCATTAGAACCTGGCATGCCCGACCCACCGCCGCCCCCGGCAGCGATCATTAATGTCGAAGTAGCATCATCCCATACAAAAGAGCCACCGCCACCACCGCCAGTGTTTGTACCCGCGAGGCCTTGTTGCCCTACCAACACTTTCAAAACCTGTCCCGGAGTCACGGTAAAATTACCGCTCATTATTGCTCCTTGTCCTCCTGTACCATTACCAGTGCCACCCTGCGCACCCTTTGCCTGGATGTTGATGAGCGTTATACCGGTCGGCACTGTATACGTGCCAATAGATCCAGTATAACTGACAGTTGTGGTTTGCGCAAAACCATTAAGAAAACCGCAGCAAAGAAGGAGTAAAACGTAGACTTTTCTCATGTTTAACCTGTTTTTTTGTTGGTGTTATTATTCGTTATTACTTTTCAATTAGTTGTATAACAATCGATTAAAGGCACGTATAACCGGTAACGGGGCACTGTAAAATACTTGTATCAAAAGTTAATAGGAGTAGAGGTAATTACAACCATGTCAATATGAATGTAATTGGGAGCGGATAGGGTATGTAAACTGCAGATTAACTATCTGTTCATTTAAAGTTAAAAAATTAAACAGACTTTTTAACTAAAATTATGGTTAATAAAACGTTAAAAGTATTATTTATTGCAGTTTGTGTGGTTTCAGTTAATACTTAAAGTTGTAGCAAATAGCCTGATTTCCTTATCTCAAAATGAGAAGTTCCATAGATACACTTATTAAGCAGAAACGATTTCGGCTCGCAGAAACATTCCTATAGCGGCACGGAGCAAAGCGGAGGCCGAAAAATCAGTATCCATTTGATCTGGCCTCAGTAAATTTGATCCCACACGAAAAATATTCGGACATGAGTAACATAACATCTCCTCCCGCGGTGAGCCTCGCCGAACCAGGAGAAGGCAGGAAGCGGCTTAAGATCGCCGTATTAACAGGCGCGGGCATCAGTGCAGAAAGCGGCCTGCGCACCTTTCGCGATAGCGATGGATTGTGGGAAGGATATAATGTGGAAGATGTGGCTACACCCCGCGCATGGCGCAAGGATATGGAGCTGGTGCTGCGCTTTTACAATGAGCGCCGGCGCGATGTAATGGCTGCGCAGCCTAACGCCGCGCACCTGGCCCTCGCACAACTGGAGCAACACTACGATGTGCATATAGTAACGCAAAATATAGACGACCTGCATGAGCGTGCAGGCTCTACAAAAGTGCTGCACCTGCATGGCGAAATAATGAAGATGCGCAGCGAGACCGATGAGAACAGGCTCTACCCTATCACCGGCGACATAACCGTGGGCCAGTGTGCTGCTGATGGCGGGCAATTCAGGCCGCATGTAGTATGGTTCGAGGAGCCGGTACCGATGATAGAAGAGGCAGTGCCTGTCATGCACGATGCCGATATTTTTATACTCATAGGCACGTCACTGGCAGTATATCCTGCGGCGGGCCTTGTCGATTTTGTAAGGCCGGAGGTGGATAAATATGTAGTGGATAAGCGCATACCATCGGTGAGCCGCTACAGGAATGTGATACCGATTGAAAAGCCCGCCACAGAAGGCATGCAGGAGCTGCTGCGCCTGCTGATCAAAGGTTAGTACTTTGCTTGCGAAGACCATTATCTGCCTGCGGAGCGAGCTCACAAAATTGCGATGCAAGCGCGAACATAAATGCGGGCACTAGTTGCAACAGCACCCTATCCATCGATGAAGCGAGGTGCCAGTCGAGGCCCTTGGGCGATATGATGTAGATGAAACAAAAGCCCATTGTGCAGCACACCAGCAGCACGATATTGCGTGCAGGCAGTCTGCGCATGGCCAGGCAAATGATGGCATAGGCTATTAGCCCGGCCTTTATATAAAAGTAGTTGTTAGCCAGGTTTTGCGTTAAGTATTGCCATACCAGCTCATACCTGCTTTTGTCGGCGAGGTAGCTCAGAGCTTTGCCATTTTGCTCTGCTACAATATCGGTGGTGGGAGCCTGTATCTTAAATACGGAGAGCACAATAACCGGCAGCAATATGCCCATTGCAAAGTACCTGCCGTTGCCGCGCAGCACCAATGCGCGGAAATGAAATAAAGTGAATATCGCTGCCAGCATCACCCCTTCGTTTTTGATCCACATGCAGCAGCCAAGGAGTGCGCCGACAATAGCCACTACGCGCACACTGTGCTTCGCATAGGCCATGCATACCATGGCGCAGAGCAACATAAATCCCAGCGGCACATCAGAGTACTGCGCCACTCCCCGCTCCAGGTAAAACTCGTCAGTGGCGAGGATGAGCAGCGGCACAGCGGCCATCAGCACATTCCTGCGATACAGCGCCAGGAATATGAGCGCGGGCGTAAGCAGCGTAATAATAAAGCCTGCAGCAAACGGTATGATCTGTGACTCCGTATGAAACAGCCGCCAGAAGAATGCGATGAACGAAGACGTGAACAGCGGGTAGCTGGGGTGGTAGTGCTCCGGCAATGTAAAGAGCTGCTTCCAGTATCCGGGGTGCGCCAGGTAGTTAGCATGGTAGTTCCATATCCACCACGCATCCCAATGCCCGTATTGTCTTTCGAGGTAGTAGGTTTTATTAGTGAGCAACACCACGCCGCCTATGAACAGCACGCTCGCCCATAAATTTTTAGAAGCAGGCAAGGCAGGCTCGTCAACTATAAGCCTGCTGATCTTTTTGAAAGAGTACAAAGCAAAAACTACAGCAAGCAATGCCGTTACATATACCGGCACATGCACCAGCAAAGACAGGTAGTAAGCCATGCTTACAAACCCGGCCACCAGCGCCAGCCATAGTATATGTGCTATATGCTTAGGCATCAGTTTGCGGGGTATAGCAGTTTGTATTGGTATCGGTCATCCTTATTTTGCCACACCACACGGGCACTACTCACCATGGCTAACGATACAGAATCTGCGCTGTTAAGTGGCTGCAATAGCAGCACAGTATCCCTTCCCGAAGGCGATGGAGGCACCTGCATTACCGGCGTTAGAAAGTATGCGGCAAGCGAAGGCATAGACCCATCGGGCAGCTCACTTTTGATCACTACCCTGCCATTGCCTATGTACTTTTTCGCGCCTGCTATGCCCTGCTTCAGCCTGTCCTCATCTGTCAGCACAGCATACTTCAGCCTATACAGGTGAGTAGCTACCAGCACAGACAACAGTAAAATAATATTTACAAACCAGCTCTTCATAAGGCTTCAATGCATGCGGCTATTACCTCCTCAATATACAAACAAAAAAGCTCCGCCTGCCCTGCGGCGGCGGAGCTTGTATCGATATCAAACTTCTTATAAATGTATTGCTTCGCCCAATGCCACTTCTACAGCATCCTTTATACCTTCACTCATCGTAGGGTGCGGGTGTATGCTGTCCAGCACTTCCTGCCATGTGGTCTCCAGCTTGCGGGCCACTACGGTTTCGGCTATCATTTCCGTTACGTTGTAGCCTATCATATGCGTACCCAGCCACTCGCCATACTTCGCGTCGAATATCACTTTCACAAAGCCCTCAGGTGCGCCGGCAGCGCTAGCCTTGCCCGATGCTGAGAATGGGAACTTACCCACCTTCACCTCGTAGCCGGCTTCCTTAGCTTGCTTTTCAGTGAAGCCTACGCTGGCTATCTCAGGCGAGCAATAGGTGCAGCCCGGCACATTACCATAGTCGAGCGGCTCAGGCATATGCTTGTACTTGCCTTCTTTATTAGCTATGGCTTCGATGCATATAATAGCACCCTTAGAGGCTACGTGTGCCAGCGCCTGCCCCGGCGTTATGTCGCCAATAGCGTAGATGCCGTCTACGTTTGTTTTGAAGTATTTGTCTACAAGTACTTTACCTTTTTCAGTCTTTATGTTCAGCGACTCCAGGCCTATGTTCTCTATGTTAGCTACAATGCCCGCAGCGCTCAGCACTACCTCAGCCTCCAGCACTACTTCACCGGTTTGTGTTTTCACGGTAGCTTTCACACCGCCGCCTGCAGCATCTACTTTCTCTACCGAGGCGTTAGTCATAATAGTGATGCCTTTTTTCTTAAAGCTTTTCTCAAGTTCCTTAGATACATCCTCATCTTCTACCGGCACTATCCTGGGCATGAACTCTACTATAGTAACCTTTGTGCCTATGCTGTTGTAGAAATAAGCGAACTCCACACCTATCGCCCCTGAGCCTACTACTATCATGCTCTTAGGCTGCTGCGGCAATACCATTGCCTCGCGGTAGCCTATCACGTTCTTACCGTCTATCGGCAGGTTAGGCAGCTGGCGCGCACGCGCACCGGTGGCCAGTATCACGTGGCGTGCCTGGTGAGCTGTGGTCTTGCCGTCAGCACCGGTTACTTCCACTTCTTTTTTGGCATTCAGCTTGCCCATTCCCATCAGCACATCTATCTTGTTCTTCTTCATCAGGAACTGCACACCCTTGCTCATCTTATCTGCTACCCCACGGCTGCGCTTTACCACAGCTCCAAAGTCGGCTTTGAAGTCAGTAGCTATGATACCGTAGTCGGCCGCGTGAGAGAAATTTTCGTATACACTAGCCGTTTTCAGCAGCGCCTTGGTAGGGATACAACCCCAGTTGAGGCAAATGCCGCCGAGGCTCTCCTTCTCCACTATAGCTGTTTTGTAGCCCAACTGCGATGCACGGATTGCAGCCACATAGCCGCCCGGCCCGCTGCCTATTACGATTATATCGTATGCCATAAAAGGAAATTAAATTTTAATAGATGAATTTGTTGCGGGGCAAATGTAATAAAAACCACCGAAACCCCTACTATAGGAAAGGGCTTCGGTGGTGCAATGCTATCGCGTACCTGCCGCTACTGCTTTATGAATTTCAGCGTCTTTGTGCCACTCTCGCCTGAGAGCGTTATGAAGTAGATGCCCGCAGGGAGTGCACTTACATTAGTGGTCGTGTTCGCCGATTGCAGTTGCTTATCGAGCATCTTCGCACCCAGGGCATTTACTATAACGAACGAGTTATAAGTACCTCCCGGGTGGCTGATGGTGAGCTCACCCGTTACCGGGTTTGGGTATAGTTCAATGCGGGGTTCTGAAGCCTGCGCAACACCCGTCGTCGCAGCACAGGTAAGCACGAGTACTGTCATTTCGCGCTGGCTTGTGCCTACAAGCACGCCACTGCGGTATTCCCTGAGGTTATAGACCGCCACAGCCCGCTGTATGCTGTTAGCAAGAAAAGACATTGCTCCGGTAAAGGCATTCACTGAAAAAGTTCCTGCTGCAACCTGGAGCGGAGTAGCGCCCGATACAGGTTGTCCAGGCCATGCGCTGAAACCCGAAGAATAAGCAACCGGCCCGCCTACAGTGCCACACGAACCGGTACCGTTTGTCGCATCAACTAAAGAAAATGAGAGGCTATCGCCATCTGGGTCAGTCGCAGTAGGGTAAAAGGTATTGACAACGTCTTTGCAGTAGTAAGTGGGTGAGGTCACATTCATTGCCGGGCTGGAGTTGTTGTAAGTAGTATTATCCAAAGTGTCTATCAGCTGTATCGTGGTACTGCTGGATACATTTGTATTGGCTGCGGCCCTGCCTGATGATGCACTGCCATGATTGCCATTAAATATAAACCGCCATGTGGATGATGCGGACGGCACAGTATAATTAGCGCTGTAGGTAAATTTTTTAATTCCCCGTCTTGTAGACGACGGATCTGTGCATTGTGTGGTTACCCCCGCTGCGAGCGGATAGGTAACCTCTACACCAGCCGAGGGAGTATCGACAGAGAGCACAAGTGTTGTTACCAAAGTTGACCCGTTATAAATGCATACCCTGGGAGTGGCAGAGGGCAAAGTACTGAATGCGCCCGCACTTGCAGGGCCACAGTCGCCATACAATACCACGGTGATCTTATAAGTGCTGCCACTCACATGGGTATATTGCAGATCTGCACCGGCCAGGTGCGATGCCTGCACTGACGTTGCAAATGCGAAGAAACACGCAGCCGGCATAAATAACTTGCGAAACAAAAGGGACAATTGATGCATATACATATAGGTTGTTTAGGGGAATGATCAATAAAGGTAATAATACATCACAATAAAAAAATAGTATTTATATCGTATTCAATACCTACCTGGTGAAGCATAGCACAAATAGAAACTACAATAATGCGTATGCGATAATAATCAAATACTTATTTAGATGTTAATCAGTATCATTAATGAAAATCTATAATTTTTTCGATTTAGATTTGTCCCGATAGCTTATTATAAACAAACCTACCTTGATATGTTGGCTATAATACTCAACATCTTAATGCTTATCAAAGAGGATATGCTCCTCCTGAGTGCTGCGGCCTTTGTGGCGCTCAACATCATTTACTTTACCTCGGTGAAGTTCATGCTTTTCCGTTTCAAAAGGAAGTACGATAAGTCACCTTTAGCCAATAGTATGTTTAGAGTGTATAGCAGCAATCTCATCTCTAACTCTCCCTCAAAGAAAGAAAAGAGATATTATATAGCAAGCAATAAAGTAACGCTTGTCTTTAATACGCTGCTTGTGCTATGTGTATTGTTTTTTGTTATGGTGTGCTTTAGGTAGCTACCACGCTATGGCCCACCTGTTATCGCCATCTACTGTATAGGCCAGGCCATTGCTCATTTTATATACCGGCTTCCCTGTTTTGCTATCCTTATCGGCCGACTGCTCATACACCCGCACACCATTATTCTCCCGGGTCAGATAATTGATCAATGCAGTCAGTGTAGGCGGTATATCGTGCAGCCACTGATCATCGCTCTCTTTTACAAATGCCTGGCTCATATCACATATATCGTAAAACTATGCCTTGCAAAGACACCGCGCGGGACTCCCCTGGAGCAGCCGCGATGCCTGCCCAAAAAAAAGGAGCCCGGTAGTTAAACCAAGGCCCCTTCGTTCTCTCTTTCCCTTCGCCGGCATTATCCGCATCAGGTCTTATGGGTTTAATCTCAGGCTTTCTACGAAACCACCCCGCTAAGAGAACACTGTGTATACTTAAATTATTGTGCCACGCACTGCCCTGCTTGTGGCTTTTAAGCTACTTTTACAAATAGCAGATAGCACGCGCTCTTTGTTCATTAGCTAACAGCCAAATCCATCTTACAGTGAGAAACAATGTGTACCTGCGTAGTCTTTTTTTGTTGCTTTTGTTTTGCCTCACCTCAGGGTATGTGGAATGCGGTGCCCAGGTAACAGGTGGCATAGGGGCAGTGCTGAAGCTCGACACCGCTAAAGATGGCACTACCCTGCCACGTATACAGAATGTAGTACCCGGCAGCCCAGCCGCGCAGAGCCTTAAAGACGGACTCTACATAGTTGCTGTAAATGACCTGCAATGCAAAAACGAAAGTCTTGAAAAGATAGTGGGGGCCATACGTGGTGAAGTAGGCACCAAAGTAAGCATAGCCGTAACAGAAGACCAGAAAGGGAAGCATGCCAAAGCATACGTGCTGGTACGTGCAGCCATACAGCAGCCGGGGCCGGGCACGCAGCCCGCCGACCCTACCGAAGCTTTCTATGCAGAATGCGACGCAGCAGCTAAAAAGCTGAAAAGGGAAGGTAACAGCATCGTGAAGACATTCACCTCTGAGTGCGGCAGCTACTTTTTTAATTTTGATGCCGATGCCGGCAAGTATGTAGTAAAGCTTATGGTACTCAATGCGAAAGGGACCGGAGCAAACGGTTTTGAGACGAATGCAAAAGTATTCAACGGCAGCAACGAACCAGCTGCTACTGTGCTGAAAGCAATAGCAGCGCAAGACAGGGGCGCATTATCTATAAATACGCTTACCGGCGAGATAAGCTTTTCGGCAGAAAGTGTGGGCGTGGTAAGCGTGGATATAAAGCCGCTGGCAGATGTGACAAAATGCAAAGCAATGTACCTGCTCGTGTACAAGCCGGGCACTCCATAAAAATAAAATTCCGCGCGGTTTTAACCACGCGGAATCCTTTATTGAAATTGTTTTATCAAAGCAGCTTCTGTATTTTTTTGTCGAATACATTTTTCGGCGCTGCGCCTACCTGCTTATCTACCACCTGGCCGTTTTTAATAAACAGCACGCAAGGTATACTGGTAACACCATAGTTAATGCTAAGGTTAGGATTTTCATCCACGTTAACTTTACCTACATTGACCCGGCCATCATACTCCTTGGAAAGAGCATCGATAGTTGGCCCTAATGCAAGGCACGGACCACACCATGGAGCCCAAAAATCTATCACGGATAACTTATCCGCCTTTAATACTTCTGTATCAAAATTTGAATCAGTGAATACTGCTGCCATTGTTATTCTGGATTTTTAATAGACTACAAAGTTAACCTATTAAAAGGTTACAAGGAATAGAAACCCGAAATACCGTTATAGTGAATTCACATAATGCTCACATTCTGTAACTTCTATTTTATCACGCCGGCTCACCGAACTGGATGTATGACCAAAATGTAAAACAGAATATTTCTGCTAATGGCAGCTTACTGACATATATGCGCTGCCTACGAGCCTTTTTCCTCATTCTCCCCCACATTCGCCTCCTCCACCTCAATAATTTGGTATGCACCCCGCCTCAATGCTATCTTTACACCGTAATTGATTACAAAGCACATCAGTTGCAGTAGCAAATATCTTTAGTGCCGCAAGGCATCTATCAATAAGAGGTTTTCATGGTGATAGGGTTTATAGGGGCTGGTCTGTTCTCAGACTGGCTTTTCTTTTTGTGCAGGCAGACCCGATCCGATAAATTTGCAGAAACACCAGATATGTCGTTAGACGCGCTGAATACAGTAGACATCATCGATCTTATGGAGCGCTGCCTCGAAGCGCGCAGGCCGCCCGAAAATATGAGAAAGCAAATAGACCTAGGTTACCGGCTCGAAGATCAGAGTGTAATACTTACTGAGATAAGGCCGGTCTGGGAAAAGCCCGGGGAATACCGCGAGTACGACTACGCAAAAACCACCTTCGTAAAAACATTAGGCACCTGGAAGATATATTGGAAGCGTGGCGACCTGAAGTGGCATGTCTATGATCCGAACCTGGAAGTGAAAACACTCGAAGAGTTTCTCGATATCGTTGATGAAGATGTGCATCATTGCTTCAAAGGATGAGTACACATATATCTCGCCCGCCGATGTAGCCTTAAGCATATATCCACCTGCACACTAGCTAATTTACTTGGCCACGACATTCACTTTATCATAAGCAACGTTATTGCTAACGAACTCAGGAACGAGGTCTTTCATCAGGTACACAGTTTCCAGCGTGTAATGCTGGCGGGCGCTGGCTATGAGCTTGCTTACTTTCTTTTCCACCACGTCAAAGTCGTACTGCCGCACATCGGCGATCATTATCTTCTCATGGTAGGTAGGCCGTGCATTTTCTGCCTGGCTCAGCAATTCTTCATATAGCTTTTCACCGGGGCGCAGTCCTGTGTATATTATGCGTATCTCACTGTCGGGCTCTTTGCCGGCCAGTTTAATAACTTTGCGGGCGAGGTCAGCTATCTTCACAGGCTTACCCATGTCGAATACGAATATCTCTCCCCCTTGGCCCATTACGCCGGCCTCTATCACTAGCAGGCAAGCCTCAGGTATGGTCATAAAGAACCTTGTGATCTCTGGGTGTGTCACGGTAATAGGACCACCTTTCTCCAGCTGCTTCTTGAAGCGGGGAATAACGGATCCATTAGAACCAAGCACATTTCCAAAGCGCGTAGTAACGAATTTGGTAGTAGTGTTTCCCTCATTCTTACCATGAGTAAGGTGCCTGAAAAAGCTTTGGGTATATATCTCGGCAATGCGCTTTGATGCGCCCATTACGTTAGTAGGGTTCACGGCTTTGTCGGTCGATACCATTACAAACTTCTCCACATTATTGGCAACTGCCAGCTCCGCCAGGGTTTTGGTACCCAGCACGTTGTTGAGCACAGCTATCGACGGGTTGTCCTCCATTAGCGGCACATGCTTGTAAGCAGCAGCATGGAAAACGATCTCGGGATTGTAAACCTCGAAAAGGTGCTCCATACGCAGGCGGTCACAAATATCGCCGAGATAAGCCTTTACATTTGAGTTCTTATGTTTCTCCTGTATCTCGAGCACAAACTCGTGCATAGGCGTTTCAGCCTTGTCGCACAGGATGATAAGAGAGGGGCGGTAGTGAATAAGCTGGCGCACAAGCTCACTGCCTATAGAGCCCGCAGCACCTGTAACTAATATCTTCTTGCCTTTAAGCTCTGAGTAAATCGCTTCATTATGGATTTTGATCACCTCGCGCTCCAGCAGGTCTTCGATATTTATGTTTTGCAGCTGCTGGGTATCGAGGCGGCCGTTAAGCCAGTCTCGCATGGCAGGTACCTGCTGTACCTTAATGCCGTGGGTAAAGCAGGCGTCCACCAGTTCGTTAAGCTTAGATTTTTCAAGGTTCTTGCTGGCTAATATCAGCAGCTGCACACCCTCGCTGCGCAGCTTTTCTATACTCGCCTCATTAGTGCTGTAGATAGGTATGCCTTCGAGCAGCTTGCCCGCGGTGCTGAATGAGTTGTCAAGAAAGGCAACAACTTCCATATCACCGTTAGGGAGGCTGTTCATTACTTTTTTGATGTGGAGGCCATCTGCAGATGTATCATACACTGCTACCTTCTTTTTATCTGCCTGGGTGCCTGCTGAGAGTGATTTGTAAAAATTAAAGCAATAGCGTACTCCCAGCCTGTAAGATACTATGGCAAAGCTGGTGATGAAAAAGTTGATAGCAACTATCTGCTTGGTGAAATAATTACCCTCGAAAAGGAAGATATTAAGTACCAGGTAGAAAAAGGCTGCAATAGCATTGACCATTACCAGGCGTGAGGTATCCTCGATATTGGTGTAGCGAACGATGCCCGCATAGCTTTTAAAAATATAGAAAAGTATGGCGTTAACAATAAGCACATACCCCAGCATCAGCTTTACGCCCACACCGGCCAGCTCCAGGTTGAAATTCAACTTGAGCATCCGCGACATTAACATGCAAAAACAAACCAGGAACAGGTCGAGCAAGAAAACTAACCACCTTGGAAGAATGCGTATTTTATATGCCATAGGCCCTTTTTAATCTGCGATTTATATTTCCGGTCTAAACGTTAACAATATTACAATAATATTATCTAATAACGATGATTAATAACCGCTTATTAAAATATTAGCCGCAAAATTACAAAAAAATGGCGAAAGCCGCTAAAAAGTGCCGAATTGGGCATCCAGGTCAGAGAAACTAATAGGTTTCTCAATAACGCGAAACATATCAGCAACCGGCATAGATGGCACACTGGGATGATAAGCACTTACCAGCACTATGTACGTTTGCGGATTATCAGTCGCTATACCCGGTGCTTCCTTCCACCCTTCATCGTCAGGGAGATTATTGTCGAGGAAAAGTATGTCTGGCTTGATAGCGGACACAAGGCTTATGCCATCTGCAAGCGAGTGAGACAGGGTGACTTCGTAATTCTTCTTGCGGGTAAAATAATCTTTAAGCAAGAGACAGAGATCCGTTTCGTCGTCTATTATTAAAATCTTCTTCTTGTGGGGCATACTAAAAAAACTGATCTCTGTTTTAGACCCGTAAAAATAGTGATCATAATTTAACTAGTAACTATATTGATGCCCAAATATATAAAATATGAGGCAAAAAAATTACTGGCTAAATAATAATCACGCTGTTCTATAGTATAACCAAAGACAAAAATAGTGCCTAACAGGTTTACATTAAGACAATTAAGATGGAATACTGGTGGTATGTATCCAATAGCTGCGGAGCGCAGACACCGTTTTAATAAGACTTTCAAAACTGTTTGGCTTTGTGATGTAGGAGTTTGCGCCCAGTTCATAGCATCGGCGCATTTCCTGCTCATTATTGGTAGTACTGAAAATTATTACGGGGATCTTCTTTAGTAGCGGGTTCTGTTTTATTTCCTTAAGCACTTCCCTTCCGTCCTTTTTCGGCATATTGAGGTCAAGGAGGATGAAGCGGGGCATTTTTGCCCCATTCCCGTCCTGGAGGAGCACATTGAGGAATTCCAGTATTTCTACGCCATTTTCTACAAACTGGAGCTTATCACAATACCCGTTCTCCTCAAATGCAGACTGCAATAAAAAGCGGTCATCCGCATCATCCTCTGCAATCAGTATAAATATCTCCTCCATTTCTAAAATTCCTGTTAATAAAGGTATTGAAAAAAACCTGAAGTGGTGCTATCTGCCCTGTAAATAAATATTTTCCGGCGGGATACAAATATACAATTAATTTATTGGAAATTAATAACGATCAATAGTGCTTCGCGGACGAAAAGCCCTTAAATAACAGCTAAAAGGTCCGAAAATCCCATAACGCCTTATGGCACAATCTTTTTATGTATCCTGGTACAAACAAAACTCACTATGGAAAATCAGAATCAAAATCAAGGTCGCCAGGGCCAGCAGGGCCAGGACCAGAAGCAAGGTCAGGACCAGAACAAGCAGAACGTGACCAATACACCAGGTCAGCAGAGCGGCCAGGAAGGACAAGGCGAACAGCGTAAAGGGCAGGAAGCAAGCCGTGAGGGCCAGCAGGGCGCGGACACGCAACGCGCAGGTTCTTCAACAGAGCAGGGCGGCTACTCATCAGACCGTGAGCAAAATGAAGTAAACCGTGAGCAGGAAGATCTACAGAGCGACCGTGGCGGACTGAACTCCGATACTGATCGCGCTAATGTGAGCAATCCTACCCAGCAGCAGGGTCAAAGCGGGACTACTCAGAACAAGGGTAACCAAAGTGGCCAGCAAAATCAACAAGGTGGTCAACAAGGTCAGCAGGGTCAAAAGCCAAACCAGGGCAACCAGGGTGGCAATCGCTAATCACACAAGAAAAGTAAAGTAGAACTTAAAAGAACTAGAATGAAACGTATAGCAGGAAATATCTGGAGCACTATAAGCAACACTTTCAGCAAGGGAGCAAATAAAGTCGTGGCTACTGAAGAGTATGAACGTGGCTTTTATTCGAACCCAAGAGAAAGTAATGGAAATCCCGAGTTTAACTACAGGGAGGACTATAGCATGAGTGCACGGGCAGGTGAAACGAGCCGGGCATATGCCAGCAATGACAGAAACCCGGAGATACAATACTGCTAGTTTCAACAGATATCCGTCCAGCTATATATTACAGGATGCATGAAAATGTATCCTGTATTTTTTTGCCGCAGATGCAGGTCTGCCGGCAAAAAGTACGCGGTACGTATACACATAGTAGAGAAGCCACTCTGTGCGAGTGGCTTCTGATCAGTATGTTTATAAGTCCTAAGTTTATAGTCTTAGGCTTAGAGGGGCTGCTTACTTTATGTTAGCCAAAAAGTCTTTAACCTTATCTTTATGCACCATACCCTCTTTAAAGGTATAAGCGCCACTTTGAGGGCTGCGAACGGCTTTAATAACTTTGGTATAGTTCTTAGCCTCAGCTGCCTGCTTGGGGTCTTTCTTGATCGCGGTTTTAGCTGCTTTTGCCATCGCTTATATGTTTAAGGAGATTATTTAATTTCTTTGTGAACAGTAACACGCTTCATACGCGGGTTGTATTTCTTCAACTCCAGGCGCTCAGTAGTGTTCTTTTTATTTTTCGTGGTGATATAACGGCTGGTACCGGGCAGGCCACTATTTTTGTGCTCGGTGCATTCCATTATAACCTGAACGCGGTTTCCTTTTTTTGCCATTTTACTTGATTTATTACTTTACCTTAAAATTTAGATTGTTACACCATTTGCACGGAGGCCTTTAACAACGGAGAGAAGGCCGTTCTTATTGATCGTGCGTATAGCATCAGTTGATAATTTAAGTGTGATCCAACGGTCTTCTTCAGTAAAGAAAAAACGCTTAGTCTGCAGATTAGGCAGGAAGCGACGTTTTGATTTCTTATTAGAAAAGGAGACTTTGTGACCTACAACAGGTTTACGACCTGTTACCTGACAAACGCGAGCCATGAGTTAGTTTTTTTGGACTGCAAAGGTAGGGATATAAAAATCAAAAATCAAAAATAAAAATGGATTTTTGAAGGAATTTGTAATTAGGAATTCGTATCAGGGCAAATTTAGCGGTCAAAAACTGAATTCCAACCTCCAAATTCAGGTTCAAAATTCCAAGTTTCAAGTTCCACAATCCAAATTCCAATCTTCAAATTCCAAATCCTCAACTTCAAACATCAAATTCCAAATCCCAAATCCCCCTGCCCTATCAGGGTAGTTCGGGAAGTACCAGGCTGTCGAGCGTGGCTATGCCTGGGATGTTCTCGCTGGCGAAGCCCTCCCCGTAGTGAGCGCCAATGCGGCGGCCCAGCAAGGCATCGCGGGCAGCCAACTGCTGCAGGAACTGCTCGGTGGCAATGTAGGTGACAGGCTCAGTAGACGCGGGATCGTGAAACTGGCTTTTGTAGCACCGTATGGCTTCCATTTTTTGCTCGAAAACGGTGGAAATATCCACAATAAAAGCGGGCTCGAAGGGGCGATCCTGCATAACGTGGTATACCCGCTTGGGGCGCCATGGCTCCTGCTTTACACCATCGCGCTCTGTCTCTACTTTGCGCAGGCCTGCAAGAAAACATGCATCGGCAATAAGCCGCCCTCCCCTGCCGTGATCGGGGTGGCGGTCTGAGAGGGCATTGGCCAACACTATCTCAGGCCTGTAATGGCGGATATAGGCGACCAGCCGGCGCTGGTGCTCCTCATCATTCCTAAAAAAGCCATCTGCCATGCGGGCATTTTCGCGCACTTTTACGCCCATTACTTTTGCGGCATCCTGCGCCTCCTGCAGGCGCAGCTCTGCGCTGCCGCGGGTGCCCAGCTCGCCCATGGTAAGGTCTACAATGCCGGTGGCCTGGCCCATCTGTGCGTGTTTTATAAGGGTGCCGGCGCAGCTCAGCTCTATATCATCGGGATGGGCCGCTATGGCGAGTATGTGGAGTTTCACAGGGCAAAAGTAAGAAAAAGCCCCATCCCGGCCTTCCCCCGAGGGGAAGGAGATGTTGCGTAGGCCCGGACAGAGGGAATACCTTATCACGGCCTTCATCTTGTTCAGTGAGCTCACCCAAGTAGAAAAAGCCCCATCCAGGCATTCCCCCGAGGGGAAGGAGGTGTTGCGTAGGCCCTGACGGAGTGGGCATTTCCCGTTCAGTGAACTGACAGCAAGGATAAAAAGATACATAGACCCGAGCGCTCCTCACTAAAACGAGGATATAGCAAGGACGGGGCGAAACAAAATTTACCGTATTGTATGCAGGTGCAGCTCGTCGATCTTGTTATTGGGTTGGTCATCAACCACCTGTTCGTAAGTAATGCTATCACTCAAATAATAGTAGTCAATCGACGTATAGTCATCAGAATTATAAGGCTTGGTGCGGAACGACATATACTCCACCGGCATGAGGCTGTAGTGGCTAAGGATCAGGGTATCGCCCTGGCCGGGCGCATGCTGCCTGTTATCCACTATTGTTTCATGATCGACAAAGATGATATCAAACGTTTGAGAATCAGCGAAACTGCTGTCCCTAAGCGGGATATAAGTGCCAACTACCCGGGTACCTGTCCATGTTCTATTGCCTACAATTTTGTGGGTATATTTTGCGCTTGTGGAGGTAGGTGATTCCTTTTTTTCACATCCCGTCAATGCCAATAAGCTGAGTAATATCAATGATCGCATCATTGTATAAATGTAGCAAAAAACGTATTTCCTGCATAGCAGCGCTCCCAGCCAGGACGAAAAAAAGCCCCATCCCGGCCTTCCCCCGAGGGGAAGGAGGTGTTGCGTAGGCCCGGACGTATCGTTCTATGCGCGTGTGGCCGAGTGTCTTGCCAGCGCTCTCGGCAGGACAAAAATTCATTGCCCCCAGTATTCCAATGCCCCGTGGGAAAACAAGCCTGATATGGGGCATTTTAAATGGCTGCAAGCCTGGAAGCCGCTATAGGTAGTTATATTACAGGAACTAAAATTTCCCATTATTCCCCGCGTGTGCAGTGGGGCATTTTGTGTTTGAACACGATTTATAAGATTTAGGGACATACAAGATGCGCGAGGCAGCTCATGTACGGATACAAATGTCTGCTAAATTAGAATGCGGCCCAAGACGAAAAATCTATGGATACTGTTTTGAAAATCTATGGGTTCAGGCTTGTGTGATATTGGATGATAATATGTCACGGTGCGCGTATCGCCGAGTTCCTTGCTAACGCTCTCAGCCAGGACGGGAAAAAGCCCCATCCCGGCCTTCCCCCGAGGGGAAGGAGGTGTTATGTAGGCCCGCGTATTGTTCTATGCGCGTGTCGCCGAGTGTCTTGCCAGCGCTCACGGCAGGCTAAAGGAGACTCGGCGAGGATGGGAAGGGTGCTGCAGTCAATTTGCTGAGAGCTTCAATCAAAAAAATATTTCTTTGTCCATAACAGAGTATCCGGGTATTGCATGCGAAACTGCATATAATCATCTTCAGTAATTAAAATCTGATTATTTCGAGGATCCTTATTAGAATATACTACCAAAAAAGTCTGCCCAATAAATGCATCTCCCTTAAACTTATTTATTTGGGAATAGGTTTTATCTCCCGTATATTTTTTTGCTCCGACCTTAAAGTCGTATACAATACTGGCATCCATAAACTTAGCAATCTCATTGAAACGCACAACGGTAGCATTTGTATATGAGGCATTCGCTTTTAAACAACTCAGAGCTTTTTTATTTTTATAATTAATATATACTCCGGATATAAACAAACAAGCCACTATAGCCAAAATCAAATATCTTTCATTCTTTTTTGTCATTTTTTATCGGTCAAAACGTTCTTTAATTTCAGTAGTTAAGTATCCATAGCTAATACCATGCAATCGCTGTTTCAATGATGCACACGTTACTGAAGCACGGGTTTTCGGTTTGCTGTTTGTTTGAACACGATTTGAAAGATTCAGAGAATTACAGGATACCCGGCTGGATTTGGCTTCTTACGATACAAATATCTGTAATAAAGCGAGATAACCATGGAATGCATGCAATGTGAACGTAAACATCTGCAATAACCGTTTAAATCCTACAGGATGCTAAAATTGTTAGCGAAGTTCGCATGGAAGACTTTGGGCTATAGCGTTATTTGTTGCACCCCAGCCTTTATGGGAAGATTTGAATTGCACCCGCGGCAAAGCGAAGCAATAAAACACGTCTAAAAAAAACTACCTTTGCAGCCCTAAATTGAATTATGTTCAGAAAAATATTAGTTTTTTACCGTATTCCTATTGCTGTAGGGCTGATGCTGCTGGGGTTGCTGCTGGGATTTAAGGTGACCTGGTGGATAGCGTGGATACCTATGCTGATAGCTATACTGATGGTGGTCGCCTACTTTCTTATAGGGCCTATGACGCTGATACAGGGATATATGGAGTCGGGTGATATGGAAGGCGCGCAGAACCTGCTGAAAAAGGTAAAGTATCCCCACCTGCTTTATAAGCCGATACGTTCATCGTTTTACATGCTGCAGGCCAACTTCTCTACAATGGGCGAAGACCTGGACAAGGCCGAGGCACAGCTGCGCAAGGGCCTGGCAACTGGTATGCCGGAGAAAGAGTATGAGGGCACTGCATACCTGCAGCTGGGTGCTATAGCACAGAAAAAAGGCAACACAAAGGAAGCATATGAACACCTGCGCAAGGCGGTGAAAATAGGGCTGCCGGATAAGGACAACGAAGCAACTGCATATATGCAACTTACCAGCATATGCGTGCAGCGTCGCGACTTCCGCAATGCCAAAATCTACTTCAACAAGGCTAAGGCCTGCAAACCATCGAACCAGCAGGTGGCAGACCAGCTGAAAGAAATGGCGAAGTATATTGCGAGAATACCGGGATAGTTTTTTCAGTTGACAGCCGGCAGTTGGCAGTAGTTTCTGCTTCGCATTTTGCACCGATGTTATAACATTTATTAGCCGTCCGCTGGGGCGGCTTTTTTTATTGACGGAATTGCAGGTTGCATCGGTTCATTTAACCTGGAGGAATAAATGGTACTCTATGGGGTAATAAATTATTTTTTCAGGAAATAATATTGTATTTTTCGCGTGTATTTGAAAATTTAATTTTAGCAATAATCCATTAATCCGGGAGTATGAGAAAAGTCTATTCTTTTGTTTTGTTAGCATTGGTCTGTTTTGGGTTTAGTACCGCATCGCGGGCAGCCATAACTGTGACGCCGGGAAGCGGCGGCACCAACATCTGTGCTAACCTGGCGCAAACGGGTGCAACACCGGCATTTACAACACTGGGCACCATTACCGTGACGGAGGGCCTGGCCGGCGATATAACCGCAGGCTTTCATGCGCTGGTGATAAATGCCCCTGCGGGCTGGCGGTTCAACACTGCTGCCGTGCCCACCTTTACATTTACTGCGGGGAGGAATATAGCATTTGTAGGCAGCGGTGGCATTTCCGCAACGGCGTTGACGGTAAATCTATTTACGACCGGCGCTACCCTGCTTGATGCATTCACCATAAACGGGCTGCAGGTGCAGGCGACCACTACGGGAGCTGCGGCAGGCAATATAGCGGCCAGCGCAGCACCGGGTATGACGGGCATAGTAACCGGAGCAGGCGGCACCAACTTTGGCAGTCTGTCGCTAACGCCGGTGCTTACGCCAACGGCTACGATAACCTCCTCGGCCGGTGCCAGCATATGCGCGGGCACTACAGTGACCTTTACTGCGTCTACTACCAACGCGGGCACGCCTAGCTACCAATGGCAGCTTAATGGCGGAAACGTAGCGGGAGCAACAAACGTGTTCTATGTGAACAGCACGCTTGCAAACGGCAATACAGTGCGCGCGGTGGTAACCGCTACCGGCTGTGTAAGCACTACGACCGTAAACTCTAACATAATAACGATGACCGTGAACCCACTGCCAACAGCAGTGACAGTGACAGGCGGCGGCAACTTCTGCACCAGCACTACGCTCAATGCAAGCAATGGCGGCAGTGGCACCATATACTACCAGGGTACTACGCCCATGGGCACATCTACGGCAACTCCATCTACATCGCAGGTGATCACCACCTCGGGCACTTATTACTTCAGGGCCCGGTCGGCGGCAGGCTGCTGGGGCACACAGGGCAGCGCTACCGTATCTATAAACACACTGCCTATAACTATAACACCGATGGATTTTGCAACAATATGCGAAGGTGACAGCACCACCTTCACGGCAAATGCTACCCCATTCCCGGTAACACTGCTTAGCCAGAACTTCAACGCGGGCTTTACAGGATGGACGATCAGCAACTTCTCCGGCACATCTGCCAGCTTCTTCCAGCTGCGTAACTCCCCGGGCTACAACTCGATAACCCCCGGCGATGGTACGCCCATGATGCAGGCGGCGGCTGATGCTACCGGTTCGGGCGTAAACACACAGACGGCAGTATCATCGCCCAGCTTCTCGCTGGCCGGTTACGATGCAGCTACCGTAAGCTTCAACCAATATTACCAATACTACAACCCGGGCGATTCATCGGCAGCGATACAATACTCAATAGATGGCGGCGCTACATGGGCAACGATACTGGAACAGGTAGGTACTACGAGCGGCAACCAAACATGGACCGCAGGTGTGCCTGACGCTACATTAGCAATCCCCGCTGCAGCCATGGGCCAGCCAGATGTTAGGATCAGGTGGTTTTACAATTCTACATGGGGATGGTACTGGGCGGTAGACAACATTGTTATCAGCGGCACCCCTACCCTCACTTATACGTGGACCGGTATTGCCGGTGCGTCGGGACTCTCGTGCACATCTTGCGCAAGCCCTACAATAACACCTACGGCAACGGGTATGAACGTATACAGCGTATCTACTACGTTCATGGGCTGCACATCTCCTGCTACAGGTGTAACTATCGACGTTACTCCAGGCCCTATTCAGTTTAATATGACCGGCGGCGGCTCTTACTGCCTGCCAATTCCCGGCCTGGATGTTGGTATAGACGGATCGCAGGTTGGTGTAGATTACCAGCTATTTAACGGCGCATCTATGGTAGGCGCTCCTATAGCAGGCACCGGCTCAGCCATAAGCTTCGGACTGCAATCGGCTGCCGGAACTTATACCGTACTTGCCACAAGCCTTACAACGGGCTGCAGCAGGCCAATGACGGGCACATCAGTTATCAGCATCAATCCCGGCTCTACTCCATACGATGTAGCCGGCGGCGGCGCATACTGCGCAGGTGATGGCGGACTGCCGGTGACGCTTTCAGGATCTGAAGTAGGCGTGGTGTATCAACTCTACAATGGTGCCTCTATGTCCGGCGCTCCGGTAGGCGGCACAGGCAGCCCGCTCGATTTTGGCGCACAAACACTTGCAGGCACTTATACCGTGCAGGCAACAGTACTTTCTACAGGATGTATCAGCACTATGAATGACAGTGCTGTAATAATAGTGAACCCTACACCTGCTGCATTTACAGTGAGCGGCGGCGGCACCTACTGCGTTGGCGGTGCGGGTGTTGATATCAGCTTATCGGGTTCTGAAGTTGGAGTAGATTACCAGCTATATACAGGCGGCACGGCTACGGGCAGCGCTGTTGCGGGTACGGGCTCGGCTATCAGCTTAGGCCTGCAAACGGTGACCGGCACCTATATGGTTATAGGCACCAACGCGACTACAGGCTGCGCAGATACTATGACAGGTGGCGCAACAGTGGCTACCACTCCACTCCCCGACCCGATCACAGGCCCTACGCAGGTATGCGAAATGGCTACAATAACGCTGGCCAATGCTACTGCAGGTGGCACATGGAGCAGCAGTGATGCAACTGTGGCAACAATAAATGCAACAACAGGCGTGGTAACCGGCGTAATGGCGGGAACTGCGACTATGACCTATACAATACCTACAGGATGCTTTGTAACGGTAACCGATACCGTGAACGCAATACCTGTAGTGGCGCCGATAACAGGAACCACAAGCCTGTGCCCTGGCGCTACAACAACTCTTAGCAACGCAACAGCAGGTGGCACATGGAGCAGCAGTGATGCGGCAGTAGCAACAATAGACGGAGCGGGCGTAGTAACAGCTGTGGCCGGCATGACAGCTACCATCAGCTACACTGTAGGCGGCACACTAGGCTGTTCGGCCTCGGCAACTACGGTGTTTAATGTGGTACCTTACCCGGCGCTCAGCGCGATAGGCGGACCGATAGGTGTGTGCATAGGAGGCACCGCTACGATGACGAATACTTACACGGGCGGCACATGGACCAGCAGTGATATTACCGTAGCTACAATAGACCCATCGACAGGTGTGGTGAGTGGTGTTACCGGCGGATCGGTGACGATAACTTACACAGCTACTAACACGCTGGGCTGTAGCAGCACTATGACACGTATTATAGATGTGAGCGCGCCACCGGTGGTAAGCCCTATAACAGGAGCAGGCACAGTGTGCGGCGGACTTACAATAACCCTCGCTAATGCTACACCGGGCGGTGTATGGGCTAGCAGCAACACTACACTGGCAACGGTAGGCAGCACCACAGGCGTGGTGACAGGCGGCGCTGTGGGTGTAGTAACCATATCTTACACAGTGACCAATAGCCTGGGCTGCGGCACTACCGTGACCACAACTGTTAACGTAGGCCCTGTAATGCCGGTAATAGGCATTACACCTGCAGGCTCCGCAACGCTTTGCCATGGCAACCCCGTAAATCTTGTTACCTCACCAACTACCACAGGCATCACTTACCAGTGGGCACTGGGCGGCACCCCGATACCGGGCGCTACAATGTATTACTACGTGGCAACTACACCGGGTGTGTATACAGTAACAATAGACAACGGCACTTGCACTATGACACTGCCGCCTAAGACAGTACTGGGCGATCCTAACCCGGCCATAGCTTATAATACTACGGGGGGCTACCTGTTTACCGGTTCCTTCAGCACCTACCAGTGGTTTGTGAACGGCATGATGATAACCGGCGCTACCGGTGCGGTGCACACGCCTACAACCCCGGGCAACTATACAGTTGTAGTTACAGATGGTAATGGCTGCACTGATACCTCGGCAATGTTCCCTTACATGGTAAGCGGCATTACTGAGGCGGTGAATGGCGCCGATATCCGCATATACCCTAACCCAGCTGCTACTACTGTGAACATAGAAGCGGCAGAGGCCGTGAATGTGATAGTGATGAGCATAGATGGCAAAATAGTGCTAGAAGGAAAAAACACAACAAGCATTGACGTAGCAGACCTTGCCAACGGAGTGTACCTGATAAAAGTATACGACAACAACAACCAGCTGGTAAAAACCGGTAAGTTCTCGAAGGTTAACTAAAGCTCATCCGTTGAAAATATGTTTAAGCCGCCCTCTGAGTTTGGGGCGGCTTTTTTATGAGTTCGAAGGGCAGATTTAACATTACCAACTACATACACATTAGCGAAACAAGTGTATCTTTAGACCGAATATGGCTAATGTTTTAGTAGTTGACGATGATAGAATAATGCTCAGCGCGCTTGGGAAAATACTGGAGAAAGGCGGTCATATCGTTTCTTTTGCAAAAGATGGTAAGGAAGCATTTGAGAAGATAGCGAGGACGTACTACGACATTGTAGTTACGGACATAATGATGCCCTATGCTAACGGCCTTGAAGTGGTAAGCCGCCTGCGCAGTGATGACAAACAAGACTCTGTAGGTATAATGGTAGTATCCTCAGCCGGAAACGAAGAGCTGATAACAGAGGCCTTTAACCTGGGTGTGGACGACTACATGAAGAAACCTATTATGGCAGGTGAATTCCTGAACCGCCTGAAAAGAGTAGTAGACAGTAAGCTCTAGAGTTGAGGCAAGAATAAAAAGTCGAAACCCAAAAGTGCGAAACGCACAAAATTCCAGCTGTAACAAAACCTGGGCACGAAATGAGATCAGCCTAATACCTGTACCTACACTGTGCATTCCTAGCGCACAATATTTTGTCCTTCCTTCTTTTGCGTGATCCAGCATTGGCATGGTTTGTATAATTTGGTGAGTACAAACATTTTTTGCCACGAAAACTCGCTTAATACACGGTAATGATATTGCAGTAATGCCCTTTTCTACGGAGAGGGCTTATGGCTTTTAGCACCGGTCCGGCATACTACCATGAAATCACTATCGCAACGAATAAAAGAATATAACCGCGGCCTGCTGCCTCAAATGCTGCAGCTGAAGTACTCGTTCATGGCGGAAAACATGTTTCGCTTTTACCGGGGCACATGCCACCTGTTTTACGAAGACCTGAGCCAGTCGAAGATGATACCGAAGTCGCCGGCCGCATGGATATGCGGCGATCTGCACCTCGAAAATTTTGGCAGCTATAAGGGCGATAACCGGCTGGTGTATTTTGACCTGAACGACTTTGATGAGGCTATACTTGCGCCCGCAGTGTGGGAAGCAACAAGGCTGGCGATAAGCATTCTTATCGCGTTCGAGTCGATGGAAATAGAGGAAGAGAAGGCAGTACGCATGGTGCAGCTATATATAAAATCCTACGCAGCTACACTGGCAAAAGGCAAGCCTTACTACATAGAGCGCAAAACAGCAAAGGGCATCGTAAAAATGTTCCTGCTGGCCGTGAGCAAGCGCAAGAAAAAAGAGTTGCTGCTGAAAAAGACCCAGATGAACGAGGAACAGGGCGAGCTGGCAATAATACTGGATGATCCGAGGCACTATGAGCTAAGCGCTGCACTGAAAAAGGAACTGACCAGGCATATTACAGGGTGGATACAGGGCGCAAGTGACAGCCCTTACAACTATGAGGTGATCGATGCGGTGTTCAGGCTGGCAGGCACCGGCAGCGTTGGGCTAAAGCGATATGCCTTCCTGCTGAAAAGCACTAACTATGCAGGGAAATACCTGCTGGTGGATATGAAGCAGGCAAGAGTGTCGGCACTGACGCCTTATGTGAAGATAAAACAGCCGGAATTTGCAACAGAAGCTGAGCGAGTAGTAGCCATACAGCAGCGCATGCAAAATGTGCCGCCCGCCTTACTCAGCCATACTATCTTCCGCAAGCAGTCTTACCTGATACAGGAGATGCAGCCGGTGAAGGACAGCATCAACTTTAAACTGGTGAAGAAAAACTACCGCGACATATACCAGGTGATCGATGACATGGCCATACTTACTGCTTCATCGCAACTGCGCAGCTCGGGGAGGCAGGGATCAGCAATTACAGATGAACTGATAGCTTTTGGCGAGGATACCCAATGGCAGGAAAAAGTAATGAATTATGCGCTGAAATACGTGGAGCAGGTGAAAAGTGATTATGCTCAATATGTGAGCGACTACAACGACGGGATTTTCAAAAAATAATACGGCCGAACATGAAAAGAGATAAAAAAATGGCGGGGCTTTTTGACAGGTTTTCCTGCGCTGTAGCCAAGGCTACGGGCACATCTACGGCGTTTATGCTAGCGCTTGCTGCGGTGATCATATGGGCCGCCACCGGCAAGCTTTTCAATTTTTCAGACACCTGGCAACTGGTCATTAACACCAGCACCACGATCATCACCTTTCTCATGGTATTTATAATACAGGAGGCGCAAAACAAAGAGTCGCTGGCGCTGCAGCTGAAGGTGAACGAGCTGATAGCGGCTACCAAGGGCGCCAGTAACCGTGTGCTGAACCTCGAAGACCTTACGGAAGATGAGCTGAAGGTGCTCAAGAAATTCTACTCGAAGCTCAGCGAACTGGCCGAAGAGGACGACAAAATAGGACAAACCTCGCACTCGATTGATGAAGCGATAAAGAAGGACGCGTTCAAGTATGATGATGAGAAAAAGAAGGAGTAATTCTTACTTATTTTTTATCCGCAGCAGATCAGCGCTAAGCGTAGTGGAGAATATTTCCGCGCCACGTTTGTTGAGGTGGGTGTAGTTGCGGAAATACTTTTTATCGGTAGAAAGGGAATCTTTGCTGTAGTCGAGGAAGTAAATGTTCTTAGCCGTATCCTCAAGCGAGCGGTAAGTGGCTATCACCGAGTCTGCATTCAGTATCAGCTCGCGGCCTTTATCGAGGATGGGCGACATAACCAGCACCACCTTTATGCCTTTGGCGCTTATAGCACTTACTATAGACTTGTGCAGGCTGTATACATAGGGGTCTATAGGCTCGCGGAACGGCTTGATGAAGTCATTGAACTCGTTGCCATGTTCGAGCACAGGCTCGTAGCCATTAGCGGTGTCCTCAGGCTTGCGGTATACCATACCCCAGTAAAATGGCTTAGCGAGCAACGTAAGCTTGTAGCCGGGAATGTAGCGCGCCTTGAACATACGGGCTGGGTCTATCTCGTGAAAGGACCTGTAGATATCCGGGTTATTGAGCCAGGCGTAAAAGAAGTGCGGCACCATAACTATCCAGTCTTTGCCCAGGTAAGGGTTGCAGGCAATCACGACCATTTTACAGTTCTTTTCGTACTTCAGGTGTTCCTGCATGAGCGGGTAATACTGCATGAAGAACATACCATCGTAACCCATGTTGTAGGCAGATGAGCCGGTAACATTTTTGATAATGGCAGGGCTGAAGTGCTTTATGGCATTTGACGAGCCGAATATCATAATTTCGGGATCGAGCTGGTGATTGAGCAACTTAGCGTATTTATCGGTGGCGCGGCGCTTGTAGAGTGCATCAACAGCATACTGAACGGCATACAGCGTAGCAACCAGAATGACTGCGAATACTAATGCGTTCCTGATGTTCTTATTCATGCCCTTCGTTAAAATTGGAAATAAAAGAATTCCTGCTGGTTAAATGCACCCAGCAGCACTACGCTCACCGCCATAGCCAGGTAAAAGCCCCACCTTACCACCAATGGCTTGCCCGCTACCACTGTGCCGGGATTATTACCCTGCATCCTGCTTTGCAAAAGCTCCAGTATTATAATTAGCAGTACGCCTATGCCCAGGTTGAATGCACCAAAAATAAGGTCGTTGCCACCAATGGCAGTGACCATCGCCTTGAAGCCTGTGTAAGAGAGCGTTTGCCCCCAACCAGTGAAGAAGTGTGTGACTATGTAGATGGAATCTTTGATATCATGTGCCCGGCAGAACACGCACGAGAACGCAAAGAAGCAAAAGGTGAGCAGTACACTCAGGCTGTCACCCAGCCACTTCGGCAGCTTTTTAAACAGCTTCTTGCGCCACTTGCGGGTGAAGAATTCATAAATGATAGCTACACCGAGTATCAGCCCCCATACAATGAACTTCCATCCGGCGCCATGCCAGAACCCGCTGACGAAGAAGGTAAGCATGAGGCCGATGACGATAGCACCACTACCCCAGTTGCGCAGGGAGGTGACAGTGGGGGTAAACAGGTAATCATTGAGCCAGGTAGATAGTGATATATGCCACCGCCGCCACACCTCGCTGATGCTCTTGCTTACGAATGGGCGGTTGAAATTGAGCATAAGGTCGTAACCCATAACACGGGCACTCCCGAGGGCGATATCGGAGTAGCCTGAGAAATCGCAATAGAGCTGGAAGGCGAAGAACACTGCGCCCAGCAGCAGGGGTATGCCGGTATATTGGTGCGGCTTGTCGAAAATATTATTGTCGATAAGGGCCAGGCGATCTGAAATAACTACCTTTTTGAACAAGCCCCAAAGCATGATCTTTAGCCCCTCCCGCACATCTGTCCAGTTAAAGTACTTGCGCTCGTGAAACTGGTGCAGCATATTTTGCGGGCGCTCTATGGGGCCTGCCACCAGCTGGGGATAAAACATTACGTACAGCGAATAGATACCGAAGTGCCGCTCCGCCTTTTGGTTGCCCCGGTATATCTCTATATTATAACTCATGGCCTGGAACGTATGGAACGACAGGCCGATGGGCAATATGATATCGAGCAGGTTTACATGGCCCTTTATATTAGTGACATGAAAGAAGCCGTTGATATTAAGCGCGAAGAAGTTGTAATACTTAAAGAAGCCAAGCACGCCTATATTAGCCGCAAGGCTCAGGATAAGGAACCATTTTTTTCGTGCCCCACTCGAATTCTCTATAGCTATACCCGCTATATAATCAATGACGATAGTGAATATGAGTATGAGGATATAGATAGGGACAAAAAACATGTAGAACAGGCAGCTGGCAGCAAGCAGATGAAACCAGCGAAACTTGTGCGGCAACAGGAAATAGATAAGCGTAACTACAGGGAAGAATAATAAAAACTCAAATGAATTGAAAAGCATGCTGTGCCGTTATGCTGAGATCCCTGTTAAAAAGTGCGCAAATATAGCACTTTTATGGTGGTAATCAGGGGGTAAGGTGGAGCTCGTCTTGTTGCGTCCGTATGCCTTTTGGGGCGGTATACGTTGTTTCGGTAGCGTCCGTACGCCTTTTCGACCGGTACGCGTTGCAGGTGTCGAATGCGTTGCGGATGCAGGACGCGTTTGTTGATAGCGTCCGTACGCCTTTCCGGCGTCGGTACGCGTTACTTATAACGTCATGGGAATTAAGCAAACTGTTTTGCGGTAACCCTCAAACGCGTGCCGACGCCCAAAAAAGGCGTACGGACGCTGCCGATAGCTCTCAATGGCTGTCAAAAAAGCGTATCGATGTTGCCAGCGTCCCTCAAACGTGTACCGACGCCAAAAGAAGGCGTACGGACGCTGCCGATAGTACTCAAACGCGTGTCGGCGAAAAAAGGCTTACGGACGCTGGCAATAGCTCTCTACGTTTGGCCTTATAGGCATACACCCACTAATCAACCTTCCCCTCCTACTTTAATATCTTAACCGTACTTTTGCCGCACAATTGCAAACGGGTAATGCGCACCTTCAACGAATTAAAAAAGAATCTCAAGAAAGACTTTACAGGGCATAAAAAGATAAAGCTTGCAGTGCTGGCCGACTCGGCATCGCAGCTGATGTGTACTGCCATAAGGGGCCATGGGTATGAGGCGCAGCTGGACTATGAAATATACGAGGCCGACTACAACCAGATAGACCTGCAGCTATTCGACCAGTCGTCTGAGCTGTATGAGTTTCGGCCGGAGTATATCTTTATTAACCGCGCTACCGAAAAACTGTTCAAGGATTTTTATAAGAAAGACAAGGCGGGGCAGGAGCATTTTGCCGAGCATATAGCGGAGCAATACCGCAGGTATCACCAGGCTATTGCGGGGCGGTTGAAGTCTAAGATCATCGTCAATACTTTTCCGGAGATCAATGACCGGGTGTTTGGCAACTTTGCCGCCAAAACAAAAAACTCATTTATATACCAGCTGCGCAAGGCCAATGTGCTGCTGATGGAGCTGAGCCAGCAGGTGAAGGATATGTTCGTCTGCGACCTCGCCAGCCTGCAGGCTGAGCTGGGCTATTACATAGTATTTGACCCCAAGATGTATGTGAATGCGGATATGGTGTATAGCATCGAATTCCTGCCTTATATCGCCAAGCACATAACCGACATTATACAAAGCATATCGGGCAGCTTCAGGAAGTGCCTGATACTTGATCTCGACAATACTACCTGGGGCGGCATTATAGGCGACGATGGTATGGAGGGCATACAGCTGGGCTACTTCGGCTCAGGCAAGATATTTACCGAGCTACAGCACTGGGCCAAGCAGCTGAAAAACAGGGGCATTATACTGGCTATTTGCAGTAAAAACACAGAGAATATAGCTAAGGAGCCGTTCCTAAGCCACCCTGATATGGTGCTTCGCCTGGAGGACATCGCAGTATTCGTAGCCAACTGGGAGACCAAGGTGGACAACATAAGGCATATACAATCGATACTCAACATAGGGTTCGACTCTATGGTGTTCCTCGACGATAACCCCTTTGAGCGCGAGATGGTAAAGTCGGCCATACCCGAGCTTACCGTGCCTGACCTACCCGAAGACCCCGCGGAATACCTGATGTACCTGCGCAGTCAAAACCTGTTTGAGACCGCCTCGTTCACCGAAGAGGATGAGCAGCGCACCCGCCAGTACCAGGAAGAAGCCCAGCGCAATGTATTGCAGCAGAGCTTCGAGAATGAACATGAGTTCCTCGGCAGCCTGCACATGGTATCTGATGTAAAGGCTTTCGATACATTTACAATTCCGCGGGTGGCGCAGTTGACGCAGCGCTCTAACCAGTTCAACCTGCGTACTGTAAGGTATACCGACGAAGATGTGAAGCGCATAGCTAACGATCCAGACTACTTCACTATGTCGCTAACGCTGGAAGACAAGTTTGGCGACCACGGGCTGATAGCGGTGATCATACTGAAAAAGGAGAGCGCCACTACCCTATTTATAGACACCTGGATAATGAGCTGCCGGGTGCTGAAGCGCGGCATGGAAAATTTTACGCTCAACGCCATTGCAGAACTCGCTGCTTTTTATAATTTTGAGCAGGTAACCGGCGAATACCTACCGACCAAAAAGAATGGAATTGTAAAAGACCATTACAGCTCGCTCGGCTTTGAGCAGCAGGGCGATAAATGGGTGCTCAACGTAGCCGCTTACCAGGAAAAAGAAACTTTCATCACCAAAAAATAAACAAATGGAATACAACCAGGTAGTAAAAGAAGTTAATGACATTTTTGTAGATGTACTTGATAATGAGGACATAAAGCTCACAGACAGCACTACTGCAACAGATATAGATGAGTGGGATTCGCTGAGCCACATACAGCTGGTAGTAGCTATAGAAAAGCACTTCAAAGTAAAATTTAATACCGCAGAGATTCAGAGCTGGAAAAACGTAGGCGAAATGTGCAAAGCCATAGCAAACCGCGCTAACTAATACTATTAATGCAACAGGGCGATAAATTTACACACCGATTTGTTGTAGACGACCGTGTTTACAATGGCTTCATTGAGATATTCAACGACCGCAACCCGCTGCATACCGATGCAGGCTGGGCACAGTCCAAAGGCTTTAAGGGCATGGTGATGCACGGCAATATACTCAACGGCTTCGTATCATACTTCGTAGGCGAGTTGCTGCCGATGAAGAATGTGATCATTCATGCACAGACCATCAACTTCTCGCTGCCGGTATATATGGGCGATGAGGTGGAGTTTAACGCTGAGGTGGCGGGATATTACGAGTCGGTAAATACCTACGAGTTCAAATTTACCTTCCGTAATGGCGAAGGCAAGCGCGTAGCAAAAGGAACAGTACAAATAGGACTACTGGCATGACCATACTAATTACAGGCGGAGCATCGGGGCTGGGCGCATCCATAGTGAAGACCCTCGCTATGACGGGATTTACCGTGTATTTTACCTATGCACGGTCTGCTGATGCAGCAAAGGAAATAGAGGCGGCCTACCCTGCTGCCCGCGGTATTTATTGCGACTTTACCGACACTGCCTCGGTAGATGCACTACTGGCGCAGGTAGCTACACTGAGCCCCGATGTGCTGATAAACAATGCCAACGGGCCCATACACAAAGACCATTTTCACAAGATAGATGCGGGTGTATTCCTGGATAGCTTCACAACTAATATACTCCCCGCTATCCGCATAACGCAGGAAGCGATAAAGGTGTTCAGGAAAAAGAAGTTTGGCAAGATCATCAATATCATATCTTCCTATTCGCTGAATAAGCCGCCCACAGGACTATCGGAATATGTAGCCAACAAGGCTTACATGCAGTCGATGAGCAAGTCATGGGCCAATGAGCTGATCCGGTACAATATTACATCCAACTGCATATCACCATCGTTCATGCTCACCGGCCTCACCGCAGATACTGACGAGCGTATAGTAGAACAAATGGTGGCCGATCACCCGCTGAAAAAGCTACTCACTACCGATGAAGTGGCTGATACAGCGCTCTTCCTTGTGCGCTCGTCGCAGCACATAAACGGGGTAAACCTGGTGATGAATGCGGGAAGTGATGTAGTGTAGGTGCTAAGCCCCCGTCTCGCTATCGGGCACATTCACCGGCTTAGACTCCGGCGAGCCCTTTTGTCTGAACCATATGGTAAGTATCACTATTGCTGCAACAGCCAGGAACTCGCTCTGCCAGTTTTGAAAGGACTCGAACCAGAATTTAGCGTCGCTCATATACTCACCGGCAGCAACCGCAGGCTTACCCTTGCGTAGCAGCTCATCATTCTCATTCCTGAAGCTGCCAATAAAGTGCATGATGAATGAGAACAGGAATAGCACCATGAGCACCAGCGACAGCGAATAGCTGTATAACGTGAGCCAGATACCGCCCTTCTTAACGGGCCAGGGCGAATTGGGCTTGGCATCTGGTTTATGCTTTTCCTCTTCTTCGGCTGCACCCTCTTCACCCTGCAGCTTGCGCGACTCGGCTGAGCCTTTCTGACGGAGAAACACGGTAAAGACCACATACACCGCCATCTGCAGGAATTCGCTCTCCCAGTTCTCAAATGTCGCCTGCATAAAGTGTCCGCTGCCGAGATATTGCCCCATCGATAATACTGCGTGCCCTTCTTCTGCCAGCTCCTCGTTGTTGGCGTGCCAGCCCGAGTAGAACTGTGCAAACCAAAAGAGCAGCATGAAAAACAGCATGGCGATGCTGAGTCCATTGCGGTACAAGAACGTATGTTTATTTGCTGTGCTCATATTGTGGGTGGCGGGCAATGTAGCCGCTGGGTATTTGCTAAATACTGAGGGGCACGGAAAATCCGTGCCATAACTATATCACAATGACTTTTATCTATCAGTGCATAGCCTTACTGCGCGGTATTTTCCTTTACATTTGAGTAAAATTACCGCATGACCAGGCATAGTACCGCTACACTGCTCAACCCTATTGGTTACGATAATTGCCTTATTTCCGCCTGCCTCAAAAAGCTGTTTTGCGGCACATCAACCAAAAACAAGACAGAGGAGTCCGAATATACCATCAGCAATCATGTGGCCGATGTAAAGGAAGACCTGGAAAAGCTGAATAAAAGTGGGTTGCTGGAACTATCTTATGCATACCTGGCCAAAACTGAGCGCTCAGTGGGCGTGAAGACGAGGTACATAGTGGTGCATCGCAAAGGCGAGCCGGTGCTGTTTGCATATTTTCAGCTATTCACACTTACATCAGACAACTTCAATCTTAAAAAGGATGCGGGTTTTGTAAAAGGTATCTTCCGTTTCTTCCTCGACCTGAAGAAAGTAAAAGTACTGATCACCGGTAACGGCCTGCGCAACGAAACCCCCTGCTGCTGCTATGATGAAAGTGAGCTAAGCAAGAATGAAGCAACTGAAATAATAGCTGCCGCAGCAGAAAAAATAGCTGCCGATGAGCATGCTGCAGCAGTGATACTAAAAGACATACCGGTGTCGGCACACGCAAAAAAGTGGCTCACCGGCATGGCCTACAATGCACCGTGGGAAGACAAGGTAATGGCAATGGCCGTAAGCCCCTCATGGAAAAACTTACAGGACTATATTGGCAACCTCAGCCGGAAGTATAAGACCCGTGCTAACAAGATACTGGCAGCAGGTGCAGACCTCACCATCAATGAGCTAACTGACAAGGAGGTACACCAGCACGAAGCACGCATTGATCAGCTGTTCAGGCAGGTGATAGACAACCAGTCGTTTGTGCTTACCCGGCCTGCACCAAGCCACTTCACCGATCTTAAGAAGCTGTATGGAGATGCATTTGAGGTGATAGGCTTCTTTCATAAGGATGAGCTTGTAGCGTTCTATACTGCCTTTGTTACTGATGATGCCTACGAGCTATATTATGTAGGGTTCGACTACAGCCACAACACACAATACCAACTCTACTTCAATTTGCTATTCTCCGGGTTGGAGCGGGCTATACTACGCGGTAAGCACTTACTGAAACTGGGCAGGACGTCATTTGACGCAAAAGCGAGCCTGGGCGCTAAGCCGACAGATATCGACTATTTCATTAAGACCGTGAATATACCCAGTGCCGTAAGCAAGTGGTTCATCAACTACTTCTCCTCAATGGAAGACAGCAAGTGGAAGCAGCGCAGCCCGCTGAAAGAGGCGTAATATTCGGCAATACTAAACAATCAATGAAAAAGCCCCGAAGCGTATGCTCCGGGGCTCATATATTATATCAGATAGCTTATGCTTTTTTCTTTTGAAGGAAGGCGGCGTGCATGATCGGTATCATCGGATCGTCAACTGCAGTAGACCTGCGCGACTCAGATGATGCTGCAACATCCATTACCACATCCCAGCCAGCTTCGTTGTAGATAGCATGCAGCTCAGCAGGGCTGCGGAACAGGTAGATGTGGTCGATAGCCGGCGCATTGCACGGCACGGTGATAAAAGCGGTAGCATTATCAGAGCCCAGCGAATGCAGCTTCTTCAGCAACGTAAGCGGGTCTTCTACGTGCTCCAGCACTTCGCCCATTATAATGAAGTCGTATTTCTTATCGCTTTCAAACTTGTAAGCGTCCTCGTTGATGAAGTTGATAGGCAGGCCCGGTGTGAAGTTCTTCGCCATTTCTATCGAAGTTTCACTGATGTCTACCATTGTGTAGTTGAAGTCGAACTTGAATGCGCCGAATATCTCGTTTGCATACAGGCCATGGCCGCCACCTATCTCCAGCACTTCCTTTACATTTTCGGAATATTTGCTGATGTTCTGGTAGAAAAATTCAAGGATCTTATAGTGGTGCTCCCACAGGTACTGTGACAGCAAAAGACCCCACATATAGTAAACCATGGTATCCGGGTTGGCGTACACCCTTGCATTTACCTCTTCGAATGATGTGCAGGAATACTTGCCTGTTTCCAGGTAGCGGATCTGCTCATACATCATGTCGTGGCCCATCTGCAGGTAGCAGTCTATGGCATAGTCCATCGTCAGCCCGCGCCTTTCCAGCAGCTCATCATATCTCCTGAAAAAATCCTCTGCACGCTGCATGAACTGCTCATCATTGAAGTTGGTACTGCGGATGAGCTTTTTGTAGTGCATCGGGTTCTTCTCCTTCACCTGGTCCAGTATCTGCTGCAAATATGTAGACGTAACTGTAGTCATATGCTTAATGATCGTTTTAAATATAAAAATTTGCTTCGTTCAAAGTTAGGGCAAAAATCACAACCCGCAAGGGCCTTTGTGCCATAAATCCGTGAAATAAAGCCAATAAAGTTATTAATTATCAGAGCGTTCCGATAAGCTTCCTTAGGTATACGCCGTAGCCGCTTTTTTGGTATATGGTCGCCAGCTTTTCCATCTGCGCATCATCTATCCAACCATTGCGGTAGGCTATCTCTTCTATGCAGCCTATCTTCAGTCCCTGGCGCTTCTCTATCACCTCTATAAATTCGCCGGCTTCTATCAGTGAGTCGAAGGTGCCGGTATCGAGCCATGCAGTGCCCCTGTCGAGCACGCCTACTTCCAGCTTCCCTTTTTCCAGATACACCCTGTTCACATCGGTTATCTCCAGCTCTCCGCGGTGCGATGGCTTTATAGCTTTGGCTATCGCCACCACATCGTTGTCGTAAAAGTAAAGGCCGGGAACAGCGTAATTCGACTTAGGATTGTCGGGCTTCTCTTCTATCGAAAGCACCCGGTTATTCTTGTCGAACTCCACCACTCCATAACGCTCCGGGTCGTGCACCTGGTAGGCAAATACTACTGCCCCATCAGGGTCGGCCTTGGTGCGCAGCAGCGTGCCCATACCTGATCCATAAAATATGTTGTCGCCAAGCACCAGCGCGGCCGGGTCTTTACCAATAAAGTCGGCCCCAAGTATGAATGCCTGCGCAAGCCCTTCGGGCTTAGGCTGCACCACATACTCAAACCGGCACCCTATCTGGCTGCCGTCGCCCAGCAGCTTTTTAAATGCCGGCTGGTCTTCGGGGGTAGTAATAATAAGTATCTCGTTGATACCCGCGAGCATCAATGTTGAAAGCGGATAGTACACCATCGGCTTGTCGAACACAGGCATCAGCTGCTTGCTCACTGCAATGGTAAGTGGGTATAAACGAGTACCGGAGCCGCCGGCGAGAATGATTCCTTTCATTTAGTCGTAAGTGTTATAGTCGTAAGTCGTAAGTTATAAGTCGTAAGTCTGCGAGCCTACGCGTACTGTTTGGTATAGTAATTTTGATAATCTCCCGACGTCACGTGATTTAGCCACTCTTCATTTGCCAGGTACCAGTCGATGGTTTTGCTCAACCCTTCCTCGAATGTCACCGACGGATACCAGCCCAGCTCTTTGTTGATCTTGGTAGCATCAATAGCATACCGGCGATCGTGGCCCGGGCGGTCCTTTATGTAGGCTATCAGCTTCTCAGATTCTCCCGGTTCGCGGCCGAGCTTCGTATCCATTTCCTTGCACAGCAGCTTTACCAGAGCAATATTTTGCCACTCGTTGAAACCGCCTATGTTGTAGGTCTCCCCGTTCCTGCCATCGTGGAATACCATGTCGATAGCACGGGCGTGGTCTATTACATACAGCCAGTCGCGTGTATACTTACCATCGCCATAAACAGGCAGTGGCTTATTGTTGCAAATGTTGTTTATAAACAACGGTATCAGCTTTTCAGGGAAGTGATTAGGACCGTAGTTATTAGAGCAGTTGGTAATAACGAATGGCAGCCCGTATGTATTGCCATAAGCGCGCACCAAGTGGTCTGATGCCGCTTTTGAGGCTGAGTATGGCGATTGCGGATCGTATGGTGTTGTTTCCAGGAAAAATCCTTCGTCACCCAGTGAGCCATATACCTCATCGGTAGACACATGGTAGAAACGCTTGCCCTCAAAATTGCCTTTCCATGCTTCGCGGGCTACGTTCAGCAGGTTAGCGGTGCCCATTACATTGGTGTGAATAAATGCATTGGGGTCAGTGATAGACCGGTCTACGTGGCTTTCTGCAGCCAGGTGTATCACCCCGTCAAACTGGTAGTGACTGAATAGCTGTGCTACCTGCTCCGCATTAGTAATGTCCGCTTTCTCAAATATATAGTTTGGAGCACTTTCGATATCCTTTAGGTTCTCAAGATTTCCCGCGTATGTAAGCGCATCGAGATTTACGATCCTGTAATCAGGGTATTTATTTACAAATAACCTTACCACGTGTGAGCCGATAAAGCCCGCCCCACCGGTTATCATCAATGTTTTTTTCATGCCCGCAAAAGTAGACAATTTACCGCTACTTTAGTCATATATGACCACCTGCAGCAAATGTGTTTTTCAGCCGGGGCAACTCCGTTTTACGGCACGCAGAATAGCCGCATCCACGTTATAACCGCTTGCTGCAAAGCGGCTTTAATTAACCACAAGCAATTTATAATTAATTTAATCTAATGCTATTAAAGTTTTCTAAAGCTTAGTAAATTTGCCCCACTTTATAATCAACATGGCTGGAATAGCAATCATCGGGTACGGTTACTGGGGCCCAAACCTGGTTCGTAATTTTTCTACCGTCACCGGGTCCAAAGTAGAATGGGTAGTAGACCTGAGAACCGAAAGGCTGGAAGTAATACAAAAGCAATACCCAAACATACGCACCACCGCCAATTTTGATGATGCGCTCAATGACCCTGCCGTAACAGCAGTAGTTGTGGCCACACCGGTGCAGCACCACTACCACCTGGCCAAAAAAGCGCTGGAGCATGGTAAGCATGTGCTGATAGAAAAACCAATGACACAATCATCGGCTGAGGCCGAAGAACTGGTAGCAATAGCCAACAGCAAAGGACTGGTGCTGATGGTAGACCATACCTTTCTTTATACCGGGGCTGTACGCAAAATAAAGGAGCTGATAGACTCAGGTGAGATAGGCGATATACAGTACTTCGACTCTACGAGGATCAATCTCGGCCTTTTTCAGCCCGATATAAATGTGCTCTGGGACCTTGCCCCGCACGACATCTCCATTCTGTTCTTCCTGCTCGCCGGCAAGCCCGTTAGCGTTAGCGCCACAGGTATTTCACACACACCGAATTCGCTTGAAAACGTAGCCTACCTCACGGTTAACTACGATGCTACACACATAGCGCACTTCTCCTGCTCATGGTCTTCCCCGGTTAAGATCCGCAAGATACTGATAGGCGGCAGCAAAAAAATGATCGTGTTTGATGACGTGGAGCCGAGCGAAAAGGTGAAAATATACGACACCGGCTACAGCGTAAAGAACGACGAAGACAAGCGCAACCTGCTTATCGACTATCGCGTAGGCGACATCTACACTCCAAAGCTGGAGCAGCGCGAAGCACTCGCCGGCATGGCCGCCGACTTCATCAGCGCTATAGAAAAGGGCACTACACCGGTATCAGACTGGAAAGTGGGCCTGGAGGTAGTAAAGGTGCTGGAAGCCGCACAGGAGTCGATAAAGAACAAAGGCCGCGAAGTAGCTATAAAATTCTAAAAGGGGTAATGGAACTGATAACCAAAAGTACCGACAAGCAGTCGCTCAACAATGTGAAGGTAGGCGTCAACGTGCGCATTTTTGATTTTGTGAACGCATATGGCTGTTCTATAGACGATAATTCTAAAGTAGGTGCGTTTGTAGAGATACAAAAGGGCGCTACCATTGGCAAAAATTGCAAGATATCCAGCCACAGCTTTATTTGTGAGGGCGTGCATATTGAGGACAATGTATTTATAGGGCACAACGTTACTTTCATCAACGACCGCTTTCCCCGTGCCACTAATCCCGATGGCAGTGTACAAACTGATGCCGATTGGAAGCTGGAAGAAACGAGAATAAAGAAAAATGCATCCATAGGGTCGTCTGTTACCATCTTGTGTGGCATAACAGTGGGTGAAGGAGCAATTGTGGGCGCTGGCTCGGTAGTGACCCGCGATGTAGCGCCCGGCACAATAGTGGCAGGCAATCCTGCAAAATTTTTGAGAAATATATAAAGACCAACCTGATCTTATGACACAGATTCACTGCCTCGACCTGAAAAGACAACACCAGCAAATAAAGTCTGAAATATTCGCAGCTTTCGAAGAGGTTTATGAGAAAACTGCCTTTTCAGGTGGGCCGTTCGTAGAAAAATTCGAAAATGAATACGCATCTTTCTGCGATACCAAGTATGCCATAGGCGTTAATAATGGCACCACTGCGCTTCACCTGGCTATGCTTGCGCTTGGTATCGGTGCAGGCGACGAGGTCATTATTCCGGCCAATACATTCATCGCTACAGCATGGGGCGTATCGCATGCGGGTGCTACGCCTGTTTTTGTAGACTGCGATGCTGATACATGGCAGATAGACGCAAGTAAGATAGAGGCTAAGATCACGAAGAATACTAAGGCTATCATCGGGGTGCATCTCTATGGCCAGCCGTTCGATATTGACGCAGTTAAGGCTGTGGCCGCGAAGCACGACCTCTTTCTTATCGAGGACGCAGCGCAGGCGCAGGGCGCACTTTATAATGGCACCCGCATCGGTGGCTTTGGCGAAATGGCTTGCTTCAGCTTTTACCCCGGCAAAAACCTGGGCGCATGCGGCGAAGCGGGCGGCATTACCACTAATATAGAAAAATACGCGACACATATAAAAAGCCTGCGCAACCACGGCAGTGTAGTGCGCTACTATCACGATGAAATAGGCTATAACATGCGTATGGGTGGGCTGGAAGGCGCATCGCTGAGCGTAAAGCTGAAGTACCTGCAGTCGTGGAACGAGCGCCGCCAGGCGGTAGCGGCACGCTACCTGCGGGAGATTACCAACCCCAAAATAAAAATGCAGGCCCAGCCGGAATGGGCAAAGAGCATCTACCACCTTTTCGTGGTCACTGTTGAAGATAAGGATGGCTTTGTGAAGCACATGGAAAGCAATGATATAATACCGGCTTACCACTATCCTGTGCCTTGCCACCTGCAAAAAGCTTACCAGCACCTGGGCTACAAGCAAGGCGACTTCCCTAATTCGGAATACCTCGCGAGTCATTGCGTATCGCTGCCTATGTTTGCCGAGCTGACAGATGAAGAGGTAGCGCGCGTTATCGAAGTAATGAATGCTTACTAAAACCCTGAGATGCAAACCTGGTCTGTTGGAATTTTATGCTATAATGAGGCCGGGTCCCTGGAGGCTGTTACTGTGCAGCTAAGGGATGTATTGCAGAAGATCACCAACACTTTTGAGATTGTCATCGTTGATGATTGCAGCACCGATGGCTCAGCCGATATAGCAAAGGAGTTATCAAACAAATTCCCGGAGGTAAAAACGGTGATACATCCGGTAAATAAAGGTATCGGCGGCGCATTGCGCTCTATCTACGATAATACTCAATACGAGAATATTGCCTTTATCCCGGGTGACGGACAATTTGACGTTGCTGAGTATTTGCCGTATGCTGAAGTACCCCAGGGCCACTTTGTGTCCTACTACCGTAAGGAAAATACATCTTATAGCATCTTCAGAAATATCCTGTCGCTGTTCAACAAGCAATTGAACAACGTTTTCATTGGCATAGACCTGCGCGATGTAAACTGGACCAAAATTTACAAAAAGGCCGACATTGACCAGCTGGACCTGCAGCTTACCAGCTCACTGATAGAAAGCGAGATTTGCGCGAAGCTGCTTTTCCTCGGTAAGAAGGTCATTGAGGTTGAATCCAAATATCTCCCACGCACCTATGGCCAAAGCAAAGGCTCTTCTATGGCCATCGTAAAAAAAGCCCTCAAAGACACGGGAATACTAATTGCCATCATGCGAAAATTCAGGGCATCTCACAGGAAATAAAGTTTGTAGCTTCCCCGCAGCCCTGCGTACCCCGGAACCATACTAAAATCCCGCACTTTAAAATTACTTTTGGCACAAATACAGATTTTATATGCAATCAATGAATGAACAAATGCTGAAGAAGGCCTTTTGGATACTTCTCGCAGTGATATTTGTTTATATGCTCGCCGTAGTACCGCACTATGGCATATCGGGCGATGAGGTCACTCAATACAGATATGGCGCCTTTGTGTGGGACTACATAAAGTCATTCGGCGCTAACAAAGCTGTGCTTACCGATGAGTATATTCTCAAGAAAGAGCTGCAGTACTATGGTGGCTTTTTCGATGGCTTTGTTACTATGCTGCTGAGCATTTTTCATCCTAAAGATGAGTTTGTTTTCCGCCACTACTGGGCTACCCTCTTTGGCTTTACGGGCATTATGGCCACGGGCCTGCTGGCAAAAGAAATGAAAGGCTGGCTAGCTGCTATCATCGCGGTCATTTTCCTGTTTTTTACAACACGGTACCTGGGCGAGTCATTCAACAACCCTAAAGACCCACCGTTTGCAGCAACCTATGCGCTCGCCCTATATGCAATGATCGTTTGGCTGAAGAACATAGAGCACCTGAAATGGAAACATACGATATTAATGGGCCTTGCAGTGGCACTATGTCTCAGCATACGTATAGGCGGCCTGCTCCTGGTGGCCTACATGGGCCTGTTTTACGCTGTTACCGTTTGGCAGAAAAAACTGCAAAAGACCAAGGCGCTTGGCAACAGTATAAAGCACCTGGCGGTAGCAGGCTTTATCGGTTACTTCGGCGCTATTTTGTGGTGGCCTTATGCACTCGAGGCTCCGCTTAGCAATCCTCTGGAAGCGCTCAGGGTTATGTCTACGTACCCGCTATTCGTAAAAATGCTGTTCGAAGGGCACCGCATAGATACCTCTATGGTGCCATGGTATTACCTGCCTAAGTGGCTGATGATGGGGCTGCCCCTATACCTGCTTGCCGGCTTTATAGGAGGTATCGTTATGATAAGGCAGCTAAGCAAAAAATATGGCGCCACTTACCTGTGGATGGTTGTATTCGCAGCGCTGTTCCCGGTGCTGTATATTATCTACAAAAAGTCGGTACTGTACGATGGGCTTAGGCACGCACTATTTGTAATACCGCCCATGGTTGTTGTAGCAGCTGTATTCGTATCCTACCTCTTCGAAACGCTGCCTTCAAAAGCAATGAAGTATGCCGTTGCCGGGCTCACATTAGTATTGGTTGCATTGCCTGCCCGCTTTATGTTTGCCAACCATCCTAATGAGTATGTCTACTTCAACGAATTAGCCGGTGGTGTAAAAAATGCGCATGGCGAGTACGAAACTGACTATTATATGAACTCCATAAAGCAGGGATACAAGTGGCTGGTAGAAAATGAGCTGAAGAAGTATCTGGCAAAAGACACAATGGTGATCGCCACCAACTGCATGGAGCCATTGCAGCAATACCAGAAGGTATCGCCCGTTGCATTCCATGCATTGTACAGCCGCTTCTACCAAAAAAATCAGAACGACTGGGACTATGCCATATACTATGGCCGCTTCCTCGACAAGGAACAGTTGCTGAATGGCTACTTTCCATCGTCAATGGCTATACATGTTATTAAGGTAGATGGAGTGCCGATATGCGCCGTATTAAAAAACGACCCTGAGCGCAATGGATTTAAAGGATATACAGCAATGAAGCAAAATGACTACCCTCACGCTGCCGAATACTTTGGCAAAGCGGCGGCTAAGTATCCTGAGGATATGGAAGTATGGCAGTCACTTACAGATGCCAATATAAGGCTCAACAATGTAGACGGTGCGCAGGCCGCCATCGATAAGGCAATGGCTATATCATCGCTCGATGTGCAAACGGCAATGATGGCAGGCCAGATAGCGCTATACAGGAAAGACTTCCGCAAGGCAGTGAATATTTTCAGCAAGATCACAGAAGAAAATCCGGATCTCGATCAGGCCTACCAGCTATTGCAGCAGGCACAGCGTGGGGCGCAGAACCCCGGCTTGCGGTAAGGCAAACAAGGACACTACTACAAATGGGCCGCTACGATAGCAGCCCATTTTTTTGCCGGCGACCTGCAATTCCCGATCCGTCACAAAACAAAACAGGCTATCCGAAGACAGCCTGAATGTGTTTAAATATGATGTGCGAACTAGCCTTCCTGTGTTGTTTCGGCTTCAGCTTCGGCACCGCCTTCAGCTGATTCATTTTCTGCCTCGGCGGTCTCAGCAGCTGCTGCGCGTGCCATGTTCTTTTCTTCTACTTTGCGCACAGAGTCACGCATTGTTTCGCTACGTTTCTCAGCTTTGTGCTTACGGTGAGTTTCCTCACGCTTGGCCACCAGCTCTTCGTGCTCGCCATTCCATTTTTCGAATTTCTCCATTGCTGTAGTTTCGTCAAACAGGCCGAGCGATACCCCACGCATAAGGTGTTTCAGGAACAGTACTCCCTTGAACGACAGGATACGGCGGCACGTATTAGTAGGCTGTGCGCCTTTATCCAGCCAGTGCAGCGCACGCTCACGGCTGATACGGATCGTAGCAGGGATCGTAAGCGGGTTGTACGTACCGAGCTTCTCAATGAATTTACCATCGCGGGGAGCAGCAGTGTTTGCTACGACGATGAAATAGAATGGGCGCTTCTTCGACCCATGTCTTTGCAGGCGAATTTTTACCGACATAAATAATAGAAATTATTTTGCGTTAACAATAAATTTTTGGATTGCAAATATAGCAGAGTAATTTGTAAGGACCAAACATTTGCTGCATTTTTTGTTCCTACAGCTGCAATAGCAACAGTTTACCACCATTGCGGCGTGGTACTCAGAGTTCATGCGCAGTGCTGTCTCGCACTGGTATTTTCTGATCTTAGTGAAACAGCCTGTAACCGCAATCATCAAGGTAGCTAATAACGCTGGAACACCGCTTCGTAAAGGCACATTTTTTATGCCGCTCCCTTCAAAAACTATACTATGTCACAAAACGATCAAAACAGGCTGCACCTGGAACTGCAGGTAGACAACAGGCCTTATGTAGTAGATGCGGAGCGCTGCAGCTATAACGATGAGTTACAGTACCGGGTAAAGGTAAATGGAAGCGATGAGGTACTTTTCGTTTTCGACCGCGACCTGGGGCACTACCACGCCTCGGGGAATGATGGGGCAATGGTACCCGAAAATGTGGCGGAGGCTATTGGCAATCAGCTTAATCGCGATAGCCTGGACCGGCAAAGGGGCCGCTAAGGGGTTATATAGCTGCCAAACAGTGCATTTCAGGCGCATTTAATTGATTTTCACATACTTGCAACAGTTTTACACCGTGCATGGCACCGTTCTTTTAAGTATATAGTCAGTTAAATCAATTGTTATGAAAACAGGAAATCAAGGTCCATTACAAGGTGAAAGCCTGCGTGGAACAGAGCAAGAAAGCGGTGAATTATTAAAATCATCATCGAAAGGCGGCCAGCAGCAACAGGGCCGCGGTATGGAAGAAGACCTGGGCCAGGAAAGTCTTGGCAAAGGCCAGAAGGGTTCACAACTCGGTGAGGGTCGTGGCCTGCAATCAGACCTCGATGAAGAATAACATGCTTCACCAGTAATATATAAACTGCAAAGCATTGAAGATCAGATGTAACAATCGAACAGCATCTTTAATGCTTTGCTTTTTTCAAAAGTTGTATCTAAAGTGAGCTATATGAAACGGAATAAGAAAAATCAGTCGCGCGGTTATCACCTTAATGGCAAGACAAACCAATATGTGCACCGCAAGGAAATGGGCATAGACGAGTTGAACACCAGCCAGCACCCGCTAGGCACTGCTGAGAACGTGCTGAAATACGAGCAGGCTGAAGAAGACAGAGTAGGACGAAAATAAGTATAGCCGGCAACACCGGTAATAGCGATAGCCTCCCGAATAAGGAGGCTATCGCTTTGTAGTAGTGTATTACTGCTGTTATTGGAATGCGTTGAGCCCGGTAACATCCATGCCTGTTATGAGCAGGTGTATATCGTGTGTGCCCTCGTAAGTAACTACCGACTCCATATTCATCATATGGCGCATAATGCTGAATTCGCCGGTAATGCCCATGCCGCCGAGTATCTGGCGCGCTTCACGAGATACCTTCAGTGCAATATCACAGCTGTTGCGCTTGCCCATAGATATCTGTGCAGGTGTAGCACGATCTTCATTGCGCAGCACGCCCAGGCGCCAGTTGAGCAGCTGGCTCTTAGTTATTTCGGTGATCATCTCAGCCAGTTTCTTTTGCGTAAGCTGGAAGCCTGCTATAGGCCTGCCAAACTGCTCGCGCTGCTTAGCGTAGCGCAGGGCCGTATCGTAGCAATCCATAGCGCAGCCGAGCGCACCCCACGCTATGCCATAGCGGGCACTGGAGAGGCACGTAAGTGGACCTTTAAGGCCCTTTATAGTTGGGAAGATATTTTCTTTAGGCACTTTTACATTGTCGAAAACAAGCTCGCCGGTAGCAGAGGCGCGGAGCGACCACTTGCCATGTGTCTCAGGCGTGGAAAAACCTTCCATGCCCCGCTCCACAACCATGCCCATTATTTCGCCCTGCTCATTCTTCGCCCACACTACGGCTATATCTGCAAACGGAGCATTAGATATCCACATCTTAGAGCCGTTGAGTACAACATGGTCGCCGGCATCTTTGAAGTTGGTGAGCATGCCTGCGGGGTTAGAACCGTGGTTCGGCTCAGTAAGGCCAAAGCAGCCCATCCACTCCCCTGTCGCCAGCTTGGGCAGGTACTTCATTTTCTGCTCCTCGGTGCCAAACTTGTATATAGGGAACATGACTAACGAACCCTGCACTGATGCCGTAGAGCGGATGCCCGAGTCGCCGCGCTCCAGCTCCTGCATCATAATGCCGTAAGAGATGTAGTCGAGCCCTGCACCACCATACTTCTGGGGCACAAAGGGGCCATAGCAACCCAGGTCGCCAAGGCCACGGATCACCTGCTTGGGGAAGGCTGCGTTTTGCGCATACTCTTCTATAATAGGAGATATCTCTTTTTTTACGTATGCACGTACCGTATCACGGATCAGCTTATGCTCGTCTGTCAAAAGTTCATCTACAAGATAATAATCGGGATGCTGGTACAGATCCTTTTCCATATTTTGTTAAAGTTGGGAGATAAATAAGGCGCAAAGGTAGCATTTTTGGCAGATTGGTATAATTTTGCAGTCCAATTATCCGTGAGTTAGCTTTTGGGGTATTAGTTTATAGGCTTATAAGAAATTATCATAACCCTTAAAAGCAAGTACTATAGTGCATTTCAGCTACGTATTATAAATTAACTGCAATTCGTTAGTGTCAATAGGCGAATTGTGGAATGTTATTTGAGCAATGGTATGTGGATAATTTTGTGGAACTGTACCAACATTTCTTCAAAAATGCCCCATTATTAATATACAAAAAATAAAGGATCAACTATGAGGCAGTTAAAGATTGCCACCCAGATTACGAACCGAGATTCACAGGCCGTTGAAAAATACCTGCAGGAGATCAGCAAGATCTCAATGATCACACCCGAGGAAGAGACCACCCTTGCCCAAAAGATACACATGGGCGATCAGAGGGCGCTGGAAAAGCTGGTGAAATCAAATCTACGTTTCGTTGTTTCTGTGGCCAAACAGTACCAACACCAGGGCTTATCGCTCAGTGACCTTATCAACGAGGGCAATCTCGGCCTGATAAAGGCCGCGCAGCGTTTCGATGAGACGAAGGGCTTTAAGTTCATTTCGTATGCTGTATGGTGGATCCGTCAGTCGATATTGCAGGCACTTGCCGAGCAGGGCCGCCTGGTGCGCCTGCCGCAAAATAAAATAGGCACTTACAACAAGGCTAATAAGGCTTTTATAGCTTTTGAACAGGAAAATGAGCGCGAGCCCTCAACCGAGGAATTGGCAGATATACTGGACATGAGCGAAACGGAAGTGACTAACATATTTACCAGCAATACCCGCCACACATCGCTTGATGCACCTGTGCACGAAGCGGAAGACGTGGCTATGGGCGACCTGCTGGAAGGTAGCAGCGACACCGATGACGACGTGATGAAAGACTCACTGCGCAACGAGATACGCCGTATACTAAAATCGCTGAGCCAGCGCGAAGCGGAGATACTTGCAGCTTACTTTGGTCTTGAGGGCGACAGCGGGCCAAGCATCGAGGAAATTGGCGAGAAGTACGACCTTACCAAGGAGCGCATACGCCAGATAAAAGAGCGCGCTATAAAGCGCCTGCAAAAGGCACGCTACAGCAATGCGCTGAAGGTGTATCTTGGTTAGAGTTGACTAGCCGGCTGATCATATAGAATTTCAAAGAGCAGTTTTCGGACTGCTCTTTTTTTATGTTTCGAGCAGGCGTACCTTTAAATCCTATTTCTGCCACCATGGGAAAATTCAGCATTAGCATACAGAATCATCACAAGGAATTTATAGAATGTCAAAGAATGTTCTTCGTAGCCACCTCGCCGCTTGCCGGTGATGGGCACATCAACTTGTCGCCGAAGGGGCTCGATAGCTTCAGGGTGCTGTCCCCTACCCTTGTGGCCTATATGGACCTGGTAGGCAGCGGCAACGAAACTTCGGCACACATATTGGAGAACGGGCGCGTCACCTTCATGTTTTGCGCATATGATGGGCCGCCAAATATATTGCGGCTGTATGGCAAGGGATACACTGTGCTGCCCGGCGATGAGCAGTGGGATGAGCTAGCGCAACACTTTACGCTACAGGCTGGCACACGCCAGATAATTGTTGCAGAAGTACACAAGGTGCAGACTTCGTGCGGCTACAGTGTGCCGCTATACGAGTTTACCGGTATGCGCGATCATGCAGACAAATGGGTTGCGAAGAAGGGACTTGACGGGCTGGAGGATTATAAAAAGGAGAAGAATATGGTGAGCCTCGATGGACTGCCTACCGCCCTTGCTGCCGCGCAGTCTTCCAATTAGGGTCGTAAGGCACGAAGATGGCTATCCATAGGGAGCGGGCAAGGCGCTGCAGCGGGGGCTGCAGCAATAACAGCAACGCAGCGTTGACACCCAGCCACCAAAAGATGCTGTTATCGCGGATGGAAAAGCCGAGGGCGAAATACCACAATACAAACGTAATCCCGGAAAACAAAACCGAAAGCCCGTAGCTTACAAAGCCGGTGCCGAAATAAAAACCGGTCTGCAGCTCATAAGGCTGGCTGCACACAGGGCAGTGCTCCGGCATCTTCATGGTAGTCTTTAGCTTGTACGGATTAGCATCTGCAAACAGGTTGCCCTGCCGGCAGTGCGGGCACTTGTTGGTTATTATACTCATCATTAATCCCCTCGTTTTTTCGGTGCTCATAACTTAGATTTAACCTGTTTCACTATTCCGGATAAAGGTTTTGCTTTTTACTTTTGACTATGCAATAGCTGCTTCCTGAATTCATCAGGAGTTACGCCAGCGTACTTTTTAAAGAACTTCGTGAAATGCGAATTATCGGAGAAGCCAAGCTGGTAGCCCACCTGTGCTATACTTTGGTCTGCGTTCACCAGCAGGCGGCGGGCTTCCAGTAATACCCTGTCTCGTATCACTTCACCAGCCGGCTTGCCCAGCATGTCTTTAGAAAGGGCGTTGAGATGATTGGGTGTTATGTAGAGCATTGCCGCATAATCTTTCGGCAGGTGCTTTTCAGTATAGTAGCTATCTACCAGCTTGCGGAAGTTGAGCAGCGTAAGCTGATTTTGTTGCGGCGCATTAGGTGCCTGCTCTGGGTACTCGCGGCGGAGCACAACGAACAGTTCAAGCAGGCATGCCCGCACCCGGTCGAGCGAATAATTATCTGTGTGTAGTGTTTCGCTAACGATCTTCTTTATTAGCTCAGTTGCCTGTGTAAGGCACGAAGCAGACAAAACGAATACGCTATCTGCCGCCGAACCCTGAAACCAGGGGAACTGCCGCGGGTATTGCGCATCGGCAAGAAAGGAGCTAAGCAAGTTTTCTGAAAAATTGACCACGTATCCGTCCACTGCCCCTTCAAAATTCCAGCTGTGCACCTGGCCGGGTATCATAAAGTATACCTGCCCCGCCTGCACGGGGAAGCGCTCAAAGTCTATAGTATGAAAACCACCACCTTCTGTGAAAAGTACAAAATGATAAAAGGAGTGGCGGTGCGCATGCTTGAGGTTAGGGTGCACCTGCAGGTAAGCCGCAAAGGGCTCAGCTATAACCTCGCTACGCAGCTGCCTGGCGCTGTCGAGCGAGCATATATCGTATACCGGTATCGTGTTCTCTGCCTTTTGCATTACTGCACAAAGGTACAAACCCTATACCGCGCCCGGTGGTACAATTCAGGCCATTAATGGTACAATTTACTGATTGGCTATACTATTCTACCACAAGCTTTTGCACTTGCACACCTCTCGTGGTGATAGCCTGTATGTAATAGATACCTGCCGGCCATGTGGTAATATTCACCGCAGTGTGGTCGCCGGCAAGTGACTCCGCAACATACACAACCTGCCCAGCGAGGTTGAATACCCTGATAGCCTGCGGCGCGTTGGCACCATACTGCCACGTAATGTTCACTTGCCCTTTTGCGGGATTAGGGAATGTTTGAATACCATCCTCAGTAGCAGTAGTAGCTATTGCTGCGGGGTTGCAGTTGGCAGTACCCCATATACAATCTGCAAACTCCGGACGATCGATGAAGGGATTGCGGTTGTTTTGCAACGCATAGATAGCGTTGTTCCTGTCTTTTTCTTTCTTGCTCACAGGGTCCAGGTGGTGCCATTCCAGCAGCATTGCCGCAGCCCATGGCTTCAGCGCTACCAGTGTAGCCATCTCCCAGGTTACAAATCTGGTGCTATCGTTGCGGTAGCAGGTAGATACATAGAAGTAAGTACGTGCAATGTCGCCTTTAAAAGAGTCGATAGGTTCGAAACTGGTTGTTGCCGGTGAGCCGGGATAAGTATTAGGCCCCAGCTTGCTGCCGTTGGTAAAGGTTTGAGCAGGCGCAACAACCTTGCCATAAGGCCAGTTATCGCGGCGGGCATTCACATAATTATCCGCAGGATAAACGTGAAACAGGTCCACCTTCATGGGTGTGTCGGTCGGGAAGGTCCACATGCTCTGCGGCCATGTATGCTCCCGGTTATAACAGCCATTCTCTGCTCCCGGCGTGCTGCTGCCGCATTGGTCTACGCTGTAGTCATACTCATATGCCGGTGTGCCACCGGGAATATCAGAATAGATGTCCCATATTTTACCGTTGGCCTTCCGGTCGGTAGTATTGTAAGCGCTCCACACCCCTGGAGTATAAGAGAGGCTCACGTGCGCCCTTATGATATTGCGCAGCGCCAGTCGCAGATCCTGGCCATTAAGCCCTTCGGCAGTATTGTAGTAGCCGGGCGGCTGGGCTATTGCGATAAACGGAACGAAGGCAAGTATGGTAAAACAGAGCTTTTTCATAAGCGCGCAAAGGTAGTGATTTCTCAAATTTGAATTGCTGCTACTTGTTGAGCAGGTATATAAGTACGGGGAAGTGATCGCTATAACCATCGTCCCACACTTGGGCTATAGTAAATGAGCGGTGCGGATGCCCCTTATCCTTACCCATCTTATTAGTGATGAAGTCGCGATTGAATATCTCCGCATTATAGTATCCCCATTTTTTGTTATTGTTCCTTACCAGCGCGCCGCTTACCATTATCTGGTCTATCAGGTTCCACTCTTCGCGAAATACCTCCGTGCCCATCCCTTTGGCATACATCTTCATCCACGGGTTGTAGATATCTGTAACCTTTATGTCGTCTTTGCTAGCCTTAGCCCTCAGCACATTTACCACACCATCCGCGTCCGGGTTGTCGTTCAGGTCGCCCATCAGCACTATTTTCGCTTCGGGGTTCTTACCCTGCAGGGAGTCTATGATATGCTTATCTACCTCTGCTGCAAGCCTGCGGCCGGGTGCCGATGCGGCCTCGCCGCCACTCTTCGAGGGCCAGTGGTTCACAAGAAAATGCACGGTGTCTCCCGACAGGATACCTGAAACAAACAGCACATCGCGCGTAGGCCTGGTCTGCCCTATTGTCTCCACGGGCACCCTTACCGGCTCTGCATGCAGCAGCTGAAAATATTTCGGATTGTATAGCATAGCGGTGCTTATGCCTCGCTCATCAGACGTAGGGAACCATATATATTGGTAATCCCTGCGCGCTAGCTCCGGCTGGGCCACCAGGTCCTTCAGTACCCTGCCATTTTCTATCTCTACCAGGCCTACTATTGCAGGGCCATCCGGGGTCACGTCGAGCCCCATCTTCTGTATCACGGTGGCTATGTTGTGCAGCTTCTCGTTGTATACTTTCGCTGTATAATTGTAAGGGCCGGCCGGGGTAAAATCCTCATCTTTTTTATTAGGGTCGTCTTCAAGGTCAAAGAGATTCTCGCAGTTGTAGCTCCCAATAGCTATAACCTTATATTTGGTTTTCTTTTGTCCGTAAGACAATAATAATAAAGACGAAAGCGCAACAGCGGATATAAATAGTGTTCTGGTCACTAATGAAAATTTTTGCAAAGGAATTGAATATGCTGCAAACATAAAGACGGTTTCGCGATTTTTCCTGAAGATGACCTTAGGATAACAATTACTTAATTGCCGCGGGAACTTTGATAGCCAGTGTTTTGTAAGTTTGCACTTCGAAACACAAATTCATGGATAATTTTTACATATCTGGTTTACGGCTTTCCCTTTTTTCGCTGCTATTGGCGGGAACTGCGGCGCAGGCACAACCGGGTAGCGGCACCATCAAAGGGCGAGTGGTGAACAACCTTACCAATACACCTTATTCTGATGTGACCGTAATGGTGCTCGGCAAAAACCTGCAGGCGAAATCTTCGGCCGAAGGTAATTTTTCTATAGCTGATGTGCCCGTGGGGAAGCAGCTGGTAGTACTGAGCAGCTACAAATTCAGGAACGATACCATAGAAACCATAGTAACTAACGGAACTGACGACCTGGGCACCATATACATAGCGCCCCTGGAGCGCCCTGCTGACGACAATAGCGAAATACCAACTATCGTTGTAGAAGACAACATTGCGCAAGATGATGAGAACATAGGATTTGATGCAGAGAACTCAGGCGCATTCTATACCGCTAACGGAGATGAATTTTTACGTACCTCTATATTCACTTTCGGGCCTTACCGCTTCAGGGCAAGGGGCTACGCCAATACAGATATCCAGTTCAACGGCATGCCCCTGCAAAATGTGCAGACAGGCTTTGCACCCTTCAGCCAGCTGGGCGGACTGAACGATGTGCTCCGCGACCGGACGATAGCCTACGGCCTACGGCCCAACGAGTTTTCGTTTGGCTCGGTTAACGGCTCTACTTATATAAATGCTACGGCAGCTAACCAGCGCAAGGGAGGCACCGTATCTTATTATCTCAGCAATCGTTCTTACCGGGGCCGTGTTATGGCTACCTACAATAGTGGCCTGATGAAGAATGGCTGGGCATACTCCCTCTCTGCCAGCCGCCGCTGGGCGCAGCAAGGCTATGTGCCGGGCACGCACTATGATGGTATGTCGTTTTACGGCGGCGTAAGTAAAGTTATAGGCCACAACCAGTTCGACCTTACTGCCCTCGCAGCGCCCACCTACAGGGGCCTTTCTTATACAGCGGCAGATGAGGCATTTGCTTTAGCCGGCGATCATTATTACAATGAGGTATGGGGCTACCAGAACGGTAAAATACGCAACTCACGTGTGGACAGCATATTTCAGCCAATAATTGTGGCAAGCCATACCTACAAGCCTTCATCGCGCACGCGGTGGACCAATAGCCTGGGCTATAAGTTCGGCAAATGGAAGCGGTCGCGCGTTGATATGTACAATGCCTATAACCCTAACCCTACTTACTACAGAAATCTACCCTCTTACTACCTCAATGGCGGAGTCAACTCAAGGCCCGATATAGCGGCTGCTGTACTACAGGAATACAAAAACAATCCCGGGCTGCTGCAAATGCAGTTTGATAACATGTACGAGAGTAACTACATGAATACCGAGACCATTTATAATGTAGACGGTATCGCGGGCAACAATTACACTGGCAAGCGATCGCTGTATGTTATAGGCAACCAGGTAGACGACCTGAAAGCACTTACATTCAACTCTACTATTACGCATGCATTAAGCGACAAGCTGCTGCTTAACGGAGGTCTGCTGGCCGTGCAGCAGAGCGATGAGTATTACAGGCAGGTGGCAGACCTTATGGGTGGCGACTACTATGTAAACTATAATCAATTTGCCGCACAGCAGACCCTATTCAATCCCAGCTACACTCAAAACAACCTCAATAAACCGAACAGCATAATAAGAACGGGTGATAAATACGACTACGACTATATATTAAGAACACTGCGTGCTAACCTGTGGGGACAGCTGCAATATACGAGCAACAGGCTGGACCTATTCGGTGCAGCGGGCATAGGCAGGGTTAGCTTCAGCCGTGAAGGGCTTTTCAAAAATGGACTTTTCGCGAACAATTCGTTTGGAAAAAGCCCCGATCAGAGTTTTATCACCTTTAAAGCTAAAGGTGGCGGAGCTTACAGGATCGATGAAAAAAATTCGATCTTTGCATACACAGCCTACATTACCGATGCACCAACGGCACGCGACACCTATGTAGCACCTACAAACCGTGAGTTTACAGTGGCTAACCCCCAGGTTAGCAAAACCACTTCGTTGGAAGCAGGATACGACTTCAAAAGAAAGGGCGTGCATGTGCGTGTTACCGGCTATGCTACGGATGTAAAAGATGCTACCCTGATCAAGCGGTTCTTTAATGACGACCCCGATATCCTGTCGTTCGTGAACTATGCCATGCAGCATGTAAATACACGCTCCACGGGCGTTGAGTTTCTTGCTACCACCAGGCTCTACAGCGACCTTACCGCTACGGCTGTCGCATCTATAGGCCAGTCTTTTTACACCAATCGCCCTACCATATCCATCTACCAGGACAATATACCGTCGATGACACCTATCACACATACGGTGTACATACAGAATTACTATCTTGGTGTAGGCCCACAATCTGTGTACAGCTTTGCGCTACGGTATAGCCCACGTGGGTACTGGGTTAACGCAAGCGTTAACTACTTCGACCGCAACTATGTGGAAATAAACCCAGAGCGGCGCAGCCAGCTGGCTGTAGACCTCGTAAGCCAGCTTGACCCGAAATGGAAAGATATCCTGAGCCAGGAGCGGCTGCCAGGTGCATTCGTTGTGAATCTGGCAGGTGGCAAAACAGTTGACATAACCCGCTACGTAAAGTCGCTCGATCGCAAAATAACCCTTACCATCAATGGCAACATTGGTAACCTGCTCAATAATCAGGATATAAAAATGCAGGGCTACGAGCAGCTACGCTACGACCTTGTAAACCAGAACCCGTACAAATTCCCTAATAAATATGGCTATGCCTACGGACTAAACTACGGTGTTTCGTTGATCCTTAGGTTCTAATTTTAAACAAAAATAACAAGTACAATATATGAAGTTCCTTCGTTTTTCAATGTTCGTGCTGGGTGCCGGCTTGCTGCTCAACAGCTGTGTAAAACAAAAGTTTGATACCCCACCGGACACCACCAAAATAGATCCAAATCTTGCCGTGAACGGAAGGCTAAGCGACCTGTCGGCAGCGGCACTGAACATGCTGTCTGGCAAGTCGAGAGTACTTGGCGATACGACCGTGTATGGCATCGTGGTTGCTGACGACCGCTCCGGAAATATTTATAAGAAAATATTCATACAGGACTCATCGGGCGGCATGCAGCTGATCATAGACAGGAGCTACCTATATGGTGATTATCCTGTGGGGCGAAAAGTATATGTACACCTGAAGGGACTATCGCTCACTAACTATAAAGGCACACCGGAGATCGTATACTCAATGAACGCTGATGGCACTACAAACGGCATACCCACAGCGCTTATAGGTACCTACATTGTAAAGGCCAGCTACCCCAACCCGGTAGTACCATACGAGGTATCTATTACCGACCTGTACTCCAACCTAAACAAATATGTGAATACCCTGGTGAAGATCAACAACATGCAGTTTGAGCAAGGATCGGCCAACGTCGTTTATTCAGACCCCAACACAAGCACCAACCGAACCGTAACCAACTGCAGCAAAACTGCAAAGCTGACTATGTATAACAGCAGCTTTGCTACTTTCCAGCCTGCAATAACGCCGGACGGCAATGGCTCTATAGTGGGTGTTGTTTCCTTGTATTACTCTACTCCCCAGCTTACCCTGAGAGACACGGCTGATATAAAGTTCACCGCTCCGCGGTGCCCGTAACGCTGCGGCTTTGCTGATAATATGGTACTTTTGCCACCTTGATAACATTTTGGTAAAGGGCCGGTGACATAAAATAAACAAACGTTAAATACATTTGCAAATCAAACATAGTCTATGAAAAGAATAGTTTTACTTACAGCATTGTCTTTCTCCGCTTTTGTGGGCATAGCGCAGGTTACGCTTACCGGCACATCGTACACACAAAATTTTGATGCCCTTGGGGTATCCACGCCAACAGGATGGTCAGTATATACCGGTGCTACTGCAACCGGACTTGGTACACTGAAAAGCGTAACAGGCGCCCCCGGCCTTCCATTCCACATAGCACCGGACACAAGTGCCTGTGCAGGCCTGGTGGTAGGCGGCGGCTTTAAAAATTACCCCTCGGCTAATGTAATTAACCCGGGTGTTAACTTCTGTCCTGCCGGCTCTACAACCGTTTCTGCAACCTACACAGACCGCGCGCTTGGCGTGCGCCAGGTATCTCAAACCAACGGCACCTTCCCTGGGTCAGATGGTGGTGCTGCTTTCGCTTTAGAGATCGCAAACACCACTAACCGTACTAATCTCAACCTGACATTTAAGCTGCAGTCGCTGGATACATCGAGCCCGCGCACCACTACCTGGATCGTAGACTATGGCATAGGCGCATCACCAACATCATTCACGCCGGCAACCGCGGTTGGCACAATGGTAACAGGCAACAAGGTGTTCTCGAACAATACGATTACTGTAAACTTCGGCAGCGCACTGGACAATAAGTCTACACCGGTATGGATACGCGTAGCAGCTCTTGCAGGCTCAACTGGCAGCGGTAACCGCCCGAGTACAGCAATAGACGACTTCACCCTTACATACACCAACTCGACCGCTGCAGTTTATGATATGACAGCAACGCAGCAGTTGTCGTTTAATGTCCTTGGTGCAGCAACGTCAAGCAACATCAATTTTGGTGTGTATTGCGAAGAAGCTGGTGACTACAGCCTGGCTATCTACGACCTTGCTGGCCGTATCATCCATACACAGTCCGTGCAAACAAAGGGCGGCTCCGAGAGCATTGTAGTTTCGGGTCTTAACCTTACTTCAGGCATGTACATTGTAAGGCTTACTAATGGCAATAGCTCTGCGGTAGCAAAAGTTAGCGTTCAGTAATAAAAACTTATATTCCATAGTAAAAGCCCGCGGACTTCCGCGGGCTTTTACTATAAAAACACATGTGATTATTTGCGGTTATAGTTCTATATTTGCCGCCCAATATAAAACAAATGAAAAAACTGTTACTTATTTCGGCTCTCTCAGCCCTTTCACCTGCGCTGCACGCCCAGGTCACTCTTACAGGCACCTCTTACACGCAGAACTTTGATGCCCTAGCCACAGGCCTGCCTACAGGCTGGACGATAGCCGACAGCGCACGCGCCAACTTCATGGGCCACCTCATCCCCTCTACGTTTTTCTCGGCTGCTACTTATGGCACATTTGGCAACGGCACATTTTACAGCACGCGCGGCGGCTTTAAAAACTTCCCCTCGGCCGATGTGATAGCTATGGGCTCAGACTCTATGACGCAGGTAGCCGCTACAGACCGCGCACTTGGCGTAAGGCAGGTAACATCAACAAGCACACTGTTCCCCAACAGCGACCCGGGCGCGGCCTTCCTGCTGCAGGTGGCTAATACTACAGGCTTCAAAACATTCACTGCTTCCTTTAAGCTGCAGTCACTCGATACATCGTCGCCACGCACTACCACATGGCGCGTAGACTACGGCACCGGCGCCACGCCAACAACGTGGACCAACGCAGGTGCTACCGGCACACTGACCACCGGCAACCGCACATTCAGCAACAATACCATCAACGTAAACTTTGGCACCGCGCTGGATAATAAAACCACCCCGGTATGGATACGCATAGTAACTATCGATACTTCTACCGGCTCTGGTAACCGCGCTACTACAGCTATCGATGACTTCACTATGTCGTGGCTGCCTATCCCTTCTACTGTAGGTGTTAATGGCATGGAAGCTAACAACAGCGCACTTACTGTAGTTGGCAATGCAACCCCGGGCAACATCAACATGCAGTTCACCACCGCTGCGGCTGGCGACTACAAGCTGGTGATCACCGACGTGAATGGCCGTATCAGCTACAACCGCGCACATGCACTGAACACAGGCTCATCCAATATTACCATCAATGCCGACCTTGCTCCAGGCATGTACTTTGCCACTATGGCGGGCAGCAACAGCGCCGCAACAACAAGGTTCATTGTTAAGTAACCATTAAGAATATTCATTTAAAGGGCTGTCTCGCTACCGGGGCAGCCTTTTATATGCCATATTCGCGCGGATTTTTATAGATTTAAAGCCCGAAACTAATTTGATGCAACGATTTACCGGCCTCATAGGTATAGTACTGATATTGGGTATAGCCTTTCTCTGCTCTAACAATAAAAAGAAGATCAACTACCGGCTGGTAGCCAGCGGACTGCTGCTGCAGGTATTCATAGCAGTGATGGTACTGAAGGTGCCCGTCATAAACCGTTTCTTCCAGATGCTGGGCCACGGCATGGAGAAGCTGGAGGGCTTTGCAAAAGAGGGCGCAAGCTTTGTGTATTATGGCATAGGGGTAGTGGACTATACGGGCAAGGTGGTAAATTATGGCGCAGCACCGGCGTTTGTTTTTGCATTCAATATCACTGCTACTATCATACTCGTGTGCGTGCTCGTAGCCATACTCTACCACTTGCGCATTATGCAATTCCTCGTGGCTATGGTAGCCAGGGCTATGAACTTTGTGATGCGGGTGAGCGGCGCCGAGGCGCTCAGCAATGTAGCCAGCGCTTTCGTAGGGCAAGTGGAAGCGCAGGTGATGATACGCGCCTACCTGCCTACCATGACCAAGAGCGAACTGCTGGCCTCTATGAGTGGCAGCCTTGCCTGCATAGCAGGCGGCATACTGATAGTATATGCCAACATGGGTGCCCGCCCCGACTACCTGATAGCGGCCAGCCTTATGGCCGCGCCGGGTGCGCTGGTAATATCGAAGATCGTATTCCCGGAGACGGAAGAATCGCCAACCATGGGCAAGGTGAAGCTGGACGTAAAAAGCAGCTACACTAACCTGATAGATGCCATAACACACGGCGCCGCCGATGGCTTTAAAATTGCCATGAACGTAATAGCTATGCTCATAGGCTTCATAGCCCTGATAGCCATGCTCAACTGGATGCTGGGCCACATCTACACCGGCCTGTCGCTCGATATGATATTTAGCAAGCTCTTCTATCCGTTTGCATGGGCTATGGGCATACCTGCCGTAGACATCAACAGTGCTGCTACCCTGCTGGGGCAAAAGTTATCGATCAATGAGTTTGTGGCTTTTAAGAACCTCACCTCGCATACCGTGAATATTGTAACGCCAAAAGGGCTGACGATAATAACGATAGCTATCTGTGGCTTCGCCAACTTCGCCAGCGTGGGCATGCAGATAGGCGGCATAGGCGCGCTGGCACCTGAGCGCCGCGCCGACCTGGCCAAGCTGGGCATGCGGGCGCTGCTGTGCGGCACACTGGCATCGTACCTGTCGGCCACTATAGGGGGCATGTTTTTCTAATACAATAGTGCCCCTCAACACATACACAAATCTGCATTAGTGCATTACCTTTATCGACTTTATTAGCCGGGAGTTTATGTTTGAATTTTTATATAATAAGTTTCGCCGCATCACCACCAACCAGCTCTACCTGCCTGAAGTAGATGGTATGCGCTTTCTGTCGCTTTCGCTCGTTACCCTCTTCCATATACGTGGCTACTTTCTCGAGAAGACAGCTATAAAGTTTGCCGACAATGTAAACGACCACTACTGGATGAACAAGTTGTTTGTCAACTTCGACCGTAGCGTGCCGCTGTTCTTTGCAATAAGCGGTTTCATACTTTGCACGCCGTTTGCACACCACTATATTAATGGCGGCAAGAAGATAAACCTGAAGCAGTACTATGTGCGGCGCCTTACCCGGCTGGAGCCACCTTACTTTATTGTGATGATATGCATCTTTATAGCCCAGCTGGCTATGCGTACCAACACATTCGATGCGCTGTTCCCCAGCCTTGGCGCATCACTTATATATGCCCACGACATCATCTACCACACTACCCCGCTGGTAACCGTGGTAGCCTGGACGCTGGAAATAGAGGTGCAGTACTACATTATGGCGCCCCTGCTCTTCAGGCTGCTGGCACTGCCGGCGGTGACAAGGCGGGCTATAATCTGCGCGGCCATTGCCGGGTTTATTACGCTTCAGTTTCTGTACCCTCCTAAGTTCCTGAGCATCTACGGCAGCATACAGCACTTCCTTATAGGCATACTTATAGGTGACCTCTACGTGAGCGGCTGGGCCATGGACTTCTTTAAGAAGAAGTGGGTAGCGCTGATAGGCTGGGCATCACTCGCCACCATATTCCTGATGCCGCGCTGGGAGGACAGCCTGCGTATAGACAGGCTGCCGCTGGCCATAGCACTCCCATTCCTCATAGGGCTGCTGTACTATGTTATCCTCAGGAATGCGAGCATAAAGAAAGTATTCAGCTACGGCTTTATACCGGTGATAGGGGGCATGTGCTACACCACTTACCTGATACACTACACAGTAATATCGATGCTGGGACGCTATACGGTGAACCTGCAGTTTACCAACTACTACTACCCCAACCTGCTGCTGCAATTCGTAGTGCTGTGCAGTGCTATACTGTTCATCGCCTCGTTCTTCTACCTCTACATAGAGCGGCCATTCATGTCTAAAAAATGGGTGGATAAGATAATGGGCAAGGACAAGCATAAGTCGGAAGCCAATATGCATGCAGAGGTGCAGGGGGTGGAGAAGAAGTGATGAGTATTACCTTAGGTCCCACACCTCCGAGGTGCGGGCCACCTGCTCAATCACGATTGCAGCAACGCCGTGCCTACTCAATCACAATATCATATTTATACAGCAACCCCACCACGGCAGGCAAAGCGAACTTTGCCTTCTTTAGCTTATTGATCATCGGGTCTATGGAATAGTTGTGTGAGGTTGTAAAGTCCGCCTTTTCGAGAATAGTGTTCTCGAAGTTTGCATTAGTGAAATCACAATTGTCAAATACCGAGCTGGCAAGGTCGCAGTCAGTAAAGTCAACTTCGTGCAGCTGCGTGTTTATGAACTTGGTCTTTGGTATTTTCAACCCATAGAATGACGAGTGGTTTACCGAGCAGCCATCGAAGGTAAATGACAATCCAAAAGCGCTGCAGTCATAAAGGCGCAGGCCCCACATTTTGCAATCCTTGAACGATACTTTGTTGAACACGGTCTTCACCAGCTTAGCCATGCTTAGGTTGCAGGAGGTAAAAGTGCAATCAATGAATTTCATCCCCGCGAGATCTGCATTAGAGAGATCGCAATTGTCAAATTTGCAGTTCTCATATTCGCCTTTTATAAGCGGGTGGGCGCTGGTTACTTTTTCGTAGGTTTTGTCGGCAGCGAAGAAATCTGTCATTGGGTGGCTTTGGGGCTAAAGTACGGAATGTAAATGACCGGTAAAAAACACCACCTCTCATGTCATCTACCGCGCTTCCCCGTTTTGCTGTCCGGCACAGGTATTTCATGCATTTTTTCTGGCGGCTTCGGTTCCAATTTCCGCTCGGTTGTCAACTCCATTCTTCTCCCGTAGTTCCTTGGCGGCAGGGCTTCTTCGCGGGGCCTAATCTCCATCCTTCCCTTTTGGAAACGACGATACAACTTTTTTTCATCACCAGGAGCTAACGGTGGTGACAGCGTCGCATTTACTCGAATGGCATTGCGTGTCACCTGCACCCCTTTAACTACAAAGGAATCGTAGCCCGGATAGACAACAAGCACATCGTAAAAACCAGCTTCCAACGGCTTAACTTCATATTGGCCATCAACGTTCGTTGTTGTACTACCCTTTAGTACATCGCCTTGATACACATGTACAGTAGCGGCGAGGAGCTGCTCTTTTTTATCGTCTAATATCATTCCATAAATACTACCCCAACTTGCAGATTCTATTGGTCGCATCCCTGCAGTTGATCGTTGCTGTGCGGTCTTCGGTGGCCTGTTCTGCGCCAGCAAGTGCGGTGCTTGGGTGAACAACAACGTAAGCCCCAGCGCCACCGTCATCCGATACAACCGGCTGTTTGGCTGAGGCGGAATATATAACGGGCGGTCGATTTGGTCGGCAAAGAACTGACCGCATATGCCTTGTGGTTGCTTTGAAAAGAATTGATATAGTGCCGCATCGCTCCACGTAGTAAAGTCGATAACCTTTTTTTGGCAGTGGCCGCAAAACCTGCCATCATCCACGGGAGTCATTTCAGCCCATGCTTCATTGCAGGGCTGTGGGATGGTTATTTGAATCGGTTGGCGTTTACTCATAGGATGAAAATGCCGAATTTATTGGCACCAATACAAGCTTACTTTTAGTGGGATCGTTTTTTCTTCATTTTCTTTTCCCAAAACCCCTCCGGCGGCGTTAAAGGATGCAGCTTATTTTTTCGTTCAGGTGAAGTTGCTCCGGGGATGACATCGAATCTTCTTATTTTCTGCTTTTGCAGTTGCGGCATCATCATTTGTGGATGATGCATCAATGGCCGGACAACACCCGCGGTAACAGAAATTGTCCTGACGTGCTCAAAAACACCAGGAGGTCTTACCAGTTTGGCATTTACATCGATTTGATTCTGATTTACCTGTACAGCTCGTACTTTAAAAGTATCATAACCATAATAAAATACCGACACGTCATAAATGCCTTCTTCCAACGGCTTTACTTCGTAGTGACCGTCATAGTCTGTTACCGCGCCTCCCTTCAGTATCCCGTTTTGAAAAACCTGTACCGTTGCATTTAACAATGGTTCCATTTTGTCATCTACTACCTTCCCCTTGATACCAGCCCGGCCTGCTGATTCTGTTGGTTGCTGTTCAGCTGTTGACCGTTGCTCTGCAAAAGGCGGCCTGCTTTGCGCCAGCAAATGAGGTGTCTGCGTGAACAACAGTGTAAGCCCTAACGCCACCGTCATTCTATACAACCGGCTATGCGGCTGGTGTGGAATATGTATCGGGCGCTCAGTTTGTGTGGTAAAGAATCGGCCGCAAACGCCTGTCTGCTGCTTTGAGAAAAACTGGTACAGCGCCGCATCACTCCATGTGGTAAAGTCAATTACAGTCTTTTGGCAATGGTTGCAGAAGCGGCCGTTACTCGCAGGAGTCATATCACCCCATGCTTCGTTGCAGGGATTCTCAATGGTGATATGTAGAGGACGCACCTTGTTCATAGGTTATCTTAAATGTTCCAGCTCCTTTCTTGTAAAGGTACGCTTAGTGGGGTTATCTATATCGACCAGCGGAACTCGATATTGAATCGTAACCGAACCTCCTAAAGTCATGCGTGGGTCGCGCCTCATCTTCGCATTAGCAATAGTATTCTCCAGTGCATTCACGACAATATTTTTAAGAACAAAAGAATCATAACCGGCATATATTATTATCACTTCGTAAACACCCGACGCCAACGGCTTAACCATATAATTCCCATCATAGTCCGTAATCGTGCCTCCCTTCAGCACACCATTCTGGTATACCTGCACAGCGGCGCTCAACATCGGCTCCTTTTCATCATCTACCACCTGGCCTTTTATCGCTCCGCCTCTCGCGGATCGGGTGGTGTCGTCAACTTCAGTAGCGCCTGCCGCTACTTGTTGTACAGCAACAGGTGGCCTGTTTTGCGCAAGCAAATGAGGTGTTTGGGTAAATAGTAAGGTGAGCCCCAGCGCAATAGTCATCCGGTACAGCCGGCTATGCGGCTGGTGCGGTATGTGTATCGGCCTGTCGGTCTGGGTCGACAAAAACCGTCCGCAGACACTGCCTTTTTGTTTGGAGAAGAATTGATACAATGCAGTATCACTCCATGTTGTAAAGTCAATTACCGTCTTTTGGCATTCACCGCAAAAGCGGCCATCGGCATTTGGCGACATACTATCCCAACTTTGGCTGCAAGGTTCGGGAATGCTGATGTATAGAGGAAGGGATTTACGCATATCACAGTGCTTTATCTACTGTAATAGACGCAGTTGCAACCCTAAATCTTGGCTAACACGAGAATTTTACCTTTTTACTTTTAATTTTCACTTTTAATACCGTCCCGTGCTGAGCATCACCAGCGTGCAGGCCTCCAGGGTATCAATGCCCTCCTGGGCGGCCAGGCGTTCCAGTTCATCATTCTCTGTACCCGGGTTGAAGATAATGCGGCGGGGCTTCAGCGAAAGGATGTACGCGTAGTAGGGCTTCTGGTGGGTAGGATTGAGGTACAGGGTCACGGTATCTACCTCATCCGTAGGCACCTGCGTGGCATGTATCTCCATACCGTCTACCATGCCTGCCTTCTTGCCTATCGCCAGCACTGGCTGTCCTTTGCCTGCAAGGCGCTTCATGGCCATGTAGCTATAACGGCCAGGATTTTCTGATGCACCCAATACCAATGTCTTGTTCTTCATACTCCTATTTAGTAAGAAAACTATGCCAGTTAGTCGGCCAGCGACATAGCCACCATCTCGGCAATATCCAGCACTTTTACGGTGTCTTCTTGCTCTTTATTCTTGATACCATCGCTCAGCATAGTCATGCAGAAGGGGCAGTTGGCAGCCACTACGGTAGCGCCGGTTTCCAGTGCCTGCTCTGCGCGCTCTATATTTACGCGGGTAGTGCCCGGCTCCTCTTCTTTGAACATCTGCGCACCGCCGGCACCACAGCACATGCCATTGCTGCGGCATTTCTTCATTTCTATCAGCTCACTGTCAAATGCCTGCAGCACCTCGCGCGGCGCCTCGTATATTCCATTGCCGCGGCCCAGGTAGCAGCTGTCGTGGTAGGTGATCTTCTTGCCTTTGAAGGCGCCGCCGTCCTTCAGCCGCACCTTGCCCTCGTTGATCAGCTGCTGCAGGAAGGTGGTATGGTGAATGACCTCATAGTTACCCCCAAGTGGCGGGTATTCATTCTTAAAAATGTTGAAGCAGTGCGGGCATATCGTCACTATCTTCTTCACATTATAGCCTTTGAGCACGGCAATATTGTTGTACGCCATCATCTGGAACAGGAACTCATTGCCCGCCCTGCGCGCAGGGTCGCCGGTGCAGCTTTCCTCCTTGCCCAGTATAGCAAATTGAACACCCACTTTATCCAGTATCTGCGCGAAAGCCTTCGTTATCCTTTGCGCTCTCTGATCGAACGAACCGGCACACCCCACCCAAAACAACACCTCGGGTGACTCACCATTCGCCATATATTCAGCCATTGATTTTATTGGCATAAGCTTATTCTTTTTCAGTTTTTATCCTCCGGCAACCGTCCCCTAGTCAACTATTTAACTACCCAACTATTCAACCAATTACCTATTTACCCTATTAACTATTTACCCACGCATCCCTATCATCCGGGCTGAATTTCCACGGCGCCATGTTGTTCTCTATATTGCCAAACATCAGGTTCCACTCCTGCGGGGCACTGCTTTCTTCCATCACCAGGTTGCGGCGCAGCTGCATTATTATGGAGAGCGGGTCTATCATTACCGGGCAGGCTTCTACACATGCCTGGCATGTAGTGCAGGCCCGCAGTTCTTCTACCGATATATAGTCGTGCAGCAGCGACTTGCCGTCGTCTTTAAACTCCTTGTTCTCATTGATGTTATTGCCCACCTCCTCTGCCCTGTCGCGGGTGTCCATCATTATCTTACGTGGCGATAGCTTTTTGCCCGTCATGTTGGCCGGGCAGGCGTCTGTACAGCGGCCACACTCGGTACATGAGTAAGCATCCAGCAGGTTCTTCCAGCTGAGGTCGGCAACGTCCTTCGCGCCAAAGCGCATAGGTACAGCTTGCTCTCCCGTTGTTGCAGGTGCCTTGTCGGGCTCCATCATGTAGAGTACTTCGTTCTGTATCTCCGGCATATTCCTTATCTCGCCCTGCGGCTTCAACCGCGCATAATACGCGTTGGGGAACGCCAATACTATGTGCAGGTGCTTGCTGTAAGGCAGGTAGTTGAGAAAGGCAAATACGCCAATAATATGCAGCCACCAGCACGTGCGCTCTATAGCTATCAGCGAGTCTACCGACATCCCGGCAAACATGCCCTTCATATGGCTGGTCACGAGGAAAGGCGCTGTCTGCACATAATGCTCAGATTGCCCCTGCAGCGCCAGGTCGGCACTGTTCATTATAAGGAAGAGGCTCATCAGCACCACCTCTGTAATGAGTATCAGGTTGGCATCGCTGCGCGGCCAGCCGTTGAGTTCGTTCATATTCAGCCTGCGCACCTTCAGCACATTGCGGCGGATGAGGAAGATAACACAACCCACCAGCACCAGCACCGCCAGCACCTCGAAGAACCCTACCAGGAAGGCATACAGTCCGCCCAGCGGCCCCGCAAAAATGCGGTGGGCACCGGTAACGCCATCTATAAATATCTCCAGTATCTCGGCATTGATAATGATGAACCCCGCATACACCGCAAGGTGCAGCAACGCCGGTACCGGCCTTTTGAACATCTTCTTCTGCCCCAGCGCCAGCAATATCATATTGCGCCATCGCTGGTCTTTATTGTCCGTAAGGTCTTCATCGCGCCCCAGCATTATGTTGCGGCGTATCTCCTTTACCTTCTTGGTGAATAAAAATATGGCAGCGAGCGCTAGCACTATAAACAATATCTGTTGTACCACTTGCATCAGGCAGGCTAAATTAGACCCCGAAAATAGTGGGTTTTACCTGAAAATCATAAGAACACTGCACGAACCACTGTTTTCAATACATTTTAACGAAAAAATGTTTAGGTTTGAGGTACTGAAAATGAGTGCTATGCTGAAAAAAACGGTCTTTCTCCCGGTGCTTGTTTTGGCGTTGTTCGCGGGTACAGCATCCCGTGCGCAGGGCATTGATCCCCGCAACCTGGAGAAGCTGCAGATAATGGAAGACTCCCTGCTGCGGACTGCGGACTCCATGTTCAATGCCTTCCTGCCCGATGCGCATCTTACCTACAGCGAGCGCTTTGCCCGGCAGCTGGTACGTACCCTCAAGATCCCAAACTCTTACTTATACCCCTTCGATACCTTGGGTAAGCTGGTAAATATCATAGAGGCCGATGATAAGGCTTTCCGGGTATTCAACTGGGCTATAGCCCCCACCCCGGCTACCAAGCGCTACTATGGTGCCATACAGATGGCAGGCGAGCAGCTGAAGCTCTACGGCCTGCTCGACTATACCGAGCAGATGGGCAAGGGAGCCGAGGACAGCGTACTCACTAAGGGCAAATGGTTTGGCGCGCTGTATTACCGCATCATGTCTCAGCAGGTGCAGGGCCGCAAGGTCTACTTCCTGTTTGGCTACAATGCGGGCAGCATGGTAAGCAACAAAAAGGTGCTCGACCCGCTGATCATCGATGAGCGCGGAGTCACCTTTGGCGCACCGGTATTTGGCGTGGCATCCAACAATTTTCCGAAGCAGCGCATCAATCGTTTTATACTTGAGTACAAAAAAGATGTGCAGGTATCTATGAACTGGAACCAGGACCGCCAGGCCATCATATTCGACAACCTGGTATCGCAGATGAACGACCCCAACCGCAAGTACACCTTCATCCCCAGCGGACAGTACGATGCCCTGCGGTGGGACAACGGCATGTGGAACTACATGCGCGATGTGATGCCCGTAACCATACTCAAAGACGGCGATGCACCGGATGAGGCGCCTAAGCAGTAAACTTAATATCACCGGCAATACAGGCTGCATCAGCCCGGCATGCAGCACCCTCAGTACCAGTACTTACTATAATGAGCAAGTCCTTAATTTCGCTTCTGCTTATAACCGCTGCATTTCCCTCCCTGGCTCAGTCAGACACTATACTCTTCAGTAAGAATAACAGGAAACTGAACGAAGACTCAAAAAGACATATTGCCAGTATTGCCCGACAGATAAATGCTGACCCGAACCGGTCATTTTCTATTTTGGCGTTTGGCCCCGCCTCAGGAAACCATGCGTGGAACAATGGGTATACGGTGAAGCAATACCTCGTTGATAGCGGCAAAGTCGATCAGCATAGCCTGCGATTCTTCTACTTTAAGAGTAACCGCTCAATGGTGGTAGTACGACCCTCAACAACAAAAGAGATGGAAGGAACAAATTGCGGAGTGCCGCCACACCCAAATATCCGATAACTTTTAGTGGTCTTTATTATTGTGGTCTTTATTTAAGATGTATCTGTCCAAAAAAGCCTGAGGGAGCCAGTTTTATAGCTCCCTCAGATTTCCGACTAAAATTTACTGCTGCCCTTTCTTCTCGTTATAGCTCATCATCCATGCCACGCCAAACTTATCTACCAGCATACCGAAATAATCGCCCCAAAAAGTACTGTTGAGTGGCATAGTTACCTGCCCGCCCTGCGCCAGCGCGGTAAACAGCTTGTCTGCTTCATCCCTGCTGTCTGCCGTCAGCGATATCGAGAAGTTGTTGCCCTGCGTATAGCTCGCCGCCCACTCGCCGCCGGTGTCGCTTCCCATTATCATAGTGCCGTTACCTATAGGCAACGATATGTGCATGATGCGGTTGGCTTCTTCTTCTGAGAACGTTTTCCCGCCACCCTCTGCCGGTGGCATGTCGCTATAGCGCCCCACATAAGGAAACTCACCGCCAAATACGGTTTGATAAAATTTGAAAGCCTCTTCGCAGTTGCCATTGAAGTTGAGGTAGATGTTTGCTGTTGCCATTGTAGTGTGTTTTTTAGAATTGCAATTTACTGGATATTGCAGGAAGCTGGGGGTGATTTTTGGGTTAACTTTGAGATAACCGATCTGCCTATCCATCCCTACATATCCTGTATCACCGGCTCCACCAATTTCGTCAGCTTATCCAGCGAGTCCTGCCAGCCCAGGTAGCACATCTCGGCAGGTATCGCCGCAGGTATGCCTGTCTGCTCCACCTTCAGCTCGGTGCCCACCGATGTTTTGGTTAGCCATACGGTAGTGGTTATCTTTCCCGGCATATTTGGGTCTTCAAACTGGTCGGTGTATTTCAAAAATTCGTTCGTCCTTATTTCTATGAACTCGCCACCAAAAGTATGACTGTTACCTGTAGTGAAATTCTGGAAAGATGCCCTGTAGTGGCCGCCCACCGTTGCATTCATTTCGTGTACCGTGCATAGGTACCCATAAGGCGGCAGCCATGCAGCCATGGCCAGTGGGTCGGTAAATGCGCGGAACAATTTTTCCGGGCTCGTCTTAATAACTCTGTGTAGTGCTACGCTGTTGTTCGACATGTGATGTGTTTTTTGTATCACAAAGGTCCTGATAAATTATAAAATGCAAAGTGGCAGCATGCGACAATTTTAAGGCCGTTTTGCGACTTGGCTCATGTTCGCTAACAAATTAACTTTGATGAACAAAATCATACGAAATGGATAATAGCCGGGTATACAAATTGTTGTTTTCAAGCGTTTATCCCCTGTACATACAAAAGGTGGAGCGGAAGGGCCACACAAAAGAAGAAGTAGATACAGTGATATTCTGGCTCACTGGGTATGACCATGAAACACTGCAGCAACAGCTGGACAGGAAAACAACCTTTGAGACCTTCTTCGCTGAAGCTCCGCAATTGCACCCGAACGCATCGAAGATCACAGGCGTTATTTGCGGCTACCGCATAGAAGATATTGAAGATCCGCTGATGCAAAAGGTCCGCTATCTCGATAAGCTGGTTGATGAGGTGGCAAAAGGGAAGGCCATGGAAAAAATATTGAGGAAGTGAGTTATCCTGGTCCCTTATGAACCATCTTTGAATAATAAAAAACTTATTGGTATTATAATAGGCTACCTTCACTGAAATAGCCCTGATGGTAAGTACGAACGATGTGTATAGCAAGATAAAGGAAATGAGCCTCCACTTTGTCAATCCACGTCCGCACATTGCCATTAATGCACTTGCTGCAGAGCTTTCACAGGTACGTTCGCAGATACTGCCCGCCATCCTGGAGCTCAAAAAACAACGGCTCATACAATACGATGCTGCCGGCGGCTCTTCGGCGCTCGTAAAGCTTACCCTCCTCGGCTTCACTGCCACCCGATAATTTTTTGCATACACAGGGCAATGCTGCCTTGCTAAAATCATCCCTCACTTATGAATACCAAGCTAACAACCATGGCCCAGGTGGCCCTGCTGCGCGAAGGCGATATTATTAAGCGTTTCCCTGCCAATACTACCGATGCACCAATGAACCAGTTCGATGATGCCCGCACTAAGGATATCAGCATTTACACCATCCGTTTAATTGACCCAAAGAACACCATGTTCTCCCTTGTCGGCTTTTCAACCAAAATGTTCGTTTCATCCGGCGAGGTCGGCCGGGTATTCATCAAGGCGGCTGATCTCATAGATCAGAAGATATGGTGGACGTAAGGGGCAAAGCAATGGCATAAAAGCGAAGAACTCACATAATTTTGCATAGATTTGCACCGCTTTTGGTATTGCGCAAGCATACCAGATAATCTGAGTCACCGGCCCGGTAGCTCAGCTGGATAGAGCACCAGCCTTCTAAGCTGGGGGTCATTGGTTCGAATCCAATCCGGGTCACATACAAAGTGAAAGCCGCTCCTGTAGCGGCTTTCTTTATTATTGTAGATTTTACCGTGTTTGCAAAACTCTCATTTTCAATAGTAATTGGTGCGCGTACGGAAAGGTTGTTTGTGAATTGTCAAACTATTTTATCAAACAAATATCAAAGTGTTTTTTTTTAAATTGCAACATGAACAGTATTGTCTTTCCCGTTATTGATTCGACACTTTCACCCAGGCATTTAGAGATATGGATAGCTGAACAATATGGCTTCAACAACGTTACATGCAGTTTACTTAAAACCAATATGAATCACAGTTATTTGGTCACTACAAATGATGAGAAATATATACTGCGGATATACAATCACAAACATCGATCTGCACTACAGGTATCGGAGGAAGTAGGATTGCTAAATAACATAAAAAACACCGTAAACGTTTCTTATCCCATATCCAACTCCAAAGGGCTATTTGTGCAAGAAATAAATGCCCCGGAGGGGGCACGGTATGCTGTTTTATACTCTTTTGCAAAAGGTAAAAAACGCCGCCATTTAACAACGGAGTTTAATTATAATATAGGTGTAGAAATAGGTCGTTTGCACGTTGCGACTCACAATAAGTTCATAGAACGAATACAATATTCTAACCAAACACTTGTGCAATGGGCATATAAAGAGACAGCCAAATATATTTCTGAAGAATTGGAAGAGATGAAGTTTATCCAAAATAGCGAAGCAGTATTGGCAAACATATTCAGCAAATTCCCTTTAAGAGCCGGGGTTGTACATCTGGACATTTGGTATGACAATATGAATATTCAAGATAACGGTACTGTCACCCTATTTGATTTTGACAACTGCGGGAATGGTTGGCTGATATTGGACATTGGCTACTACCTTATGCAAATATTTTATACAGAACCAGATAAAGCCACCTATGAAAAAAATAAACTCGCATTGATTGATGGTTATCGCTCTGTAATTCCCGTCTCCGATCAAGAACTTGAGTTGATTCCCTATGCAGGCTTAGCAATATGGATATATTATTTAGGTGTGCAAGCGCAACGGTTTGACAATTTTGCCAATATCTTTTTATCAGAAAATTATATAAAAATGATGATCAGCAGAGTAAAAGGCTGGTTGAAAATCCATGAAATTGAGATATCCTAAGAATATATTTCCGCCGATAGATTGCCTGATTTTAGGAACAAGCAAATAATTGCAATGAATGCCTTAACTGGTTAGAGATTTGTACCAACGGGTTCATAATTTCTAGAGGGAGAGCGGAGAGCGATGAGCGCTCCGCTCTTATTTATCTTCTGAGTGAGGTGCTCACACGAGCGGGAACAAAGTGGACTTCTTGATCAGAGGCAGTTTACCATTCCCGCCATTTACTTGCAAGTCCTTCGCCATCACCGTACCTTTTGGGATCAAGTCCACAGATGATCGTAATTCTATCTATTAGTTCACATAAGTCTTCTCTTTCTCCAGTCTCGATCAAGCTATCATTACATTCACTATTTAAGTCATTTGTGGCAAAAATTGCATTCTTAAACAATGCAACCTTTTTAACTTCACTAGCACCTTCACCAATGTCAACCAGACCTGCTATTAGGTCGTCAAATATCTTTTGGGCTTTACTACAATTTTCTTGGGTGTACTGCTCTAATCCGTCAGTGAATGCTTCTTTCCATTTGTCAAAAGGGTAAAACCTTTTTACTTCATGTAATTTGTTTCGATACTCCATATCTATTTTGATTTGTGAGCTTTAAATCCTCGATAATCCGGTTCGATATTTATATCAACTTCCGATAAAAAATCGCCACTTGCTAATCCGATGCTCATAAACTAAATGCCATTGGGCTACGGCTGGCTGCTTTGCCCGGGGGCACTCGCCGTGAATTCATCCTCAAGTATCGAATAAAAAAAGTTATCCACCCATTCACCCCTTATTGGTAAGATCGCCCGCTTACGCCCTTCCCGTGTCATCCCGGCCTTTTCGAGCACCCTTATAGAAGCCTTGTTGTCTACAGCGCACCCTGCCTCTATGCGGTGCATGTTCAGTGTTTCGAACCCGAATTTCAATAGTTGCGCCAATGCCTCGCTGGCATACCCCCGCCGCCAATGCGATGGATGCATCTTATACCACACCTCCGCTATCCTGTAGTTGGGCTTGCCGATATTTAAGGCTATCAGCCCAACAAATTCATCCGCATCTGTTGTTCTCACAGTAAAGATGTAAGACTTCCTCGGTGTGCTAACCTGGCTTGCCAGCCATTCTGATAGTAACGATTGAGTGTGCTCTATTGCCGCAGGGATACCTAATGTATTATACCTATCCACTTCCGGGAAGGAATGAAGGTCGTGTATATCATGCAGATCTGCTGCCTGTAGTTCACGCAGTATTGTTCTTTGAGTTTGCAATTCCATGGGTATAAATTTATTGACTGTACCTGGTTAATTAGGAAGCTTGCATAGTAACTCGTCTGCTGATCATAAGCCACCATCTTTACGTCCTATCATTTTATGTCGCCACAAGGCTATAACATTAGTGTCCGCATGATGTTCACCCGGGTTATTTTCCAATAAGCGTTTTTTTATATCGTACGCCCTATCGTAATTATCGATCAGGCCAACTGAATTCACGTCTGCCGGTGAGATCAGGCCTTCAAAGCCACCACAGTTTGTTAATGAGCTTGTGCCATAGTCCATACCCATCAAGTCATAACCCAGTAACTCAAAACCATCTACCTCTAGGTTTTTACAGTCAGTGACAGGCGCCACCACTGCAGCCAGCAGATTGAAATAACGGCGCTCTATAACATTCCGAAAAATGTAGTCGAGCGATGTAAACAATCCAGTATGGTACGGGTTAAACGGGTCGGCATAGCAGCATTCCCAGTAGTCTTTGCTATCCCAGTCTATTTCCTCCAACGGCTCATTAAGCGAAATGTCGAGTGAAACTAACTCTGCCAGGTGCGATAATTTGCTACAGTCGATATAGTTGTTCCATGTTTCCCCGTCATTTGGATCAAATGTAGCACGTGCTGTGTATGTGATCTGCATGGTATTAGCATTCGTTACGATTTCCACGATTGGCAAATACAAAGAGTATGTTTATCCGTAGCATTCCGCACTGTCTCAACTAATGCCCCCTCTTAGAGTTATACTTGCTCAGGCTGGTCCGGTAAGAAACAATATCCCGGTCAAACAGGTACAGGCCGCTTTTATCCTCCCCTATCATCTCCAGCTTTTCATTCAGCGTCCGTGCCAGCCTTTCCTCTTCTATCTGCTCTGCTACATACCATTGCAGGAAGTTGTGAGTAGCATAGTCTTTCTCCTGCAGCGCCAGGTGCACTATATCGTTGATGCTTTCCGAAACCCCGGTTTCATTCTGCATAAAATTTTCGAACAGCTTTTTCAAAGATGGGTAAGTAATGACGGGTTGCTCCAGCGCCGGAACAATAGCCATACCGCCCCTTTCGTTAATGTACTTCACCAGCTTCAGCATATGCTCCCGCTCCTCTTCCGATTGCTGGTAAAAGAACTCTGTCACCCCCTGCAGCCCCGGCTGTATATCGCACCACGATGCCATGGCGAGGTATGCCTGCGACGATGCCGCTTCGTGCTTTACCTGGTTGTTCAATGATTCCTGTAATGTTTTGCTAAGCATGGTGTGTAGTTTGGTTTATGAATTTAAGAAGAAATTCTATTACAAAGGCTTGCACTGGAAAAAATCGAAAAACAAAACACAAGAGCCGCCAATATTGGCAGCTCCTGGTTTGCTCCGTATTAAGAAGACACTATTTACGGAATTGACTATTTACATTTGTATCCAAACATATATCCCACCGTAAAGAGGAAATTATAGTTGCGCTCATAGAATTTACCAAGCGTATTGTTCTTCTGCAGGTCAAGGAAACCTAATTCTGCACCCGCTTTTACATACACGCCAGATGCCATCTGGTACCCGATGAATGCACCCGCGCCTATGTCATAGTTGCGCAGTTGATTGTTTTTATAAGGATCGCCTACTTCAAGCTGGCGCTGGCCTTCGCTTACCACTTTAGGCTCATCGTCAACATTTACCGTGCTCTTCGTTTTTACTTTATACTTATCCTGTGCATTGGCAAGGTAAGCAACATATGGCCCCGCACCTACCTGGAAACGGTTAGAAGACCAGTTGCCTGAACTCCACACTATATTCAGTGGCATTTCCACATAGTGGAAAGTCAGTTTGCTTTTGGTCTCAGTGTGGGTAATAGCGGTGTTACTGCTTGTAGTTATTACTGCGCCCTTCATTATGTAGCGCACGCCCGGCTGAAATGCCCAGCGGCCCGAGCCGATGTTAGCCACAACGCCGCCGTGGCCACCCACTTTCAGCATGTTAGAGGTCTGGAACTCATCCTGTAAATGATACAAGTTGTTGAGTGTAAGCCCAGCTTCTACACCCCAGTGCAGCATGCGCTCCTTTTTTACTATGTCCTTTTCCATAACCTGGGCGTTTGCTCCCATTGTAACCAGCATTGCCGCTGCAATCACGTACGTCTTTTTCATGTTTTGTTTTTTAAGCGCGTTAGTTTTTATATGCTCAAGTACAGTAAAGACTATGCCAAAGGCTTTAACTTATATATGGGATAATATACATTTAACCGCTTGCATTGGCTGCAAAAGAACCACATCTGAGCTATAACCTGAGAACACATCCCCACTATTCACCCTTACTGATTACCTCTTGTCGCATTGTAGTAAAATAAATACAGTACTATGTGTACTAAAGTACCAGTCACTGCTTACTTTTGTGTAGTAAATAGTATTGTACATGGAAAGCAAAATGAATATAGAGAACACACAGAGCCAGATGCGGCGCGGCATACTGGAGTTTTGCATCCTTTCTGTTATCCGCCGCGGGGAGGCCTACCCCAGCGACATAGTAGAAGAAATGCGCGAGTCTAAGCTGCAGGTGCTAGAGGGTACACTCTACCCGCTGCTCACCCGCCTCAAAAATGCGGGCATGCTTACCTACCGCTGGGTAGAAAGCAACTCGGGGCCGCCACGCAAATATTTCTCTCTGACTGATCAGGGCATAGCCTTCTACAAGCAGCTGGAAGACACCTGGAATGAGCTGGCCCACGCGGTGAACGCATTAAAAAACAAAGACCGGCTGCTGCCACCTGTAAGTGACAATAACATTTAATATATCCGCTCAAACACACAAATAATGGAAAAGATCATAAATATAAATTTTCAGGGCCGCGTGATACCAATTGAGGAATCGGCCTACGAAACCCTGAAACAATATACCGATGGCCTGCGCCGCCACTTCGCCGCTGAGGAAAGCAGCGATGAAATAATACAGGATATAGAGAACCGGATAGCCGAGCTGCTGACCGTGAGGCTGAAGCAGGGGGCTCCATGCATCAATAATATTGACATAAATGCTGTGATAGACAGCATAGGCCGGCTGGAAGATATAAAAGCAGCAGAGGGCGAGGAGCAGGTGCCGCCGCATAGCGGAAGTGGCGACCCCGTGGGCGCCGCGCCAATCAATGGCCGCTTCTTCCGCAATACCGATGACAAGGTGATAGCCGGTGTATGCAGCGGCATCGGCATACGCATGAACATTGACCCTATAGTAGTGCGCGTGATCTTCGTGTTGCTGTTTGGCGCGCTTTTCTGGATTTACATACTGCTGTGGCTGATAGTGCCCTCGCAGAGCATACGCACCAACACTACGCGCCGCCTGTTTCGCAACGCGGAGGACAAAGTACTTGCCGGCGTGTGCAGCGGCCTTGCGGTATACTTCCGCATGGATAGCTGGAAGGTAAGGCTGATCTTCCTGCTACCGCTTATAGTAAGCGTCCTCTTCAAGAGCATGCACGTTTTCACATGGCATATGGGCATTGCGCCGGGTTTTTTCATAGGCTCATTTGGCAGTACGTTCTTTATCCTCTACGTCATACTATGGATAGCGCTACCTTACGCTACCACGGCCACGGATAAGATGGAGATGCGCGGCGAGAAGATAGACATCAACTCTATAAAGGCCGCCAGCATGGCGCGCGCAGGCGCCCCGGCATCCCGCCCCATGGGCAGCGGACTAGGCAGGGTTATCGGCATTCTCTTCAAGGCATTCTTCCTCCTCATTGCAGGCTCTATTGCACTTGGATTATTTGCGGCACTGATAGGCCTGGTGTTTGCCGGCACAGCTACAATGCCATTCGCCGACTTTATGCTCGACAACTGGAACCAGTATGCTATAGCATGGACGGGCGTAGCCCTGACACTGGGCATACCTATGCTGGCACTGATAGTATGGATGATACGCAGGCTGATGGGTGTGCGCTCTAACCGCCACTACCTTGGCTATGTATTCTCAGGGCTTTGGATAATAGGCGTGGTATGCGCGCTGTATATGACGGGCACCATCATGCGCAACTTCACCACTCGCGCCGCAGTAGATGACCAGCTGCAGGTAGACCAGCCATCAACAGGCCGCCTGTATGTGAATGTTGCTACCAGCCACGGCCCATGGCACGCAAGCCGCCACAACAGGTGGTTTGGCGACTGGGAAGAGAACGATGATTTTCACATCATCAACAACGACTCGTTATGGCTCAATACTGTGAAGGTGAATATAGAGCAGAGCCCTGACTCGCTGTTTCATGTGTACCAGTCGCGCGCCAGCCGGGGTGTGAACCAGCAGCAGGCGCAGGCACATGCAAGCAACATTAGCTTCAGCATACAGCAGACCGATAGCATACTGACACTACCACGCGGCTTCACCGTGAGCAAGAAAGATAAGTTTCGCAACCAGCAGGTGCTGCTGACCATAGAAGTGCCGATGGGCAAAGCTGTGCAGGTAAGCAAAGACATCAACGACTACAGCTGGTTCACCATCAACACACGTGGGCATGGAGTATACCATTCGCGCCACCACGATAACGGCTACTATGGCGATGACCGCGAGTATATGATGACCGCAAACGGGCTAAAGATGGTGCAGGATAGCGGAGCTAGCAAGCGCGAGGATTGGCATTATGAAGATTAGCACATGAGAACAGCGGTTTTAGTATTAATGCTGGTGACGGGCTATGTGCGATTAAGGGCCCAGACACAAACACATACCGGTTTGGACAGCGTGCTGCAGATCAACGACAGCCTGCTATTCAACATCGGTTTCAACACCTGCGACATCAAACAGTTTGAGCAACTCGTAAGCGACAGCTTCGAATTCTATCACGATGAGGCGGGTATTACTTCTTCGAAGGCTGCCTTCATCGCCGGCATAAGAGATGGCCTGTGCAAGCTGTCTTACAAGCCCCGCCGCCAATTGACAAAGGGATCGCTGCGTGCCTACCCGCTTTATAATAAAGGTGTGCTGTACGGTGCCGTGCAGACGGGCGAACACCGCTTCTATGCAATAGAGCAAGGCAGGCCTGAGTATCTTACCAGCACGGCCAAATTCACATCTGTGTGGTTGCTGGAAGGTGGTAAGTGGAAACTGAGCCGGGTACTGAGCTACGACCATCGCAAACCGGAATAATGTGTGTTACATGATTTGCATTACTTGCTTTTTTGCAAATCCCCCCAAGGAGCATATCTTGCAGTAAGCCCGTATAGCAAAGGGCAAAACATGATGAGTATATTAAAGCACATTTTCAATATAAGCGAGCCGCCAGTAACGTCTGAGGTTGAGTTTTGGGATTGGTTCCAAAGGAATGAGCGCGGCTTCTACAAGGCCATCAGCACCAACCAGGATGTGGAGGACGACTTCCTGCAAAAGCTTGCGCCAAAGCTGAATGAGCTTCGGGAGGGCTACTACTTTCTTGCTGGCATGATGAACAATGATACCGCAGAGCTTATCATAACTGCAGATGGATTGGCGAAGAACATACCGTTCGTCGAGCGCCTGATTGCGGGCGCACCACCGATAGACGGCTGGAAATTTACCGCACTGAAACCGGCGCTGCCGATAAGCGATGTGGCCATTGGTATAGGTGAGTATAAGTTCTCCGCCGACAACTTATCGTTCCATCCCAATATCGATGCGGCCTATCCCGATGAGATAGATATAACCGTGGTGTGCAGCAGCTACAATGAGCAAGATAAAATGCTTATTTCGAATGGCATTTTCATCTTCCTGGAGAACTACCTTGGCGAGCTTAACCTCGCCACATCGGTAGACAACATTACAATGGCAGCAACAGGCGATGAACGCTACGACCTGGTACCAATAGGCAAGCTGGCGGACTACCTTGTATGGCGTCAAAAGGAATTTGTAGAAAAATATGAGGCGGACGAATACAATGCAGATAACGATGGGCATACAGTATTTGAGGCTGAGCTACCAGATGGCCAGCCACTGCTTGCTGTTATCAATACCACGCTGCTGGAGTGGGACCGCAAAGCCTCTCACCCATGGATACTCGCTATAGAGATAAAACCAGGGAACGAGGAGGCACAGCAGCTCATGCCGGATGAGGCAACGCATAACACGCTGGACGCACTGGAGGATGATATAACCGCGCAGCTAAACCATACCTGCAGCTGCCTGAACATAGGCAGGGAGACGACAGCGAACCAACGCAAGATATATTATGCCTGCAGGGATTTTCGCCAGCCATCGCTGGCTACAACCACTATAGCGCACAAGTATGCCGGCACCTTCGATATCAGTTATGAAATGTATAAGGATAAGTACTGGCGGTCGTTTGAGCGGTTCTTAGCCTAGTGAAAAGAATCAACTTGACCTTTGGAATCTGCCTGACGGCAGGTTCCAAAGTGGTAGGGTCCGCACCCCTCTGCGGGCGGCACCCTAAGTGCACTCGCGGTGATTCGGATTTCGAATTTGGTATTTGGAATTTGACTTTTGGAATTTACCGTATGGCTAGTGTTGCACCACCACACTACCCTGCCATACTGCGCCATAATTGCTGAGCCTCACGAAATAGATACCGGCTTTGTAGCCCGCAGTATTTACTGAGCTGTTGCCCGCAGTCAAAGTGCCGCGATATACTTCTTTGCCGGAGATATCGGTTATAGTTGCCTCCACATTATTGTTGCCGGGTACTAATATGTTCAGCTCATTGCCGGCTGGGTTGGGGCTCAGCACCACCCGCTCGCGCCACGTTTGCTCATGCACACCTGTTGCTATTTTGTTGATCAGTGCATTCATCAATGCCCGCGCTTCAAACGTGGCTATACAATCTGTGTTGATGAGCACTGCTACACATATACTGTCCTGTGGATAGTATATCATGCTTGCTGCATAGCCGTAGTAATTACCTGCGTGGCCTACGTACGTTCTGCCATTGGCTACAAACCGCTGTGCGCCCAGCCCGTAGCCGTTGAAGTAGCTGCTGCTAACGCCAGTGAAAGTAAGCATCTCGCTCAGCGACGCTGGCGAGATCACATTGCCCGAATACAGGTTGTAGCCCCATTTTACCAGGTCGGCCGCATCTGAGAAATACCCGCCTGCAGCCTCTACAGAGGTCCACAAAGCCATATGGGGAGTGCCGGATTCATCGACAGCCAGTGAGGGATCGCTTATAGGCCCTGCCCAGTTGTGGGCTATAGTATTAGGGTAAGGCTCGAACATTTCCATGTGGGTATTGCTGAGGCCGAGCGGATTCAAAAAGTCGCTTCTCAACACACGATGCAGCGAGTCGCTTGTCTTTGCTTCAATGATCATCCCCAGCAGGGCGTAGTTGGCATTGCAGTACATATACGGGCTGCCCGGCGCACCCACAGCGGGTTGGCTGAAAGCCGCCAGCGCCGTAGGATAATACCACATGGCGTATGGGTCGGCCGACATGGCCGCCTGCCAGCTCGGGTTAAGGTAATCAGCCATGCCCGACCTATGCCCCAGCAGCTGCTTCACGGTTATCGCTCCATTCACATTCGGCATTGGGGGCAGTATGCTGCCTACTGTATCGGTGAGCGCGAGGCTGCCGGCATCGATCAGCTTGAATATCTCGGCGGCAACAAACGTCTTGGTAATGCTGCCCATGCTGAACAGCATGGTAGTATCGATGGGCAGTGTACCGTAAGACACACCGGTAACACCCTTCCACGTACCCTTGCCCGGTATGAACGCCGCTGCGGAGATGCCCTTTACATTATACGCTGCCCTCAGGCTGTCTACCGATGCCTGTAGCCTGTTGGCAAGGCCGGTGTCTATACCACCCTGCGCGGCTGCATGCCCGCCGCAGGAAAGAACAAGAATGAACAGGGCCAGATATTGCTTATAGGAAGCCACACGTTTGTTGAGCATAAGATCATTTTTGAGAACATCAAAGATACTGCTCCGCGGCGTTGCTGCGTTTGTCAAATCCTGCGAATTTGCTGCACGATCTTACTTTTTTGAGCCTCCAAATATTCGTATATTCGTAAAAAAAAGAGCCATGAACGTGCTTGTGATAGATAACAAATCTTACGTGGTCATACCCGAAAAAAATTACCAGGCCTTACAGAAAAAAGCTGCATTAAAAACCCGCCCGGAGAAAATACTATCTGTGGAAGAAGCAAGGGCATATAGTAAAAAATTGATCAGGAAGTGGGCGGCCGGGAAGTAACAATTAAAGAAACGGCAGCACAGAATATTGCCGCCATTGCATGGTTCATTGAATCAAAGGGACTGGTTGCTACAGCGGAAAAGTTTACAGATGGCGTGTATGACTTTTTTATCAAGCTTTCAGATTCTCGCCGAAAGCATGCACTATGTCGCGATACCGAACGTGCGCTTTTGGGTTACAAGTGTATTTCATACAAGAAAAAATATACTATCGTGTTCCTCGAAACTGACTCGGAAATAATGATCTGCGAGTTCATCGCATCAAAGAACATACATTGGTAACGACATCATTCTAGTCAGTTCTTTTTTATTGGGTTGCTAATTCACCCCAGTATGGGTGATACCACTACCGGAATTTATCGCCATATTTATGAGATCAACCCCAGTCTTTAAAATAATGAGCACACCACGAATAAGCGGCACATGCCGTGCCTTTACCAACGGCCCTGTTTACAAGGATATACCTTACAATGAAAAGAACCTCGTCGACTTCTCATGCTTCAGGCACCTGAGCACGAAGCTCTCATCTTACCTGTCGATAAAGTATGTGCGCAGCGGCACCGAGATGTACAACCTGGGTGGGCGCAGCTACAACATAACACAAGGCAGGTACCTGCTCACCAACAAGCATTCCACCGGCAGTGTCACTATAGATAGCGACAAAGATGTGAATGGTATCTGCATAGCAATATCCCCTGCACTGTTATCAGAGGTCATAGGCACACATCACGACCCCTCCGGCCCCTACCCGCGCGAAGATTTCTACGACTTCCTCACCACCGCCAGCTTTTTCGAGCACGACTATAAAGCAACAAATACAGCGCTAGGGCAATACCTGCAAAACAACCTTGCGACCCTTACCCCCGCCGACCTCACAGACCAGCTGCTGCTGAGCCAGGTATTCTACAGTCTCGCTGCCAACCTCGTAGCAGACCAGCGCGAGATACACGGCTACATCAACTCATTTACATCGGTGCGCGATAGCACGCGCAAAGACCTCCTGCACCGTATGCTGAAAGGGAAAGAATTTATGGACGACTGCTATACCGACCGCATAAGCATCACAGCCATTGCCCGCGCAGCTACCATGTCGGAGTACTATTTCCTACGGCTGTTCAAGCAAATGTTCCGCAGCTCGCCACACCGCTACATCGTAGAGCGGAGGCTGCAGAAAGCACACGATCTCCTGCGCACCACCGACATACCCATAAGTACCATTGCCGACAGCTGCGGATTTAATGATGTACACACCTTCAGCAAAACCTTCAAGAAACGATATGGGTTTGGCCCTGCGGCTGCGAGGCAGCAGTAAGGCATCGGCTACAATGCGGCCTTCAACAAAGTACATTTTAAGGCCACCTTTATTCATTGCAGCGATCTCGCCACGATAAGTGCAGGCGTAACTATCAGCACCCGGCTGCCGTATGGCAGGCCCGGGCTTTGTTAAATGGATTGCACGGTCCGTCGTAGGCGAGTCTCCTTTTTCAGGGACTCGCCGTTGAGGGGTTGCGGCTACCCTATTTCCTACCGGCATGCCTGCATAATTCACACTCAGTTTACTTAGGCAATAGCAGAATATTTATTATTTTTCCGTCGTAGGCGAGTTTCTTTTTCCGGGCCTCGCCGTTGAGGGTGGGACAACAACTTTTTCCTGCGCGCGGACTCGGGAGTGCCTATATGTCACCCAGAACACCCAATTTGCGAACCAAGGGATGTGGGATGAATTTAAAAAATTCTTGGTTTATAATACTATATAATTATGAATTTCATAGAAGACATAGTAAAAAATAGCGGGGATTCAACTGTTGATAAATATTCTTATTCTGAAGGAGCGTTAATTTTGGAATTAGATCTAACGGAGGTTGAAAGGAAAATTAGAATAACGATTAAGACGGCTATATTGTCCTTTAGTAACGATTACTTTGAAAAAAATGATTCTGTATATAGGACTTGTATGATTGAAATCCAAGAACTTGCGGATGTAGTTTCCACGGAAAATAATATTTATGTCCCTCCTAAAAAATTCGCGGATATAATGAAGGACTCGAGGTTAAACTACAATCTTGCATACGGAAAAAGAAAATCAGACATAAAGTATATTTTTTCTTTAGTCGGTTATGACAGGCTTATTTCATGTTTGCTAATCGATTTAAATTGCATTGGTTTTTGCTATATATAGCTTATTCGATTGTCCCACTCAACCCGTTGTTCCGGATGTTCCGCAGGGCATCCGGAACTGCGAATGAGCGCCGTTCTCTGAACGGAATTCATAGAACTGAGGCTAAATGCTATATTGAACAGCTTAAAAGATAGCCATAGGTCTGTCGTAGGCGAGTCTCCTTTTTCAAGGACCACTCCGTTAAGGGTTGGCGGCTACACCTTTCCCTACTCACGTGGTCAGTTTAGCCACACGCCACCCAACAAAAATTTGGAAATCTCAGCTATTTTACATAGTTTGCTTAAGATTTTAATCCTATCCTATGTTATCCTCTTTTCTTTGCATACCTGCGCGTATTTTCCATACCAATTTATCGAATTTCCATTGCGCACTTTTAAAAAAGTGAGCAATAAGTGCGCAATGATTTCAATCTAACTGATTGATTATCAGAACCAAAGTCGTTTTCAAAAATTTCATTGCTCACTTTGCGCACTGCCCACTTTCCTGCTCCTGCATACTTCACCCATCTTTTTATTTCACCTTAGCTACACCATGAAGATCGCTACTTATAACGTCAATGGCGTCAACGGCCGCTTGCCTGTGTTACTTCGCTGGCTTGGCGAGGCGCAGCCCGATATTGTGTGCCTGCAGGAGCTTAAGGCACCGGAAGAAAAATTCCCGCTGCAGGCGATAAAAGATGCCGGGTACAATGCCATATGGCACGGGCAAAAAAGCTGGAACGGCGTAGCCATACTGGCGCGTGATATGGAAATAGAGGAGATAGGCCGCGTATTGCCGGGCGACCCCGAAGACCTGCACAGCAGGTTCATCGAAGCAATGGTGGGCGGTATTCGTATCGGTTGCCTCTACCTGCCCAACGGCAACCCTGCACCTGGCCCTAAGTTCGATTACAAGCTGCAATGGTTCGAGCGGCTGACAAAACATGCCGCCGAGCTTATAGCAAGTGGCGAACCCGTTATACTCACCGGCGACTACAACGTAATGCCGACAGAGCTCGATGTATACAAGCCTGAGCGTTGGGGCGACGATGCACTTTTCCGGCCTGAGACACGGGCAGCTTTTCAAAAGCTTATGGCCCAGGGGTGGACCGATGCAATACGTACGCTGTATCCCAATGAGGTCATCTATACCTTTTTCGATTATTTCCGTAATGCCTACGAGCGCAACGCCGGGCTGCGCATAGACCACTTTTTGCTCAGCCCTTCCATTGCACCCCGGCTCAAAGCCGCGGGCGTAAACCGCGATGTGCGCGGCTGGGAAAAGTCGAGCGATCATGCGCCGGTATGGATAGAGCTAAAGAAGTAGCTAGCCCAGCCACAGCGCGCCGCCCACGCTATCGCGGGTGCTGCCGGTAACACTGCTGAGCACGTTAGCTTCTTCGCGCCACCGCAGCGTGCCTATGAGGGCCATCACCAGTGCCTCTTTGAACTTCACCACGTTGGCATCGGGCACATGCACGGTTACGTTCTGTGGCTCCAGGTGCTTTACCAGCTCTTCGATGAGGTAGGTATTGAACGCTCCGCCGCCTGTTACCAGCATTGTCGCCGTTTCCTTACCATGCGGAAATTGCTTCACGGCCTTTGCTACCTGGTAGGCAATATGGTGCACGGCGGTATTGAGCCGGTCATAATTACTATGACTGCTCTCGAGCAGGCGGGGGAAAGCAAGGTCGGTAGCAGCATCATTGCTGAGCGATTTTGGCGGGGCCTGGTCATAATAATCCTGGGTGTTCAGCCGGTCGAGCACGCTTACCAGCAGCTCGCCTTTTGCTGCAAGCTGTCCGCCTTCGTCCATCTTTAGTCCCTCGCGCTCTGCAAGCACATTGAGTATGCGGTTGGCAGGGCACACATCAAAGGCTGTCATGCTATCGCCTTGCTTTATAGTAATGTTGGCAATGCCACCTATATTGAGGAGATAGTCATAGCTGCCAAACAGCAGCTTATCGCCTATGGGCACTATAGGCGCACCCTGCCCGCCAAGCGCCACATCGAGTGAGCGGAGGTCGCTGATAACAGGCAGTGCGGCAATGGCGGCGATAGCTGCCCCATCGCCTACCTGGAAGGTGGTAAGATTTGCAGGCTCATGAAATACAGTATGCCCGTGCGATGCAATAAAATGCACCTTGTGCCCGAGCTCATGCCGACTGATAAATGCAGCAACACTTTCACCTAGAAACCTGCCGTAGGCGGTATGCAGCTTTAGGAAATCGCTCACATTGATGGTTGCAGCTGTGCGCAAATCCTCAGTCCATTTGTCGGTATAAGGCAGCAGCTCCGCCTGTAGTATCTCGAAGGTCCACTGGCCGCGCACCTCTTCAAGCTGCACATATGCTATATCCAGCCCATCGAGCGAGCTGCCAGACATTAAACCGATCACTTTGTAAACCATGCTTAGTAAATTCCAATTTCAAAAAAACAAATTCCAAACTGTAGATTCCAAAAACCAAATTCCAATTTCAAAAATCCTAGTGCCATGCACCAAATCCCAAAAACCAAATTCCAAATTCCAAATTCCAAATTTCAAATTTCAAAACCAATCCTAATTCCTAATCGCTAAAATTATAGCCCCCACTCTTCCGCCAGCCAGTCCTTCATTTCCATGTCGGTAAAGTCTATTGTTATGGGTACTATAGATGCATAGCCATCATTAAGAGCTTCTACGTCTGTGCCGGGGTCTTTGTCCATGTTTACAAACTTACCTACCATCCAGTAGTAGTCGCGGCCGCGGGGATCTGTGCGGTGATCAAAGTCTTCCTCGTACTTGGCGTGAGCCTGCCGGCAGAGCTTCAAACCTTTAAACTCGGCTTCTGTAACTACCGGGATATTTACGTTGAGCAGTATGTGATCGGGCATAGCGGTGGCCAGCATGCGCTTGGTAAGGTCGCGCACTACTTTTTTAGCCACGGTGAAGTCGGCATCGAATTTATAGTCGAGCAGAGAAAAGCCTATTGATGGCACACCCTCTATAGCTGCTTCCATTGCCGCACTCATGGTACCTGAATAAATAACATTTATAGAGTGATTAGCGCCGTGGTTGATGCCGCTGAGGCATATATCGGGCTTGCGGTGCAGTATCTTATCGCGGGCAAGCTTCACGCAGTCGGCAGGGGTGCCGCTGCTCTGCCATGAGGCTATACCGTCAAACACTTCTACCTTATCGAGCCGCAGGGGGTGGCCGATGGTTATTGCATGCCCCATGCCAGATTGCGGACTATCCGGTGCCACAACTATTATCTCGCCGAGACCCTGCACAGCCTCTACGAGCGAGCGTATGCCGGGTGAGGTAATGCCATCATCGTTGGTTATTAATATTATAGGTCTTTCCTGTTCCATAGTGCTTTGATGATTGTATATAATGCTGCCACTAATTTCGTGCTAGTGCACCTTTATCACAAATGGCATCACTACCATTGCTTTGCCATTCAGCTCTCTCAGCTCATTTATCTTCTCATACCATTCGCCCGGGGCGCCCATCTCTTCTTTTATGGCTTCCTTCACCATCGCCTTCGCATCGGTATTGTTACCCAGGCCGCGAAGTATTGTCTCCAGCTTGTCGGTGGGTTCCGGGTAGGTAACTACTTTGTAGTCTTTCATCTTAGCGAGGCGCGCGGCGCTGGCAATGGCTCTATCCAGCCCTCCCAGTTCATCCACCAGGCCTATTGCCTTGGCATCGGTACCGGTCCATACCCTCCCTTGCGCTATAGAGTCTACGTCATCTATTTTCAGTTTGCGGCCTTCTGCCACATGCCTTTTGAAGTTGTTGTAAATGGTATCTATGGAGCGCTGCATCCGCTGTGCCTCATCTGGGGTAAGTGGCCGGGTAGCTGTAGGGAAATCTGCATAGGGTGCATTCTTTACCCCATCAAATGTTACACCCAGCTTATTCTTCATCAGCTTATCTATGTTGAAGAGCATACCGAATACCCCTATGCTGCCGGTGATGGTATTAGGTGCTGCAAATATGCTATCGGCCTTGCTGGCTATGTAGTAGCCGCCCGATGCGGCATAGTCGCCCATAGATACTACCAGCGGCTTCTTAGCCTTTAGCAGCATCAGCTCGCGTAGTATGACCTCTGATGCCAATGCACTGCCACCAGGCGAATTCACGCGTAGCACCACGGCCTTTATCTTATCGTTCTTCGCGATCTTGCGTATCTCCTCGCAGAAATTCTTCGATGCTATTTGAAATTCGCCGCGCTGCTTGCCGTCCACTATTTCGCCTTCGGCGAATAGCACAGCTATGCGGTTGTCGCTGAGCAGTGCATCTACACGGTCGGGCCTGGCGTAGTCGAATATGGAAACGTACTTTATCTCGGCGCCGGCAGCTTTACCGGTTTTAGTGCGTATCACCTGCTCCACCTCGTCCCAGTACTTCATGCCGGCGATGAGCTTGTTGCTTACCGCATCTGCCGGGAATTGTACAGCACCGGTCTGTGCCAGCTGGTTTACAGTAGCCATATCGGTGCCCGCATATTTGGCGGCCGACTGCAGCAACTGTGTCCATATGCTGTTTTGCAGCACCTGCAGCTGCAGGCGGTTTGGCTCACTCATCTTTTCAGCGCGGAAGGGCTCGGTGGCGCTCTTAAACTTACCGGCGTAGAATATCTCCGGCTGCACATCGAGCTTGTCGAGCGTGCCCTTGAAGAACATGAGTTCGGTTGATAGTCCTTTGAGCTCCACATAGCCTACGGGGTTTACATAGATACTATCGGCTGATGAGGCGACGTAGTAGGCACCCTGGCTTACTACCTCGCCATAGGCATAGATAAACTTGCCTGAGGTTCTAAAATCATCAAGTGCCCATTTTACCTGCTGCAGCTCTGCCCACCCATTTTGAGAAGGGGCTAACTTCAATAGGATACCCTTCACTTCTTTGTCAGTTTTGGCGCGTGCTATGGCCTTAGTAATATCGTAGAGCCCGGGCTTGAAGTCGGGGCCATCGCCTAGTATGGCGAAGGGGTTGCTGCGGCCCTGCTCATGCACCGGGCGGGCAAGGTCTATCACCAATACTTCGCCCCCCTTCTTCTCCTTGTCTTTTTCTACCAGCGACTTAGACAGGCCGGAAATGATGCCTATGGTAAGACCAATTAAAATAACCCCGCAAACAACAATGGCTAACAGTGATGCAAAAAACGACCGGAAGAACTCTTTCATAAAGTGTGTATACCCGGCAAAGATACTTTTAGCTAATCAATTTATATTTGCGGCCTTATGAATGATGTATACCTGTCGCTGGGCAGCAATGAAGGGGATCGAGTGCTATGGCTACAGAAAGCTATCGAGCTGCTTGCGGTGCAGTGCGGTGTGGTGGTGCAACAGTCTGCGGTATACGAAACGGCCGCATGGGGCATTACCGACCAGGCAGCATTTCTAAACATGGCAGTACAAATGCAAACGACCCTTACTGCAGCGGAAGTACTGAAGGAAATACTGGAAATAGAAACGCTACTAGGCCGGCAGCGCGATGTGAAATGGGGACCTCGGACGCTGGATATAGATATACTGCTATTTAACAACGATATAATAGATACCGAAGCGCTTACAGTCCCCCACCCTTACCTGCACGAGCGTCGCTTCACGCTGCTGCCACTGGCTGAGATAGCCCCTGCTATGGAACACCCGCGCCTGCATGCCACTATGAGCGAGCTGCTGCGCAACTGCAGGGATGCGCTGGAGGTGACTATTTATGAGGCTCGGTAGGGCGCTCTCCCTTCGCGAATGAGTTTTGGTACTCTTCAACGGTTTTGAATGCACAAAACGACGGATAAGTACCAACTGTAGTTTTGTAAATGGCACGGCCACGTGTGCCCCCGGCATCGTATGACACCTCGTAAGCGCTAAATGTAGGGCCGTTCTCAAACAGCGCTATTGTTGATTCTGTAAAGGTCTTAGAAAGATATCCTATAAATTCCCGGGAGGGAGGGAAGGTGAAAGCACTTAGTTCATTAGAAATGGTGGTTCTGTAAGCGTAATAATTATGCAGCAGCTTCTTCCACATTGACAGTCTTAGTTTCTTCAGGGTTTCCATACAAGCAATTTTCCGTTTCGTTATTCAATTTCCAGGCTCCTATTAGTGATCGCTCACCTGCCCTTGCACCTTGCTTACCCTAAAGGATAAAAAACTATGCCATTTAAAATAACAAATGCTTTAACTACATAAGTAGCTAAAGCAGTAGAAAATATGTTAACAAAATTTAAAATTCGCCGTCAAAACCTTCTTCGCGTGCCGTGCGGCTGGTCTTAGCATTATCGGCTTCTTTTACTTTAGAAGGACTGCCGCCACGGTTTTGCTCGTAATCTGAATTAGTGGTAATACGACTGCCTGTGCTGGGTCGGCCAGAGGCATAACCAGTACCCACAGAACTACCTGCGCCGGGTGCTGTAGCGCCTTCATAAATGACGTTAGTGCCTGTGCGGCCGAGGCCTCCGGGATCGCTATGCCGGTGTGCCTGTGCTGTGGCGCTGCGGCCTACAGATGCTGCCGCGAGTGCTGATCCACCTTTTTTCTTTTTGCCTGTGCCTTTATTATTATCCGGACCACTTGATTGCTTTTTCATGTTACTGGGTTTTATACACCAGTTACCCGAAAAAGGTCGTGCCATAGCGGCTGTATAAAAGATTAAATATCAATGAGAAACGTATCGCTACTCTTCAAAAACATTGTCGCCGCCATTGTAGTAGCATTTAAGAATGGAATCCATCTCCGCCTTTCCGGCGGCAATGTCTGCTACCTTTTGCCTGTGCCGCTCTTCTATCAGGTTCAGAAAGGGTTGGGGTACGTTGTTGAAGTTTTTAAATGCCTCCTTCAGCTGCTCATCCCACTCCTTGTGGAAACGAAGCAGATCGTCGGGCATTACGCGTGTGCGCTTGCTGCCGGGCTCGGGCACGCAGTCGAAAGGCTCGGTAACGTTAAGGTAGCCATAGTCATCGGTCAACTCCTCGCCTGGGAAGATATCCCGCACTGCTATCTCGAAATTATAGGCAGTACTCATGCAACTGGAGTTGAAGCTGTGATTGACGAAGCGGGAATTGTCCCAGCAAAGTACGAAGTTACCTTCGTGGTCGCGATACGCATACGTGTGCAGCTTCTCTTTATAAATGGGGTCAAGCTTCCGTATATCATCAGGCGTAAATACCTGGTCGATCGGGTCAAAAATCCAGGTTATGGTCCCTTTAGGGATGAACTCAGTAGCTACGACGCCATAGCCTATCTCCGGGCTTATAAATTTCAGTTCGGTACCTGGGTGGATCATCTTACAAATGGCCTTTTGTTATGCCTGAAAGAAACCATACCACCCTACTCTACCGATAATTTTTCGTGCAGGAAAGAGAGCGCTGCATTTTGGGCCTCGCCTGCTGAGCGGGCATCGTAATTAGGATTGCTTGGGTTAGCAAACGCATGCACCGCATCGTAGCTATACATGGTAATGCTGCGGCCAGCCTGCTGCACTTTCTTCTCAAATTCGTGCACGTCGGTGATCTTTATGTGCTCATCTTTCGCTCCGTAAATGTATACCACATCGCACTTCAGTGGCTTTATCCGTGCCATATCCTTCTCGGGAAAGCCGTAGTACATGACACAGCCGGCGGCCTGGCTACCCGCCAGCACACTGGCCGTGAACGACCAGCTGCCCCCCATGCACCAGCCAAGGGTAGCTATGCGCTTATCCTTACCCACACTTGCCAATGCGCCTTTTACTATAGCTTCTCCCCGCTTTTGCTGCAGGCCACCCATCAGCTTGCCTGCGGTTTCGGCATTAGTGGCCACCTTGCCATCGTAGAGGTCCGCAGCGTAGATGCTCACTTTGCCGCCCAGCAGCTTGTGCCAGGTCTCGGCTTCTCTTTTTATATAGTCGTTGAGGCCCCACCATTCGTGGAAAATCACAAGCACCTTATCAGTAGCCTCATCGGCAGGGATGTAAAATGCATTACCGGCAGCGCCCCCGGTAACCGGAAACGTGATCATCTTGCCTGACTGAGGTGTATAGTGGAGGGGCAGCGGTGCTGCATGCGATGCTTTGAACGACTTGCTCATGGCAAGTGCCTGCATACCTGTCGGCTTTGTGCAGCAGCTTTGGGCAATAGCGGAGAGCTGAGTGCAAAGGACAGAACACAGCAGTAGTGTAAATAACTTATTCATAGCCGGATGTGATTTAAAGAACGAACACAAAAATTGTTCCGTCCCTGATATCTCACCAGCAGCTTACTGTAAACCCACCTGTATGCGGCGGGCCTTAAACACTTTGTAGATAAGCACAAATATCAGTGTCAGCATGGTTTTCGTTTCAAGAGGTGATGAGATAGCGTGGCAGGCAAAAGGCTATAGGGGCCTGCTCTTACTATTGTAAAAGTAGGCTGGATGAGATTACCCGGAAATACCACTTTAGGAGTATTTTTCCGGTGGTGATGGTGAGATAATTATTCGAATTGCTTTTGCAGTGCAGCCATATAAGGCACGGCCACACGCATGCGGCTGCCATACCAGCTAAACATTTCACCATCTACCAGCTGCACCGCTGCATGCGGCAGGGCAGCTTTGATCTCGGCAATGTGTGGTTCTTTAAAAGGATATGGCTCCGATGATAGTAACACGAGGTCTACACCAAGTGCCGTTAATTCTTCAAGGTTGATCTCGGGATACCGGAGCTTACCGGCCAATACATTTACCCACCCCATGCGGGTTATCATATCGCTTATGAAGGTATCGCCGCCGGCGCACATCCAGGGTTTGCGCCAGATGAAGTAGGCAACTTTTTTAGGGATAGGAGTAGTCGGCAAAAGCAGCCTGAAACGGCTTTCAATTTCGCTTGCAAGTGCTGCAGCCTGCCCACCTTTGCCAACCAGCTCACCTACCTGCTGTATCATTTGCAGGCCCTCATCAACAGTCTGTATGTTGCTGACCCATGTAGGATACATGCCGCCCAGCTCCTCTACCTGTTCCCTCGTATTTTCTTCCTTATTGGCGATAATGAGATCTGGCTGTAGGTCCTTCACAATTTCCAGGTGTACGGTTTTAGTACCCCCTACCCTTTTCTTCTTCCGAAACCAAACCTGCGGGTGCACACAAAATTTAGTAATGCCAACAACCTCGTCCTTTAGCCCAAGATCATGCAAAAGCTCAGTCTGCGATGGCACCAGCGATATGATACGCCGTGGCGGGTAGTTTACCACTACCTCGTTGCCTATCATATCTGTGAATGACTTTTGCATTACTTTACCGGATTTTTTTGCTGTATCTCGCGTTAACAAGGTGTCCCACACCTTGGAGGTGTGGGACACCTGTACTCAAATAAAGTTGTTTATAATCAGCGCTCTTACCTGAAATGCTTGTAATAAAACATAAGGAAAACGCTGAACAGCCCATCGAGCAGGAACATATTGCTGAGGTAGCCGATCGGCGCTTTGCCGCTTTTCACAAGCAGATAGACCGTTGTATTAAGCAAGGTAAGCACAATATAGCCATTCGCTCCCCACTTGCGGAAGTCGCTGGCCGCTATCCAAAATGCAGTATACCCTATCATCCACAATATCTCCAGCCAAACTATATTTGGAAAGGGCTCATGCCGGTCGCCCCACAGAGTTATGAGCAGCCAGAAAATATGGAACCCCGCCACCAATGGGAATAGTATCGGTGGCTTTGTAGTTACATCATATAAAAACTGCTTTGTGCTCCGGGTCATTTTGTAAGTTATTGAGCAACTGAGGCGCAAAGGCAAACCTTTGCGCCTCAGCGTCATTGCGGTTAAATAGTTTTATCCTTTAGAGAACGCATTCAGTATGTCGTACTTGGTGAGTATGCTGTACTGGCCGCTTTCATCGCGGGTAAGCACTGCGCCATTGTCTTTATTGATGTAGTGTGTAAGGCGCTCCAGCGGCGTATCGAGCTCCACCACCGGCAGCGGCTCATCCATCACATCGCCTATCAGCTGGTCGCGCACATCGGTCTCCTCTATCAGCTTTTTGAAGAGGCTGCCCTGCGATACACTGCCCACGAGGTCGAGCTCCTTCATTACCGGTATGTGCTCTATGTCGTATTTCTTCATTAGCGTGAGGGCATCCATCACCTTGCTGCCTTCGTCGATGGTCACCAGCCTGCGGCGGCCAAGGCCACCTATCAGGTCGCGCACCGTTTCTACTTCAAGGAAACCACGGTCGAGCATCCACTCATCGTTGTATACCTTACCTACATAGCGGCTGCCGTGGTCGTGAAATATCACTACTACCAAGTCGTCTTTCTTCAGTTTATCCTTTAGCTGGCGCAGACCCGCTATAACAGACCCTCCAGAGTAACCTACGAAAATACCTTCTTCGCGGGTTATGCGGCGGGCCATGAGCGCACCGTCCCTATCGGTTACTTTTTCAAACAGGTCGAGTGCATTGCGGTCATAATTCTCAGGCAGGAAGTCTTCACCAAAGCCTTCAGAGATATAAGGGTGTACCTCGCCCATATCGAGCTCACCGGTTTCGAACCATTTTTTGAGCAGCGAGCCGTAGGTGTCTATAGCCCATACCTGCACATTTGGGTTTTGCTCTTTGAGGTATTTCCCGGTGCCTACTATAGTGCCCCCGGTACCGGCCGCCACCACAAGGTGCGTCACCTTACCTTCGGTCTGTTTCCATATCTCCGGCCCCGTCTGCTCGTAGTGCGCCTGGCGATTGGCCAGGTTGTCGTACTGGTTCACGTACCAGCTGTTGGGTATCTCCTTTTGCAGGCGGCGTGCCACCTGGTAGTAGCTGCGCGGATCTTCAGGGTCTACGTTTGTAGGGCAAACGATAACCTCGGCGCCGTGCGCCTTAAGTATATCTGCCTTTTCTTTGCTCTGCTTATCTGTAGTGGCAAAAATGCACCTGTAGCCTTTTACTATAGCTGCCAATGCGAGGCCCATGCCTGTGTTGCCGCTGGTGCCTTCTATTATGGTACCGCCGGGCTTTATCTTACCTTCCTTTTCGGCCACTTCCAGCATCTTCACCGCCATGCGGTCTTTAATGCTGTTACCGGGGTTAAAGGTCTCCACCTTGGCATATACCTTGCAGGGCAAGTCAGCCACCACGCGGTTGAGGCGAACAAGAGGAGTATTTCCTATAGTCTGGAGTATATTATCGTAAACGCGCTCCGGCATAAATATCAGTTTTTTGTTTCGTGCCGCGAAGGTAGCATTTTAATGGAATTGGGGGTTGGGAATTGGGAATTGGGATTGGCTTGTAGCTTTACTCCTTTGGCTCTGCTGTTGCCTTCGGCTTCAGCCTGCTTACATATTCGTAGCTATTTGCAAAGTACAGCGCCAGCTCTCCTGTCGGCGGCGGGTAATATGACTACGAACTGGTTGTAGAGCACTGATATGTTGGCGGGTATCTTGTTTACTGCTTTTGCCATTGATACATGCCGGGACCTATTTCTTCGCGCACCCTGGTGTCTCCAGCTTTCACTATTGTGCTCTTAAAAGTCCTTGTCCCAAATACCGCTTCCCACGTCGTTTCCTGGCCGGCAACGGCTACTGCATATCGCGACAGAAATTCGCGGCTATCGGGATAGTAGCACCAAAACAAAGGCTGGTCGGCTATGGCACCATCCGGACCTACTACTTTCCCAACGGGTGCTATCCCTACTATCCGCACCACCATCTTCTTTTCCTCCCTCAAAAACAGCCAGTCCTCTTTAATGATATATTTATGCACGGCAGATGGCATGTAATTCATGTTTGCGCACTGCTTGCCATCTACGCCAGCGAGTAAGGTTTTATCCTTCAGCTGTGCCACCAGCTGGTCGTAAGCCAACGTGGTTGTGAAGCGATCACCAATTGAACTGTATACCTGGATCGACTTGTCTTTTGCACCGGTCATCAATACATCTATCAGTGCGTTGCCCATTGCAGGTGCGTTGAAAAAAGCGTTGGTAGCTTCTGTCATATCTACCTCGCGCCACACACGCTTACGCCACTGAATACCGATTTCCTTTATCGGCTCCCATTTTCTATAGGACGCACCGGGCGCTATCGCCGTATGGCTTTGTGCATCGGCAGCGGCGGTCGTTGCGATTATAGCAGCTACAACAAGAGGGGTGAATTTGACCATGTGCATACGGATGAATTTTAAATAAAAATAATAAACAAGTGCAATATTTCAAATAAATGCGGGCAAACATCTAAACAATAATTATCTTCATAGGACAAAATAACAATACAACCTTTTTTATTAACTTTACTTCAACTGGAAACTTTACTTACCACAATATGATGGGCGACACCGAGTTCTTAGATTATTACAAACACTATTGTGAGCTAACAATATGGTTTAAGAAGATAGTACTATACCAGAATAAGAATGCAGTGATAACGGTGCAGGATATAGCATCTGAGCTCATAAGCGAGCGGAATAAAATACTTGAATATATACCCAATGAACGCAGGCGGGATATACGCACCAACCTGAATGCAATAGCCACCAGCTACCACTCCAAAATAAACAAGTGGAATAAGACCCAAAAGATCACTATTGATATGGTGTAGTAAAGTGCCTGGGGAAACCGCGATATTAAATGCCAAATATTTCTTATTCCTGCCCGCAGAATGCTTTGAGCCTGGCAGCGTCCTTGACCGCATAGGCATGCACATCGTTATTAAAGTACGCCCAAACGGTATGCCCTTGCTTCACCCATTTCCTGAATTTCTTTGCAAAGCCTTTCAGCATATCATCTGAGTACGAAGACGCATATAACTTGCCGGGGCCGTGAAAACGGACGTAGATATTCTTAGCCGTTACCATTTCGGTATACGGCCATCCCACGCCCGACTGTGAGATAACCGCGCCAACATCATATTCAGATAGCATTGCTAAGGCACCCTTTTCCAACCATGTATCATGCCTGAATTCAAGTACAAACTCATGATCGCGATATACCTTTTTAAGCACTTTAAAGAAGTGCTCGATCTTGCCTTCATTGTACCTTACCTGGGCGGGCAGCTGAATGAGCACTGGTCCAAGCCGGTCTTTAATGTTGTCGAACACCGCGAAGAAACGCTCAAGCGGCTCCTCCGGGTCGAGCAGCTTTTTCATATGCGTGAGGTACCGGCTCATCTTAGGGCAAAACAGAAAATGGGCAGGTGTGTGCGCAGCCCATTTAGTTACCGTTTCTATTGTAGGCAACCGGTAGAAACTTGCATTTATCTCGGTAGTAGTAAATTGGCCGGCATAGAAATTTAGCCAGTCGGCAGCGCGCAGCTTCTGCGGGTAGAATGGCCCGCGCCAGCCTTTGTAGCTCCACCCCGATGTGCCTATATGTATGTCGCCAACCGGCATATAGCTACAAGGCGAAAAACATCAAGCCATGCTATACGAAGCCGGCCCGCAAAAAAACCGGCCAGGTGACTGCCCGCTCATCTGTAGCTCCCCATGCAGCTTGCAGCTCTTCAATTACGGCATCCAACGGATTACTGCCTTCCATTTTTATATAATTCTTAATGCCAGACCACGTGTTGAGATAACCAACAAACTGATTGAGGCTTAGCTGCTTAATTATGTGCAATTCGGGCGTCTTTATTTCCCTGAACGGAAAATCGATGTTTTTATATTCGCCGTTAACATACTTGCGTTCTGCATCCCAGTGCTTATCTATTATTTTCAGCAATTTATCTACCACCATATCAACTCCAGGTGTGATCCTGCTCCACACATATGTCCACACTGCGATGAGCGCGCCTGGTGCCGCTACCCTGCGTACCTCATCGTAATACTTCTCAAAGTCGAACCAATGGAGGGCCTGCGCGGCTGTGATGAGACTGACAGATCCGGCCGGAATGGTAGTTTGCTCAGCACGTTCATTAAGGTAGATAATATTATCTTTTTTCGCCGCATTAGCCAGCTGCTCGCTGCTGATATCTGAGCCGTATACTTTGCCAAAACGGTCAGCAAGCTTTGCCGCTACCTGCCCGTTGCCGGTGCCACAGTCCCAGGCCACATCGAAAGCCGGGGTATGACTGTATAGAAAATCAAATATTTCTTTGGGCGATTCCGGGCGAAAGGTGGCATAGTCGGTGGCGTGGGCGGAGAAGTTGTCGATGATCGGTTTCATGGATTAAAGGTAATCAATGTAGCTTTTTTTGTAACATTGCGGGCGCGATATGGTTAAGACTTTATTACTGTTCCTGGCTTTTGCCGGCTTTTGTTCGGCAAAGTGTTATGCATCCCCTTATGATGCAAAACATGAAGCGCATGTCGTCAGAATAAACGATTCTCTTCTAAGACTCGGGATAGACACGATGCTAATTTTTGAGAGGCGCTGTAGCGGGTGCATAGAGGGTGCTCAGGAATCGGCCTACATATTCTGGCAAAAATTTGGTCAAATAAATTGTATCGGAGTCGACAACTGGAAAGGGCGTACTAATGTCGAAAACCAGCTATTCACTTTTAGCTACTATTTTAAAGTTAAACACCTAATTGAAACAGAGACGGTAGACAGTAGCATTCTCGCATTTCATTATGGCTTTTGGCAACTAAAACTGATTATTAATAAAGAAATTAAAGGATACCACGTGCCCGACTACTTTAGGCTGACAAATGAAGCAAGTGCGCTTATCAATTATATCTACATGCTCGAATACCACCTAAACGCCAATCAGCCGTTTCGCGACGAGTAGGCTTGTGACGTCGCCATATTCCCCTCTATTAACTATCTTGCATCCCAATTATGGACTTCAAGAGATACCTTGTTACTGCTGCCCTTCCGTATGCTAACGGCCCTGTGCATATTGGCCACCTTGCCGGCTGCTACCTGCCGGCTGATATCTACGTGCGCTACCAGCGCGCACAGAAAAGAGATGTAAAATTCATCTGCGGCAGCGATGAGCATGGGGTGCCTATCACCATCCGCGCTATGAAGGAAGGCATCACCCCGCAAGACGTGGTAGACAAGTATAACAAGATCATCAAGGATAGCTTCGCCGAAATGGGTATCTCGTTCGATATCTATTCGCGCACATCGAAGCCTATACACTACGAAACATCGCAGGCCATCTTTAAGAAGCTGTATGACGACGGTGTGTTTGAAGAGCGCGAGAGTGAGCAGTACTACGACGAGGAGAAGAACGTTTTCCTGGCCGATAGATACATTGTAGGTACCTGCCCGGTGTGCAGTAACGCGGGAGCCTATGGCGACCAGTGCGAGAAGTGCGGCACATCGTTATCGCCCGAGCAGCTGATCAACCCTCGTAGCGCACTGAGCACGGCAGTGCCGGTGAAGCGTAAAACGAAACACTGGTACTTCCCGCTGAATAAGTATGAGCCGTGGCTGAAGGAGTGGATAGTAGATGGCAAGAAGGATGAGTGGAAGGCCAACGTATATGGCCAGTGCAAAAGCTGGATAGACAGCGGCCTGCAGCCCCGCGCCATGACGCGCGACAGCAACTGGGGCGTGCCTGTGCCACTGCCCGATGCTGAGGGAAAAGTACTCTATGTGTGGTTCGATGCGCCTATAGGCTACATCAGCGCCACCAAGGAGCTTACTAACCAGTGGGCCGACTACTGGTGCAAGGAGGATAGCAAGCTGGTACACTTTATAGGTAAAGACAACATTGTATTTCACTGCATCATATTCCCAGCCATATTGCATGCACATGGCGGCTTTGTGGCGCCTGAGAATGTGCCGGCTAATGAGTTCCTAAACATAGAGGGCGAAAAGGTATCTACCTCACGCAACTGGGCAGTGTGGGTTGATGAGTATGTAAAGGATTTCCCCGACCAGCAGGATGCGTTGCGCTATGTGCTTTGCGCCAATGCCCCGGAGAATAAGGACAACGACTTTACCTGGAAGGATTTCCAGGACAGGGTGAACAATGAGCTCAGTGCTGTACTGGGCAACTTTGAGAACCGCGCGTTTGTGCTGATGCACAAGCTGTGCAGGGGCCGTGTTCCCGCACTGCATGCTGATGCCATCAACGATATGGACAAGACGCTGATGCAGGAAATAGCAGCAGCGAAAACACGGACCGAAGATTGCCTGGAGCATTATAAGTTCCGCGATGGGCTATATGAGGTGATAGACCTTGCCCGCAAAGGCAACAAATACCTGCAGGACAACGCCCCCTGGAACCTGGCGAAAACGCCTGAGCTACAAGAACAAAACCAAAAACGCATAGACATCTGCCTGCACCTGTGCCTGCAGCTTACGGCAAATCTGGCAATCCTGCTGAATCCGTTCCTGCCCTTCACGGCGCAGAAGATGTGCCGCAAGATGAAGGTGGTGGACCGTATGCTCGACTGGGAGAATGCGGGCAAAATAGACCTGCTGAAAGTGAACTACCCGCTCAATCCGCCGGAGCTGCTCTTCAGGAAAATAGAAGACACTGAAGTAGCCGCCCAGGGAGAAAAACTAAGGAATAACCTCGCAGCAGCTACTAAGAAAATGGAAGAGTCGAACCCAAAACCGGAAATAGCGGCAGCCCCTGCCGCAGAATCGCCAGAAAAAAAGGCAGAGATCACCTACGATGACTTCGCTAAGATAGACCTGCGCGTGGGCACCATAATAAAAGCCGAGAAAGTGGAAAAGGCAGATAAGCTGCTAAAGCTGGAGCTGGATATGGGCACGGAGACACGCACTGTGGTATCGGGCATAGCCATGCACTTTAAGCCCGAAGATATTGTGGGCAAACAGGTAACGGTGGTAGCTAACCTGGCACCGCGCAAAATGCGTGGCATAGAAAGCAACGGTATGATACTGATGGCTGAGAATGCGGATGGCAAGCTGATATTCGTGTCGCCCTTGGAGATGGCTGAGGCAGGTGCGGGGGTGAAGTAGGTAGCTTTGGGATGTGCTTTATTGCATGTCTACCGGAAGGTTATACATTATTAATTTAACTAACTTTATGAGTCCGCGGCACACTATTTAGATATATATAGTTGACTAAACAAATATTAGTCAGTGGTTTATAAACCTAAAAAGTGATATTATGAAAGCATTGATCGGAATTCTTCTCTCTGCCGCCCTCTCTGTAGGTTATAGTGTGGATGCGGAAGCACAGAGCAGATATAGCAATAAAATGAACGGCAGCAAGGTAAACTGCGCATGTAAGAAAAATGCGGAATGCGTATGCACAGCTAAGCGGACTACCCTCAATAATAACGTAGGCAACATCGGCATGATGAAAACCGGCACCTACGGCGGATACAAACGGACACCCCTCCTGCCGGTGGTCACTCCTCACCATGGCGCATTCAATAATGGCCCATGGGATAATCGGAACCTGATAGACCGCAGAGACCATATGCGCAGCAACGGATTGTGGGAGAAAACAAATTTCGACAACTACCAGGATCCTTTGAAAAGATAATTGTTTCGTTTCTTTTTCGTGGCGTCTCCCCTACAGGAGACGCTTTTTTTTTAAAATCTAATGGTATTTTAATCGGTGGGGCTCAAATGTAGCTTTAATTTGCCAGTAGGTTACGGTACAAATTTGCAGTACCTAGAAAAATTCGCAGGAAGATGAATATACTGTTAGTAGAGGACGACCCGAATATTGCCTCGATGGTGAGGAAAGGTCTTACAGAAGCAGGGTACAACATAAGCATAGCGCCAGATGGCAATACTGCTTTCCAGATGGCTATAGACCACCAGTACGATATGTATATACTGGACATAATGCTGCCCGGCATTAATGGCCTGGAGCTGTGTAGAATGCTGCGCAAAACCAAGGACAACCACCCTGTGCTGATGCTTACCGCGCTGAGCACAACGGAGAACATTGTGACTGGGCTGGACAGTGGTGCAGACGACTACCTGGTGAAGCCCTTCAAATTCAGCGAGCTGCTGGCGCGGATACGGGCGCTGTCGCGGCGCACGCCTAATGCTGCCGGCGATGAAAATGCTTTACGCATATCAGACCTGGTGCTTAACCTGGACTCGAGGATGGCGCGGAGGAATGGTGTGGACATAACACTGACCTCTACCGAGTATCGCCTGCTCGAATACATGATAAAGAACCAAAAGAAAGTAATTTCGCGCATAGACCTGCTGGAGAACGTGTGGGGTGTTGACTTCAACATGACCACTAACGTGGTAGATGTATATGTAAACTACCTGCGCAAAAAGATAGATAAGGAATTTGAGCCAAAGCTCATACACACTGTTATTGGTATGGGCTATATAATGAAAGAGAGTTAGGCGGCATGACTATACAAAAGAAAACAGCATTGCTTTTTACGGGTATTATGGCTACCATATTGCTCGGCATCTGCATTCTTACCTACTTCTTCACCAATACTTTTGCCTTCATAGACTTTTACCGCCACCTGGAGCTGCGTGCCAAATTTACCGCCACCTCGAAGCTCGACAATAATGCCCAACACATAGCGGCTGCCTACGACGATATACGACAGCTACATTTTGAAATGCTGCCGGGAGAGCGGGAATTCCTGTACAAAGCTGATAGTATAGCTTATTTTAAAGCTACGGCAGAAGGCAAAAAGCTACCGCAGTCATTTTACGACGAGGTGGTGCAGCACGAATGGGCCAATTATAAGAGAGGCAATTTCTTTTACAAAGGGCTGCTGTATACAAGTGACAAGGGCAAGTATATTGTTATAGTGGGCGCTGAGAACACAGAGTATACCGTGTACGCAGAAAACCTCCGCTGGATACTGATCATCTGCTTTTTCTCGGGTATTTTGATAGCCTATACTTCCGGCATTTTTTTCTCCAGGCACACCTTTAAGCCCGTGCGGGAAATAATAGACAAGGTGGGCACGATACAAGTAGAGAACCTGCACCTGCGCCTGGAAGAGGCCCGCAGCGATGACGAGATAGCCGTGCTGACCACTACATTCAACAAAATGCTATCGAGGCTGGAAACAGCTTTTGAAGCGCAGAATAACTTTATCAGCAACGCTTCGCATGAACTGCGCACCCCCCTCACGGCCATATATGGCGAGGCGGAGATAGCCTTGTCGCGGCCACGCACTGAGGAGGGCTATAAGGCCACGCTTGAGATAATATTGCAGCAGGCGGAGAAGCTGCAGCACCTTACTGATAGCCTGCTGAGCCTGGCACAAACCGGATTTGACGGTAAGAAAGTAAACTTTAAGCGCTTTAGGATAGCTGAGCTGCTGCAGGATGTACACCGCACGCTCAACAACCTGATACCGGACAACAAAGTGACCTTCTGTTTTGACAACAATACGCCGGCGCCTGAAGATACCATGATCAGCGGCAACTACGACCTGCTGAAACTGGGCATAAGCAATGTGATCGTGAACGCCTGCAAATACTCGAACAACAATGATGTAGCAGTGACCCTCGCTGTACACAAAAAACAATTGCAGATCACCACACAGGATAAAGGCATAGGCATCCCCCAGCAGGAGCTTAAATTCATCTACGATCCATTTTTCCGGGCATCCAACACCGGCTTGTACCATGGCTACGGTATTGGCCTGCCCCTCACACGCAATATCTTCAGACTGCACAATGGCAGTATACACGTAACCTCAGCAGACAATAGTGGCACGAGGGTAGTACTTACGCTACCGGTGACGGGCTGAGCATAACAAAACAAAAACGCCCAACTAAAATATAGCTGGGCGTCGCACAATAATACAAAACAAGCTGGCGCTCTTGTTTCCCGTATTATATCTCCACTGTCTCTCTTTTTTCTGTTGGCACTTCGGCATATCCGGGCACCATCTTACGCTTGCTGACCTGGGAATAAACAAGCTTTATGGCGAAATAAATTATCACGGCCGACAACACACCCGTGAGAAAATTAGTGGCCGGTACCATCACAGCAGTATAAGCCATCATAGCAAACTCAAACTTGCCCTTCAATTTTGTTTCCCTTATCTCAGCAGGCTTTATCATATTGCTGGCTACCCATACCAGTATACCGCCTATGCATGCCATAGGTATTATCTCCAGGTACGGTGCCATGAAATAAGCCATAGTGAGCTTCAGCACCGCTTTAAAGTACCCTGCAAGCGGTGTGCGTGCACCCGCTTTTATGCTGGTAGCAGTGCGGGCCAATGCACCGGTGCAAGGGAAACCATTCACAAGCGGTGTAATAATCTGCACCAGTCCCTGCCCCCAGAATTCCTTATCGGCATTGAATGGGTTTTTGGTATTGTTAGCCATTTTGTCGGCCATTGAGGAGCACAACAAGCTTTCCACACCTGAAACAAAAACTATAGCAAATACAAAGTAAGCCACATCAAATAATACACTGGCCGTAACCGCCGGCATTGAAGGTGGTGTGAACACGAAGAAGTTGTTGGGTATGGACCCGTAAATATCCTTTACCAAGGTTATACCCTTACCTGCGAAAAGAGTGGCCGAGAGCGCCGTGGAGGCACCTATAGCTATAAGTGGCGCAGGTATAAAGATGGATATCCGTAGCAGAGTCTTAGTTAATGCGAAAGTAAAGACGCCTATGAACAAGGCCCATACATTTATCATGCTGACGTTGCTGAAAGCCAGCGACACATTATGAATGATGCCACCCTGTGTATCTCCGCCAAGCATATCTTTGAAGCTTTTGAGGCCTAGTATATCCTTTAAATTGGTAAACGCTATGGTCACGGCTATACCTATGGTGAAGCCTACTACTATTGAGTTTGGCACCAGCTTGGCATACTTGCCCAGCCCGGCTGTGCCCAGTATCATCAAAATGACGCCCGCAATTATAGACACTAATACAAGAAAACCATGAGCCTCCGCAGCCGTGCCACCATTCAGCGGGCCGTACTTGAGTATCAGTGCTGCGATAACAGGGATGAATGCCGCAGTAGGGCCATACACCTGGTACTTAGATCCGCCGAAGGTGCGGCCAATAACACATGCCAGCGCACCTGCAATAATACCCTGCTCTGGCCGCAACCCCATAGCCATAGCGAACCCCATAGCCATTGGTATAGCTGTGAGCGCCACTATAAGCCCCGCGCTAAAGTCGCGGTAGACTATAGTCTTCCAGCTTTTTGCCGTGAGGTCTTCCCAGCGGCTGTCAAAAAATGTAAAGAACAGCTTTAGCCGCCCGGCTACCGATGTGGGATTTTTTATTGAATTCATCTTAGTTGAAGTTTTAATTTCGTTAGGGAAGAGATATCATTCTTACATAGCAGGCCGTTGCATGTACATTGGCTGTGGCTCTATCAGTGCATCGGCATCAGTGCCGGCACCTGAATCCTGCGGCGCGTTGGAGATAATGCGCAGCCCAGACTTGCGGAACATGCTTTCGTAATTAACGCTTTCCCTCGTGGCCGGTACAAATGAGGTAGCGGGCATCACGAGCACATCTATACCGTTGGCCCTTGCGTAGTCTTTAAATACAGAAACAGTAGTACCATACATTATTCTGAAAGCGATATTACCAATGGCTGGATGCTCGGCTTTTAATTTTTTGCACTTCAGTCTTATATCTTCCGTTATAAGATCGCCGTGGCCTTTGAAGCCAACCCTGTGCATCGCATCGAGCAGGCTATCGGGCATATCAAATGCATGAAAAAGAAAAAAATCCAGTTTACCAGGTATACTTTTGGCGGCAAAACCTACGAGGTCGAGCGACCGCAAGCTGAAATCTGTGGGTACCAATACGTTTGTCATAGTGCTTTATTTGTTTCAAAGCAAAGGTGATATGCGGGCGTAAGGCTGCTATAAGAGAGGCATTAAATAGCACTAAAATTTAGATTAGAATGAAATAAGAGAATTGAGCGCCACAGTTTTAATTACCACTCATACCCCGCTAACCTCCCCTGTGACCGGCGATGGGCTTTAATCACTTAAATACTATATTTACACCCTAATTCACACACATGAAGCGTAAAACAACCTGGTGGATAATCTCAATTTGCCTGGTATTACTTGTAGTGCTTATCGTTCTCATAAAGGCACAAAGCGGTAACGAAACACGCGTATCTATAGAGAGGACCGCCCGCCACACCATTACCGAAACTGTGACCGCCAGCGGTAAGATATATCCGGAGACGGAGGTGAAAATAGCCCCGGAAGTAAGTGGCGAAATAACACTGCTGAATATAGAAGAAGGCGACAGTGTGCAAAGGGGAGCTGTACTTGTAAAGATCAACCCGGCTATCTACTCATCCATGGTTGACCAGGCTGCTGCTACCGTAGAGCAGACACGGGCCAGTGCCAGCAACAGCCGCGAAATGATGGCGCAGGCATTGTCGCAGTATGAGCTATCACTGGCCACCTACAACCGTAATAAGAAACTGTATGACCAGAAGGTGATCAGCCAGCTGGAGTTTGAACAGGGAGAAGCAGCCTTCAAATCGGCTAAGGCGGCTTTCGAGGCATCGCGGGCATCTACATCGGGTGGCACTTATGGTGTGCGCGGCGCACAGGCCGGCCTTTCGCAGGCGCGGGTGAACCTTGACAAAACGACTATATCCGCCCCCGTGGCCGGCATCATCTCCCAGCTCAATGTAAAAAAAGGCGAGCGTGTAGTAGGTACGGCTCAGATGGCCGGCACAGAGATGCTCACCATCGCCGATATGAACCGTATAGAAGTGCGGGTAGACGTAAGTGAAACAGACATATCTAAAGTAAAGCTGGGGGACACCACGATAATAGAGGCCGATGCCTATCGCAACAGGAAATTCAAAGGCATGGTGTCTAAGATTGCAGTGAGCAGCACCAAGGCCGGCATGTCATCGGGCTCTGTAAGTACCGACCAGGTTACCAACTACACAGTGCATATACTCATACTGCCATCGAGCTACGAAGACCTGGCAGTGAACCTCCCGAAGGGAAAGTTTCCCTTTAAACCCGGCATGTCGGCATCGGTAGAGATACAGACCAACAGGCAGGATAATATCCTTTCGGTGCCGGTAAATGCAGTAACCACGCGCGAGTGGCCAGACAGTGTGAAGAAGGCAACGGCTGAGAGCGATAATGACAAGGTGCGGCAGGTAGTGTTTGTACATGACGCTGCGCTGAAACAGGTGACGCTCCGCGATGTGAAAACCGGCCTCCAGGATAACAAATACCTCGAAATAACAGAAGGGCTGAAGGAAGGAGAAGAAGTGGTAATAGCCCCATTCGGCGCTATAGCCCGCACCCTAGCCAATAACACTAAAGTAAAAGTGGTGGATAAGGATAAATTGTTTGAGGCGAAGAGTAAAGATTAGAACCCAATTTTTTTAGCTTTTGCCTCATAATACAACCTTTTAAGGTCTGCACTTGCATCAATTACAGGCGTTGGTAACTCATCGATGGCGTCAACAATGGTCCTCCTTTGACTATCTTTTTTGCTTTGTTTTTTTGCTATACGCCTACTGGTCATAACATAGTTTGGAATTCTAATCTACGAATAAATTGGGGCATTTGCAGCAATTGGCAAATTATCGCGTAGGCAGTACGCTTTTTACTTTATTAACTCCTATTTTTGACCCGATATATAAATGCATTTATAGTGCTAGGACAAGTAGGCATAATAGGGAACGGAAGCTGGGGCACTGCTCTCGCTAAGATATTGACAGACAATGGGCATAATATCCATTGGTGGGTGAGGAATGAGGAGGCTATCAACTATCTCAGGGGTCGCCAGCACAATCCGCACTACCTTACTTCGGTGCGTTTTTTGCCGGAAACCATATTCCCTACAAAGGACCTGGTGGCCATGCTGGATGCATGCGATACCGTGATAGTCGCCGTGCCATCGGCTTATTGCCAGGGAGTTATAGAGCAGGTGGACCCGAGTGTGTGGCGACAAAAGAATGTAATATCTGCACTGAAGGGGATATTGCCAGATACTAACCTGCTGCTCAACGATTTCCTCACCACGAAATTCGACTACCCGCTCGAAAAATATGTCTCTATAACGGGCCCTTGCCATGCAGAAGAAGTAGCTGATGAACGGCTGTCGTACCTCACCTTCTCCGGCCTTGACGACAATCTTACCTGTGCAGTGGGCGAGGCGTTCGGCAACACCTATATCAATACTACCTGCAACCACGACATATGGGGTGCGCAGTTTGCCGCTGTCTTAAAAAACATATACGCCATAGGCGCAGGCATAGCACGTGCGCTCGACTATGGCGACAACTTTCTGAGCGTGTACATTACCAACTGCTACCGGGAGATGTACCATTTCCTGCAAGACCATTTCGAGAAGGTACACCCATCTAACGAGCACCCGGACTTTCACACAAGCGCTTACCTTGGCGACCTGCTGGTGACCTGCTACTCCCTGCACAGCCGCAACCGCACTTTTGGCACCATGATAGGTAAGGGATACTCTGTAAAGGCTGCAATGCTGGAGATGAATATGGTGGCCGAAGGATACTATGCCGCACGGGGCATGCAGTCGATCTCGAAGGAATTTTCTATTGGTATCCCCATAGCAACCTTTGTATACAGGATGCTGTGGGAAGGGCTTAACCCTTCTGATGGTTTCCTGAAGCTGGAGAAGCTGATGTCGTAGGTAGTTCGGGCATAATTTTATTGCGTACACCGAACACATCACACTATGTCGCAAAACATTCTAATTATCGGCGCCGGTGCTGCCGGGCTTATGGCCGCAAGGCAACTGGCCGCAGCAGGCATTGCCGTTACAGTGCTGGAAGCGCAGCACCGCATTGGGGGCCGCATACATACCACCTACGATACGGTTTCTGGTCACCCGCTGGAGCTGGGTGCAGAGTTTATGCACGGCGATCTGCCCATCACGAAACAGCTGTTTAAAGAAGCTGGCATTGCCTACCACAAAGCCACCGGCGACACATGGCAGGTAATAGATGGCCACCTGGAAAAAGACGATGAAGTGATAGAGCACTGGAACTTGTTTGAACAAAAGATCAAACAGCTGAAGGTGGATAAGACAATCAATGAATTTCTTGAAGAGCATTTTCCGGGCGATAAATATCGCTCGTTGCGGGATTCCGTGAGGCGCTACGCCTCGGGCTACGACACGGCAGACCCGGAGCTAGCCAGCGCCATGGCGCTGGGTAAGGAGTGGATGAGCAGCAACGACAGCAAGCAGTATCGCACGGACAACGGCTACCAGCACCTTATCAACTTCCTGGCCGAAGAGGTAGTGCGGCAAGGAGGACAGATACTCACCGGCCAGGAAGTGAAAGAAATAAACTGGCGGCACGGCCATGTATCCGCTACCACCAAAGACGGCGAGGTGTACCAGGCCAGCAGGGTTATAGTAACATTACCAATAAACGTGCTGCGCGCTGAGCACCACGAAACCGGGGCGCTCACCATATCCCCCACCCTGCCCGCCGCTGCCGATGCACTAAAAAAAATGGGCATGGGAGCCATTATAAAGGTACTGCTGCGATTTAATGAAGCGTTCTGGAAGCGCGATGAAGTAACTAAAGTGGCTGGCAGAAAACTTGATAAAATGAGTTTTATCTTCTCCAAGGAGATCATACCTACGTGGTGGACGCAGTACCCCGGCACGCTGCCCATGCTCACCGGCTGGCTGGGCGGGCCGCCTGCTGAACTGATGACCCATACCACTGACGACGACATACTGGAAGCAGGGCTTACCAGCCTCTCGGCAATATTCAAGATGCCTGTAGATACGCTTAAAGAGCTGCTGACATCGTGGAAGGTAAATAACTGGACGGCAGACCCGTATTGCCGCGGCTCTTATTCATATGCAACTATGGACACTGCCGCAGCGCGGAAAATACTGACCGCCCCGGTAGATGATACGATATACTTTGCCGGTGAAGCCTTGTACGACGGGCCTGAAATGGGAACCGTAGAGGCTGCGCTGGGAAGTGGCTCCTTTGTGGCAAAGCTGATCACTGACGAGTTATAGCTCTCTGCGCTCGATGCGCTCTACCGCAGCGCGAAACTCATCGCTGACCGGCACCTTCTCGTTCTTACTGAAGTCGAAGGTGACAATGACATCATGTGCCTCTGCAGCTATGTCGCCAGCGTTGTTTAGTATGCGGTGGTGTAGGCCAAAGCTTGTGTTTTTGATAAATTCCATCCGCACCTCCACTACAATATTGCCAGGGTAATGCAGCGGCTTCATGAACTGGCACCCGGTAGACAACAGTATGGGCCCTACTTTGGTGGTGCTGAAAGCAGCCGCCAGCCCCGTCAGTTCCCAGTAATGTACGCGTGACGCCTGTATGAACTTAAAGTAAGCTACATTGTTGACGTGCCCGAAAAGGTCCATCTCGCTCCAGTCGAGCCGTAAGGGTAGTTTTACAGGGAATGTATCCATGGCATTGAGGCTTAGAAAAGGTACATCAATCTCATTACCCACATATTGCTGAACTGTGATGCCTTACGGTTGCTGGCAGGCAGTGTATCGCGGATAGAAATAAGCGAGTACTGGAAACGCAGATTTAAGAACAGTCCATGATACAGGTGAAGGTCGCCACCCAATATGAAGTTGAGGTCCATCTTCTTGAACGGAAACTTGTTCAGGTCGTAGTTCTGCACAGGCGAGGTACGAAAAGTTTCGGTAGAAGTGGCCAGCTGGCTGTAGGAGAGGCCCGCACCAAAGTGGCTTTTGCGCCTGTCGAAATAGTTGATCATTACCGGCACCTCCGCGTAGTTCAGCTTTATGCGGTGCTCTACCACGTATATGCCCGGAGTTTCAGACTCTGCCCACTTGGTAGAGCGGCTGCCCTTTTGCGAATAAAGTATCTCTAAGCTGGCCGCGATGTGCTCATCGAACTTAGTATATACAATAGCGCCAACGTTAAACCCTACTTTGTTATACCCGGCAAAGTTGTCGCCATCGATCTGTGAGAAGTTGACACCGCCGATAACGCCGCCGTAAAAAGTGCTATACTCATCGGCCAAGCGCTGCGCAGCCAGGCGGGTGCTGCAGGCAGTAAGTATACAAACAGAGAAAAAACAAAATAGCCTGCGCATGTAAAAAGAAAATAGTCGTCCCAAATATACACAGTTATATAAACAGGTACATCAACCTGACGGTCCATAGATTATTATATTGCCGCTGTGACCGAGATAGTGCGGGAGGGGAAACTGTGCGTACAGGCAATAGCGAATACTGGAAGCGCACATTAAGAAACAGACCCTTCCATAAGTGCAGCTGCGCACCAGCCAGTATGTCGAAATTATCTTTCCGGAAAGGGTACTTTGTAAGGTCCAGGTTAATTGATGGGTCGGTAGTTGCCGTTTCCACCGTACTGACCAGCCTGCTGTAAGACACCCCCAGGCCAAAGTGACTTTTGCGCTTATCAAAATAGTTGAGCATCAGCGGCACCTCTGCATAGCCAAGCTTTATGTCATAGTCTACTACCAGTACAGCGGTATCATTCGTTGCCGCCTTCACCATATCGCTGCGGCTGCCCTTCTGGCTATAGAGTATCTCCCAGCTAAAAGCAACATGCTTATGCACCTGCACATATCCTATTCCACCTATATTCAATCCTATTCTCCTGTATCCTGCAAAGTTATCGCCATCTACCTGTGCAAAGTTAGTGCCGGCCAGCACTCCGGCATAAAAGGTACGGGCGTTGGCAGGGTCGTCTTCCTCGTCTTGTGCGCGCGCTATGTTGGTTAAACCAATTAAAATAACTGCAATGATTATAAGTGGCGCGAATTTTCTACTTTTATTCATCGAAACAGCTACAGCTAATGAGCTTCAAATATACACCAAACACGCTTAAAAAATTAGAGGAGCTTTACGAGGAAGCGCGCTACATAATACGCTATGAGAAGGGTAATTTTAACAGCGGCTATTGCATACTCGAGGAGCGCAGGGTTGTGGTCATCAATAAATTTTTCAGCGTGGAAGGGCGTATCAATGCCCTGATAGAAATACTGCCCACCATACAGGTGAAGGAAGAAGAGCTGAGCGGCGAGATGCTGAAGTGGTACAAGCAGCTCAGGGCTGAGCCCGCTTTAGGCCCTGATCCTAAACAAACTCAAATAGACCTATAGCCGTGAAAGTTACCTTCCTTGGCACCGGCACATCGCAAGGCGTCCCATTCATCGGGTGCCCGTGCGCGGTATGCATGTCTGACAGCAAAAAAGATAAGCGCCTGCGCAGCTCCGTATGGGTAGAAACTCCCGAGGCAAGCATCGTGATCGACTGCGGGCCCGACTTCCGCTACCAGATGCTGCGGGCGCAGGTGAAGCGGCTCGATGCTATCATATTCACCCACAGCCACAAAGACCATATAGCGGGGCTTGATGATGTGCGGGCTTATAACTACCACGATGGGCGGCCCATGCAGGTGTTTGCCACAGATGAAACACAAGAAGCGCTGCGGAGAGAGTTCAGATACATTTTCTCCAACCCGACCTATCCCGGCATACCGCAGATAGATATGAATACCATAGATGGGGACACGCCTTTTGCTATAAATGGCCTTACCATCACCCCCATCCGGCTGCTTCATTACCAGCTCGAGGTACTTGGTTTCCGTATAGGTGACTTCACTTACATAACTGACGCTAATTATATTGCCCCGGAAGAGCTGGAAAAAGCTGCGGGCAGCCGCGTGCTGGTACTCAATGCCTTGCGCCATGAGCCGCACATTTCGCATTACACACTTGCTGAGGCTATGGAAGTGGCAAAGAGTGCGCGGGTGGCAGATACCTACTTCACGCACATCAGCCACCAGCTGGGGCTGCACGACATGGTAGAGGGAAGCCTGCCTGCTGGCATGCACCTGGCTTATGATGGGCTGGAACTGCGCTTTTAGCGCCGTTATCTCATAAAATACTGAGCGTTGATGACTATCTTCATTTGCTCCTGCTGCAGCTGCACCGCTGCTTTATCAAATGCGGGAGGGCCTAGCTTGCCCTTGGCATCATTGGAGAACCCATAGCCCTCTTTGGGCATACCTACCATGTTGAAGTCCATCTTTAGATTGCTGTTCTCATCGTGCAGGATGGCTGCCGCGTACGTGCCGAAAGGCAGGTTGCTGAACGAGATGGTTGCTTTGCCATTTTGAATTTCCACCTTCCCCTTCCCTACCGCTTTGGTAGCCTCCTTCGGGAAAGACTTGCTGTCGTTAAACAGGCTAACGAGCACTACGCCCTTGCTGTTCTTCAGGTTCACTACCTCAACCGTTACCGTGCCGTTAGCCACAGGCCGTGTAAACGACTGAAACACAACTGCTATAATTACCGCTACTACTGTAAATACCGTCCGCATAGTCTTGCTCTTTTTTTAAACTGCTGCAAAAATCAATCCATCGCCACATTTGGGGCAGCACCCGCAGGCTCATTTTGCCTGCGCTGCTTGTTTTCCAACAGCCTTGCTGCCACCCTTCCCAGCTTTACTCCCTGCTCTGCGAGGGATGCTGCAATAGCCCGTTGCACAGACCTTTGTTGCTCACTTATGCCACCGGTTACGCATGCTGCTATCAGCTTAAAAATGCTATCCTGTTTCACCTTATGGAGTGAATGCCCTAACCTGGCACTCACAATCGCGGCCACATTCCACTCCTGCTCAAAGAAGTCCGGCGCACATAGCAGGGGCACACCATAGGCAAGTGCCTGGTATACAGTGCCGTTACCACCATGGCATATAACCAGGGCTGTGCCCGGCATTATAGCAGCTGCGCTGGTGAAGCCGATGGGACTGATATGGGCGGCATTAAGCACTTGCATAGTATCGCCGGTGGTTACAATATCATATATCGCATAAGCTTCATCGTTCAGAAATGCCACGCGCTGCCAGTCGCCTGTGCTGCCCATGCTTACGTATATGCGCTTTTTAGCCGTGGGTTGCCAATGCTCCGCCGTGGTGCCACCCTCGCCGCTATATAATAGCGGGCCTATTACACTATAGCCCTCCGGCAGCGGCCGCTGCGGAAACAGCTCCGGCAGATCACAGATCAGTGTTGTGTCACCCTCATACTCATCCAGAAAAGTGTTTGCTGCCGGCAGGGAGTAACGCGCACGCAGCTTTTTGAACGGGGTATGCACCAAGCGGAACGCTATCGCCTCGCCTAGCCGGGTAAAAAAATCAGCGGCGGGTTCCGGCATCACGCGCATGAGGTTGTAGGCAAAATGCTGCCGCGGAATACACCTCACTCCTGCATAGTGCTTACTCATGTACCCGTTTATCAGGCTTATATGGTGTCTGCCGGTGAGTTGCGCTGCCATTTTCAGTGTTGGCGTTGCATCGCCCAGCACCGCTACTGGGATCAAATGTTTTATAACCGCTACCTGCGCTTTAAACACCTGCTCAAGCGCCAGTTCATTCATCCACGAAAAGCTGAAGCGTTTTGCATGTTCCAGCACTGCATTTTCATCGAACGTATCGCACGCAAAGCTGCCAAAGCCGGCAGCAAGCACAAAGCTGTCGTACTTGACATGCGATGCAAACAGTATATCAAAATGCTCCCGCCAATAGTGGCACAGCGCTATACAGCGCAGGTAGTGCGACAGGTAGCCAAAAGGAAATACAAGCAGCCGGGGTTTCGCCATGATACTTTTGCAACAATAGCACAAAAAAATTGCCAGCCGGGGTTAATATTTGGCATGTTTATTGGCAATAGCTGGTATAAGCGCGCTATTTCACCTGCATAAGGCATTTTGCCGCAGGAAAATAGCAGCATTTTCAATAACTTTATTCATCCAAATGCAGTCAATGAGAAAGATGTTACTTACCGGCCTGGTGGCTTTTGCCTCCCTGGCTTCTTATGCGCAGAGCACAAAAACAAAGATCAAGATAAAAAACAAACAACAGGAAACAGTGCTTCCCCCGCCGCGTGTATGGATAAAAGGTATCTCCTCTTACAATACCACGCACGACCTGCTGGTGGCTAACCCACTGCTGGTGACCGACTCGCCGGGCTGCAGGCCATCAGGCTTCACCGTATCGCTGCAGGCGCCGGGCCACGACTTTTATGGCCCCCTTTACTCCAATACCTGGGAGATGACCGAGATCCAAAAGGGTGTGATCAAGACATGGGGTGCTTACAAAAACGTAACGCTTTACATACAGGACATTCACCTCAACTGCCACGAGCGTGATGCCACCTCGCCACCGCTGACCTACTACTTTAATATGGAAGAAGAAAATAAATAGCGGGCATTGCGTTTTTTGTAACTTTATACAAACGCGCATTATGAAGCATTTATTGATCATACCGGCTATACTGCTTGCTCTCTGCAGTTTTGCCGGAAATAGAAATTTCACGATCCATGTGGCTAATACGCCTGTCGCCTTGTCGCAGAATGGGCGCACTGCCGTATCACAAACAACAAGAACGCAGCTGCTGCAAAACGCTAAGCTTGTTAGCGACGACTCAACAATTCCCATTCTCGGTTACTCTGTAAGTATTGTCCCTAAACGGCATGATCCAAGAGGGCCTTTTACTGTTAAAGGCTCCACCTTCACACAAGAAGTGATCGATGCAATAACGCAAACCTCAGGGTCAACTACGATATACATCGAAAGCATTAAGGTAAAGGGACCCGATGGCTGGACACGGAACGCACCTTCTATAACTATAGAATGCACTCAATAATTACGTCAAAACACCTCGCTATGAAAAAGCTCACCATCTCCTTTGCAGCCGTTTGCGTTACAATAGTCGGCATTGCCCAGTCTACTAATAACGTCACAGTTCATCTCGGCAGCATACCCACTTCCGTAAACAGTAATGGCAAGACTCAAAATGTAAAGACTACACGTGCGGAAATATTGCGAAACCCAAAGTTGGCTACCAATACTCCCGGCACTACTATAAGGCAGTTCACCATTAGCTTCTTACCTAAAGGACGGGAGTTCTATGGCCCATTCACAATACCGGGAGATCAGCTTCCTGATGACATAAAAACTAAGATCAATGAGTTTTCGGCGGGGTCGAAGGTCTTTATTGAAAACATTAAAGTCTCAGTGAACGGTGAGACGCGAACCGCACAGCCTATCCTTTTATCGTACAGCAACTAGTCTATACTGCCTGTAGCTCACCTGCGTAATGCTGCGCTATCTCGCATAAAATGTCCTCTATCTCGCTCAGCGAATCTGTCATCACCAGCTTTGTTCTGAACTCTTTTACGTGCGATAGCCCGCGCAGGTAGCTGGCGTAGTGGCGGCGCATTTCCAGTATGCCTACCACAGTGCCCTTCCAGCTCACAGAGCCATGCAGGTGCTTGCGGCATGCTGCCAGCCTTTCGGCTATGGTTGGCGGCGGCAGTATCTCCCCTGTGGCCATGTAGTGCTTTATCTCGCGGAATATCCAAGGGTAGCCTATAGCGGCGCGCCCTATCATTATGCCGTCTACGCCATACCTGTTCTTATATTCCAGCGCCTTCTCCGGGCTGTCTATATCCCCATTGCCAAATATCGGTATATGTATGCGGGGATTGTTCTTCACCTTTGCGATAAGCGTCCAGTCGGCCTCGCCTTTATATAGCTGCATGCGCGTGCGGCCATGTATACTCAGCGCCTTCACGCCTATATCCTGCAGGCGCTCCGCTACCTCCTCAATGTTTTTGGTATCATTGTCCCAGCCCAGGCGGGTCTTCACGGTTACAGGCAATGTAGTAGAGCGTATGCATGCCTTGGTCAGCCGTACCATCAGGTCCACGTCCTTAAGCACTGCCGCACCCGCTCCTTTGCACACCACCTTTTTCACCGGGCAGCCAAAGTTAATATCCAGCAGATCCGGGTTGGTAGCGTCCACTATCTTTGCCGACATCGCCAGCGCATCTTCATCGCCGCCAAATATCTGAATACCTATGGGCTTTTCGTAGTCAAATACATCGAGCTTTTGCCGGCTCTTTATGGCATCACGTATCAGCCCCTCAGAAGAGATGAACTCGGTAAACATCAAGTCTGCTCCATGCTCCTTGCACACCGCCCTGAATGGCGGATCGCTTACATCCTCCATTGGCGCCAGCAGCAAAGGAAACTCACCCAACTCTATATTGTCTATTTTTACCATAAATAAGGTCCGCAAAGGTACAACTTAGCAGGGAAGGGAACTCTTAAAGTTTACTTATTGCCATCCGTTCTTGCAAATTTAAAGTGGCACTTTAAAAATTTAAAAGCCAGGCTTTAAATTTACAAGAAAAACAAACCGTAGTAGCATGTGCTCACCCATGCCGTCACCACACCATTTGTTATAATGAGGACCCTTGGATAAGACAACTCCCACTAAGGTCTGCCTCCGGTGGTGCTGTTATTTTATGAAATCATTAGCTCTTTTATTTCCTATTTTGCATAAAATCTCCTTCATGCGCCATATCATTGGCTTTTTACTTTGCCTGTTGCCTGCAGCACCCCGGGCTTTTGCCATAGAGGCTTCGGTGTCGCACACCGTTTTTTATGCACCTCACCCTACGCTATCCGGTAAGCTGGTACCCTATGTAGAAACCTTTTGGCAGGTAAACCCGCGAAAGCTGCATTTCTCCACCACACCTGACAAAAAGATCATTGCCCGCATAAGGACTGACATTGTGTATACAGGAGATACGGGCGTAATATTAGAAGACCATTTCATTCAGCAAACAAGCCCGCGCGCATCGGTTGAGGAACTGGCATCTCTGGTGGTGATGAACGTAAAGCGGTATAGCGTTACCCACGGCGTTGTCAAAGTGAAATTAACCTTCACTGACCTGGGAGATACCGGCAGCCATGCCGCTTACCACGATAGCTTCGTGATCGCCCCCCAGCTTGCCGGTCCATTCTTCAGCGGCCTTCAAATACTGGATACTGTAGTTAACGCTACAGAAGAAACCCCCTTTACCAAGAACGGCCGGCAGCAGATTCCTGTCGCCACAAACTTCCTCGACGATCACAAGCGCATTCTTCACTACTATGCTGAGCTATACTCAGCCGATCAATTGGCCAGGGACAACTACCCACTCATAATGAAGGTCTACATAACCAAGCAGGAGGATGGCCCTCCCGGACTTAAAAATGTAAAGACCGACACCATAAGCTCACCCTCTGATCTCATATCCGTTACAGGCGATTTTTCGGTTGCCGCCCAGTCATCGGGCAACTACTACCTAAAGGCCACGCTGGAGAACAGCGAGCGGAAGATAATAGCATCAAATACGCTGTTCTACCAGCGGCTCAACCTACACCCGGCAAAAGAGGAGATAGTGAAAGCACAGGTATCAGATACTGCGCTCGAAAATGTAACGGTGCTTAACCTCAACAAGACCTTTATTGCAAAATATACACTGGCCCAGACAAGGGCAGTGCTAAAAATGCTGCTGCCGGTAAGCGATGGTGAAGGAGCCATAGCAATAAACGGTTTTCTCAAAAAGCCCGATGAGCTGTATATGCGCTATTTCATATACAACTACTTTGCGGCAATAGATAAGAAGAACCCCGAAAAGGCCTGGAAAGAATTTTCGGATAATGTGCGGAATGTCAACAAACGATTCTCAGAATATGGCACGCCTGGCTACGAAACGGAGCGCGGAGGCGTATTTATGCGCTATGGTGAGCCATCAGAGGTAGCAACGGTTGCTAACGAAAAAGGATCACTTCCTTATGAAGTGTGGCAATATAACTCACTCATCCAGCGCAATGGCAAGAACATTCCAAACGCCGTATTCCTGTTTTACCGGCAAGGGCAGCAAATGTCGCCATATCGCCTGCTCCATTCTACAGTATCTAATGAGATAGTGAACCCACGGTGGCGCTCATACCTCTATACCAATACCGAGGGAGGCACCAGCAGCAACTCGCGGGCTGAGCAATACCTGGGCAACCGGTAGCATCGTATTTTCCAACGTATGGCGGGCCATATAAGCACTGCTCGTATACAAGCCAACTTATGCTGCATACCCTTATCTTTGCCCTCTAATATCTGGCTATGTCTTCAACGTGGTTTCGCCGCAGCAAAAAAGGAATTCTTACATCTACCGAAGAAAAAAAGGAAACTCCTGATGGGCTGTGGCACAAGTGCCCTCAATGCAAAGCGACTAATACAGTAAAGGAAGTACACGACAATATGTACGTTTGTCAGAAGTGTGCCTATCACAACAGGATAAATTCGGTAGAGTATTTCGAAATACTGTTTGATCATAACGAATATGACCTGCTGTTTGAGAATATAAAGCCCAAAGATCACCTTGGCTTCGTAGACATAAAACCTTATGGAGAAAGACTGGTGGAAGCGCAGAAAACTACCGGGCTCAACGATGCTATGACTGTAGGAGTAGGCAAGCTCAATGGAATGGACTTTGTTGTAGCATGTATGAACTTCAACTTTATTGGCGGCTCTATGGGCTCTGTAGTTGGCGAAAAGATCAGCAGGGCCATCGATTTCTGCATAGCGCACAAATGCCCGCTGATGGTTATCTCCAAGTCGGGCGGCGCACGTATGATGGAGAGCGCCTTCTCGCTGATGCAGATGGCCAAGACCGCGGCTAAGCTAACCCAGCTAGCCAAGGCACAGCTGCCTTACATATCGCTGATGACAGACCCTACTACCGGCGGCGTTACGGCATCGTATGCTATGCTAGGCGATATTAATATAGCCGAGCCTAATGCGCTGATATGCTTTGCAGGGCCCCGCGTTATTAAAGAAACTATTAAGAAAGACCTGCCCGCTGGTTTCCAGCGCTCTGAGTTTTTACTGGAGCATGGCTTTCTCGACTTCATCGTAGACAGGAAGGTGCTGAAACATAAACTGGCACTTACGCTGGAGTGGTTCAGGAAGAACTAACGTTAGCACACACCACCCTTTAATCACTATTGCTTTGCCCGAAAACGTATACATAAAGAACCGCCCCGCTACCTTTGAGTATGCCATCGAAGACCGCCTGAAGGCAGGTATCGTGCTGACGGGCTCCGAGATCAAATCGGTGCGTAATGGCAAGGTAAGCTTTAACGACAGCTACTGCTTCTTTGACAATGGCGAGCTGTGGCTCAAAAGCCTGCATATAGCCGAGTATGTGAATGCTGGCTATGCGGGTCATGTACCCGTGCGCGACCGAAAACTACTGCTGCAACGAAAAGAACTAGCCAAATGGCATTTGAAGGTGAAGGAAAAAGGCTTTACTATAGTACCCCTTAGTATGTTCATTAACGATACCGGCTACGCCAAACTGGAAATAGGCCTGGGAAAGGGTAAAAAGCTGCACGACAAGCGCGAGAGTATGAAATCTAAAGATGTGGAGCGGGAGATGAAACGGTTCCTAAAGTAGCGGCGGCAATTACTGTATCTCTTCTTTGAACACTATGCCATGATGGGCAAGCTCAGTAAGCACAGGGCGATATACCGATGGCATTACCGGCATTAATACACCTACAGGCGGGGTTATTTTATTATTCAGCACCATACGGGCGAGGATACCCATGGGCAAGCCAACGGTCTTTGCCATAGCTGAGAACTCCCTGTTCTCCCCTTTCAGCACCATACTGCTAGTGAGGTTCACTTTGGTTCCTTTGTGCGTGTACTCAAATTCATGCTGCATCACCACCATATCTTTCTCCGCCGATGCCATGTTCCACTTATCCAGCAGCAATTGCAGCAATACTTCGCCTGAGCATGTTTTGGCCGGCTTCATCGGCGTCTCGTCAAAGAGTCCCAGCCATTGCAACATCGGGATAACTTTGTCATCTGCCTGCAGGTCTAGCTTGTTGGCCACATGCTGCGACAGCGTTACACCATTATTATACCCTGATTTCTCCTTTATCCACGAAGCATAGGTAGCACCTTGCGTATCTACCGTATCGTCCTGGTCGGTAAGGCCCAGGGACACCAGCGCATGCCATCCTTTGCAAAAAGCCGGGTATCGCAGCGTGGCGCGCAGGAAGGTTTTGATGTCCGGGAGGTCATAAATGTCCAGGTACTTCAGCGAATCACGGTTAGGGTAGTAAGCAAGCATGCCTACGTCTGCCACCTTTATCCGCTTGCTGTTCTCAAACATTTTCTCGTAAGGTATCTCCGTACTCTTGCCATTGTAGAGATACTTAGCGCCTCCCATCCCGGCAGTGATAATATTCTTAGGATTCCAGCTGAATTTGTAATGCCAGGGGTTATTGTCGCTCTCAGGCGCTATAAGGCCGCCGCAATATGATTTGAAGCAGGTGATGCTGCCAGCCACACGCTGTATGCTGTGTATGATCTTATTGGCCGTCATATGGTCGATACCAGGATCAAGCCCCATCTCGCACATGAACATAAGGCCGGCTTCCTTTACCGCCTTATCCATCTCTTTCATTTCCTCAGATATATATGAAGATGTAATAAGGTTCTTTTTATACTTCAGGCAGTCTTTAGCAAGATGAATGTGCAGGTGGGGAGGCATTAATGATATCACGATGTCTGCGCGCTGCACCAACGGTTCACGCTCAGACGCATTAGTAATATCTATAACAGCTGCTTCTGCAAGCGGGCTGCCATTAATTTTTTCAGCTATAGCATTCCCATCCCCATCTGCCACTATCACTTTCCACTTGTTGCGGGGTGCGTGCGTAAGGAGGTAATGTATTAGATATATGGATGATTTACCGGCACCGGCAACCAATATTGTTCGCATAAAATCCTTCCAAAAACCCTGAAAAATCAAACAAAAGTAATGGTGTTGCTAATAAGTTTATTGTGATACTTTACCTTTATTTTTAATCAATACATAAATTATTAAATAACATGTTTGTAATATGGAAGAAAAAAACAATTATATAATCAAGATTTCATAATTGACGCATTCCACAAAAACGTTAAGTGATCAACCTATTCAAAGTTACTAAAAAATAAGGATATTTCTAAGTAAAGTATATGCAATACCTATCTACCTTATTGCTACTATAATATAGCCTGATCGATATTAAATGAAAAAAAGAAAGCATGTCAGGCTTCCGTAACGGCAGGCTCATTTGCAGCAGCCCTGCGGGCAACAACCTGCAGGTGATGCTTGCGAATATTGCTAATATGGGTGGCTATTAACCCGGTAGAGGCTATGTAAGCCATCCAGTGCAGGGTGTGCTCAAAAAATATAGCAATGGCTAAAAAACTCCAAAATATCCATAACAGGTACTTAATTGCCTTACCGGCCGAGTGCGATGAAGCATGAAATACGGCGCCAAAGCTTACAATAAGAAACACGAAATCCAGCTTATCCCACCAGCCAGGAAGGGAGCCACCCATAGACGAGAACTTCAGCAGGAACAATGCAGGCACCACCAGGCAATGCACGGTGCATATGACCGCGCTGGCTATTCCCAGCTTATCCGCTCCTGTATGATATTTGTTATTTGCCATCTGCTAAACGCAACTGAATTGCAAATATAAACAAAATAAGTAAATGCAACCGTGTTGCATTTAATTTTTATCTTTGCAATAGATAACGCCTTGAAATGACTCTTGCAGAACACATACGTGAAAAAGGATTGAAGGCTACACCCGTTCGCCTGCTGGTATTGGAGCTACTGCAAAACAATCAGCAGGCCTACTCACATACTGAGATGGAGGCCGCTTTCACTGAGGTAGACAGGATAACCCTTTACCGTGTGCTCAGGGATTTTGAGGAGGCGGGTATGGTTCACAAAATAATGGACATTGAAGGCATTACCCGCTTTGCTGTATGCAAGCACTCCTGCCCCGATAGCACACACAGCGAGGACCACGTACATTTTAACTGCCAGGTATGCCACAAAATGTATTGCCTGGAAATGGTAACCACACCTGCCGTCAAGCTTCCGGCAGGCTTCCGGCCCACCGGTATCAATACGCTCATTCACGGCGTATGCAAACACTGCGGCTGATAATGCTTAGGGCACTTCATGTTAGCATCATCAATATTTAACTACCTGAATTTCCCGATGGGGAAAATATCCTAAATTCGCCGCCTTTAGAAACGGTGCGCCATGAATAATTCCAACCTGAAGTTACAACCGGTCAATAAATTTTTCGAGATATACGCAGCCGCTCTGGAAGGCTATGACACCAAGCGTATGGCGTTTCTCTACAACATGCCTTGTACATTGGTAAGCGACGATAAAACAACCGTCTTCAACGATTTCAGCAGGCTCGAAGGTTTCTTTAACCAAGGTTCAATATTCTACAGGCAGTTTGGCATTGTGAAGGCACAGCCTGAGATATGGACCCGGCGCGACTGGACCAACAGGATAATGAATGCCAAGGTGAACTGGCAATATTACGACAGCGCCGATAAGCTCATCTATAGCTGTGACTATCACTACGTGCTGAAGGCCGATAAGTATAACCAGTGGAAGATAATACTTTCTGTATCGGTTAATGAAAAGGAGCGGATGGAGGAGTGGCAGGCTACACGCGCTGTTGATATAATGGTGGGCTGAGTGCGGTAGTTGCACTGCCTCGTATTGTTTTATGGTTTTTGTTTTATAGTTTGGTAGCGCAATGGCACAAAGGAAGATAATGTTTTACGACATACTGGTATATATAGCTTACGGCTACTTCTTCCTGCTGGGCCTGGGCTGGTTTGTTACCAGCTTTATGAGTACGGGCTTCAATTACCAGGCATTTCTTATAGTTGCTGTGTTTGCAGCGCAGGCATATTTCCGCCATCGCCTTACCGATCTTATCATAGGCCTGCTCATACTGGGCCTCTCCATCTTCATGCTGCTGCAAAGCATAGAGATCATAAAGGCCGGCAAGCTTGAGGACCTCGGCAAGGTGATGCTGGGCATGTCTGTTATTAGTATAGTCATGTCGCTTATCCTTATGTTCAGCTACGTGAAGCTTAGCTTCAGGGATAAGGAAGAGGGATAAGGTCCACCCCATAATTTTCAATACCTTAGTTACCCATGCCGATCCGTGTACAGCGATATATTGCCTTGCTTTCTGTTGTCTTGTTTTTCGGCAAGATAGCTGCGTGGCAGCTCACCCACTCCGTCACCATACTAACTGACGCGCTGGAGAGCATTGTAAATATCATTGCCGGGTTCATAGGCCTGTACAGCATTGTGCTCGCAGCGCGGCCAAGAGATAATAATCACCCCTACGGCCACGGCAAAGCAGAGTTCCTTTCCTCCGCGGTCGAGGGCACCTTGATCATTATCGCAGGGCTGGTAATCATCTACGAGGCAGCAAAGCAATTGCTGGTGCCCCACAAGCTGGAGCGGCTCGATGCCGGCCTTATCATCATCGCTATTGCCGGGGCCATCAACTTCGCCGCAGGAAAATATGCGGAGAAACAAGGTATCAAAAGCAACTCCCCTGTGCTCATATCAGCCGGCAAGCACCTGCAGACCGATGCCTACTCCACCGCCGGTATTATTGTGGGCTTGCTACTGTTGCTGCTCACGCATGGCCGCTGGCTGTGGCTCGATGGAGCCGTGGCGCTGTGCTTTGCATTCATTATAATCATAACCGGGTACAAGGTGCTCCGTCGCTCCATAGCAGGCATTATGGACGAGACCGACCTGCCCCTGCTGACGCAGGTAATAAAAGTGCTGCAAGACAACCGGCTGCCACCGTGGATAGACCTGCACAACATGCGGGTGATACAATATGGCAGTATGATGCACGTGGATGCGCACATGACCCTACCCTACTATTTTACGGTTGCCGAGGCCGATGTGGAAATACATAAGCTGGAGGCACTTATCTCTACAGAATTCAATAACTCTGTAGAGCTGTTTATACACATAGATGGCTGCATGCCCTACCAATGTAAGCTCTGCGCCATGCCGGATTGCCCGGTACGGCAAGAGCCGCCGAAAGAGCTGCTGGTGTGGACAACAGAAAGCGTATGGGCCGATGCCAAACATGGCAAGACCACGGCTTAATTCCCCTTTGCACTTCGTTATACCAATATGCTGTTAAATGCTTTATGCATTTCAAAATACCGCATTTTGTACCCTACTGTGGCACAGTTCTTTCAATATCAATAGTCGCAGCGATGTTGCTGCACGGTAAAAGAAAGAGCCAATATGCACTAGCCCTACGTTATTAAAAAAAGTCCGCGATCTACCCGGTGAGCGGCAAGGCATATGAACTCTAACGCATCAATGTTGCAAAAAACAGTGGCATTTATACTCAGCATGATATTCTTCCTGCTCGTGTATAAGCCCGGCCATTCGCAGACCCGCACTACGCTATCCCCCACCCGCATTGTCTTCGATGCATCGGGAAATACACTTAAAGACTTCACCGTTACTAATAGTAGTCGCGACACGGTTCGCTACCTGTTCTCTCTCATAGAAATGAGGATGAATGAGAAGGGTAAACTGGAAGCCGTCCCAATGTGCGACCAAGGCCAGCTTTGTGCAAGTAAGCTGCTTTTCATATATCCTGAAATGGTGGACCTGGCACCTGGTGAGGCCCGGATTGTAAAGGTAAGATATACCGCCGCAGCCGGAATGGCAAGTGGCGAATACCGTTCACACATTTATGTGCGGCAGCAAAAGGGTGCAGGCCGGACTGCAATAACCAATAATGACCTTGCAGACCTGAAAGGCATTACCATGCCTGTGATGGTGCGTGTAGGTGAGGTGCAGGCACAGGCCGCTATTGCGCCGCTGGCCCTACAGTTTACCAACGATACACCCGCCCTTAAATTGAATATCACCCGCTCCGGCAACATGTCGCTTTATGGCGACATTAATGTGCTCTTTGTTGACACCTTGGGCCGTGCGACTAATATTGGTAATGTAAAAGGTACAGCCATTTATACGCCTAATACCTCACGCGAATATGTAGTAAAGCTTAAGCCCGTACCGGGAATAAACTACCAGGCAGGCAAGCTTAAAGTAGAGTATGCAGGTGCTGCCACAGCGGCCGTACTTTGTTCTGCCGACAGGCCATCTGCCATTGGCGAAGGAGTATGTATTGCAGTGAATCGCTAACCCATTTTTAAGAAACCGTTAATCCGTTTATCTTTGGCGCTATGCAACATCTATTACTGTTACATGGTGCCATTGGTGCGTCTGCGCAGCTCGCTTCCGTCGCCGCACAATTGAGCGATAAGTACACCATTCACACACTCGACTTTTCAGGTCATGGTGGTAAGCCTGCTGATGCTGCCTTTACCATGGAACTGTTCGCAAACGATGTGCTGGAATACATGGCGGCGCAGCAACTCGAAAGCGTATCCGTCTTTGGCTACAGTATGGGTGGCTATGTAGGTATGTATCTTGCAAAGCATCATCCGGAGAAGGTTGCTAAGCTGGTAACGCTCGCAACAAAATACCATTGGGATGAAGCTACTGCGGCCAAGGAGACCCAAATGCTCAATCCGGATAAGATCGCTCAAAAGCTGCCTGCATTTGCAGACATCCTGCAGCAGCGCCACGCCCCCGCCGACTGGAAAACGGTATTGGGCAAGACCGCAGAAATGATGCTCGCCCTCGGTAGCAGCAATCCCCTGCAAACCGCCGACTACACCACCATCACCACCCCATCCCTCATCCTCCTCGGCGACCGCGACAAAATGGTAACCCTCGATGAAACACTGGTGGTATACAAAGCGCTCCCCAACGCACAGCTCGGCATTCTCCCCCACACGCCCCACCCCATAGAGCAGGTGGATGTGGATCTGCTTGGGTTTATGGTGAGGAAGTTTTGTGGGTAGAATTCATGAAAAACTCGCGCGTTTTTGCGAGCCGCAGAATAGTTATGGCGAGCTGTTTGGATTTATGGTGACTAACGTTTTGCGGGTAAAATTTATTAAACACTCGCGCGTCTTTGCGAGCCGCGGATTAGCTATGTGCGCAAGGGCGGCGAAGCAACCTCGCGAAAACATTTATAGCACCCTCCGTTTTCTGCGCAGCGGTGTCAATGATCACTATGCAACACCGCCCAACTCTGTCTCTGGAACTACCAGCAATGACTGCGCCCACAGGTTGTCAAGCATCTCATATACGACCATATCGCCACCCTATGCAAAACGCCATGATGGTAACACGCACCGGTAGAGCCGCAATATTTTGCGGCTCCACGCAACAACTCGCGTCTTGTGAACCGCTGGCAGAGCCTGCGCGTTGAACCGTAATGATTTGGCATAACAATTGCTCTTCAGGACAGCACGGAGCGACAACAATCATGTCCACTCAGTAATTTTCTGATTCTCTACCACTTCACACGATAAAAGATGCAAAACCTGGAGAAAAGGGCATTAACGATCTGGTTGTCGGGTCTACTACTGTATGTAATTGCGACCTATATGGGCCACAACTCCTCGTGGGACTTGGTTCACGATTCGTCCTTTCTAATGCTTTCGCTCGCTATAGAGTTATTTTATTTCGTGTTTATTTTCGCGCTCTTGTACCGGAGGAGCAATGAAACGGTTGATCCCTTCTACGCGCTATTCATATTTATTGGGATAGTGTTTATTTTCTATCGGGTAATTATTCGCGTATTTTCTGGTTACACACCATCCATTTATTAATGGTAGAGTGCTCCCTTACCTTCAATACCTACACCAGCCCTTTTTTCAAGGTTAGAGGCCAGGGCGGTGAGTCACACCGGAGCCAGTATGAGAGATTTTAACTTTCGCCACCACAGCCGGTACAGCCATCACGCCTAAAAATCGTATTTTTGCACAATGGTATATGATTTGCCGGTGGCAGATGAGAAGATCAGGCCGCACCAGGTCACCGCACTCCATCTCATTTCAGGGCTTACATTCTTTGGCACAGGCGCTATAATATTTGTATATAATGCACCCATAGCCCTATTTGGCTTGGCTTTATTGATTTTTGGCATACTCCTGATGGGGGCTACCATCGCTAAAAACAAATGGCTGACACAGCAGGTAAATTTGCCGGTGCGCATCATTGAGCTCGTTACTGCGTTAAGTATCCTGGCGCTGTCTGTTGTTAACCAATGGAAATTCCCCATGGTGATCTTTGGCGTGCTGAGTGCGGCCATAGCTTTCGCTATCTATTGGGAGAAGGCTGCTACCACTGCCCTTTTTATCCATATAGATGACTCGGGCGTAAAGCTGCCGGTAGTGTCGCGCAAGCGATTTATACCGTGGGTAGAAGTAGAGCAGGTAGTGCTGAGGTATGGCATCCTCACGGTCGACTGTATCAACAATACCCTCTACCAGTGGACCATAACCGGCAAAGAAATAGATAACGAGATACTGGAGGCATATTGCCTTGCCCAGGTTGAAGCACACAAAAAGAACAGGATAAACGACGACTGGTAAATAATGGAATTAGGGTTTTGGAATTAGGAATTAGCCACTCACAGAACACTCCAGATTCTAATCCACACCCCAATCCAAATTCCCAATTACAAATTCCTAATTCCTAAAAATGAGTCCATACATATTATATTCAGACGGCGACGGCAACATTTTCGAAGACACTACCCTCTATGTGGTAGGGCGCAGTGGCTGGGATGCCACACCCGTGCCTGAAGAAGACTGGATAGAGCTGCCCGATGGTGGCAACCTTTACGAGCTTCCCGGCCGCCGCGGCATAGGCATCGACGTGAAAACGGGTGACATGCGCCTGTGTGAAAAGGGATGGGCCGTAGCTGCATTCATCCCGCCCGCACATACGGGCTTTTATCTTGCCGCCTATGAAACGATGCCTGATGCGCCAATCCTGCCGCTGTTTTGCTACATAGCCGCTGGCTGGCACGATGATAAGTTTTATGTACCTGCCATGCGCATAGAGCGCGATATTCGCCAGGAGAGCAGCGGCTACGACCAGGGCAAAATAGAATCGGGTGTTGAGCACCTGGTGAAAGCCTACCCGCACAACAGGCTGGTGCAGCACCTTGCAGAGAACTGCGCGCTGACCTACAACTGCCCTGCCGCGCGCAACTACTTCCTGGGACGCTGGGAGTGCCCGGTGCCGTCCTCCCCGGCCTGCAATGCCAACTGCGTTGGATGCATCTCTTTCCAGCCTGAGGATGAGTCGATAGTTTCTCCGCAAGACAGGCTGCAGTTCAAGCCCACTGCTGCAGAGATAGTAGAGTTCACCGTGCCCCACCTCGAGACTGCACCCTTCCCGCTTATCAGCTTCGGGCAGGGCTGCGAAGGCGAACCGCTGCTCATGTGGGAGACCATTAAAGAGTCGATCATCGAGATACGCAAGCATACACAAAAAGGCAGCATCAACATAAACACCAATGGCAGCAAGCCAAAGGCCGTAGAAGAACTAATGAAAGCGGGGCTCAACAGTATACGCGTAAGCCTCAACTCTGCCCGCGCTGATCTCTATACAAAATACTACCGTCCTAATAACTACCAGTTTGAGGATATTGTGGAGAGCCTGCGCGTGGCGCGGAAGTACGGCGGCTGGGCATCTATCAACTACTTCGTATTCCCTGGCATGACGGACAGCGTAGACGAGTATGAAGCCCTGCGCGAACTCATTAGCACGACTGACCTCAGCATGATACAGTGGCGCAGCTTCAACATAGACCCCGATTGGTACCTCGGCAAAATGGGCGTTGCAGACACCGGCGAGTGCCTCGGCGTGAAGCAAATGCTGGAGTTGATACAGGAGGAGTTCCCCAATGTAAAGTATGGCTACTTTAACCCGCCTGCCGAAAGAATGAAAAACTTCGATGTGGATTTTGCGCACTAATGTGTCTATAAGAAATAATTTTACCCTTAGCACGTTATATAGGAGGCTACATGTACATACCCCGGGAATACGAACAAAAGGACCAGGCAGAGATCATCGCTTTTATGAAGCGGTATAGCTTTGCTATTGTCGTAACTCACGGAGACGATGATATACCGCTTGCTACCCACTTACCTTTTTATGTATACGCTCATAACGATGAGGTACACCTTACCGCGCACTTCGCAATGGGTAACCTGCAATGGAAAGGGATAGAAGATAAGAACGTGCTGGTTATATTCAGCCAGCCACACGCCTACATCTCCCCCTCGCACTACAGCCGCGAGCAGAGCGTACCGACCTGGAACTATGTAGCCGTGCATGCCCATGGCAAGTGCCGCGTTATTACGGATACCAACGAGGGCGTAGGCATACTGGAACAGATGATTATGCAAAGCGAGCCGGCGTACAAGCAGCAATGGGACGGCTTATCGCCCGAGTATAAAGCTGCACTCTATAAGGGGATCGTTCCTATAGACATTACAATAACAAAGCTGGAAGCCGTCAACAAGCTCAGCCAGGATAAAAGCGAGCACGAGCGGCACAAAATAATAGACACCCTAAGCAGCAGCACAGACACAGCGGAGCAGGATATTGCGGAGTATATGAAGAAGAACACAACAGCATAGTGAACCAGAATTCATTATCTTTAAAGTACTATACTATATGATAGCGATACAGCACACACCACAGCCAACGGTAAATAAGCAAGCGCTCGCATGCACAATAGGCGTACATGCACTGCTGCTATTGCTCTTCTTCCTGTTCAGGTATACCATACCGCAGACAGAGGTGGTGACAGCAGATGGTGGCCTGGAAGTGAACCTCGGCAGCAGCACCGATGGCAGCGGCACAGACCAGCCTATGAGCAAGAAGAAACCATCGGAATACCAGGCCTCGGTAGTGTATAAAAGTGTTGCCCGCCAAAGTGCCATACCTAAAGATATAGTTCGGTCTGATGACGCTGATGCCCCAACATTGAATACCCCTGAAAAAAGGAACGGCCGCGCGCAGACTAGCGAGACGGGCCGCGCACAGCCACAGCAGCCCCGCTACACCTACCCCGGCCATAGCGGCCCGGGCGGCAACAGCGCCAACCAGGATATGCGTGGCACCAGCGAAGGTAACACCACAGGCCCCGGCGACCGTGGCGTGCCCGGCGGCACCCCCGGCGCAACTAACTATACAGGCATACCCGGCAATGGCACCGGCGGCATAGGCCACACACTCTCGGGTCGCAATATATCTCCTGATAAATTTGAAGCGGAATTTCACGAAGGCGGCAAAGTGGTTATCCGCGTTACTGTAGACAGGAACGGCAATATTATAAATAAGCGGGTCGCAAGCTCACCCAGCCGCGAGCTGTCCCAGATAGCACTGGAAAAGCTCAGCAACGCCCGTTTCAGCAAGAGCGAAGGGCCTGAACCTGAGCAGTCGGGCGATGTTACCATTTACTTTAAAACACGTCAATAATTTATGCCCGATAACCTTTACAGGGATACCCTCGACTATTTATATGAACGCCTCCCTATGTTCTCGCGCATTGGCGCCGCAGCCCTTAAACCCGACCTTACCAATACCATAAAGCTCTGCGCTGCACTCGGCGATCCGCAGCACAAATTCAAGTCGGTACATATTGCCGGCACTAATGGTAAAGGCAGCACAAGCCACGCACTGGCGGCAGTACTGCAGCAGGCGGGTTATAAAACGGCGCTATACACTTCTCCTCACCTGGTCGACTTCCGTGAGCGTATCCGCATTGATGGCGTGCCTGTAAGTAAGGAATGGGTAGTAGCGTTTGTGGCGCAGCACAAGCAGGTAATTGAAGAGATACAACCGTCGTTTTTCGAGATCACCGTGACTATGGCATTCGCCTACTTCGCGGAGCAAAAGGTGGATATCGCAATTATAGAAACAGGCCTCGGCGGCCGCCTCGATAGTACTAATATCATCACACCGGTATTGTCCATCATCACCAACATCAGCTACGATCACAAAGATCTTTTGGGCAATACACTACAGGAAATAGCCGCAGAAAAAGCCGGCATAATGAAGAGCGGTGTGCCTACAATTATAGGCGAACAACAGCCTGAAACTGAGCGTATCTTTTTTGAGCATTCCGTGCACAAGCAGAGCACGCTACACTATGCTCAGGCACTCTGGGATATGGTGCGCACCGGCCACGATGAACAATATCAATACTACAAAGCAGTAAATAAAGCCAAGCGCGAGATGTATGATCTCCGCACAGATCTTACAGGCGCCTACCAGCTGCACAACATTAAAACAGTGCTTACTGCTGCTGAGATGCTGTCGTACCAAGGCTTTAAGCTCCATGCAGCGGCAACACTTACATCACTGGCATACGTAAAAAGCACCACCGGCCTGCGCGGTCGCTGGGATATAATGCAGCAACATCCGCACATCATTTGCGATGTCGCACACAACCCTGCAGGATTAAAAGAAGTGTTACTCCAGTTTGATGCAATTGGTGCCACAGCAAAGCATATAGTCCTGGGCTTCGTACGCGATAAGGATATAGATGAGGCACTTTCACTTTTCCCAAAAGATGCCACCTACTACTTCTGCAACGCCCAGATACAGCGCGCGCTACCGGCAGACGAGTTGAGATCAATAGCCGCAGAGAAAGTTTTGCATGGCGAAGCCTACCCCACAGTTACCCACGCTGTCAATGCAGCCAAAGATGCACTTGCAGAAACTGACGCCCTATTAGTTACCGGCAGTTTCTTTATTGTAGGTGAGGCGCTAGAATTGCTTTACAAAGTGGAAGCCATATAGATCACTTGCCAGTATGACCATCGCCGACATCCGCACACACCGGCTGGTAAACCAGCGGATTGCTACCGCAGACTTTACCACACCGGTCGACTTGGTATGCCATCTTGGTGCCATACAGGCACAGGAGTATGCGCTTGCAAAATGGGCTATTGGCCTGCGTATGCAATCTGCTACTGATAGTATGATCGAGGAGGCGTTCAATAACGGGAATATACTGCGCACGCACATACTCCGCCCCACATGGCACTTCATAGCGCCTGCCGATATACGCTGGATGCTGTCACTAAGTGGGCCACGCGTGCAGGCGTTCAACGCTTATTATTATCGCAAAGAAGGACTCGACGCTGCAATGTTCAAGCGCTGCAATAAGGTTATTGCAAAGACATTAAGGGGCAACAATTGCCTCACCCGCAATGAGATCGCCGATGCGCTCAGCCAGTCGCGCATAAGCGCCGCAGGCACTGCGCTTGCCTGCATCATGATGAATGCAGAGCTTGAAGGCCTGGTATGCAGCGGACCGCGACGAGGCAAGCAATTTACCTATGCGCTGCTCGATGACAAGGCGCCGCATGCAACACCGATCAACCACGATGAAGCTTTAGCAAAGCTCACCCTGCTATACTTCAGCACCCGCGGCCCTGCCACACTAAGCGACTTTGTATGGTGGTCTGGCCTATCAATGAAAGATGCAAAAGCCGGAGTAGCAATGGCCGGAAAGCAATTGATAACTGAAGAGGTAAACGGCAGCACCTACTATCTGCAGCCGTCAATTCTTACAAACAATAAAAGCCACCAAGCCACTTTTCTTATGCCCGACTATGATGAGTATGGCATAAGCTACAAAGACCGCAGTGCAATATATATACCGGATCCTTCACACAAGTTTGATCGTACCGGAGGGGCCGTATTCAATCATGCACTGGTAATAGATGGTGAGATCGCAGGCACTTGGCGGCGTACTATAGAAGGGAAAAAACATTTAGCCGAAGCATTGCCATTCGGCCCATTGAGCAAAACAAAACAACAGGTAGTTGATAAAGCAGTAAAGAAGTATGTCGCTTTTGCTAACAACTAACAGACCCTACTTACCCCTGCCCTGGAAAATGACCATAAAGGTGTAAAGAATGATCTTTAGATCCAGTGCCAGCGAGCAGTTCTCTATATAGAGCAGGTCATACTTCATCCGCTCTATCATCTCGTTCACGTTCTCTGCGTAGCCAAACTGTACCATGCCCCACGATGTAAGACCCGGCTTCACTTTGTGCAGGTATTTGTAGTGCGAATGGGTGTCGCTGATAATATCAATGTAGTGCTTGCGCTCCGGCCTTGGCCCTACCAGCGACATATCGCCCTTCACGATATTGAGGAATTGGGGTACCTCATCGATCCGCCATTTGCGCATAAATCGGCCCCACGTAGTTATTCGTGGATCCAGCTTGCTCGAGAGCGCAGGCCCGCTATGCTCTGCCTCTATATACATTGAGCGGAATTTGTAAATATTGAACGGCCGGCCAAACAACCCGATACGCTGTTGCTTGTAGATCACCGGCCCGCGCGATGATAGCTTTACCATAATTGCTGTGAACAGAAGGAATGGCGAAAGCAGCATCAGCGCCATTGCCGAAATGAGTATGTCTATAGTTCGTTTACATACACGCTGCCAGTCGGGCATAAGGTCGGGATGTATGTGTATGAGCACCGCATCATACACGTTGCTGGTCTTTACCGAGCCCGATATGATATCGTAATAATCCGGCAGTACTTTTACTACCACAGGCCGGTAGCAAAGACGCGTAAGTATGTTCTCCAGCAAATGGTGCTCAGATGAATCGACCGCCACGATTACTTCCTCTATCTCGTAGTTGTCAATGATCTCCTCAAGCTCCGATATATGGCCCAGCTGCTTCAGGAATTTGCTCATTCCATTGCTGGCCTCTTTGTTAGAGTATATAAACCCGATGAACTTGTTGCCCAATACTTTAGGGTTATCAAGCACCTGCTTGTAGATATTTATAGCCTGCTGGTTACCTCCTATGATCAGTGTATTGAACACAACCTTGCGTTTAATAAGGTTCACCTTCACCCTATACAAAATAAATAGCCTGAAGGATAGCGTGAATACGGTATGTATCAGCAGGAACCGGCTTATTGTATTGATAAAGTACGAGTAGTTGCCGGTGTCGTTTGCAAACACAATGAGCGAGATCATAGTACTGCCCAGCATGCACGATATCAGTGTGCGGTTTATCTCATTGAGGCGCGACTTGCGGTACAAGTCGAAGTATGTGCCAGATAACAGGTAGGCAAACAGCCACCCGCCCGGAATAATTAAAAGTGTGTTAACCGCATCCCTGAAGTGAAACCTGCTCAGGGTATCTGTATAGGACATGCCCGTAAGCAGGTGTTGCCGGTACAGCCAGAAACAGAACCATGCTAATGCCGCCGATACATAATCGAGCATTATCAATTGCTTTATAGCTAATCGTTTCAGGGGCCCCAGGCGCATACGCAACTTTAGAAAGTTACCAGTTTAATGTTATCGATCAATAACCGTCCGCTGGTCTGGCCAGGCGCCAGCACAGCCTTAATATAAAAATGGTATGTGCTCGCAGGATATCTTGTTGCAAACGCCTGCGCGTTCAGGTAAAATTTTTGCCAGCCGGCACTGGGGTTAACCCCGGCAAGGAAGTAAGGTGGCGTAGTCAGGCTCAATTCCTTGGCCTGCAGGCCCAGGTAGAAAGGTACTGTACTTTTGTAATTGATCTCAATGAATGCAGTGGTACCTGTGGGAATTGAAAATGTGGTAATCGAGCTGTCTACCGAGCTGTCCCCCACTGCGTTAAGGTATATCGCTCCCGAAAAGCCCCCATCAAACCGAAGCGAATCTGCACTCACCGGTACTACGTTCGCATTACCCGACCATTTGCCAAAGTTAGTAATACCCCCTTCAAAGTCAGATATCGTGGTTTGCTTCACAAGAGAATAATAGCGTGTTTCCGGCACTTTGGTTATAATGGTGCCCGGCTGTGCTGTAAACATCGTTGTGTCGAGCGTGTAAAACGGGTACGGTGTCACCTGGCTGTTTTGTCCGTCTACAGCTATGCCCGGGGCCAGGCCCAGTATGCCCTCGCCTGCAGCCATAACAGGGAAAGTAGCGGGAAGGTCAAAAACACCTACTGTTCCATTATTATAATAAACCCAGACAGCGGTGATCTTATGAGAAAAATTGTTTTGCGTGCGAAACGAATCGATATGGAAGTACGTGGGGATGTTCTCCTTTGGATTAATAATATTGCAGCTATGCACCATCATCCCCCAACACAATAATAAAAGCAGGTAAACACGTGTATTATTTTGCCTCATGATATCCGTTTCCGGTCTTATAACGTAAACTTTTGTTAAACATTGTGCAGCTCATTGTGCAAACTCATCTTTTTTAAGATCTGGTGCGCTACATCCATTGCCTGGAAACCATCATATACGCTTATACGCACCGGCTTGCCGTGAACTATGGCTGCTGCAAACTCTGCGAGCTCGGCCCTTATTGCATTCAGCGGTTGCACTTCAGGCATTTGCACCGTCAACACTTTATTCTCCCCGGTCGCCAATTCTACAGGAATATCCATAGCGCCCTGGGTTTCACCGGAGTCATTAAGCCTTATGATCTCGGTCTTTTTCTCGAGAAAGTCGATGCCGATATAAGCATCCCGCTGAAACAACCGCATCTTGCGCATCCGTTTCATAGATATTCTGCTTGATGTAAGGTTGGCAACACATCCATTATCAAACTCAATGCGAGCATTGGCTATATCTGCGGTTTCGCTAAGTACTGCCACACCACTGGCCGAAATACGGCGCACGGGCGACTTTACCAAACATAGCACAATATCAATGTCGTGGATCATCAGGTCTAGTATCACCGATACATCCGTACCCCTCGGGTTAAACTGCGCCAGCCGGTGTGCTTCTATAAACATAGGCTGCAGTGTTTGATCCTCAAGAGCCAGGAAAGCAGGGTTATATCGTTCTACATGGCCTATCTGGCATATAACGTTCGATTCTTTTACCAGCTTCACCAACTCTGCGCCCTCTTCCAGGGTATGTGCCAATGGCTTTTCAATAAATACATGCTTGCCGCTAAGCAGGCACCTTTTAGCAATATCGTAATGTGTGGTGGTAGTTGAAACGATATCAGCCGCATCAACGTCATTTATCAGTAGATCAATGTCTAGGTATCTTGGAATACCGAATCTTGCCTCTGTGGCCGCAGCTTGCTCGTCGTCGGGGTCAAAGAAACCAACCAATTTTGCGCCCGCTACGCTCTGCCACTGTTCTATATGTATCTTGCCCAGGTGCCCGGCCCCAAAAACTCCGATTTTAAGCATGCGTTGCTTTTATAAAGTACTAATTCTGAGAAGATAAAAAAAGTTGGCGCAAGATAGTGATAATACATTGAGCTTAAAAATAGCACAGAAATATTGCAAAATACAATTAATAAGCTTACGTAATAACAGATTTACCGCGACCATAGATCGCAACAGAACATACCCGAAACGGATTAACTTGTGGTTACATGGAAGACACCACACACATTTTCAGAACAGTGCTTCCCTTGCTGACAACCATGGGTAAAATCAGGCAAATCAACAGACTAAAAAACTATGAAAAGCACATGCAATAAGCGCTTGAATGAACATTAGCTTATTTTTTTGAAATATTTTTTGCTTTTACAAGAACTTATTTATCTTTACGCCAATTAGTTACTTTCGGGTTACTGAGTTTAGCGTTTATAAAGGTATTGCTTTTATAACTAAGGAATTATGCAGCTGCGGAAGAATTGGACTTTTCAACGATCCTTCCGGTACTGCACGATTTGATATATTTTTTTTGAATAAAAATAAATACTTATTAAACCGGAGCTTATTTTTATAATTGCAAAGTATATTATTACATTAATTAAAATTCATAGATATGTACGTAAGGAGTTCCTTGTTGTTTGCAGCCCTCTTGTTTGTTACCGCATCTTCTTTGTCAGTTCACTGCGTTGCCCAAGATAACCCGGCTTATCACAAATCCCGTACGCGTCCGGTAATACCGTACAAGCATGCGACACTTGCTGCGCCTCCGGGAATGGTGTATATACCAGGTGGTTCTGTAACCATTAAGTACAGCCAGTCTTCTACTGATACAAATAGTAAGAAGAAGGTGAGCCTCAGCTCTTTCTATATTGACAAAACAGAGGTTACCAACCAGCAGTACCGTATGTTCACCGATTGGATCGTTGACTCCATTGCCGTGGTGCAGTACCTGAAAGATGATATCTATTTCCTGGACCAATATCCGGACAAGGACAAGGATAAAGAGAAGAAAGACAAAGATGCAGTTGCCGCGACTACAGATATGCCGGCGACTACCACTACTACCGACTCTTTGGGCAATGTCATTGTTAAGCCTGTAGATTCAATATCAAGTGGCGTTGTAGCAACCCCAGGTATTACAACCGGCACTATTGCTACGCCAACGGCGGGTGTGATAATACCCACTGATTCTTTAAAGAAAAGGCGCATAAACTGGGCAAAAGTTAGCCACAAGGCAATATTTGAAAGTGACGACGAGGAGATCAAAGCAAAGATCCGCCCAATGCTAGATCCTATAACAGGCAAAGTAAAGAAAGATCTGTATGTTTTCCCTTTCACTTACCTCAAGGCTACCGGCACCAACGTGGGTGTTAAAATTGGCGAGTACGCAACAGAGAACATCAATATATATCCTGATGAGCAGATTTGGTTCAAAGACATCAATAATTCACAAGTTGAGATATTAGTTGAAAACTATTTTACTCAGCCTCCGTATGATGATTATCCTGTAGTAGGTGTTACCTGGAAGCAGGCACGTGCATTCGCTTACTGGCGCAGCCTTACCAATGCAGACTTTGCTTACGTTGCTGACTACCTCAAATACTACCGCTTACAATACACGCTGCCTTCAGAAGCACAGTGGGTGTATGCAGCTGGTAAAGACATGAAGTCTTTAGCCGAAGCTCAGAAAGAAGAAGATATGCTTGCCATGCAAGACAGTATCGAGAATGCAGCTATAGCGAACTCCACAGATAGTGCTGCTACCGGCACAGTTGCTGGCGGCACTGTAGCCCCTACGGATAGCGCTGCTATTGTTGCTGCTGCACCAACCGATAGCGTTGCTGCAAGCATCCCGGTTGCTTCAGTAGACGAGCCTGCTGATGGTGCAGGTAAAGAAAAAACAAAAAAGAAAAAGAATAAAACCAAGACTAAAATAAAGGATAATGAAGATGAAGCACCTATAGCTAAAAACGAAAAGAAATCTGTAGAACACGACAGAGACGGTACACTGCTGGTGAACTTTAAGCAAGGCGAAGGTGACTACACAGAAGACGGCGCTAACTTTACACTGCCTGTAATGTCTTATGCTCCAAACGAGTTTGGCGTATATAATATGGTTGGTAATGTTTCTGAGTGGGTACTTGATGCATATAGCCCTTCTACATTTGCATTCGTATCAGATGTAAACCCTGTGCTGCTGTATGATGCAGACTCTGCAGACGCAGATGCTATGAAGCGTAAGGTAGTTCGTGGTGGTTCATTCATTAGCAATGCTAAAGCGCTTAGCCCATTCAGCCGCGACTTCGAGCTGCAGAATACTGCACACTGCTTTATTGGTTTCAGGTGTGTTATGTCAGCACCAGATATCCTTAACAGGGCTGTTTCTACCCGCAGGAAGAATACGGTTACAGAAAAGAAAGCAAGATAATTTGACCCCTTTTTGAGCGATTATATAAAATCACAAGCCTGTTTTATTCATTTAAACGAACAATTTAAAAAATTGTAATCACCCAACAAATCAACTAAATATGAGCAGTAATCAACAACAAAAAGGTAGGAAAAAAATTGGTCTTAACACAGTCATCTCCTGGGGCGCCAGTGTCGTAATCGTCGGCCTGATGTTCAAAATTCTTCACTGGCCCGGCGGCGAGCTGTTTATCTCAGTCGGCCTGTTAACGGAAGCATTACTATTCTTTATACTCGGTGTCGCCGCTATGGCCCCTGCGGAAGATAGCGCAACCGCCGAAGACAGGAAAGGTTCCGGACTTGATGACCTTTTAGCAACTTCCATTACCCCAAAAGTTATTGAGCGCCTCACAATGGGCTTTCAGCAATTCAATAAAACAGTAGAAGCGGTGAATGCAGTGGCAGGATCGGCAGCTACTACGCAAAACTTCATGAAAGAAGTAGAAACTGCAACTACAGACGTGAAGAAATTCCGTGACAATGTAGGCGGTATGACTTCTACTTTCGATCAGTTTGGTAAATCCCTCCAGGCTGTAAGCCAGATGGCTGCTAACTCGCAGGCAGTTATGAAGGATTTTGAAGTTGCAGGACAAGGTTTGAAATCTTTCGCAAAAAATATGACTGACATGAATGCAAGCTTTGACCAGTTTAACAAGACCCTTGTTACGCTGAACCAAATGACTGCTTCTACTCAGACAATGATGAAAGAAGTTGAAGGCGTTGCAGTCGGAATTAAAGCTTATAACAAGAGCCTCACTGAGCTTAGCAAGATCTATGCGGCCCAGGTTGAAGCATTCAGGAAAAACTAATTTTCCTTGCTCTATTATAAGCAGTAAACAGTATTGAAAAATAATAATTGTATACGACTAATTCCGAAACTAAAAATATTTAAACATGGCATCTTTAAAAGAAACGCCCCGGCAAAAGATGATGGGTATACTATACCTGGTGCTGCTCGGCCTTGCAGCTACCACGGTTACCGATCACGTTCTTGACGCCTTTAGAAATTTAAGATTAAGCCTCGAAACATCAACAAATAACGTAAGAAGCACAGTTGATAACACTTTCAGCACGTTTGAAGCTACTAAACTGAAAAACGAACCAGATCGTGCAAGGCCAATATATAACAGGGCAGTAAAAGTAAAATCATACGCGAAAGAGCTCGATGCTTATATTGAGAACATCAAAACCGTTCTCATAAAAGAAGGTGGCGGCATGGATGAAGCCAGCCAAGATGTTAAGGCGCGCGCTGACGTTGACCTTTCTCCCCGTTACATGCTCCGCAAAGCACGTGGCGAAAATGGTATTCCACGCGCAGTTGAGTTGAAAACACGCATCAACGATACCCGCAATAAAATACTGAACGAGCTGAGCACAAAAGAGAGGGAAGGTTTGAAGCTTGCACTTAATGCTGAAGATCCTAAAACTAAGAGTGTTATTAAAACAACCTGGGAGCAAGACAATTTTGGTGATGGCATTCCGCTGACAGCTGCACTTACGGCACTTACAAAAATACAGGCTGACCTTAAGAATACAGAAGCAGATGTGGTAAAGAAGATACTTGGTGAAGTAGATAAGGCTGTAATTAACCTCGACCGTTTCGATGCGGTTGCAGTAGCACCTACATCTTATATACTCGTAGGCCAGACTTACCAGGCAGAAGTATTCCTTACAGCATCTGACTCTAAGACGCAACCTGAAGTAGCCGTAGGCGGACAGGTGCTTAGAGTGCAGGAAGGTAAAGGCCTTTACACTGTAACCGGTAGCCGCGAAGGTGAATTCAAGTGGGCTGGTACGGTTCGCGTGAAGCAGTCGGATGGCACGATGAAAGAGTATAAAACGAAGGAGCAGACCTACACAGTGGCAAAGCCATCAGCAGTTGTTTCTCCTGATAAAATGAATGTATTCTACATCGGTGTAGACAACCCTGTATCAGTATCTGCACCTGGTATTGCTAAAGAGAAGATCCGCGTTAGCATATCAAGCGGTTCTATCAGCGGTGCTGCAGGCCACTATAACGTTAAGGTATCTACACCTGGTGCAAAGGCTATAGTAAGTGTATCGGGTGACTTTGGCAATGGCAAAAGCTCAGTATTGGGCACTACCGAATTCCGCATTAAGCGCATACCACCTCCACGTATTGAGTATGGTGGTAAGAGCGGCGGCAGAATGGGTACCGGCGCTATGAAGGCACAAAACAGGATATTTGCTGTGCTCAAGGACTTCGATTTCGATGCTCCCTTCAGCGTTTCGCACTTCACACTGTATATAATGAAGCCTCGCAGCGAACCACAGGTTTTTGAGTCGAATAACAATGCATTCACTCCTGCGATGCAGTCTGCAATGAATGGTATTGTTCCGGGTTCACGCGTAGTATTTGATAACGTGTTTGCCACTGGGCCTGATGGAATGAAAAGGCAGCTTGATCCAATAATGTTCACAGTTGATTAATAAGTATTGAATTAGTAACAATTTATCTTTATGAAAAAGAACATAGCAATCGCTTTATTTGCCTTTTTATCAATAGGAGTTTGCACTACGCTTGACGCGCAGACGACAAAGAAAAAGACAAAGAAAAAAACCACCAAGACCGCCAAGCAGTCTCCTGAAGAAGCGGCCCGTATAGCGGATAGCATTGCAAAAGCAACTGCCGCATCTGATCCCGGGGTGCCTAACATGACAGCAGAAGATCCGGAGAATCCTGCTATGAGCGCATTGGTCGCTGATACTGGCTTCATCAACGATTTTGCGTTGGATACATCTCGCCCGGTTGATGGCTTTTACAAGCAAACAACCCTCCGTGGTGCGAAGCCATTTGCTTTTCCTAAAGAGAACAAGAACAACGTCAAGTTCTACAAACGCCTGTGGCGCGAAATAGACCTCACTGACTCGGTAAACAAATTGTTTGCGGTGCCGGGCGAGACCTTGATGCAGCTGATCATGGATGCTATAAAGTATGGCAAGCTGGTTCCTTATGCTGATGAGGGCTTTAAGTCGCAGCTGACATACAAAAAGGTGATGAAGATCTTCACTGATAGTGCTATCGTTCCTATCTTCGACTCGATATCTGGTGAGCAGATCGGCTCAAAGACTGTATTCAATGACTTTAACGCTGACTCAGTAACTAAGTTCGAGATCAAAGAAGATATCTATTTCGACAAGACGCGCGGCAGGGTGATCACGCAGATCATTGGCCTGGCTCCTGTAAGGAAGCTGAAATCAACAACTGGCGAAATGCTGGGCGAGCAGCACCCGTTCTGGTTATATTTCCCTCAGTGCCGCAACCTGTTTGCTGCCAGAGAAGTTATAGACCCACAACGTGATATCTACAATATCAGCTATGACGACCTGTTCATCCAGCGTAACTTCAGGACCAGGATCGTAAAAGAGTCTAACCCTGCAGACCTGAGGATCAAAGACAAATATCCTAGCGATGAGCGCAAGCAGAAATTGGAATCAGACCGTATTGAGAGGGAGTTGAATAACTATAAAAAGAACTTGTGGAGGTATTAATTCTAATTGTGCTGTAATTTAAAAAGTCCTACTTATGAAAGCTAAACTAATTATTCTCTTTTCAGTATGCTTCACTGCCTGCATACAATCTATTGCGCAGGTCAGAACTGATATCAGCATGAAGGAGCGGAATAATAGCTCCCTAAGCACCTCTGACTTCAGCGCATACAATTCTAATGACTACAGCTTAGGCGTAGGACTGGGATCCAGCAAAATGTATGGAGACCTACCCTACTCTAATCCGCAGCCTGTTTATATTGCCGACTTCAATAAAAACCTTAAAGCCTACTTCATCCTTGGATGGCAGGTAAGTATAGGCGACCTCTCAAGCAGGGACCCTTATACGCATATGAGGAGCTTCAACCATTTTACCTCTGTTCAGCAGAATGTTACTATGGAGATGGGCGCTCTTTTCTCCCTGTTTGACAAGAGTTATGATGAAAATCCGTTGTTGTATCTATTGAGCGGTGCGTATGTTGGTACCGGTATCGGCATCATTAATAACGATGTAAAACGCATAGCGGACGTGAATGTAGAGGTATTGCCGGGCATTACCAGCTCATCAAATCCTCCGATCCTAACAAACAGTACTGCTCTTTTTATCCCGATAAACGTAGGCTACAACCTTCATATTCCAAAGCTTTGGAAATTTAAAGGCGCCATGTTCTATGCTAATTTCCAGTATACAAATACTTTGTCGGATTATGTAGACGGTTACAAACTGCCATTCAAGGCGAACAAAAAGAACGACGTGTATACGGTCATGTCAATCGGCTTCCGTTTCTACATTTTGCATACTGACAGGAATATCGAGATAGAATACTAAAATAACTTTTTATCGTAAAGCAGCCCTGTCATCGGGGCTGCTTTTTTTTTGCCCTGCATTCATGTAATTCACATGCTGTTACTAAATAAAATTGCCTATGCCGGTCACCTTACTTACTTTGTATGCTCAGACTTTTATAGCTTCATGCTAAGGATCATCTACACAGCCAGTCTATTACTTTTGTTTGTTGGTGTTGCACACGGCCAGGGCAATACCTTTAAAGCCGGGTGGCACACCTACCAGACAGGCATTATAATACACGAATATGCCTACAACTGCAACTTCAACGACACCGTAAAGCTAAGCCTTACCGATAGCAGCAAGGTATATGCCACCTCAGACAGCCTGGTCACAATGACACTTTGCCAGCCGGTAAAAGAAAGATCAGTTTACAAAACGGTAAACCTGCTTAACGCAAAGAAGCAAATTCTGCGCACTGAGGAGTACAAAGATGACAACCAGCAAATGCTGAAGGAATGGAAGTATGACGACAAAAACCGGAAATGCTACCACCTTGAGGAAAACAAACGGACTGGTACCGTTTTCAAGAAGACCTTTAACTTCACCACCGATAAAAAAAATGGAGACTTCATAATACTAGAGAATGCTTACTATAATGGTCGTATTGAATTCTATACCAAAACGTACTACGATAAGCGCCTGGTGAAATATAAAGAAGTGCGCCTGAACGATAATAACAAAGACGTGGTGCATATAGAGACCTTTTCGTACGGCGAAAACGGTCGAGTAAAAGAGCGAACAGTTTTTTTTCCCGAGTGGAAGGTAACCAAGAAATTTGCAGAGAATGCAGGGCTTATGCCGGCTAAATGTTTTAAATCATTTCCGGCCGGGATAGCGGATAAAATAACACCCTCCACACGGCTGGCTTACATTAAAAAAGTGCTTACCAAAAACCGGGCGACGCTATCGGATGCGCAGTGCGATGAATATGAGTATTGCTTTACCAACGGCCCCGGTTGTGAGATAGTAGTAACGCCCACCCATATAAACAAAGGGATGAAAGTTGTGTTCCGCTATAAAGAGCGGCTAGCCATGGGCAAGTAAGCAACAACTACCCTACCCTATATGGCCGTTGGCTGCAAATATGGTGTTACATCTATTTTGCCTGTCCGGCTACGCAGTAAGGTGATTATCTCCTCATCGGACTTATACCGATCTCCGAGGTTGACAAAATGCCTGGCCAGCAGGTCATAGCGATCGCGCATGAGATAGATGAATACATGCAGAAAGTGAATGTGCTCAAATACGATAGCATCATTGTCAATATATTCCTGCAGCGTAGCTCTGAAGTATTCAGGGTGCTCGGTCCAGTGCATAGTAGGTTTTAGGTGGTGACTAATATGGTAGCCATCGTTCCAGCATTTTACGTTGTACTTGGTATTGATGCAGGTAACGCTGTTCTTATATGCATTCTCCGGGTCTGATGGGTCTATGAAGGCATGCTGAGCCCAGTTGCCCGTCATGGCAATAACCCGGAATGTGAGGAACGGCAATATAAACACTACGAATGTAGCTGGCCCATTGATAAAGCAAAGGGCCACACACATAGCGATAAACAGTAGCTCGCCCCGCACAGAACGGTATAGCAACTGCTTACGGCGCTTGCGCACAAAATAGCTGCACAAGTGATATATGCCCATGAACAGGAAGTTACCAAGGTAATGCGCAAAGCCTTTAAGAGAGTCGCGCTGGTACTTCATTGTAGAGCTTTCGTCTTCAGGCATGTTGTTCTCCGGGTGGTGCATACCTACATGGTGTGTGTAGTATGTTTCAGGCGTCTGCCCGAATAGAGGCCCGATGACCCACGGGAGGTAGTAATTCATAAAACCATACTCCTGCTTAAACCAAGGCCTGTGGCTGGTGCAATGCATCATAAGTCCGTAAGGGCCCTTGAACGCAACATTGTTTAAATACTGGTAGAGCAGCGCAGCTACCCACCAAAGCCAACCCGGGATGCCGGGCACAAACAGCAAGGCTGCCAGCGGTATAAGGGTAAAAGTGATCTTTAAGGTCAGGTGCACAAACGGCAGATCTCTCTTATCGCGGAGCAATGAAACAAAAAACTCATCTAACCTGCCTGCTGGCTCCTTTGCACTGACCGGGTCAGTTATCGGTTCTAAACTCTTCATTGAGGTCGCAATTTAGGCATTATTGGCCAACCTTAAAAATACCCTGCGCCAAAGTAAGAGAAAGGTGAAAGTAATAATACAATCGCTCAAGTTTCCCTTTGCTACCTCCGCCGCGAAATAACCCCGCTCTTCACCATATCCTTTACGATTATCCGCCCGTAGTCTTCAGCCAGATCGGAAACTGAAGAAGCATCGAAGGAATGGGTACGTACGGAATACACCAACTCCTGGCCGTTTGCGTGGTACAGGTTCGTTTCCCAGAAGTACCGGGTGTTAGTGGTGAAATAGCCTGGTGTATACAAGCGATTGTACATGGTGCCATAATAGCCCCAGAAGCGGTGGTAATATGTGACAGGATAGTAGTTTACCCGTCCCGGTACATATTGATGCTCCTTTGCCGTATCGAGCAAGACGATGGTGAGAATAGCGTCTGCACCACCCTTGCTGATCTGGCCTAGCGCCGCCTGCTCATCTCCCTGATCAAGGGCTTTCGGGCCATTTTGCTGAAAGAATGAAGTGGCATTGTAACCAAGGGTCTTTAACTCGTTTGCCACTTGCAGCTCCATCTGCTGCTGCAACGCCCTGTTTTCATCGCCCACTACTGCCAGCACAATTATGTTCCTGAACTGATCAGCCGAAGTTCCCGGCTTGGTCCATGAGCTGATGACTTTCGTGGATGTGCAGCTGAAAAGCCAAATGGACAGCACTAAAAGAATGCAACGATTCATGATATCTGTTTTGCCCCATAGCGCCAAAAAACTATTCCTAATGCAAACGCTTGCGGGCCGGCTAAGGGCAATTATAAATTTACCAATAACTTCATCTTAAACTTTATCTCAGTCAATGTTTTAGACATGCCAATGTGGGATAATGCAATCAAAATAATATCATTTTCCTTGGCCCACGCCAACCACTCCTCCACAGTGAGTATATGACAAACCCATATTGAGTATAAGCATGGGGCGGATAAGTTTAGTATATTTACCCGTATGCATTTTAAGGTAACGTCGCTTTCGGTATTAATAGTGCTATGTTCATTTATAGGAAAAGCTCAGCGCGTCTTTACCTCCCGGCTTACTGTTGATGCTGCTATGCGAGATACGTTTACTTTTCAAAAACAGTGGGCATACAACTGGTACCTATCCACAGACGAAGATGGCATGTTCTCATCGGGCATATCAGATAAGGTACTGCCTGCAGACACTGTTCACCAATACTTCACAGCGGCTATGCAAACAAATGTGCAAGGTGGCTACGCACTGCGCTATTGCAATGCGGTGATGCGCAGCGACACCCTGGTACTGAACTTTGCTGATGGGCTACCGGCCTACGCCAGCAGTTTTTCGGCTTACATGGTGGAGGACAGCGTGTGCTTTGAGCCGCACATAGCGTACCCTAGCGCAACGCCCGGTAGAAAACGCACATACAGGGTAGATAAGGCGCTCCTAACCCTAAACAGACGTAAATACTTGCCCGGCGATGTAGTAATGGGGTATGCAGACTTTGTGTTTGCTGAAATAGAAACTTCACCGGATGATGAAGTACAGGAAACCATCCTTTACCTGCGGGGATATATCAGAACCAAAATAAAACTTCCGGGGCGGGCTAAGAAATAGTTCATCTTCCCTTAACCGTTAAACGCTTCCTTCAGCTTCTGAATGTCGAACTTTTTCATCTGCATATAAGCAGCGGTTACACGCTCCACCTTGTTCTTATCGGAGTCTACCATCATGTCGCTGAGGACAACGGGATATACCTGCCATGAAACTCCGAACTTGTCTTTGCACCAGCCGCACGGACCCTCTTCCCCACCCTCAGTGAGCTTACTCCAATAATAATCTATCTCTTCCTGGGTATCGCAGCCCACCATTAGCGACATAGCCTCGTTGAACCGGAACTCGGGCCCGGCATTGAGGGCAAGGAATTGCTGTCCATCGAGTGTAAAGCTAATAGTAAGCACTGTGCCTTCACCCTTACCGTGATGCTCGAAGCCAGCCTTTGTATAGTGCGATACCGCGCCTATGGAAGAATTTTTAAAGATAGCAGTGTAGTGCCTTACTGCATCTTCAGCTACAGAATTGAACCAAAGACAATTTGTTATGCGCTGCGTGATGTTTGCCATAAATGATGATTGAGTGAATGAATTATTAATGTAAAGCTAACACCCCAAAGACATCCATATAAGGTGCGCAAACGCCAATATGCGGGCATATTGCGACAAAATACTGTGGCCTGCTATTTATCACCCCTTTTTTCATTTTCATCCTTTACTTCATCATTTCTCTTATTCACAAGATCTTGCTTCAGCTCCGCCATCGGACCCTTGTCTTTCTTCTTACTTGTGTCGGGCTCTGCGAGCAGCACGCCCCACTGGCAAAGTGTAGGCGACTTGTCGAAAACGATCTTGAGCACGGCCATTACCGGGATTGACAGGAACATACCGGATATCCCTGCAAGGGCGCCCCCTATAACGATGCCTACAATGCTGGCCAGCGAATTGATCTTAACCTTTGAGCCCACTATCCGGGGCATGAGAATATTGTTGTCGAGAAACTGCACAAAGGCAATAACGCCAAGCACCAGCCATATCTGCCACAACTGTGACGATGAGGTAAGTGTAAGCAGCACGCCAAGCAGGTTGCCTACGAGCGCGCCTATGTATGGTATAAGGTTGAGTATGCCAAATGCGACCCCTATAAGCAACGCATGCTTAATACCAAATAGCAACAGGATGCCGCCCAAAAGTATGGTGAGGTAGGTGATCTGAATCAGCAGGCTTACGAGATAGTACTTTACCATTACCTGCGTTTCGTTGAATGCTTCTGTTACCTGCTCATGAGTTTCCTTATGAAACCACAGCATGATGAACTTGCGTATCTGCTGCTTATAGAAGAGCAGCATAAAGATGTAGATAGGTACCAGGCCTATGAAGACAAATATGTTGGTAAGCGAGAGTGCTGCGCCCTGTAATGTGCCCGCCATATTAGTGCCCAAGCCGCTAACCTGCTTATTAATTATGGTCAGCTGTTTGCGGATCGGGATATTCCAGCGGTCGGCGATCCAGTGGCTGATGGTGTTCCAATGGATGTTCAGGTTTTTCTGCATTGCGGGGATATCCTGCAAGAGGCTTGCTACCTGGAAACTAAGAAAAATACCTACGCTGCCTACCACCACCACTAACAGCAGTAATGAGAGGAGGATAGCCAAAAACTCCGGTACGCGCTTCTTGCGCAGCCAGCGATATACGGGCAGCAGCAGCATGGACATGAATGCAGCCATAAGGATAGGCATAATAACATCTTTGCCTGCAGAGAGAATAAAGCCTACGGCAATGAGGCCCAGCAATTCTATAGAGCGGCGAACTGTGATTGGTAACTTATCCATTCAGGTATCGAAAGTTTTAAGGATGAACTACTTGTTGATTTAAAAGGCGTGTAATAAGATTGTACCGTTAAACGGAAATACCTATAGGATAATACAATAACCGCTGTAGCCGTGCTACCGGCTATCGCTCCAGCTATGCATTGCGCAGAGTGAGCAATGAAATTTTTAGTGCAGCCACTTTCTCAGAAAGCTAGTGGTATTCATACTGTTACGACAAAAACATCGCCTTGGCATTGCACACTTTTTGCGCACTTTCTGCGCACCTGGTTTAATGTGAACCTGCAATGTGGTGCCAGCAATACCCGCAGCACTCGCTGCAAAGCCCGGATGTTACCCTGCAAGTTCGCTACGAAATGTGGAATATGCAAACTATGCTTTTATGAGCAGGCGTTTTCTGTAACACCATTAACAGCATGCGGTTTATGATGTTTCTTTTTTATAGTGCAAATCATTGACTATCGCAGAGTTATATGTATGCGGCACCTGCATTTTATTCAACCTCATAATCAGCTAAAACACACCTCAACTCCGCATTGCAGTTAAGGCCATGTTAACCAATGCTTCACGCATCAAATTGACAACAAGATATGGCCTAATCACCCCAGTAATTGGTGTAGCAATGCACATATAGGTAAATTGCACTACCTCTTGAATTGAAAAATTATGGCAAACGTACTGATAGCAGAAGACGACACAATGATACTCAAGGCGATGAATGCGATGCTGGTACGCGCCGGGCATACGGTGGTATGCGCGGTAGACGGAAAGGAGGCGCTGGAGCACCTTGAAGATGACAGCTACGACCTGGTAATAACGGACTTAATGATGCCGCATGTGACTGGGCTGGAAGTAGTAAAAAAGCTGCGCAGCAACCCGGCTAAGAACCGTACAGGAATTATCCTGGTAACCTCGATAAGTGATGAGGATACGATAATGCAGGCATTTGCATTTGGCGCAGACGACTACATTGCCAAGCCGGCAAAGCCGAGAGAACTCAACACCCGGATAAATCATGTGCTGGCGGTAAGAGCGGTTGCGTAGATAGTTTAGACTAAGATTTTTAGGATTTTGGGCGGGTTTTTGGATTGGCGTTAGCATCTTGCTGAGCTGAGCCAACCCAGGCTTGCTGCCTGATCGCTCCTGATTTAAGCATTACTTACTCCGGTGGCTGCGGATATTTTCAATTGGTAGTCTTTTCTGTGGCCTTAACTGCCTGATCGGTTAAAGTATTTTACTCCAGCAATATCTCCCGCTTCACATTCACCTCCTTCAAAAAATACTCATCGTGGGATATAACGATGAGTGTACCTGTGTAGTTGTTTATAGCAGCTGTTAGTATCTCTATATTTTGCAGGTCGAGGTTGTTGGTCGGCTCATCGAGTATGATGATGTCGGGTGCCTGGCTGCCGATGGTGAGGCAGCAAAGCATTAGTCGCATTTTTTCGCCGCCGCTGAGCACACTGCAGGGCTTGTGCCACCACTGTTGTGAGAACAGGAAGCGGGTGAGGCGTATATTGATCTCATGTTCCTGTAGCCCGCCATTATTGAAGCGCGCGGCCTGCTGGTATACCGTGAGGGCGTTGTCGATGAGTGAGTAATCCTGGTCGATATAGATGATATCGGCGGCGGCCCGGCTAATGGTGCCGGAAGTTGGCTGCAGCCGGCCAAGGATCATCTCTATTAGGGTAGTTTTGCCTGAGCCGTTGGCCCCCTTAATGGCAATGCGCTCGCCGCTGACCACCTGTAAGCTCAGCGGCTGTGCCCACAATGGTTGCTCACCGTAACTATAATTGATACCGGCCGCTGTCACCAATATTTTACCTGTGTGCAAGGCTGAGCTGTCAAGCGCCAGCTTCATCTTATCTATAGCCGGGAGCGCTTTGCGCAGCTCGCCCAGCTCTGTCGCTATACCGTCTACTTTTTCTGCGTGCACCCCCTTCATCCGCGCGGTGCTTTTCTCCGCATTGTCGCGCAGCGTGTTCATGGCTATGGTAGGGACCCCGGCCTTTTCCTGCTTTTTTTTGCCGCGGGCATCCAGCTTTTGCTGCCGCTCCATTGCTTCACGACTAGTTTCGCGTGCCTTTCGCAGCGCTTTTTCGGTGCTCTTCAGCTCCCGGCCCAGGGCACCCTGCTCTATAGCTTTCTGCTCCATGTAAAACTGATAGTTGCCACCATATACAGTGATGCCTTTACCGCTCAGCTCGCACACGGTTTGCAGCATATTCAGCAATGAGCGATCGTGGCTAACCGCTACCAGCGTAGCGGTTGTAGTGGCAATATAGTGGTAGAGCAGCCGCCGGCCTTTGGAATCAAGGTGATTACTTGGCTCATCGAGCAGCACAAGGCTGGGGCTATTTATAGCAATACCTGCGAGAAATACCCTTGTTTTTTGTCCGCCGCTGAGGCTGCCCATGCTTTGCGTAAGCGCCACCGCGCCCAGCTGCCAGTGCAGTAGCGCTTCGGCGCACCGCTCCTCAATACCCCAGTCGTCGCCGAGCAGGGCCAGGTTATCAGCAGTGACATCACCGGCAAGGATAGCATGGAGCGCACGCAGCTTTTCATCTACACCCAGCGCCTGCGACACAGTGAGCTCATTGTACTGCCCGAAGTGTTGCGGAACATGGTAAGGCGCCACATCGGCATGTATACGCCCGGCCGCAGGTAGCAGCAAGCCTGCCATCAGCCGCAGCAGCGTTGACTTACCGGAGCCGTTATTGCCCGTAAGAGCTATCTTTTCGTGTTTATTTATTGCGAGATCGATACCGTTGAACAGCAGATCCCTGCCAGGGTGGGCATAAGTGATGCCCTGCAGCATAAGCATAATTTCTTTCCATTAAGAATAGTGAATAGTACAGCACGCTCTGAATGAGGCCGTGTTTATTTTATCCGGAAGAAATTATGGGATCACATTATGTGCAAAGATAAGGATTACTGCCGAAAACAGACTTCCGCTCCGGCTTAAGTATATCTCGCTCAACGTGTGTTTATTCGCCGGTTCGGAAACCGGCCGGCCCGCCGTAGGTAAAACCTACGGCGAACATGGTGATGTGCGTTACAAAGGCCGCATAATGTGCTCCCCGAAATATTTGAGAAGGAGTGTTGGGGCTTTGCTTACTGGATAGCCATTCTGCCAAAAACAACACTATTATCCTGTGTCTTTAGCTGATAATAATAAAAACCCCGCGTAAGGCCATCGCGCAAGATGGTTATTTGTGGTGAATCAATATTTTCGATCTTCCTGACCAATGCCCCCTGTGCACTGTAGATACTTAAAGTGCTGTTGCTGCCCGAAAAATTTTCAATATCCAGAATAGCATTGTCGGTAAAAGGATTGGGATATAATGTTGCCTTGACCTGTTTTTTGATGTTTGGTGTACCCACTGTGCCTATTCGCTCTACAGATACAGAATCAATATAATAGTAAGCATAAGGAGTGAGGAAAGGTGTACTAAACGATGTCATATGGGTCAACCCGTCAGGTTCAAAATTACCAATGACCAGCAATGAATACGCTGAATCCGCAACGAAAGTATCAACCAGTGTTGTCCAGTTTGTTTTATCTGTAATATCCCCAGTATCATAGCCTATTTGCGGTGTCAACGATAAATCGGATGCAAAACCGGTTGGCACGGATGGCGGGACGATATAAAACCCCACAGATGGTGCATTCGTCGCAAATTTTGATTTGTCGGCCAATGATACTTTTAAACTTACTTTATAACTGCGCCCGGGTATCAGCGCAGGAATATTTGCTGCAATATATTCCCGCCACTCCGTGTCGATGGAGCTGTAAGTAATAATACCGGTATAAGCATTTGTGACTGATGCCTGGTCGCCAAGGGTATTTGCCGGCATACCTACAATGTGAGGTGATCCTGGTAAGGAGTCGTGGCAGGCATTGTAATAGTCAGGGGTTGCGTGAGTAGGATTAAACCAATATTTACATTTGCTAAGTTGGTCCCAATTAGTAGGACACGCATCATGAAGCGCAAAATCCGGATTGGGAACAATATTCTGCGACCATGCAGGCGCTGTTGATAATAACAGGAAGGAGAGTACAAAAATTTTCATAAAGTGTAATTTTAAGATTTACCTAATATTAAGGTAAGACAGCTATTTTATATAACCGGTTGGTTAAATCTTCGATCGTTTGATGCTGTATACCCGAAAAATTACCCAGCTCGAGGTGAAAGTGTCTTAACCATGATACGAGATTAAGCTGATTGGCGGCTGGTATTATGTGGTTACGGGCGTTACAAAAACGCCTGGCACTGGTCTTTTAAAAATTCGAGACCAGTGTGAATTATGTCAAACGGGAAGTGTGATATTAAGAAAAATATTTTTAAACGTAGGCGCGCTGCTGGTGTTCGGTCATTTTATCATCGCCTTTCACCTCAATCTTACTGTTATCGAATGGTGGTAAGCTTTTAGCCGGTTATGCAACCTGTACCCGATAAAAAAACGCCACAGCCCATCGGACTGCGGCGCAGGTCTTCATTAGTAATTTAGGGTTTATCTTTTACTCCGTTTGTTTAGGTCACCGGTGCCGAGGCTTACCAGAAGGGCGTAGGTATCATCATGTAAATATTGGTCAGCAACGAAGGCTGCGTTGAAATCGGTGTAGCCGGAGATCTTTGTGCCGCCCGATGTGCCGACGGCATTCATATCGGCTTTTGCGGCGGCCAGTGCCTTTACCATTTCATTGTTGCCAGAGCGGGCTGCTACCATTAGGGGTGTAACGTTGCGGTACTCGGCATCGAGCCTGCCGTCTTTGCTGGTAAAGTAGAAAGAGAAGATGCGCGAGAACTTTATATTAGGGTCAGCACCGGCCTCGAGCAGGTACTTGCCTGCCTCGGCAGCTATGGGGCTGTCGCACGCATACACCAGGGCCGACTGGCCGGTTTTAGACAGGGCGTTCACATCAGCCTTTGCAGCTATGAGATTCTTTACCATCTCATTTTTACCGTTTTGTGCGGCTTTCATCAATATGGTCTCTCCTGCTTTATTGTTGCGGTTTGGGTTGGCACCCGCATCGAGCAGCGCCTTGCTGAGCTCACCAGTACTGGAATAGTATTCAGCGCGCTGGTCCTTAAGGCCGCCATAAGCTTCGTAGGCTTTCATCTGCTCTACCCGCTTCGCCGGCTCTGCTGCCAGTGTCAGCTTCATCAGGGGTGTTTGTCCCAGCTTGTCTTCCACATCGGGCTTTGCGCCTGCAGCCAGCAGCATTTTTACCACATCTACATGGCCATTTACTATAATGGTGGCCAGTGCAGTATTGCCCAGCTTATCTACCGCATTCACATCGGCACCGGCGGCGAGCAGTGCCTTAGCTACCGGTTCCTTGGCTTTGGTGCCGGCCTGTGCCAGCGCGCGTTGCTGTATCGAGTTATCCGCATTTACATTGGCTTTATGCTCTATAAGATATAGCGCAATATCGTTATAGCCGTAGTATGCGGCAAAGTGCAGGGCGGTATTGTCGGCAGTGCCTTTTGCATTCACATCGGCGCCGGCTTCTACTGCTGCCTTTACTTTGTCAAAGTCTCCCTTTTGGGCTGCGGCCAGCAAGTCTTCGTTGGGACCTGCAAAGGCAGCAAAGGGCATTAGCGCCAGCAGGCAAATTAGCTTTATGAATTTCATCGTATGTAGATTTTAGTGTAAAACGGAGCTTTTTATTGTTCGGTAATGGTGCCTGTAAGCTTTGCACTGTCAGTGCCGGTGGTGGTCTTCACCCATACCTCGGGCACTTCTATTTTTATCTTGCCGCCTGTTACCGTTACGGTGGCATCTACAGCATCGGTGCCGGTGCTGCGGTAGGTAGTGGAGGTGGCATAGAGGCCGGTGGTGAGGCCAACCTGGCCTGCAGTGAGTGGCGTGGTGGCCGGCCAGGCCACTATGCGATAGGTGCCCCCGGTTGTAGGCAGCGTTGCGAAAAATGCATTCATGGTATTGGTATTGGGGCTGCTGCCCGATGGTATGGCATCCATGGCGCTGAGCGAATTGGCGCCGGTGCGGCCTGCGTACGCGGTAGTGTACGAAGTGGACCCCAGCTTCCAACCGCTGGCAGGAATGGTCGAAGATGGACCTGAGGTGCTGCTCTTTTTGCAGGAGGCGAGCAGGGCCAGGGCCGCTGCGCAAACTAGTATCGTTTTTTTCATAACCGTTGTTTGTTTTTGTTAGCACAAAGGTGCTGCGGGCGCAGGCGGCAGCCTATAGGGATAGATAGCGTATTATGTAGGTATAAATACCTATTTTTAAGCCGATGCGGCCCGGTGGCGATGTGACTCGTAACTATAACAATAATATCCAGGTTAAAACCCGTGAGGAAAAAGCGAATTAGACACATCTTGATATGGCTGGGATGCATGGCCACAGCTATAACGGGCTACGGAAAAAAGGCCGACAGCCTTGAAGCCGCCTTTGCAGGCGCTACCGGCAAAGAGCAGAAAGCAGATATTGCTTATGAGCTGGCAAAGCTAAGCTACGGCACGCCCGCAATGCTGCGCTATGGGTATATGGGCTATGGCGAAGTGGCGACATTGACTGTAGTGCCCCGGGTGAATATGGCTAATGTGATAGGTGCCTACTACATGCTGCAGGGCCAATACGACAGCGCACTGAAGTATTATAACATAGCAATGGCTACAGCCAAAACGCTGAACAACCAGGAGCTCGTGGCAAAAGTGAAAGGTAACCTGGGTGAGCTGGCCTCTAAAAAGGGCGACTACTCCGTGGCGCTGAAATACCAGCTGGAGGTGCTGGGGTATTACGAACGGGAACTGGATACACTAATGGTGGTGCGGCAAAATGTGAATATTGGCAATACCTACAGCAATATGCACGACCATACAAAGGCGCTGCAGTACTACAACAAAGCCTACCCACTGCTGAAGGACAGCCGAAACAAATTGGCGGGGAACCTGTTTAACTCAATGGCCGTGAGCTACGGCGAGCTTAAAGACACAGGGAAAGAAGGCCTGTTCCTGCAGCGATCGCTGGACATAAAGACGGAGCTGGACGACTCGGCCGGGATAGCCAACACGCTATTCAATATAGCCTGCGTGAAGCAGGACCACGGACTGATAGATGAGGCTATACAATATAATAAGCGGGCGCTGTCTATGGCAGAGCAAATGGACAACGAGGGGCTTGCCGCAAAAGTGTATATAAACCTGGGCGTGATCTATGCCGGCAACAAGCACGACTACCCTACTGCCATACAGTATTATACAAAGGCGCTGGCAAAGGCAGATAAGAACGACGACCTGCAGGAAAGAAGGAATGCACTGGCCGGCCTGTATAGCTGCTATGTAAAAACGGGCGACTACAAAAGCGCTTTTAGCTACTGGACGCGATACGATGTGGTAAAAGACTCGGTGCTGAACAGTGAAGCGGTAGACAGGGTGGCCGAGGCGGAAACCCGCTATGCCACGCAGGCCACGGAGCGGGAAAACGAACGGCTGCAGTATGAGAACACACTTAACGCCATAGCCAGGAAAAAAGCTGAGAGCGACGGGCGGCTGGCCATCGTAATTTCGATAGGTGTGCTGGCGGCAGGCAGCCTTATAGCTTATCTTATCTACCGCAACAGGCGCGCAATGGTGAAGGTGCGGGAAGAACAACTGATGGGGCAGGCACTCTACGAAGGCGAACAGCAGGAGCGGATAAGGATAGCACGCGACCTGCACGACAGTATAGGGCAAATGCTATCGGTAGTAAAAATGCAGCTATCTGACCCCGGAAGTGCACAAACATCGCCGGGTGCCAATACTGCTGCGCTGGTAGATAAGGCCATAAAAGAGGTGAGGACGATATCCCACAACCTGATACCAGAAGAGATCAGCTTTGGGATAGTGAAAGGTATAGACGAGCTGTGTGATACCATAAACGCGGCCAACGGTGTGGCCGTGAGCTTTGAGGCGAGCGACAACGTAAAGCAGATGCGCTTCGCTAAGCAAGTGGAGGTATCGCTGTACCGCGTGGTGCAGGAGGTGCTGGGCAATATGCTGAAGCATGCCAATGCCACCAAAATAGACATCAGCATGTATAACGATGGCCCAAATGTAGCCATAACACTTGCTGATAATGGCGAGGGGTTCGCCACGTCGCGGATACAGGGATCGGCAGGTATAGGATGGAAAAATATTTTCGCCCGGGTGAAATTTATGAATGGTGCGATGAACATAACATCGGGGAAGGGCACCGGAACACAGATATTAATAACGCTACCCCATGACAGAACCTAACAGGCAATACTCGATACTGCTGGCCGATGACCACCAGCTGGTAATAGACGGCATAAAGAGCATGCTGGTAAATGAGAGCAAGTATGCAGTGACCGCCGAAGCCAACAACGGGCAGCAGGCGCTGGATATAATAACTGCCGCGCCGGAAAAGTATGATGTGGTGCTGACGGATGTAAATATGGCCCCGCTGACGGGCATAGAGCTGTGCCGGAAGGTGAAGGAGCTGTACCCGGATATAAAGGTGCTGATAGTATCTATGTACAACAGCATGGCGGTGGTGAAAGAGGCGATGCAGGCCGAAGCCGACGGCTACATGGTAAAGAACTCGGGTAAGCAGGACTTTTTGCAGGCACTGCACCGGATAACCGATGGCGGCACCTACTACTCGCAGGACATAATACCAATAATATACAGCCAGTACCAGAAAGAAAAGCAACAGGACGAAGAACTATCGCATCTGACGCTGCGGGAGCGGGAGATACTGTCGCTGATAGTAAAGGAGCTGACCAGCGAAGAAATTGGTGAGCGCCTGTTCATAAGCAAGAAGACGGTAGACAACCACAGGAAGAATATGCTGGAAAAGTGCAACTGCAAAAGCACGATAGGGCTGGTGAAGTATGCGATACGGAATGGAGTGAGGGGGTGAGGTCAACAGCAGCTTATCTTCCTCCGACCGTTCGCTAAACACTAAGGTATATGCCATTATATCTTGCGATGCTTGCGTATGTTTTTAATGGTTTCCTCAAGCGTCAGCGTTCTGACCTTGCCTGAGAGCATCTCATCCCGGGTGGCCTCTAACATATTAAGTGTATGCTCATCATAAAATACGCCGGTTCCGGTATCGGCACTAAGCAACGTATAAACAGCCATTACTTTGTCCTCGCCGGCATGGTCTATCAGATCATGCACCCTCGCTTTTGCAGCTTTCGTAGTTCATAATGTAAATTTACTAAAAATATTATTGCAGTGATTGGCTGCACAACGGCGTTAACTGGCTTCTCGGTCGCCTCACATAGCTTTTTCACGCCTAGACACCGCGTTGGGGATAATGTGTGCAATACGCAAGCAGCCTCATAACGCTTTACCATACCCCCCTACCAACAAAATTTCTTACCTTTGCACCCATTTTTAGGTTGGGTGAAGACTGCCTTGGCGTATAGGGAACAACCATCTTACCACATAGGACTACACAATGGAAAAATACCGCGAATTTAAGGGTCTTGATATGCCGGCCATAGAGCGGGAATATCTTGCCAAATGGAAGGCTGAGCACACTTTTGAAAAAAGTGTGGACCACCGTGATGGCGAGGAGCAGTTCGTATTTTACGAAGGGCCGCCGAGCGCTAATGGCATGCCGGGTATCCACCACGTTATCTCGCGCACGCTGAAGGATCTTGTGTGCCGCTACAAGACTATGCAGGGCTACCAGGTGCAGCGCAAGGCTGGCTGGGATACGCATGGCCTGCCGGTGGAGCTGGGTGTGGAAAAGGAACTGGGCATCACCAAGGAAGATATAGGCGTAAAGATATCGGTAGAGGACTATAACAAGAAGTGCCGCGAGGTGGTAATGCGGTACAAGGATAAGTGGGAAGAGATCACCGAAAAGATGGGCTACTGGGTAGATATGGGCAACCCATATGTGACCTTTGAGAATGAATATATAGAAAGCCTGTGGTGGGCGCTGAAAGAACTTTATGGCAAAGGCCTGCTCTACAAGAGTGTGAGCATACAGCCTTACTCTCCTGCAGCAGGCACGGGGCTGAGCAGCCATGAGCTGAACCAGCCGGGCACTTATAAGGATGTAAAGGATACTACGGTGGTAGCAATGTTCCGGCTGAGCGACCCTTCTATCGGGCTTTCGGAAATGGTAGGCGGCCTGCCCGACAACAAAGGCGCGGGAACTGTTGAGTACCTTAACCCACTACAATTAAAACTGCGCGAGATAGCAACGCGTGCCTGGGAGCCTTATGTAAAAATGCCTATAGGCGGCGGCCTGGGCGAAGCTGCGTTGGCAGGTGCGGTGCACTTCCTAGCGTGGACGACCACTCCATGGACACTGCCGAGCAACTGCGGGCTGACCGTAGGGCCCAATATTGACTATGCGCTGGTGCAGACCTTCAACCCCTACACCCATGTGCCGGCCAGCGTGATACTGGCTAAGCCGTTGGTAAACAAATACTTTAAACCTGAACACGAAAGTGGTGATTTCACCATATATATGAGTAACATCTCCTCCCCCCAGGGGGGAGGCCGGGAGGGGGCGCCGTGGAAGATAATAGCTGAGTTTAAAGGCAGCGAGCTGGAAGGGCTCCGCTACGATCAGCTGCTGCCGTTTGATGGCAATACCCGCGAGGTGACCGGGGGTGACCCATGGAGGGTGATAACCGGCGACTTCGTGACTACGGAAGATGGTACGGGCATAGTGCATACCGCACCTGCATTTGGAGCGGATGACTACCGTGTAGGCAAAAAGAACAATATTGGCATACTGACGATGGTGGACAAGGAAGGTAAGTTTAACGACTATACCGGCGAGTTCAGCGGCAGATATGTAAAAAACTATAAGAACGACACCGACTATAAGGATGTAGATGTGGACATAGCCGTGAAGCTGAAGCTAAACAGCCAAGCCTTCAAGGTGGAGAAATATGAGCACACCTACCCGCACTGCTGGCGTACAGACAAGCCTATCATTTACTATCCGCTGGATGCGTGGTTCATAAAGACCACAGCCATGAAGGACAGGATGGTGGAGCTGAATAAGACCATCAACTGGAAACCTAAGGCTACCGGCGAGGGCCGCTTTGGCAACTGGCTGGAGAACATGGTGGATTGGAACCTGAGCCGCAGCCGCTTTTGGGGTACTCCCCTGCCCGTGTGGACAAGCGAGGATGGCGAGGTGAAAGTCATCGGCAGCATAGAGGAGCTGATAAAGGAAGCCCAAAAAGCTAATAAGGTGCTGGGGCTCAACCAGCTGCTGGAAGAAAAGATGCATAAAGAACATGGTGTGCCCGTGGGCGACCTGACCTTTAAGCCGAGCAGCAAGGAAGACCTGGACCTGCACAAACCTTTCGTAGACCAGATAATACTGGTGTCGGACAGCGGCAAGCCTATGCGCCGCGAGCCGGACCTGATAGATGTGTGGTTTGACAGCGGAGCGATGCCTTATGCACAGCTGCACTACCCCTTTGACAATAGCGGAGCTAAGAGCCTGCTGAAAAACTTTCCGGCCGACTTTATAGCCGAGGGCGTGGACCAGACGCGCGGGTGGTTTTATACCCTGCACGCCCTGGCGGTGATGCTGTTTGACACCGTTGCATACAAAACGGTGGTGAGCAATGGCCTGGTGCTGGATAAGAACGGCAATAAAATGAGCAAAAGGGTGGGCAATGTAATAGACCCATTTGAAACGATAGAAAAGAACAGCGCCGATGCTACCCGGTGGTACCTGATCACCAACGCATCGCCATGGGATAGCTTAAAATTTGATATTGAAGGTATTAAAGAGGTTCAGCGGAAGTATTTTGGAACATTGTACAATACGTACCAGTTCTTTGCGCTGTATGCTAATGTAGACAACTTTACATTTAAAGAGTCTTACATACCACTGCAGTCGCGGCCCGAGATAGACAGGTGGATACTCTCTGCCCTGCAGACGCTGGTGAAGCAGGTAGAGGCTTCGCTGGATGACTACGAGCCTACCCAGGCAGGCAGGGCCATGGAAGTATTCCTTGATGAGCAGCTGAGCAACTGGTATGTGCGCCTGTGCCGCCGCCGGTTTTGGAAGGGCGAGTATGAGCATGACAAGATATGTGCCTATCAGACATTATATGAGTGTTTAGAAACATTATCGCGCCTGATGGCACCGATAGCACCATTCTTTGCCGACTGGCTATACCAAAACCTGAACAATGTAACCGGCAGGCATAACAAAGGGTCGGTACACCTGGCCGACTTCCCATCGGCAGATGATAGCCGTATAGATGCCTCGCTAGAGGAACGTATGCGCCTGGCCCAAGATATATCGTCGCTGGTATTGTCGCTCCGCAAGAAGGTGAATATAAAGGTGAGGCAGCCACTGCAGCGCATATTGCTACCGGTGATGGACGCAGCAACAAAAGTTCAGATCACGAGAGTAGAGGAACTAATAAAGAGCGAAGTGAATATTAAGTCAGTTGAATACCTGACTGATACAGAAGGCTTTATTAAGAAGAAAGTAAAGCCAAACTTTAAGGCACTAGGGACCCGCATGGGCGCTAAAATGAAGAGCGTGGCGGCGGCGATAGTGCAGATGGACCAGCAGCGGATAAGCACGCTGGAAAGTGAAAAGACAATAACACTGCAGGTGGATAGCGAACCAGTAGAGATAAGGATAGAAGACGTAGATATTATAGCAGAAGATATACCAGGATGGTCGGTAGCGAATAAAGACAGCCTTACCGTGGCCCTGGATATTACCGTGACGAAAGAATTGCTGGAAGAAGGGCATGCCCGGGAACTGGTAAACAGGATACAGAAAATACGTAAAGAGAGCGGATTTGAGGTGACTGACCGTATAGTAGTTTACATTCAGGAAAATGAACAACTTAAAAGTGCAATAATTAATTATTGTGACTATATTTGCGCGGAAATTTTAGCAGATAGAATAGAAACAGCACCGCAAGTTGATAATGGAACTGAGATAGAAGTGAACGATGTAATGCTCAGGATATTAATATCAAAAACCTCTCAATAAGTCATGGCTACTAATAAAAAACAGGCGGCAAAGGCCACAAAAAGCGCAAAACCAGCGGCAAAATCAGCTGCGCCGGCAAAAAAGGCGGCGGCAACAAAACCAATGGCTAAAAAAGCCCCTGTGCAACCAGTAGCTAAAAAAGCGGCATCTAAACCAGCCGCTACAGAAACACCGGCAAAGAAAACGGCTGCGCCTGCTAAAAAAGCAGTAGCACCGATGCCGGCAAAGAAAGCAATACCCGGAAAAAACATAGCATCAATCAATAACCAAAAGACTGTGAATAAAAAAAATAGCAAACCTGCACCTCCCGCAAAAAAAGCGGCCCCGGCGAAGAAAACTGAAGCTCCTAAAAAAGCAGCACCTGCTCCTGTAGCTAAGAAAGCGGCACCCGCCCCGGCAGCTAAGAAAGCAGCACCTGCTAAACCAGTTGCAAAGCCAGCTCCAAAAGCGGCCCCTGCACCGGCGGCTAAAAAAACGGCTCCTGCCAAGCCAGCTCCTGCTCCTGCGCCCGAGAAGAAAGTTGCTACAAAGGCTGCTCCCGCTCCGGCTCCTGCAAAAAAAGCGGCAACGAAGGCACCTGTGAAAACGATAACAAAGCTACCTGTAAAGCCAGCAGTGCCGACACCCCGGCCTACAGCCACACCGGCAGCGCGCTCGACAGACAGAAAACCTACTGTGATCATTGCACACCGCAGGCTTGAGAATAAATCGAAAAAAGAAGAACCAGCTACCGGTTATAAGCAAGATGTGTACAGGTCTATACTCGATGAGCCCGCGCCAACACCGAGTACAGTGTACCGCTACAGCGATGAAGACCTGGTAGAATTCAGAGAGATCATCAGCAGCCGCCTGGAAGCAGCCCGCAAAGAGTTGGTATACCTGCAAGGGCTCATTACCCGCAAAGACGAAGCAGGCACTGAAGATACCGAGAACCGTTACATGAATATGGAAGACGGCAGCGGCGCCATGGAGCGCGAGCAACTGGCACAGCTTGCCAGCCGCCAGATACAGTTCATCAACCACCTGGAGAAGGCGCTGGTACGCATAGAGAATAAAACATATGGCATATGCCGTGTAACCGGTAAGCTCATAGACAAAGCCCGTCTGCGCGCTGTGCCACATGCTACCCTCAGCATTGAAGCAAAGAAAACAATGTCGAACAGGCACTAATCAAAGTCAAAAGAAAAATAAAAACTAAAAATGCCCTGCTGTTGCGGGGCATTTTTAATGCGGGTATGTGGGCTGTTTGAAAATGTGCCTACTCCTTCACCCACTTCTTAAATACGGTCTGCTCACCGGTGGTGATGCTGAGCAGATACACTCCCGATGGCAGGTGCGCTATGTTTAGGGCGTAGGCATTGACACCACGGTTCAGGTATTTTAGAGCAGTATTATAGCTTTGGCCAGCCATGTTTACTATGCTGATTGTGGCAGCAACTGCAGTCTCTGTGTTGATGGTGACGGTGATGTTATTTTGTGCAGGGTTAGGATATAATGATATCTCAAGCGCTGGTATGGCTATCGAAGCTATACCCACAGTAGTATATGATATAGTGCCGGTATCGGTGATGCCCACGCCGAGGTTGTAGTATTTGCCTGAAGGGGTTAACTGGAGCTTTACGGGCCGCACCATGTAGTGCTTAATGCCGCTGGTACCCAATGTGTCGTGGAAGGTGGTGGCGGTGAGCATACCAGAGAGCTTTTTGAAGTAGCCGTAGGTGCTATCTGCACGATACACGTAGTAGCCCATGACACCGGCATCAGGAGACGCACTCCAGTTGAGTATGGCGCCGTTGTGAAAGGGCTTGGTTATCACCAGGTTGGATGGTGGCATTATATAATCTGTCCGCAGCGTGAGGTCGCCCATAAGAGCTATATGCACGCCATGGGCAGCGTAATTGGCAGGTTGGTATAGAGCGCCTGTGTTGTTTTGCGTGAGCATAGTGCTGTACCCGATGTGCTCGCCAAGCGCCATGTGATGGAAGAACCAGTTGGGCCTGCCTGCCCAGCACGACGTGAGCGCAGGAGTGGATGCACACAGCGGGGCACGAAGAAAGTTGTTCTGGGTATTCCAGTCGCCGAAGTAGCTACCGAAGAGCACTGTAAAAATGCCGTTGACCGGGTTGGTAGTAAAGTCAGTGGTGGTGCCTACCCCACCCGCGCTGGTGAATGTGCCACCGCCACAGCCGAACGCCCATTGGTAAGATGCAGCAGCCATCGATGAAACGAAAGGAACTGCTGCTATACTATCGCGGCCGACAAGGGGCGAGAAGTTGCGCCAGCCATTGGCGGCGAATGCCTCACCGCTGAATGCGCCAAAGTTGTCTGTGATCAGTGCCCGGTGCCTGATGCCCAATGAGTCCATCTTATAAATATGTTCTCGGGAAAGATAGCTTTTCATCAACTGGACCTCGGTGGATGCGAATGCCGGCATATTGAAAAAGTCAATACGGCTTACCTGCAGCTGCACGCTGCCGGGTATAAGGCTTTGATCCCACTTACCATCGCCGGGGATGTTTCGGTTGGCGGGGTAGCTCGACGCTATATCGTTTACGGACACGTCTGTCCAGCCTGTAAGGGTGCCATAATATACATCTGCAGGCCATGCGCCGAGATGATCTGGGTGGGCATCAGGATTGAGGTCGCCGCTATAAGGGACGGCTATGTGGCCTAACAATAGCACTGCCTTTAAATTCGGGTGAGTGGCATAGTCGGCAGCAATGAGCGCTTGTACGTAAGTATCGGGCTTACTGCGGCCTACATCGTGCCGTATCACCTGCCAGCCATCGCCGCTTACATCGCGCATGAGCCGGGTTATCTGCGGTGCGCAGGAATCGGCAAATGTGGTATCGACCACCAGCACCAGCGCTCCCCGGTTGTGAATAGCCGGCGCTTTGACGCCTGCGTACATAAAACCCGTTGCGTACATAGTGCCCATAGCCGCAGAGACCTGGTATTCATAGCCAGAGTCTGCAACCACAGCATTATCTATATAGGTGCTATCGGCAGCAGTGAGCGTGGCTATGGATGTGCCCCATGAGGTAGCAGTCTTCGATTTTTTAAAGACGTTGTACACCGGTGTACCAAAGGGTATCTTTTTCCAGAGCAGCGTGATACGGGCGGGCGATTCCTGCACGGTGGCGGAGAGCTCCACCGCATAATCCTCGGCAGTTTGGGCATGTGCAGCGCCGCAAAGCGCCAAACAGGTAATAAAAGTAGCGATAAACCTCATGAGTAAAAGATTGCTACTAAGTTATAAAGAAATAAGGAAAGCGCAGGTTAATCTGGCTTAGAAGAAGACTCAGGCACAAACATAGGATTGTGCTTGTGCGTGGGCAGAATAATGCCTGCCGACAGGATGAGCTCGTAGGTGCCGAAGCTTTGCTTTGCGGTGCCTTTGTATATCTTTAGGTTGCTGTAGCGGGCATAGTCTATCTTTTGAGCAAACTCTATGAACGCATAGCGCATTACCGTTACCCTCAGCGCTGTTTCAAGCCCGGCATTCCAGCCACCGATCTGGAAGTGCGGGTCATTGGCCTTGCCGAAAAATGAATTTTCGACGTGCGGGATAACCGGGCCCACGCCCGCTTTGCCTGTTAAGTCAACGCGCAGGTTATTGCTGTGCGTATTGTACAGGCCATAGCGCTTTACAAAGTTGAACAACAGAAAATTTGCACCATTGTTGAGATAGTAATAAAAGCCATTTGCCTTGGTGAAAGCCACCAGCTCATCGACCTGGGCATCGCCTACCATACCCTGTACCCTTACGTTTTGCCCGTCTGTTATTATGTACTTAGTATGGTCAAAGTTGATCTCGATAGCCATATCCTGGGCATCGTTGAAGTAGTAGCCCAGGCGGTAGTTGTACTGCGGTATGGTTATTTCGGTCTGCAGCAGCTTGTCGTCCCAGCCTCTCTTATCGTGGGCGTCGACCTTTACCAGCTTGTATTTGTTTCCCAGCGAGGGCTGATCGACATATACATCAGAGCGGGTATACCATTCGGTATTGTACCCCCAGCTGGCGTAAAAGGAACCGTTCCGGCATTTATGTTTTTTAGGCTCCTGGGCATGAGCTACAGCTCCATACATGCAGAAGCACACAAGAGCGATACACCCTTTCAGCGTTATTAAAGTTGGCCGCATTTCCATGGAATTTGCCCGGCAAAGTTACAGGCATTCCCTTTTAAATACGAATCAACTTTTGAAAATGAATTATTTATATGTAAACCACTTAAATAAAATATAAAATCCCACTGTGTATCTATCCTTCGAACAGCTGCAGCTTGTTCAGGTTGCGGTACAGCCCTTCCTCCATGCGTATGAGCTCGGCATGGGTGCCGCTTTCTTTTACCCTGCCGTCTTCCAGCACGATTATCTGGTCGGCATTGCGAATGGTAGAGAGGCGGTGGGCTATAACAAACGACGTACGGTTCTGCATAAGGTTGTGCAGGGCATCCTGCACCAGCGCTTCAGACTCAGAGTCGAGAGAACTGGTAGCCTCATCGAGCAGCAGGATAACGGGATCTTTGAGGATAGCCCTGGCGATAGCTACACGCTGGCGCTGCCCGCCGGAGAGCTTTATGCCGCGCTCCCCTACTACTGTCTCATACCCCTCGGGGAAGCTCTTAATGAAGTCGTGGGCATTCGCCTTTATCGCGGCTGACTTTACTTCGTCAAGTGTGGCATCGGGCTTGCCGTAAGCTATGTTCTCGAATATGGTGCCCCCAAACAGCATGATATCCTGCGGCACAAGGGCCATCTGCATACGCAGCTGCGTAAGCGGTATGCTGCTTACATCGCGACCATCGAAAGTGATGGTGCCTTTGTCGGGCGCATAAAAGCGAAGCAGCATGGACACCAATGTGCTCTTGCCTGCGCCGCTGGGGCCTACAATGGCTATCTGCTGACCGCTCTTTGCGTGTATGGTAATGTCTTTTAGCACTGTTACTTCCTTTCGCGAGGGATAGCTGAAGCCGATATTTTGTAAGGATACATTGCCGTGCAGGCGGTGCTCGCTTTGCAGGATGCCTCTGTCGGAGGCGACCTCTTCTACCGGTTCTTTGAGCAGGTCGCGCACGCGCTGCGTAGCGCCAAGTGTCTTTTGTAGTTGGGTATACAACTCGGCAAAGCCGGCCATGGTGCCGCCGATAAAGGCGGTATAAACTACAAATGCCGTAAGATCGCCAAAGGACAGCAGGCCGCGCTGCATGAGGCCGGCTCCATACCACACCACCAGTACTATAGCACCAAACACGCTGAACAGCATGAAGGAAACAAACAGCCCGCGGTGCCTGCCGTTCTTAATGGCTAGGCGAACAACGTTGTTGATGCTTTTGGAATAGCGGCCTATCTCGTACCACTCATTAGAGAAAGCCTTCACATTAGCCGCACCTTGCAATGTTTCCTGCACCACGGTGCCGGATGTGGCCAGCTGGTCCTGCGCTTCCTTAGCCGCCTTGCGGATGAACTTGCTGAAGACAAGGGCGATAATAACTATTACGGGAACAACCGACAGCATAAGCCCTGTCATACGGGGACTAATGAAGAGTATGAGACCGATGCCAATGATGAGCGTAAGCACGCCGCGCAGTATCTCAGCCAGGGTACTGGTGACCGCATCCTGTATCTGCGACACATCGGCGGTGATGCGGCTGGAGAGGTCGCCTACGCGCTGCTGCGCGAAGAAATCCATGGGCATCATGATGAGCCGGCTGTATATATCCTTGCGCATGTCGGCAACGGCATTCTCGCCTACATAGGTGAACAGGTAGATGCGCAGGAAGGAAAATATCATCTGTATGCTGAGCACACCTATCATCGTAAGCGCTATCTGGCCCGGCGAAAATGCGAAGGGCCCGCTGATATCGCCATGCGCGCTGTCGATAAGCTTTTTGAGCAGGTAGGGAAACGCCATGGTGGTGCCGCTGGACAATGCAATGAATACGAGGCCCGAGATAAACACTTTACGATAAGGCTTGAGGTAACGGAATATTACCATTGCCTCCTTTACCGATTGCCTGCTTATCTTAACCTTGGGAGATTCTTCACCATTGTTGTCCCTGCGCCGCGCCATTTACTGAAAATTTCGGCAAAGGTATTGATTGACAACCCTTCCCGGTTATTATTTCGGTGAAGGGTAGGAATGGGTCGGTGAAAAAGGGCTATAGCAGCCCATCTATAATGGTACCTTTGTCAATAGTGTTTTGTTATCTACTTTTAAGGACAAAATTTTCCAATGAAAATTTCCAAAATAGAAATTAAAGATTTCCACCAGTTTAAAGACCTCACTATAGACCTTACTTATCCGAAAGGACATGCGAAGGAAGGGCAGCCATTGGATAAAGTTTGTTTTATCGGGCAAAGTGGGACGGGGAAGACGAGCTTGTTGGAGTTGATACCGAAGTATGCTGTTAACTATAACACGCATTTAATTACGAAATCTGGTATGCCATCTTTACATGATAAGGTGGAAGTCTCATTTGTGTTTGGAGAAAACAACAAATACACTTGTAGAAGCACATTTTCAAAAAATTCACTAAACAGTAAGATTAACGGTCTTTCAAATTGGATATGGAGTAATGACGACATTAACACCGACATAGCTAAATCTGAAAAGCTTCTTACAGAAGCAATTTCCTTTATAGACAATTGGCAGCAAAGAGAAAACCACAAACTAATATACTTCCCAGCCAATCTGCTCTATAATGATAATATCAAAAACGACCTTCCCCCACTGGAAGATAGCATTATAGATTTTAGTCAACAGGGCGTATCATACGTTTGGGATTCAATATTAGCTAAAATACAGCTCTATCAGGAGAAGGAATTACAAATAAGGCAAGAAATCTCAAAGGCTATCGAGAATTCAAAAGGAAGCGTTGTCATTGATGTAATAGAAAACGCAGCAAAAAAATTGAAGGAATGGAAGCAATCCGAATTCAATCCAATTCAAGATATTGCAGACAATTGCTTAAATGCGCTCTTGCATTCATTCAAACTTAAGGTAAAAACAGAACTTGACATAAAAAGTAAAGCAGATTTGGGCTTTATAAAAATTGAAGATAAAAGTGGAAATGAAATTCCTCACGATTCGTGGAGTACCGGTACTAAACAAGTAATTTATAGTGCTATGCCCCTCTATCAATTGAAACCTATGAACACGATTATCTTATTTGATGAGCCGGAACGTTCCCTCTATCCTGACCTTCAGCGTCTAATTGTTGACTACTATTCTTCGCTTACAGAAAACTGCCAGTTCTTTTACTCTACACACTCCCCCATCATAGCCTCTAATTTTGAGCCTTGGGAAATCGTGGAGTTGAAATTTAATGAAGAAGGAAAGATTTACCGGGAGCTTTATTACGAAGGCGAGAACCACGTAGACAACTACAAATGGAACCCTAAGCAGATGCGGTGGGATGATATTCTGCAGCGGATATTTGATATGGAAAATGATGGTGGTCCCGAACGGAAAAAGTTGCTTGATGAACTTGCTGAGACTAACGTGAAATTTAAAAAGCTAGGCAAGCAGGGTAAGGGTGACACAGAAGAAGCAAAAAAGCTTTTGAGCAAAATTGAAATCCTATCTAAAGAACTCTCTCACTGGGATTAAGTATGCAGAAGATCGATAAATCTGTAGCCAAAATTGTATCCACCAAGTACAAGGCATGGGTGGGCAAATTAGACAAAGAGGGTAAGCAGCATGAAGGATCATACAGGTATTATTATGACGATGTAGCCATGAATCTTTACAAATGCCAGTCAGGCGTGTGTGCCTATACTGAAATGTACATTTGTCCGGCGGAAATGTATGGTAATGCAAACTGGGTAAATGGCCGGTATAAGATTCCAAACGATGCCGAATACAAGCGTATCGATCACTTAGGTGAAATGGACCACTTTGATCCCGAAAATAAAAAAACGCATTACTGGAATTGGGATAACCTCTTTATGATAGAGGCCAAGATCAATAGCATAAAGAGCAATAATAAAACTGCTGCATTTTTAAAACCAGATCTTGCCGACTACAGCCCGGAAAAATACTTCGACTATGATGATGAGACCAACCGGTACGTAGCAAACACCGATATAAAAGATGAGGCTGAACGGAAGGAAATACAAACAATGATCGACGAGGTTTTACTGCTGAACCACGGTGTAGTACGAAACGAGAGAAGAGATTACATAAAGGGGATAAAGTTCAAGATTGACAAAGGAGAACCTTACACTATCGACAGATTTTTCACGGCTGTACAATGGACAATAGACGGAAAGCCCTAATAGCCCACTCAACATTTTAACTATTTACCTAATACAATTCTCTCCTCAATACCCTACCTTTGCACGATGAAAAATCTGCGTGAGATAGCGCTGCCCGAGCTGGAAGTGATGATGGCCGGGATGGGCGAACCAAAGTTCAGGGCAAAACAGGTGCATGAGTGGGTGTGGCAAAAGTATGCCGCAGACATTAATGACATGACCAACCTGTCGAAAGCCCTGCGCGAGAAGCTCAGCGCAGAGTTTTTTATACCCAAGGTGAAGATGCACCACAGCCAGTATAGCAGCGACGGCACCATAAAAAACCGCCTGCAGCTGCACGATGGCTTCTACGTAGAGAGCGTAATCATACCTACAGAAAAGCGGATGACGGCTTGTGTATCTTCACAAGTGGGTTGCTCACTCTCCTGCAAATTCTGCGCTACGGGCTATATGAAGCGCCAGCGCAACCTGGAATTTGACGAGATAGTAGACGAGGTGACGCTGTGCAACGAGCTATCGCAAAAGCACTACGGAAAGAACCTGAGTAATATTGTATTCATGGGTATGGGTGAGCCGCTGCTCAACTATAAGAATATGATGAAGGCTATAGAGCGCATTACCTCGCCGGAAGGGCTGGGCATGAGTCCCAAGCGTATCACCGTATCAACAGCGGGTGTGGCCAAAATGATAAAGCAGCTGGGCGACGATGGCGTACGCTTCAAGCTGGCCCTCTCGCTGCACGCGCCCAACGACCGCAAGCGCAACGAGATAATGCCGATCAACGAGACCAATAATCTTGCCGCGCTGATAGAGGCACTCAACCACTTCTATAAATGCACCGGCAACGAGATAACGTTTGAGTACATCCTCTTCAAAAACTTCAACGACAGCCTGAAGGATGCCGAAGAGCTGGTGAAGCTATATCGCCAGGTGCCGGCCGACCTCATTAACATCATCGAATACAACCCGATAGAAGCTGCAAAATTCGAAAAGCCAGACGAGGCGACGACTGACGAATTCATGAAATACCTGGAGTCGAAAAAGGTGAATGTGCGCCTGCGCAGGAGCCGTGGTAAGGATATTGATGCGGCATGTGGGCAGTTGGCGAATATAGGAGCGGAAGCCCCTGCGGCATAAACCCCCGCCCCCCTCCTTCGCTAAAGCTTCGGCGGGCAGGCCTAAAGGGGAGTCATGGGTTTAGCTTTGGTAATCGATCTCGGCTGTATTTTTCTAATGAGCTATCAAGCTTAATTTTCTCCAAGTATCCTCCTTTCGGGATACCTCCTGTATTCATTACACAAGAACCACTATAACATGGGAAAGCCCCTTTAGGGGTTTGGGGTTTCACTTAACATGGGAAAAGCCCCTTTAGGGGTTTGGGGTTTACTTAACATGGGGAAGCCCCTTTAGGGGTTTGGGGTATCATACGCCCACCTTATATAAGTAGCGCCCCAGGTAAACCCACCTCCAAACGCTGCCAGCACGAGGTTATCTCCTTTGTGCAGCTTGCTTTCCCATTCCCATAGGCACAGCGGTAGTGTACCATTGGTAGTGTTACCGAAGCGCTCTATGTTCACCATTACTTTTTCCGGTGCCAGCTGCATGCGCTCGGCGGTGGCAGTGATGATGCGCTTATTGGCCTGGTGGGGTACCAGCCAGGTAACTGTTTCGGCGGTAAGGTTGTTGCGCTCCATTATTTCGGCCGCTACCTCTGCCATATTCTTTACTGCAAACTTGAACACTGCCTGCCCTTCCTGGTACACGTAATGCTCTTTGTTCATTACCGTTTCTATGCTTGCGGGCTTCACCGAGCCACCTGCTTTTTGATGCAGAAACACACGGCCTGCGCCATCGGTGCGCAGCACAGAGTCTATCAGCCCGTAGCCATCAGCATTTGGCTCCAGCAGCACTGCCCCACCGCCATCGCCAAAGATGATCGACGTTTTGCGGTCTTCGTAGTTCATTATGGAGCTCATCTTATCTACACCCACTACCAGCACCTTTTTGTGCCTGCCAGTCTCTATAAATTGTGCGCCTATGGTAAGCGCGAATATAAATCCACTGCATGCTGCATTTACGTCATAGCCCCAGGCATTGGTCATGCCGGCCTTATCGCAAATCACATTGGCCGTTGCGGGGAACTGCATATCGGGGGTAGTAGTGGCGCATATCACCATCTCTATTTCCTTGGGGTCTATGCCCCGCTTCTTAAAGAGGTCCTGCACTGCGGCTACTGCCATATCACTGCTGCCCTTGCCCTCACCCTTCAGTATGCGGCGTTCCTTTATGCCCGTACGTGTCTGTATCCACTCGTCGGTGGTATCCATCATCGTCTCGAGCTCTGCATTGTTAAGTATATATTCAGGAACATATCCGCCTACACCAGTAATGGCAGCATGAATTTTCTGCATTTAAGAATTTTTAGAGCGACAAAATTAGTTCAAAAATTAGTAGAAAGTTAATAGTGAGATCATAAAGTGTTTAAATAGCATTTTATAAATTGCAAGCTACAAATTCAGTATAGATAATAAATAAGCTGTGCTAAAAAATATAACATAGCAGATCCTATTTACGTCCTATATGGATGAGCACATTATGTACTACATGCTCATGCCGCCGCATATGCTCAGCACCTGTCCGGTCATATACTTGCTGAGGTCGCTGGCAAGGAACAGCGCAGTATCGGCAACCTCCTCTGGCTTGCCAAAGCGGCCCAGCGGTATCTTTTCAAACCATTTTTCTGCGCCACCATCTTTAAGGTAGTGCGTCATGTCGGTCTCTACAAAGCCGGGGGCTATGGCATTGCAGCGTATGTTGCGGCTGCCTATCTCGGCCGCTATGCTCTTGGTGAAGCCTATGATACCAGCCTTACTGGCTGCGTACGCGGCCTGGCCTGCATTACCCTTCACCCCAACTATAGAGCTGAGGTTGATGATGCTGCCCGAGCGTGCCTTCATCATAGGCCTTATTACCTGCTTGGTGAGGTTGAAGACACTTTTCAGGTTGGCCTGCATCACCTCGTCCCACTGCTCGGACGTAAGGCGTAGCAGCAGGTTGTCGCGGCTGATGCCGGCATTGTTTACACAGATATCTATAGTATTAAATTCCTTTGCTACATCGTTGGCCAGCTGCTCGGCGGCCTTAAAGTCGCCCGCATCACTTTTATAGCCTCTAGCTTTTACGCCCATTGCGCCGAGCCTCTCTTCAAGTGCCTTTGCCTTCTCTTCAGACGACAGGTAGGTAAAAGCAATGGACGAACCGTGCTCTGCAAACTTCACTGCTATCGCCTCCCCTATGCCGCGGCTGGCGCCAGTAATGAGCGCCACCTTATTTTCGAGTAGTTTCATTTTGTATGGTTTGGGGTGCTAAAGTAATAATTGTGCGGGTAACATGGAAATATATGCCGGTAGCCCGGAGGGGGAAATAAAAAAGCCACCTACAGCGGTGAGCAATGCAGGTGGCGTTAAAGAAGTACCGAATGTCTTCGGGTTTACAGCAGGGTTATAGGCTGATGGTCTATAGGTGTAGCAAACGATAGAGTTAGGACAGGCAATCAGGGTTTGTTGGTTACAATAACTTTAACAATTAGCGTGCCAAATTTCAAACCCTTCACCGTAGCACGTAAAAAAGCTCCCTCGCGGGAGCTATATACTAAACCATCTAAACCAAAATTACTTACCTGTATATCACCGTACGCCTTCTTTCCACATATGGGCGGCTATAGGGGCGATTATACTGGTTGTTGCGATAAACCCTGTTATGCCTGCGATATCCGTAAGCATTACCACGTGGCGGAGGAGTTACATATACTGCAACCGGCCTACGGTGTTTGATCACTTTGCGTTTGTAATAACCTTGTGCGTCTGCGCTGTTAGTAAAGCCAAGTGTGGCAAATACAAATAACAGCATTCCGATTATCCTTTTCATAGTTCAAATTTTTAATCTCGCCTATACATAGACAAATACGGTGCCGAAAGCCGATAATGGGGTGGCTTTTAACGTTTTGTATGGCTGCGACACGTGTCTTTCTCTTCGCGCTTCAAATTTATGTTTCGGTGGATTTTGTATATTGGCTGTCCATTCAAATGTATTACTAACCGCCCTATGCCTAAGAAGATTTTTCTGCTGCTATCCGCAATGTTAGTATGTCTGCAGGTGAATGCACAACTCATCCACTGGCGTAGTGATCGCCCTTTGACGTGGGATGACTATATGGGAAAGCCTGATTTTAAGTCAAGGGGCGTAGTGGCGACTTCGTGGCAAGTCTACTACAAGACCGTTTACAGCACGCATGACAGCATAGCTGTGAAGATGTATTGCTCCTTCAATTGCTTTAGATCCTGGAAAAGTAGCTTGTATCTACCCGCGGCATTATTAAAGCATGAGCAGCTGCACTTTGATATTGCTGAACTTTATACAAGACGGATACGCCGCGCATTAAGTGAATTCCATAAAAAGCATCAACGGCCTTTTAAATCTACGAATTCGATTCACGGGTTAACCGCTCCGGAATACAAACGTCTTCACCGCTACCAACGACAGTATGACCGGGAAACAAAGCGTTCGCAAGATCAGGCAAAGCAGGAAGAATGGAATAAAAGGGTAGCGCGGGAATTGGAGGAGTTGAAGGCGTATGAGGAAAAGTAGCTGCGTGATAGAGACTGTAAAATGAACTGTGTCAAGAGTTGAAATTTTTTAACTTTAAAACACAG
>JAZKFF010000008.1:82729-240024 GCA_040386555.1 Bacteroidota bacterium | reverse complement strand
CTGTGTTTTAAAGTTAAAAAATTTCAACTCTTGACACAGTTCATTTTACAGTCTCAACTTCTTTAACATTTTTGGCACGCAAAATGTTATTACCTACTTGTATCTACTGACCCAACCCATAAATGAAAAAGCACCTTATACCTTTCGTTTTTGCCATTTCTCCATTTGCCTTTTCGGGCTGTTGCAAGAGCAACGCTTCATCTACATTACCCCGGCAATACGTAATGTCGGCAAAGCTTACAAGCTCGTCTCAATCATCGTTCGAGGCTGTAGGGCCTGCATATGTAACGGCAGTACGGCTATCTGACAGCCTCTGCACAATCACCGGTTCCGATACTATGGGCGATAACATTGCATCCCGCTTTACATTTAAGCTCCGGTATTTTTATGGCGTAGGTACCTACAGGGTCGATAGTGCTTCGGAGTCAAGGGGCTGGTTCGAAAGCACCTCCCCGGCCGTAGCACAGACTGCCTTTGCATCTGCCAGCGTTACGGTTAGCGCCATCAAGGGCAGCACTATTACCGGTACGTTTTCCGGCACACTTACCGACGGTGCTACGGTATCGGAGGGGCGGTTCACTGCATATGGTACAGGGTTTTAGACAGCGTCTGCGGCAATCCAATCAACATCCTCTATTTTAATTACTAACAAGCATCGCCATGGTCCGCATATGCTCTATCATTTTTTTAGTATTGCTCGGCAGCCTTTCTACAAGCGCACAAGAATGGATATGGGGCAGGGGAAGCATTGGCAACAATGTTTCATCGTGGCCGGTAGCTGCTGATCGTCTGGGCAATGTATACGTTACGGGAGTGTCTTCCGGGGCCGTGTCGTTCACCAATAGTGCCCTGCCATTTTCAGCCACAGGCAACCTTGCCGTAGTGGCGAAGTATACCAAAAGCGGAGCTTTTTTATGGGCGCGAAATTCGGAGAGCGGCACGAGCGCTTACCCTATAGATATGGCTATTGACAGCGCAGGCAATTGCTACCTGCTAGGCTGGTCGCCGGGCAGCGATATTGCGATAGGGGAGCATGTGCTGCACAACGCTAATCATCCGCATATACAGTATTTCATTGCTAAGTTCAATGCTCTGGGCGATGTACTATGGATAAAGTATGCCGGCAGCCGTACTACCTCACGCTCCACTCTCGCTGTCTCGCTAAGCGCTAGTGGTGGCGCTACTATACGCAGGCTTGGCGGCATCACAGCAGCGGCAGACGGGCGTATTTATTACGCAGTGCCGTTCAATGAGCGAGCAATAACACTGGGACCCACCACTGTGGCCAACGCGGATCCGTTTGAAAGAACGGATGACCTATTAGTAGCCTCGCTTGACACTGGCGGCAATGTGCAGTGGGCCGCCAGCTCCGGCGGCAGCGGCGACGATATACCCGGCAGCATCGCCGTTACCCCGGCTGGCAGTGTTTATGTAGCCGGTGTTTTTAACTCAGACTCCATAAGGTTTGGCCCCTACGTTATTGCTGACACCAGTACAGGAAGTCAACGCTGGAATGCCTTTGTGGCACGATACGACAATGGCACGGCCGTGTGGGCAAGCGGCAGCAATAGTGGCGGAAGCACGTATGCCACCGGCGTTGCCGCAGACACAGCCGGCAACATTTACCTTGTTGGCGGCTCGGCAGACAGCGCAATAAATATTACCGGTACTCCTATCATAACCCCGTATGCAGCTACTTCATTTCTCTACCTCGTAAAGCTCGATACGGCCAACCACGCAAGCTGGTACACTACCATTGGCTCTCCGCATGGTGGTATCACATGCGGGTATTCGGTAGCGACAGCTCCCGGAGGAAGCGTATGGGTGAGCGGCTTCTTTACGGAAAAGATAATTGTGCAGGGCCGCGACGTGGAGGTGCCAGACGGAGGGGTTGACCCGGCGTTTATAGCTGGGTATACTCCCGAGGGATACTACATTGGCAGCGGCACGCTGCAGAGCGGAGGCAGCAGGCAGTCGGGTATCACCTGCGATCCTGACGGCAGCGTTTACCTATGTTCCGACTACAAGTACCCGTGCGCTCCCTTTATTATTGCTAACAATGTGCTTGCCACAGTGACCGCCGGGGAATCGTGGCTATACCTTGCAAAGTACATATTTAAGGGTGGTGCGGGACCGGGTAGCGGGCCATCGGTGCATATAAAGCGCAGAGAGGTTGTGGCCTGCCTGGAAAATAATACGGTTGTGCTGAAGGGTCCCGCAGGGCACACATTGTATCGCTGGAATGACGGCTCCTCTGATTCTGAGTTGCATGTAACCACACCGGGCATCTACTATGTCAAGGCAATGGGCCTGTCCGATACTGCCGCTATCGACACCTTTTTGGTGCGTGCTGATGGGACCCTGTGCGACTGCGAGGCATTTCTGCCGAATGCATTTAGTCCTAATGGGGATAGGAACAACGACATATACCGTCCCCTTTTTAAACCGGGTTGCCTCATCAGCAGGTATGCGTTCTCTATATACAACAGGTGGGGCGAGCGCGTCTTCTATACAGAGAATCCGTACGAATATTGGGACGGGAGCTACAAGAACGAGAAAGCCGATATGGGTGTATTCATGTTCTACCTCACCTACGCTGTAAACCCCGACTACCCGGTGCGGACAAAGAAAGGGGATCTGACGTTGGTGAGGTAATGGAATACGATTGTTTTTACCAGTTATAATGTATCTTTCTGCATCGAATAAAGTTCCTGCCCATGCCCATAAAAACAATCGAAATCACCCCCGACATTGCCGCCTACCACACCGCCCTCGACCCCACTGATCAGGACATCTGCGAGATCCTTTACCACGAGATATGCGCTAACATGGCTGATGCAGAACATAAGATATGGCACCGGCACCCGGTATGGTTCCTCGATGGCAATCCTATTGTGGGCTACCACAAGCTTAAGGGTTGCGTAAGGCTGCTATTCTGGAGCGGGCAGTCGTTTGAGGATGATGGGCTGCAGCCCGAAGGTAGTTTTAAAGCAGCAGAGGCGCGCTACACATCAGCAGGCGATATCAACAAAAAAGACCTGCAGCGCTGGCTCACCAAGTCGCGCGACATACAGTGGGATTATAAGAACATAGTGAAGCGTAAGGGCGTGCTGGAAAGGTTGAAGTAGCAAATTGTTACGAGATGTTAAGCGCCATGTAGATTGGCACTTGATGAGTCTTTGGAAAGTATTTGTATTTACGCCACATTGGGCCATCTGTATCATTTCTTATTTTTGGGTATACATTTTACGCCATGAGAACAAGTATTGTCCTGAACGAACAACTGGTGGATGAGGCTATGAAGCTTAGCCGAGCAAAAACAAAAGCTGAAGTAGTTGATTTGGCCTTGCAAAGTTTTGTGGCCGACCTGAAGCGTCAAAATATCAAAAACCTGTTTGGTAAGGTAAATTGGGAATGCGACATAAATGATAAGCGCAGTGCCTAAAAATTGCTACTCGACATATCTTAAGTGAAAGTTCAGCTATTTAGCTGTGGCGGCGTTTATCGGGCGGATAAAACTTACCCACATTTTCTCTGCCACCCACCCGTTCGGTACAGAATTTGCGGCGTTATGCGCATATGAACAATGCCGCCAAACCACTTCGCTACAAGCAAAACACAAGGCCCTGTGCCGTGATAGGAACGTGATATTTTTGTGATATTTTCCTGGCTGTCTGCTGTTCTAAATTATTGAAAACCAAAGAGAAGCTATCAAATATCACACTTCGCAAAAATTCCAGGAAACGTGTAGCACAATGCTCATTGACCTCACCCTCCCTGCTATGGTGAGCTTGCCGAACCAAGGGGAGGGCCGGGGTGGGGCTTTTTCCTTAACTTTATTCTAAAACCAAACACAACTCAATGCCTGCCACCACAGACCAATTATATACCGAGTACAAAGACATAATGCAGAAGGCTGCAGACATCAACAATGCATCGGCCGTGCTTGGCTGGGACCAGGAAGTATATATGCCGCCGAAGGGTGCTGAATTTCGCGGCCGCCAGCTGGCAACTTTGGCATCACTGGCACATGAGATGCTTACCAGCGAACAATTTGGCAACCTGCTTGCGGAGCTATCGCAGCGCAATGACCTTGGCAATTCAGAGAGCGTGAACGTGACCCGCAGCCGCGAAGATTTTGAGCGAAATAAAAAGCTTTCTTCCTCATTTGTAGAGGAGCTGTCGAAGCAGTCGAGCGAGTGCTTTAATGCGTGGGTAGAGTCACGCAGGCAGAATGATTTTAAGATATTCCAGCCTTCGCTGGACAAAATGATAAAGCTGAAGCGGCAGCAGGCTGAGCTGTATGGCTATGAGGCGCATCCGTACGACGCGCTTATAGACGAGTACGAGAAGGGCGCTACCGTGGCCATGCTCGACCCCATATTCAACGGCATAAAGGAGAACCTGCCGCCTATACTCGCTAAGATAAAGGCAGCCCCGCAAGTCAATGACGACTTCTTCTACCGCCACTATCCCCGGCAGCAGCAGTGGGATTTTTCGGTTGATGTACTTAAAGCCATGGGCTACGATTTTGAAGCAGGGCGGCAGGATATTTCCGAGCACCCCTTCTCTACGTCTTTCGCACCTACCGACTCGCGTATTACCACACGCGTTAGCGAGGATAACTATACGTCGCTGCTGTGGAGCACCATACACGAGGGCGGCCACGCGCTTTATGAGCAGGGCCTGCCGGTGGAGCAATACGGCCTGCCGCTGGGCGCAGCCGCATCGTTGAGCATACACGAGTCGCAAAGCCGTTTTTGGGAAAACTGCATAGGCCGCGGGCTAGATATGTGGCAACACTTTTACCCCAAGCTGCAGCAATACTTCCCGGAGCAGCTGGGCAGTGTAAGCCTTACAGACTTTTACAAAGCGGTGAACAAAGTAGAGCCCTCGCTCATCCGCACGGAAGCCGATGAGGTGACATACCATTTTCATGTACTCATACGTTATGAAATAGAGAAGGCAATAATAAAGGGAGAGATAGCTACGGCAGATCTGCCCCAGGCTTGGAACGAGCTATATTACAAGTACCTGGGCATAAAGGCGAAAGACTATAAAACAGGTGTGATACAGGATGTGCACTGGAGCCATGGCAGCTTCGGATACTTCCCCACTTATACGCTCGGTAGCTTCTACGCCGCACAGTTCTTCGCGCAGGCGCAGAAAGAGCTACCCGCTATGGCTGAGCAGGTACGTACAGCTAACATGGCCCCGCTGCTGCAATGGCTGCGCACAAAGGTGCACCAATATGGCCGCCGCTACTATTCTGACGATCTTTGCAGGCATGTGACCGGCGAGGGATTGAACGTAAAATATTTTATTGACTACATACAGCACAAGTATGCCGGGGTATATGATATGAAATAACATGATGACGTTGGAGCTGCAAAAATATAAGGAGCCGCTGGAGGCAGAGGAGATAGAATTCCTGGAGAGAAGGGAGACTAAGGATCGTGTGCAGTACTATAAAACATACCGCATGCTTATGATTCTGAGTTTTATCATTCCCTTTGCAGGAGCATGGTACAGTGCCTACGAGGGGGCACCTACTGCCTTTTCACCTATACGGTTCTTTGTCGCAGCGGGTGTGCTGCTGGGTATATCCACACTGGCGACTTACCTTACTTACAGGGTAAACCTCCGCCGCATACAGTACGATCTGCGCGACCGGACAAAGACAATAGAGACCAGCCAGATAACCCGCAAGCTGTATATAGCTGCTAAGAACACCTGCTATTTCTACATCACCTCGAAGATAAAGCTGAGCATAGAGGTATCGGTAGCTGACTATGAGCGGCTGAATGAGGGGGACGAAGTGAGCATTGAGTATACCACGCATTCAAGGCTTTATTTGGGTTATTTTTGAGGCGTTTTTTAAACTGCACTATGATAAACACTGTACTATTTGATATGGATGGGCTGCTGCTCGATACTGAGCCACTATGGGGTGTCAGCATGCTGCGCGTAGCTGAGAAGCACAAAATACCCATTACCAGTGAGCGATTTAAAGACACTACCGGCCTGCGCATATATGAGGTTACCGATCACTGGTCGCTGCACTTCCCGTGGGAGGGCAAGACATCACGCGAGGTAGCTGAGGAGATACTGGAGGATATTATTGCGGCATCGAAAGTGCACGGCACCGTGATGGCTGGCGTGCCCGAGGCGCTGGAGCTGCTGAAGGCTAACAACTTTAAGATAGGCCTGGCCTCGTCTTCTCCCAAGCATATGATAGACCAGCTGGTAAGCCACTTTCACCTGACCCGCTATTTCGACTGTATCACCTCTGCCGATGCTGTAGACTATGGCAAACCACACCCCGCAGTGTTCCTGCACTGCGCCGAAATGCTGGGTGCAAAACACAACGAATGCCTGGTGCTCGAAGACTCAGTGAATGGGATGATAGCCGGCAAAGCAGCGCGGATGAAGGTAATAGTAGTGCCCGATGAAGTGCACTTCGCTGATCCAAGATTTACGCTGGCCGATGCAAAGCTGAAAAGCCTTACACACTTGACGCTGGATATGATCAACTAAGTGCGTGCCTTGCCGCGCAACACCTTATCCAGTATCACCAGCCCCAGCACCACGTTAACAGCTATAAGCATATTGAAGTACCCGCTGTTGAGCAAGTCGGCCGCGTGCATATTGGGCAGGTTTATTGATGTTGTAGATCTGGTCACTGTCCAGTCGGTATGAAGAAGGGCATAGCCAAGCACCGAGCCGATAACCGCAAGCACAGCCGCAGCTATTCCTTTTATAACGCGTGTATTGATATACCGTACTGCAGCAGGTGCTACCTCGGCTTTGCTGATCGCGTCCATCACGTTTTTGCTAAAGCGCAGCGATGGCTGCTCTGTTTCCATGCTGTGTGCAGTGGCGGCATGTACTTCGCTAAGCGTCTCATAGTGCTGCCGCCATACCTCGTCAGTAGCTATCAGCTGCGCTATACGGATGGCATCTGCAGGTGTGCAGTGCCCATCTATATAGTCCCATAGCTGCATCTCTATTGATTCGTGCTGTTCCATATCGCTATTTAAAGTTACTCATTAATGCCTAAACTCATGATTCAAATTCAACCACTCAACTATCCACTTTCCCCGCCAGTATTCCCTTCAGTTTCTGCCGGGCCCTGTACAGTTTCACTTTTACATTGCTCGCGGTAAGCCCGGTTATCACACCTATCTCATCCACCGACTGGTCGCCCTGGTAGTAGAGGCTTAGTATGCGGGCTTCGTCTTCGTGCAATTGCTGCATGGCTATGCTTATCATGCGCTGCCGAGCCTGCTGTTCCATCTTGGTTAGTGGTGTTTCAGCAAACGCCCGGTCTGCAATGGTGATCATTCGCTCTTCTTCGAGCAGCACTGTGGCATCCGGCTTTTTTCGCAGGTAAGAGAGGCAGGTAGTGTTTACAATAGTATATAGCCACGTGCTGAATTTACTGGAGCCTTTAAAGTCGGCCAGGCAGCGATAGGCCTTTATAAATACATCCTGCGCCAACTCTTCTGCTACCTCCCTGTTGGGTACATAACGCAGCACAAGGGTGAAGACATAGCGCTGGTAGCGCTCCACGAGTATCGCATAGGCCGCCTGTCGCCCCTGCAATACCTGCTGTATCACTACCATATCATCCTGCTGATCGCCCATGCGCGTAATAAGACGCAGCTAAAGTACTGGCGGTTACAGTGTAAACTGAAATATTTGGCGCAAATAATAATTGCGGGCGCCTGTAACCGTAGGTGAAAGTGCAGCGTCTTAGTTTCAGACTCGAGTGATCAACGCTTTCTTATTTTTAAACTTCTTTAAAAAACACAGACATGATGGGACCAGAAATATTCGTTGCCATATTAGTACCGCTCTCTTTCTTTGCGCTGATATTTGGCATATTTTACATCCGTGGCAGGGAGAACATGGCCATGATAGAAAAAGGCCTTAACCCGCGGCAAAGCTACTCCCGGCCTCAGCCATTTATTAATCTTAAGTGGGGATTGCTGCTCATCGGTTCCGGGCTCGGCTTATTGGCTGCCTACACCATAGATACAAGCATCTACATGTCGCACAAGGCAATTACCCCGGGTGGCCAGGAATACTACAGGGACAATCCCGCTATTTACTTTGCGCTTATTGCTGTGGGCGGTGGTCTTGGTTTGGCAATATCTTACTTTATCGAGAAGAAGCACTGGCTCGATAAAATGAAGCACGATTAGTATTAGTTTTTAATTTTTGGCGTAGCCTGCTTTCCAGCAGGCTTTTTTTGGTGATGGGTTATTGATTATCGTACGAAATATTTGGGGTATCGTTCAATCACGTCCTCGTGGGTCATACCCTTGCCTTCGTCGAGTTGTTTAATGCCGCTGTCTATGGCGCTTTTTTCACAATCACTTAACTCATCCCACCAGTCATTCTCAATGTTCTTGTTTGCCTCGGTGTTCATATGGTTTCAAAACTACCAAATTCACTTTACTTCTTATCCACCCACTCATCTGTAAAATGACGCTCAGATTTTTCCTGTTCAAACTTGCCTGCATTGTATTCGGCCGACTTGTTGCGCGGTATGGACAGGCTTTGCCAATCCTCCTTCACACGCAGCTTTGATACATATACTATCTGCCCTACGTGGTAGGCATAGTGCGATATCTGCCTGTTGATAGCGCTGAGCACGGTGTCGCCCTCGTTGCGGATATATATTATCCGTCCAAGGTCTTCGTCAGTGATACTGTCCAGCGCGGCAAACAGGCATTGCCAGCCATCTTCCCACAGCTTCATAACTGTTGCCCTGTCCATAGCCTTTGGCTCAAACTCGGCATCACGCTCGCGCCATGGCTTTTCACCATCTGTTGTCAGGAAGTCGGTCCATCGGCTGAGCATGTTGCCCCAAAGGTGCTTTACTATGTTGGCGATGCTGTTGCTGTCTTCATTGGCCTGCCAGTTGAGCTCAGTGTCATCAAGCTGGGCTATGGCTTTTTCGCCGAGCTGCTTATAGAGCATAAACTGGCGCATGGCGCTATCCAGATATTGGAGTGTCATAGATGTGGCTTTTCAGTGAGGTTATACAATAGTGTTCCAGTTGTGCGTATCGGTGGTTATGCCTCTTCTTATATCGTACAGTGCCTTTTGCAGCTTGTACATGGTAGCATCGTCGCCGGTATAGCACTTGTATTCCTTGTCGCCGATGGCGATAGTCTCTATCGGTGCCACTACTGCCGCGGTGCCTGCCCCAAATGCTTCCACCCGCTTGCCGGCTTCAAATGCCCGTATCAACTCATGGTAGCTTATCTGCCTTTCCTGTACTGTTATGCCTGCTTCTTCGGCTAGTGCCAGCAGCGAGTCGCGCGTTACACCGTCAAGTATAGTGCCTGAAAGGCCGGGTGTTATCAGCAGGTTGTCTATCACGAACATGGCGTTCATGGTGCCTGACTCCTCTATAAATTCGTGATGCGCCGCGTCCGTCCATAGCACCTGGTCGTAGCCAGCCTGGCGTGCCAGCGTGGTGGGGTAGAGTGCACCGCCATAGTTGCCTCCGCACTTGGTGGCACCGGTGCCGCCCTGGGCAGCACGCACATAAGTTGTCTCCACCTTTACCCTCAGCGGCTGTGTGTAGTATTGAAAAGCCGGGCTGCACACTACCATAAAGAGGTATTCATCGGATGCCTTTACACCAATACGGTCTTCCGTTGCTATCATAAACGGCCGTATATACAGCGACCCATCGGCGTCATTAGGCACCCAGTCGGCATCCAATTTCACCAACTGCCTGATAGCCTGTGTGAACAGCTCAGCAGGCACCTCAGGCATGCACATCCGGTGCAGCGACTTGTTGAAGCGTTGGTGGTGTTTGTCTATCCTGAAGATGTTAACGCTGCCGTCTGCCGTCCGGAAAGCTTTCATACCCTCGAATACCGTTTGCCCATAGTGCAGGCACAAAGCCAGCGGGCTAAGTGTCAGGTTCTGAAATGGCACTACCTGCGCATTGTGCCATGCCCCGTTGCGGTACTCGGCCATAAACATGTGTTCGGTGGGCATCTTGCCAAAAGGGACAGACCGTGTATCCGTTACATTTCTTTCAGCCTGTGCGTTGATCGCGATGATGGTTTCCATACAGTTTGTTTTTTATGGTTTAGGATTTAGCCGCAGCCTCTTTGGGGAAGCCGGAGCCTTGTTCTTTTAAGCTCTTTATGTTGGCCTGGTGTTGCCGTCTGTAGCCAAGATTCACCAGGTATACGCTTACTACTATCGTCGCGAAAGACAGCGCAGTGTATATGTTGAGCTGCTCACTGAGGAACAGGTACCCTGCCAGCACAGCTATGAGCGGATTGATATACGCATATATAGTGGCAATGCCTACCGGCAGTTCCGCAAGTGCGTACATATAAGCGGCGTAGGCCAGCACTGAGCCGAATATGATCAGGTATACGAGCGAGATAACGCCGTCCGTATTCCACAATACCAGGCCGGAATAGTCATCAATAACAGGGCTGATAAGCAACATCACCAGGCCGCCAAACAGCAGCTGCATGGCCGAATTGAGCAGTGCATTTACCGGGTTCACATTTTTGCGGTTGAGGATGCTGCCCAATGCCCATGAGCATGTTGCCAGCAGTGTTGCTGCCATGCCGCCTATGTATGCAGGCTTGCCTATATCTGCAAGGTTTTGCCTGAAAATGAGCCCGACGCCACAAACACCAAGTACCAGTCCTGTTCCTATCAGCCCATTCAGCTTATCCCTCTTAGATGACAGCAGGTTGAACATAACGGCGAACAGGGGCATCATGGAGCAGATGAGCGCGGCTACGCCGCTGGGTATATATTTCTCCCCCCACGTCACGCAGCCATTGCCTACGGTAAGCATCAGGAAGCCTACAGTCATTTGCCTCAGTATGTTGGCTCTCGAAAAGTCGGTTTTGCGGTTGAGCATCAGCGCCACTGCCGCCAGTATTATGCCTGAAACCACCTGCCGCACACCGGCAAAAAGGAAGGCGGGGTAGTGCATTACCCCTATGCGAATGGCGAGGTAAGTTGTTCCCCACACTATACAGACGAAGGCCAGGGCTATGTATGCTTTTGTTTGACGTGTCATAAACTTCGGTACAAATGTCAAGAGAAAATTTAAAACAAAACAGATACAATTTCCTTAATTTTGACCATAACAGTTTGTTTTATGAAATCATTGAGCAAAACAAAGAACGAGCATTTGTACCTGCGGATTGCTGCAACAATGGAGCAGCAGATAATGGACCAGGTGCTTAAAATAGGCGATAAGCTGCCATCGGTGCGGCTGCTGAGCAAGCAGCATGGAATGAGCGTCAGCACTACGTTACAGGCCTATTACCACCTGGAAGGAAAGGGACTGATAGAGTCCCGCCCGCAGTCGGGCTACTATGTTCGCTTCAATCCTTCGCGCTTTCCGCAAAAGATTGAAAAGAGCAATCCAGCAGAGGGGACCCGGACAAAAAATGTAGAGGCTATTATTGGCGAGGTGTATGACGATTTCTCTATGCCGGGCCTTATTCGGTTTTCGCTTAGCGTACCTGCGCCCGAGATATTGCCGCTGGCAAAGCTCAACAAAGCAATGATGCAGGCGCTGCGCGACCTGCCCGGCAATGGTACGGAGTACGAGCAGATACAAGGCAACGAGCTACTGCGCAGGCAGGTGGCCCACTGGTCTATCAATTGGGGCGGACGGCTGCAGGCTGAGGACCTTGTGACCACAGCCGGCTGCATGAATGCTATTGCTTACTGCCTGATGGCTATCACCAAGCCGGGCGACACTATTGCGGTAGAAAGCCCTGTGTACTTTGGCGTACTGCGCTTTGCACAAAGCCTGGGGCTGAAGATACTGGAGCTGCCAACCGATCCTGACACCGGAGTAGACCCCGACGATGTGAAGAAGGCGCTGAGGCAACATGCCGTAAAAGCATGCTTCTTCGTGTCCAACTTCAGCAACCCCCTTGGTTATTGCATGCCCGATGAACAGAAGGAAGCGATGGTGAAGCTACTGTCGAAGCATGGTGTGCCGCTTATAGAAGACGACCTGTATGGTGATGTGTACTTTGGCAAGAGCAGGCCACGCTCGTGCAAAAGCTTTGATGAAGAGGGTAATGTGCTGTGGTGCAGCTCTATCTCCAAGACCCTGGCCCCCGGCTACAGGGTAGGGTGGGTGGCCCCCGGTAAATATATGGACAAGATAAAGCGGCTGAAGCTGTACCACAGTATCACCAGTGCTACGGCACAGCAGGCCGCTATTGCCAGCTTCCTTGCTACCGGCAGGTATGAATACCACCTGCGCAAGCTGAGGCAGACATTGCATTCGAACAGCCTGCAATTTACCCGCGCAATAGGTGAGTACTTTCCCGCGGGCATAAAGATGTCGGCTCCGAAGGGTGGGTTCATACTATGGATGGAGCTGGATAAAAATATAGACACCTACCAGCTCTACCAGGATGCGATACAGCAGAAGATAAGCATTGCTCCAGGTACCATGTTCACCCTGCAGGAGCGCTACAACAACTGCATGCGGCTCAGCTATGGTATGCAATGGACGCCCGAGGTAGACAGGGCATTGAAGCGATTAGGTAATTTGGTGAAGGGGATGATGTAAGGTTTAGGGATTTGGAATTGGTAATTTGGAATTGGGATTGGAGAAGATCTGCATTTTGCAATTGGATGCTTGCTACAACTTCGCCAATAGGTATAATACTCTATCCTTCACAAACAGCGCCTCGTTATGAATTGCCAGTGCCTGGTCTGCTTCAGGCCCGGCACCACTTTCCTCTATATGTTGCTGCTCTAAAAAGTACCGGTCTCTCTTTGCCAGCCAGTTTTTTTGGTCCGCTTTCAGGTTCTCAAAGTAGAGGGGTGTTAGCTTATGTTTGAGCGCCCGGTAAGCCACATTCAGCACGCTGTCCATCTGCCTGTAAAAGGTTTTTTCGCAGGTTATGAAGTTGTTCGTGCCGGCATCTACGCAAGCCTGGCAGTTTTTTTCAGCGCTGTTGACATAGCGTCGCAGGCCTGCTCGATTGGTTTGCGCAAAGCCGTGCTGGCTTATCAATACTATTGTAAATGCTATCAATACATGCTTCATAGTTTCTACTGTTTTCGCGAGTCTTCTCGTGGTATAATATTCATCTGGCAAATTTAGTTTTTTAGGACGTTGACACCACTATTGTTGTTCACTCCAGTTCTTGCACGCCAATACCATATCACCCATCCCAGCGCAAACCCACCAAGGCATACCAGGCTGGCCATAGGGTCGGCGATGCATATGCTTATGGCTACAAACAGGTATGCGGCTATAAATATTACCGGCACAAGCGGGTATAATTTCATTTTGTAGATACCGGCGTCATCTGCAGGTTTCGCCCTTTTGCGCAATACAAACAGCGATAGCGCGCCCAATATCAGCCCGACGATATTAAATATCATAGTGTAGTTGAGCAGGGAACTAAAAGAGCCTACAAAGAACAAGATGGCTAATATTGCCGCAACAAAAAACGTCATGCTGAATTGCTGCACCTGTGTCCTTGGGTTTACCTTCTTAAAGACCGGCGGCAGTATACCGTCTTCCGCCATGGCATAGTACACCCTTGGTTCTGATAGTATGTATACGTTCACATACGCGATAACCGACAGGAACATGAGAATAGAAGTGATCTTGTACCCTATGGCGCCGAATATGATGCCAGCCATTGTAGCTGCCAGCACATTGGTATGCTGTAGGCCTGCGAAGCCCAGTGTTTTATAGTAAGCGTAATTAATGCCGAGATATAGGACGATAACAATAGCGATCCCTGCAAAGATGGCTGCCGGAATATTTCTCTTAGGATTGGCTATGTCTCCGCCGAAATTGATGGTTTGCGCGTAGCCGGTATAGGTAAAGAAGACGGGCACAAGACAAATGCCAAATGTGGTAAGCAGACCGGTGCTTGCGGGTATCACTGCATGCATGCCCGGCGGCACATCGCTGCGGAATACTGCGGTGCAAAGCAGCAGTATCATTGTTATCTTGAACAGCATCAGCAGATTTTGCATGCGCGCACTCATTTTGATACCGGCATAGTTGATAGTGTACAGGATAAGCACGGAAACTATTGTTGTGATCTTAACGCCGGTATCATTCTGCAGCGATGGCGGCATGATCATTGGTGTTATGTACTCCGACCCGATGAGCGCTACCGCCGCAGCAGATGCTACATTAGAAATCGTGAGCACCCACTCTGCCATAAAGGCCAGCGCAGGATGGAAGCAGTGCGACAGCACTTTGTAGAAGCCTCCCGCGTGTGGGTAACGGCCACCTATCTCGGCAAATGTGAGTGCGCCACACATGCTCACCAGTCCACCGAATACCCATACGCCAAAGAACACTGCCGGGCTGCCTGCCCTGGCTGCAACATCGCCCGGTGTCCTGAAGATGCCCATGCCTATCACCAGGCTAACCACTATCATAGTAAGGTCGAAACGGCTGAGGCGGGGTTTTATACTCATTTTATTTGAGCCATGATTTTGAAAGTAAGATATGCTTTTTTAGAGGTAATTATTATCTTTCGCTTCGCGGCAGCGCCGCCCAATGAAGAAGTATGTCCCATCACCACGATGAAAAAATAATTTGTCCTAACTGCGGTTCGGAGGCTACAGGTAACTATTGCTTCCAGTGCGGGCAGGAAACGCATTTGCATAAAGAAACCTTTTGGGGCCTTATAACGCACTTTCTTGCGCACTACTTTCATTACGACTCCAAGTTTTGGAAGACGTTGAAGACGCTCTGGTTTTCGCCGGGCAAGCTTACGCTCGCTTACTGGAACAAGCAGCGGATGCGCTATATTCCACCTATTTCCCTGTACATTTTTATCAGCGCGGTGTATTTTCTTATAAGCTATTCCGTACCCGATAAAAAGAAAGTGGTCACAACGGAGGAGCCGCAAATATCGTTTGCTGACATCGATAAGTTATCTGAGCGCCAGCGCGATTCACTTTCGGGCGCGCTGATCAGGAACGAAGGCGAGAACGGTATGATCGAAGTAGACGGGGTTATGCTCGACAGTACGGGGCTCGACTCATTTTTCGATGCTGAGCTGCATCCTGCTAATAAAGGCTTAAAAGGATACTTTGACAATAAGTCGAGGGATATCAACAAAAAGCATAGCAAACCAACGGCCAAATACCTTATCGAAAAAGTCACACACTCACTCCCTAAGCTGTTCTTTTTCATGATCCCGATGATGGCCATGTTACTAAAGTTGCTATTTCTTCGCAGGAAGGACATGTATTTCATTGATCACACCATTTTTGCACTGCACTACCATGCGCTTTGGTTTTCTGTAACAGTTTTTAAATTCATTCCGTTACCTAACGATATCAGCTGGGTACTCGATACTATACTGTACCTGGCTGTGTCGGCGTATCTGGTCGTTGCGGTTAGAAATGTTTATAACGTTGGAAAATTGAAAGCCCTTGTTTCCGCTATTTTTATAGCATTTGGATATGGCTTCATGTTTGCGCTTGTGTTCATTGCTGCTATGGGCATATCTTTCCTTATGGCCTAACTATCAGTCTGTTAATACTTCTCTTTACATCGTGCAAAGCTGCTTTAAGGAATGATTTTTTAGCATATATAACAAACTGTATATTATGCCGTGGTCAAAGAAAAGTCATTCCGGATCAGCGAAAAGCACGCCCAAACCCCGAGGCAAAACGGGTTCATTTTTCCCTGCACTTCTGCGCGAGAGCGACCTGAGAGATGCTAAAATGACACCCGTTTCCCTTTCCAGTGTACGCCAGTTGGCGGCTGATAAGGAAGTTAAAAATAAGGCCGGTTCCCGCGAAACAGACGACAAAGAACTCCTGGAGCGTAGCACTATACCACAGGAGCGTAGCAATATAAGTAAGAAAGATCACGGTCCCCGTGGCGGCAAATCATCATCCGGTAAACGCACGGTAGGGCATAAGCATGACGATGAGGAGCCCGGCCGCTCCGCAGGCATACAGCGAAAGCATGGTGCCGCAGCCCAGCGCGATGTGAGCAAAAGCCACAGGCGGCACTAGCGTTTGCTACCCGTTGATTATCTCACCTCCATTAGGGTGAATGACTTGTCCGGTGATGTACGAAGAGTCCTCATTGCATGCCAGGAACAGGAAAGCGCCTGCTACCTCAACAGGCTGTCCTGCGCGTTTGAGGGGCACATCGCTTCCAAACTCCGACACCTCTTTTGGGCTAAAGCTGGACACGATCAAAGGTGTCCATATTGGCCCCGGTGCAATAGCATTCACGCGTATGTTTTTCTCGGCAAGATTTGCGGAAAGGCTGCGCGTAAATGTCACTATGGCGCCTTTCGTTGCACTATAGTCGAGCAGGTGGCCGCTGCCACGGTATGCTGTCACAGACGCGGTATTAATAATGCTGCTGCCGGGCTTCATGTGCTCCAGTGCGGCCTTAGTTACCCAAAAAAATGAGAACACATTAGTAGCGAAAGTTTTCAGCAAGTTCGCGCTTGTTACCTCGCTGAGGTCTTTTGCTTCGTAGTGTACACCGGCATTATTTACCAGCACGTCCAGCCTGCCAAATTGTTTTATAGTTTTTTCGACTATGGAGATACAAAAGCGCTCCTTACTAATGTCTCCCGGCAGTAGCAGGCATTTGCGGCCATAGGCTTCCACTGCGGCCTTAGTTTCTTTAGCATCATCAGTTTCACTCAGGTATGCTATGGCCACATCGGCTCCTTCTTTTGCAAAAAGTACTGCAACTGCGCGTCCTATGCCGCTGTCGCCCCCGGTTATCAGCGCCACCTTGTCCAGCAGCTTGGCACTGCCTTTTACATTTTCATAGTCATATACAGGCTTCGGCACCATCTTGCTTTCCTTGCCGGGCTTAGACTGCCGCTGTGGCGGCTGCACTTTTTTCTTTTTACTTTTTGCCATTGGGATGGGTGTTTGGTGGGAGTGCAAAAAGATTGTGCCCGGTACTACCTAGTGCATCTTCCCCGGCCTGTACATCAGCTCCAGCATATCATAAAGCTCCGGGTGGTTTTCCTGTAGCTGCTTTGGCCGTTCAAAGAAATATTCTGTGACCACTGCGAAAAATTCGGCTTCATTAGTGGCTCCGTAGATGTTAATGTCGGGGCTCTTGCGGCTGATCATTTCCTGTATAGTGGCGTGCATGTGCTTAGCCCATGGTGCAAGGTATGGCCGGTCGAGCAGGTATTCAGGCATGCCATCTACCACGCCATCAGCTTTATCAATAAGGTGAGCAAATTCATGGAGTATGGTATTATGCCCATCCTTCCCGTGCGCAAATGACGCACGTAGCGATGGCCGCGATATCAGCATCATCCGGTGCATAGCGCCATCTCCGACCATGCCCAGTACCGAGCGGTCGGCGCCGTCCGTTTCGTATTCTTTGTTGAAGGTGTCTTTGTAGAGCAGTACTTCGTTTAGGTTGTTATACTTCCAGTCTGGGAACGAAAAAAGCAGCATGATTGCACCTGCCGCTATCAGCACTTTGTCCAGCTCTTCAGCTTCGGTATCAATACCGCGTATCGATACTGTTTCCAGGAAATCGGTGACACGGGTTTCAAACTGAGCTTTTTGCCCGCTGTCGAGTGCCGCATAAAAAGGCACATGCTCGAGCAATAGCTGCTTTGAGGTAGCCGGAAATTGTGGGCCGGATTTGGCTTTTTTCTTCCTGAAGTAAGCGCCAAGCAGGCCTAAAATCATAATAAAGGATATTATCAGGCCTATCGTCATAGATAGGTGCGGGTACAATTATTGCGCCATGCTTACCTGCTGTTGTTCTCCACAGCCAGCACGGTGCGCAGGTTCAGGTCGTGGGCGGCGCGCATTACGGCAACTATGTTATCAGCATTGGCCAGCTTATGAGCATTGATCACTACCGTAGGCTCCGCATCCTGCGACTTAGCAATGGCGCTTGCAATAAAAGATTTCAGCGAATCCACCATCACCGGCTGCGTGGCCACAAAAAATTCCTGCTTGTCGTTGATCGATACCACCACTGTTTGTTTCGACTGCGTATCGCTCTTGGCTTTGGGTATGCTCAGCTTCACCACATTGGGGTTGGCAAGGGTAGAGATGATAAGGAAGAACAGCAGCAGAATGAACAATATGTCATTCAGCGCAGATGAGTGCCCCATGGGGTCGTGTGCAGTACGTCGTTTTATGTTCATCTGTGGTGCTTAGTGGGTTTGCTGTATCTGGTCCAGAAATTCTACAGATGCCGTTTCTATCCGGTTCACATTTTTATTGATCTGCGCATTGAGGTAGGCATGGCCTACATATGCCAGCAGCCCTATGATAAGCCCTACTGCCGAGGTTACCATTTTGGTGTAGATACCACCCGCAATGGTTTCCAGCGAAAAGCCCTGGTGCTGCACGTTGAAGAAGAGGATGATCATACCCGCGATAGTGCCCAGGAAGCCAAAAATAGGCGCTATGCCGGCTATGGTAGAAAGGACATTCACATTCTTTTCCATCTGGTATACTTCCAGCTTGCCGGTATTCTCCATCGATTTTTCAATATGGTCGAGCGGGCGGCCTATACGTGCCACGCCTTTTTCTATAACGCGCGATACAGGTGTGTTAGCGCTTTTGCAGGTAGCCAGCGCGCCCGCAAAATCACCGTTCTCCACTTGCTGGCGCACGCGCACCATAAAGGTAGGGTCTACTGCAGATGCCTTACGGATAGCCATAAGGCGCTCCACAAAAACATATACCAGTATTATGGAGCAGAGCAACAGCGGTATCATCAGCGCCCCGCCTTCCATAAGCAGGTTGAGCAGTGATATTTTTTCAGCGGGTGGGGGAGTGGCGGCTGCAAGTTTACCGGCTGTATCTACTTGCAGTAGCAATGAGGACAAAAAAGTCATGTAGTGTGGTTGTTCTAAGCAAATGTAATAAAAACGGGATAGTGCGCTAGGGGTAGGCGAGAATTTAACTAATATAGTATAACGCTAAAGAACCTCGTTTATTGCCGGTACCGGTTCGATCGATGTAATACTATTTCCGGGAGTGTATAAAATATTAGTATTGCTTTTCGTTATATCCCTGCTGCGGCTAAGTTTTTACCTTTGATATCAATAAAGTCTACTTATGGAAAGGAAGGAATTTATCAGGAAAGGCGTGTTCGCCTCAGCGCTTACCTATTTATACTCTGCTTTTGGCGGAACGGAAAAGGCCGCAGCAAAGCTGGCTAATGCCCCATACCGTGGCGTGGAGAGTGTGCTATCGCCAACCAATACGCACATGGTAGGCAATGGCTTTAAGGTGATGAATTTCTTCCCTAACGGCAAAGGCTTCGAGGAGCGCATGAGCCCCTTCTTCCTGCTCGACTTTAATGCTGAAGTGAAATACCCTCCGTCAGAGATATCGCGCGGGGTGGGGGTGCATCCGCATCGAGGCATAGAAACCATCACCTTTGCCTACAAGGGCGCGGTGGAGCACCACGATAGCAAGGGCAACCATGGTATCATACAGCCGGGCGATATACAGTGGATGACTGCCGGTGGCGGTGTGCTGCACAAAGAGTACCACGAGCAGACCTACACTAAGAAGGGCGGGGCCTTTGAAATGCTGCAGCTGTGGATAAACCTGCCAAAGCAGCATAAGATGACACCCGCTAAATACCAAAGCATAGTACATACATCCAAGCCCAAAATAACATTACCTAACAACATGGGTGAGCTATACGTAGTAGCGGGCGAATACGAAGGTGTGAAAGGGGTTGCCAGCACATTCTCCCCGGTGCATATGTATGATGTTCACTTCAATGCCAATGCCGACTTCACCTTTAAGCTGCCTGCTCACTACAACTCTGGCCTACTCGTAGTCGATGGCACCATAAGCGTCAATGGCCACGTGGCTACCGAAAACCACTATGTGCAGCTAAAGAACGAAGCCGGTGAGATACATATTAAAGCGGCGAAGAAGGGTATTCTGCTCGTGCTGAGCGGCGAACCGCTCAATGAGCCCTATGTTAGCTACGGCCCATTCGTTATGAATACCGAAGAGGAGATACACCAGGCTATCGAAGACTATAACGCGGGTAAGTTTGGTTTTCTAAAGGATTAAGGGGCACTGTAAGTGATCCTGTACACCACATTCGCAAAATCATCAGATACCAGCAGCGAGCCGTCTTTTAGCTGCAGCACATCTACAGGGCGGCCCCATGCTTTGCCGTCTTTCAGCCAGCCCTCGGCAAAGGGGGTGTAGCTTACTGCCTTGTCGCCTTCGAGCTTCACCATCATCAGCCGGTAACCAATGGGGGTAGAGCGGTTCCAGCTGCCGTGCTCGGCTATTAGTATCTGGTTCTTATAAGCAGCGGGGAACATGTTGCCGGTATAGAATTTCATACCCAACGCGGCCGTGTGCGGTGCCAGGTTTATAGCCGGCGGTGTAAATTCAGTGCAGGCATGTTTATCGCCATAATCGGGGTCCTTTATAGTGCCTGCATGGCAATAGGGGTAGCCAAAGTTCATCCCTGGTTTCGGTGCAGTATTCAGTTCATCGGGCGGCACATCATCGCCCAGCATATCGCGTCCGTTCTCGGTAAACCAGAGTGCGCCCGTCTGCGGGTGCCACGCAAATCCCACACTATTGCGCACACCGTGGGCATACACTTCGAACCCTGTTCCATCCGGGTTCATACGCGTGATAGATGAAAATCTGGGATCGCGCACAGCATCGTCGCAGTTATTGCAAGGGGCGCCCACTGGCACATACAGCTTGCCATCGGGGCCAAATGCTATATACTTCCACCCATGATGCTCCTTGTCGGGGAAGTTGTTGCTTACCAGCACAGGCTTCGGCGGGTCGGCAAGATGATTCTCTATATCATCCAGCCGCCATACTTTATCCAGCTCGGCTATGTATAACGCTCCTTTATAAAAGGCTACACCGTTCGGCATATTCATGCCGCGTGCCAGTGTATACTTTTTCTCAGCATAGCCGTCGTTGTCGGCATCTACCAGCGCATAGACCTTATTGCCACTGCGGTTGCCCACGAAGATGGTTCCCCTGTCGCCCATCGCGAGCGAGCGGGCGTTATGCACACTATCTGCAAATATGCTGATATGAAATCCCGGCGGCAGCTTTATCCCTGCCAGGTTTGGGTTGTCGCGTTTTTGCAGCGCCTTGTTTTTGCAAGATGCGGTGAACATGCCTGTGATCAATACCAAGGGTAATAAAACGAAGTAGGTGATCCTCATAATGTGTGATTTATGGAGTGGACAACAAAATTGTGCCGGAGCGTCTCGAGGCATTGTTATTCATACAGCTGCTCCCGCATCCGCACAAGCACCTCGTTAGCAGCCTCCTCATCCGGCTCATCCGGTAGGTTGCACTTAGCGTAGAGGTCATCTATCAGCGCCAGCTTTTCGTCCGCCATCCTCAGCAGGTCATCGTAAGCGAATTCGCCGGCTCTTATTTTCAGTAAGTACTCCCGGTCGAGCCTGCGCACGTTCACCACACCTTCACGCGCTATCTCTTCCGCCATATGCAGCAGCCTGAAGGTGTGCATCATGTTCTTGGCGTCATAGTTCTTGCCATGGCCCAGTGTGTTTTCGTAGCGGGCATCGTTTCGCTTTTCCACCCATTCCCAGTATTCGCGGTAGTCTTTGCAGTAGGCCGAGTAGCCGTCTTTATTGAACGTCATGGTAGCCACAGGCACACCACCTTCGGGTATTGAGCTTAGCCGCACATCGTTAGCAGCCTCGCCCGAATAGATGCCTTGCAGCCTGGTGGCAATGTTGCTTTGGTGAAACAGCGCATAGGTATCCCGGGCATGAGCTATGCATACAAGGCCGCAATCTTCCTGCGTATAGCCCTGCTTTTCGAGCCATAGGTGCAATGGCACAGCGGCATAGCCGCTTATTACGTAGCAAAAGTCTATGATGGTCTTCCTTTCCTTCGCTACCGGGTTGAATATCTTTTTATTCAGCCCCCGAGCTTTCTTTATCTGCGTCTGTGCATAGCCCGCAAAGCTCTCCCTGCAAAGCTTCGACAGGAATAGCTCAGGCCTTATCTCATCCATTACCGGGTGCCGATACAGTACACAGTCGGCAGGGGTATTGAGCAGCTCCAGTATATTTGGGTTGTTGCGTACCAGCAGCTCCACAAAGCGCCGCAGCTCATAGTAGACTATATCGTTAGTGTCGTTAGCTACCTGCGGCGTATAGTGCAGCCCATAGTAGCCGGCCTTATCTATACCAAAAACACCCTTTATATCGGTGTCAGAGGTCGGGAGTGCAAGGCCATAAGCATTACTGCCGCTGATGCACTGCAGCAGCATAAGCTGTTTGTTGTCGTGTACCTCGTCAAGCTTCATCTATGTACTTTCTGAATAGGTTATTGAGCGGTGCTGCATCAGTTTCCTTTCTTTCAACCTCTTGCTGGTTTTCGCTGCACCACGTTATCTGCTGCTCTATGAAAGCATTAATAGCAGGCATGGGCGCTATCGTCCCTTTTTCATCTGCCTTGCGTTTTAGCTCCAGCAGGGTGTCTATCTCACTGTTTATCGCGCTATCTGCCAGGTTGGTCCGCAGGGTATCAAAGTCCATAGGTGGCAGTTGCTGCCGGTCTATTATCCACTTCGCAGCGAGCAGCGGCCGCAGGCAATAGAAGTATTTTTTCACTCTTACAGCTTCGCCTTGCAACTCTGCAAACGCGTTTTTGGCCATACTCAGGTAATGGTGCAGACCAGATCTCAATAAGTAGTATTCCGGCATGAGCGCTTTAAGCTCTTGTGTAAAAGCCGCGTTCTGCCGGTATACGATGCCCGACTGCAACCACTCATAAAGTGGCGCATTGGTGTTCTTAAACAGCCTTAGCGCTTTACGCAGGTCCCACCCGCTTATGTCCAGTATCTCATTCACTGGCAGCTCTATCACATCTTTGTTGTCATAAATGCCCAGGTACCAGTTGCGCGGATGCACATAAATAAAGCGCACATCGTAATCGCTGTCGGGCGAGGGAAAGCCCCATGCCCTGCTGCCCGACTCGCAGGCATATAGTATCCGCACACCGCTTGTCCGTTCTATTTCACTGAGTTTTTCCTGTATTTCGTCAAAGATCATTTTAGGGTAAGTTAGGGTTACAAGATAAGGAAAAGGGTGTATACACCATGAACCATTACTCAGGCATATGGAACAATTTTATTGCGAAAATCGCAAAGACCACCAACAATGAATCATACACCACACGAACTTACAGACAGCTTATTCGCTCTGGGAATATCGCGAGAGCTGGAATTAGAAACCACCGCTACCCGCAAGTGCATAGAGCGCTTCCAAATGGACCTGTTCGACTACAAGCCTCACGAAAAGTCTATGCAAATGGGATATCTCACACTGATCTGTGCAGAGATACCACTGTGGATAGTGTACATGATCAATGAGCAGGAAATAGACCTGGCAACATTTGAGCACCTGCATCCCAAAACGACTGAAGAAATAGTAGCGCATTTTACTGAGAATGTACAACAGGCGAAGGCAGCCCTGGCAGGTGTTACCGATGGCTCACTGTCGGCGCAATTTGCATTAAAGAACAATGGGCAAGTGGTATACACTGCATCCAAAAGGGAGAATATAGAGTCTGCTATCAACCATATGGTACACCACCGTGGCCAGCTTTCGGTATACCTGCGGCTCAATGATATCGCCGTTCCATCGCTCTACGGCCCATCAGCTGATGAAAAGGGGCCGTGGGAGTCAAGGTAGCATCCTATTTTATTTAAAATTCCTGGTATAAGAAAAATATTATTAGTTTTTTTAATTTTTTTGATTACCTTCGTGCTTCATTATTTAAAAAAGTACAAATGCAACAAGGAACAGTTAAGTTTTTCAACAACACCAAAGGTTTTGGTTTTATCACACCTGAAAATGGTGGTCCAGATGTTTTCGTTCACGTATCAGGTCTCACTAGCGAGATCCAGGAGAATGATCGCGTATCTTATGAAGTGCAAAATGGTCAAAAAGGTTTAAATGCAATCAACGTTGTACTCCTCTAACTTTTTCATATTTTTCATTTTGGAAAGCTGCCCCGCAAAGGCAGCTTTTTTAATTGTATGAAGTGCCGGATGATATTATTAAGCAGTGATGCTCCTGGTATTATGGCTATAAGGTGCAAACTATTAACGGGCCAATGCTGAAAAGTAATGGTATGTTATTTACAAGTGGCCTTACCTCAATGACCATCGCCGGGAAGGCAGATATTATCGTAACAGCGTAACGTCTCCCTTCATTACCCCTTCGCCGCCAAAGCGGTCTATATACTTGATCTCCCAGAAATATACCCCCAGCTCTGCACTTACATTTTTGTAGTTGCCGTTCCACCCGGCTTCCAGGGTTTCGCTGTAGTATACCTGCTCTCCCCAGCGGTTGAACACGCGGAAAGACTTAAGATCGCGGTAGCCCACAGCGCGTGGCCTGAATACATCATTAAGGCCGTCCCCATTGGGAGAGAAGGCATTGGGCAATACAAAGTAAGCCTGGCCCACTACCCGTACGGTGATGGTATCAAATCCCTCGCAGCCATAAGCGCTTTTGACGAACAGGTTGTAGGTATAGCTGCCCGTATCTGGGTAGTAGCCCAGCGGATCTCGCACATTAGGGTTATCCAGGTTTGTAGACGGTGACCATTGGTACAATACGCCTCCCTGGGCATCAAACCGTATATGCTCACCTTTTACGATTATGGTATCATCACCGGCCGTAGGCTTAAAATTCTGTATCACTACCTGTTGCACAGCGGTGTCGCGGCATGCCTTTATGTTTTGCGAAACGAGCATCACATTATAGGTCCCCCCATATCTGAAGGTATGCACCGGGTTCTGCTCAAAAGAAGAGTCGCCATCGCCAAATGTCCACTTCCAAAGCGTTATGGGTTTAATCGTTGCCGATGAAAGGTCCTGGAAGATAATAGGTAGCCCCGGGCATTGCTGGCCGCTATCAGCAAATGCGGCATTGAATTTAGGATAAACCTTTACCAGCCTGGTAATGCTATCGGGACACGTAGAGCCGGGGTTCACTACCAGTTTCACGGTAAATGTGCCGGTGTCCGGGTAAATAAATGTCGGTTGAAATTCCGTTGAGGTGTCCGTTGTGCTTTCGGGCACGCCAAAGTCCCACTTATAAGTGAAGCCGCCCTTACTGTTGTTCACGAAAGGAACATTATAGTCCTGGCAATTAACTATGTAAGTGTTAGGCGCATCAGACAGCTGCGGTATATCGGCAACTACTACCTTGGAGCAGTCGGTAACCACAAACTGGAATTCGCGTTTCGACACATTGATAGCAACGCCGCCGCGCCACTCGGTGCAGCAAACAGTCACCAGGAAACGTCCGAGCCTGTTTGGCGTGCCGGATATGGTGCCCGTAACCGGGTCTATCTGTATTGGCGGAAAACCCGTAATTGGGCTTTTTGCATTGAAAGGGGGTATATACTTAACGCTGTCGTAGGGTGGGGGAGTAGGTATAGGTTTAATATCTGCATCGCTGGCGCCCAGCAAGCCGCCGCAAAATTCGTAGCTCAGCGAGTCTCCATCCGCATCAGTTGCAGAGTTGTCATAGACCAGTGGATTGTTGATACAGATGATCTGCGGGGGATAGTTTTTAAAGACCGCGCTGCTGTTAATAGCACCGCCCGGTATCACACAGAAATAAGTAGAGCCGTTGTCGCCCGGGCTAAAGATATTCATGATGCTCGAGTTGCGGCAGCAGCGCTGGTAAGATACAAGGTAGTCTACCGGGCTGGGGGGGAGCGCGTAGCGCTTTATGAACGTCTTTTTGAGCAGGCACACCGTAGGCACATTTGTCACGCAGGTATTGCTGAAGTTTGCGGGAACGCTGATAGCCGGAGGGGTAAACTGGATATTAGTATCAAGGTTTATTCTTGTATGAGCTGCATTCTGCAGGTACAGGGCAAGATATGCGGGATTATCCTGGAATATCGCTTCGGGCTGGCCGTTATAGCAATCCTCATATATACTCAGACTTACCTCGTAACGGCGAAAGCCGGCGGAGTCGCCAAGATATTTATATGTAAACTCACCACCTACTATATGCGATGCACTGGCTGCGTTGGCAAACAGCAAAAACAGAAGGGACAATATGGTGAGTAGCCGCTTATTCATGCTCCTCCTGGTTATAACAACAGTATTTTACAAAGTCATCAAGGTCGGTCGCAAGCCTTTCCGGCGCCTCGTACATGCTCATATGCCCGCAGCCGCGATAAAAAGATACGAAATTTATAGCAGACCGGGTGCAGAACATCAATATTTTCTTGTAAGGGATAATGGCATCTTCCGTGCCCAGTATCCACTGCACAGGGAATTGAAAACCCTCAAGAGAGGCGGTATGGTCTTGCCTGCCCAGCATGGCCTGGTAGTAATTGATAAGGCTTTCATCGCTCATAGCTACACCTTCCTCAATGAGGTTGTCTATTAAGGTAGACAGCTTTTCTTTAGAATCAGTTGAAAAAAGATTTGGCACCATCTGGCTTATAAACGCTCGCTTGCCTCCTTTTTGTATGACCTCTATCGACTTTATTCTTGTTTTACGTTTTTCCTCGTCATCAGCCACAGGCGTGGAGTGCACCAGCGATAAGCCGGCTACCATCTCAGGGTGGCGTGCTGCAAAGGCGAGGGCCGCATAGCCGCCCATAGAATGCCCTGCTACCACAGCGCGGCTTATATTTTCCTCTATCAGTATATTATATACGCATGTGGCCATATCCGCCATATCCAGTCGCTCTTTAAATGAGCTATTGCCACTGCCGGGAAAGTCGGGGATGATAAGCGTATACGATGCGGACAGCTTATCCCAAACGTTGCGCCACAGCGTGCTGTTTTCGGGGAAACCATGCAATAGCACCAGTACAGGCCCGGCACCCATTTTCCTATAATACAGCATTGAAGACGCGGAGGTACTTATTTCAGGCATTTTGTTTATTAAGAGGTTTGTGTAGTTCGCCTATAAATCGTGCCAAAGATAAAGAGCAACGCCAGCATCAGTGGCAGAAATTCAATAACGAGGCCCTGCACATTAACCAAATGCAATATGAGCGATACAATGATCAGGATAATGCCGATGATCGCGTATTTTCCTTTCCCTTTTGGATTGGCAAATGCAATAATAATATTCGTTGGTAGCATCCATAATACATTGAAGTTGTTGCTGCAGCCCTGGTGGTCTGTGGCCAGCCACATCACCAGCATCAGGCAACCCAGCAAGCCTGTAATAAATAGTAAGAACATGCTCATAAACCGGCCCAGCCCCCGGAGCGAGGGCACACATAGCCCTGCAATGGTAAGCACGGCAAGCGCAGATGTAAGCAGCATTACCCAGTTAAAGCCTGCGGGGGGTGGGGGATTGCCGGCTAGCAGGGTAACTACCGGTGTAGCTATTCTCCGCCCTTTTGAGGTGGCGCCGCCTACGCCATCGCGCAGGTAGTCGGGCAGAAACATGATATCCTCATTGGTCATCACCTTATCTATCTTGCTGCCGAGGAGCAGGTTGCACCCCACACGTTCCCCGTGTGTACGATAAAAATACCGGTTGATAATGTCGCGGAAAGTGATCTTTGAATCCTGCGGAATGGTACGTGCAAACACAAAGCCGGGATTAAATACTTTGGGGAATATGTCGCGGATGCGCGTGGCGCAGTTGTCAAAAAAGAAGTCATATTTGTAGTCCCTGTTTTCCGGTTGGGCATTCCATTCAAGGTAAGACTGGATGTCGTTTTTCTGTCCATCGTCCAGCAGCAGCACCTGCTCTTCCATCCTGCGTCCCGCATTCACATACTCGGGCACAAATTCCCGGTAGGGATATACGCCCAGGGAGTAAAGCAGTTTCCCCCGCATAAACTGCAGCTCGAAACCCGGCCCATACGAAAAGGTGCCATAGTTATACACCATATCGGTTTGCTGCTGGCTATCTACAATGCGGATAGCGGTGTGGCCAAATACCTCGTAGATCTCATTATTCCCCGGCCCGCAGGTGATGAGGCTGATACGGAGGTGGCTGGTATCGGTTTGCGCAGCAGCGGACAGCGATAGTAATACCAGTAGCAGGCAGGCGACTTTGCGAAACATAGCGCAAAATAAGAAAAGGCTGCCCGAAAGACAGTCTTTTGAATATAATTTTAGCACTGTTCTGAAAGATTTTAGGCAGGCAGCCGCTACATAACGTAGTATAACGTTTAAGATGATTGAAGGCTTAAGTGATAACTGATCAATTTCGCAATCGCTTTAGTTACCCTACTCTTCAGAATAAATTTATTTTTTTTAAATTCAGGGAAACTTACAGAGAAGCATTATAGCCCACAATACAGACTATGATAAAACAATAGCAACTTACCGCCGCTATCTTTGTTTGTACTATCATTTCTCATGAAGTATGCAGCGCTTACAAACTAAAGGGGACTTTACGCAATGTATATTCCTGCTATTACCCTAAAATCGGCGGTACTTATAATAGTAGCGGTTTTTTCACGGTTACCCCAGCTATAAATCGGCTTGGTGCTCATCGATTAAACTGCAATTCATACAGCGGGTGGAAATCTGCCGGATGCAAGGCAAGCTGCTGACTGTGGTCCCAGCCGAAAGTAACCGTGAGCCAGGTATTGGTGTAACCTAGCTAAAGCAGAATTTGCTAATAAGAGAATAATGACAGTGATGAGCCTTGAATATTATTGCGGATAAGTTGTATGGTATCATATTACTACTACCTTGTGCCTACATAGCGAGCATGGGAATTGAGCAAAGGATCGAACAGAGAATAATGGAGGTTGCCGGTTACCTGGATGACCTGCCGGCTATAACAGTGATACACAACATTCAGACATGGAATGTTGTATATATGTGCCGGAAGGGGCTAAAACTCCTGGATATTACTATGGAGGGGCTTATAGGCCTTGGTAAAGGTTACCATGACCGCTATTTTGACGCTGAAGATTCCAAGGTGAATGTTCCAAAAATATTTGCCCTGCTGGAGCGCAATGATAATGAGGAGATGATATCCTATTTTCAGCAGGTAAAGGTGAGAAATAAGGAGTGGCAGCCATGGCTGAGCGCTACAAGGATATATATGCGTGATGACGCCGGAAAACCCCTGCTCACCATCACCGTGACGGTGCCTGTGGATACGCAACATAACTTATCATTCAAAGTTGAAAGGCTGCTTGAGGAAAACACTTTTTTTAGGGAGCATACCCGGGCATTCGCTTCACTCTCCAAAAGGGAACAGCAGATACTGCGGTTGATGGCACAGGACAAAACAAGCTCCGGGATAGCGGGTAACCTGCATCTTTCGGAAGATACAGTAAAGACCCACCGCCGGAATGTAAAAAAGAAGATCGGCGCGCAGAATCAATATGACGTAGTACGGTTTGCTCAAGCCTTCGATCTGCTATAAATAGAATTTTGCGTTTATTGATAAATACCCACATGTGGGTATTGTGACCGCTTGTGCATCGAGTAGCTTTGTCGCGAACCTCTACGGCGCTACCTCCTTTTTTTTACAGGTTGTTTCCATCTCTTATCGATTTAATCTATTTGCCTCTGCGCCATAAATGCAGGGGAATCTAAAACATTGTTGTATGAAAAAAATCCCCGGTACCTGTGAGAATCAACTGTTGCGCATAAAAGGGTTATTTGTTTTATGGCTCACACTGTTGCTGGGTGTGAATACAGCAAAGGCACAGACATGGGTCACCACGGGCAGCGCAGGCTTCTCGGCAAGCACCGCATCTTACACCTCGCTGGCCATAGACGGCAGCGGCACACCCTATGTGGCTTACCGGGATGGCGGCAACGGCCAGAAAGTTACGGTAATGAAATACAATGGTAGCAGTTGGGTAACGGTGGGCAGCGCAGGGTTCTCGGCAGGCGAAGCTTTTTACATTTCGCTTGCCATAGACGGCAGCGGTACACCTTATGTGGCTTACCGGGATTTCGGTAGTAGCTGGAAAGCAACAGTAAAGAAATACAATGGCAGCAGTTGGGTAACGGTGGGCAGCGCAGGCTTCTCTTCGAACCAGGCATACTACACCTCACTTGCCATAAACGGCAGCGGCACGCCCTATGTGGCATACAGGGATGGCAGCAGCGGTAAAGCTATGGTAGTGAAGTATGATGGCATCAGTTGGGAAGCGGTGGGTAGCCCAGGCTTCTCGGCAGGCTCGGTGGACTACCCCTCGCTTACCATAGACGGTAGCGGTACGCCCTATGTGGCTTACCGGGATTTCGCTAATAGCAATAAAGCTACTGCAATGAAATTCAATGGCAGCAGTTGGGTAAGTGTTGGTAGTGTCGGCTTCTCAGCTGGCCTGACGGATTACACTTCAATAGCAATAGACGGTACAGGTACACCCTATGTGGCTTACAGGGATAATGCCAATGGTGATAAAGCTACTGTAATGAAATACAATGGCAGCAGTTGGGTGACGGTGGGCAGCGCAGGCTTCTCGGCAGGCGGGGCGGATTACACCTCGCTGGCCATAGACGGCAGCGGCACGCCCTATGTGGCTTATTATGATCTCAGCGTTGCTGAAGCCACTGTAATGAAATACAATGGCAGCAGTTGGGTAACGGTGGGCAGCGCAGGTTTCTCGGCAGGCCAGGTGGATTACACCTCACTTGCCATAAACAGCGGCACGCCCTATGTGGCTTACAGGGATTATAGCAATAGCTATAAAGCTACGGTAATGCAATTTGGAGCAACAGTTAGCCCAATAACCGGCACGGCTACCGTATGCGTGGGCGCTGCCACTACACTGAGCAATGCAACGACAGGAGGCGCCTGGAGCTCAGCATCCCCTGCAATTGCTACCATAGGCAGCACCGGCATTGTAACTGGCGTTGCGGCTGGTACTGCTATTATTAGCTACACTGTTAGCGGAAGTAGTGTTACTACTATTGTAACTGTTAATCCACTGCCGAATGCTGGCTCAATAACCGGCACGGCTACTGTATGCGCAGGCAACGTTACGTCCTTAAGCAACACAATTACCGGTGGCACATGGAGCAGCGGCAACACTTCTTCAGCCACAATCGGCAGTACAGGGGTGGTAACGGGAGTAGCAGCAGGCACCTCAATAATATCTTATGCAATTGCAAATAGCTGTGGTACGGCATATGCAACACGGGTAGTTACCGTTAGCGCATTGCCAAACCCAGGTACGATTACCGGCACTGCTACCGTATGTGTTGGTAGCACCACTACTTTAGCCAATACGGTTACCGGCGGTACATGGACCAGCAGTAATACTTCTATAGCTACAATAAATACTACTACCCGGGTAGTTACCGGTATGGCAGCAGGTACTGCGGTAATATCTTATACTGTTACCAATAGTTCATGCACATCCAGAGCGACACGAATAGTGACCGTTAATCCATTGCCAAACACGGGTACAATAACCGGTACTGCTACCGTATGTACGGGGAGCACCACTACATTGAACAATGCTGTTACAGGCGGCACATGGTCGAGCGGCAGCCCGTCTATCGCCACAATAAACACGACAACCAAAGTGGTTACAGGTGTCGCAGCAGGCACTGCTGTTATTTCTTATGCTATCACCAATAGCTGTGGCACTGCATATGCAATACGCATAGTTACGGTTAATCCTTTGCCAAACGCGGGCACCATTACCGGCACTGCCACGGTCTGCACAGGAAGCACTACTTCTTTAAGCAATGCCGCTACGGGTGGCACATGGAGCAGCAGCAGCTCATCGGCTACAGTTGGCACTACAGGAGTAGTGACAGGCGTATCAGCAGGTACTTCAGTTATTTCTTATGCTGTTACCAATAGCTGCGGAACGGCCTATTCGACACGAATAGCTACAGTCAACCCGTTGCCGAATGCCGGAACCATTACCGGTGCGTCGACAGTTTGTGTCAGCAGCACTATTACTTTAGACAATGCGGTGACAGGCGGTGCATGGACCAGTGGCAGCCCTTCCACAGCCACAATAAATACCACCACCCGGGTGGTTACCGGTGCGGCGTCAGGCACTTCCATAATATCTTATGCAATTACCAATAGCTGTGGTACGGCATATGCAACAAAAGTAATTACGGTTACCTCGTTACCCAATCCGGGCACTATTGAAGGTACTCCTGCGGTATGCGTGGGAGCTATCACCTCATTACATAATGCTGCCTTCGGAGGATCGTGGACCAGCAGCAATACGTCTATAGCCACAACGGGCAGCTCCGGGGCAGTAACCGGAATAGCATCTGGCACTTCAATAATATCTTATGCAGTTACCAATAGCTGTGGTACGGCATATGCAACACAAGTAGTTACGGTTAATACGTCACCAACTGCAGGTACAATTACCGGCACTGCTATCTTATGTGCAGGAAACACTACTTCATTAAGCAATACCATTACGGGTGGCACGTGGAGCAGCGACAATACTTCTTCAGCTACAATCGGCAGTGCCGGTATTGTAACAGGAGTAGCAGCCGGTACATCGATAATATCGTATGGGGTTACTTATAGCTGCGGCACGGCATATGCAACGCATGTGGTCACGGTTAGTCCATTGGCTGATGCAGGGACAATAAGCGGTGCTGCTACGTTATGTGCGGGAAGCACCACCTCGTTGAGCAATGCCATCGCGGGCGGCACATGGAACAGCAGTAACACATCTGTAGCCACAACTGGCAGTACAGGAATAGTGACTGGAGTATCAGCAGGCACCTCAACGATATCTTATGCAGTTACCAATAGCTGTGGCACGGCATACGCAACACAGGTAGTCACTGTAAATCCATTACCTGATGCAGGCGCAATAGCAGGCGATGCTACCACGTGTACGGGAAGCATGACGGCTTTCAGCAATGCCGTTACCTGGGGCACATGGAGCAGCAGTAACACATCTGTAGCCACAACCGGCAGTACAGGAATAGTGACAGGAGTTTCAGCAGGTACCTCAATAATATCTTATGCAGTTACCAATAGCTGCGGTACGGCATATGCAACACAGATAGTCACTGTAAACCCATTACCTGATGCCGGAACAATAACAGGCGCTTCATCAGTAAATACAGGTGCCACAATAACATTGTCGGATACCGCTACTGGTGGTATATGGTCATCATCAAATACTGCAATAGCTACTGTGGGTAGCACGGGAGTGGTAAGTGGTGTAGCTGTGGGCACTGTAACGATATTTTATATGGTGGCTAATAGCTGCGACACAGCTGTGGCTACAAAAATAATAACCGTTAATGCTGCTGTAACCTGCGAAGGCTGGGTAAATGTAGGTACACCCGGTTTCTCGGTAGAGGGGGCAGATAACACCTCCCTCGTGCTAGACAGTAGTGGCACGCCGTATGTCGCTTACAGGGATGCATACCTTGGCGGGAAAACAACGGTAAAGAAATTAGTGGGTGGCAGCTGGGTGACTGTTGGCAGCGCGGGTTTCTCGGGTGGTGCACTTTACCAGTCACTGGCTATAGATAATAGCGGTATACTGTATGTAGCATATGTCGATGCTGATCTTGGATACAAGGCTACTGTAATGAAATTCGACACCGGCAGCTGGGTGATGGTGGGTGGCGGAGGCTTCTCCGCTGGCATGTCAAGTTTCACTTCCCTGGCCATAGATGGCAGCGGTGCGCCTTATGTGGCCTACAGAGATGATGCTAACTTCTATAAAGCTACAGTAAGAAAGTTCAACGGCAGCACTTGGGTAACGGTGGGTATTGAAGCTTTCTCTACTGGTGGTGCGGATTATACTTCACTTGCTATAGACGATAGTGGCACACCATATGTGGCTTATCAGGATGCTGCCATTGGCTTTAGCGCTACGGTAATGAAATTCAACGGCGTTAGTTGGGTGGCCGTTGGCGGTGCCGGCTTTACGCCAAGTTCAGTAATGTATACATCTCTCGCCATAGATGGCAGCGCCATACCTTACCTGGCTTTTTCTGACGGCAGCAGCAGCTCTAAATCCACTGTGATGAAATTCAATGGCAGCAGCTGGATAAATGTGGGCAGCGCGGGCTTCTCGCCAGGTGCTACAGCGCATAACTCATTAGCAATAAACAATAGCGAAACGCCCTATGTGGCTTATATAGATGGCGGCACCGGTGGAAAAACGTCGGTGATGAAATTCAATGGCAGCAGCTGGGTAAACGTAGGTAGCGCGGGATTTTCGGCAGGTACCATGCACTATCCATCGCTCGCGATAAGCAGCACTGGTATACCATATGTATCTTACAGGGATGACGCTACCAGCTATAAAGCAACGGTAATGAAGCTGGATGGAACAGGAATATCATCCATAACAGGTACTACTACTGCATGCGTGAGCACTACAACTACATTGAGCAGCACCACTACCGGCGGCACATGGAGCAGCGGCAACACAGCCGTAGCCACCATTGGCAGCACAGGCGTAGTGACCGGTGTAGCCACGGGTACAGCGATCATTTCTTACATAGTTGGCGATTGCAATACCACGGCTGTGGTTACAGTTAGTACTGCACCGGATGCAGGTACAGTTACTGGTGGGTCATCGGTTTGCACTGGTACAACAATAACAATAAGCAGCACAGTGTCTGGCGGCGTGTGGAGCAGCAGTAATATCGCAATAGCAACTGCAGGATCAGTTGGCGAGGTGACAGGTATCTCGCCGGGTAGTGTTATTATCTCTTACACCGTGACTACCGGCTGTGGCAGTGCGAGTGCAACGAGGTCCATTATGGTTAATCCGTCTGCGGATGCTGGCAGCATTGCCGGGGCATCGATTGTTTGTGCTGGCTCTGCAATTACTTTAAGCGACACAATGTCAGCTGGTACCTGGAGCAGCAGCAATACGTCTGTCGCTACAATAGGCAGCACTGGAATAGTCACCGGCATTGCGGCGGGCACCACAACAATTAGCTACACAGTATCCGGCACCTGCGGCACCGCCACGGCAACAAAGATCATAACTGTAAACGCTTTACCTGCAGCTGGAACCATTACCGGAGCATCATCAGTAAACACAGGCTCAGCGATAACACTGTCCAATACAATTACCGGTGGCACGTGGTCTTCGTCGAATCCTTCGATGGCTACCGTGGGTACCTCGGGTATTGTGAGTGGGGTTGCGGCTGGTATTGTTACTATTTCTTACACAGCCACCAACACCTGCGGCAGTGCAGTAGCTACGAAAGCAGTTACGGTAAATACCTCGGTGCCCGGCACAACAGGCGAACTGGTTATTTGTGCCGGATCAAACACAACACTGTCAAACGAAACAAGCGGAGGAGCATGGAGCAGCAATAATACAGGCGTTGCCACTGTAGGTTCGTCATCGGGCATTGTTACCGGCGTAGCGGCAGGCATGGCAACAATTACGTACGCCGTAGGAGCAGACTATGTAACAGCAATAGTTACTGTAAACGGTATGCCACTGGCGATAACCGGAACACTTGTAACATGTGCAGGAGCAAGCACAACGCTGAGCTCAGGCACAACGGGCGGCACATGGAGCAGTACCAACACCGCCATAGCAACGGCCGGATCGGCCGGAGCTATTACTGGTGTGAGTGCCGGCACAGCTACCATAAGCTATACCAACAGCGAAGGATGTGCCAGGACCGTTACCGTTACCATCAATGCGGCACCGGCCGCCATCGATGGTGCATTGAGTGTATGTACCGGTGCAACGGGTACCCTTAGCAATGCTTCGGGCGGTGGCACCTGGAGTGCTTCTGGCTCAGGCGTTATCAGTGGCCCATCTGGAGGCGTTATCAGCGGATTAGCTGCAGGTACGGCCAGTGTCACCTATACATTGTCCACAGGCTGTAAAACAACAGCAATAGTAACAGTAACTGCTGCGCCGGCCAGCATAACAGGCGCAGGAAGCGTGTGTGCCGGAAGTGTGACAACACTCGCCAGCACAACCACCGGTGGCTCATGGAGCAGCAGTAACACTGGCGTGGCAACGACAGATGCAGGCACAGGGGCAATAACCGGCATGGGTGCGGGCACGGCAATAATCACGTATACGGCTGGCGCAGGCTGCTATGCTACAAAAACGATAACAGTAAATATGAGCCCTGCAGCGATAGCTGGAGCGCTGACCGTATGCCCGGGTGCAACCACTACACTCACCAGCGCTACAACCCCGGGGCTGTCGTGGACGAGCGGCAACACTGCCGTGGCAACGATAAACGCAACAACGGGTGTGGCCAGCGGTGTGGCAGCGGGTACAAGCCTTATTACTTATTCGCTGGCCAGCGGCTGCAAAACCACTGCTGTACTAACGGTGAATGCACTCCCGGCTAATATTACCGGCCCATTGATCGTATGCACAGGCATGACCAATACGCTCGCCAGCACCACTGGTGGCGGTGCATGGAACAGCAGCAATGCGGCTGTAGCAACGGTAGGCACCGCTGGCAACGTTACGGGCGTCGCAGCAGGTACGGCCCGTATTACTTACACTGCCGGGGGCTGCTACCGCACAGCGATAGTGACCGTAAATGCTGCAGGCCCTCTAATTAGTGGTGTGGCAACAGCCTGCGTAGGCAGCAATACAACGTTATCTGCCGGCGGCGGCACCTGGAGCAGCGGTAACCCCGCAGTGGCAAGCCTGGTGATGGTGGGAGCAGGATATATAACAGGTATATCAGCAGGCACGGCAACAATAACCTTTACGCCCGGAAGCGGCTGCTTTAGCACTAAAGAGGTAACAATAAACGCAATACCACCAACTATTACAGGCACTGCGATAGTATGCAAATACAACACAACAACACTTGCCAATAGCGCTAGCGGTGGCGCATGGACATCCGGAAATGCATCAGTAGCGATTATAGGGTCAGCCACAGGTGTGGTGACAGGCACGGCAGCAGGGACAGCGCTTATCAGCTACACAGTTTCCGGATGCCGGGTTACAAGGGCCGTAACCGTTAACAATAGCGCGCCAATAATGGGCACGCAAACCTTATGTGCAGGGAATGCCACTACGCTTACGAATGCTGTAAGCGGGGGCACATGGAGCAATGGCAACACCCTTGTAGCCACAGTGGGCACATCCGGTATCACAACAGGTTTATCGGCGGGCACCGCGGGAGTTACCTATATTACTGCGCAGGGTTGCGCCTCGGCAGTGATCGTAACTGTATCGGCAACCCCTGCGGCGATCACAGGCCCCTCAACTGTGTGTGCGGGAGTTGGCACCACGTTCAGCAACAGTGTAAGCGGAGGCACATGGACCAGCAGTAACACTGCGGTAGCAACTATAGGCACAGCCAGTGGTATTTTAAATGGGCTAACAAATGGAGTTACAACGATAACATATTTCGCAGGTGCAGGCTGCCTGGTTACAAAGCCGGTGACGGTGAGTGCAGTTGCAGCAATAACCTCTGCATCGCTATCATTTAGCATATGTGTGGGGTCAACTACAACACTGGGTAATACAACCACCGGTGGGACATGGAGCAGCAGCAATACAGCGGTTGCCACCATTGGCTCGTTGACCGGGGCGATAACCGGAATAGCTACCGGTACAACAACAGTATCCTATATAACCGCAGCGGGCTGTTCAGCAGCGGTTGTAGTAACTGTAAATGCTGCGGCATCGGCTATAGTGGGCAGCTCTACGCTTTGCGTGGGCCAAACCATAACGCTGACCAGCAGCGGCGGCGGCACGTGGAGTGCGGCAGCCTCAAGCGTTATTGACGGACCGTCAGGCGGCTTTATTACAGGGGAATCACCAGGCACAGCAACGGTAACGTACACTTTATCCACAGGCTGTAAGGCGGTAACCCAGATAACTGTGAACCCGGTGCCGGCGAACATATCGCTGACAGGCACTGCAAATCTAAAAGTATGTCCGGGAACAACGCTGAGTTTATCAGATGTGACAATCGGCGGCACCTGGAGCAGCAGCAATACAAGCGCGGCCACGATAGGCACCTCAGGCGTGGTGGCCGGCATGGCATCCGGACTAACTAATGTATCATATACACTTAGCACAGGATGCTATAAAGCCGTTCAGGTAACTGTCCACCCTAACCCTGCCGCTATAACAGGCACATTTAGTGTCTGTGCAACCTTGACTACATCGCTCAGCAGTGCACCCGGTGGCGGTGTGTGGAGCAGCAGTAACGCCACAGAGGCCACTGTCAACAGTACTTTTGGGGTGGTAACCGGAGTGGGGGCGGGCACAGCGAATATTTCGTACACGCTTGGTACCGGCTGCCGGGCAACGACTACAGTAACTGTGGATGCATGCAGCAGGCCCGCAGGACCAGGGGCGCAGTCAGCAGTCAGCAACTGGCATCTGTATCCAAACCCAACAACGGGCGAGTTCACTGTGGAGGCAGGAAACGCAGGCGTGCTGATTGTCTACACTATAGATGGCAAGGAACTAGTACGATACAATGTGAGTGAAGGTATTACCCGCATGGCGCTGCCTAAGCAAATAGCCCGCGGGATCTACATGTGTCGGTTTGCAGGGACCGATGGTAATACTGTAATGGTGCGGTTGGTCGTTGAGTAAGTCAGGAATCAAGATGCACCTTTGGGAACAGGGGGTATAGGATAGCTTATACCGCCTGTTTATTCTTTTGCATCCGGCTCCATGCTGATAGATTCTTTTCACGTGCTTTTCCCGAACCATTCAGCGACATGTGTTTTATTTTAATGTGCAGAAACTACCCGGCCGCCCAAAATCTATCTTGCCGATATTGATAACATCAGATGTTTCTTTGCTGTGACTCCAAACAACATTATTGCTTCCGGTGCTATAGACACAAACGGTGGCTTTCACTTATATGGCAGAGACCTACCAGATGAAAAAGCTATTTTTATCGCCTATAATTGAGGGGGAAGAGTACCAAGCAAATAGCAGCACAACTACAGCTGGCGGAGAGAACGATAACCAACCACAGGCAAAATATGATGAATAAAGTGGGCGTGAATAATGTTGCTAAGCTGACTGTGTTTGCCGCAAAAGCGGGAATGGTATAGCTTCAGTAAATGTGGGAAATAGTAGAAAACTACTATTTCTTGTAAATAAAATATATAGTACTTTTGCGCCCTTGTAGTTATTAATTAATGTTTTAGAAAATTTATGCTTATGAAAATTATATTCACCCACCATTCTTGTACTGTGCCGCGTCATTTATTAGCAGTACAACGGTTAACGGGGATTCTTTTCCTGTTGCTCGGTCCCGCCCTAGCCCTAGCCCAGCCAACCGTTACATCTGTTTCGCCGCTCAGCGGAAACCCGGGCTCGACGGTGACTATTACGGGCATCAACTTCAACAGCACTGCCGCTAACAACATTGTTTATTTTGGCGCAACAAAGGCTACTGTGACGGCAGCGAGTACTACGTCACTTACGGCTACAGTGCCAAGTGGGGCAACGTTTATGCCTGTGAGTGTGAATAATACGGCATTAAATCTCGCGGGGTATTCGCAGTATCCGTTTTTGCCTAAGTATGATAACGCAACTCACATACAAGGCATGTTGAACTTTAATACTAAGGTAGACTTCACCTCTGGTACAAGTGCGCAGAATATAGCCATTGCCGATATAGACGGCGATGGCCAGCCCGACCTTATAGCATCTAATCGCACGTCTAATACCATATCCGTTTACCGGAATACTACTACCGCAGGTGCGCTCTCATCGGCCAGCTTTGCAGCTAAGGTCGATTTTACAACGGGCAGCAACCCCGAAACTATAGCTGTAGGGGATATAGACGGCGACGGCAAAATTGATATAGCAGTCGCGAATTATACTTCCGGCACAGTGTCGGTGTTTCGCAACACAAGCACTGTGGGCGCTATCACTGGCGGGTCGCTGAATGCAAAAGTTGACTTCACAGCCGGCAGCGGATGCACGGGAATTGCAATAGGTGATCTCGACGGAGATGGAAGACCGGACATGGTAGCAACTAATTTCGGTTCAAGTACTATATCACTATTCCGCAATTCGGGCTCCGCAGGGGCTATCACAACCGCATCATTCACCGCAGCAGTAGACCTGCCTACTGGCACGCAGCCCCGGTCGGGCATTATATGCGATGCGGACGGCGATGGCAAACAAGATATAGTTTTGGTAAACCAAGTCTCCAATACGCTCTCGGTATACCGGAATATTGCAACAGCAGGGACCCTTGCCACTGGCTCCTTCGCTGCCAGGGTGGATGCGGGCACAGGAAGCGGACCAATCAAGATCAAGGCAGCAGATATAGATGGCGATGGCAAGATCGATTTTGTTGCTGCTAACTATAACGCGAACGCAATATCCCTTCTTCGCAACCAGAGTAGTCCTGGTTCTATTACGCTTGCAACAAAAGTGGACTTTGCCACAGCAAATAAACCGGCCGATCTGGCAATAGGCGATATTGATGGCGACGGCAAAGCAGATATCACCGTTGGCAATGACCTTTCAACCGTTGCATCCATATTTCGCAACATTGCATCTTCAGGAACCATTACAACCAGCTCGTTAGCTGCGCGCACCGACGTTACTACCGGCACAGACCCTAATGGCATCGCTGTTGGCGATCTCGACAGTGATGGCAAACCAGATATTGCTACCGCTAACAGTGGCTCATCTAACATATCCGTGCTGAAGAATGTACCGCTATATTTGCCACCTACGGTTGCGGCCGTAAGTCCATCGGCTGCCAACCCCGGCACATCAGTAACCATAACCGGCACAAACTTCAACAGCACTACTGCAAACAACATTGTGTACTTCGGTGCTACGAGGGCTAGTGTAACTGCGGCTACCAATACATCGCTTACTGCCACAGTGCCAGGTGGGGCAACGTATATGCCCGTGAGTGTACTTAATACTGCCTCGACATTTACAGGCTTCGCCCAAAATCCTTTCCTGCCAACATTTAATAATAGCGGTCATTTAGCAGGCACTTTAAACTTCAATGCAAAAGTGGATTATTCTTCTGCCGGCGCAGCCTATTGCGTTGCAGTTGGCGATATTGATGGCGATGGAAAAACAGATGTTGCTGTTGGCAACGAGGGCGTCGGCAGTGTTTCTGTTTTCCGCAATACGAGCACGTCCGGAGCCGTTGCAGCCGCATCTTTTGCTACCCGCGCCGACTTTACAGTGGACGGGACAAATAGTCATAACCTTGGATTTGCAGACATAGATGGTGATGGCAAACTTGACCTGGTAGTGCTTAATTATAACAGGAATACGGTTTCCGTTCTTCGGAATACATCGTCTTCTGGCTCTATCTCTTTTGCGGCACGAGCTGATTTTTCCGCCGGGGCAACACCGCTCGGCCTGGCATTCGGAGACCTTGACGGGGACGGAAAAGTAGATATAGCGGTAGCAAACGGCGGCTCGGCAACAGTATCAGTTCTGCGCAATATAGCAACAACAGGAACAATCACTTCAGCTTCATTTGCTGCAAAAACCGACTTTGCTACACCAGCAGCGAATAATTACCGTGTTGCGATAGCAGATATCAATGCAGACGGCAAACCGGAAGTGATCGTGACTACCTACCTCAGCAATTCCGTTTCTGTTTTCCCAAATCTTTCGTCGTCCGGATCGTTCACTTCCAGCTCGCTTGGTACAAGAGCAGACTTTGCAACAGGAAGCGGACCGATAGGACTTGCTATCGCAGATGTAGATGGTTCCGGCCAGCAGGATATAATCGTAGCAAACAATGTTTCGACTTCCATATCCGTGTATCGCAATCTTGGCGCAGGCACTGTGAGTACGGGTTCGTTTGCAGCTAAGGTCGACTTTACTACTGCAGCCGCGCCTTACCATGTTACTGCCGGAGATATTGATGGGAACGGCAAGGTGGATATAGTTGTGGCAAATAATAGCGCGGCCTCTGTGTCGGTTTTTAGAAATACTGCAACAAGTGGCAGTATCACCACATCATCGCTGGCATCTAAGGTAGACTTTACTTGTGGCGGTTCGCCACAGTATGTATCTGTAGCCGATATAGACGGCGACAGCCAGTCGGATATTGTAGTAGCTAACGCCGGCGGCAGCACAGTTTCAGTAATAAGGAATAGTCCTTTGTTATTTCCACCGACAGTCACTTCTTTATCTCCCTACATAGCCAACCCCGGTGCTTCAGTAACCATAACCGGGACAAACTTCAACAGCACTGCAGCAAATAACATTGTATACTTTGGCGCTACCAAGGCTACAGTAACCGCAGCCAGCCCTACATCGCTTACGGCTACGGTGCCTGTGGGGGCTACGTTTATGCCGGTGAGTGTGAACAATACGGCGCTGGCAGTGGCTGGATATTCGCAGTACCCATTCTTGCCAACTTTCAACAATAGCGCGAATATAGCTGGAACAGTTAGTTTTGATACAAAAGTCGATTTTACTTCGGGAACGAACCCTTACAATATGGCAATAGGTGATCTGGACGGTGACGGCAAGCCAGATATAGCAGTTGCTAACCTGTCAGCAACTACAATTTCGGTTTTTAGGAACACAAGTGCTTCCGGCTCTATATCAGCAGGTTCTTTTGCTGCCAAGGTAGACTATACTGTGGGTAACTCGCCGAGCGGTATTGCTATTGGAGATATCGACGGGGACGGAAAATTGGATATTGCTGTAGCACACTCCAGCGTTTCTGCTGTATCTGTTTTGAAAAACTTGTCTACTGCCGGAACAATCAATAGCTCTTCATTTGCCGCAAAAGTTGACTTTGCAACTACTGGAACGGCCGGGTATGGAGTGGAAATTGATGATATTGATATGGATGGTAAACCCGAGCTAATAGTCGCAAATCAATTGTCGAATTCGATATCTGTATTCAGGAATATAACTTCAACCGGCGTTATCAACAGCAGTTCTTTTGCTCCTAAAGTTGATTTTGCAACTGGCGCTTATCCTTCATTTCTGACGACCGCAGATTTTGATGGCGACGGCCGCAAGGATATAGCTGTAGCGAATTATTTGTCAAGTAATACAGTTTCCGTGTTTAGAAATACCAGTTCGCCCGGCAACATCTCGGCAAGCTCGTTTGCCTCTGCGGTGAATTTCGCTACCGGCCACGGAGCGCTAAAAGTGGCAGCGGGTGATATTGACGGAGATGGAAAACCTGACCTAGCTGTTTCGAATGCAGAATCAAACACAATATCAGTTCTTAGAAATACTGCTTCCGTTGGTACAATTTCCAGCACATCGTTTGCAGCAAAGGTAGATCTGGCTGCCAGAACCAACACTACAGAAGTTGCATTCGCAGACATTGACGGAGATAGTAAACCTGACCTTATTTCCTGTAATATAACCGCCCCAAATTATGTTTCTGTGTTTCGGAATATAGCTACATCAGGGACTATCTCGACAAGTTCTTTTTCCACCCGTGTTGATATTGCTGTTACAGGGAATGCTTACAGTATGGCTGTCGCCGATATAGATGGCGATCATAAACCCGACTTAGTTGCAGGAAACAGCACTACGAATACCATTGTAGTATTGCGAAATAGCCCCCTAACAGCCATAGCAGGACCTGAATCGGTAGTAGTAGGCAGAGTGATAACGCTTACTAACACAGCAACAACCGGCACATGGAGCAGCAGCAACACGGCTGTTGCTCATATAAATAGCAGCACCGGGTTAGTTACGGGAGTTTCACCGGGAACGTCAATAATTACATACGCAGTTGCAGGCGGTAGTACTACCCGTGCTATTACTGTGTTTCCTTCCGTTATCAACACGTTTGCGGGTAATGGTACTGCGGGGCATAGTAATGGCATAGCCACTTCAAGTATGCTCAATGGCCCATACGGTGTGGCTGCAGACACGGCAGGCAACATATATATTGCTGAGGCTACAAGTAACAGAATACGGAAAATTGATGCGTCAGGTATAATTACAACAATAGCAGGGACAGGGACGCCAGGACACACTGGTGATGGCAGTGCAGCAACTGCTGCTCAGCTAAATGCACCGACTTACATTACGTTGGACCGATCTGGAAATATATACTTCTCTGAGGGTTTCTACGTCCGGAAAATAAATACCGCAGGCATTATCTCTACTGTCGCCGGGACTGGGGTAAATAGCTATGGAGGCGATGGCGGAGCAGCCACGAGCGCTACCTTCAATCGTCCATACGGGATAGCATGCGACACATCTGGCAATGTATATGTTGCGGATCAGTATAATCACCGGATCAGGAAAATAACGGTGTCTACTGGAACAATAAATACTGTAGCAGGTAACGGTGGTGGCGGATATAGCGGAAATGGCGGCGCAGCCACAAGCGCCATGCTGTACTTCCCTGAAGGCCTCGCCATTGACAAAGCAGGCAATCTCTACATCGCAGATTTTTCGAACACTGTGGTGAGAAAAGTTACTGCCGCTACCGGTGTAATATCTACTGTTGGCGGTATCAACGATCCTGGATATTCCGGTGACGGTGGTCCGGCCACCAGTGCACGATTCGGAGTACTGACAAGCATTGCCGTGGATAAATCAGGGAATATTTACGTGAATGACCGAAACAATGATCGTCTACGCAAAATAAATGTATCCTCCGGAATTGTTACTACAATTGCAGGGACAGGCGTTAGGGGCCTAACTGGTGATGGCGGCGCGGCTACATCCGCACAGGTTGACTTCGCAGGAATAGGCGTAGATAGCTCGGACAACATTTATATTGCCGACTATGCGCATCACCGGATTCGTATTATAGGTGCATCTGCATTCATTACACCGATAGCTGGGGCTGACACAATATGTTCGGGATCAACCGTCACTTTTTCGAACACAACAACCGGAGGAACCTGGAGCAGCAGCAATAGCACGATCGCCATAATAGGCTCGGCCTCGGGTGTAATAACAGGCGTGGAAGCCGGTAGCGCAACTATTAGCTACACTATAGCCGGATCAGCGACTACAAAAGTACTTACAGTAAAAGCACTGCCAAATGCAGGTACACTTTCTGGTACAACAACCGTTTGTGCTGGCAGCACCACCACGCTAAGCAGTACAAGTTCCGGCGGCACATGGATTAGTAGCAACGCATCTGTAGCTACAGTAGGTAGCACGGGCATTGTAAATGGTGTAACCGCAGGTACAGCAGCTATTACCTATACAGCTACCAACTCATGCGGCACGGCAACTGTATCCGCAGATGTATCCGTAAATCCATTGCCGGATGCAGGAACGCTCTCCGGCACTACAACCGTTTGCGCTGACAGTACCACTGCACTAAGCAGCACTGCCTCGGGCGGCACCTGGAGCAGCAGCAATACGTCAGTAGCCACCGTGGGTAGCACAGGTATTGTTAATGGTGTTGCCGCAGGCACTGCGACCATCACATATACGGTGACTAACTCTTGCGGCACCGCAACGGTATCGGCAGTTGTTTCTGTTAACCCCCTGCCAAATGCAGGTACACTTTCTGGTACACCAACCGTTTGTGCTGGCAGCACCACTACGCTAAGCAGTACAAGTTCCGGCGGCACATGGATTAGTAGCAACGCATCTGTAGCTACAGTAGGTAGCACGGGCATTGTAAATGGTGTAACCGCAGGTACAGCAGCTATTACCTATACAGCTACCAACTCATGCGGCACGGCAACTGTATCCGCAGATGTATCCGTAAATCCATTGCCGGATGCAGGAACGCTCTCCGGCACTACAACCGTTTGCGCTGACAGTACCACTGCACTAAGCAGCACTGCCTCGGGCGGCACCTGGAGCAGCAGCAATGCATCTGTGGCCACCGTGGGTAGCACAGGTATTGTTACTGGTATTGCGGCAGGTACTGCAAACATCACGTACACGGTAACTAACTCTTGCGGCACCACAACGGTATCGGTAGTTGTTTCTGTCAATCCATTGCCCGATGCAGGTACACTCTCTGGCACTACAACTGTATGCGCGGGCAGCACAACTACGCTCAGCAGCACTACATCCGGCGGCACATGGAGCAGCAGCAACACATCTGTAGCTACCGTGAGTAGCACGGGTATTGTAAATGGTGTTGCGGCAGGTGCTGCGAATATCACGTACACGGTGACTAACTCTTGCGGGACTGCAACAGTGTCGGCAGTTGTTTCTGTTAACCCCCTGCCAGATGCAGGAACACTCTCCGGTACCACAACTGTATGCGTCGGCAATACTACTGCACTAAGCAGCACCATATCAAGTGGCACATGGAGCAGCAGCAATACATCTGCAGCTACCGTGGGTAGCACAGGCATTGTAAATGGTGTTTCAGCAGGCACGTCAAATATTACATACACGGTGACTAACTCTTGCGGCACAGCAACAGAATCAGCAACAATAACTGTAAGTCCACTGCCTGTGGCTGGTACCATTACCGGAGCCTCCTCAGTTTGTGCGGGCAGTGCGCTAACACTTGGTAACACCGGCAGCGGTGGGGTATGGTCGAGCAGCAACACAGCTGTAGCGTCTGTTGGCAGCACTGGTGTCGTTACCGGCATTGCAGCTGGCAATGCAACTATTAGCTACACCGCTACTAACAGCTGCGGCACATCGGTAGCTACGAAGTCGTTTACTGTTAATGCAGTTCCATCAGCAGGCACTATATCCGGCCCTTCATCTGTTTTCCCCGGCGCTACGATTGTTCTTACTAACAGCGCGGTGGGAGGTACATGGAGCGCTAGCAATGGCAACGCCACTGTATCTGCAGGCGGCATTGTTACAGGCGTTTCTGCGGGTGCGGTCACTATATCATATTCTGTTACCGGCGCGTGCGGTACCTCTGTAGCTACAAAGGCTATAACAGTAGCATCGCCTGTTGACGATATTATCGGTACGCTTACTGTTTGTTCAGGCCAAACAACCACGCTAAATAATTCGACCGCAGGAGGCACATGGACGAGCGGTAATACGGGTGTGGCAACGATCGGGTCTGCAACGGGAGTAGTGACAGGTGTTAGCGGAGGTACCGCAATTATTACATACATCGCGGCAGGTGACTATGCCACAGCCATAGTGACCATAACACAAACGCCGTCGCTCATCACCGGCACACTCAGCGCCTGCGCGGGCAACACAACATCATTAACTGCAAGCGGCACCGGAGGCACATGGAGCAGCGCAAACACACCGGTAGCCACCGTGGCCGGTGATGGTATGGTGACGGGTGTGGCAGCAGGCACAGCACTTATCAGCTACACCACAGGTGGCAGCTGTGCACGCACTACTATTGTTACGATCAACGCACAACCTGGAACAGTAACTGGCGACCAGAGCATATGCGTGGGCGCCACGTCAACGCTGAGCAACACGGTTAGCGGCGGCACCTGGAGCGGCCTCAGCTCGTCTGTTGCCAACATAACAGCAAGTGGGGTAGTGACCGGCGTTTCTGCGGGCACCGCTGAAATAACCTATACTTTACCTGGCAGCTGTAGCACTACAGCAATTGTTTCCGTTACGGCGCTGCCGGTTAGCATTGCCGGGCCGGGCTCGGTATGCGCAGGCAGTGCTATAACGCTCACCAACAGCACCACGGGCGGTAGCTGGAACAGCAGTGCACCATCGGTGGCTACAGTAGGCTCATCCACAGGTGCAGTAACAGGCGTTGCAGCAGGCACAAGTGTAATAAGCTACGTCCTCGGCTCCGGCTGCTATGCTACCAGGGTTGTTACAGTTAAAAGCAACCCTGCAGCCATTGCCGGAACGCTTAGTGTATGCACCGGCGCAACGACAGCGCTGAGCAGCGCCACTACGCCCGGCGTATCATGGACAAGCGGTAACACCACAGTAGCCACCATCAACTCAACATCAGGGCTTGTCACCGGCGTTGCAGCCGGTACTGCAGGTATTACCTATACCATTGGTTCAGGCTGCACCGCAACTGCAATTGTAACAGTTAGCGCACTGCCTGCAAATATTACCGGCACCTTTACGGCCTGCCCGGGAACAACCACAATACTTGCGAACACTGTAACGGGCGGCACATGGGCCAGCAGCAATACGGCAGTTGCTACGGCTGATGTTGTGAGCGGCATAATTACAGGCGTAACTGCCGGTACGGCACGGATAACTTATACATTAGGCAGTGGCTGCTACAAAACAGCTGTAGTCACAGTCAACACACTACCTTCTGCTATATCGGGTGCAGGCGTAGTATGCACAGGCAGCACAACAACGCTCGCTAACAGCAGCGGGGTATGGACCAGCGGCGATCCTTCCGTGGCAAGCGTAGTAACCCCGGGCGCGGGCTACATACAAGGTGTGTCGGCGGGCACAGCAACCATTACCTTCAGGCTGGGTACCGGCTGTTATACTACTAAGGTCGTTACTGTCAACCCTGTCCCGGCAGCTATTGCAGGCACCGCGGTCATTTGCAAAGGTTCATCGGCTACACTTACCAACACAGTTTCTGGCGGCGCATGGACATCTGCCAACGTAGCCGTTGCAACCATTGGCTCAGCTACAGGCGTATTTACGGGCATTGGTGCAGGTAATGCTGTCATCAGCTATTCCATAGGCAGCTGCCGTGTTACAAGAACAGTTACTGTTAACAATAGTGCGGCTATCTCAGGTTCCTTCAACCTATGTATGGGAGGCACTACCGCATTAACTAACAGCGTTGGCGGCGGCACATGGAGCAGCGCTAATACTGCTGTCGCTACTGTTGGCAGCACAGGGTTAGTAGCTGGTGCTGGCGCAGGCACCGCTGTTATCAGCTACGTTACTGCTGCCGGCTGCACGAACACAGCTACCGTCACCGTCAATGCTGCGCCTTCTGCTATTACCGGGGTTTCACTTTTATGCACCGGCACCACTATCACACTGGGCAATGCCACAGCGGGTGGTACCTGGAGCGTAAGCAATAGTGCAGTAGCAACGATCGGCGTATCTTCCGGTATTGTCACCGGTGTGGCCGCGGGCAATACTACAGTTACCTACACTGTGGGAACAGGTTGTCGTGCCACCGCAACAATTACGGTGAATGCGATAAGCGCAATCACCGGCCCCACAAGCTTATGCGTGGGGTCTACATCAACGTTGTACAACGCCACTGCAGGCGGCACATGGAGCAGCAGTGATATAAGCATTGCCACGGCAGGTGCTACCACCGGTATAATTACCGGAATAGCCACTGGGTCAGCGATTATCTCATACACCTCGCCTTCCGGTTGTGCCGCCACGATCACTGTTAATGTAAATCCAGCGGCCTCAGCTGTTGCAGGCAATGCACCTATATGTGTGGGCACATCCATAACACTAAGTAACCCCACTTCGGGCGGCACGTGGAGCGGCGCAGCATCATCTGCTATCAGCGGCCCATCGGGCGGTATCGTTACGGGGGTTTCACCGGGCACTGCTATTGTTACCTATACGTTACCTTCCGGCTGCAGAACTATTACCAATATTACGGTCAACCCATTGCCCGCCACCATTTCGGGCACAGGTACCTCGTCATTAAAGGTATGCCCTGGCACTACATTGTCACTCACCGATGCAACAGCAGGCGGCACCTGGAGCAGTGGCAATGCATCGCTGGCTACAGTAGGCTCCGCCTCGGGTATAGTGAGTGGCATCGCAGCAGGCATTGCCAATATCTCGTACATAATTAGTTCGGGATGCTACCGCACAGTTCCTGTAACCGTAAACCCTAACCCTGCAGCAATAACAGGGACATTTACGGTATGCGCTACAATGGCCACAACACTTGCTAATACCACTCCCGGCGGCTCGGCATGGACAAGCAGCAACACAGCAATAGCTACTGTAACAGCAGGTGGTGGCGTAGTGAATGGCGTAGCAGCCGGCACGGCCAATATAACTTATACCCTCGGTACCGGCTGCCGCACATCTGCTACAGTTACGGTTGAAGCATGTTCACGCCCTGCAAACCCCGGGGGTAGCGTGAGAGCGAATGACTTCCAGTTATATCCAAACCCTACGACTGGCAGCTTTATGGTTGAAGCTAGCGATAATGGCCGCCTGATCATCTACACACTCGATGGAAGAGAGCTTGCAAACCACAGCATCACTGCCGGGGCCACCCGCATTGAGCTGCCTAAAGGCATAGCGTCGGGTGTATACATGTGCCGTTATCTGGGCAATGGAGGACAAACAGTAATTGTCCGGCTCGTGTATGAATAAATAATAGTCGACAATGTGAAAGAGGAAGCCGCTTTAAAGTGACTTCCTCTTTTCTTTTGTACAGATTGCAGCCGGCCAGCAGCGCCAGTTGGGCAGCCACCAGTAAGCAGTTTACAATTGTATCCCAACCCGACAACAGGGGAATTCACTGTGGAGTCAGGAAACGCAGGCGTGCTGATCGTATACACTATTGACGGTAAGGAATTGGTACGATACAGCGTAAATGAAGGTACTACCCGCATGAGACTGCCGAAGCAGATAGCTCATGGCGTGTATATGTGCCGGTTTGCCGGGGCCGATGGCAGTACTATGATGGTGCGGTTGGTTGTGGAATAACGATATATCAGGTGATTTAAAATGCGGCCGTGTGGGATATCCCCTTAGCCGGAAATAGGATCCGGCGGGTGGATATTCATGCGCTGTAGAAGAGCTTTGCAGAAAATGCATTGTTCAATTGTACTACTTTAGTGTAGTACCTGTTTTCAACTTGATCTGAACCTAAGCCCACCGCGGCGGATATGATCGTTAAAAACGAAAAAAAGCAGCCATTTCTGACTGCTTCTGTAGCGAGAACAGGGATCGAACCTGTGACCTTCGGGTTATGAGCCCGACGAGCTACCGCTGCTCTATCTCGCGATGTGGATGCAAATATACAGCGCATTATTTGAGCCACCAAACTTATTCTCTCAACTGTGGCATTTTTGATTTAATAATACGGTAAGGCACACTTTTTAAGAAAGGTGTAACTAAACAACTAACTTTGAAGTCATGTCCAAAAAGACTAAGAAAAAAACTGATACGCCCGGGGCCGGCCGGCAGATATTTACCGGTAAGCTGGAGGTGACACGGAGCGGGATGGGGTTTGTGGTAGTGGAGGGTCAACAGCAAGATATATTGATAAAGCGCGAAAACCTGCATACAGCCCTCAACGGCGATGAAGTGAAGGTAGAGGTAAGGGCCGCCCGCGATGGCAGGCGCATGGAGGGCAGCATCACAGATGTTGTACGCCGCAAGCAAACGGAATTTAGCGGCCGGCTGGAGGTGCACCCGCATTTTGCATTCTTTATCCCCGATAGCGACAAGATGCCGGTGGATGTATATGTGCCGCTGCACCTGCTCAATGGCGCCCACACCGGCGACAATGTGATTGTAAGAATAGTAGAGTGGAGCGGCAAAACCAAGAACCCTGTTGGCGAGGTAGTCAGCGTGCTCACCAATGAGTCGGTCAACGAGATAGCGATGCAGGGCATGCTGGTCGAAAATGGTTTCCCGCTCAGCTTCCCCGATGATGTGCTGGAAGAGGCCGCCCGCTACCCCGAGGGCGTAACCAGCGATGAGGTGAAGAACAGGAAGGATATGCGCGATGTGCTCACCATGACCATAGACCCGGTAGATGCCAAGGACTTTGACGATGCGCTGTCATTCCGCGCGCTCAAGGGTGGGTGGTACGAGATAGGTGTGCATATTGCAGATGTAAGCTATTATATAGAGCCCGATTCGGCACTGGATAAGGAGGCATATCGCAGGGCTACCAGCGTATATCTGCCAGACAGGGTAAACCCTATGCTGCCTGAGCGCCTGTCTAACGAGCTGTGCTCACTGCGGCCAAAAGAAGATAAGTATACTTTCTCAGCGATATTTGTGATCAATAGAGATGGCAAGATAAAGGAACACTGGATAGGCAGAACAGTCATTCATTCAGACCGCAGGTTTGCCTACGAGGACGTGCAGGAAATAATAGAGGGCGCCGATGGCGACCACGCAGAAGAATTGCTTACACTAAACGAGATGGCGCAAAACCTGCGCCAGCAGCGTTTTAAAAAAGGGGCTATCAACTTTTCATCCTCAGAGGTTCGCTTTAAGCTCGATGCGAATGCTAAGCCTATAGGCATAGTTGTAAAGGAAAGTAAAGAGGCGCACCAGCTTATAGAAGAGTTCATGCTGCTGGCCAACCGTACGGTGGCCGAGTATGTGGGCGCCATCCAGGTGAAGGGGGATAAAGTTCCATTCCCATACCGTGTGCACGATGTGCCTGATGAGGAGAAATTAAAGATATTCTCACTTTTCGCTGGCAGGTTTGGCGTTAAGTTCGACCTGGGCTCACCAGAGAGCATTTCAAAATCGTTCAACAAAATGCTTGAGTTCGTGCAGGGCAAGCCCGAGCAGCATGTGCTGGAGCAACTTGGTATCCGCACCATGTCGAAGGCAGTGTATACTACAGACAACATCGGCCACTACGGCCTCGGCTTTGCCGACTACTGCCACTTCACTTCGCCCATACGCCGGTATCCAGATGTGCTGGTGCACCGCATTTTACAGCAATGCCTTGATAACGACATTAAAATTATAAAGCATCTTGAGGTGCAATGCCGCCACTGCTCAGACCAGGAGCGCAGGGCAATGGAGGCAGAGCGTGGCGCCAACAAATACAAGCAGGTAGAGTACATGCAAGACTTTGTCGGTGAAGATTTCCCTGCCGTCATTAGCGGGGTGGCTACGTTTGGCTTCTGGGCGGAGACTGTGGAGCACAAGTGCGAAGGAATGGTCTCGATTACTGACCTTGCAGAGTTTGACGACTTCGAATTTAAAGAGGGCGAATACGCGCTCGTAGGCCGCAGCACGGGCATGCGCTTCGCTATGGGCGACGAGGTGAAGGTTCGCGTGGTCTCGACCAACTTGTCTAAGCGGCAGATAGATTATACTATCTTAGAGATGCCTAAGCGTACCGGCCGCACTAAGAAAAGTGCTGATGCCCCATCGCCAAAGGAAAAAGACAAGGCTAAGAAAAGTAAACGTAAAAAGGACTAAATGCATTCTTTCGCACAGCTGCAGGAACTATTTGAGAACAGATTCACTAAAACACTACCTTTTCCAGGAAAACCGGAAAACCTGTACGACCCTTGCCGCTACCTGCTGCAGTTGGGCGGCAAGAGAGTAAGGCCTATACTTTGCCTGATGGGGGCTGAGCTGTTTGGAGACATTACAGAAGATGCATGGGAAGCGGCCTATGGGGTGGAGCTTTTTCACAACTTCACCCTGGTGCATGATGATATAATGGACAATGCGCCGCTAAGGCGCGGCCGGCCCACGCTGCACGATAAGTACGGGCTCACCGCAGGTATACTTTGCGGTGATGTTATGTGCATACAGGCTTACAGTCACCTTGCCAACATTGGCCGTGGCTTACAGCCCATTTTGCAGCTGTTCAACAAAACAGCCACCCAGGTATGCGAAGGCCAGCAGATGGATATGGACTTTGAGCAGCGCAGCGATGTGCATATAGATGAGTATATTGAAATGATATCGCTCAAAACATCGGTGCTGCTGGCATGCAGCCTTAAAATGGGTGCGCTCACTGCCGGCGCGCTCGGCGACAATGCAAACAAGCTCTATACTTTTGGCAAGAACATGGGTATAGCCTTCCAGCTACAAGACGATTACCTCGATGCGTTTGGTGATACTGGTAAGCTCGGCAAGCAAAATGGCGGAGACATCAAAGCAAATAAAAAGACCTACCTGCTGATCAATGCACTTGAAAATGCCGATGAAGCACAGCGGGTAAATATTGAAAACCTGTTATCAGGCAACGCAGATAATAAGGTAAAAAAAATGTTGGAGATATTTAAAGCAACCGGTGCAGATGCCGGCTGCCGGAAAGCCGTGGAGGAGTATTCACAGCAGGCGTTCAACTGCCTTGAGGAAGTGGCGATACCCGGCAAAAGAAAGCAGCCTTTGCTGGAGCTGGCGAACTACTTACTACTACGCGATAAATAAGACATTATGAAGAAGATACTCAGCCTGCTTTTCGGTGCATCGCTTTTTGCATCGGGTTGTGATAAGGGGATCACTACCGCTACAGATGTGCGCAAAGGGGTGATACTGCATAATAAGTGCTGCAACATTGTTGTGGCTAACATTGGTAATCCTTCAGTAGGGCAGGCTACATGGATAGATAGCAACACCGCCACGCGCAAAACACAGTATGACGTTTTCAAGGTGGCAAATCCCTGCCAGTATGGGAGCCGCAAAGAGGGCGATACCATTTACTACCGTGTCATAGCCTCCCAAATAGAAACGTGCAGCTGCTGCGGAATTTCGTTGTACACACCTTCGGTAGCTAAGTATATATCAGTGGTAAGGTAATTTCTTTTAAAAGGCTTAAATTTGTTTTATGGAATTATCCAGCCTGGATACCAACAAAAGCTACACTTACGCTGACTACCTTAACTGGAATTTTAAGGAAAGGGTAGAGCTGATAAAGGGCAAGCTCTTTAAAATGAGCCCTGCACCTAACAGGCTTCACCAGGACCTTTCGACTTTTATTCAGGGCTCACTCTATATTTTCCTTCAAGGCAAAAAGTGCAAACTTTATACGGCACCTTTCGACGTACGCCTGCTGGGAAAAACCGCCGACGATAAAGATATTATCACTGTTGTGCAGCCGGATATTTGTGTTATCTGCGATGAATCAAAGCTAGACTTTAGGGGATGCCTTGGAGCGCCAGATCTGGTTGTAGAGATACTTTCGCCGGGCAATAATGCCACCGAGGTCAGAAATAAGTACAGCATTTATGAGCAGTCGGGCGTAAAAGAATATTTGGTTGTATCACCGCAGGACCGCACTTTCATTGCATATACCCTTGTTAATGGGTCTTATGTGACATCCCGCCTTATGGCTGAAGGAGACATTTTTAAATCAACGGTTCTCGATGGATTCTCAATGGACCTTAAGCAGATGTTTGATACGATCAGCTAGTGTTCCTTTTTCTCATTTTCCTGTTTACTTTTAAGCCATGAATTACTGGCTCGTAAAATCCGAACCTTTTAAGTATAGCTGGGATCAGCTTGTAAAGGACAAGAAAACCTTTTGGGATGGTGTGCGCAACTATGCTGCCCGCAATAATCTTAAAGCTATGAAGAAGGGCGACCATGTGCTCTTCTACCACAGCAACGAAGGTCTTGCCATAGTGGGCATAGCGGAGATCGTGAAAGAAGCCTACCAGGACCCCACAACCGAAGACCCGAACTGGGTGGTAATAGAGCTCAAGCCCGTAAAGCCATTACCGCAACCGGTAACACTTGCGGCCATAAAGGCAGACCCCTCACTTGCGGAAATGCAGCTGGTGCGGCTGAGCCGGTTATCAGTCAGCGCTGTTACTGCAGATGAGTATAAAAAGGTGCTGAAAATGGGTGGATTGTAACTACAGGTATCAGCCCAATTAATTATTTGTCGGTGAGATCCTTTTCGGCTGCGACACATCCCATTCGGCCTGCAGCTCTTTCGATGTCTTTGTGCTGCCATCATGGCTCCAGCCCGGCGGGCGAAACAGGTAGGCTATCTTAGTAGTAAAAGGTACGGGCTTTCTAATGTCTTTACCCAGGGCGCGCCACTCATGCGTAATTATATGCAACGGGTGAAAGGGCTTATCAACAGGCTTGGTAATTCCATAGTGCGGCACCTCACCGGGCATCTCCTCCGTAAAGGTGCCAAACAGCCGGTCCCATATTATGAACACCATACCCATATTCCTGTCGAGGTAGGGTACATTGCTGGCGTGGTGTACCCGGTGGTGAGAAGGGGTGACAAAGAAATATTCGATCCAGTGCGGCAGCTTTTTTACTGATTGTGTATGCACCAGTATACCATAGATCTGCGTTAACGAATACATGAATGCTATGTCGAGCGGCTTAAAGTTGAGCAGCACCAGGGGAATAAAGTAGAGGTACTTATAAACAGGCATAAACACCGATGACCTGAATCCCGTGGAAAGATTGTATTCCGGCGATGAATGGTGCGTGACATGCACAGCCCAAAAAATCCGGACCGAATGATCTACATAGTGCTCCACCCAAAAAAGCAGGTCTTCGCCAAATAGCAGCAATACCCAGTAGAGCACAGGATGCCACGTTATGGGCAGGTGATACTGGAAAAAGAAATTGAGGATCGTGAACGCGATAACCACACGCATCAGCGAGTCTATCCCCGCATTAAGCAGGTTCAGGTACACGTTCATCACCGTTTCTTTCCAGCTATAGAATTTTTGCTGCCTAAAGTTGCTCAGAACGATCTCCAGCGGAATGATGATCGCATAAATAGGAATGGAAAACAGTACTAAGATCTGTTCATGTAGCCTGCCCATCTATGAGTACTATTGAATTGTTTAAATTTATTTCCAACTCCACATACGCTCTATAAAACAATAGTGAAAGATTGCATCGCAATCTTGCGATGGTCTGCCATACTCACGGGTTAAACCGTCATTATATCCTTTTCCTTATCCTTGCAGTGCTGCTCTACCAGTGCTATATACTTATCGGTAATGCCTTGTATCCTGCCTTCACCGTCTTTGGCTATGTCTTCACTGAGTCCGTCCTTCTGTAGTTTCTTTACCTGCTCTATGCTGTCGCGCCTTATGCTGCGTACAGCAATTTTGGCCTGCTCACCCTCGCCAAATGAGCGCTTCACAAGTTCCCTGCGGCGCTCTTCTGTTAGCGGCGGCAGGAACAGGCGGATGTAGTTGCCGTCGTTCTGCGGGTTCAGGCCGATATTAGATGCAATGATCGCCTTTTCTATCGGCTGCAGCATATTGCGCTCCCATGGCTGTATAGAGATGGTGCGCGCATCTGGCACGGTAACGTTAGCAACCTGGCTGAGCGGGGTGGCATTGCCATAGTAATCTACATATATGCCATCTACTATTTGCGGTGTAGCCTTGCCGGCCCTTATCTTACTCAGCTCTGATTCAAGGTGTGCTATCGCTTTCGTCATGTTCGACGTTACGTCACTAACAATAATTTCCAATGATTCAGTCATGTTGGTTAGTTTTTCGAGGAAGCAAAAGTAATTAAAAATTCGCGTGCGGTTTTGAAAAGGCTACTATAATTGCCTTTCCCGGTTTTTTTAACCATAGTTTTAACTTTAACTCATAGCCGCAGGATGGGGCTTTGCACCATTTTGATTAATTTTGCAGTAAATAATCTTCTAAATGGAAACCGCAGTAAAATCACCTGTAAGCTTAACACCCAGTGCAATAGGAGAAGTAAAACGGCTTATGACTGAGCCGGGCTTTGATGCCACACAATATCTCCGTATTGGTGTAAAGGGTGGGGGCTGTTCTGGCCTCAGCTATGTTTTGGGCTTCGATGCCAAAGAAGAAGATGATGAGATCTACGACGCAGAGGGTGTTCCCGTGATCATGAAAAATGCGCACGGCATATACTTGTTCGGCATACAGGTCGATTACCAGGATGGCCTTAATGCCCGCGGCTTCGTATTCAATAACCCAAACGCCAGTAGCTCATGCGGCTGTGGCACCTCATTCGCTGTCTAGTTCATCTTTTTTATGGATTTAAAGCCCTTTACTTTTGAGCAGGCCACCGAGATATGCGAAGACTTCGAGGACCTCTTAGATACCGAATTTCGCCATCGCGATGACATGGTATTAGTAGAGCAGGTAGTTATCTGCCCTTACGATGCTGCCCATCGCCATCAGTTTATTAGCGGCGGTAACAATGAGTCCCCCGGCGATACCTGCGATGTGGTATTGGTAACAACTACTGCAAATTCATCTGATCCCATTTACATTCCCATACGCGAATACATTGCTGACAACGGTGTGAGCTACAACTTCCCTGAGTAATATTACAGTTCTGTTTGCAGCAGCTGAGCCACTATTTCCGGGTTCAGGTTACCTATATTTCCATCGTTCCGTATCTCCTCTACTATTTGCTTCAGTCGCTGAGACCGTGCATCTGCTAGTACTTTATTGAGCAGCTGCTTCGCTTCACGGTTGAATTGCTGCTTGCATTCGGTACTTATTGCATCATATGCCCGGCCCGTCATTTCGTCTACTTCCAATTCAATTGTTTTCATAGAAAGGTGGTTTAAACAGGAGGTAAAGGTATTATGAATTTTACTTAAAATCACATATGTTTAACGAGCCGTTATAATATGCTGACTGAAAGATATTTGTGCGGATAATGCAAGGAACGGTGGGATATGCCGGGCATTACCCGCGATAAGTAATCCGCAGTAGCCCTCATGTAGCTGATTGGCACACATTTATTACCGCGGTTCGGGTGAGCTATCATTCAATACAATACCTACTTTTGCCCACGCTCAAAAGCACATATTATTAAATGCGCCAACTTTTATTATCTATCCTCCTGCTGTTGCCTGCTGTTGCCAATGCTCAGAATATGGATACCGGCAGCGCCAAAAAAATGGCCGAGATCACGCTGGACACCATGGAGGTAATAGCACCTGCCGGTCCTGCGCCATACCAGCCCACTGCTCCCAGGACCTGGAACATAAAGCACACCCGGATAGCTCTTTCATTTAATATGAAAGAAAAAACGGCAAATGCGCGGGAATGGATAAAGCTCAATCCCTATTACAATGGCACTGACTCTTTGATACTCGATGCAAAGGGCATGAAGATAGACACCGTAAAACTGCAGGGTAAGCGGTCGGATATCAAGTTTACCTGGTCGCACCGCAATGAGCAGCTGCGCCTGCAGTTTCCCCGCAGTATGTACCCGTCCGACAGCATTGAGCTTTATCTTCGATACACTGCGATGCCCTATACCGCCCTGTCTGGCGGCAGCGCAGCCATATCCGACGATAGGGGATTGTATTTCGTAAACACCGACCAGAGCATACCCAACAAACCTGTACAGATATGGACCCAGGGCGAAACTGAGTCTAACTCGCACTGGATGATAACGATAGATAAACCGAACACGCGGTTCACCATACAAATGGAGCTTACAGTACCCGATACGTTCAAAACCCTTAGCAATGGCGCGCTGATAGCATCCACCTACCAGGCTAACCATATGCGCACAGATACATGGCGCACAGATATGCCTATACAGCCCTACGCAGTAATGCTGGCGGTCGGGAAATTCGCTATTGTAAAAGATAGCAAATGGCGCAATAAAGAGGTAAGCTACTATGTGGAGCCGGAGTTTGAGCCCTACGCAAAGCTGATATTCAAGAATACGCCGGAAATGATGGAGTACTTTTCGCGGCGCACCGGCGTGCCATATCCGTGGAATAAATACAGCCAGGTCGTTGTGCGCGACTATGTATCCGGCGCTATGGAAAATACTACGGCTTCGCTTTTTGGCGAGTTTGTATACCAGGATGCCAGGGAGATAGCCGATAAAGGCTCTGAAGACATTGTGGCTCACGAGCTGTTTCACCAGTGGTTTGGCGACTATGTTACTGCCGAGTCGTGGAGCAACGTCACTGTAAATGAGTCGTTTGCCAACTATGGCGAGCAACTATGGCGCATGTATAAATATGGTGCGGCCTCAGCCGACGAGCTGGCTTACAACGACCTGCAGATCTATATCTACGCCACCCGGCTCAACGACCCGCAGCTGGTGCGCTACTATTACGATAATCGCGAAGAGGTATTTGACGCTATTTCCTATAACAAAGGAGGGGCTATACTCAGGTACCTTAACCGCCTCATAGGCGATACGGCCTTCGACCGTGCTATGAACGGCTATCTTACCAAAAATGCACTCGGTAGTGCGGAGGCACATAGCTGGCGTATGGCAGTAGAGGAGGCCACCGGGCAGGACTGGAATTGGTTTTTCAACCAATGGTATTACCATGCAGGGCATCCTGAGTTGAAGGTAGTATATGATTATAACGACTCCCTGCAACAGCTTACCGCAACAGTGACGCAGGAACAGGAAGACAGCAATTTTACCTATATATTGCCCGTAAAGACCGCCATTATCTATGGCAACGAGAAGACAATTGTCGACTGGAAAATCGACGATGATGAGCACACTTTCGTTTACAATTATAAGAATGGCGTAAAGCCCGTGCTCATCCCCGATTATACTCATGTCGTAGTAGGTGAGGTGCGCGATGGTAAAAAGCCGGAGCAGTGGCTCGCGCAATACCTGCACAGCGATGACTATGTAAACAAACGGCTGGCCGTTGCGGGCGCAGGCAAGCTCATTTCCGATTCGCTGTCACAGGTGCTCATCACAATGGCACTCAGTGACAAGCTGCACGCTATACGCAGGCTTACACTGGCCACCATAAAGGGGCAGCAAACAGACAGGTATCGCCGTAAATGGACACCAAAAGTGATAGAAATGGCTACTACGGACAGTAACAAGCTCGTACGTGCAGAGGCATTCGAGGTGCTGGGCGCCTGGAAGGTTGCCGCGGCAAAGCCACAAATGGCCGCTGTGCTCTACGATAGCTCCTATACGGTAGCTGGTAATGCACTGGAAGCACTATCGAAAATTGATCTCGATACTGCATATATACTGGCAAAGCTGGCATTGAATACCGAGCCTCGTGCCACCCTCGAAACCGCAGCTTATGCCATTATAGGGAAGAAGGGCGCAGATGAGGATATCGTTATTTTTGAAAAGAAAGCCCCCTACGTTTTCGGTGCCAAGCGTTTTGCGCTTATCTTCAGTCTCAGCAGCTATATGAGTTCGGTAAAAAGCGATGTCTCTTTCCGCAGGGCAGCCGAGGTGTTTACAGCTCTTGTGCTCACAGAAAGTATGAAGGCCTACCGCGCGGCATTCGGTGGCTATTTCTTCCAGGTGGCAGCACGCCTGAAGGGAGAAGCAAAGTCAGATAATAAGGAGGAAGCTGCTATAGCGCAAAAGCGCATGGAGATCATTAAGCCTTTGCTGCAAAGGATAGTGAACGCAGAAAAGGACACAGAGGCGGCAAAAGACTTTAAAAAAATGATGAAGAATAACTTTGAATAAGCAATAGCTTACCGCCTGAAATATCACCTAAAAGCACCACCATGACAAGTTACCCCAAAGACAAAATAAACATACTGCTGCTGGAGAATGTGAACGCCGAAGCGGTCCAGGTCTTCAGGCAATATGGGTATACCAATGTCACCCATCTGAAAGGGTCAATATCGGAAGACGAGCTTATAGAGCGGATCGCCGATGTGCATATCCTCGGCATCCGGTCCAAAACGCAGGTGACAGCGGCTGTGCTCGATGCGGCAAAGAAGCTGCTGGGTATCGGCTGTTTCTGCATTGGCACCAACCAGGTAGATATTGCTACGGCCATGAAAAAGGGCGTGGTAGTGTTTAACGCCCCTTATTCTAACACCCGCTCCGTAGCGGAGCTGGTAATAGGAGCCGCCATAATGCTCATACGCCGCGTGCCTGAGAAGAACAGGATGGCACATGAGGGAAAATGGATGAAAGACGCCAGTAACAGCCACGAGCTGCGCGGCAAAACGCTGGGCATAATAGGCTATGGCAACATAGGCAGCCAGGTGAGCGTGCTGGCTGAGTCTATGGGTATGCGCGTAATATTCTACGATGTTCAGAACAAATTGCCGCTGGGCAATGCTGCAGGCGCAGACAGCCTGCACGCCCTGCTACAGGCAGCAGATATCATCACCGTGCATGTGCCGGCCACAGCCGCTACGCAAAACATGATCAATGAAGAGCTGCTGCAGCAATGCAAGCCGGGTGCTATACTTATCAATTATGCCAGGGGAGAGATCGCAGATATAAACGCAATAAAAGCAGCCATGACTACAGGCCTACTCTCGGGTGTAGCGGTAGATGTGTACGCCGATGAGCCATCAAAAAATGGCGACCCATTCGCCTGTGCATTGCAAAATATACCCAACGTATTGCTGACACCACATATAGGCGGCAGCACAGAGGAGGCGCAGGCAAATATAGGCCTTGACGTAAGTAACAAGCTGGTACAATACATAGAAACAGGCGCCACAGGCGGCTCGCACTCCGTACCTGAGCTGGCTTTGCCGGTGCAGGAGGGTACACACCGCATACTGCACATTCACCGCAATATGCCCGGCGTTCTATCTGCCATCAACTCGCTGCTGTCCGACAACGGCATCAATATCATGGCCCAATACCTGAAGACCAACCAGGAAATAGGCTACGTGGTTTTAGACATCAACCAGGAAGTTTCAAAAAATGCCGCCGAATTGCTCAGTAGTGTGAATGGCGCCATAAAGGTGCGTTTACTATATTAACACCGGTAATGCAAGCTCACAGGGACATACTGCGCAAAATGATCGCCGCGTTTGGCGAGGTAGATGAGGAAGCCTTCGAGGCATTTGCCCTGCCGTGGACGGAGGTGAAAGTGAAGCGCAAACAAATAATGACCCGGCAGGGCGAGACCGAAAAATACCTCTACCTCGTGCTCAATGGTGTGCAGCATGCATGGTATCAGCATGGTGACAGGGAAGCAACTTTGGTATTCTCCTATGCGCCTTCCTTCTCCGGCATCATCGATAGCTTTTTCCTGCAACAGCCATCGCGGTTCACGCTCGAGACCATCACCGCCAGCACTTTCCTGCGGATACACTACAACGATATGGCCGCGCTAATGGCACAACACCGCAGCATAGAGACATGGGTACGCATATCGCTCACCCGTGTGCTGGCCGATACGCTTGGCCGACACATAGAGCTGCTTACCTATACCGCCGAGGAGAAATTTACAGCCCTGCTGCACCGCAGCCCACACATCCTCAACCTGATACCGCACAAATACCTCGCATCCTATATTGGCGTTGATGCTACTAATTTCAGTAAGCTGCTGGGTAGAGTACGGCTTTAAAATCTTGGTTTTTACCAACTTTTACGCTGCTCGGCCACAATAGTTTTGCAAGCAAATTAATAGCAATGACATACAACTCAGTTGAATTACTCGAATCGCTTGATGCAGAGATACAAAGGATACTCCAAAACGTAACCCAGCTAAAGCAGCTGGATAATAAGGTACTCAATACCCAGCCTGCACCCGGCAAGTGGAGCGTGGCGCAGGTGCTGGAGCATCTCAACAGCTACAACAGGTACTACCTGCCGCAGATAGAAAAAGCAACTGGCGTAGCAAGCGCAACAGCTGCACCTGCCACAACATTCAAGCCGGGCTGGCTGGGCGACTACTTTACCAAAAGCATGTACTCCAGCGTAGTGACCAAAGGCGAAATAACGAATAAGATGAAGGCCCCTAAAGATCACCAGCCCGCTGAGACGCTGGACTCATTAAAAGTAATAGCCGAATTTGAGCAGGGAGCAAAGAAGCTTTCGGAGCTGCTGCGCGGTGCAAAGGCGCGAAATATAAGCAAAGTGCGGGTACCTATAAGCATTGCCAAGTGGATAAAAATAAGCCTCGGCGACACGTTCCGCTTCCTTATAGCGCACAAAACACGCCACTTTTTGCAGCTGCGCAATACGCTGGCCGCGGTGCAGTAGCCGCAAAACCCTTACTTTTAGGGCAGTATAGCCTAAGGGTTTTTGATGAGAAATATTTGCTGTTTAATAATTGTATTGCTGCTGCACCATGGCGCACAGGCACAGGAACTGAAGCCGGGATTCAATGTTCACGAGTACCTCGGTGTGCTCCACCGCAGCAAGGCACACTACAGTGGCGATTCACCCAATAAGGACAACGCAGCCTTTACAAGGGTATATAAGTCGCCCGTAGCAGGCCTCAGCAACAAGTACGATATCTGGCTCGACAATGCCCGGACCACCATTGCTATTGACATTCGCGGCACCACGGCCTCCATGGACAGCTGGCTGGAGAATTTCTATAGTGCCATGATACCTGCTACAGGCTCACTGACTTTGTCTGACTCCAACACATTCCACTACCGGTTTGCCCGCGACCCCAAGGCGCTCGTACACGTAGGCTGGGCTGTAGGTGTCGGCTGCATGGCGCCGGGTATAGTGCAGCAGATAAAAACTTACTATGCGCAAGGCATAAAGCAGGTGATTGTAGAGGGCCATAGCCAGGGTGGGGTACTCGCCAGCCTGCTCAGCGCCTATATCCACTACCTGTGCGAAGATGGCACACTGCCCGCCGACCTCGTGATCAAAACCTATTGCAGCGCGGCACCCAAGCCCGGCAATCTCTTCTTTGCCTACGACTACGACTATAACAACCGTGGCGGCTGGGCCTTTAACGTGGTAAATACCGCCGACTGGGTGCCCGAAACGCCCGTAGCCGTGCAGACTATTACTGACTTAAATAAGCTCAACCCGTTCACCAACGCAAAGCAGGCGCTGCGCAAGCAAAAAACGTTTGTGCGCATATACACAACCCATGTTTACAATCGCCTCAACAAGGGCACCCGCAAAGCCCAGAAGGGATTTGAAAAGTATACCGGTAAGATGATGTACAAGCAGGTGAAGAAATACCTGCCGGGTTACAAAGAACCACAGTATGCTCCATCAGCCAACTTTACACGCGCCGGTACAGCCATAATACTGCAGCCCGGCGAGGAGTACTACAAAAAATTCCCCGACACCGGCAGTAATGTATTCCGCCACCACTTCTTTGAGCCTTATTACTACCTGGTGCAGCAGGTGTATAAATAGTAGATTAGATTTTACTTTATACAATAACTGAGCTCGCAAATATCACTGCAAGTAAAAATGTATCGATGTAAGTTATTTTACTTTTACTGTTGCAGTGCATGCAATGTTATATAGATGGTTCTCGTCCTGAACAGCAAATATGTGGTATCTGTCCTTGATTTTAAATGGAAAACTGCAACCCGCTTCGTCAAGCCCATATGTATAAATGACTACAGTTTTTGACTTTAATTTCCCCTTCAGCTTCTTGTTAACCGTAAATATTATTTTGTACTGGTAGTTTGAAAAATGACTTTTCATTACTGCAGTTACCTCGCCTACAAAGACAATTTTAGCTTCTTTAAATCCTATTAGTCGCTCGCAATCACATGCATAGCAACAAGAGTTTGCCGCAAGAATGATGATTAAAAGAATGGTTTTCATCGCAACAAATATATAAATTATACCTTAGCCTTTTGCTGCTTAACACTCTTGTTGGATTACTATGTCACTGACGGGTACAGGGTTTTTCGTTTACCTTTGCACCCTCAAATGATAAGGATAGGTAAAATAGTAGCGACACACGGCCTCACGGGTTCGGTGATATTATCGCACATCGTAGGCAATTCTAAGTGGCTGAAGAAGGAGCATACCCTGTTGCTCGAAATGCAGAAGGGTAGCTACATCCCATACTTCATCAGTCAGTTCAAGGCTACGAACGACAAGGAATATGTCATCAACCTGGAGCAGGTGGAGAAGATAGAGGTCGCAAAGAAGCTGGTGACGAAGCACGTGTATATCGATGAGGCTGCACTGGCAGCCTACGCTACCCAGTCGCCGCTGCTGTGGATTGGCTTCAAGGTCGTAGATAAGCACGTAGGCGAAATTGGAGATATAGACGATGTAATACAGACAGGCAAGCAGTGGCTGGGCAAGATCATTTACAAAGACGCTGAAGTACTGATACCCCTCATAGAGCAAACCCTGCTCGAAGTGAACATCAAAGCAAAAACAATAAAAACCGACCTGCCCGAAGGACTGCTCGACATTTACCTTTAACTCTCTTTTTAGCTTTTCCCTTTTTACTTTTGACTTAGCCATGCGTATAGACATAATCACCGTCCTCCCCGAGCTGCTCGATAGCCCCTTTAGCCATTCTATAATGAAGCGGGCACGGGAGAAAGGCTTGCTCGAAGTATACACGCACAACCTGCGCGACTACACCCCATACAAGCAGGGCCAGGTCGATGATTACCAATTTGGCGGCGGCGCAGGTATGGTGATGATGCCCGAGCCGCTGGCGATAATTATAGAAAAGCTGCAAGCCGAGCGTAAGTATGACGAGGTCATATTTGTAACGCCCGATGGCAGCCTTTTCAACCAAAAGACGGCTAACACGCTATCGCTACGAGAAAATGTAATGATCATCTGTGGCCACTACAAAGGCATCGATGACCGCATACGCCAGCATTTTGTGACCATGGAGCTATCCATAGGCGACTATGTGATGAGTGGGGGAGAGCTGGCCGCCGCAGTGATAGTTGACTCAGTAGGCCGTCTGCTGCCCGGCGTGCTCAACGATGAGACCTCCGCACTTTTCGACTCATTCCAGGACGGCCTTTTAGCTCCCCCGGTTTACACCCGCCCGGCAGACTTCAGGGGCTGGAAGATACCAGACATCCTCCTCTGCGGTGACCCCAAAAAAGTAGACGACTGGCGCCACGATCAGTCGCTGAAACGCACTGCCGAGCGCCGGCCGGAATTATTGGAGGGGCACGAGTGACGATTTTTAATTAAGACTAAATGGACCCCGGTAAATCCATAAAGTTTGCTATTTACGCCCCTTAACCATAAAATCTATTGATTACAACTGTTTTTTAATTTTTCTTTTTAATTTTTTAATATTTTTCCCTACCTTCGCAGTCCGAAAAATTCATAAATAATGGAAGCTGTAGCTTTTGTACACGAACAACTTACTGGTAAGAAAGAATTCCCAAAATTCAAAGCAGGCGACAACGTCACTGTTAACTATAAGATCATTGAAGGTAATAAAGAGCGTATCCAGTCGTTCAAAGGCGACGTTTTAAAGCGTCAGGGCCGTGGATACACTGCTACTTTTACCGTTCGTAAAATATCAGATGGTGTAGGCGTAGAGCGTCTGTTCCCGGTATTTTCACCAAATATCGACTCGATCATCCTGAATAAGACAGGCCGTGTTCGTCGTGCTAAGCTGTTCTATCTCCGCGAGCGTTCAGGTAAATCTGCGCGTATCAAAGAAAAGAAGCAGTTGCATCTTACCGCAAAAGCTCCAAAGGGCGCGAAAGCAGCAAAAGCATAATTTATTTTTATATCTTACTTTTGAGAAAGGATACACGCAAGTGTGTCCTTTCTTTTTTGTGCGTATACCCTATATTTGCTACTCTTTATGCCGGATACCAAGAGAAAAATTAGAATGTTCCAGGTCGATGCTTTTACCGAGGAACTGTTTGGCGGCAACCCCGCCGCCGTCTGCATACTCGAAGAAAGCTGGCTGCCTGAGCTGCTCATGCAGTCTATAGCTGCTGAGAACAACCTTGCAGAAACTGCCTTTATCATTACTAACGAAGATGGCTACAGCATACGCTGGTTCACCCCGGCAGTAGAGGTAGACCTGTGTGGCCATGCCACGTTGGCATCTGCGCATGTCATCTTCAATCATTTCGATTTTTTCGGCAACGAGATCATATTTAATTCTCCCCGTAGCGGCGAGTTGAAAGTAAGGCGCCACGGTGCCATGCTCACACTTGATTTTCCGGCCGATGAGTTTCGTAAGGTCACCACGCCAGCTGTGCTCGAAAAGGCGCTGGGCATAGAGCCTATGGCCACCTTTAAAGGCAAAACAGATTACATGGCGGTGCTGCCCGCAGAGGCTGATGTAATTGCTGTAAACCCCGATCTTGAATTGCTTAACACGCTGGATGCACGTGGCGTTATCGTTACGGCCATGGGAGATACCGTAGACTTTGTATCACGTTTCTTTGCCCCGCAGTGCGGCATAGATGAGGACCCTGTCACCGGCTCTGCGCATACTACGCTTACGCCATACTGGGCGCTTGAGCTCGATAAATACAAGCTTACTGCCGTGCAGCTATCGCCACGCAAAGGCCACCTGTGGTGCAAATACCTGGGAGAGAGGGTAGAGATAAGCGGCCATGCAGTTACTTATCTGCAGGGAGAGATATTAGTGCCGGCAAATTAGAAGCGCTCTACTGTTATATCAACTATATTATCTGTTACTTGGTGCCATCAATTGTCCCGACATTTTTATGTCGGGGGTATCAGTAATGTGTTTATAGTGGCTTTAGCCGAAATAATCCCGCATTGTAGAAAATGCCGGAGGCAACACTATTCTTCGTTGAAGCGCTTGGTAGCATTACTAAGCCTGCGCTTCAGCTTTATGCTGTTGGCACGCGCATACTTAATGATGTTCTTATCCATGCCAAAGGTCTCATCTCCATACACGAATACCGTCTTACCATTGAGCCTTCTAAATACCTTGCCTACCAGGTCATCTTTGTCCTTTTCATACTGCAGGTCTGCAACTTCCAGCCTGCCAGACAGCTTGCCATTCACCTGGTTGAAATAGCCGATATAGTTTTTTGAAGGCCCTTTAACGAACGTTATGAACGACTTGGTGCTAAGCACAGGATCACTAACGGAGCCAAATTTTGTAAGGAAGCCATTATGCACATCAATGATGGCCTTGTAGTCGTCGTAGTTGGTAACGGCGCCCAGTGGCAGCAGTATATGGTTCTTCAGCAGGTAGTCATAATCCCTTGCGTTGTAATTCGAATCGCTATACTCCACCAGGGTAAATTTCTTGTTGTCCAGGTCGCGCATCACTTTTGGGTAGCGCTCTGTAGGCATTTCTACCTTATCGCCGCCATTCACGCGTATGTCCACCAGCGGGCCATTAGGCAGGCTGCACTCGCGGGCCCACCATGTAGCCTTGCTGCCGGCACTGGTTTGGTTGAGCACATAAGTCGCCCTTATAAATTGCGAATAGTTCAGGTCTCCCTGCCGTGGCCACTTTGTGCTTACAGAAGGCACATTGCCCGTCTTCACCATCAGGTATCCCCAGTTGTCATTAGAATAGTCCAGCACCTTGCTGCCACGCTCGCTTACAGTTCTTTTGCTGTTGTAAACAAAGGTCTTCAGGTCGTTGCCATTGTTGTCAAATACTGCGCACTCTGCACATGGATACTGGTTTTTGCAGTCCATATGTTGCGTGCCTGTATGTTGTGCTGTGGCATTGTTAGCAGTAGCTATAGCCACTAACGCAGCTATCTTAAGCGTATTCAATTTTCCGGATAATGACATAATGGTCAGTTAGAACCCTGCCAGCCAGGGTTAATTTTTATTAATGTGCAGCAAAGTAGTAAAAAGTGTTGAAATGGAAAAGCGAAGAAAGCAAATGATGCAAAGTCTTATCTTTATAGGAAAATCCACCCTATGTCATACTTAAGATCCTTCCTGTTAGCTATTATCGTCTTGCCTTTAGCTGTGTTATTTTTTATCGCTGGTTGCAAAAAACAGCCGCAAAGTAAGGTTTATGATTTTCACTACCTGTATTTGCATTCCATCACGTACTACGACTCTGCCCGGACTGTCATAGGATCTTCTGCAGACTCCACATTGTCTGATGAGCCGATCTCAGTTTCGGGTCTTGGAAGCGCCAGCGTAACTATAAAAAATGTTACGTTGCAAAAAGGCACTTCGGCAGCAGGAGAAATGCGATATCATTATAGTGCGGGGCATAGCCTCGGTTATACTTTGATATACTTTCCGGCAAATGACAGCATATATTTCACTCACAGTGTCACTCCGGCCCCATACAATGATAGGCTGGAAATACGGTCCCATCAATACTGGACTTACTAGCTACCATGCCAGCAATTCCCCTATCCGCACCGCTACCTTATCTGCATTCGGCAGCATTGCCGCCTCCAGCGCCATATTCATGGGCACTGCGGGCAGGTCCAGAGCCCCTATGGTCTGCACCGGCGCATCAAGCTGCTGAAAACAGTTTTGTGCTATGCGGCCCGCCAGCGCCTCGCAAAACGAATTGCGCAGCTGCTCTTCGGTAAGCACTATGCACTTGCCGTGTTTTTTTACAGTCCGGTATATCAGCGCCTCATCCAGCGGGTATATGGTGCGTATGTCTATCACCTCTACATTGCCTGGGTATTGCTTGGCAGCATTCTTTGCCCAGTATACGCCCATGCCATAAGTAACGATGCAGATAGACTCGCCATTGTCTATCGCTTCTTGCTCCGCCTCCAGCACCACAGCACCCTTGCCAAATGGCAGTATATAGTCGCGGTCCGGCTCTATTGTTTTCGCGTCTTCAGTTCCCGGCACCTTGCTCCAGTATAGCCCTTTATGCTCCAGCATCACCACGGGGTTGCCATCGTAGAATGCCGCCTTTATCAGGCCCTTTATATCCGCCGCGTTGCTGGGGTACGCTATCTTTATTCCTTTTACAGTTGCCAGTGTGCTTTCCACGCTGCCGCTATGGTATGGGCCTCCGCCACCATATGCACCAATAGGTACACGCAATATCATCGACACCGGGAATTTACCACAGCTGAGGTAGCACGATTTGCTCAACTCGGTCACCAGCTGGTTAAAGCCGGGATAAATGTAGTCGGCAAACTGCACCTCTACTATTGGTTTTAGCCCCACGGCATTGAGCCCCGCAGTAGAGCCCACAATGTAGGCCTCCTGTATCGCCATGTTGAACACGCGGTTGTCGCCAAACTTATCGGCCAGCGTCGCTGCCTCGCGGAATACCCCGCCAAGCCTTCTGCCCACATCCTGCCCGTAAAACAACGCTTCCGGGTGATCCTGCAATATCTCTTCCACAGCATGTAGCGCCGCATCCACCATCACTACCTTCTCACGGCCTGCTGGTGTTCTGTTACCTTTCTCCTCAGTTACCGGGGTGGGCACATATACGTAGTCTGTCACAGTTGCCGGATCCGGCTCAGGGGCTGCTACCGCCGCATCAAACTCGCGCTGCACATATGCTTTTTCCTCTTCCTCTATTTTATCAAGATCAGCTTCCTTTATACCTTTTATTTGCAGCAGCAGTTTCCTCAGCTTAGGGCCTGGGTCATCTATAGCATGCTTGGCAAGGTCTTCCGCCGTCCTGTACCACTCTTTGCGCACCCCCGAAGTGTGATGCCCCAGCAGCGGCACCTTGGCATGCACCAGTATTGGCTTGCGCTGCTTGCGCACCCACTCTATGGTATACTCCATAGTATTGTACGAGTCAGTAAAGTCGCTGCCGTTCACCTTCACCCTTTCCAGCCCCTTAAAGCCGGCGGCAAACTCATACGCATCCATTGTTCGCGCTTCGTTGCTGCTTACTGATATACCCCAGTCGTTATCCTGCACCAGGTATATTATAGGTAGCTGGTGCAGCACGGCAAACTGCAGCGCCTCGCTCACTTCCCCTTCCGTCATGCTGCCATCGCCCAGCGAGCAAATGGTAACCGGCGGGATGGGGTAGTCCGATAATTTTTCTTTCTCCCTGTATTGTATGCCTTGCGCCACGCCGGTAGTCGGTATCACCTGCATGCCCGTGGCGCTGCTCTGGTGTATGATACCGGGGAATCCCTCTCTCCTGATATTGGGGTGATTATAATACGCCCTGCCGCCCGTAAAGGGGTCGTTGCCCTTGGCCAGCAGTTGCAGCATCAGTTCATAAGGGCGGTAGCCCATGCCCAGCATCAGGCTCTCATCCCTGTAATAAGGGCTCACATAGTCGCAGGGCTTCAGTAAAAAGCCTGTCGCCAGCTGTATTGCTTCATGTCCGCGTGATGTGCTGTGAACGTATTTGCATGTCTGCCTGTTGGCGTCGTAGATGTCGGCCATAGCTTTGGCAGTCATCATCAGCCTGTAGGCCTTTAGTAATAATTCTTTAGGTAGCATTGATTTTGCAGTCCCCTCCTCGGGGTGGCAAAAGTAGTCAAAACCCCAAAAAGCAGGAAGCTATAGGCGTATTAGTTTCGCACAGGCAATGCAGATTACATTTCTGTTACAATAGGTTAAATATGGTTAATCTCTCCTCCATCCGCAAAATACCTCCCAACAATTAGCGTTCTTTATAGGAAAATAGCCTTCATCGTTTTACTTTTGGCTCACTACTACAACAATAAACTATGCAATTTGATTTCAAAAAGGTGAGGATGGATATCCTTGCCGTGGTGGCCTTTCTGGTCCTGGCCTTCATGTTCTGTTACCCCCAGCTGCAAGGCAAAAAAGTATCCCAGCACGATAACATCTCCTGGCAGGGCATGGCAAAAGAGGGTATGACTTACCACGAAGCCACCGGCAATGATGTATTGTGGTCAAATAGTATGTTTGGCGGTATGCCCACGTATACTTATTATATAGGTACCAAGGGGCTCAACTTTGTTGGGTCTGTGCAGGAGATACTCCAGGTTGTTGGTAAGCCCGCATATTTCTTCTTCATAGCCATGGTGTGCTTTTTCATTCTCATGCGCGTGCTGAAGGTGAGCAGGTGGCTGGGCGCCGTGGGTGCTGTAGCATACGCTTTCTCCTCTTACAATGCCATTATTATAGCCGTGGGCCACGATACTAAAATGCTCACCATGGCTTACTTGCCTGCTGCGCTGGCAGGGCTATTCCTCCTTTTCAGGGGCCGGAGGCTCAGCGGGGCCGCATTATTCGGCATCTCTATGGCCCTCATCTTTATCAATAGCCACTTCCAGGTTGTTTTCTACGCCCTCATCATGTTCGCTTGTTTTGCAGTGGCTATGCTGGCAATAGCAGTTAAGCAAAATAAAGTAAAGGATTTTTTGATCTCTGCGGCCATAGCTGCTGTCACGTTTGCCGTGGCGGTGGGTCCCAGTATGCCCGGTGTGCTTACCACCTCAGAGTATGCTAAAGAGACCATGCGCGGCGGTGCCAGCGAGCTCAGCGGCCACGACAAAAAGACCAATGGCGGCCTTGATAAAGAGTACGCTTTCCGCTGGAGCAATGGCATCGGTGAGACATTTTGCATCATGATCCCTTACCTCTATGGGGGTTCTTCGGGCGAGCCTGCTGAGAAAGCGCCTAAGACATACGAGGCCATAGGCGGCAGGGCTGAGGAGTTGCCACTCTATTGGGGACCCCAGCCATTCATCAGCGGCCCGGTATACTTTGGCGCTGTGGTGTGTTTCCTTTTTGTGCTTGGGCTTATTGCTATCCGCTCACCGCACAAGTGGTGGATACTCGCAGCATCGGTTATCTGCATAGTTTTATCGTGGGGCAAAAATTTTGAGGGCGTCAACTACCTCCTTTTCGACACTGTGCCTTACCTCAATAAGTTCCGTACGCCATCAATGGCAATGGTAATCCCCCAGTTCCTGTTTCCCCTGCTGGGCATATGGGCGGTGCAGGAGGTTATCAGTCGCAAAGACGATGCCGGTATCTGGAAGCAGGTAATGATGGCCGCAGGTATTACGGCCGGCCTGTGCCTTGTGCTTGGTGTAGGCGGCAGCATGTTTTTCGATTTCACCGGCGGCAGCGATGCACGCATGCAGCCTGAGCTTGTGAAGATGCTGAAGGAAGACAGGCAAAGCCTCGCCTCAGCAAGCGGACTTAAAAGTGCTGTGTATATATTACTGGCAGCAGGCCTGCTGTGGGCTTTTATAAAGAATAAGATAAAGCCTGCTATGCTCATAGCAGGGCTGGGGATAGTCATAGCTATCGATCTTATCCCGGTTGCGGCTTCTTACCTGGGCGATAAAGAATACGTTGATGCAGCCGACTACGAGAATATATTTGTTCCAAGGGAGGTAGATAAGCAGATACTCAGGGATCCGGACCCGTACTATCGCGTGCTCGACCTTACAAAAGATACCTACAATGACGCGGTACAGGCTTACTTCCACAAGAGCATAGGCGGCTACAGTCCCGCAAAAATGGAAATGTACCAGGACCTCATAGACCGCCAGATGAGCCGCGGCTTTAATAGCGAGGTGCTCAACATGCTCAACACTAAGTACATCATCGCCGGCCGCAGCGAGCAGGAAGCGCGTGTGTTACCAAATCCTACAGCCTGCGGCAACGCATGGTTTGTAGAGGAGATAAAATGGGCCAATACTGCTGATGAAGAAATGAGCTCGCTCAATGCCTCCATAATTGGGGATACCGTAGAAATGCCCAACGGTTTCAACCCACGCAAAACAGCAGTGATACGCACAAAGTTCAAAAACGACATAGGCAATTACACTTTTGGAAAGGATAGCGCTTCAGCTGTTAAGCTGGCCAAATATGGGCTCAACGATATTTCGTTTGCCTCATCTAACAGCAAAGACGGGCTCGCCGTGTTCTCAGACATCTACTACGACAAAGGCTGGGAAGCATTTGTGGATGGCAAACAGACACCTATAGTGAAAGCTAACTATGTACTGCGTGCTATAAAGGTACCTGCCGGTAATCACAATATTGAGTTCCATTTCAGGCCAAAGTCGTTCTATACTGGTAAAACAATGTCTACGATAAGTAGTGTCCTGTTATTCGGCCTGTGCCTTGCGGCGTTCTACCCGCTATTCAAAAAAGAAAAGTCGCCTGCTGAGAAAAAAGCATGAGCAGCGCCCCGGCATATGACATAAAAGGGCTCTTCGGCATGCGGAGGGAAATGAGCAAAGGCTTCTACCTGGCCGATTTCCTGTTTCGCAGGCTGCTGAGGCAAAATGCCGGTGTGAAGTGGGCAATTCACCATACAAGCACCATCCATAACCCGGAGCAAATAAAGCGGGGCAAAGGTGTGTATCCCGGCGACTCCCCGGGTGTATATATCAATGCGGTAAATGGAGTTTCCATCGGCGACTACACCAATATAGGCCCCAATGTTGGTATAGTATCGGCTAACCACGATTTTGTAAACAACGACGCCCACGTATCGGCACAGGCTATAGACATAGGCTGCTTTTGCTGGATGGGCATGGGTGCAGTGATATTACCGGGCGTAAGGCTGGCGGATTTTACCATTGTGGGCGCGGGGGCTATCGTCACTAAAAGTTTTACCGAAGGTTATTGCGTTATAGCAGGCAATCCTGCACGCATCATAAAATACTTAAACAAGGACGAATGTAATGCCTTTGCCCAAAGCAGGAAGTAGCTCACTTATTGGCAATTCGTTTTTCATCTTCATCAGCAGGTTCTTCCCTTCACTGGCCAGTCTGCTGGTGATAATATGGTATTCAAAGCGGCTGCCCGAAGAGGTGTACGGGCAATACCAGCACTTCTGGATACAGCTATACATCATATACCCGCTTATCTGCTTTGGTATCCATGTTTTGCTGGTTACCTATTCACCTGCGTTTATCCGCGCACTGGCACAGAAACTCACCCCAAGGCACTATGCCCTATATGGCATATGGGCTTTACTGCTAAGCACATTATACGCATTGCTGCAGCAACATGCCACTGGCATGGATCTATGGGTGCCGTTCCTGTTCATTCTTTTTTTTTCCTTATCGCTCATCATCGAGTCTGTTCTCATAGTCCAGCGCCGCTTCGCTGTGCTTGTTCCGGTTAATATCATTTACGCGGTAGCCTACTGCACCCTCCATTGGTGGGTATGGCTCAATGGCTTCTCGCTGCCGGCCATTTTTGGCTGGCTGCTGGTTATCACTGCTGCCCGGCTGTTTGTCTTTGTGCTGGTTGTAGCTGCAAATTTTAAGCGAAGCGAGCCATCCGCTGCTGAAGTGACCCTCCGCCAGGTAAGGTCACTCTGGTTGCACCTGGGGGTATACGACATCTTGCAGGTGCTCTTTAGCTGGGTCGATAAGTTCATCATTTCTCTGGTGCTTACCGCATCACTCTCTGCTGTTTACTTTAATGGTTCGCTCAATATCCCTTTCCTGCCTATCCTGCTGAGCGCAGCAGGCAGCGCAGTGCTGATGCAGCTCGCCGGCACCCCAAAGAATGAACAGGAGAACGAGAACACGCGGCACTTAATGCTGCGCACCGGCAGGATGCTCTCATGTATTGTCTTCCCCATTTTCTTTTACCTGTTCACTTTTCGCAGCGAACTTTTTGGTGTGCTGCTGGTAAAGTACGCGGCTGCAGTCCCTGTATTCGCAGTGTCTATATTGGTGCTCCCCGTGCGGGCTTACAGCTTCACCACGGTGTTGCAGCGGTTTCACAAAGGTGCGCTTATCAACATTGGCGCCGCAGCCGACCTGCTGCTTGCCTGTGCTCTTATGTATCCGCTATACTTGTGGCTGGGGCTGCCGGGTGTAGCATTAAGCTTTGTTATTACCACCTACCTGCAGGCTGCTTTTTATCTCTATCATTCCGCGCGGCTCCTCGGCGTAGCCTCATTGGCATTGCTCCCATATGCTAATTGGCTCACCAAGCTCATTGTTTTTGCCTTACTGTTCATAGCCATTCATTATGCGGCCACCACACACTTTACACCGAAGATTAGTTTATTTTTGGGTGCGGCACTTATGGCAGTTACCATAGCCATATCGCTCTCAATAGAATTTTACAACGAAAGGAAGAATGGCAGGCATGCACCAGCGGCAACGGCTGAGAGATATCAATAATACGGGCTTCGGCGCTAATAGCAGCGCTGAGGGCGGCAGGCTTATCAATCCCGATGGGTCTACCAATCTTAAGAAGCGAGGCATTCCCTTTTGGGAGCGTATCAGTATCTATCACACTTTGCTGCGCATGCACCGGGGATATTTCTTTTTGTGCATTTTCCTTTTTTACACTACGATCAATCTCTTATTTGCCATTTTTTACCTGTTGGCAGGCATAGAGAATCTTGATGGCATTGATGGTTCTCATACGCTCCCTCAAAAATTTATGGAGGCTTTTTTCTTCAGCTCACAATCACTTACCACTGTTGGCTACGGCCACATTGCACCAAAAGGAATGACCACCAACATCATCGCATCTATTGAGTCATTTGTCGGTATCGTATCCTTTGCGCTTGTTACCGGGCTTATGTATGGGCGGTTTTCCCGGCCGCGTGCCTACCTGTTATTTAGTAAAAACCTGCTGGTAGCACCGTTTAAAGATGGACGTGCGCTCATGGCCCGCATCGCTACATATAAAAATAATCACCTCACCGATATCGAGGCGCAATTCACAATTGCGCTTCACGAAAAAGAGGGTTCAAAGGTCGTTACCCGCTTCTACGGCCTGAAGCTGGAGATAGCAAAGATCAATTCCCTTGCCCTCAGTTGGACCATCGTGCATCCTATCACCGAGGACAGCCCCTTATACCAGTTTACCCAAAAGGAGATCGATGAAAGCAAGATGGAAGTAATAGTGATCATAAAGGCGTTCGACGATCACTTCTCTAACATTGTGCAGCAGCGCACTTCTTATACACACAACCAGGTAGCCTATGGTGCCCGCTTTACACCTATGTTTGAGCGCGAGCCGGGGGGCGACTACACATTACTCGAATTGGATAAAATAAATGCACACGAACCCGCGCTGCTGCCTGAGCTAACCACTGCATAATACGCTCCGCGCCTGCATCCGGAAAGGAAATGTGCCCCGAATATCCTAATTTTGCGCCATGCAAGCCTCAACGATGATACATACAAAAACGCAGCAGCTTTTAGAGAAAGAAGAGTTATACGGAGCACACAATTACCACCCGCTACCCGTTATGCTTACAAAAGGCAAAGGCGTATTTGTATGGGATGTTGAAGATCGCCGTTATTTCGACTTTCTTTCAGGCTATTCTGCCGTCAACCAGGGGCATTGCCACCCACGTATCATCGAGGCATTTATTGAGCAGGCACAGCGCCTTACACTCACATCACGCGCTTTTCATAGCGATGTGATGGCGGAGTACGTAGAATTCATCACTAAGTTCTTTGGCTACGACAAGGTGCTGCCCATGAACACGGGCGTAGAGGCGGTAGAAACCGCCATAAAGCTGGCGCGGCGCTGGGGATACGAGGTGAAGGGTGTTGCCGCGAACAAAGCAAAGGTGATCACTTGCGGGCACAACTTCCATGGCCGCACCATCAATGTCATTTCTTTCAGTACCGACGAAGATTCAAGGCGCAACTTCGGGCCGTTTACTCCCGGCTACGAAACCGTACCATACAACGACATCAACGCCCTCAAAATAGCGTTACAAGATCCCAATGTGGTAGGCTTCCTTGTAGAGCCTATACAGGGGGAGGCTGGGGTAGTGGTGCCGGGTGAAGGCTACCTGGCGCAGGCGGCCGCATTGTGCAAAGAATCTAACGTACTTTTTATAGCCGATGAGATACAGACCGGCCTCTGCCGCACGGGCAAAATGCTCTGCTGCGACCATGAAGATGTGCGCCCTGATATCGTGATACTTGGCAAGGCACTTTCCGGCGGCACAATGCCTGTATCCGCAGTGCTGGCCGATGATGAGATCATGCTCACCATTAAGCCTGGTGAGCACGGCTCCACTTATGGCGGCAATCCGCTTGCCTGCCGTGTAGCCATCACAGCCCTGCAGGTACTGGTAGATGAGAAAATGGCTGAAAATGCGGAAACCCTGGGCGCATATTTCCGCAAGCAGTTGCTTGGTTTCAACAACGAGCACATCTCCATTGTGCGCGGCAAAGGTTTATTCAATGCCATCGTTATCGACCATCCAAAAAAAGACCTCGCATGGGACATCTGTATGGCCATGAAGGATAACGGCCTGCTCGCAAAGCCTACACACAATGATCGCATTCGCTTTGCACCCCCCCTGCTCATCACCCGCGATCAGATAGATGATTGCCTTGGCATTATTAAAAAGAGCCTGGAGCAGTTTTAGTCAAATAGATATCGGCTATGCTTAGGGGTACTTTAAGTCGTTTTTACTTACACGAGAAATGTGGGTTACTCACTACATAGCGCCAGCTTGCGCTCTATCAGCATCCGCTCCGCGTTAGATGTGGTTAGTGGCAAAGCCTCCAGGTAGTGGTTCACGGCCTCGCTGTAGTTGCCTGCTTTGTAGTAAAGCTCACCGAGTGCCGTCTTGTAGTAGCAGCTGTTGCCTGTTCCTTTCAGCTCCAGCAGCTCCTCTATAGCCTGTAGTGGGCCTGTCACTTCGACCAGCGCCAGGCAACGGTTCAGCGCCACCATCGGGCTGTTATTTACCTGCAGCAGGTGGTCATAAAGGTTTAATATCACGCGCCAGTTAGTATAGTCATAGGTAGGGGCATTTGCATGCACCGAGGCTATCGAGGCCTCTATGTGGTACTGGTGTACCTTATCGCCTGTCGCGGCCAGTTCCAGGTAGCGGTTTGCCTTTTCTATCAGGAACCTGCTCCACTGGCTGCGGTCCTGGTCTTTGAGCAATACAATAAATCCTTTGTCGTCCATACGGGCCTTAAAGCGCGATACCTGGTAACACATCAGCGCAAGAAGTGCATAGGCTTCCGGTTTATTAGTCTTTGGGTGTTCTGTGAGCAATATTATAAGGCGCATAGCCTCCTCGCACAGGTCTTCCCGAATCAGTTGCTCCGGGTGCGATGAGTTATAACCTTCATTGAAGAGCAGGTAAAGCGCTTGCAGCACAGCTTCACGCCTGCTGTTAAGTTCCTCTGCACCATTGCAGTCAAGGCTTAGGCCCTCATTGCGTAGCTTTTCCTTGGTGCGATACAGTCGCTTGTTTATAGTTTCTTCATTGGTAAGGAATGCATTGCTGATCTCTTTTGCGCTAAGCCCGCACAGCGTCTTTAGTATAAGGGTCACCTGTGCCTCCGGTGCTATGGCAGGGTGGCAGCAGGCATACATCATCCGCAGCTGGCTGTCTTTTATTTCATGCTCCAGGAACAGCTCATTCACTACAGGTGAGAGTGTATACTCCGACTGTAGCTGCTGCGTAAGGTCGTTGTCGATCTTGTATTTCAGCTTTTGCCGCCTTATCAGGTCTATCGCGCTGTTCTTCGCTACCTTGTAAAGCCAGGCCTGCGGATTATCGGGCATCTTGCCAAATTTCCAGCTCTCCAGCGCCTTTATGATGGTATCCTGCACTATATCCTCAGCCTGCTCTATGTTAGGGAAGCCAAACAGGCGCGTCAATACGGCAACCATCTTTCCCGCCTCGTGGCGAAAAAGATGGTCTACCATACTGGCTATATGCTGGTCAGAAGCTTTGCTCAAAATGCGGATCTTACATATCCAGTTTCTGTATCGGGCGCACTTCCAGCTTGCCGTCGAAGTCGAATATCGGGCAGCCTTTAGATAGCTCCAGCGCATCATCTATGTCTTTTGCACTCACAATAAGGTAGCCCCCCACAATTTCTTTGGCTTCTACAAACGGGCCATCGGTCACTACTTTATTTTTACCATTTACCTGTTTGCCTGCACGCTGCAATGGGTCGCCGGCTACCATGTTGCCCGTTTCAGATAGCTGCTGCATCCAGCCAAACCATTTTTGCATGTGCTCCTGTGATTGCTCTGGAGACATTTCCGGAGTACCTTCTCCGCCGCGGAATAAATACATGAACTTTTCCATTTTCTTGTTCGTTTTTGAGGTTAATCAATGAATGTACATAAGTAACGAGTGGCAACTAAGAAAATAGGACAGCATCAGCAAAAAAATTTTTTGCCGCTATTACAAAGAAGCTGGTCGGCGCTTGTAAGTGCCACCCGCATACTTAGTGGCCATGAAGAACTAGGCAATGCCATCTGTTTAGGCAATCGGCATACACCAAGTAAAAAAGTACACCGACCTGATTTTTGTATTCTTATCTCACCACCACAAAGTTTCATATTACCACACATGCGCATGCGCTTATTTTACGCAGGTCCGATTCCCACAGCTATAGCCGCAGGCCTTAAGCATGCAAGAGCAAAAAAATGTTAATGATGCGCGGATAAACCGGTGTAAGTGTCTGTATCCTATGATGTAGAAAATGACCCCGTCATTAGGTATAATTTTTGTTGCTTAGTCTTTAAACCCACTCACTTCTACATCGTCTAATTAGCATTAATGTTCTTTAAAAAACTAAAACTATGAAACTTAGGATCTTAATTGGAACGCTGCTTGTTATCCTCTTTTCGATGGGTATCAGCACATCTGCAGATGCACAGGGATATGGCCGCTATCGCAGGGGAGGCTACTATGGTTATTATGCGCCGGGCTATGGCTATGGTTACCCGCCGCCTGTGTATGGCCGACCATATGGCTACCGCCGTGGCTACGCCCGTCCGCGTGGTTACTATCGCCCTTACGGCTACCAGTCGCGCAGGTTTTATGGCAACCGCCCATATCGCAGGTGGTAATCAGTAAATTTTTGATTTAGTACTTTGCCCTCCATTTTTGGAGGGCTTTTTATTTTTCAGTTATAAATTTGTTCGCAATAGCTAAGCACAGTCACTTATAGGGCATGGCAAACAGCTGGAAGACGGGAGTGGCAAAAAAAAATATGTCTGTTTATGTGTTTTTTAGCCGGGCTTTTTTTACTTTGGCATTGTAAATAAAACACTCACAAACTTAAAATCAGACTGTATGAAATTACGTTTCTTACTAACCGCGCTGCTGGTGATGATATTATCATCTGGGGCAAGCTTCGCACACGGCGACCACGACAAGTGCTGCAAAGGCAAATCTTCAAAGACTACATGCCGCGAGGTAGATGATTGCGATCTGTGTCACGGCTTGTTCCGTGGCTGGGGCGGCCACCGCAGGGGCTGGGCTTACCAGCAAGACAATTGCTGCTCTAAAGATAAAAAAGAGACAACCGCATGCAGCAAAAGCTGTGGCGATGATTGCGGTCATAGCTGGCGCGGCCGTCGCAGCAACTGGAGGCACCATTATCGCTTCCACCACACTTGCGGCGACAATGGTCATGACAATGACAAAGACAGGGACTAATTTTACTCCTCAATTATAGCGGGAAGGCCACAAACCTTCCCGCTTTTTTTATACAGATCACCCTCTTGAATTTCGGTGGTAGCATATTTGTATATATCTTTAGTAACTAACAACCCGGGCTATGAAAAAGCTATCCAATACACTAATACTACTTATAGCAGCCGCCCTTATCACCGGCCCTGCCACCGCGCATCAGCGCAGCAGAGCCGACACCTCCACTAAATCTACACCGGTAAAGGCCCCCACAAGGCCCCCGCTGCCAGAGCCACCACCACCACCACCCATGCCACCGCGGCCGTAGAGTGAGCTGATCTTATCTTATTTGTCATCCTGAATGTCAATTTGCCGTCCTGAAAGGATCCCAACGCTTGTGAATATAGTTTGCAGATACCGCACTACGGACTAACGTTCGACTACAAGAGCAAGTCGCCCACCAGGCCACCCCCACCACCCATGCCGCCAAGGCCTTAATATCTGCATCTATTTACGTCCCTCAGCCGGGTACGTACGCCCCATGTTTTTTTGTCATCCTGAAAGGATCCAACGGCTATAAGGGGATAGCAACGCAATAACAGCAAAAGCACCTCCCTCATTCCCAATTTTTGAATTACTAAATGCTGCATATTTGTTTTTCGCGAAAAATATACCAATCGGTATATTTTCACTACCTTTGTTCTGCTAACCCACGAGCAGCGCATGACAAAGTCAGAAAGAACAAAAGAATTTATAGTAGAAAAAGCTGCACCTATTTTCAATACAAAGGGCTATGCAGGTACTTCGCTTGCAGACCTCATAACCGCCACGGGCCTCACTAAGGGTGCACTCTATGGCAACTTCGAGAACAAGGACGCCATAGCCATAGCCGTATACGAGCACAACATAAAAATGGCCCGCCAACGCCTCGATGAGTACGTCAATGCCCAAACTACCCCTACCGCAAAACTTCTCGCTATTACCGAATACTACCGCAATAACTGGAAAAAGATACAAGAGCGGGGAGGCTGCCCGTACCTGAATGCCTCAGTAGAGGCCGATGATAACGTGCCCTTCCTGAAAAGCCACGTGCGCGCCAGCATAGTAGGGTGGGCGGCGCGTATAGCAGCTATTATCGACGACGGCAAAAAAAGCGGCGAATTCAACCTCGATATATCATCCGACCAATACGCCTATACCATCATTACCCTCATTGAGGGCAGCATCATGCTATTCAAAATAGCCAGCGACCCGGGGCACCTCTATGCAGGGCTCGATAGAATAGTAAAAATTATAAACGAAGAGATCTGTAAAACAATATAACAACATAAACACATGAAACAGAAGATCGCGTTCGCTCTCCTCATGGGCATTATTACCACCTGCATCATTTCCTTCACGCTTGTCTCAGTCAACGTTGGCTACGGCCCTCTCTTCCTCAAAATCTGGCTGCGATCATGGGCCATCGCCTACTGCGTAGCCGTCCCCGCCATTCTCATTATCGGCCCAAGGGTAGAGCAGATGGTAGGGAGGATGTTCAGGAAGGGTAGTGTGTAGGGTGGTGCGCCCAAAAATTTCCGGTTTGCTTCCGGTTTTTGCCGGCTACCGGCAACTTAACTATCGCTCAACTAACTCATTATCAACAGATAGTGTGGCTATTTCCGGTTTAAAGATGGTAAAAATCAAAACCGCTGCGAACCGGAAAATTTAGTCCTGGCAGTCCCTATGATTCAAAAGTGCCCGGGTGCATTCTGTTTGAATTTTGCCCATGGGGAATAAACCCTTATGAGGGGCATTTTATTTGCTCTGATCCTCTAAAAACCGCACAGATACTGTCCTATTATTTTTGCCAAAATTTCCCATAATGCCACACGAGGGGAAAAACCCCGTTTACCTGTAAGTGCAACTACCCTCAATGATCACTATGCGTTATGTGAGGTTGCTTCGTGCCTTGCACGACGAGAGTGTGAAATGGTCCGCCGCAAAATGCACCGATTTCCTGATTTGAGCAAAAGCAAATTTTATGGTAGTGCAGTTGCTGCTATAGCATGTGCAGCCAGCTGTTTATGATGTAAAGTTTTTTTGGCAAAGGCGCACGTTTTAGGCGGTTCATATCCCTCAATGAACATTGATAAAACGATACTTATTGGCGCTACAACAACCATAGTTTGTTGATTTTTGTCATCAAAATGTCAGATTAGATGAACGCTAGTAATTTAACCTTACATTTTTGTAGATTTGGTTTAAGCCAAGATATGAACTAATATTATTTTAAACAATTTATTATTGCAGTTATTTTGAAGCTATTAGGTATGTATTTTTATTTATTATGCAATGAGTAACCTTAACCTATTACTATTAGAGGATGATGTGTATGACGCCCGGCTGGTGGAACGGGTACTTACGCAATCAGGAATGGCATTTCAGCTAACGGTTGTATCTGATGAGCAGGAGTTTACAGAAGCCTTGCAAAAAGGGCATTATGACGCTATACTGGCCGACAATACATTGCCACAATTCGATGCCACTTATGCATTAGAGATAGTAAAGGAATTGCAATGCACAGTGCCGTTTATACTGATCACCGGTGCCATCTCTGAAGAGTTTGCAGTAAGCATAATGAAACAGGGCGCATGGGATTATTTGCTCAAGGACCGGCTGCAAAGACTGCCAAACGCAATAACGAGCGCTATAGGTAAGCATCACCTGCAACTAGAGCAGCAACGGGCGCTGAATGCTATAGCGGAGAGCGAGAAAAAATACCGCAACTTATTTGAAAACAGCCCTTTTCCCCAGTGGGTAATAGATTGCGAAACTTCACGGTTTCTTGATGTCAATATAACGGCAGTGAAGCACTACGGCTACACCAGGGAAGAATTTCTATCGATGACGGCTGTAGACATCAGGCCAGAGGAGGAGAAGGAGCGCTATTTGAAGGAAAAGACATTGCTTCGCGAGGGTTTTAGTAACCGGGGCATTTGGAAGCATATCAAGAAAGACGGCACCGTCATCCTCGTTGATATAAGTATAGATGAAATAATTTTTGAAGGAACACGGTCTCATTTAGTCATCGTAAACGACGTTACAGCTAAAAAGGACACCGAGGAAAAGCTGATCAACGCAAACAGGATGTATGCATTCATCAGCCAGGTAAATCAGGCAATAGTGCATATCAACGATGAGCAAACGCTTTTCGACGAAGCTTGCCGTATCGCCACCGAGGTAGGGAAATTTGAAGTAGCCTGTATCGCCAGCACCGCCCGGCCAGACCGCAAGGTAAAGCTCATCAGCCAGCATCGTATCGACTGTGAGGATGCAGAGCTGACCAGCACGTACGAGTACGCTGAAAAAGGTCCGTTGGCGAAGGTGGTGCAAAGCAATATCTATTATGTGATCAATGACTATGCAAACGAGGCAGAGCGTGGGCTCTGGACTGAATATGCTTCACGGCAAAAATTGCAGTCCGGCATCCACCTGCCTTTAAAGCGTGGTGGAAAGACGGAATACATCTTTAGCATTTTTAATAAAAAGGTCAATTTTTTCAATCAAACTGAGATTGCGTTATTAGTAGAGGCGGCAGGCGACATTTCATTCGCGCTGGATACTTTTGAAAATGAAAAGCAAAAAATACTGGCAGAGGCTAAGCTGACCCATAGCGAATTAAGGCTAAGGCAAGCCCAAGAGATAGCGCATTTTGGACATTGGGAACTTTCTCTAGCTACCGGCAAAGCCGCCTGGTCTGAAGAAGCTTTGAGGATATACGGAATTCCGGTCGGGGAAAAAGAACAAACCTTCGACTCGTGGTTATCCTACATCCATCCGGATGATAGGGAAGAGGTGCTCATAGAGATCGGGAAAGGACGGGAAACATTAAGTAAAGCGGCCTTTTATCACCGTATCATCAGGAAGGATGGAACTGTACGGTACATTTATTCGGTATCAGATTTTGAATTCGGAGACGAAGGCAGGCCGGTAGGTCTGCACGGTGTAGCGCATGATGTCACTGAGATAAGACAGTCTGAATTGGCGTTGTTGCAGTCGCAGGAAAATCTGCGGACAATAGTAGATCTTATTCCGCAGGCAATATTTGCTATGGATGGAGAGGGAAAACTTGTATTTGCGAATAAGAGCTTTGCTGCCCTCCACGGCCATACTCCTGAAAGTGTGGTATCCAAATACGTTAGTGAACTATTGGCAGATCAGGACGAGGCTGCGGCCCATGTGCAGCAAGGGCGTGAGATCATTGCCTCAGGAATAATGAAGGTAATACCGGAAATGCCTTGTAAAGACTATACCGGGCAAGAAAAGATATTTTACTCAGTAAAAGTACCCTACATACCCGCCGGGGACGGTGCCCCGGCTATGCTCGGCATCTCGCTCGATATCACAGAGCAGCAAGTAGCAGAGCGCGAACGGTCTAAGATGATAGTAGATATTATACAGCGAAATAAAGACCTCGAGCAATTCTCCTACATAGTATCGCACAACCTGCGCGCTCCTGTAGCAAATATTATAGGGCTGGCTGAGCTATTGCAAATATTCGCTGCTAACGAGCAGGAGCGGAATGAAATGATGAGCGGGCTCTCCACATCGGTGAAAAAGCTCGACGATGTTATTAAGGATCTCAACTACGTGCTGCAGGTGAAGCACCAGGTAAGTGAAAAACGAGAGAAATTGCTTTTTTCAGAACTGCTTTCAGACATAAAGCTAAGCATCCAAAACCTGTTGCAGGGAGACCATGTGACCATAAAAAGCGACTTCTCTGAAGTGAACGAGCTGTCTACTCTGAAAAGTTATTTGTACAGCGTCTTTTTTAACCTTATCTCAAACAGTATCAAGTACCGCCAGAGGGAAGTGGCGCCCGTTATAGACATAAAGAGCTTCAGAACTACTGATGGCATTAGCCTCATGTTTAAAGACAACGGCATGGGTATAGACCTTAAGCAAAAGGGAGAGCAGGTATTTGGATTGTACAAGCGCTTCCACCAACATGCTGAGGGCAAAGGAATGGGGTTATACATGGTAAAGACACAGGTAGAGACATTAGGCGGGAAAATATCGATAGAAAGTGAAGTAAATAAAGGAACCATTTTTACCATAACATTCAAAAACCTCTAAAACAAGAGCATCTATGAACAACCCCAACATTGACCATTTTCTGATCATTGACGATGATCCGATAAACAATATGATATGCAGCAAGTATATTAAGATAGTAGCGCCAAAGGCTGACGTAAGATCATTTACTGATCCCCAGCAGGGCCTTGACTATATAAGCCTAGCAGCTGCATCGCAGGCAGAAAGCAAGAGCATTATTTTGCTCGACATAAATATGCCGATCCTCAGTGGATGGGACGTTTTGGAAAGGTTCGCCCAATTGCCGGAAAGCGTGAGAAAGTGTTTTAATATTTTTATTCTATCATCGTCAGTTGCCCTGGAAGACCACCAAAAGGCCGATGCGAGTCCGTTTGTGTCTGCATTTTTACAAAAGCCATTACGACCTGAGGAGCTTGCGCGCCAGATGATAGAAGTTTCAGATATGGCTGCCAACTAAGAAAGTTCTTCCAGCGCACTAAGCCACGCGATTTTCAAAGGGATAGTTGATCTGCGCAAAGGTTCGCTTTAATATACCCACCTAAAGCTATTTGCCAGATGTTGAAAATGGCAGATCGTGTATTGTATAATGCTGCTTCACACTAAAAGCAAAACGGGCTCCAATCGCTTGAAACCCGTTTCATTTTTTCTTTATACCTTATGACAGCTTGAACGCATCCTCTACCAGCTGAGCCTGCTCTATAGCATGCTTCTTGGCGAAGCCTGTAGCGGTGGATGCGCTTGCCGGCCTGCTGATGTAGCTGATAGGGAAGTCGGTAAGCGTTAGCGTCAGGAACGCCAGTGCGCCCATGTTGCGCGGCTCTTCCTGCACCCACATCCATTCTGCCTTTTTGTATTTAGCTTTTAGCTCTTCGAGCTGTTTCTGTGGCAGGGGGTATATCTGCTCCAGGCGCACTATGGCTACGTCTTCGCGCTTCTCGGTCAGCTGCTTTTCACTGAGGTCAAAGTACATTTTACCGCTGCAGAGGAGCACACGTTTCACCTTGGCTGCGCTCTTTATGTTAGGGTCGTCTATCACTTCTTTAAATCCGCCGGTGGTAAACTCCTCCATAGCCGAGTAAGAGCGCACATGGCGCAGGTTGGCCTTTGGCGAGAAGTTGACCATAGGCTTGCGGAATTGCCATGCCAGCTGCCTGCGCAGTGCATGGAAGAAGTTGGCCGCAGTAGTGATGTTGGAGACGATCATGTTATTCTCGCCACACATCTGCAGGAAGCGCTCCAGCCTTGCGCTTGAGTGCTCTGGTCCTCCACCCTCGTAGCCGTGGGGCAGCAGCAGCACCAGGCCATTCATGCAGGCCCACTTCTGCTCACCGCTTACCAGGTACTGGTCTATGATGGTTTGCGCGCCATTGGCGAAGTCGCCATACTGCGCCTCCCATATTACCAGGTTGTTGGGGTTAGCCATTGCATAGCCATATTCAAACCCCAGCACAGCAAATTCGCTGAGCAGGGAGTTGTAGATATAGGCGATGCCCTGCTTCTCTGCCAGCGCTGAGAGGCGATTGTAAGGCTGGTTGGTATTCTGGTCGTAGATAACGGCATGGCGGTGGCTGAATGTGCCACGCTTTACGTCTTCACCGCTCAGGCGCACCTCGTTGCCATCCAGCAGCAGGCTGGCGTAGGCCAGGAGTTCACCGGTGGCCCAGTCTACTTTGCCTTCGGCTTCGTATAGTTTTATCTTGTCCTGTATCAGCTTCTCCACCTTTTTCAGCGGGCTGAAGTTCTCCGGCCACTTCATCAGCGCGGTAAACAGCTGCTTGAACTGCTCAGGGGTGATAGCAGTAGTGGGAGATGCATTGAAGTCATCGTTTTTTGCCTTGCGCAACTCTTTCCACCACAGCTCCGGCTTTTGGTATACATAGGGGAGTGGCTTTTGCTTCACCTCATCGAGGCGCTGCTGCAGGTCGCCCCAGAACAGGGTCTCCATTTCCTTGGCCAGCTTCTGCGCATCGGGCTCGCCGTGCTCCAGCAGGTATTGTGTATATATCTCGCGCGGATTCTGGTGCTTCTCTATAAGCGCATACAGCTGCGGCTGGGTAAATTTAGGCTCGTCGCCCTCGTTGTGGCCGTGCTTGCGATAGCACACCATATCTATAAAAATGTCTTCGTTGTAATGCTGCCTGTATGCCACAGCAAGCATGGCGCACTTTACCACGGCTTCGGCATCGTCGCCGTTCACGTGCAGCACAGGGCACTGCAGCATTGAGGCTATGCTGGTGCAGTAGTCTGCTGAGCGTGCGTCGTCAAAATCGGTGGTAAAGCCTATCTGGTTGTTGATCACAAAGTGTATGGTGCCGCCCGTATAGTAGCCCGCCAGCTTCGACATCTGCAGCAGCTCGTATATAATACCCTGGCCTGCCACAGCGGCATCGCCATGTATCAGTATAGGCAGCACCTTATCATACTCGCGGCCATACAGCGTATCGGCCTTAGCCCGCGCAAAGCCTTCGACCACGGGGTCTACAGCCTCCAGGTGCGAGGGGTTGGGCGTCAGCTGCACATTGATCGACTTGCCGCCTGGCGTAGTAATATCGCTCTGGAAGCCCAGGTGATATTTTACATCGCCACTCCCCATGGTCATGTCTTCGGGCATGTTACCTTCAAACTCTGAGAATATCTGCTCGTATGTTTTCTTAAGCGTGTTGGCAAGTATATTCAGCCTGCCCCTGTGGGCCATGCCTATCACCACCTCCTGCACGCCGGCCTCGGCTGAGTCGTTGATAATGGTATCCAGGGCGGCTATAGTAGCCTCCCCACCTTCCAGGCCAAAGCGCTTCTGGCCTATGAATTTCGTATTGAGAAACTTCTCAAAGATGACACCTTCGTTCAGCTTTTCCAGTACTCTTCTTTTCTGGGGTATGGAGAGTTGGCGCTGCATCAGCTCCTCATAGGTCTGCTGCACCCAGGTGCATTTTTCTATATCGTTGATGTAAGCGTATTCTATACCTACATTAGCAGCATACAGCGACTTCAGGCGGGCAAGGATGTCCTTCAGCTTTGCATTGGGTATGCCTATGAACTTACCTGCGGCAAACGACTGCTCCATGTCTCCTTCAGCGAGGTTGTAGCGCTCAGGCTCCAGCTGGGGGTGACGGTCTTTGCGTGCACGTATGGGATTGGTAGTGGAGCTGAGGTGGCCCCGGCGGCGATAGGCACTGATGAGCTGGAAAACGCCAAACTCCTTGGTCAGCTGCTCTCCGCCAATTGTAGCCTTTCCGTTGATAGCGGCACCGGGTGCAGGTGCGCCGTTGGCCAGGGCGAAATCAAAGCCTTCAAAAAATTTTTTCCATTCGGGGTCCACAACCGTGGAATCCTTCACAAAATCCTGGTACAACGATTCAATGTAAGCGGGCGTGGGGCCGGTAACGTATGAGAAATCTTTCATCTAATGATCTGTAGTTCAAAAATGGACCGTAAAGTTACCAAATTCACTTGAACTATAATTGCAGTAAAACAGGAATATTGCAGATAGGCAGACCCTACTTATACTGATGCCTCAAGATCTTTGGGGTGCACAACATTGGTCCAGAGATTAATGATGTTCTTAAGACTTGTGGCCGTGCCCTCCAGCGAATCAGCTTTTTTAAGATAGCCCTGTATACCCATAGCATATGCAGCGCGCACTTCCGCAGCCGTAGAGGAATTGGTGTGAAAGAAAAAAGGGATGGCTTTTACCTTCAGCTCCGGTGTCATATCCACCATGCGCCTTAGTTCCAGGCCGTCCATTTTGGGCATATTAATATCGGCCAGTATTGCAAAGATATTATCGTCAGTTTCCCTCAGGTATTTGAATGCCTCTACCCCGTTGTAGCAGCTTTGTACCTTGTTATCCAGCTCCAGCGATTCCATTGCCATGCTAAACAGGTGGTGTTCGTCCTGGTCATCATCAATAAATACGAACACGCCCTGGGGCTTCTTTAATAGCTCTTCCAATGATGAAAATAATATGAGTGTTAGCAGATGCGAAAAAACTGATCAGGGCACAAATCACATCTTTAAAAATTATGCCAATCTACCGGTGTATTTACCGCCTGCTACGTATTTTCAACAAGGTGGTATTACTAACTGAAAATTATAGCGGCATTTCATGCCTGTTATTATTTCTTTCTAATAGATGAGTATTTATTTATCTTTACGGTCGAAACCCCTGAATATGCGTTTTTTCTATTCTGTTTATTTAAAGGTGCTGCTATGTATCCTGCTGTTCATATCCTTTAGCAACAGATCCTCTGCTTCGCATATTGTGGGCGCCGACATGTTTTACACATGGGTCAGCGGCAATACTTATAAGATAACAGTAGTGTTATACGGCGACTGCGGACCAGCCAGTTCAGGTGCGTTTGCCAGCTTGCCTACGGGAGCGCCAAAGATCTGTATCTATGACGGTAACACCAACATAACATCGATAAACCTTGCAATACAACCACCCAGTGCAGGCCTTGAAATAACCCCGGTCTGTCCGGCAGAAATATACTCTACGCAGTGCACCAACACGTCTTTTGCGCTGCCCGGCATCAAAAAATTTGTGTACTCAGCTAACTATACACTGCCGCACACCTCTGCGGTCTGGCGGTTTGTGTTTACCGGGTACTATGGCGGCACCTATGCTGGCAGGGCTGCTGCTATTACCAATATCACGGCCGGCACCACCATGCAGCTCATAGATACGCTCAATAATACTTTTGCCAATAATTCCAGCCCTATAATGACGGTAATACCTACTCCGTTTTATTGTGTCAACCAGTCCAACACTTATAATCCCGGGGCAATAGACGGCGATGGGGATAACCTATTGTTTACGCTCACATCGGGCACCGGGGGGTCTGGTACTACCTCCTGCGTTGTCGGGGGTAATGTGACCTATATAGGCACTGCCTGGCCCGGCCAGCCCATCACAGCAAGCACACCCATACAATGCGCGGCAGGGTCGTTCTCGATGGATGCCCTCACCGGGCAGCTATCCTTCTTTCCGAATGTGCTGCAGCGCGCGCTGGTGGTATATAATATACGGGAGTTCAGGGGTGGGGTGCTCATCGGCACCTGCCAGCGGGAGATGACTTTTTATGTGCGCACCTGCACAGACCTCGCGCCGTCGGGCATATACAATAGCGCAACAGCGGGGGAGATCACCGACAGCACACACTTCCAGCTGTGCTCGGGCATGGGTGCGTTTGCGCTCCATATCAATCCCACCGACCCGGACGCAGGGGACAACATAACAGTGACCGCCGCAGGCTTGCCAACGGGCGCTACGTTCTCGGTAATAAACAACGGTACCCCAGCACCAAACTGCACGGTAGCCTGGAACACAACGGGCGTACCTCCCGGGTCCTACTTCTTCTTTTTAACGTTCACTGACGACCATTGCCCGGAGACAGGTTCGCTCACCCGGGCATTTACCATAACAATAAATCCGCAGCCACTCCCGGTGACAGGTACATTTACCGTATGCGTAGGGGCTACGACCAGCCTTGCCAATAGCACACCGGGCGGCACCTGGAGCAGCGGCAGCCCAGGAGTAGCTACCGCAGGTGTAGGTACCGGCGTGGTAACCGGCGTATCGCCCGGCACTGCGCTGATCTCTTACAACCTGCCACAAGGCTGCGTAACTACGGCAATGGTTACGGTTAATCCATTACCTACAGGTGCCATCACCGGGCCGGCCACACTCTGCAGTGGCGCCACTATTACATTGACAAGTTCGGTGGCGGGGGGCACCTGGAGCACAGGCAGCTCCACAATTAGCATATCCGCCACCGGCGTGGTCACAGGCTTATCTGTAGGAACCGGAACTGTAAGCTATGCAATGACGACCATCTGCGGCCCCATAACAGCTACCCGTATAATCACGGTTAACATCCCGCCGGTTGTAGCCCCGATAACGGGGCCATCCATACTATGCGAGGCTGCAACTATAACCCTTGCGGATGCTACACCGGGCGGCGTATGGAGCAGCAGCAGTGCCAATGCAACAGTAGGGACCTCCGGGGTGGTTACAGGAATAACTGCAGGTACGGCTATGATAACCTATACGGTAACAAATAGCTGCGGCAGCATTGATGCTACTAAGGTGGTCACGGTCAATCCGGCCCCTGTAGCCGGCACCATTACCGGGCCTGCTACCGTTTGTGTCAGCAATACTATTACGCTTGCTAATGCCGTTACCGGCGGGGTGTGGACGAGCCTTTCCCCAGGCGTTGCCACAATAACCGGCGGTGGGATAGTATCAGGTATAGCCACAGGCACAGCCATTATCAGCTATGCTGTCACCAACAGCTGCGGCACGGCCAGCACATCCGCTATCGTTACCGTGAACCCGCTGCCAAATGCCGGTATTATCTCCGGCCCTTCAACCGTTTGCGTTGGCGCTGCCATCACACTCACTAGCAGTGCTATAGGCGGCACATGGAGCACCAGCAGCGCGAATGCCACCATAAGCTCATCAGGCGTGGTAGCCGGTGTATCGGCTGGCACGGCAATAATATCCTATACAATAAGCAACAGCTGCGGCACAGCCTATGCAACCAAAATAATAACTGTAAATCCAATTCCATTTGCCGGCGTGCTGAGCGGGCCGGGCGTGGTATGCGCAGGCAGCACCATAAGTCTTAGCACCACGGGCACCGGCGGCATATGGAGCAGCTCTGCTACAGCGGTGGCTACCGTTAGTGCCACAGGCGTGGTCACCGGCATAGCGGCCGGCACGGCAATGATCAGCTACTTTGTAAGCAATAGCTGCGGCGATGCATTGGCTACCCAGGTAGGGACGGTGAATCCGCTACCCGCAGTTGCGCCTATATTGGGGCCATCGAGCGTGTGCCTGGGATTGGCGATAACGTTGACGAATGCAACCGCAGGCGGGGTATGGTCAAGCACCGGCACCGCAACGGTAAGCACTACAGGCGTAGTCACCGGCGTATCAGGCGGCACGGCTACCATCAGCTACAGCTTCACGAACAGCTGCGGCACTGCAGTAGCCACGAAATTGGTAACCGTCAATCTGTTCCCGGATGCGGGTGTGATATCCGGCCCAACGATATTGTGTACCGGTGCCACTATAACATTATCTGAAACTGTAGCAAGCGGCACATGGGCCACCGGCAGCGCCACAGCCAGCATCTCGGCCACCGGTGTTGTCACCGGCCTTACTGCCGGCACAGCATTGATCAGCTACACAGTGGTCAACGGCTGCGGCCCGGCCACTGCTACCTATATAGTAACGGTGCATCCTACACCTGTAGTGGGACCCATCACCGGGCCGACAAATGTGTGCGAAGGCAGTACCATTACCTTGTCTGATACCACAGCGGGCGGCACATGGAGCATCAGTGGCACCTCCGCAGGCATCAGCAGCACCGGCGTGGTAACGGGCATCACGGCCGGCACAGCGGGAGTGACTTATGCGGTTTCAAATGGTGTCTGCTCGTCGCAGGTAACTTACACAGTCACAGTTGATGCGCTACCCACGGCCGGAGTAATATCGGGCGGGCCCACGGTATGCACAACGCAGGATATACTCATGACCGACCCGGTACCCGGCGGCGTATGGAGTTGCACTGCCAATGCTGCGATCACTACCACGGGCCTGCTCACAGGCCTCACAGCCGGCACGGCAACAGTGAGCTATACCGTCACCAATACCTGCGGCACAGCTTTAGCTACTAAAGTAATTACGATAAACCTGACGCCCGACGCAGGTGTCATCTCCGGACCGCTGCGCCTCTGCGCTGGCACTACCATCACCTTGTCTGCATCCGCTACCGGCGGCGTATGGAGCAGCAGCACCACAGGGGTGGCAACAATATCCTCAGCAGGTATTGTTAGCGGTATAACTACAGGAACTACTACAATAAGCTATACTGTAAGCACGGCAGACTGCAGCGCGAGAGCTATTAAGATCATTACAGTAGATCCGCTTGCGGTGCCGGGTACGATACTCGGCGACTCACTTATCTGCGTCAACGAGTCTACCACCCTTACCAGCACCCAGCCCGGCGGCACATGGAGCAGCAGCGGCACAGCAGGTACGATATCAGCAACGGGAGTAGTGATACCGGTTGGGTCGGGCTCTATAATGGTAACCTATACCATGACGAATATCTGCGGCCCGGTAATAACAACAGAGCCGGTGAACATAGTGCCACTGCCTGACCCCGGGGTAATTACAGGCCCGCACAGTGTATGTGTCGGCTCCACAATCACCCTTGCCAATGCTATGACCAGCTGGGGCACTTGGAGCAGCAGCAATACTGCCGTTGCCACCATCAATGCAGATGGCGTTATATTCACGGCCACGGCGGGCACCACAACTATAAGTTACGAGGTGACCAACCTTGGCTGCAACAACTATGCGGGCTATACGGTTACGGTAGCACCGCTGCCTGAAGCCGGTATCGTTTCTGGCCCCGCGCAGGCGTGCGTGAATGGTGTGATACAGCTGAGCGCATCGACAGCGGGCGGCACATGGAGCAGCAGCAACCCCACCATAGCGCCTATAGACAGCGTCACCGGCACTGTGACCGTAGCTGCTACGGGTAGTGTCACCATCACGTACTTTGTGCCGCCAAACAGCTACGGCTGTGTGAATAAGGCCATCTTCCCGCTGGCCCTTGTACTAAATGCACCGTTCACCATATACGAAAATGTGACCGATGTGCGTTGTAATGGCAGTGCAGATGGGAAAATTGCAGTAACAACATTGGGTGCTACCGGGCCATGGCTGTACCAATGGAACTTGGGGGGAACAACAGCGTCAATTGAAAACCTGGCGCCGGGCGACTATAGCATAGAGGTCACTGACATATCATCTACCTGTAAGGCAAAGGAAAGCTATAAGATAAAACAACCCGATGCAATAGAGGTAAAGGCGGCGGTGACCAATGATAAGTGTAAAATGAGCAATGGCGCTATATTGCTTGCAGCCACCGGCGGCACTGCGCCATATTACTACAAGTGGGCTAACGGCAGCACCGATGACCGCATGAGTGCGCTGGCACCGGGTGTATACAACGTCACGGTAAGTGACAACAACCAATGCGAGAAGCCATTATCGGTAGATGTGCTGGAAGGTGAATGTGGAGAGATAGATGTAAATACTGGCATAACGCCTAATGGTGACGGCGCAAATGACTACTGGACCATAGGCGGGCTGGAGAATTATCCCGATAATGAAGTGATGCTTTTTGATAAGTGGGGCGATAAGGTGTTTGAGCAGCGCGGCTACGACAACAGGTGGGACGGAAGGGGCCGCAACGGGTCACAGTTGCCCGATGGCACTTACTTCTACGTGATAAAGCTCAATGCTGCGAACGGCGCAGGCGGCAACAATGTATTGACAGGTTCCATACTGATAAAACGATAACCGGTGAAGCACTATAAAATATCAGTAGCACAGCCACTGGTAACCCTATTTATTATCCTCGCAGGCACGCTGCACCTATACGGGCAGAGCGACCAGCACTACACCATGTTCCTGTACAACAAGCTATTGTACAACCCGGCTTATGCAGGCAGTAAGGACATTTTTAGTGGCAATGCAAATTATCGCAACCAATGGTCGGGGATAAACGGTGCGCCAAAGACGTTCAATATATCTGCCGATGCGCCTGTGGGCAGCTATATGCGCCCTTTCCGACCCGTGGCTGTGGGCGGCAGCATTGCAGGCGAAAGGATAGGCGTGGAAAGCAATACCAATGTAATGGCCTACTATGCTTACCGGATACCTATAGAGAATACAGTGCTGTCGTTCGGACTGCGCGGCGGCGTGAAGATGTATAGCGCTAACTACAGCCAGCTTAATCTTTCTCAGCAGAACGACCTGAGCCTGGCTCAGGATGTGCGCAATGCTATGCTGCCTAATGTAGGCGCTGGCATATACTGGTATGGTCCTAACTACTACGCCAGCCTCTCGGTGCCCAACCTGCTGCAAAATTACTACGACAAGCGCCAGAGCATGAACTCAAAGGCTAAGGAGGTGCGCGGATACTACGCCAGCGGGGGCTATGTTTTTACGGCTAATGAGGTCATCAAGCTGGAGCCACAGGTGCTGATGCGGTATGCAGGCAACAGGTACTACCGGCTGCCCTTCAACTGTGACTTTAATCTATCGGCCATATTTTACGACAGGATAATGGGTGGCATCACTTACCGCACCGACAAGTCGTTCGAGTTCATTCTGCATGTGCAGGCAACGAGAAACATAAATGTGGGCTACGCCTACGATCACCTGCTCTCTGAGTTGCGCGGCTACGACCGCGGCGCTCATGAGCTCGTTATCGGCTTCGACCTGGTGCGCGACAATTCTAAATATATAATACCCCGTATCATCCGGGCATTCTAATGACAGGCACAATGAAACCCTTTTTTGCGATCCTTATAGCCCAGCTCATTTGCCTTGGCCCGCTTGGGGCTAAAGAAGATATGGACATGATAAAGGCCAACTACTACTATTCGCACCTCGCCTTTTACAAGGCTATACCGTATTACGAGAAACTTGCGGAAAAAGAGAACAACGTGAATATATACTCACGGCTTGGCGACTGCTACCGGCTCACAGGCAGTATTGATAAAGCTGCCGGGGCGTATCGCAAAGCGCTGGACATGCCCAAGTATGGCGACCTGGTAATGCTGCGCTATGCGCAAATGGAAATGATGCTGATGCAGTACGAGGAGGCCGCGAAATGGCTGCAGGTTTATAAAGATAATAACCCGCGCGACAGGCGCGTGGCCAACCTGATTGCGGGATGTAAGTCGGCCAGGGATGTGTGGGCTGCGGCGCCCAAAAAAGCGGCAACACTCCTAAGCTTTAATACCGACCATTCCGAGTTTGCACCGGCCATATGGAACGGTAACCTGGTGTTTGCAGCCGATACAGCAATAAAGCTGCATAAGAAAAAAAGCAACTGGACAGGCGCTGCATGCTACAACATCTACGCCCTCACTTGCGACGGCACCGGCAATTGCGGCGATGACTACCACACACTGGGCACATCTAAGAACATGGACATAGCCTTTCACGATGGGCCGGCGACCTTTTCATCAGATGGTGATACCATGTACTTTACCCGTACAAGATTCAATGAAAAATTCTTTAGCCGGGGCTCGGTAATGAACAAGGATAGCATAGTGGTGTTAGAAACAATGATGGCCACTGACTATGACGAAAGCCTTCAGAAGTTCAGGACGGTAAAGCCGTTCACGTTCAACAATACCAACTTTTCGGTAGCACATGCCACTGTGAGCCCTAATGGCAGAATGATGATATTCAGCTCTACAATGGAGGGTGCAGGCTCTGATCTGTACTTGTGTACGCGCAACCCTAAAGGCAAGTGGCTGAGGCCAAAGAACCTAGGAGCGTTCATAAACACAGAAGGTGAGGAAGTATTTCCCTACTTTGCTAACGATACCACGCTGATCTTTGCCTCAGATGGGCTGGCAGGCCTTGGCGGGCTCGACATATATGTGGCACACTGGGACTCTACCCTGCAAAACTTTGCCCATGCCGTTAACGCAGGGGTACCCATCAACTCATCATACGATGATATATCCATGGCCTTGTACCCCGATGGCTCTGGTGGATATTTTTCTTCTAACAGGCCGGCGGAATTCAAGAGCGACAATATTTATTTCTACCGGAAAGATTAACCGGAACTTTATGTTTTTACTGTCTACCGAACCTTATCATTTATGAGCGTATTGGTGCAGTTGATACATAAAGCAAGAGGCTACCCAGTATATGGATAGCCCCTTTATCGCGACGCATTGCTGCGCCTGAGAACATTTCTTTATTATCGCATCGATATGCCATTGTCTACAGGAGTGGCGGGAGTTACGCCTTGCACTACCTCGTTCGACTGGAGCATTTCCTGGTAGTGATAAAAACCTTCGGCATCACGTACCAGCCTGAAACGGTTAGGGTAGCTGCATACGGTAGCGGTATTCGTCAGATCCCTTTTGCAGGATGCTGCTTTCGGCTGGCCTTTTATAACTACAGTTTCTACGTTGGGCTGCGGGGCTGTGCCTGGTAATGCACCGGTAGGCCCATAGCTCAGAATTTGTGAGTTCATCGGGGTAAGGTTCTCATCGTCCGTAGTTTTATAGCACGTCAGCGAGCGCCTGTCGGGGTTTATGCTGCATACCTCATTGGGCACCACGCGGCATTCCTCGGCTTGCACTAGCGCTGTGCGTACAGGCGCTGTTTTCCTTGCAGCTACTACTTTCTTTTTTACTACTTTTTTCTTCGCGTAGCACACTTGTGCATCTGCACTGGAAAACCCAAAGGCGGTTATAGCCAGCGCCATTAATATCTGTTTCATTTGTTAGTTTTTTAAAAAGTTATTTAAAGTGCAAACCGGATTACTGCTTAGCTACCGCATTTTTGTATGCGACACCATTCTTATAGATGCAGCATGTGCTGTAGCCACCTTCATCGCGGCATACCTGGTAGGTTTTTACCGCCATGCCGTTATGCAACGGAGTGCGCTTTACATGTGCTACTTTCTTAGCTTTTGCTTTCTTTGCGGCCAGGCTGCAAGGGGTTTGTTTACTTTGCGCTTCGGCCGATGAACAGGCTATACCCATTATTGCCAGCGCTATCATGATCTTTTTCATTTCTATTTGAATTTTGTTAGTTCTCAACACGTTACTAATAGCATACGTTTAAAAAACTGTTCCTGATCGTGTTAAGAAAACAATAAAATGTTGATTAGCATTAGATTACACATGTTGGGGCGTTTGTGCCCGTTATTGAAACAAATACAACGATGTATGAGATTGAGGCAAGAAACAAAAAACGCTTGCCACCGCGCTGAAGCCGGGCAGACGACCCCTGGCCTCGTGGTATCGGTTACACGCAAAAATGCGGCAAAGGATATTCGGGATCCTACTAATTTTGCCATCATGTACACCCGGCAGGAGATCTCAAGACAACGCGAAGCCTTTTGGACCACCTTTGGCCAATATATGCGGCCGGTATTATCTGCCGATGGACTGAAGGTAAACTGGGTGAACTACAAGACCGGCATAGCAGGTATACACTTCAAAATGGAGGCCCACCACGCATACGCGGGCATAGCAATAGTGCTGTCGCATGCAGACACTGCACTTCGAAACGAGCAATACCAGCAATTTGCAAGGCTGCGCGAACTGCTGCATGAGGCACTGGGCGAAGAATGGCAATGGCTGGAAGGAACCGAAGATGAGTTTGGTAAACCGGTGAGTATTATCAAAAAAGAATTGCCGCAGGTAAATATCAATAACAATGAAGATTGGCCAAAGCTGATATCCTTCTTCAAGCAGCGGATAATAGCGCTCGATGAATTTTGGAGCGCAGCAAAATACACTTTTGAGCAGCTCTAAAGGTGCGCCGGCCGCAACTGTTAGTTTTTATCAGCCGAAAAACTTATCTATATTTATGCACTAAAATAAACCTATGCGCCTGCTTTTATTTGCTGTATGCATGGCAGCAGCAACCAGCAGCTATGGCCAACGTGGCTGGATAGCCCCTGAAGGGAAAATACTCAACTATCGCACACTCACCTGGGACGACTTCCAGGGAAAAGAAGATAAGGGCTTTGCCGATAAGCTTGCCGAAAATAATCTGCAGGCCCGGGCATATGTGTGCCCCGCAATATACTTCACTGCCGACAGCGGTCAGAGGCTGGAGAACGGCAGGGTGAAGTTTCAATTTCACGTAAAGTGCGCATTCCAGAGCCGCGCATTCGTACGCGAGTCCACAAAGCAGGAACATTCTAACTACACCCTGATACACGAGCAGGACCACTACGATATAGCGCTTACTTACGCTCAAAAGTTGCAGGAGACACTTTCCTCGCGCGACTATCACCCGGAAAAATACAACGAGGAGATAGACAAGATATACGAGGACCTCTACAAAAAGCACATAGCCACACAGGAGCGCTATGACCACGAAGTGAACCCAGATGGGCGCGATGAAAAACAGCAGCAATACCTGTGGGACATGCGCATAAAGAAGTGCCTCGAAAATGCTACCGATGAATACTACTCAGCCCCTGAAACCGTAGCACAGACTGTAAAGACGCCCTGGCAAACATTGAAGCGGCTGCCGGGTGAAAGTGCAGCAAGGTTTGTAGTGCGCGGGCGGCCGCTATACACAGAGTTGCCGCAGGAAATGGCGGCCAAAATAGTGGAAACGACCGAGTGGACACAGGAGCCAGCCATAATAGCATTTTACTCACAGAAGTATTATGTGCAGGAAGATGGCGCACTGCCCACAGACCACTTTCGCACCTTCGCATACCTGTTTGCACCTGCCCCAAACGGCACTTACAAGCGCATCTTCATAGACACCCTGCAGAACGATGGTAACCCGGTAAGGATCGCTGCTGCCTTCTTTGCAAATGCCGATAGCGACTACGTAAAGGAACTTGTAATAGTGGCCACATCTACCCAAAAGAACGGCGAAGGTGCCGGCACACGCTATATCAACAAAGTGTATGACAACATAGGCCGCGCCCTGCCTGCCCGCCTTAAGAAGCTCGATGATATGGCGCTGAAGCTTGAAGGTGGCCTCGAAGGCATTAAAGACGGCAAACCATCTAAAGCGAAATTTAAGAGCCAAAAAGAAATAGCGGAGGCGCTGAAGACAATGGGCTACTAAGCGCTGATAGGGAAAATGATAAAATCGGGCGTGCCGTGGAGCACGCCCAATTTATGTATAGTTCTATATCCCTGGTGTTAAGCCTGTGTCAGGTACTGGCTGTATGCGTAGCCCTCTACACCGGCATCGGTGCGTACCAGGCTCCACTGATCGTTGGTGCGGCTTACTACCGTTACCACTTCGTTGTGTGCTGCCTTGCCCACTATCTCCTGGTCGGTGCCGGGCCCCTTTCTGATGTTAAGGTTAGATGACTCGGTGGTTACCGTAGCCTTTGTGCCTGCAGCTGCCGATGCATCTATATTTAGGATAAGATCGCCCGCCCGGTAGTCTGGGTCTATCTTGTTGTAGATATTCCACAGCTTGTCCTTTACATCGCCGCTGGTGGTGCGGCCATCTACGTAAAGCACATTGTTCTGCTCCCTCACCTGCACATCGCTCATGCCGCTTGCATTTGCGGCATCTATTAGCTCTTTGTATTTTTCCTGTAGCGCCATGGGGTGGGGTTAATTTACGGTGAGGTTATTGTTTATCTTCTTAGGATTCAAAGCATTCAGCTTCATCATCAGGTCGGGCAGGCGGTCGCGGGCTATGGTGCCTGTCAGCGTTATCTCGCCATTGCTTACCGTAGCCTCTACGCCGGGGAAGTCCTTTGTAGCGTCCTTGGCATTGGTAGTCAGCTGGTCATCAGTCGCCACCTCTACCGGCGCGGCTGGAGCAGGCTCGGGTGCAGGTGCATCAACCGGCACCGTTGTCTCAGATTCTGTTTTCTTGTCGTTCTTGCACGACAGCAGTTGCGGGCCCGTAGCCGCAACTATAGCAACTAATAATGACCTGGTAATGAAATGCTTCATCTTCGTAAATGATTGGTTTGTGAGCGTGAGTAATAGCAGGGTACGGGACAAATCATTTTCCGCACTTGCCTGTTTACTAACCGAAGCATATAAATTATGCCAGCCCCTATGCACGCGTCCCCCTGCCACCCACACCGTCCTCACAACGAAAAAGACCCACAACGCTGCAGATCTTAATTCAATATAATATCAACTTAAAGACTAACCGCCGAAACAAAACAAAAGCAAACCTCTGCGGCTCAGCGCCTCCGCGGTAGGATCAACCACACAGGCCACATCACGTCCCCCTCTCCTTCGGAGAGGGCCGGGGAGAGGTCACTTTATATACCCCAATATCTTCAGCATGCTCTGCGGCGTCTGCTCGCGGGCATACAGCCAGTCTTCCAGGTTGCCGTCCTTGTCGTATTCTACCACTATGTGCTTGGGCGAGGGTATCATGCAGTGCTTTATGCCGCCGTAGCCCGCCAGCTGATCCTGGTAAGCCCCCGTGTGGAAGAAGCCTATATAAAGCGGCTCGGTATTCTTTTCCTTCTCCTTTTCCAGCTTGGGCAGGAACACCGCATTTATATGCTCTTCAGAAGTGTAGAAGTCGTGGCTGTCGCAGGTGAGGCCGCCCAGGTGCACCTCCTGGTATTCCTTGTCCCACTTGTTTATGGGTAGCATCAGGAATTTTTCCCCAATGCCCCACGTATCGGGCAGGGTAGTGATGAACGAGCTGTCTATCATATACCATATCTCGCGGTCGTTCTGCATTTTTTCGTCCAGCACGCTGTATACTACAGCGCCCGCCTCACCCACTGTGAACGAGCCAAACTCCGTATAGATATCCGGCACATCCACCTTATTGCGCTTGCACACCTTCTTTATGGTCGATACAATTTCGCTCACCATGTAGTTGTAATCGTAGTCGAAGCCCAGCGAATGCTTTATGGGGAAGCCGCCGCCTATGTTCAGCCCGCTTAGCTCGGGGCATATCTTCTTCAGCTGGCAATATATATTCAGCACCTTGTTCAGCTCGCTCCAGTAATACACATCGTCCTTTATGCCCTTATTCATAAAGAAGTGCAGCATCTTCAGCCTGAACTTGTCGTTGCCCTTTATCTTGTCTACATAAAACTCCAGCACATCCCTGTTGCGTATGCCCAGGCGCGATGTGTAGAAGTCGAACGTGGGCTCCTCTTCGCTGGCTATGCGGATGCCGATATTCACAGGGTCTTTGGCCCTTATTGACTTTTTGTAGTCTTCAAATTCGTTCTTGTTGTCCAGTATCGGTATCACATTCTTGAAGCCCTCGTTGATCAGCTTGGCTATGTTGCGCGTATACTGCTTGGTCTTAAATCCGTTGCAGATGATATAGGTGTCCTTCGTTATCTTCCGCCGCTTGTAGAGCTGCTTTATGATCTCTATGTCGTAGGCAAACGATGTCTCCAGGTGCACACCATGCTTCAGCGTCTCCTCTACTATAAATGAGAAGTGCGAGCTCTTGGTGCAGTAGCAGTAAAAATACTCGCCATCGTACTTGTGCTTGCGCAGGGCATCGGCAAACATCTTCTTGGCCCGCTGCACCTGCATCCCTATTTTGGGCAGGAAGGTCATTTTGAAAGGCGTGCCATACTTGGCTATCAGCGCCTGTATATCCACCCCATTAAAAAGGAGCGTATTGTTATCATTTACATCAAAACCCTCCTGCGGGAAGTGAAACGTCTGGTGGACGAGATCGGTGTATGTATTATTCATTTATAGCGGCGAAAAGTAGGTGCTGTTATTAAGACCAAACAAAAATAGATAATTGCAGAAATTTGGGCGGTTATTTTTTGGGGTGCCGTGAAAGATGAACCGCGGAGGCGCTGAGGCGCAAAGGGTAGGGGTTTGGCGGATCAGTGCGCGGTGGGAGATACGTGCGCAAAGGAGTTATAGAAAGTGTGCAATGGAATTTTTGAAATGGAGGAATACAGCATTGGCAGGGGTTTCGCGGGCTTTGGTTGCGCACTTTTTGCGCAGGTGCGCAAATGGGGTAAACTGTCTGAACCCGAATTTATAGAATTGAAGAACAGGCAGAATTGTGTTTGGTTACATTAATATAATTTTTTTAGATATTCTCATCCGTGTTGTTATGCCCCATTGGAAAATAAACCTAGTATGGGGAATTTTAAGAGGGCTTTTTAGGCTGGAAAGCGCTGTGGGCCTGATATATGGTAGTAATCAAAATTTCCCATTTTCCCCATGGGGTTTTTGAGCGGGGAATTCGTCTGAACCGCTGATTTATTTGATTTGCCTGATTAGCTATGATGGGCTGCCGGGAGAATTAATGGAAAGGTGCATGGATAGGAGGTTTTAGGGTGTAAAGGTCTGTAAAATATTGATTGGTTCCAAGACGATTTGTTTATACCGATGCGGGAGTTTTGGTATAATTGGCGATGGGTATAGAGGTGAGTTTTGCTTAGATGAGTATATTTGTATCATGACGTTTACGGACCGGCATATTGTGGATACCTACAGCTCCGGGTTCGAATCCTAGTCATACTAAAAATTGCAAGAAGGTAGTACATTAAACATATTCAATAAATTCTTTTTGAGTCTGAACAACCTATATAGAACGTCGCTGGAGAATGTGCCGCAGAAAACGCGGGCATGGGTATCGAAGTCGTTTGATATAACGGACCAGATACTGGATATACTGGAGCGAAAGGAGTTAAGCCAAAAGGCATTTGCTGAACTGCTGGGAAAAAGTGAATCGGAGATAAGCAAGTGGATGAAGGGCACGCACAACTTTACAGAGGAAACAATAGCAAAGATAGAGCTGGCGCTGGGTGAACTCGTGACCAAACGTAAAGCAGGCTGAAGAAAGTATAACGGCCTACTGAAGACCATAGTAGAAAGGACAGGCAGATACATAACCGGGAACTCTTCCTGAAGCAAAAAGGGATAGAGCCGGGGGAGTATAGTTGGGCAATGGCGAGTTAGCGTCTTATCGAAGTCGGCTTTTTGTAGCAAGGCTGTTATTGCGATGAATTAGCTAACTTGTACTGTTACTGGTCTGCTGTTTTTTAAGCCCGTCCGGAGAACGAAATATATCCATTATTTCGGTAGCCCGTGAAGCAACAGATGAGCTTTAGCTTCGTCTTTGTGCGAAGCTGGTAATTTTGTGTTTACTATTATTTTTTAAAGATGGGATTACAATTTTCAAGGAGATTTACTAAGACAGGAAAATCACCCTTCGATATGTTTGAATATGACTATCGTACTTCGGTTATCCGTAATGCCAGTGGCGAAAAAGTATTTGAAATGACTGACGTGGAAGTGCCGAAACACTGGTCACAGATTGCAACGGATATCCTAGCTCAAAAATACTTTAGGAAGACTGGTGTACCAGATTCAAATGACATGCTTGGGCAAGAGACTTCCATCAAACAGGTGGCTCATCGTCTTGCACATTGTTGGCGTACTTGGGGGGAAAAGCATGGATACTTCCAATCAAAGCAAGACGCCGAAATTTTTTATGATGAACTCATTTTTAGTATTGTAGATCAAAGTTGTGCCCCGAACTCGCCGCAATGGTTCAACACTGGTTTGCACAACAGCTATGGCATCGAAGGAAAACCTTACGGCCATTATTATGTTGATCCGAAAACTAATTATCTGCAGTTCTCCCAAAATGCATATGAACGCCCACAGTCTCATGCATGTTTTATCTTGAGCGTGGATGACGATCTCGTAAATGAAGGTGGCATTATGGACCTATGGGTGCGGGAAGCCCGAATTTTCAAATACGGGTCAGGAGTAGGAACTAATTATTCTAACATCCGGGCAGAGGGTGAGAAACTTAGCAGTGGTGGTACATCGAGCGGTCTTATGAGTTTCCTCAAAATAGGGGATCGAGCAGCTGGTGCTATTAAAAGCGGGGGCACCACACGCCGTGCAGCCAAAATGGTCTGTCTTGATCTTGATCACCCGGAAGTAGTCGACTTTGTTGACTGGAAACTGGAGGAAGAAAAAAAGGTAACTGCACTGATAGCTGCAGGCTACTCTTCTGATTATGAGGGCGAAGCTTATAACACTGTATCTGGGCAAAATTCAAACAACTCTGTTCGGATACCAAATGAATTTTTCAATTGCCTGGACCGTAATCTGGACTGGGAAATGACCGCTCGCGGCACAGGTAAAGTCATGAGAACTATTTCCGCAAAAGCGCTCTGGGATAAAATAGGCTACTCAACTTGGCGGTGCGGAGACCCTAGCACACAATACAGCACAACAATTAATGAATGGCATACTTGCCCTGAAGGTGGGCCGATCCGAGCATCAAATGTTTGCTCTGAATATATGTTTCTTGACAATACTGCCTGCAATCTGGCATCGCTTAACCTGCGCCGGTTCTTCAATGAAGAAACAAGCACTTTTGACGTGCAAGGATTTGAATACATGGCGCGCTTATGGACCGTGGTACTTGAAATTTCGGTTGTTATGGCGCAATTTCCGGCAGCCGAGGTTGCACAGTTAACGTTTGACTACCGTCCTATAGGACTGGGGCATGCCAATTTAGGTTCTATGCTTATGCTAGCCGGGATCGCTTACGATAGTGAAGAGGGCAGAGCAATGGCCAGCGCAATAACGGCAATAATGAGCGGCGCGGCATATAGAACATCAGCCGAGATGGCACGGACTCTAGGGACATTTCCCCGTTTCGAAGAGAATAAACAACATATGATGCGTGTAATACGGAACCACCGAGCTGCTGCTTACGACGCAGCTGAAGGCTATGAGGGGTTGGAAATATTGCCTCTTGGCATTAATGCTAGATATTGTCCCGGCTATCTACTACGGGCAGCTGCAGAAATTTGGGATGACGCGGTAAAAATGGGCGAACAGTATGGCTACCGAAACGCACAGGCGACCGTTATTGCACCTACAGGCACCATAAGTCTGATTATGGACTGCGATACAACCGGGGTACAACCAGACTTTTCATTGGTAAAGTTAAAGAAAAACGATAGTGGGGGGTATAGTAAAATCATCAATCCATCTTTACCCGTTGCGTTGAAAAAACTTGGATATACACCGAAACAAATCGATGTTATCACAAAGTATGCTAAAGGTAACGGTACTTTCTATGGCGCTCCTTTTATCAATGAAGATACGCTTAAAGAAAAAGGTCTTTTGGCTGAAGAATTGAGAAAACTCGATGAACTAGTAGAGAACTCTTTCGACTTACGGTATGTTTTTAGCGTCTATTCATTAGGTGAAGACTGCTTGAAAAGAATAGGATTCGAGCCGTCTCAGTACCTTGCTCCCCATTTCGACCTTCTAGAGGCATTGGGATTTTCTGAAGAAGAAATTGAGGCATCCGACGAGTATGTATGCGGAACAATGACTGTAGAAAATGCTCCGTATTTGAGACAAGAGCATCTTCCGATTTTTGACTGTTCCAAGAAGTGTGGGAAAAAAGGGCAGAGAGTAATACACCACCATGGTCATCTTCGAATGATGGGCGCCGTACAATCATTTATCAGCGGAGCAATGTCGATGACCATTAATCTGCCTAATGAAGCAACTGTGCAAGAGATACAAGATTGCTATTATTTGAGTTGGCAATTAGGTCTTAAAGCTTGCACCTTATATCGCGACGGATCGAAATTCAATCATCCACTATCAAAGACGGAAAAAACGACATTGGATGAGGTCTTAGCAAACCTTATTGAAGAGCTGGGAATAGAAAAAAATGACTCGCGTTTTTTACAATTAAGCTTGGAGGAAAAAGTTGAATATGCGGAAATTGCAAAGGCGTTTTTTATTGGCGACTTTAGCAAGCTAACGCCGCCACAAATCCAAAAAGTTGCACAGCTAATTGTTGGAAGCAAAAGCGACGAAGCAAAAAGAGCACTTATTGAAGGAATTGGCAATACAGCGATTTTAAAGCACTTTACTGATGACGAGATATTATTTGTCCCATCAGAGGTACGTACAGCATTCATACAATATGTGAGTTTTTTTGACGAATACGTGAAAGAAACTAAGGGTAAGGACATTGAAGCAAGCTTTGTAAAAATTCAGGAAGGAATTGGTTTCAAGTTTTCTCATGCATCAACGGTTGAAAGATCGCTTATTTTCAGCTACTTACAGGAGTATTCTTTGCAGTTGATTCTAAAGTATAAAAACATAGAAGAATTATATGAAATAAAAAAGAATATTGTCGATATGAAACTATTTCAAATGAAACTAGATCATGAAATTGACAGTTTTAAAACGCGATATAATCTGCTTATCAAAGAAAATGAAATAAGGGAAATTCAAAACTCTGAAATATCAAATCTCCGAAGACTACTTGAATGCGCTATTTATAAAAATAACCTTTTGGGCAATTCAAATATTCCTATCAATATTTCTATCCATAATGAAAATCACCAAACTCAGCAGATAGATATCTCAAATCTTATTGAATGGTTTAGCACAACGAAAACTATTTTTGAAGGTTTACCAGGCTTTCCAAAAGAAGACTTAAAACTATTAGAAGAAATAAAAGAAATTTTATTTACCTCCGTCGGACAAAGTGAATTACCAACGGACAAGCTAAAACCGAAGATGAAGGCTTTTTATAAGCAAGCTTTAAATATTATTGGTGATGCAAAAAAAATTTTTGTTGATGCTCCACAATTATATTCTCTATTGAAGAATGCTTCCTCAAATATATATGAGGTTATGTTAAAAATCAGCAATCATACATTAGCAAATGAGATAAAGCATTTTATAGATATTCTTAAGCAAATGATATAATTTAAGGCTCGACATAGCAACGTTGGGTTTGCATTTTTCATCGATAATATAAGAAGGTTAACCTGCCTTCTCCTAAACACCCTAGTTTTGCACCCTCATGAAGAAAGCGCTGATACAGATGCATGTGGCGGTATTGCTGTGGGGGTTCACGGGGGTGCTGGGCCGGGCCATCAGCCTCGATGCGCCGTCGCTGGTGTGGCACCGCATGTGGATGACGGCGGTGCTGATGCTGGTGATAATACTATATCGCCGCCAGTGGGTGCGGGTGCCGGCGCGCGATGTGGGCAACCTGGCGGTAATAGGGCTGCTGATGGGGCTGCACTGGGTGGCGTTTTATGCCAGCATCAAGTTTGCCAACATCAGCATAGCGCTGGTGTGCCTGTCTACCGCCAGCATCTTCACCTCCCTGCTCGATCCGTTTGTAAACAAGGGCCGCCACGATATAAAGGAGGTGCTGCTGGGTTCGCTGGCGCTGGCGGGGGTATATCTTATCTACCAGTTCCAGCAATTTTACGGGCTGGGCATTGCCTTCGGGGTGATAGCGGCGATACTAAGCTCGGTGTTCACGGTGCTCAACAAGCGGATAGCGCACAAGTACCCGGCGCGCACGATGGTGCTGTACGAGATGGGTACGGGCTGGGTGTTTATATCCGCGCTGCTGCCGCTGGTAATGATATACGGTCCGGGCACGCAGCTGCTGCCGCACAGTCCCAGCCTCCTCGGCCCCGACTGGATGCACAACGACTGGCTGTGGCTGGTGGTGCTGAGCCTGTGCTGCACGGTATGGGCGCAGAGCCTGGCGCTGAATGCGCTGAAGCGGCTAAGCAGTTTCACGGCCACGCTAAGCGTGAACCTGGAGCCGGTGTATGGCATACTGCTGGCCTTCCTGTTTTACAATGAGAACACGGAGATCATCTTCAACAAGGGCACTAATGATCTGAACCTTGGGTTTTTGGGTGGCATGGGGCTGATATTGCTGAGTGTGGGGTTGCAGATGCTGCAATTGATCAGGCCGAAACAAACCCCAAACCCCTAAAGGGGCTTCTCCTGCGCGAGGAAACCCCAAACCCCTGAAGGGGCTTCTCCAACGCGAGGGGCTCGTGACGAATCCGACGCCAAATAGCTGTGCAATCTATAGGGCGTGCGGGGTACGTGCATCCATTCAGCTACTTATATATTAACTGCTGATATGGCTAACAAGGGAAAAGCCCCTTTAGGGGTTGGGGTTCGAAGGAAACGCCTTATTTTAGCGGGATGAAGTGCTGGATATTACCGCTGGCTATGCTGGCCGGACTAAATGCTAAGGCCCAATCGATGTGGAAGCAACAGGTGGACACTAAGATAGATGTACGCCTGGATGACCAGAACCATATGCTGCATGCATACGAGGAGCTGGAGTACACTAACAATTCGCCCGATACGCTGAAGTATATATACCTGCACCTGTGGGCCAATGCTTATAAGCACGACAGGACACAGTTTGCCCAGCAGCGCGACCAGCAGGGCAACACTGATTTTTACTACTCCAAGCAGAAGGACAGGGGCTATATAGACAGCCTGCAGTTTATGGTAGATGGGGTAGCGGTGGAGCATAACAGCGCCGAGAATATGCCGGACATATGCCGCATAGACCTGCCAAAGGAGCTGGTGCCGGGGGGCAAGGTGAAGATAACGACGCCCTTTAAGGTGAAGCTGCCGGTGGTGTTCTCGCGGAGCGGGCATACGGGGCAGGCGTACTATGTGTCGCAGTGGTTCCCCAAGCCGGCGGTGTATGACCGCAAGGGCTGGCACCCCATACCGTACCTGGACCAGGGGGAGTTTTACAGCGAATACGGATCGTATGATGTAAAGGTGACACTGCCGGCCAACTATGTATTGCTGGCCACGGGCAACTGCATGACAGCCGAAGAGAACGCATGGATGGATGAGCTGGCGCACCGCGATATACCGAAGGATACGCTGAAAGGCCGATTCCCGGAGAGTGCGCGCGATGTGCGCACGGTACACTACCACGAAGATAATGTACACGACTTTGCATGGTTTGCAGACAAGCGCTATGTGGTGCGGAAGGATACGGTGACATCGCCGGGCACGGGTGAGCTGGTGACCACGTGGTCGGCCTTCCTGGCGGGCGATACGGTGCATGGCAATAAGCTGAATGGCTACCTGAAAACGGCGGTGACGCACTACGGCAAGTGGGTGGGGCCGTATCCATACAAGACGATAAAGGCTGTGTTTGGCGATATGAAGTCGGGCGCGGGAATGGAGTACCCCACTATAACGCTGCTGGACCAAAGCGCCAAGAGCATGCTGCAGACGGCAACGATACACGAGGCGGGGCACAACTGGTTTTACGGTATACTGGGCAGCAACGAGCGCGACCATGCATGGATGGACGAGGGTATGAACACGTTTTATGAGCAGAAGACGGTGCGCGAGCTGAGCAAGGATACGATACTACATCGCACCAAATTTGATGAGACGCTGCTTTATTATGAGTTTGCCGCCACGCATACCGACCAGGCCATAGAGCAGCCATCGCAAAACTTCAGGAATGCTAACTATGGCGTAGACATCTACTACAAGAGCAACCTGATGCTGATGTGGCTGGAGGAGTACATGGGCGAGGAGGCTTTTGGGAAGGGGATGAAGGACTACTATAACACGTGGCACCACAACCACCCGTATCCCGAAGACTTTAAGGCGTGCATGCAGCGCAATACACCAAAGCTGATAGATTGGTTTTTCACCGACCTGCTGACGACGGATAAGAAGATAGACTACAAAATAACCAGCGCGAAGGTGAGGCAGGGCAATACGGTGATATCGGTAAAGAACAATACAGGGGTGAAGGCACCGGCGCTGATAGATGTGTATGCAAACGGCAAGCTAACCGAGAAGATATGGACGCCACCGTTTAGCAGCACAGCCAAGGTGATACTACCGGGCGAGAACTGGAGCAGGCTGAAGATAGATGATGTGATACCGGATGGTAAGTCGGCCAATGACATGTACAGGCGGCATGGGCTGTTCCATACTTTTGGGGTGAAGTTTAATCCGGTGCTGGGGTTGAATACGGTGAATAAGGAGAAGATATTCGTAGCACCTGCTATAGGCAATAACTATTACGATGGCTTTATGGCCGGTGTGCTGTTGCACAACCTGACGCTGCCTGAGAACAGGTTTAGATTTGCGGTGGCGCCGCAGTATGCTTTTGCTACGGGGTCGTTTACCGGGGCGGGCTCGGTGGGGTACCTGTGGTACCCGCGGGGTTTTGTGAAGGAGGTGATGCTGCAGGCCGATGCAAAGACGTTTCACTACAATGAGACTAGCATGAATATGACGAAGCCGCTGTATGCGCGATATATAAAGGTGGCGCCCTCGCTGAACTTTACGCTGAGGCAGCGCGACCCGCTGAGCAGCGTTACGAGGACGCTGCTGCTAAAGCAGTATAATATCAGTGAAGAGACATTTAACTACCCGGCGGACAGCACTGCGAAGCCAACTCTGAACACGCAGCAGAAGATATACGGGCTGGTGCGGTATAAGCATGAGAACAATCGCACTTATAACCCGTTTAGCTATTCCGTTGAAGGACATATGGGCGAGGACTTTGCCAAGATAAACCTGGAGGGTAATGTGCGCATCGATTATCACCAGAAGAATAAGAGCTTGCACATACGGGCGTATGCGGGTAAGTTTATCAGCATCACCAACGACCCTGCGGTGGCGCAGCGGTATTACCTCAATGCCAGCTTTAACGGGATGAATGACTACTTATATGACGGCACTTACAAAGGCCGCAATACACGCAGCAGGCTGGACGCGCACCAAGTATCGGCGCTGCAGGAGGGTGGGTTTAAGATACCGATATTCAATGGCGCAGGCCGCAGCGACGACTGGATGGCGACCATAAATCTAAAGACCGACCTGCCGCTGAAGAAGCTACCGATAAGGCTATTCTTTGATGCGGGTATGGTGCCTGACTATAGCACAGCCTCTACGAATGTGAACAACCGCAAGTTGCTGTATGATGGCGGGGTTGAGATCGTTATTTCGAAAGACATAGCCAGCATTTACATTCCGCTGATCATGAGCAGCGACTTCAGGGAGTCGCTCACGGCGCAGTTTGGTAAGAAGAATGTGTTTACGCGGAGTATATCATTCACGCTGAACCTGCAAAATATTAACTGGCTGAAGACGCCCGGGAGGCTGTTGAATAGTGCGATAAAGTAGGAGGCTTTAATCAAGCATCAACTGCCAGTAGGCTACATCTACCCAGGTATCGAACTTAAAGCCCGTCTGCTCGAAGTGGGCGACCTTTTTGAAGCCGAAGGACTCGTGGAGGCGTATGCTTGTATCGTTTGGCAGGGCTATGCCGCCAATGACGGTGTGTATACCTAATGTGCGTAGCATGGGGATCAATGCAGCGTATAGCTGCTTGCCTATGCCCCGGCCGGTGGCATCGAGGGCGAGGTATACGGATGACTCTACGCTGTGGCGGTATGCAGCCCGTACTTTCCACTTGCCCGCGTAGGCGTAGCCCAGCACTTTACCATCTTCCTCATATACAAGCCATATGTGTTTATGTTGTACCTCGTCTATGCGCTGCTGCATGTCGGCAATGGTCACGGGCTCTTCTTCAAATGTTACTACTGTGTTGCTTACGTAGTGGTTGTAAATGTCGCAGATGGCGGGAGTGTCGGAGGGTGTGGCGTGTCGTACCATGGGCGCAATTTAAGCAAGGAATGCAAACTTTTAAATCTTAATAAATTTTAACAATTATAGTTTCGCCTAACTATTATTTTTGCAGCCCCCTAAATACCAGAAAACAGTTTTTCACGTTTCTACTGCACACATCAAAACCATGAGCAAAGCCTTCTTTTTATTGTCATTATCATTAACCTGTTTTTTTAATGCAAGTATTGCGCAGCACATCACCATCAGCGGGTATGTGAGCGATAAGAAAAGCATTGAGCGCCTTACGGGTGCGGTAGTTTTCATTCCGCAGCTTACGGCGGGGTCATCGGCTAATACTTTCGGATTTTATTCTATCACCATTCCTACAGGCACAGATAGCATAGAGCTGAGGGCTTCTTATGTTGGGTACGGCACCTTTGGTATGAAGATAAAGCCCGACCAGAATATAGAGCTGAACATTGAGCTGGAGGAAACAAAACAGCTGAAGGAAGTGGTGATAACCGCGCAGAAAGATGCGCTGCAACAAAAAACGCAAATGAGCTCTATAGACCTGCCGATACAAACCATAAAGTCGCTGCCTGCCTTTATGGGTGAGCCGGATATAATGAAGGCGATACAATTGCTGCCGGGGGTGCAGGGTGGCAACGAGGGCACATCGGGCCTGTATATACGCGGCGGCAGCCCTGATCAAAACCTGATATTGCTTGATGGTGTGCCTGTGTACAATGCCAGCCACCTGTTCGGCTTCTTCAGCGTGTTCAATGCGGATGCCATACGGAGTGTAGAAGTGATAAAAGGTGGTTTCCCGGCGCGGTACGGGGGCAGGTTGTCGTCGGTTATCGATATCAACATGAAGGAGGGCGATAAGAACCATATACATGGCGAGGGTGGCATAGGCATCATTGCCTCGCGGCTGACGCTGGAGGGGCCAATTCAAAAAGGTAAATCATCGTGGATGATATCTGGGCGGCGCACTTATTTTGATGTGCTTGCAGCTCCGTTTATGACCGGAGACAACAAGGGTGGCTACTACTTCTACGACCTCAACGGGAAGGTGAATTTTAACCTGGGCAAGAAGGACCACGTGTATTTCAGCGGTTACTTTGGCAATGACAAATTCTATTTCTCTAACAAATCAAGCTACGACCAGACCACATCGAATTTTAAGGGAGACATACAGTGGGGCAACATTACGGCTGTGGGCAGGTGGAACCATGAGTTTGGCCGCAAGCTGTTTGGTAACCTTACCAGCTACTACAGCCAGTACAAGTTTGGCATCTCTGCCGAAAGCAGCACCAAGTCGCCTACCATAGATGAGAACTTCCTGATAAAATACACATCAGGCATACACGATGTGGCAGCAAAGTATGACCTCGACTTTTTCCCAACACCTAATCACTACATCAAAGTAGGCGCTGGCATTGTATCGCATACGTACACACCCGGTGTGCAGCGCACCAAGATAGCCAGTGGCGCTGTAGCTACCGACACTACGGTAGGTGCTACCCGGATCATAGGAAATGAAACGGACGTATATATAGAAGATGATGTGCGCATTAGCGCAAAGATGAAAGCCAACATTGGTCTGCACTGGGCGGGCTTTGCTGTTCGCAATACCTTTTACAACTCCTTTCAGCCCCGCGTGGCGCTACGCTACCTTATCAACGACAAGCTGAGTGCCAAGGCATCGTATGTGCAGATGAATCAGTACATCAACCTGCTTACCAACTCCTCAGTAGGCTTGCCAACAGACCTGTGGGTACCATCGACCGACAAGGTGAAGCCACAAGAGTCGCAGCAGGGTGCGGGTGGGCTGGCCTACACGCACGATGCGGGCTTTGAAGTGAGCGTGGAGGGCTACTATAAGACCATGAAGAACCTGATAGAGTACAAAGAAGGCACTAGCTTCTTTAACAGCGCTACCAGCTGGGAAGATAAGGTGGAGACCGGCAATGGCTACAGCTACGGCGCAGAGCTGTTTGTGCAGAAGAAGAAAGGGAAATTCACAGGTATGCTGGGCTATACGCTCTCGTGGACCAACCGGAAATTTGCCAACCTAAACAACGGGCAGACGTATCCGTACAAGTACGACCGCCGTCATGACTTTAAGGTGGCGGGCGTGTATACTTTGTCTGACAATATTGAGTTTAGCGCTGAGTGGGTGTATGGTACGGGCAATGCCGTGACGCTGCCTATAGGCTATTATACAGGGCCTAATGGCGAGGAGATAAAAGTATATGGCAGCCGCAACGGCTTCAGGATGCCGGCATACCACAGGGGAGATGTGAGTGTGCGCTTTACCAAAGAGATGAAGCGCTACTCGCGCACATGGGTGGTAGGTGTATATAATGTATATAACCGCAAAAATCCGTTCTTCATCTACGAAGAAAATGGCAAGTTCCAACAGGTAAGCCTGTTCCCTATCATCCCATCTATCACTTTCCAGTTCAAATTCTAATAACCCATGAACATAGCTAAGATAATATTGCCGATAGTTGCCATAGCCTTATTTGCATCATGCACAAAAGAGGTGAGCATAAAGGTGCCGCCCTATGTGTCGAAGCTTACAGTCAACAGCATAAATGAAGCGGGAGACCCGATAGCGCTGCGCGTGAGCAGGAGTGTGTCGATAGCCGACCGCAAGTATCAGCCCGACCTTACTGTAGGGGGTGCCGCAGTGGATCTTTATGAAAACGGAACGCTGAAGCAGACGCTTGTCTTCGATCAAACCTACCAGGCATATGTGTCGACAGTGACGGCTACGGTGGGCAACCAGTACAGCATTAAAGTAAGCGCGCCCACATACACCAGCGTGAGCGCTGAAACGGGTGTGCCATCGCCGATAACTATCCAGAATTTTACACGGATAAAGAACGCCCGGACTGATGCGGATGGCAATACACAGGACCAGGTGATATTTAACTTCGACGACCCGGCTACTGCCGGCGACTACTATATCATAAGGCTGATGCCGGAGTTTGACAGCAATAACTATTACTACAACTTCTGTGTGAATACAACAGACGCCAGCCTGGAGACCGTTTCGAGCGAGAATGTGGACCTGACTACCTGCTTCGACAACCGGGGCATATTCATGCGCGACGAGCTGTTTAACGGCACACAGAAGCAAATAAAGCTGTATGTCAATTCCTCCAATTTCAATATATCGTACAATGGGGTAGACACGGCGCACCTGGTGCTGGAGCTGTGGCATGTGCCGGATACGTACTTCAGGTATGAGAAGTCGCGCATATCTGCCGACAACTCTAACGGTGATCCGTTTGCCGAGCCGGTGAATACTTACAGTAACGTTACCAACGGCTATGGTATTTTCAGCATGATCAGCAGGGACTTCCTGTTGATACAATAGCATCGGCGCAAAACGTATCTTTGCGGCCATACGTATGTATTCTTTAAGTAACAAAGTCGTAGTAATTACAGGGGGCTCATCGGGCATTGGCAAGGCGCTGGCCGAAGGTGCGCTGGCAAAGGGCGCAAAGGTGGCTGTGTGCGGCCGCAATATCGATAAGCTCGCAGCCCAGTTCGCCGCATCGGCAAACCTGCTTTGCTTTAAGGCAGATGTAAGCGTAGAGGCAGACTGCAAAGCCTTCATAGATGCAGTGACTGCCAAATGGGACGGCATAGACGTGCTCATCAACAATGCGGGCATCAGCATGCGTGCCCTGTTTGAAGATGTAGACCTGAAGGTGATACGCGAGCTGATGGACATCAACTTCTGGGGAGCGGTATACTGCACTAAGTATGCACTGCCTGCCATAATGAAGTGCAAGGGCACGGTAGCGGGTATCTCATCTATAGCTGGTTATCGCGGCCTGCCGGGGCGCACAGGTTACTCCGCATCTAAGTTTGCCCTGCAGGGGTTTTTAGAATCGCTGCGCACAGAGATGCTGCGCACGGGCGTTAACGTGATGTGGGTATCACCCGGCTTCACAGCCTCCAACATACGCAACGTAGCACGCAGCAACGATGGCTCGGCACAGGCAGAGACGCCGCTGGACGAAAGCAAACTGATGAGCTCCGAACAGTGCGCAGCAATAATACTCACAGGCATAGAAAAACGCAAACGCTCGATGGTGCTCACCGGCCAGGGCAAGCTGGCCGTATGGCTCAACAAGCTGCTGCCGGGCGTGGCAGATGGGCTTGTTTATAAGCACTTTTTAAATGAGGCGGACTCGCCATTGAGGAAGTATGGGGAGTAGGTAGTAAGTAGTAAGTCCGAGGATCTATTCTTTTTATGCCCCAAAACGAGTATCGCCGAGTCCCGCCGAAAGAGCGGAGACTCGGCGAGGACACGACTACAATGGCAAAAGTGGCCCCTTCTATATTTGCGGTTCCAGAACCTCCTGTGGATGTCTTGATTTCCAGTCTCTATTAAATTCTATTGCTGCCTGTCCTTTTGGATGGCAGTCATTATGAACAGGCACTCCATTATCTAAGGTAGTTTGCCCTCCGTTTTGATGCTCATCAATGTGATGAATTTCCAATTCATCCCACTTAATTGCGGCTCCGCATACTACACACCTCTTGCTATCCCGATAATATATTAGCTCTCTTTCAAGTTGGCCATAAGTTCGGACAGAGTCCTTTTTCAGTGGTTGTAAAAACATGAACATTTGTTCAGAGAAAAAGGTATGCCTACTTTGGATTCCACTTGCTTTCGCGGAGTCAGTTTGAGTTCGTAATCCGTAATTATCCCAGAACTTTCCAGATTTATTTTTTTTGTCTATTGCGAGTTTGTGCCGGAAACGGTCAAAAGCAAGAATGAAATTTTCTTGCCAAGTTCTTGTATAATCATCCATCAAACTGTCAACGAGAAGAACTAAATGTATTACCTCATGGGATTTTAACCTTGGTCCTCGATAACCTGCAAAGAGTTCAACTAATAAATCGAGGGTCTTTGAAAACTTTGTGACCCTTGGTGAGGTCATGTCAAAACCTAAATTGCTGTAATAATAATCGTCAATAATCGGAGATCCAATATCACTCCAGTTACCTTTTGTTGCCTCGTCAAAAAACAGCATTCCGACTTGGGCACAAAGAAGCCTAACTTCACCTCTATCGGGATTAGGAATTTTAACGAGCTTCTTGAAAAATTCATTCCCAGGAAATCTTGTAATTTCTCTCTTTCCGCCAAATTTCAATACAAATTCAGTATAACCACCCGGCCATGCATCTCTTTTCTCTTGCGGGTTTAAAGGAAGTCCAGCCTGCAAGCGGATAAAAAGGTCTCTTGCTTCGTCTTCATTGTCGGTGGTAACCTTTACGATGAAAAGCTCAGTATTATTAAATTTCTCTCTTAGCTCCTCACTTAGCCCCAAATAATCACAATGCGCCCATGGGCAGGGGGTATTTTTCACAAAATTTGGAAACCTTGCTATCTTGTCATCCTTAATAGGGTCAAAAAGCTTTAGAACGTTTTCAGCGAAAATGTTTAATGCGTTGATGCGTTGCTGCCCGTCGATAATTTCTAAATCTTCTCGCTGCATACCAGCTACCATTTTCTTTTTATGGTGTAGATAAATCAGCGGTAGCGGATAGCCTCTTAATACGCTATCAATAAGTTTCTTTTGTTGTGGCTCTTTCCATACTGCCCCTCGTTGATATTCAGGATTCACAGTAAGCATGCCATTCTTTTTCAAGTCCAACAAGTCAGCGATTCGTATTTTATCTCCGTTTAGTTGCATTACAAAAAATTTGAGGGTTGGAAGCTACCAAAACATTTCGATACAACCAAGTTATAATATATTTACAATCAATTTGAGCGAGCGAGTTAAAAAAATAGCAATGGCAACTTACAAAAAGGTAGAATTTGATAACGCACAGTCAATGTTTTTTTCCATTGCTTTGAATAAAGGTTGGCTCCCAAGTCCCATCAACAAGGAATTGGTTTCTGAAAGCAAAATCTCAGATGATATTTCCAGTTATTATTTTGAGGGGATGTATTACAATAACATTGTTAACGCCATTTCAAATGGTAATCTGGAAGGAAAGTACAATCCTAATGGATGGAATAATCTAAAACAAGCAATTCTGAATGCCTCGGAAGTTCAAGGAACATCTACTAATGATATTTTTGTTGTTTCCTCAGCACTGCATGGTAATCCGAATGCAGGCATCCCCAACACGCCATTTCTCAAAAGTAAATTGAACGGACAGCAATTAGCAATGCTCTATATTGCTTTTTCAAGCGGGTTGTTTGGCAAACCGACTACCGCAGAAATTCTATATAAATCTCATGAAGATGGGAGCTGTTCATTATTTTTTGAAAAGGAGTTTCATAGTAGGCTCAATAACCAAATTTCAATTGCGTATAATGATGGAAAATTTGCTAATAGCAATTCAGAAGACGATTGGAACGATTTAATAGCTGTAATTAGAAAGAGTGAGGGTGTTAGTCAAATTAACATGGGAGAACTTCAACCATATATAGTTTAGCGTGATTTTAATAAATGAGGTAAGGCATTTCTTAAAGAACCAGACAAAAAAATACACCCATGATTTTTATGCATAATGCAAGCGCCAATCCTTTCATCTGAAGTAAGAGACGGTTCCAGCTAATTATTGTGAGCTAAACCACAACACCAAATCCCCCTTATTCCTCGAAATAAAATACCTATACATTTGCGCAACTCAAAAGTTGCACATATATTTGCAACCTAAAGGTTGCGCAATTAGTCGTCAAGCATGAAACAGGATATATTCCAAGCCATATCAGATCCGACACGCAGGGCTATTTTAACGTTGGTCGCTATACAGGCATTGACGCCAAATGCAATGGCGGAAAAATTTGAGATGACCCGCCAGGCAGTTTCAAAACATATTAAGGTATTGCAAGAATGCGAATTGATAAAACCTGAGCAGAGGGGCAGGGAGATCTATTATCACTTCAATGCAAAAAAGATGCAGGAGTTTGACCACTGGTTAGCACAATTCAGGCAGAACTGGGAAACTCAATTTAATCAACTTGACCAATTATTATCCACCATTAAAGAACAGAAAAAATGAACAACGACCTACTATTTGATTTTAATGTAGACAAAGCAGCGAAAACGGTATTTATAACAAGGGAGTTTAATGCCGGACTTTCTTTAGTATGGGATGCTTTTACAAAGGCCGAACTACTGGACCAATGGGGAGCACCTGCGCCCTTCCGCGCCAAAACCAAGCACATGAATTTTGAAGTAGGGGGACGGCGATTTTATGCGATGATAACTCAGGAAGGGCAAGAGCGGTGGGCACTGCAGCAATATACATCCATTACCCCGAAAACAAATTTCAAGATGTACAATTCTTTTGCAGACAAAGACGAAAACCCCGAATTGCCGGGCTCTGAATGGGATTACACTTTTAGCGAACAAGGCGGGAAAACAAAAGTCAGTATTACTATCTATAACGAATCTCTTGCCCGCATGGAAAAAATGATTGAAATGGGCTTCACCGAAGGATACAAAATGACAATGAGTAACCTGGAAAATCTGCTGGCGAGTCTATCGTAAAAACGATATCATCTTCAAAACGGCATTCAAAACACATAATAAGATAACGAGTTTAACCAACTTCAAAAATAAAGTTATGAGAGCAATCAATCCATGGATCAATTTCAATGGCAATGCTGAAGAGGCATTCACTTTTTACCGGTCAGTTTTTGGCGGAGATTTTAGTAAGATAGTTCGTTTCAAAGATCTGGCTAGCGATGAATTTCAGGTGCCGGAAAAAGAGGCAAATAAAATAATGACCATTGCTTTGCCCATAGGAAAACACAACGTGCTAATGGGCAATGATGTTCCTGAATTTATGGGACATGTAAATGAAAACGAGAACAGGTCTAAAATATCAATCAGCGCTGAGAGTCGTGAAGAGGCAGAGAATGTTTTCAACGGCCTATCAGCAGGTGGAGCGGTAGAAGGACCAATGGGCGACAGCCCATGGGGTACATATGCCGGGATGTTCAGGGACAAGTATGGTATTGAGTGGATCGTGGAGTTTGATGCGGGTTATAAGGGGTAGGTTTAGGCAAAAAAAGATAACCTATCACTTGCCACCGTGATAGGTTATCTTCTTAATTTCAAATCATGGTGACCCTTGTTGTCTTCCCCTTGCTCAGATTTACCTCTGCGCTTATAGGTTCCCGTGGCAAAATCTATCTCACCAATATGCCGTCCTTTATAATCATGATGTTCAAACCTACCATTAGCGTTCTTCATATCAATTGACAAGTAGGCATGCTTATGCGATGAGTCCGAGATAAAAACCATTCGTAACTGCCCTGCATTGCTGTTAATAGAGGTCATTTCACTATCTAACTTCCAAGAATTTAATACAGCTATTTTTTCTCCAATTTCCTTTAATTCTGATATCTTGTCCTTTTTACCTTCAACACTTTGAGGGAACTCCATTTCTTTGATTAACGTTTGAGTCCTATTGTTCCATATAGGTTGGCTATATGGATTCCATTTCCCTTTGCCAAACATAATATCATTTTTTATCCTAATTAGACTTGGGTGATGGTTTTCCATTTGTTGCTTGCTGTAAATATTTAACACCCCGACGTTTTTTACTTTTATTTTATCTGAATACTCAATCGAGTACTCACAGGAAATGCGATGGGTTTGAAACGCTGTTATTGTTTGAAAGCTCACAATAGGCATTTCGAGGAGATACGCGCCAGTAAAAAACGCGGAGTACTGATTACTATATTTAACTTCTACCCAAGCAGTCTTATTTTCAATCTCTTTAAGTGTCGCTGTTTCAACTTCATCAAGATCAGACATTGTGCGATTTGCCAAAAAATCGTAAATCAGTTGCTTGTTAGAAATATCTAAATCATCGTCTGAAAAAGCCAGCAGTTCAATAATGGAATGCGAATTTGCAATTTTAAATGTCTTAAAATTGTTAGGGACCTTTAAGTATTCAATCCCATACTCGCTCTTTAGGGTGGAGGATATTTCCATTACCTCATATAATAGAGGCCATGCTGGTTTATTTTGGTCAGCAGGCATGCTCATCGAAAAATCATTTAGGTATGCGTACATGAACTAGCTAATTAAATGTCTTAGGTTATTTTCCCATTCATCAAAAAAACCTAAGGGCCAGCCAGATAATTTACCACTGGAGGATACAGATAATGATCTTTTGTTAATGTAGCTTCCATCCTCCATAAGTTCTCTCTTGAAAAAATGGACTTTAATGTTCCCTGCGTTAATAGAGCCGTAATCGGTTTTGCCTCTTGCAACCACTCTAATTCCATTCAGTAAGTGGTCACTATGAGTTTCCACAATTATTTGTAACCCGCTTTCTGCAGCCAAAGCTAGTAACATTCCCATTCGGGATTGCCCCTTGGGATGTAAATGTGCTTCAGGGTTTTCAACTATAAGCAAAGAACCGGGCTTCGCGGTCAAAATCGCTACAATTACAGGTAAGGCGTATGAAAATCCAAAACCTATATTCATTGGATTGAATACCTTAGTTGGTTGTTCCTTGAATGAGTATTTTAGATCAATTTTGGAACTGTTACTTCCATCAATAAGCACTTTGGTATCCGGATAAATAATTTCGCTTACCCACGTAGAAAGTTGGTCGTAAATATTTTTACCACCCTTACCCAAAATTACTTTTTCAAGCGCAACTTTTTCTAAATTAGTCACGGCGTCTAAAATTCTATTGGCCACAAATTCGCCTCTATAACCGATTGGACTGTGTGCCCGATTTACAGTTAATCTGTCATAACTTACCCTAGGACCAATCCTTTCTGCTTCCAAATATTGAAAGGTATCGGCAAACAAAGAACTGTCATAAATGTCACCTTCCTTATTCTGATATTCGTAGGGCAACGTGTTCGAGGTGCCTTCGGCTATTACTACCCAAGTTGCTTTATTTTCCCTGTCATCCTCTAAAGTGATGGCGACTTTCTTATCATCGGCATCTGCATAAAGCATGTCGTCAGGACTTATAAGATTAACTAGGTCTTTGTCCTCGATAATGAGTTTTCCATTGTTTTGCAATTCACCTCTATCAAAACTTTGTCTGAGGATTATGAGAGCTTGAATAACGGACGATTTGCCCATCCCGTTCACACCAGTCAACAATGTTAATTGAGAAAGTTCGATATTCTCATTTTTAAACCTCTTAAACTGATACAAATTTAAATCAACTAGCATTTATGACACTGTTTAGTAATTCTTTAATGGCAGAAAACCTCGTATATACAGCCTTTTTGCTGGACGTACTCGAAGAAAATGACTTGTGAAATTCTACATTTTGCAATAAAATAATAAACTTATATACGATAGCATCACAATTGGCATGTAAAATATCCAATGCTTCATCCGTTAAAAGTGCAAGGTTTACTGCCCAAGCTTCAAATAACGCGACATTTATTGTTGTGCTCTGCCTTTCACCGTTTACATTTAGTATGTAAAATGCATTATCTCCAAAAATAATACTACAACTTAACATACTCTTCCGAAAGCGATTCTTTATATAATACAACTCTTTTTCATCTATCTGGCTTATATTTTCCATTGAAATATCTAGAAACCTTTCCATAGGAGGGTTGTATTTCTCTAAGTATTTGAAGAAGGAAAAGAAGCGCAATACAGCCTCCTTGTCCCTCATCTTTGACTGAGGTATTTTACCATTGGTGGCGCTTGAAAACTCAGCTGTATTTGCCAATGCATCAATAAAATCGACAGGAGTGCCTCTGTAATAAGCATTACGGATTTCTTGGCGACTCAATGAACTTCCGCCAGTATTAATTCTTTGAAAAATATTAAGCTTTACTTTATCAGGTGTACCTGGGTTGATAACATACGCTTCGATTATCGACTGTTCAATAATTCTTCGATATTGAAATGGAAGTCTAAAGAAATCCAAACCTTCAAGATTTTTTAAATATTCCAACTCTTTCAATTCAAAACCTGGTTGCGTCATAAAACTATAAAAGCTTGTCAGACGGTGTAGCCCGTCTATCACTTTCCAAGGTTTGTCGCTTCCATCAAAATAGAATATTGGCAAAGGGATACGCATAATCAGAGACTCAACTAATCGGCTTTTTTGCTTAGTGTCCCAAGAGGTACTTTTTCGCTGATAGTCCAATACTCGCCATAACTCGATATCGCTTTGGGCAATCATTTCGACTATATGGCCAACAGAAAATTTCTGTTGTCGTATATCAACATCACTTGGGTTATAAGGTAGCTGGTTATCTATATTATCAAAATCATTCATTTTATATTTCGTCAATTTTCTACATTAAATACATAACAGAACTCATTTGGAAAACATTAATGCTGGAGATCTGAAGAATATATTGTAGATACTTATTCTAAAACGTAATCGCACTTAAAAGTATGAAATCACATCAAATCCTCCACAAATACTTCTGAAAATTGTCCTAAATTCTTCTTTAAAACTATAGAGCATTGCATCGCAAGTACTGACACCCTCACCTAGAACAAACATTAACCCCAAATTAATCGCACCCACAAACACCCACAAATCTAGCACCAGACACATCAACCCTGCCTTACTTCGGTTAACTTTATAAACATTCGCCACCATGCCCAATTGCTATTAATGATGTGCCTGCTCATGCCTGCGCGAGGGCAGGGGAGATGATGCTTTACCAGCACAATACGGCCGTGAACGTCTTTGCGCATGGGCGAGAGCTGACTTTAACTGCTGCTTAATTGCGAGCAACAAGCCTTCATACATGACCTACTAAATACCGTTATTCCATTACTTTCAATTAACTTTATAGGAAGTAAAATATTTAGCATGAGATCCGCAACCCCGCTTGTACTTGTATCCCTATTGTTACTGGTATGTGGCCGCGCGCAGGCGCAGTCAGTATTCTACCAGCCCGACTCAAGCGTAAAGGTGTTTGCCTACAGCAAGCAGCTCACCCACGCATGGGCCGGCGGCTTTAATAATCCGCAATACAACATGTGCGACCTCAACCACGATGGCAAGCAGGACCTGGTGATCTTTGAGCGGTACTCGTCGGTAAAAACGTTTCTCAACTACGGCGTGGCGGGCAACCCCGATTATAGGTATGCACCGCAATATGCGCACAACTTCCCTGCAGTGTATGACTACATGGTACTGGAAGACTACAACTGCGATGGCATTGCCGACCTGTTTGACCGCGGCGGCTACGGCTACAGGGTATACAAGGGTTATTACAACTGGCAAAACCAGCTGTGCTTCACTTTTTTCAAAGACCTCTTTTATGACAACGATGTTACCGCAGGCCACTCTAACGCCTATGTGAACCCCGGAGACATACCTGCTATAGCAGATGTAGACAACGATGGCGATCTCGACTTTATCTCCTACTACATCACCGGCGGTCACATCTACTATTATAAGAACCTGCGTGCTGAGCTGGGCCTGCCTTGCGATAGCATAAGGATAGCGTTGAAAGACAAATGCTGGGGCAAGGTGTACCAGGGATTTTATCGCACGCACGACCTGGGCGTTACCTGCAGCAATGCAGGCCTGCGGCCGGCCGGCGAAAAGAAAACACATTCGGGCAACACGCCCCGCGTATTCGACTGGGATATGGATGGCGATTGCGACTATCTCGATGGCAGTGTATCGTACAACGAAATGACCTTTCTGAAGAACGGCAGGGTAGAGGCGGGCGGCGGGCCCGACAGCATGATAATGCAGGATACTATGTGGCAGGCAGGCGGTAAGCGCATAGACATACCGGTGTGGCCAACAGCCTACCACATAGATATAGACCAGGATGGCAAGCGCGACCTGCTGATAGCACCCAATGCCGGCAACGCATCTGAGAACTACAGGACAACGTGGTTTTATAAAAACTACACAGTGCCTGGCACACCCGATTGGCGTTTTCAGTCGGACTCATTTATGGTGGACAAGAGTATAGACCTCGGCACCGGCTCGTACCCTATGTTATTTGACTACAACAAAGATGGCAAGCTCGACCTGTTTGTAGGGTCAGACGGCTACCGCCAGCCAAGCGGGCAGCTGCGCAGCAGGCTGTCGCTATACCTCAATACCGGCACGGCTGGCAATGGTGCGTTTACCCTGCAGACAACCGACTTTGCAGGGTGGAGCAGTCACGCTTTTGCAGGGGCTGCGCCTGCTACGGGCGATATAGATTTCGATGGTAAGTCGGACATGCTGATAGGGCATACAGATGGCACCCTAAGCTACTTCAAGAATATAGCTGGCGCAGATAATGTGCAGCCCGATTGGCAGCTGATGCAAGTGGCAATGACCGATGAGACCGGCGCGGTTATAAACGTAGACGGCAATGCAGCGCCATTTATCTACGATATAGACAGGGACGGCAAGAAGGATCTTATAATAGGCGGGCTGTTTGGCTACCTACACTATTACCGTAATGTGGCAACAACTGCTGGCAGCCTGAAGCTGCGCCTTATCAATACTACACTTGGCGATGCCCGCGTAGATCCGCTGAAGGTGATCGGCAACTACAGCACCCCATTCATAGGCCGCATTGACAGCTCCGGGCAAGACTACCTGCTTATGGGTAGCAACTCGGGGCTTATCTCCCAGTTTACCGGCTTCCAAAGTGGCGATACTACGGCTACTTATACGCTAGTTACAGACAAGTACTCATACATAGACACCATGTATAGCATGTACCTGCATCCAAGCCAGTATTACGGCATATATGGCGATCACCGCACCGCACTCACCATAGGCGATGTAGATAACAGTGGCCAGCTTACTATGATAGTAGGCAACGATAAAGGTGGGCTGGAGTTTTACAAGCGTAAGCTATATACTGCCGATGTGCCGCCAGTGGTAAGCCAGGCAGCCAAAGTGCTGGTATATCCTAACCCCGCTAACAGTGTGATCAACGTATCGTGGGATGGCATGTTAGGAACGGACGTGGAGATAAGTGTGGTGAATGTTGAGGGGCGCAGATTCCATACGCAGCGTGTATCGGCCAACTACAACCATGTGCAGATACCTGTCGATGGCCTGCCATCGGGGCTATACATATGCCTGGTGCAGAATGGGGTGAATAAGTATTACAGTAAGTTTACGGTGGTGAGGTAGGCTAGGCGGCGGGAAGTGTTTTTCGGGTATTCATGACGCTGGCGTCTTTGAGATGCACGTTTAGGGCAGACACAAGTTTGTATGGCCTGTTGAAGGTTTCTTGCGAGATGGTGAATTTTTCAGAGAGCTTGCGTATGACATCTTTAGACAGTCCGCGGCGGTAATTGAGTATGTCAGAGAAAAGGCTTTTGCTTACGCCCAGTTCTGCCGCGAGGGCTACAGACTTTAGACGGTTTAACTCCATAAGGTATTTTATGAGCTGTACCGGATCTGCATCTGTAAATGTGTTGTGTGCCTCATCCCACTTTTCTATAAGCAGGGTGAGCAGTTCTATCACATCTTTCTCCTCCTTTGTCTTTTGCTTGCGGGTTACAAACTCTTCGAGCAGCTTACAATAGTCGTAATACTGCTTTTTTGTTTTGATTACTTTGTAAGGAGTTGGTTGCATTTCCACGTAATGAAATGCAAAAATACGCAAAATGCGAACTGTTCAACTTCGAAAAACAGTCCCTGCTAAATGACATTACTGCTCTTATCGCTTAGAATATAAACGATTGCCCGTGCAGCAACTGCTGCAAGAATAAAGGTTGCCTCTAAGATGATAACGTTCCTGCCCGTAAAAGGTATGGCTAACAAAACAATACCGAAAAGTGCAGATGCGCATGTGAACACCCAACCAAGATATATGGAAATGTTGCGGATAGATTGCTTCACTAGAAATTCTACAAACAAGGGGATGGGCTACGCATACTTATTCACCAGCAAATACTCGCTCACATATTCCTGCACGCCATCTTCGAGAGAATAGAATGGCTTGTCGTAGCCGGCGGCGCGGAGCTTTGCCATATCGGCTTCGGTGTAGTATTGGTACTTGTCGCGAATGTCGAGTGGGGTGTCAACAAACACTATTTTTTCGGGTAGCTCCAAAGTGTGGAATATCGCCTTTACCAGGTCTTTGAACGTCCGTGCTTCGCCCGTGCCGGTATTATATAGTCCGCTGGCGGGCTGGTGTTGCATCAGCCACTCGCATATCTGCACCACGTTTTTTACATAGATGAAGTCGCGTATCTGCTCCCCGTCTTTATAATTGGGGTTGTGCGAGCGAAACAGTTTTACTTCGCCCTTGCCCTTTACCTGGTTGAAGGCGTGGAATATCACCGATGCCATGCGGCCTTTATGATATTCATTGGGACCGAAAACATTGAAAAATTTAAGGCCCGCCCAGAAGGGTGGCGCACTGGTTTGCAGCAGCGCCCATTTATCAAATTCGTTCTTAGATACACCATAAGGATTGAGCGGCTGTAATTGCTCGACTACAGTATGGCTATCGGTATAGCCGTGCTCGCCATTGCCATAGGTGGCGGCAGATGATGCATACACAAGCGGTATGTTGTGCTGGGTACACAGCTCCCATATTTGTTTGGAATAGTCGAGGTTGAGGCGCTTGTGTATCGCATAATCCATCTCGGTGGTATCTGTGCGCGCACCCAGGTGAAACACATACTTTACCACACCGGGATGCGCGGCAAACCATTCGAAGAACTGGTCGCGGTGCACCTTGTGGGTATACTTCTTCAGGGCAAGATTGGCCGACTTCATCTCAGAAGAAAAGTCATCAACGAGCACAAGATCATTAAAGCCGAGGCTGTTGAGGTAACCGGTAAGGTAGCTGCCGATAAATCCGGCGGCACCGGTCACAACGATCACATCAGCAGGTAGCATTCTTGCGGTTTAGGGTATTAGTGTGCAGGGTGGTGCGCAGCAGCTGTATCAGGTACACCGGCTTCGTGTGTGGCAGCTCCGTTTGCTTCGGTGGCCTGCTCAGCTTCAGGTTGGTGTATGTCCGATTTTGAACCGGTGTGGCCAGCATTGCTTTCCATCATCAGCTTGCCGTGGGCGCCGTCCTGGCGGGCATCATGGGTGCCGTGTGCTCCTTCAGTGCCGCTTTGGGCCTGTATAAAATTGAGCGCAGCTACAAAAAGCCCCACTATAATTACTACAAGCCAAAACGAATTTTTAAAAGAAATGACGGTTTTGTTCTCTTTAGAATGGCTGTGGTGTGTATCGTGACTCATGAGTTATTCCTTTATTTATTTAATGCTGCAACAAAAGTAAAGCTTTGGCAGGTATTGTGCAAGTATAGAATTTGCCGATGTGTAAATGGACTATAATGTTCTATTTTTACGGCTGTAATGGCTAAGAAAAGCGCGCCGGCGGGCAATAGATTTTTTAATTACCTGCTACGGACCATATTGGTATTATTCATATCGTCGCTGGCTTACCTGGTGATGTGCCGGTGGGTGATGCCGCCAGTAACTATGACGCAGCTGGGGGCTGCATTCACCGGCTACGGCCTCAAGCGCGACTATGTAAACTGGACCGAGATATCGCGCAATGTGAAGCTGGCCGCCATAGGCAGCGAAGACCAGCTGTTTGCCGAGCATGATGGCTTCGACTGGAAGGCTATAGACAAGAGTATGAATGCGCCCACAAAAAAACGCCGCAAGGCGAAGATAAGGGGTGGCGGTGCCAGCACTATAAGCCAGCAGACGGCTAAAAATGTGTTCCTGTGGCAGGGCAGCGGGTGGGGCAGGTATGTGCGTAAGGTCCCTGAGTTTTACTTTACGTGGCTCATAGAGTTGGCGTGGGGCAAGGAACGCATACTGGAGGTATATCTCAATGTGATAGAGATGGGGCCCGGCATCTTTGGTATTGAGGCGGCATCGCAGGCATACTTCCACAAGCACGCCAAAGACCTCAGCCGGGCAGAGGCGGCAATGATCATCTCGTGCCTGCCAAACCCTAAAAAATTTACGGTCAAACCTATGTCCAAGCGTGTGCGCTGGCGCTACCCCCACGTTATGGACCAGATGGATAACCTGGAGGGAGACGAAGATATTGAAGACGTGCTCGACACGCACTAATAGGTTGCGGCACAATCTTTATGCAAGGTTTACAAAACCATGTTTATGAGAAATTTACGTTTTGCAATTGTCGCCATAGCGATCTGTGCTTTATCCTCCTGCTCCAACACCGGTGGAGACCACGGCTCAAGCACACCGATAGACTCAACCAATGTCAACGGCACTGCACCTGCCACATATGGCGGCAATAACCCGGCAAACGACCAGAACGCAGACTCGAACAGGAGCAACGTCAACGATACAGGCACTAAGGCCAATAACGTGCACAATACTGGTTACTAAAAAAATTTATACTCTTAAAATAGCAAAAGGCAATACGGTGCGAACCATATTGCCTTGCTATGTGTGATTACAAATCGTTCTATTTTCCTCCTTCTGCAAAGTACTTGTGGAAGTATGGTATTGTTTCGATGCCTTTGTAGAAGTTAGCTACATCAAATTTTTCGTTGGGGGAGTGTATGTTGTCATTATCCAGCCCAAAGCCCAGCAGCACCGTCTTCAATCCCAGCGTTTTCTCGAACAGTGCTACTATAGGTATGCTGCCGCCGCCGCGTGTAGGTATAGGGTCTTTGCCAAAGGTGGTCTGTATAGCCTTAGCAGCCGCCTTGTAAGCAGGGGAGTCGGTGGGCGTAACCACCGCTTCACCACCATGATGTGCCGATACCTTCACGGTAACCCCGGGTGGCGCTATATGCTCAAAGTGCTTCTTGAACAGGTTCGATATATCGTCAGATTTCTGGTTGGGCACCAGGCGCATAGATATCTTGGCAAACGCCTTTGATGGCAGCACGGTCTTGGCGCCTTCGCCGGTGTAGCCACCCCATATACCGTTCACTTCCAGTGTAGGGCGTATGCCGGTGCGCTCAAGCGTGGTATAGCCTTTTTCGCCCCATATTTCCTTTACACCAAGCTCGCTCTTATACTCGTTGAGGTCGAATGGTGCGCTGTTTATCGCATTGCGCTCTGCTTCGCTAAGCTCCTGCACGCCATCGTAAAAGCCGGGGATGGTGATGTGGTTATGCTCATCGTGCAGCGATGCTATCATCTTGCAAAGTATGGTAGCCGGGTTAGCCACAGCGCCACCATATACCCCGCTATGCAGGTCGCGGTTAGGGCCTGTTACTTCTACTTCCATATAAGAGAGGCCGCGCAGCCCGCTCTCTATAGATGGGTGCTCCATGCTGATCATAGAGGTATCAGATACCAGCACTATATCGGCCTTCAGCTTTTCTTTATTGTCTTCGAGAAATTTGCCCAGGTTATTAGAGCCTACTTCTTCTTCGCCTTCTATCATCACTTTCACATTGCAGGGCAGGGTATTGGTCTTCACCATTACTTCCAGCGCCTTTATGTGCATGAACATCTGGCCCTTATCGTCGCAGGCGCCGCGGGCGTATATCTTACCATCTTTTATTACAGGCTCAAAAGGGCCGCTGGTCCACAGCTCCAGCGGATCTGCAGGCTGCACATCGTAGTGGCCATATACCAGCACGGTGGGCAACTTCGGGTCTATGATTTTTTCGCCATAGACTATTGGGTGGCCGGCAGTGGGGCATACTTCCGCGTGGTCGCAGCCGGCTTTGAGCATGTGGTCCTTTACGACATCGGCGCACCGGGCTACATCGCCCTTATACTTGCTATCGGCACTTACTGAGGGTATACGCAGGAGCTCCAGCAGCTCATCGAGAAAACGGTCTTTATTTTGGGATTGATAATCGATCCAGGCTTGCATGTGTATGTATTTAAAAAATGAGGACTCAAATGTAAGGCATATTGTTGTAACCATAAATCCCCCTAAAAACTTAGTGTCTCCCAAATGCCGGGTGCGGCACCAGTGCTGTTTGTTTTTTATATTACATTCGGAATGATTTTTATGCCCTCCTCTCCGAATAACACAATTTTCCATTTGAAGCATATTATGGCTTGCCTGCTGCTTGCCCTTCCGCTAACTGCGCTCGCCCAAAGCGATAGCCTTACTGCAATCGATACTGCAGCAACAGCGCCTCACCCACTGCCCGCTGCCACAGTTACCGCTTATGGTTATAAGCGCGCGCACATCAGTGTGCCTGCAGCGGTGAATACTGTAAGCCGGCAGCAGCTGGGGCGCTATAGCAATACCTCCGTATTGCAGGCGCTCAACGCCACACCTGGTGTGCGCATGGAGGAGCGCTCACCAGGCAGCTACAGGCTCAGTATACGCGGCAGTGCTCTGCGCGCACCGTTCGGCGTGCGCAATGTAAAGGTCTATTACAACGGCATTCCACTTACAGATCCCGGCGGCTTCACTTACTTCAACCAGCTGGGGTATTTCAATATCAGCTCGCTGCAGGTGATCAAGGGGCCGGCCGGCAGCATCTATGGGGCCGGCACGGGGGGAGTGTTGCTGGTCAGCAGCATGCCTGAAGAACATGCTAATGCAGCATCGGCATTGTATCAAATGGGCAGCTATGGCCTGGTAAATGTAGCCGGCACCCTCACCTTCGGGGAGAAAGAAACCTGGAATACCGTAACCTATCAGCATACCGCGTCCGATGGCTACCGTGCGCAGTCGGCTATGAGGCGCGACGCGGTGGCGTGGGATGGCAGTACGCGCCTCAGCCGTAAGGGACAGCTGAAAACACATTTCCTTTACAATAGCCTTACTTACCAGACGCCCGGCGCACTAACCCTCGCCGAATACAATGCTGATGCCCGGCAGGCGCGGCCAGCAACAGCAACACTGCCCGGCGCGGTTGAAAACCGTGCTCAGATAGCACAAGACAACTTTCTTGCCGGGTTCGAATCCGCTTTCGACCTTGGCCTCGGAGTTTATAATACTACATCGGCATACGGCAGCTATACGCGGCTTATCAATCCTGCCATCCGCAACTATGGCCGCAACAGCGAGCCGCACTTTGGCGGGCGCACTACCTTCAGGTACGATGTACCGGCGTGCTACGGACTGCGGCTACTGGCAGGAGCTGAGGCGCAACGCGGCTGGGTGCTTTCCCGTACCTACGCCAACAACGCCGGCATACCCGGCGCGCTGCAGAGCGATGATGAGGTAGAAAGTACGCAGCTGTTCGGTTTCGCGCAGGCTACGCTCACTATAAATAACTGGCTGGTGGAAGGCGGCCTCAGCGTGAACGAATTTGTTACAGGCATAAAGCAACTTTACGGTACATATCGCGAATATAATCGCAAATACCCTTTACAGGTCTCCCCACGGCTGGCCCTTTCTTACAACTTCGCAGGCAGCAGTTACTACTACCTTAATATTGCCGATGGCTTTTCACCACCCACCACAGGCGAGCTTTTACCGACAGGCAGCGCGCTAAACCTGGCATTGCAGTCAGAAGCAGGCCGCAACTATGAAATAGGAATGAAAGGCACACTATTTAACAGGCATATCAGCTACGACGCAAGCCTATTTTACTTCGGGCTCACTAATGCCATAGCACTCCGCCGCGACTCTGCCGGCGGCGACACTTACATCAATGCCGGCGCCACACGCCAGTATGGGTTTGAAGGCACACTGGCTTACACCGGGTGGAAACGCGAAAAACATTTTTACCTGTCCGGCATATGGGCCAGCTACACAGGTTATAATTTTCGGTACGGCGATTACACACAGCTCACCACCAATTATTCCGGCAACCGCCTGCCCGGCGTAGCGCCGCATACGGTGGCTGCGGGGCTAGATGCAGGTTCTCCACTAGGATTTTATCTCAACCTCACATGGTTCTACAGCAGCAAAATACCGCTCAGCGATGCCAACACCACCTATGCCGGTGACTACCACATAGCAGATATAAAGCTGGGATTGAAGCGCTCATACAAGCACATAACTGCCGACATCTTTGCCGGCGTCAACAACCTGCTCAATGAAAAATATAGCCTTGGCAACGATATTAACGCTGCAGGCGGCAGGTATTATAATGCTGCACCGGGGGTTAATTATTATGTAGGGTTGGCAGTGGGGGTGAGGTAGTCTTTTGCGAGGCCGGTTGAGGTACTATGCGGCCTTGGCTGCGTAATGTTTTATAGCGTTAAGCTCAGTTTGTTTGGCGGTTTTCTCCTCTTCCAGGTCAAAATCATCCTGCAGTCCCAGCCAGAACTTCGGCGTGGTACCAAAATATTTAGACAACCTTAATGCAGTATCAGCCGTTATTCTTCTTACACCTTTTATTATCTCAGACACCCGCGTTTGCGGTATACCTGTGTCCTTCGCCAGCCTATATGCCGAAATGCCGAGTTCATCTAAAAACTCTGCTTTCAGTATTTCTCCGGGGTGAATGTTCTTTAGTTTACTCATATGCCAGGTTACTTTAGTGATAGTCAGTAATCGTTACTTCTGTTGCATTTCCATTTTGCCATTGAAATATTATCCTCCATTGATCATTAATACGTATCGAGTAAAACGCTTTCATACTACCCAACATTTTCTCCAGGCGATTTGAAGGAGGGATAGTAAGGTCACCAATGTTTTGAGAGTTGTTCAGCATTCTCAATTTACGGCGACCGATCTGTTGGATCTCATTTGGCAGTTTACTGATGCGCTGACCGTTCCAAATCTTCTCTGTTTCTTTTGATCCAAAAGATAAAATCATAATACAGGAACACGTTACTAACGGCAAAGGTAAGTATTTCCTGCCAGGCTCTGCAGAGTTTCGTATTAGCCTTTAGCTACCACCTTACTTATAATTACTCTCATAAAACCCGAAGTAAGGCTGTATGTTCTTTTCGTAAAACATTTTACGGTAGTTAGGTGCGCTGATGGTCAGCACTTTTACTTCACCTGCGCCAAAGCTTTTTAGGGCAGTAGAGGCATTTAGATCGGCCAGGTAGCTTTTGGCGAGGGCCGCATTGCCAAATGGCTTTACCACGATCACACCTTCAGTAGCATCATAGAAGTCGATAAAGATGTCGAGGTTAGCTGCTTTGTACTTTGATGAGTCAAATGCCCTGATACCCTTTTTAAGGTCAGCTGTCCTGGAGTCGAGGCCGGGCAATACAATGATGGCGTAGTGCGGGCTGTCGGCCTGGTAGGCATAACCATACGGCACTTCTGTAGGGCGCGTTGGTACAACAGGCTTTGGTGGCGCTGGTGGTGCATCAGCGGCGGCATCAGTTTTAGCCGTTGATGAAGACGTAGTGCCCGCAGGGCCTTCTTTATACCATAGCGGCTTGCCGCCATTCGCTCTTACCTGCTTCACATATTCCTTTACATTCCCAGCCCAGGCAGTAAGCGTATCACCGGGATAGCTGCGCATAAATGAGGTGATTATAGTATCTGCTTTATCATAGTTGCCCATAGCCGCGTTAGCAGATGCTTCAACTATCTCGAACCGCTTGTTATAAGTGGGATGATTGTATTGCTTCTTTGCATACGATGCCCGCATCAGCACTTCTGTATACTGGTGCTGCATCAGCAGCTTATATGTGTCGTCGTAGTAGTCTGCCACCACTTTAGTGCCTTCCCCTGAGGGGCCGGCCTCACTCGCAGGGCGCAGCAGCGATGCATACGGTGAGCTCGGAAATTTGTCGAGCAGCTCTTTGCCATAAGCCTGTGCTTTGTCCAGGTTATTCTGCTTCACCGCTATCTGGTAGCGCAGGTATAGCTCTTCTTCTTTCTGCGTATGGGCCGGGGAGCGCCTGTTAAGCGTATCCAGCGTGCTCGTGGCGCGGGCATAATCCTCCAGCTGCTTTACATAGGCCTTAGCCAGCGCTATGTATGCCTTGTGCACAGACTTCAGTGCTGCATCTTTTTGCGCCTGAGTATTAGGTATTTTGGCCATCAGGCTTTCCTCGGTCAGTGCATTGTCCTTACCTGTAGCTTCAGCTTCATCACCATCTTCCTCGGTAGCTGCGCTAGTGTTTACAAACGATATTGCGGACGCCCTCCGCCAGTTATCTGCCAGCTTCCTGGTGCCCCACTTGCGCTTGAATTCAAATGATCCCTGCTGCACCTGCACCGGGTTGGAGAAATACCACGAGCTCACATCGGGCCCTGCCAGCTCCACTTCCGGTTCCTTAGCTGTGCCACCGGCCTCAGCATTCAGTACACTATCCTGGCGTGCCTTCTCCAGTTGGCGAAGGTGCCCGCGCACCACAGACAACTGCTCTTTCCTGCTCATTGCCGCCAGTGCCAGCAGGCTATCCTGGTCGTGTATCGTTTTCAGCGGAGCCGATATATCAGCAAGTACTTTGCTCTTTTGCAGGGCGGCCAGTACTGCTGCATCCTTCGATGAAGCTATAGAATACTTAGCTGCACTATCATACGATTTTTTAGCATAAGGATACATGGCCTGCGAATAATATGCATCGCCAAGGGCCACAAACGACTGCGCTTTCTGGCGCTTTGAGGCTTTAGGCGTGGCTGCACTTTTACTGAAGTAGGTAATAGCATCGGTAGGCATATTGGCCTTCACCGCCAGCTGTCCGAGCACATAGTATATCTGGTCGTAATAGTTCGAATACTTGCCGTCGTTAAGTATCTTCTTCAATGACACCATCGCGTCATGCGAGCTCTCGCCGGCCATCAGCCTGTTAAACGCCGCATTCTTACGTGCGTAAAAATCCATTTCTATTTTAGGGTAGTAGTCCAGCACTGCATCAAAGCTTTGCGCTGCCTCGGTATGGCTCTTCATCTCCTGCAGTAGTTGCCCGTTAAGGTATGCAGCACGCTGGCGCAGCCAGTCGGGCAGGGTGTTATCGTCCGCAGCTATGGTCAGCTGGGTAGATGCTGCCGGGCGGTTATCCTCGGCTAGGTAGGCAAATGCTTTTTCAATAGCCAGCCTGCCCTTAAGCTCTTTTGGCAGCTTAGCGTCAGATTCAAGCAGCGACAGTATCGACTCCGCATTCTCCACTTGGTTCATGGTAGTATAGGTGCGCGACAGCCACAGTATAGCCTCGTTGTGTACCGACTTATGCTGCATGAACGACAGCACGGATTTTTTGTCGTCTTCCACTATAGATGACCCGCTGCTTTTGTAGCCATGCTTCGCTGCATCCTTCTTCTTTTCTTCCTGGTCGGTAGCTATGATATACCGAAACGCTACCGAGGCACGCTCATAGCTGCCTTTATAATAGTACGCCTGGCCCAGTATCAGGTACATATCACTCGACCACTTCACCCTCGGGTCATGTATCTGTATACCCACCGATACTTTATGGATAATACTATCCATATCAGCCGCCAGCAGCGATGAGTCCCTGTTAGGGTCAAAGGGGAACAGGCTTATTAGCGAATCGTAGCTTTCGCGGGGAGCGCGCCGCATATTCAGCTCCGCCTCCTCCATCTTCTTGTTGGCGTTGTAGTAGTAATTGAAGTGGGTAAAGGCGTTTTGCGTAAGGCTGCGCACGGGCGTCCACTTCTTTTTCAGCATGTTCTTATTACTCCACTGCTCCCGCTTCTGCTTTATCTTCAGCTCCAGTTTCAGCTTCGTAAGGTCTTCTTTCTTTTTTTCCTTCGCCTTCACCAGCTTTTCCTTTTCGGCCTTCTTTTTGGCCATGCTATCTGTGCGGGTCTTGCGTACAATCTTTACGCTATCCATGTACTTGGTGCGCACGGTCTTCATGCTGTCGGTACTATGTTTCCGCACAGTCTTGGCACTATCCATCGATTTCTTCCGCACCGTTGCCACACTATCCCGGTATTCTTTCTGCACCGCCTTTACACTGTCGGTGCGGTTGTTCTTCACTATAGTTACACTATCCGTATACCGCTTGCTGGCTTTATACTTTTTCACGCTTGCCAGGCTGTCGGTCCGGCGCTTTTGCATTGTTTTGATGCTGTCGGTGCGTGTTCGCCGGGTAAGTGCTATGCTGTCTGTACTGTGCAGGCGGGCCGCCGCCAGCGAGTCCATACGGGCATCGCGGCCGCTTTTTGCGGCCTCCGTCTTCGCCGTGCGCGCCTTAGCTACGCTGTCCTTATATTTTTTGCTGTTTTTATATTTTACCAGCGCAGCTGCACTGTCGGCCTTATGCTTGCGCACCGCCTGTATGCTATCAGTTTTCGACTGCCTCGCCAGCTTCATGCTATCAGTCGCATGAGCCCTTGCCGCGCGCATGCTGTCTGCTATGTGCGCACGCGCATCGCGGGCGCTGTCAGCAGCCCTTGTCGCCGCTTTAGACTGGGCTATAGCAACGCCGGTACTGGAGAAAAAAGCACTTAATATTAATATTAAAAATAATCTGAAATTCAAGCCGGTATCTTTTCTTACTAATAAACGCGATTACTATAATATTATTATATAGCAATTAGCCTTAAGGTGATTAAAGCGCAAGCATTCAAAAATAGGCAAAAAAGTAAATCTATATACCCATGGCAGGGGGTAAATTAACAAAACACTTTTAATTTTTTTCGATGCTTCTTTATTTCAAAGGAATAGATAAATTTGAGGTCCCATTTCTTTCCTACTTAACAACAAGCGTAATTAAAATTGCACTGGTATGTCGTCGAGGCAACAACCCGGAAGTATGATGCGTTATGCAGGCCTTGCCACCCAATGGATGGTAATGATGCTTATTGCCGTATGGGCGGGCTACAAAATAGATAGCAAGCTCAACTGGACCGTACCGGTATTCGTGATTTTATTTCCCTTGCTTTCATTAGTTGTCGCCATGTGGCAGCTGATGAGAGAGCTAAACAAGACCAAAAAATGAAGAAGAAGTTTACGATAATCATAGTGGCCATTTTCGTAGTGCTCACAGTTGCATTCTATGCCCTGAGAACGTATGCGCCCGCATACCACTTCGTTGCCCTGGAGACCGCTAACGGCCTTATGGCCCTGTTATCTTTAAGCTCCTATCTCATAGTAAGGAAACAAATGGATAGCAGGCCCGAAGCCTTTGTGCGCGGCGTATATAGCGCATCCTTCCTTAAGCTTATGGTGTGCATGGTATCCATACTGGTATATGTGCTGCTCAACCGCGCTCATATACACAAGCCATCTGTCTTTGTATTGTTTGGAATATATGCAGTGTATACCGCTGTAGAAACATGGTTACTGTCAAAATTAGCAAGAGAATAGAGGTATGAAAAAGCAGGAAACGTCCATATCATTTCTGGAACAATTTTTACCCCACGGTACATTTGAGCAAATAGCGCCTTTCTTCAGGTCGCATACGATACATCTTACACTCACACACGAGCGCAAAAGCGTGCTTGGCGACTATCGCCACCCATATGCGGATACAAAGTATCACCGCATCAGCATCAATGCCACGCTCAATCCCTATAGCTTCCTCATAACCTTGCTGCACGAGCTGGCGCACCTGTATACTTTTGAGCACTTCGGCAATAGGGTAGCCCCGCACGGCAAGGAGTGGAAGACCCAGTTTCGCCATATTCTTATCCCGTTCATGGGTAAGCGCTACTTCCCTGCCGATGTGGAGAAGGCGCTGTTCGCATATCTCCACAACCCCTCTGCAAGCACCTGCACCGATGCCCAGCTGTATAAGTCGCTTTATAAGTACGATGAGCACAAACCGGGTTTTAAGCTGGTCGATGACCTGAGCGTTAATCAATGCTTCGAGACCGAGGATGGCGAGCTATACCAAAAGCTGGAAAAGCTGCGTACCCGCACCCGCTGCCGCAACTTGGGTAATGGCAAAGTCTATTTTTTCCAGGGCATTGTAGAAGTAAGGGCACGCGCGCGCAGGCGCCTGGCACTGCACTGAAGGGTGCCGTACTCCTTTATGTATCCGGTGTTTCCACCAAAGGAGCAGCACAGGATATACCTGAGGCGGTTATACAAGAGCTAAAGGCGTGTCCAATACCTTCGAGCTGTGTCACACCTGTTACACTCCATTGGTTTTGCATTGCAGAATACTCCGGGCCAGGTGTCCCACACCTTCGAGGTGTGGGACACCTGTTACACTCAACCGGTTTGCACGGTATAATATTCCGGGCAGGTGTGCCACACCCCTGAAATGTGGGACACCTGTTCAATGAGCACGGCACTAACCCGGGTCTGGCCTATTACCAGGCTCCGTTGCTTATACCCCGGATTTAACAACATCTACACTTCTGGCTCGTATATTTATCGTAAATTAGTTGACATACAGGTACATGCTGAACATGGAAGTCTTTAAACAGGAAGTTTACAATAAGAGCGACGAGGAAGAAAAGAAGCTGATACTCCGCGAATACAGGGCACTCCTGCGCGCGCTGAAGCAGAGCCTCAAGAAGGGGGACAAGGCCCTCCTGAGGCACGCCTTCGAGATATCTGTAGAAGCGCACAAAGATATGCGCCGGAAGAGCGGTGAGCCATACATACTGCATCCGTTGGCAGTTGCGCGTATAGTTGTGGAGGAGATAGGACTGGGCGTCACCTCGGCCATCTGTGCCCTGCTGCATGATACTGTAGAGGATACCGAAATAACTCTGGAAGACATAAGCCGCGAGTTCAACACCTACATAGCCAAGATAATAGACGGACTTACCAAGATATCTAACGTAGTAGACATCAAAGCGGATACTACCGTACAGGCCGAGAACTTCAGGAAGATACTGCTGACACTGGCCGATGACCCGCGCGTCATCCTGATAAAGCTTGCCGACAGGCTGCACAACATGCGCACGCTCGAGAGCATGAGCCGCGATAAGCAGCTGAAAATATCTTCTGAAACAACTTACATATACTCGCCACTTGCCCACAGGCTGGGCCTTTACGAGATCAAGTCAGAGATGGAAGACCTGGCGCTGAAGTATACCCAGCCCGAGATCTATGGCGAAATATCGACGGGCCTCAAAGACACCAAACGTGAGCGTACAAAGTATATAAACGAGTTCATAAAGCCTATTAAAGAGGAGTTGGTTAGTAATGGGTTTAAGTTCGAGATATATGGCAGGCCCAAAGCGATACACTCCATCTGGAACAAGATGCGCAAAAAGCACGTCACCTTCGATGAGGTGTACGATCTGTTTGCCATCCGCGTTATCCTGCAGTGCGGCTCTGAGCGGGAGAAGGAGGATTGCTGGAAAGTATACTCCATCATCACCAACTTTTACCACCCCAGCCCTGAGCGGCTGCGCGACTGGATAAGTGTGCCCAAGGGCAACGGCTACGAGGCCCTGCACACTACGGTGATGGGCCCGGGAGGCCGCTGGGTGGAGGTGCAGATACGCACTGAGCGGATGAACGAGATAGCAGAGAAAGGCCTCGCCGCACACTGGAAGTATAAAGAAGGTGCAACAAACTCGCCCGAAAGCAAGCTGGATGCCTTCCTGCATCACCTGCGCGACATACTGAGCAACCCGGATACGGACACCATGGACTTTATCGAGGATTTCAAGCTCGATCTGTTTACCGAGGAGATATATGTGTACACGCCCAAGGGAGACATGCGCATATTGCCCAAAGGCGCTACCGCACTCGACTTCGCATTCGATATTCACACTCAGCTGGGCATGCGCTGCATAGGGGCAAAAGTAAATTACCGGCTGGTGCCGCTGAGCCACCAGATAAACAGTGGCGACCAGGTGGAGGTGATCACATCTTCCAAGCAATCGCCTTCTGAAGACTGGCTCAGCTTCCTGGTCACTGCCAAGGCTAAGTCGCGCGTAAAATATTACCTTAAAGAAGACAAGCGCAAAATAGCAGAGGGTGGCAAGGATGCGCTGAAGCGCAAGCTCGACAATATGAACCTGCCCATGTCGCAGCACAACCTGAACGAGCTGCAGCACCATTTTAAAAAGTCGTCCCCGCTCGATCTGTACTATGCTATAGCGGTAGGCAGCATAGACCTCAAAGAGCTGAAGACATTCAACGTCTATGGCGACAAAATGATGCATCCCGGCCGCGAGCTGAAGAATGATACCAAGCACGCATCGGAAGAGGACACGCTGAAAAACAAGCCCGCAAAAGGTGCCGAGCTGATCATATTTGGCGAGCGGTCTGATAAGATATTGTACAAGCTGGCTCAGTGCTGCCAGCCAATACCCGGAGATGATGTATTTGGCTTCGTAACATCAGGTGAAGGCCTGAAGATACACCGGACCGACTGCCCTAATGCAGCCCAGCTACTGGCCAACTACGGCCACAGGATAGTGAAGACCAAGTGGGCGAAGAACAAAGAAATATCATTCCTCGCCGGCGTGCGCATCACCGGCCTCGACGATGTAGGCGTGATACAGAAGATCACCAACATCATCTCTGGCGAACTAAAGCTGAACATGCGCTCTCTCAGCCTCGACTCCAAAGACGGCATATTCGAAGGCACCATAATGATATTCGTCCACGACCGCGAAGAGCTCAACAACTTCTGCAACCGCCTCGGCGCGCTGGAGGGAATTACCAAAATAGAGCGGATAGATAATGCGGATGAGTAGGGACTTGTACTTCCAGCAGCAGGTAGCGTCAGCACGCCTTTACGGCGTCAGACGCGTTAACGGGTTCTTGCTAGGGTGTGTTACAGCTCAGAGCGGACATTGAGTGCTACGGAAAGCCACTTCCCTAATCCTGAGCTTTTCATCGAAGGATAGGGGATTTTTTTGCGTTGGGCAATGCCGCAAATTCACGGTGAACATTTAGGGCTATGGGAGGCCACCTCCCTTCAGGGCCGGGGTTCCTCGCGCATGGTCAGGGGTGTCCTGTACGCCCTTCCGAGCGAACGCTTTAACCGCCCTCATCGGTTCTCCTGCGCTCAGAGCGTATATTGATTGCTATAGGAAACCGCCGCCCTTCAAGGCCGGGGTTTCTCGCGCACGGTGCCCTGAGTGCTGTGTAACAACATCTGCTCCCATTGGGGGAAACCGGGAGGGGCTTTCTCTAATATTTCTCTATATTTATCCCAAATCACCCACCATGAAAAGCAAGCCAATACTCATCATACTGATCATCCTCAACACAGTTGTACTCCTCGGGCAGCTGTGGCCCGAAGGCGCACCCCCATTCGCTCGTGTAGTCAATATCATATTCCTGGTAGCCAGCCTGCTCTATTTCTTAGCATCAATGAGAAGAAGATAACCGCGTATGCTTAGATGTATGCTAGTCGCAATGCTGCTGTTATCCGTACCTGCACAAGCGCAGCAAGTCACCATCCACAACATCACTCCACAAACCGACGCATCATTTCGCGGCCTGTCCGTGGTCGATGATTCTGTGGCTTGGGTCAGCGGCAGTAAAGGGTGGGTGGGCCGCAGCAACGATGGCGGCAGGCAGTGGTCGTATACGCAGGTCAAGGGCTACGAGAAAAGCGAATTCCGCAGCCTACATGCATTCGATGCACAGCATGCAATAATAGCCAGCACCAGCACACCGGCAGCGATTCTTACCACCGCCGATGGCGGGCATACCTGGCAAAAAGTTTACGAAACAATTGACACCGCTATCTTCTTCGATGGCATCGATTTCTGCGACAGCAAGCACGGGGTCATCTATGGCGACCCGGTAAATGGCCGCATGGTACTGATGTCCACCACCGATGGCGGACAAACATGGAAGGATATGCCGGTAGGGTCTAGGCCACTGCTTAGCGAAGGTGAAGCCTCATTTGCCGCCAGTGGTACTTGCATCAAATACACGGCGCCCCATGAACTGATAATAGCTACCGGTGGCACAGCATCGCGCCTGCTGGTCACCGCTAATGGCGGCAAGCGCTGGCGCTACATCAGTACGCCCATCCTACAGGGACAAAGCACCACCGGCATATTTTCGTTTCTCAGACTAAGCAAAACACACTGGCTCATAGCAGGCGGCGACTACAAGCGCGACACGCTCAGCACTGCTAATTTATTTTACACCCGCAATGCCGGCAAAACCTGGCAAGCTCCTGCAGTCACAACAAGAGGATACAGGGAATGCCTTGCTGCAGTCGGTAACAATACACTGCTTGCAGCAGGCCCCACAGGCATCTACATCTCCAACGATAATGGCAACACCTGGCAGCCCCTATCCGATGAAAAACAATCTCATGTGGTGAAAAAAGCGAGAAACGGTAGTTTGGTAGTGGTGGCCGGCGGCCGCGGTAACATTGCCGTGATTTCAATTTCAAGATAGGATAGCACAACAACTAGTACAACAGGCATTTTAACTTTTCAGTATAATGTAAATTGTACCTTTGCTATTCAACATCAATTGTTGCGCCCACAGTGAACAAACCTGCTTTACATACTTGGCAAGCGATACCCAGTACTCTTAGTGCTACCTTACCTGTTGTACATACAAGGGCCAATTGTGATCACTTCCACTGTTTTTGCAACAAGGCATATTATTGTTCCAACTTCAAAGACTTTAATACTTCTTCCCCGGCCTGCTAAGCGCGGGTGCGGGGATGTACGCTGAGTATCTCCTTACTTAAACTTATAGTTCAATGCTCATCATTCCTGCTAGCGGGAATTGAGAAGGGCTAACTGCACATGTTAACGATACCACGGCTATCACCAATTCGCTGCTAATACCCAACATATTTTTTTAACCGCAACTGCCTTCATAAAGGGCATTGCACAAAACCCAACAAGTATGGTCACACAAAAAAATCCGGTCATAATGACCCGCAGGGATTACAACCTGCTGCATCCGCTTAGTCTTGAGAAAACTGCCGTGAGTGACGATCTTTCACTATTTGCAGAACTGGAACGATCGATCATCCTGACCGAGGAAGCATTTCCGGCGCACGCCATACGATTGAATTCGAAAGTCTCCGTACTCGACCTTACCACGCAGGAGGTGATAGACTTTAGTATTGTGATGCCTGAGCTGGCAGATTCCAGGAAGAATATGATCTCTATCCTCACGCCCATGGGCATAGCCTTGATCGGTTTCCGGAAAGCTGAAGAGGTCCACTATAGGGTTCCTTCCGGCCTTAAAAGATTTCGTATTTTAGACGTGGATAATAGGAATGCAGGAAAAGTAGCATAGTCCACGTAATTTATCATCCATGAACAGATCAGAAATGCATTTTCTAAAACACATACACAAGTACCTCGGCCTGCTCCTCGGGCTTGCGTTCGTGTGCTGTGTAGCAGGTGTGTCTGCTCTAAGCTATAGCAATACCGGCTCAACCCACGGCGCAGCTTACTTCGCATCTGCGAATACGGCCAGCGCTGTTTCCGCCAGCTATAAAACTGCGTCGACCCTTCACAGGTCGCCTGCGCATACCAGGTCCCATTGCCACTTTTCACTGCGGGGCAAGACGTTTGTAAAACTGCTCATGAAGGGCGGTTCATCAGATGTCCTTTATTTATTCCATCAGCACAGTATAGAACAAGTCACCGGTATTTTTCCCCTCCGCTATCTGCTAATAGCACCTCCGGGATACTACTTGTTCCTTTTCCGCTACGCATTATTTTAGTGCAGCCCCGGCTTGTAGCGCAGTTGCTGCTACATCAGCTACTCTCTTTCGTGAACTGATAGCGATTTTTGAGCGCACTGTATAACTACCTAAGCAGGTAGCTCTAACGCTTTGCTGTGTTGCCGGCCTATGGGCCTGCTGTCTCTTTGCGCCATTGGCTATCACTTCAGGTTTCCACCTGTGTCCGGATATCCGGATCAATTCATCACATTCAAACACCAACTTTCTATGTCTATACTCACTGAGTTATTTCATAACCTCACAGACCCCGTCTGGATAATGGCCCACGGCGGTCTGTACATTGTTTTATTAATTGTATTTGCAGAGACCGGCCTGTTTGCAGGCTTCTTTCTGCCGGGAGATTCATTGCTCTTTATCACTGGTATCATCATAGCTAACACTGCCCCTGCAGAGGGCTCACAGTTACTCAGCCTGCTTTACTGGGGTGGCCTCATAGCTATTGCCGGCGTGGCCGGCAATTACCTGGGTTACTGGTTCGGTAAAAGGGCAGGCTCCATTCTGTTGAAGCGAAAAGACAGCTGGCTGTTCAAGAAGAAATACATAGTACAGGCAAGTAAGTTCTACGAACGAAAGGGACCCGCCGCTATTGTATTTGCCCGCTTCCTACCTATTGTACGAACGTTCGCGCCTATCGTTGCGGGAATGGTAAAAATGGACATTAGGAAGTTCACGGTTTACAATATTCTTGGTTCGTTTTTATGGGTAGGTAGCATCGCTTCTGCGGGCTTCCTGCTCGGCGAAAACGAATGGGTGAAGACCAACCTCGAGTTGATCATACTCTGCATAGTCGCTGTTACCACTATCCCGGTAATAGTAAAGCTGATCTCGCGCGACAAGTCATTGACCGGAAGTACGCAAGGGATAGAAAAACACAAACCACATTATCTAACATCAAAAACCAGCAATTATGAATAGTATTCTGTTAGTATCGCTGCTTATAGTTTTACCACTCGTCCTCATCGTCGTTGTGGTGCTCATCAGGTCTAAAAGGAATGCAGCCAGGAAGAAAAATGAAATACTGAAAGTTTACCGGGAGATAGTGTCAGCCGATCAGCTGGAGATCTCAGAGGAGCTGATCTTGTACAACAAGATATTGGCCCTCGACCGGAAGAATAAGGTGTTTATCTTTCTTCACAACCACGATGAGCCGGTATACGATGTGATACATCTCAACGGCTTATCCGGTTGCCGCATAGAGAAGAAAGGTACGGGCCTCGCAAACAGGCGGCAGGGTAAGGCGGTCTCAGAATTTCACGTGAACGAAATTCGCATCTACTTCCTGTCCCACGATTCCGTCCTGGCAAACTTGCTGCTATACAGCGAAATACTGGATGGGCAACCCGAATATCTTGCACTCTCTAAAGTTGCCGAAGACTGGCAGCGCAAGCTCAGCCAGGTCATGCAACCCGCTGACAAGCTTGTCAGCTGATCAGACCATTATACTCCGCCATGGTAACAACGCTTTGCAGATTTGTTACCATGGCAATTTTTGAAGGGGATTAGCAACCGCCCTTAGTTCGAATTAATTAGGTTAAAAAGGAAACTGTGTTTTATCTAGGTCGTTCAAACTTGGACATAACTTCAAGAGATATGGTGGTATCTGTGCCTGGGCTGTAATCGTACCATTTTCAATCGACAGAAGATATTGAGGTTCTTTTGCGTAGCGGGATGTGTCAAATATGTCGATTATGTCGAAGTATCGGTGATGCGCATTGAAGTTCTTAAAACCTTCATAGTAGCGATTTTCAATTTCGGCATCTGGTACATGGTGGCCACCGTTGTTGACCCTAATTGCAACCCGCCTTTTAGCCTCGGCCAAAGATTCCATACAGAGGTAAATGAGATGCAATTTATAGCCGTGATTTTTAAAGATCTCAGGCCAATACAATGGAGTTGAATTGAAATTGGTTTCGTAGCAGAAATTGCCTTTGTGGGCCAATGAATAAGCTATATCTCTTTCTAATTCTGCAAAAGCCATATTGTGCGCCATAATATCTCTTATATCCGAATCAAACAGGAATCGGTAATAATTTAGATAATGGATGTCATAATCAAATGGCTGAAATTGAAATGGCACTAATAACTTAGAGAATGAAGACTTTCCCGACCCATTGCAACCGGCAACAACCATAAGGGTTGGCTCAGACATTTTTGGATAGCACGGTTATTTTCGGAATATCATTGGTCTTCCCCAATTTTAAGTTTTTCTCGTACACAGCAATTTGACGCCTTATATCAGGCATTGCTGTCCGCATTCGCTCTAGCATCGCTGCTATTCGCTCCACAGTGTTTGAGGACTGTTTCATTATACAAAATTACGAAAAAGGATCAATTATTGGTACAGGATACAATTGACCGGTGTTAAAAAAGCGCCGCAGGCAAACGTGCGGCGCTTCATATGGTATGCAACAAACCCCTAATTCCCGCTATTCGCAGGCACTGATTTTCCTGCTTTGGCTTTTTCGTCATCTATTGCCGCCCGCACCTTTGTGCCATACTCGGCATTTATTTTCTCGTATGCCTGCGCGCTTTTTTTAAGTTCATCGTTCAGGCCGTCTATGCGCACAGCCTGCAGGTTTGTCGGCTTTGCTTCCTGGTTAGCTACAGAGGCATACACTTCGGTTATATTCTCACGCAGCTTCTTTTCATCAGCAAATATTGATTTCTGCTTGGTTGCCAGCAATGTGCTCCTGAGGTCTTCCAGCTTCGTATTGTATTCTTTCAGCAGTTTTTTAGACTGTGCCTTCTTCGCCACATCCTCGTTTTCTTTCACCAGTTTCTGCTCCGTGTTTATCTTATCTACCAATGCCGCCAGCTCTTCGTGCATGTGGTACATCTTCATAGCTGCATCGTGTTGCGCCTTCCTGTCGTCCTCGGTAAACAGTTTGTTGCTGTTGTCATGTACCAGCTGCAGGGGTTTGGTGTACTCTTTATCACCTACTTTCAGCTTCACCGTGTAGGTGCCCGGCATAACCATGGGTGCTATAAAGCCGCCAAAGTCTGCCTTGCTGCCGCCTGTGGCCGTTTTTGGTGGTGTGTAGCGGAGGTTCCAGTCAACCTTGTTTATGCCCTTACGCTTGGTACCGGGCACAGATTGCACCAGCTTTCCTGCCGCATCATATATCTCTATCTTGACCTCTTTCTGCGAGCGGTCTTTAAGGTAGTATTCTATTGATGGTATGCGCTCAGGGTTGCCGCCCCACCAGCCGCCACTCACCGGCGAACCGCCTCCGCCATATGGCCCCCACGATATCGGTATGGGCTTGTTCTCAAACAACACCACTTCCTGCTCTACCACATCTTTTGTAAGCGACCGTATAGGAGATATATCATTGACTACCATTATACCCCTGCCGTGGGTGGCTATTACAAGGTCGTTGGTTTTGGGCTGTATAGCTATATCGCGCACCATAGAGTAGTCGGGTATATGGTTCTTCATCCTGAACCATGTGCTGCCGCCATCCATAGTTGCAAACATGCCGCGCTCGGTACCTGCGAAGAGCAGGTCTTTGTTCACTACATCTTCCTTTACCTTATGAGCAAAGCCTGTGAATTCGGTGGAGCCAAATAATGACCACGTCTTTCCCATATCGGCCGACCGCGCTATGTAAGTCTTCATGTCGCCGTACATGTGGTTGTCAAAGGTCACATACACCGTATTTTTGTCGAACCGAGATGGCTCTATGCTGCTCACCCATGTCTGCGCAGGTATGCCCGCTGCTATGTAGTTCTTAGCTACATTCGTCCATGTCTTGCCGCCATCTGTTGTCAGCTGTATGTTGCCATCATCGGTGCCTACCCACACCATGTTCTCGTCCAGCGGCGACTCTGCTATCGTAAATATCGTACAGTGATTCTCCGCCGAAGTATTATCCGCACTCAGCCCGCCCGACTTTTCCTGCTCCTGCTTTTTCTTATCATTGGTCGTCAGGTCGCCCGATATCCTATTCCATGTGCGGCCCTGGTCTGTCGTCTTATATAGGTACTGCGATCCGGTGTATAGATTGGCTTTGTTAGCCTGTCCCGCTACGATAGGGGTATTCCAGTTCCACCGCATCTTCTCGTCACCATTAGCCTGCTGCGGTGCTATGTCTATCGACTTAAATGTCGTCAGGTCCACACGGCTCATGTTGCCTCCCTGCGATTCTGCATAGGCTATGTTGCTATCCACACCATCAGGCTGCACCCAAAAACCATCACCCCCATACATTGACTGCCAGCTGGCGTTGTTCACCCCGCCCGGCGCTGCCGAGGGTGCCATCCAGCTGCCATTGTCCTGCAGGCCGCCATACATGCGGTAGGGAGTGCGGTTATCTGCTGCCACGTGATAAAACTGGCCCACCGGCAGGTTGTATACAAACATCCATGTAGCACCCCTGTCGAGGCTGTAATAAACACCGCCGTCCGTACCCAGGTACATCTGGTTAGTGTAGTTAGGGTTTATCCATAGGGCATGGTGGTCGCTATGCACCCAGCCGCCATCGTAAGAGGCATCGGTGAATGAATAGCCGCCGTCATCAGAGTAAGAAAACCCAAAACCGGGGCGGTATACGCGCTTAGGCTCTTTAGGGTCTATAACCAGGCAGCTGAAGTAAAATGGCCGCGACACCACGTTTACCGTAGCACTCTGCGACTTCCACGTTTCACCGCCATCTGCTGATATGTACAGTCCCGTTTCCTTGGCTTCTACAATCGCAATCATATCCTTTGGAGAGCTTGGCGCCAATGTGAGTGCTATGCGGCCAAACGGCTTGGCCGGCAACCCGTTCTTTATTTCCTTCCACGTTTTCCCGCCATCGCGGCTCTTGTACATGCCACTGTTCATACCGCCTGAGCTGAAGGAGTAGGGTGTACGCCTGAACTCCCACATGGTAGCATAAACAACATCCGGGTTAGTAGGGTCTATAGCAATATCGGCACAGCCTGTTTTATCGTTGATGTAGAATATCTTGGTCCAGGTATCGCCTCCATCGGTAGATTTATACAGCCCCCTGTGCTTGCTGTCGCTCCACAATGGGCCCGGCGCAGCCGCATAGATAACGCTGGAGTTCTTAGGATCTATCACTATCTTAGAGATGTGCTCCGTGCTATCCAGGCCCACCTTGGTCCAGTTGTCGCCCGCATCGCCCGATTTATATAGGCCATCACCTATAGATACACTGTTCCTCATATTGCTCTCTCCGGTGCCCACAAATACCGTAGAAGGATTCTTTTGGTCTATCGCCAGCGCTCCTATGCTCATGCAGTACTTGTCGAATATCGGTTTAAATGATGCCCCGGCATTGGTGCTCTTCCATATGCCGCCGCCCGCAGTGCCCACATACAGGGTCTTACTGTCTGCGTTCACACCTTCTATGGCCGATATACGGCCGCTCATGGTGCCAGGCCCCAGCCAACGCGCTTCCATAGCGCCAAAGGTGTAAGAGTTTACCTTGGTCTGGGCATTGCTGTTGCCAGCCACGAGTATCGCTGCCAGCAGAAGAATATGAGTTCTCATGATAATGTATTTGGTATAAAAAAACCCGACTGTTGCAGCCGGGTTATTAAACGATCTTTCGAATTAATTAGCCGGCTTGAAGATGCTGTTATCTACAGGCTTGTTGATCTCTACCGTCTTCAGCACTAAGGGGCCTTCAGGGGTTTCAATGCTCATCGGGTACATTATTCCTTCCGGCAGCTTTTGGTAATTGCCATAGTTGCTTGTTGCTTCTACCTCCTTACCGTTTGCTTTCATCTTCTCTACTGAGCGTATGTGGTGAAAAGTAGCCGCATCTATGAACATGGTTTCTTCTTTACCATTTTCATGAGTCAGCTTCAGCTTAAAGCACTCTGTGCCCTCCACATCATCTTTACCCAGCAAGGTCACTTTACGGCCTTTCGCTTTATAGTCTACAAGCGCATCCATCACATCCAGCTGGTCCTGCGACTCCTTTACGGCCTCTGCGGGCATAGCCTCGGCCTTTACCTGGCCGCCTACGGGGAAGTAACTCCAGCCGCCCTCTTTGGTCAATATCTGGTAATTGTTCATGCCGGCGATCGACAGGTCCATGCGAAATCCGGTATTGTGCACTATGGTGATCGTTATCGGCATTTCATTGCCGCCGGCATTCATGCTCCCGGTCATTTTCACGCTTTTCACCTTCTTCCAGTTGTCGGCGCCACCTATGGCGGTAACATGCTTCTGCACTATGTCATCAGCCGTCTGCGCTTTTACGGTTGAGAAACTAGTCACTACCATTGCGGCAGCAAATACAGAGTACTTTATACTTCTCATTGATATTTAATTTGTAAGTTCAAGACGCAAGATATAATAAAATCATGGAACAAAAAGGGGGAGATTCTTCTATACTTATTGGTTATAGCGCTATCGGTACGCCTTTTGGTAGTAGCACAATCAATAACTTTACATTCCTTTTTTCACGATGACCATGTATATCATTACTAAAAATCACCTCACCGCCGCTATCGTTTCCGCTGCAATTGTATTGACTCTTGCCTCGTGCAGCCACAAAAAAGAAGAATCAAAAGCACCCGGTAAGCCCAATATGCTTACCGCGGAGGGCTACGTTGTGGAGCCGCAGGCTTTTCAAACCAGCTATACGGCCAGTGGCTCGTTGCTGCCAAATGAAGAGATCAAAATACTGCCCGAGGTAGCCGGCAGGGTCACTAATATCTCCTTCACCGAAGGGGCCACAGTAGGCAAGGGCCAGTCGCTGGTGACGATCTATAACGAGGATATCAGGGCGCAGATACAAAAGCTAAGAGCCCAGCGTGAGCTGCAGGTGCGTATCCGCAACCGGCAAGGCGAGCTGCTGCATATAGGCGGCATCAGCCAGCAAGACTACGAAACCACCGGCACACAGATAAAGTCTATTGATGCAGACATAGCATATGCGCAGGCGCAGCTGAGGCGTACATCAGTATTAGCTCCTTTTTCCGGCCGCATAGGCATCAGGTACATTAGCGTGGGTGCCGTAGTAACACCGACTACAGTTATCGCCACACTACAGCAAACATCTCCGTTGAAGATGGATTTCTCGGTGCCGGACCAATACAGGCAGGAGATAGCCAAAGGGAAGAAAGTAACGTTCACGGTTACAGGCACCCTCGATACATTCACCGCTACCATAAGCGCCGTAGAGTCTTCTGCCGATGCGGTTACCCGCACCTTAAAAGTACGTGCGCTGGTGCCCAACGCAAATCAGAAGCTCGTCTCAGGTTCGTTTACCCGCGTGCTGATACCTATTGAGCACAACAACACCGCTATCTTGATACCCCCGCAATCTGTGATACCTACTAACCGCGATAAGAAAGTGGCGGTTGTAAGGAATGGCAAGGCTGAAATGGTAACAGTGATCCTCGGTACGCGCACTAACGAAATGGTGGAGATACTCCAGGGTCTGCAGACCGGCGACACTATACTCACCACCGGCATCATGCAGGTGAAGCCCGGCATGACTGTAAAGATCAAATCAATAACACAGCGTACACAGCAATAAAGAAGGGTAACAGCAGCCTGCCATTACCCTTCCAAATGTATTCTTTGATTTTTAGTAGTTGATGGTGCCATTTATATCCGTTAGTGTAGCCATGCCTGTTGCAGGGTGTACGGTCACGGTGCCGGTGAAGCTGCCTGTAGCGCCTGCAAAACGGCCTGTGCCGCCGGCAAAGTCCACATTGCAAGTGCCTGTTGCCACAGAGCCACTATACATAAGGTCATACGGATGTGTATACATATACAGCTCATCGCCGTTAGCAGCCACAAACGATGCACACTCTACGCCTACATGGTCGCCTATCTGTGTGGTGCCTGAGAAGATAGGCGACAAACATGGCTTGATGCGTGATGAGCTGGCTCCCAGGTGAGTGAGATTGCCTGTGCCATAAAAATTACCGGCAGGATAGTATGATCCGCAATCGCACGGCAGATCATAGTCCATGGTGAAGTGGTAGGTGATCTGGCCGGTAAATGGCTGTGCAGACTTGGCTGCTGCAGTCTGCGTTGGCCTAACACCACATACCGTCCCGTTTTCTTTGTTATCGTTTTTACTGCACGAGGCGAATAGTACAGCAGCACTCATTAGCGTCAATAAACTCTTCTTCATAACTTCTGATTTTTTGAGGTGAGTTAAGGGGTCTACAGTTTAAGTTTCCTTTAACAATGTTATCAAATATACGTAACTATCGCCATAGTTGCATATGATTCAATTGTTAACGACCGACTTAATAAGTATGAAGATGTATAAATATGTATAGCATTAAAGCGACCTCTACAAGCTTACGGGGAGCAGTGCTTGAATAAAGTCTATTTTTTATACCAGGTGGTAAGCTTATACCAAACCTGCTGCTTCAGGTCTTCGCCGGCGGCCAGCCGCTCGTTGTCTGTGATGCGGTTTACTTTCTTAGCCTCCTTCTGCGACTTTACCAACAAGTGAACAGGAAGCGCATATACTTCTACGTTATTATGTTCTGACTGCTGCATAGGTGAGTATGTTTACAGTAAAACTAATCATTAACAGACAAATAACAAAGTCAAAATCAGATATTTAATTCTATTATCAACTTCAGTAAAGGCTGTTGAGCAATGGCGTAACTATATAATTACCAGCGTATTGAGATGGTGTATAGCAACTAATTATGCCTAGATCCACAGCATCGCCAAGCTGTAATTTTCATAATGCCTGGTTAACGTACAAAAGCGCCTGCAGAAAAGATGCAGGCGCTTTCAACTATATTTTATCACACCCTACCTTGGTAAGGTAGTATCATTTACAGGGGTTGCGTTAAGCGTATTAGCTGTGTCTTGTACCAGCACCGCAGTATCCGCATTGTTAGTGGAAGTCTCCGTTTTGGTGGTTTCAGTACAGCTCATGCAGGCTACCAGGCAAAGCCCTAAGCAAAAAATAATTGTTTTCATTTTATAGCATTAAAAAGTGAGCAAGAAGATTAGCGATGTATCTCTATAGCATTGTGCTTGCGCCATTCGTTCTCGAAGTATTCAGCATCTTCAGCATTGCGTGCTTTCACACCCAGTACAATGTTGCCCTGCTTCACGCCATCTTCATACACTTTAGCACGCTCCTCAGGTATGCCTGCGCCTACAAGTGCGCCTATAAGTCCGCCTGCTGCGGCACCTGCGCCAGCGCCTGCAAGGCCTGCTGCAAGTGGCCCTGCTACTATCAGGCCCAGGCCCGGCAGTATAAGGTTAGTACCGATAGCTGCTATTGCCGCTACTGCTGCGCCCAGCGTAGTACCGATTGCAGAGCCTGTACCTGCGCCTTCGAGCGCCTTGTTGCCCAGCTCTGTTTTTACTTCCTGGTGTGCAAAGTGCGTCTTGCGCGCCTCATCGCTCATCAGTACCGATGTGTCGTCTGTAGTGTAGCCGCGGCTGTGTATCACTGAGTAAGCATTCTCTGCGTGCTCAGGGCTACGGAACATACTGGTTACATACGTGCCTTTTGTAGTGTTGTTTTCCATTGGTTGTTTTTGATTTTGCCAAATCCCCCTTTAATACCATGCCATATAACCAATACTTAAAACAAAGCAAACTGACTTGCAAGCCTGATTTATTCTAACGATATTGCTAACCTAAAAAATAAAATCTATTCTATGGTGTTTACTAACGCAATAAGCTGGTTTGAAATTCCTACTACTGATATTGACCGCGCCCAAAAATTTTATGAGGCTATTTTTGGTATCCAGATGATACCGATGGATATGCCCCAATTAAAAATGAGGATGTTCCCCATTGAAAACCCCATGAATATTGGCGGCGCGCTGGTACACAATGCTGATTTTTACAAGCCCAGCACCAGCGATGGGCCGGTGATATACCTCAATGCCAACCCCGACGTGCAGACCGTGCTTGATAAGATAGAGGCTGCGGGCGGAAAGATAGTAGTGCCCAAAACTATGATCTCTCCCGAGCATGGTTATATGGCAATATTCATAGACTCTGAGGGGAATCGTATGGCGTTGCATTCGGTGCCTCAGTAGTAGCCCCTCCCGACCTCCCCCGGGGGGAGGAGGTGTAACGTAGACGCATTTCGACCGTAGAATGCAAGATTTTTGCGTCTCCACGTTTTTAGGCGTGTTTCGTTGGTGATACTGTTGCCAAGTCGCGAGATTCCACCGCGAGTGGAGACGCAAAATCTTGCGTCTCTACGTTTTTTGGAGGCCGGCAATATTTTTTTTGTGCTGCAACTGTTGCCTGTATTGGTTTTTGTATGATAAAACTGCTCAAAAACTGCCCACTGCATTCCCACTTCATGCAGCGGCGCGGACCTGTGACTGCTGGGATCTTTTTAGGCTGCCTGAGTTGCGAAATAACTTTTTTGCATTAATAGCCGGAGCTGTGGTTACCGGTATAACGGGTTTTGCATAGCGTGCGGGCTCATGCTGTGGAGCAGACACCTGCCGCTGGTAGCTATCTTGTGATGCCAACGCAGCAGCCGTTACATAAGGAAAGGCCGCTTCTTCGACATAGCCGTACAAAGGAGGTTTTGCGCCGTCTTCACCGGTTTGATCTTTATAAGTCTTTTGCTTAGTTTGGTAGATCTCATCGAGTATCGCCTGCTCATTGAGTTTTTGCAGTTCTTCATCGTTGCCGGCGATCGTTTCATTGTTTGGTTTTTCGCCGGGTTCGTTAGCGGTGGCTGGCAGGTAGCCGCCGGCATCGAAGCCCTGTAGCAGGAATGACCACTCATCCACGCCACGGCGATCTTCTATATACTCAGACACATGTGGTGCTACACGGGCTGCCAGATCGGGATCGTGCTTTTGCACTCTTTCGAGGAAGTAGGTGAAGGTCTCCATGTTCTCGCTTACGGTGCTTCCTTTCTTAAGCTTGCCGGCGGTATTAACGAGCTTGTGGAGCATGTCTACCTCGGCCTTAATAAGCGGCTGCTGTTCGCGGTCTTTCTGCAGCAACTGCTCAGTGAAGTGACCGATGATGTAGTAGCATTTTTCGGCGAGTATAGCCGGCATGTTTCGCGCGGAAGCACGGAGCTGTTCCCAATTGCCATCGATGCACCACTGGTATACTGAGCGGCGGCTGACGCCAAGCTTATCTGCGATCTCTGTTTTTGTGAGCCCATCCTGGATGAACATGTCGCGGGCCTGCTGTTGCTGCTGGTTTTTCATGATATGGAGTTTTAGCTGGTTACGTGGTTATAAGCTGCAAAGCTATTTTGGCTTTTTGACGTAATCACTATTTTGTGGATATCTTTATGGTGAAACGGCTGAAAGCGGCGTGGGAAGCGGGAAATATTTTAAGTTATCCACAATTTTTTTTGAACAGGATTTTGGGGATGAAGGGGAAGACAGGATGCACGAGCGAGGCTTGTTTGGGTGGGCTTGGGTTGCAGCGCGCCAGGCTAGCGCCTCAAACCCGCGCCAGGTGAACACGATTTTATAGATTAAAGGAAAGGGCAGGATGCGCGAGCATTGTTGTCTGAACCTTGATCAAAGGATTAGAGGATTGAAGTATGCGCGTTATTTTGAACAAGATTTTAAAGATTAAAAGAAAAGGCAGGATGCGCGAGCATCGTTGTCTGAACCTTGATCAAAGGATTGAAGGATTGAAGGATGCGCGTTATTTTGAACAAGATTTTAACGATTGAAAGGAAAGG
>JAZKFF010000008.1:0-82629 GCA_040386555.1 Bacteroidota bacterium | reverse complement strand
ATTTTAACGATTGAAAGGAAAGGCAGGATGCGCGAGCATTGTTGTCTGAACCTTGGTCAAAGGATTGAAGGATGCGTGATTGTCTGAACACGATTTTTAAAGATCAAAAAGAAAGGCAGGAGCGCGAGCATTGTTGTCTGAACCTTGATCAAAGGATTAGAGGATTGAAGGATGCGCGTTATTTTGAACAAGATTTTAACGATTAAAAGGAAAGGCAGGATGCGCGAGCATTGTTGTCTGAACCTTGATCAAAGGATTGAAGGATGCGTGATTGTCTGAACACGATTTTTAAAGATCAAGGGAACTGGAAGAAAAACTAGTTATCACGAGCGAACTTTTGCAAAATCACCACCTAAAAACTATATTAGTGCTACCAATTAAAAAAGACGGAGAATAAAATGAAGAAGCTGGTAATTATAGCTGCACTATTTATGGCTGCGTGCCACACTACCAAGACAATGAAAAAGTCGGAGCCTGCTGTAGCGCTGTCGGCGGAGGAGGCAAAAGGCAAGGCCGACTATGAGCAATACTGCAGCACCTGCCACGGACTGAAAAGCCCGACATCGGAAACGCCTGAAAAATGGCATAAGATAGTGCCGGGCATGGCTGCCAGGGCACAGAAAAAGGCAGGTAAGGTGGTAATAGATGAGCCTACGCAGCAATCAATACTGAAGTATCTGGTGGCGATGAGCTCAAAATAATAATTTATGATGTGGTGCGCCGGGAGGTGAATGCTCTTCTAAAAAAACAGGTAAAACTTACTTTATGAGGCGACTGTTCATTTGTACTATAGCATTACCATTGCTGCTCTCTGCCGGCAACTCAGCACTGGCGCAGAAGAAGCGCTCTGCAACACCGCACGCACCCGGAGAGGATATCTACAAGCACTATACCGGCACCATAGGGCAGCGTAAGGTGGTTGTCGATGTGATCTATGGGTACCAGGGCGCTTCGAACTACGGCGGCAGTCACTTCTATGATACCGAGAAGGAAGGCGTGGGCACACTGATCATCTATGAGCCGGCTACCTTTGACCATGGTGTGCCGATGAAGGCATCAGAGCAGGCCGATGACACTACGCTGGGCGATGCCAACGGCTGGAATGAAACGCCAATGCCCAAATGGGACTTCACTATAGCCGGCGAGAACATGAAAGGCAGGTGGCATAGTGCCGATGGCAAGCGCCATTACAATATTGATCTTTCCGAAAATTATAAGGAATCCGTAGCGCTCGATCTTATGGTGGTTAGCGATACATCTGCTGAGCGGGACGCATCGGGCCGCAGGCCTTTGAAAGGCATCACCTATGTGGGTATAAAACCCGCGGCGGCGGCAAGCAACGAGGATGCGGAGTATGTAACAAGCCAGGCACTTGAATTTGTAAATGCCGGTGATATCCGCGACCTGCAGCAATACTACCGCGCGTATACCCGCCGCTATGTTTTAGAGCCGCTGCCGGCAGGGGCGAAAATTTTTTCAGAGCAACTGTATCCGGTGTACAATGACAATGGTATCCTTGTGTTGAAACATGAAGTACTAATGATGGGGGGTAATAGCATCGCGAGCACCTTTGCATACCTAAGCATGGATATGCGCTCGCACTCCCGCATAGAGCCAGACGATATGCTTGATGTGAATAGCGCAAAATTGGCACAGATGTTAGAGTCGGCGGTGAGGAACAAATATGGGCTTGCTCCCGGCGTAAAGCTATCTACATGGCTGCTGCGCGATAAGGTACCTGTAGCCCGCAATATGTATCCAGGCCACAAGGGGATATTTTTCACTTACAATCCCGGTGAGCTGGTCAAAGACAAGGCCATTACCGTATTCCTTTCGTACGATCAGCTGAGCGTGCTGAATAAGAGTTTTAGGAAAAGGGTGGGGTAGGGTTATGGCATTAGCAATAGCGCAGTTAGACCATAGCATATGCAGCGCATATGTGCATGATTCCATCAGTGGCCTTGGGCATTTGCTGGCGAGGTTAGACGAATCCGGCGTTTTGGACCGGGGTGGTTTTTATTGCATTAAGGGTGCAAACTATGAGGTGAGTGATCTGTATCCGCTCGACAGCGGCGCGTTAGGACACTATAATGATAACTTCGATGAAGACGCGGCACTTATAGCCTTTATTGATAAGGTAGTCAATTCGGGCGTTGTTGCCGACGGGAAATTAATAGCTGAGGATTGGAGCGCTATACTTGAGTTTCCCTATTTTAAGGAGAGGAAGATCAAGCATTATTTCTCGAATGACCAGGTCTTTTACCGACTAGATAAGGGAGCTGATATTGAATCGATACGTTCTGTTGTGGACTATGTTCACAGTCCGTACCGCACTTGTCTTATGTTAGTCGATGTAAGTATGGCACCTTTCGTAGAAACTACTATGATTTCAGATGCGATGGCGGCACGTATAATTGACAATGTTATTGTTTTTGTAGTATCCATTTCCGACTCGACTAATTATATGTACTGGGTAAAGGGTGGTTATGAACATGTTTTGCCGGTTTTAACAGGCAGTATTCAGAAAGGGCTATCCGATTAATCAGGGGTGATAGAGTGGAGGTGATTGTCTTGCTCAGCGCCGCGCATATATCCCATCTTAATAGTTTACGCTTAAATAATTATTTGCCTATTCCCAACCTGTAAACGGTTAATAGTGGTCTGCTATAGCCAAAGACATCATTAATGAAGAAGGCAATACTGGCTTTACTTTTAGCCCTGCCGGTTATTTCTTTTGCACAGTCGCGTATGACGCTGCACGAGGAATTCTCAGGCGAGAACTGTGCACCGTGCGCGTACTATAATCCACCCTTTTGGACTCTGTGCAATATGCCAGGCAATATCCCTAAGATCATCCATATCATGTACATGGCGCCCATACCTACCAGTGGTTGGTATTACCAGCAGCGCACCTCGTTCAGCGATCCACGGCGCAGCTACTACGCCCCCGGCTTTGCACCGTCGGGCCGCTACGATGGTCATATACCCAGCATATCCAGCGCCCATCCCGGCCACATACAGCACTTTACCCAAGCCGAGATAGATGCGGAAGCAGCCCGGCCCGATTCCTTCTCAATGTCTGTAGCGACTGCATGGAATGCCGCCTACGACACTATCACCGCAACTGTGACGCTGACATGCCTTACTGCATGGACAGGGGGCGCACCGGTACTGCACACCGCACTGGTACAAACCAATGACTTTATGTTCCCTCCGGGAGATAATGGTGAGGCGCACTTTGAGAATGTGGTGCAGGCAATGTACCCGACCGCTTCGGGTCAGGGTATAGCCTCGTCGTGGACGGCAGGCAGCACCCAAACCTACACCGTAAAAGCGGCGATACCGCAATACGTAGACAAAGCAGTGCCCATGCGGATAGTGACCTGGGTGCAAACCAATGCTAACAAGGAGATCATACAGGCGGCACAGTCCGCACCACTGCCACGCCTTGTAAATGATGTGATGAGCGTAACGACAACAGGCCCTCCGCGCATGGTATGCACTACCGGCGGCTATAACGTTACCCACACCGTGAAGCTCAGGAACACCGGCTCTGCAACGCTCACAAACGCCAATATTTATTATAGGGTAAACAACGGGCCGTATTCCATTTACCCGTGGTCGGGTAGCCTGGCTACTATGGACTCAATAGTAGTAAGCATACCAATGTTCACAATGGCTGTCGCAGGCTCTACCAAGCATTTCCTGTACGACTCTATCGGCATGCCCAACAGTACGCAGGACTTCAATCCGCTCAACAGTGTGAGCTACGATACCTTTTTTATCGAGAACACTGTGGGTATGCAGCTGCCATACAACACCAGCTTCGAGAGCCTGGATACGCAATACTACTGCACCGACAAATACCACTCCATGTACCAGACCTTTAAGATACCAATCTGGGAGCACTTCAATATCGCAGGCATAGGCCACACCGGCAGCCGAGCTGCCGGTTACCTATGCGGCCATGCAGTGTGGATGCAGAATGATAACATTATAGCGCTGCCGCAGATACGTGTGCCTGTGCCTGTAAAGTCTACGCTCACCTTCTGGGAGGCATATACGCGCACACTGGGTGGCTACCAGGACTCGCTGCAGGTAGTATATTCGCCAGACTGTGGTGCCACATGGGTGCCTATATGGACGCTCACCGGCAGCACCATGGTTTCCATGCCTGCCTCTTATGCTGTGCCTGCGTCACCATCGCACTATGCCAAGCGCACAGTAAGCCTGGCAGATGTGCCGGCGGGTAATGTATTGCTTGGCTTCCGTGCAGTAAGGAGCAATGGGAATTGCATCTTTGTGGATGATATCAATGTTACCTCTACCGTGGTAGGTGTGGAGGATCTGGCACCCGCTGCCTGCGAGGTAAATCTGTATCCAAACCCGGCAACCGATAATATTACCGTGCAGCTATCGCTTAGCGCACCATCGGCTGTGAACATACAAATGCTGGATGCCGTAGGCAGAACGATTGCAACCTACACTGAAGCTGAACTGCAGGCCGGTGCCCATGATATGCAGGTGAGTGCCGCCGCTATTGTACCCGGCATATACCAGATCGTCGTCCGCACTAATGCGGGCAGTGTCACCAGGAGTGTATCAGTTACCCGGTAGTGCAAACTAATGCCTGCATTCATCTCTTCAACCTTTATCAGGGTTGGTCTATGTTGCTTACCTACAGGGGTTGTCACCCCAGGGCTGTTGATATTAAAGCCATATCGGGCTTTGCGTTTACGTTTTCGCGTGGCAAACTGAATACGCGTTGGCTCACCGCGAGTGAGGGTGGGGGCAAGCCCTACGCTCGTGGGAATGATGCGGGGGAGGATGGGGCAAGCTCGGCCCCTACGGAGGTGCCAAGTATTGTTGCCGGAACGTTTTATGGGATACTGCAAACTGAATAGGCTAAGGCTTCGTTTCATTCAGGCATTTGATAAAGCCTTTTATACGTAGGCCCTCTTTTTCGGGAATTAATGCAGAGGCTTCATTGAGCTGTACGGAGGCTATACGCTTGGTTAGCAGCTTAGAAAGGCGCTCTTCGCTGAGGTGCATAAAGCCCTGCACCAGGTAATGGCCATTGCCGCTGCCGGCGTAACGGTTGTCGAGGCTGCCACCATCCTGCTGGCATTTGAGGTCTGCATCTTCTTTATACACTGTGCCATCGCTAAGGGTTATGGTGATGCCTTTGGCGTTGGTGAGGTCGTGGTCGCACTTGAGGTAGAGGTGCAGGCCAAAGAATTCCATATCCTTAAACTCGCGGATGGCGGTGATGTGTTTCTCACGCGGGCTGCGATACGAGGTGACGGCCTTTTTACGGTCTGTGGTCTTGACTATCTTTTTGCAGAGCATCTTTTGTGCATTGCATATGGCCGGCAGGATTAGCAAAACAAGTAACAGTTTTTTCACGGCAGTGGAGTTTATATGCAATTTAAGCAAACCGCGAATTTTAATGAAATATACTTGGGCGAGTATGTTCGCTATTTTCCGATAATTTTGCATGCTTAATTACTACCATTGACTGCAACCGTCTTCCTGATAACGCCGCCCTTTACGCAGTTAAACACTCCCTATCCTGCCACTGCCTATTTAAAGGGTTTTCTCAATACAAGGAATATCCCGTCGTACCAGGCAGACCTGGGCATTGAGGTGACATTACAGCTGTTCTCTAAAGCAGGGTTGCAGCATGTGTTTGCGCTGGCAGCGCAGCATACGGCGGAACCCTCAGCTAATGTGGGGCGCATACTGGCGCTGAAAGACGACTATCTAAGCACTATAGATGAAGTGATCGCTTTTCTGCAAGGTGCGGACCCAACTATGGCGCACCGCATTTGCAAGCGTGATTTTTTGCCGGAAGCATCGCGCTTTGCGCAGGTTGATGACCTGCAGTGGGCTTTTGGCACTATGGGCATGCAAGACAGGGCGAAGCACCTCGCCACTATGTATTTGGAAGACCTATCGGACCTTATTATGGAATGCGTGGATACTCATTTCGGGTTTAGCAGGTATGCAGAGCGGCTTGCACGGTCGGCCAATAGCTTTGATGAGCTTTATGCATCGCTCAACCAGCCACTCACTTATATTGATGAGGTGCTGGCCAGGCTGCTGAGCAGGCGAATGGCGGAGGTGCAACCGAAGCTTGTTGCAGTATCGGTCCCATTCCCCGGCAACTTATATGCGGGGCTGCGGTGCGGCCAATGGATAAAGGCTAACTGCCCCGGCGTAAAAGTGGTGATGGGCGGCGGTTTCCCGAATACTGAGCTGCGCTCGCTCAGCGACCCGCGTGTTTTCGAGTTCGTGGACTTTATAACGCTTGATGACGGCGAGGCACCCATAGAGAACCTGCTACAATATATAAATGGCGAGCGGGCAATAGAAGAGCTGAAACGCACCTTTGTATGCGAGAACGGAAGTGTGCGCTACATAAACAACGAGGCATGCGGCGACTACAGGCAGGGGCAGGTAGGCACACCTGACTACAGCGACCTGCTGCTAAGCAAGTATATCTCTGCGATAGAAGTGGTGAACCCCATGCACAGCATGTGGAGCGATGGCCGATGGAATAAGCTGACGATGGCACATGGCTGCTACTGGGGCAAGTGTACCTTCTGCGATACATCGCTGGACTATATACAGCGCTATGAGCCGCTGACGGCGCACATACTCTGCGACCGTATTGAAGACATAGTGAAGCAAACGGGGCAAACGGGCTTCCACTTTGTGGATGAGGCTGCGCCGCCTGCACTGATGCGCTCGCTGGCGCTGGAAATACTGCGGCGCAAGATCAAGATATCCTGGTGGACTAATATAAGGTTTGAGAAGAGCTTTACACGGGACCTGTGCCTGCTGCTGAAGGCATCGGGATGCATAGCTGTGTCGGGTGGGCTGGAGGTGGCTTCTGACAGGCTGCTGGAGCTGATTCAAAAAGGGATAACTGTGGCCCAGGTGGCAAGGGTAAACCGAAACTTTACGCAAGCCGGCATTATGGTACACGCTTACCTTATGTATGGCTTTCCTACACAGACTGCCCAGGAGACCATTGACTCGCTGGATATGGTTCGCCAGATGTTTGAGGCGGGAGTGCTGCAGTCTGCATTCTGGCACCAGTTTGCCATGACAGCACACAGCCCTGTAGGTATGAACCCCGCCCAGTACGCTGTGCAGAAACAGACCGATACTATAGGCACATTTGCCAATAACGACATAGTACATATAGACCCAACCGGGGCAGAGCATGATACGTATACCCAAGGGCTGAAAAAATCGCTGTTCAACTTTATGCATGGTGCATTCTTCGACCAGCCGCTGCAAAAGTGGTTTGACTTTAAGGTACCTAAAACGCGGGTGGCGCCGGACTTCATCAGCAAAGCACTGAGTGAAGAAGAGTATACATCTGCAAAGCCCACAGCGAAGGTAGTATGGACAGGTAATGAGCCCTCGTTATCGTATTTCACAAAGTCGCACAAGGGCAACCAATATGAAATGGCCTCTGTGACCATTGAAACGCGCTCAGAGACCGTAAACATAAAGACAGGAAAGGAGCAAGGGGCATGGCTGGCCGATATGCTGACGAAACTATCTGTAAGCAATACTAAAACATATACGCTGCAGGAAGTGAAATATAGCTACGAAATGGCAGGGCTCGATGATTTTGAACTTTTCTGGGATAATAAGCCTGTCAATACACTCTACAAGGCCGGATTGCTCATTTTGTAGACTTTCATCCACGGTTTCGTCCTCAGGTTCGCGGAGTTCAGCCTCAGAAAAGCGACAATCACTTAATTAAATTTTTTCAGTTTAAATATTGAAAAATATATAGCAATAGAATACCCAATTCATTGCTTGGCGTAGGTGAAAAGTGCTGCAAATAGTGGGTTCTATTCGCACTCAGGGGTGTTGTTTATCTAAAGAATAGTGCTGACATTTGGTCTATTAACGGTTCAAAACCATACCAACCAAAGAAAAAAGCAGTAGTGCCTGCGATGTAAATCGCACTTTTCGCGAAAAACAAAGCAGGTAAAAATAGACTAGCAAAACAATCGTGCCAACATCTTTATTTTAAATTTTTTTAAATCTTTTCAAAATGGGCTACAAGACTTTTGTGTCAATGAACATTGCTATTGTAAGCACCGGTGACGCCGGCGACATGTATGCTACCGCATTTGCTTTTGCGGGCCATGATGTATATATGGCATGGAAGGATGGTGAAATACCTGCCCCGAACCCTATGCTTGCAGAGTTTGACAACGTGCATGTATGCAGTATAGAAGAGGCAGCCGAAGTAGCGGACCTGGTTATCATTGCAACGGCTCCCAGGGATGTACGCGAGGTGGCTTACTGGCTGGGAGATGTGCGCCGCAAGGTGATCATTGATGCCTCAGGCAATATCGACGTACCTTATAACGAGGCGGTGCAAACTGCCTGCGCAATAGGCGCGATCACGGGCTCTCAGCATGTGGTGAAGGTGTTTAACGCAAGAGGCTATGAGCAAATACTGAAGCCACTGTTTAAAGGAGATGCGATAGAGCTGCTGATGGCGGGCGACAGCAAAAAGGCGAAAGAGATAACGAAGATACTGGCGGTGGAGCTTGGCATTACTGCTACTTACGACCTGGGAACAAGTGATACTATACCCCTGTTTGACGAGCTGACAAAATGCTGGCGCAGCCTTGCAGCCACACAAAACGTAGCGGCAGTGCAGGTGGCCTAACCCTACTGGAACATGGACTCTGCCGTAACAGGGGAAACCTTCTGAATAACGGGTATAACAATGGTGAAGGTAGCGCCTTCGCCGGGGAGACCAGCTGCCGAGATGATGCCTTTGTGGTTCTCTACTATCTTTTTGCACACGGCAAGGCCTATGCCTGTACCCTCATAGTCGACCTTGCCGTGCAGGCGCTGGAACATCTGGAATATTTTATCGGAATAGAGGTTTTCAAAGCCAATGCCGTTGTCGTGAAATATGATCTTTAAGTAGTTGTTGCTATTGAACAACGACATCTCTTCTGCCTCCCGGGAAGTGAGCATACAGGTGGTAATCGTTATCACCGGCCTTACATCTTTCTTTGCGAACTTCAGCGAGTTGCTGATGAGGTTGAGGAATAGCTGCCTGAACTGCTTGGGATTAATATTGACTGAGGGCAGTTCCTCCACTTCAAGCACCGCATCCATTTCCTTTAGCTTCAGGCTGAGATCCTCGAGCGCCTCCTGCAGTACACTTTGCAGGCTACAGTTGTGAAAGGCATTGTTCTGGGAAATTATTGAGAGGGAAAGTAGATCATCGATCATTATCTGCATACGCCGGGCGGCCCCTATCATGCGCTGGAAGTAACCTGTGGCCTTTTCGGAAAGCGTTTTGACATCCGTGCTGATGACCAGTTCGCCGAAGGTAATGATCTTCCTCACCGGCTCCTTGAGATCGTGGCTGGCAACGAACACGAACTCTTCCAGGTTCGCGTTAGTGCGTTTAAGCTCCATGTTCTTTTGCTGGAGGGAATTGTCGCTTTCCACCTGGTGCGTAATATCCTGAACGGTACCGAAAAGCTTTACGTGCTTATTGATGCTGCCGTTTACCAGCTGCGTTTTTATGTGCAGATACTTCACAATACCACCGGCAACAATTATGCGGTAAGTAACATCAACGCCGGTATGCATTTCGACTGCATGGTCTAAAAGTGACTTCACTCTTTGTATATCATCTGCATGGCTGAATGCGGCTAGTGTGTCGAAGGAGATATTGTCTTCACCGGGAGTAAGGCAAAAGATGCGGTAGAGCTCATCAGACCATGTTGTTTTGTTAGTTTCCTGGTCCCACTCCCAGCTGCCGATATGCGATATCTTCTGTGCCTCTTTGAGCGAGGCTTCGCTATGCTCCCTTAGCTCCAATGATGCTTTAAGCTCAGAGACATCGCGAATACAAAACAGCACGCCCCTTATTTTTTTATTGTTGATCATGGGGCTCACCGACATCATAACATTAATCGTGTTGCCCTTAACTATCAACGAAGACTCTACATCATGCAGGCTATCGCCCTCCAGAGCGGAGGTATAAGCCTCTTCAAAATTGAATTCATGCTCCGGCATGGCATATAGCATCAGCTTATTGAACCGTGACCGCCTGAGCTTGCTACGCTCTATACCCAGCAGGGTAGCGCCAAACTTGTTCATGTACGTTATATGCCCGGTATCTGATATGCTCAGTACGGCAACGGGTAGCTCATCGAGCAGCAGCTCATTGTTGATGAGCTCAGATATGGTGAAAAGGCGGTAACGATTGAGCGCCACCAATGTGGCTACCGACAAAAAAGTAAGAAAGTATGAGGTTATAGGTATGGACTGCAGCCCCAGCACCACCGGGAACACCATTTGCGATATGATGCCTCCAAAGGCAGGAATAGAAATGCCAATAGCTATTATGATCGATTGAGTAAACAGCAGCTTGTCGTGCCTGACCCGCCAGGCGTAGTAAAAAAGAATAGCACAGGCTGACACTACCATCAGCGAAATCCAGCAGATCATTGTTATGTCTATAGTGGCCTGATCGTGGTAATTGACCCAGCCCCAAAAGGCATCGAACCGAAACTTATGCTCATAGATATGCGACTGGTAGAGCCCGAGGAAGAGGAAGGCCGGCACATAAAGTGCGGCAACCACCCATGGCAATACATTAACGCTTACAAGCTTACTATACAGCAGGGCAAAATGCAGGCATAAGGCGCCGATAAATATCCAGCCGATAGAAAAGATGCTATCCCAGAGGTCGGCGACATGAACATTGGTGGTGATCCGCGCAGAAGCATCGCCCATTTGCCAGAGGGCGCCGCATAAGGTGAGGACAGCATACACGTCGACAAGGCGATTGCGGGGCAGGGAAATGATGATGTAGAAAACCAGCCCGATGCTGAACAGCCCCGGGATGAAAGCAAACAAGAAGCCTGTTAAATTACTAAATGTAAATTCGAACATGCCCACACCGGGAGAGCTCTTTAAGGTTATATGGCGGCTAAATTCTTCTGCTTTCTATAGCCCTGGCCTCTCCCTAACCAAATTTACCTAAAAGAAAAGGCATTCTTTTCGCCTTTAACTTAATTAATATACTTGCAAATATTCACTGTTTATAGTCAGCGTATTAGTGGTTTCTGAAAGCGCAAAAATTTAGCATAAAAAAAAGTGGCGCTATACTAACGCCACTTCAATTACATACGCCTGAAAAATTTAGTTCCGGATGTCCATTTCCTTGATCAGGTTATCTGCGTGTCCCATCTTGTCTATAAGAAACAGGATGAAACGGATATCGCAAACGATGGTCCTTTTATATTTTTTGTCGAAAGCGATATCTCCGCTCATGGCTTCCCAGTTGCCGTCGAAGGCGGTGCCTATCAGCTCGCCATCGCCGTTGATAACAGGGCTGCCAGAGTTGCCACCGGTGATATCGTTGTTGGTGATGAAACATGTGTGCAATGTGCCATCATCGTCAGCGTAGCGGCCGTAGTCCTTAGTCTTGTACAAGTCTACGAGCGACTGCGGCACATCGAACTCATCGTCGCCGGCTTTGTACTTGGCCATCAAGCCATCGAGCGTAGTGAAGTACTTGTGGCGCACACCGTCCTGCGGCTCGTAGCTAAGCACCTTACCATAGGTGACGCGCATAGTAGAGTTAGCATCGGGATAGAACTGCCTGTCCGGCTGCTGCTCCATAAGCTCTTTTACGTATTGCTTGGCAAGTGCAGCTTTAGTGTAGTTGAATGACTCAACTTTAGACTGGTAGTTCTTGCTGTAGTTGTCGGCATAGCTCATTGCATATTGCACGGCGGCATCTTTCTTCAGCTGCTCGAAGGATGGCTTTTTAATAAACTGGTTGAACTTATTGCTATCCACAAAGAATGTATTTGATGCAACATAATCAGCGTACTTACTGTAAGACTTATTGTAAGACTTGAAGATCACCTTCTCGTATATATCTGGAAGCTGCTCTTTAGGCACATTCTGGTAATACAGCTTAGTCATTTCGGTAAGCAGCTCTTTTTCTGTTGCCAGGTCAAATTCTTTCAGGTTTGCACGGTAGGCAGCCTGTGCAGCAGTAGTGTATTTCTTCAGCGTATCATCGCTGAGCTGCTTGCCGTTACTACGCCTGTATGCATCATAAAGCGGCTTCATAGCGGAGCCCATGCGTGCAAATGCAGATGCACGGAAGGCTTCTGTATAATATACATAGTGCTTTGCATAAGGAGTATAGTCTGCGTAAGCGCGACCGTAGCGGGTGAGCAGGGTAGCGTCTTTGCCATTTTCGTGCTGCCAGCTTGTGAACTGCTCTTCAGCCCTCCTTTTCTTGTTTACCACATCGAGGCGCTTCAACTGCTCTGTCTGGCCTATAAAATACTTCCAGTAGTTGGCAATGCGCGAGTAGGATGAAGTAAGCTTAAGGTAAGTAGACTTGTTCATATCCATATGACGGCGCATGATGTTGAGGCGCAGGTCGCGGGCAGCAACGATAGAAGGGTTAACGACATTCACGGCGAGGTCTACACCATACGATACTTCATAACGGTTGGTGCGGCCGGGGTAGCCCATGATCATAGCGTAGTCGTTCTCTTTTACGCCGGCTATAGATACCGGGAGGTATTTTTTAGGGTGAAATGGTACGTTGGTTGCTGCATATGGCTTAGGCTGGTTGTTGTCATCAGCATATACGCGGAACATGGAGAAGTCTGAGGTATGGCGCGGCCACATCCAGTTGTCGGTATCGCCACCGAATTTGCCCAGCGACTTTGGTGGTGTGCCTACGAGGCGCACATCGGTGTAGCGCTTGTAAATTAGCAGGAAGTATTGGTTGCCGTTGAAGTACTCCTTTACGTTAGCAACGTACTTAGTGCCCTGAGCTTCTTTGTCTTCTATTGTTTTGCGAACGGCATCGAATTTCTTCGTGTACTCTTCGCCGGTGGCATTGCCTACCGCTTCCTTTACCTGCCCGGTAACATCTTCGATACGCTGCAGGAACAGGGCAGTAACACCTTGTGCGGGCAGCTCTTCGCCCATATTGTGTGCCCAAAAGCCATTATCGAGCAGGTTGCGATCCACGGTGCTGAGGTTAGCAATGGCATCGTAGCCGCAGTGGTGGTTTGTTATCAGCAATCCGTTTGCTGACACCATCTCGGCTGTGCAGCCACCGCCAAACTGGATGATGGCATCCTTCATGCTGCTGCGGTTGATATCGTAGAGGTCCTGCTTAGACAGCCTCAGGCCCAGGCGAACCATCTCGTCATAATTCTTGCCAATGAGGCTTGGTATCCACATGCCTTCGTCAGCGCGTGCGCCTTGCAGTGTTAACGCTGTGAGCGCAAGCAATAAAATTTTCTTCATTTAAAATTGTTTAGAAGGGACAAAAGTAAGCAGTGCGGGTTAAATATTGAGGGGAGAAAAGGGGGGAATAAATTAAAAAATCAAAAAGCAAAAGGCAAAATCCCGAAGGAGTAGCCAATTAGGGAGATTGGGACTACCGGTCTTGCTAGTACCAGTAGCATTTGCGGGCGTACTCGTGGCGGTAGTTCTCGAGATCGCTTTTATACTCCTTCTTCATGGCTTTGCGGTATTTGCGGATAGCCTTGTGTTGCTTATCGGCAAACATTTTGCGGTGTATCTTGAATTGCTTTTTATCGCTCTTGTATTCCTTTTTCCAGGCTTTATGGCAGTGAAAGTCTTGCGCGGACAGTGAGGGTGCATAGGCCGTGCAAAGGATGATGAAGATAAGAACGAGCAGCTTTTTCATACCGGATGTTTTGGAGGCAGCAAGATAATAAAAAGAACTTAGTCGGTATAGCCGGACGGGCTAAAATAAAAAAGTATCGTTTCCGGCGAACCGGTAACGATACTAAGCAAGCGTTTGCTGCTATTCTAATTAGGCGTCGCCTCGACGGATAACACCCAAAAGGAATGATACAACAGCTAACACAAGCAATATATATATGATGCCACCTGCATTAAATGCGAAAGTGCCCAACGCCCAACCTATCAGGAGGATTACGGCGATGATATACAATAGAGATCTCATGGTTTTTACTTTTTAGTTCATCCCAATACTTAATAAGACTGTGCCACAGCATTGTAAATGTTGTTAAAGGTTTGCCAGTGTATGTTAGAGTATGGATAACCCCATCTGTATCAAGCCTATAAGTAAACCAAGTATTGCTGCTATCAACTCAAGAAAGACAAATTCTTTTTTCATCACCGAAAGCAGGATGTCCTCCAGCTTGTCGGTTGAGTAATTAGCCACCTTATCTGTCACCATTTTCTCAATGTCCACCTTGTCCTTAAGTGAATCTGTGTATTTGTGGATGAGGTCGGGGAGGAGCACTGATATTTCCTCCATCATGCCATCTTTTAGTTTTTGAAGGGTGCTTTCACCAACAAACATAGATATCACCGGCATTTTCTCTTTGAGCTTAACATGAAGAAAATTGTCGAGATGTTTTTCAATAGTGGGGTTGAGGTCGCCGAGGGCTGTCGGGTCTTTGATCATGGCGGCGATCTCGTCGAAGTGGATCAGCTCTTTTGCAACAACACTCCCCAGCTTTTCGGCAACCAGCCGCTGGCGCTTGGGGAAGGCACCCTGGATAGTAAGGCCGAGAAAGCGTATTGGCTTGCGGGGGTGAAATAATAGATATATCGCGATCCATGTGGTGAACCAACCAATAAATGCAGCTATTACAGGCTGCAGCCAAAACATAATGTCTTTCATATATAGTGCGGCAAAGGTAAGTTGTGGGGGGTATCGCAGCATCAGAACTATCACTGTTTTAACATACAAAGCGGGTGGACATTTTAGTTGATGTATTTTTACAAGATGTTATTGGAATATAATCATAACCCCTGATGTTACTATGTTATCCTTAATTTGTTATTTTTGGCGAAACAAATTTCTATGAGAAAACTGTACTTGACCTTATGCACCCTTATTTTATCGGTAGCCGCGTACGCGATAGGCCCGATAACGGGGAACCTTAACTTATGCGTTGGGTCTACTACCACACTGGCAGATACTGCAGCCGGGGGCACGTGGAGCAGCAGCACACCTGCAATTGCCACTATCGGTTCAGCATCGGGCATAGTATCCGGGCTTACTGCCGGCACTACTACTATTAAATATAAAACAGCTACCGACAGCGCGACAGCGGTGGTGGAAGTACATGCTGCACCGGGCGCCTGCCCGCAACCAGTTGGTTGCGTAGGTGTTGCGGACACCCTTACGGGCTGCGTGGTTCCGGGCTACTGGAGCTCACCCGTGGTAATGGTGGATACCAATACCGGCAAAGGCTACCTTACTGCAATGGCTGCGGGCACTACTACCGTAACTTATACAGTGAAGATCAGCGGCTGCACGGCAACGACCATCGTGACTGTTAACGCAGGCGCATCGGCAGGTGTAATAACAGGGCTGTCAACTATTTGTGTTGGCACTATCAGCACACTTTCTGACACCGTAACGGGTGGTACCTGGACAAGCAGCGACCCTGCGGTAGCGGTAGTAGGCTCTACCAACGGTATCGTGGCAGGCGTATCTAACGGTACCGCTACGATCACCTACACTGTATCCGGCACATGCGGCACAGCATTTACTACCAAGGTAGTGAACGTGGTAACGACCCCGTCTGCGGGCATAGTTTCTGGTCCATCGGCAGTGTGCACAGGTATGTCTGTAACACTTAGCAGCACCGTGACCGGTGGTGTGTGGAGCAGTAGCAGCAGTGCTAATGCAAGCGTGAACGCCAGCACAGGCGTAGTGACCGGCATCATAGCGGGCTCAGCTACAATAAGCTATACGGTGACCCTGAGCTGCGGCACAGGTGTGACTACGGTACCAGTGACAGTGAGCGGCGGCACACCTGCTATACACTCGGCCCCGGGCTTCCCTACCTATCCTGACGTGCATGCTATATGCGTGGGCAACGGTGTAGGCCTTACAGTGTATGCTACATTCGGCACATGGAGCAGCAGCAACCCTGCGGTTTCTTCAGTTACCAGCACAGGTATCGCCTACGGCGTATCTGCCGGTACGGCAACAATTACGTTTACGGCTTCCTCTGGTTGCTATTCTACTTACGATATTACAGTTAACGCGCCACTGGCTCCCGTTACCGGCATGCTTAACCTTTGCTTCGGGTCTACTACCGTACTTAGCGGTACACCGACAGGCGGCACATGGATCAGCAGCAACCTGGCTATTGCTACTGTTGGTATATCATCGGGCGTTGTAAGCTCTTCGACATCCAACGGCACAGCGACCATCACCTATACTGTTGGTGGCTGCTCAGTAACATCGGTAGTAACGGTATTCCCATTTGTATCGCCAATAACAGGCAGCACGCAAATATGCAAGGGCGCTATTGACAGCCTTGAAGAAGCTACAGCAGGTGGCAGGTGGAGCAGCTCTGATACAATGGCGGTGACCATCGACTCTGTGAGCGGCGTTATCACCGGCCTTGCAGTGGGTACTTCTACAATATTCTATACTGTTCCCGGCACTGGCTGTGTTCCTTCAATAGTATTGACGGTCAACGCTACCCCGGCTGCTATAACCGGCGCAGGTACAATATGCCTTGGCGCTACTGTGACCCTTGCTGATACAACAGCAGGCGGCACCTGGAGCTCTGGCGCTAATACTACAGCTTCTGTAAATCCGTTCACGGGCATTGTTACTGGTATAACAGGTGGCAGCACGATCATATCTTACACACTCGGCACGGGTTGCTATGCGATCAAGGCTGTTACTGTAACTCCGTCTACAATAAGCGGTGTGAGCACTATACCAGTGGGCGTAACAACAACACTGAGCAACACAGCAACAGGCGGTGCATGGGGCAGCAGCAATACTGCGGTAGCTACGGTGGGTGCTTCATCGGGCGTGGTAACGGGCGTGACACAGGGTACGGCCATAATGACCTACCAGGTTGCTGGCTCTTGCTATGCTACTAAGACAATTACGGTGACGCATGGCGTGGGTGTGCAGGAAACTGCTACTAACGGCGCATCGGTATATCCTAACCCAACAAGCGGCAACCTTAACATAGAGTGGGGCAGCAATGCAAGGGGTGAAGCGACAATAACTATTACTGATATTGCCGGCCGCAATGCAGGCAGCTATAATGTGACTATAGGTGCTACTCCTTATACGCTTTCTGTTGAGCACCTGCAGAATGGTATTTACTTTATCTCTGTTCGCGGTGAGCATGTGAATTACAGCGGAAAGGTGACGGTAAACAGGTAGTCAATTGCTTTTGGAAATATTTATAGAAACGGGGCTCAGGCCCCGTTTTTTTGTAGAGGATGTTTCCAGTTTGAAATGTAGATGCTGCGTGGTGCGATGCCTTCAGCATCGGTGTTTGGCTTCGCGGTTTTTGCTATAAACATTTGATGCTTTCGGCATAGTCCGCATTTTCGAGGCCGGTTAGGAATAGTTGGAATTACACATGTACCGGGCTGCGTGAATCGCCCATGTGTCGCAGGGCGCCCGCAAGGGAACGCCCATATATATGGCAGGGTAACCGAACGGTTTTTAACCCAGGTATTTGGGACGATTAACCAGTAACTATACCCGTTTCGTGCAAGCCGATATTTAATGTTTTATTGAAATAATCTTTTTCTTTCGTTTATCATATTGATAAACATATTGCTGCAATCGTAGACCGATGCTTAACCTTCTTGTAACTGTACACTGAAAAATATAATCATCTTCCGGAGCACTTTGGTCTTTCGATACAATTTCTATTTTTAGTTCCTGTGGTATTTGATCTTCTATTTTATTGATTGAATCCACTTCTGCTTTTAGAATTTTATATTCTGCCGTTTGTTTAATTAATTTATAGAAATCCTGAGCTTCCGCAGCGGATAATTCCTTTTGAGCTATTAATGCCTCAGAAAAAAATAATTGAAAAAAGCATAGTGATAATAACGTCTTGTATAACATATATTGTGTTTATTACAATAAAAAATAGGAATAAAAAAGGTTATACTAAGGTAGCCTTTAAATCAGGAAATAATTAAGGCTACCTATTTGGCAGCTTTTTTCTTTGGTTGGTTGGGTGTAAGTTCCAATACTTTTCGGCACGCTTTCGTTACTTTTATTATCACTAAACAATTCGAGATGAAAATAGCTTTCCATGGGGCGGCAAGAACAGTGACGGGATCGAAACACCTGCTACATATAAATGCATCGAAGAGCGTACTGCTGGATTGCGGGATGTTCCAGGGCATGGGAAGGGATACGCTGTCGCTGAACCGCAACTGGGGGTTCGAGCCGACGGAGGTTACTTACGTGATATTATCTCATGCGCATATAGACCATGCGGGCCTGCTGCCCAAGCTGGTCAAGGATGGCTATAAAGGCAAGATATACTGCACGCCACAGACCAGGGAACTGGCCAGGCTGCTACTGAGAGACTCGGCAAGGATACAGGAAGCCGATGTAAGGCATGTGAATAAAAACAACAAACGGGAGGGCAAGCCCATAGTGGAGCCGCTATACACAGAAGAGGATGCGCAGACCGTGTACGATAGGATGATAGGGGTGCGCTATAATGAGCTATACAAAATAGACGACGGGTTGCAGCTGCAGTTTACCGACTGCGGCCACATACTGGGAAGCGCCGCTGTGAACCTGGTAATAACAGAGAAAGGCAAGGAAACAACGGTAACTTTTAGCGGTGATGTAGGGCGATATGGCGATATGCTGCTGCGGTCTCCATCGCCGTTTCCGCAGGCGGACTACCTGATCATGGAGTCTACGTATGGCAATAAGCTGCACGACCTTAATACAACATCAGCTGATGTGCTGCTGAAGCATGTGACGGATACCTGCCTGAGGAAAAGTGGTAAACTGATAATTCCGGCATTCAGCGTGGGGCGCACACAGGAGATACTGTATGTGCTCAACAGGCTGGAAACGGAGGGCAGGCTGCCACCGGTGAAGTACTATGTAGACAGCCCGCTATCGACCGAGGCTACTAACCTTGTAAAGCAGCACCCTGAGTGCTTTAACAGGGAGGTGCAGCACCTGCTGCGGACAGACAATGATGTGTTTGACTTTAAAGGATTGCACTTTACAGAGACAGTGGAAGAGTCGAAAGCGCTGACTGCGAGCGATGAGCCATGCGTGATAATATCAGCGTCTGGCATGGCGGAGGCCGGCCGGATAAAGCACCACATTGCAGGTAATATTGCTGATGCTAAGAATACCATACTGCTGGTAGGCTACTGCGAACCTAACTCGCTGGGCGGCAGGATAAGGAACGGAAACCGGCACGTAACGATATTTGGCAAGCCATACGACGTACTGGCTGAAGTAGGTGTGATAGACAGCATGAGCGCGCATGGCGACTATGAAGACTTGCTGCAGTGGCTGGGCTGCCAGGATAAGCGCGAGATAAGCAAGCTCTTCCTGGTGCATGGAGAATACGAATCGCAGCTGGCCTTCAGGCAGCGGCTGATAAAAAAAGGATTCAAGGATATAGAGATACCGGACTTGCACCAGGAGATAGGACTTGGCATATAAATTGCTGTTAAAGTATTTAACACAAGCTATACACTATGCGTAACCTATTATCCTTCACGGCGCTGGCATTCTATGCCGCCATAATTGCCGGCTGCGGCAGAAACAACGACTACACCCCGGGGTATGACCATACATCGGGTATGATAAAAACATTTCACTGGACGGGAACCACAACCGGGTACTACAAGTCTGACAGCATTATTAAAGACGTACATGGTGCCGATAGTGCTGTGATCAAATGGCCCAGGCACTACAGCAGGCTTATCCTCGACACAACGATACCCATCGTGAAGATCAACGATTTCGCCGTTAGCTTTATGGGTGCGCTGCTGCGATACAAGTCGACTGACTCTTCGTTGCAGCAAGTGCGCTACGATACTACATTCAGCGGGGCGCCAATAACGTCTATGATATTCTACTACGCCAAGGACAGCGTGAAGTATGAGTATCACAAGATAGACGAGTACCACGCACCTACCGGGCATAACTACCAGGAGCATTGGGACCTGCATACAAAGCCGTCGATATAGGGTAGTATCCGCCCTTCTTGTAAACATAATTAAATGCAATTATCTAAAGTCCTGAGTGTTTATGGCAAAGTGAGAACATGTAGTATTCTTGATCCGAATTACGAAGGTGTCTTTAATTCGTATGTGAAGTACGGCGCGGAAAAGGAATATAAAGTTCTTTTGTATTGCTCTGACAGTTTATTTAAGATAGAGCTAAAAGGCATTACTATCGATGCAACTTTCGCCGTAAATATAAAAGACCGCATATGCTTAATAAACGAAGTTCTTAAGCCACAACCAGCTAATATTCCTCCAATTTACTTGTCTTCAACCTTAGGTAGTGAAAATGTTCTAGCGTGGCTGTCCTCCGACAGAAACGTCGGTTATATAGAGGACCTTAAACTCGTCCAAAATGAAGGCTTGGTTGTTTATAGAAATGGCATGGTGCTCTATGTTAATAGCTTAGATAACTTTAAAGATACGCTGCAAACACTCTTGCTAATGGCTAACAGCCTACGCGTAACCGAAATGCAAACGGTTGTGAATGCCAACATAATTCCAACGGTACTAAAGCCGCTAATCCCTTATTTTAAAGACTGGGCAATAAGCGATGACTTTGCAAGACAGCAAAAGATATCCCGGGCTTCTGAAAAAAAGAAGCGCGAAATAGTGTTTGTCATTTGCCCACTGCTAAACGATATTGATGCTTTTATTGCAAACTTCAAAGAGCCTATGCCTGATGAAGCTATACTTTTAGGAAACCTAGCAGTGATGGCTATGGAAATAGATCAACTGCATGGTTTCGGCGGTAGCAAAATCAGAAAAGATGCATAATTCAGCTAACAATTGAAGCAATAAACATTCTTGACTTAAAATCACTAAGGCAGCCACCCGGGCTGCCTTAGTGATTTATATAATTTCGTTGATATTACTTCACTTCAACCACCCTAAAGCCCAGGTTCCTTGCTCTTGTATTGGGCAGGTACGCAGCACGCCGGGTAACACTCAGCTCAAACGAGGGGCTCAGGTATGAGCCCCCGCGTACTACTTTAGCCTTTCCGCCTGCAGGGCCTGTAGGGTTCTCTACGGTATCGCGGCTGCCATATGTGGTGGCATACCAGTCGGCAGTCCACTCCTCTGCATTACCCGACATATCGTAGATACCAAGGTCGTTGGATTTCTTGCGGCCAACCTCGTGCGGGCGCTGCCATGAGTTGGCCTCGTACCATGCGATGGGCTGAGCACCATTCTTGCCGGCAAATCTTTTTCCTGTTTTAAATTTTTCGGGCTTGCGGGTGTTCTTGTCGCAAACAAGAAATTCGTTTACGCCGCCACGTACCATTTTGCCTTCTTTGATCAGCCTTTCGCTGCCGCCGCCGCGTGCAGCATATTCCCATTCAGCCTCGGTAGGCAGGCGATAGTTGCGGCCACTCTTGGCATTGAGCTTTTTAATGAAGTCCTGCACTTCGTCCCAGCTAACGTTGGTGACGGGACACTCGTTACAACAGTAAGCGGAAGGGTTGGTACCCATTACGTCTTTCCATTGTGCCTGCTTCACTTCGTAGACGGCCATATCAAAGGTGCGGAGCTTCACGGTGTGCGCGGGCTTACGGTCTGCGCCATCGTTATCGTCGCCCATATCAAAAGTGCCTCCCTCTACGCGTACCATATCAAAGCCAAGTATACCGCAGTCTGTGAGATTGTATTTGCGCTGCGCAATAGCTGGCTGCAACACGAGCATCACCAATAAGGAGGACAAAATACTCTTCATATTCTTATGATCTTTGTTTTAAGTTTTTAAGCGTTCATCTGAACCACTTTTGTCGGCTGCACATTCGCGTTCCTCACGGCAATATTGCGGGCAACTTGCTGAGCGAGGTTACTGAAAGCTTTTTTGGCCACCGGCTCATCATCTATCACAGCCGGTATGCCGCTGTCGCCACCTTCCCTTATTCCCTGCACTATAGGTATCTCACCGAGGAAGGGGAGCTCGAACTGCTCGGCCATCTGCCTGGCGCCGCCCTGCCCGAAGATATAATATTTATTCTCAGGGAGTTCCTGCGGTGTAAAATAAGCCATATTTTCTACAATTCCGAGTATCGGCACATTGATCTGAGGCTGCTTGAACATCATGATGGCTTTGCGGGCATCAGCGGCCGCTACTGCCTGTGGTGTAGACACAATAACAACACCTGTGACGGGCACGGTCTGCACAAGGGTAAGGTGCACATCCCCCGTGCCGGGGGGCAGATCTATAATGAGGTAATCGAGCTCATCCCAGTACACATCAGATATGAATTGCTTGAGTGCCGAGCTTGCCATAGGCCCACGCCATATCACCGCCTGCTTCTCATCTATCAGTAACCCTATAGACATGGCCTTAATGCCAAAGCGCTCTATAGGCACTATCATTCCTTTGCCGTTGATATCGGTCATTTTGGGGCGCTCATCGCGCATGCCCAGCATCATAGGGATAGACGGGCCGTAGATATCCGCATCGAGCAATCCTACTTTAGCACCTTCCTGTGAGAGCCCGAGCGCAAGGTTTACCGCGACAGTAGACTTGCCAACACCACCTTTGCCGGAGGCTACCATGATAATGTTCTTCACTCCGGGCAGTACAGACTTATTGTCTTTGCGATTGCTATTGACATTAGCGGTCAAATTCACCTTCACAATAGCTTCTTTGTTTACCAGCAGCCTTACGGCATTGATACAAGCCTTCTCGATCATCTCTTTGAGCGGGCAGGCCGGGGTGGTCAGCACCACCGTAAACGATACGTTCATCCCATCTATCGCCACATCGCGCACCATGTTGAGCGTCACGAGGTCTTTACCCAAGTCGGGCTCCTGCACCTGGCTCAGCGCTTCCAGTACCGCTTCTTTTGTAATCATATACCTTTGTTAAAGTACTCTGTTGAGGTAGCAAAAGTAAGCTAAACATGCTTATTTTGTAACTACCTGTGCAGCCATGTGAACATAGGTTTTATGTTGTTATACTGCGTTAGTTACGCAATATCAACCATTGTTAGCGAAAGCGAGTAAATTTGTATTGATGAGCTTAAGGTTATTATTCGGCGGTCTTATTGCACTGTGCCTGCTGCTGGCAGGTAGCTCTGCGGGTGCGCAGGGCATGGATGGCGTAATACAGATCAATGGTGTAATAATGACTGCAGACAGCCTGCGCTCTGTGCCCGGGGCAGTAGTGCTGGTGAAAAATAAGAACAGGGGTGTGGAGTCTGAATACAACGGGGTATTCTCTATAGTCTGCTATAAGGGAGATACCTTACAATTCAGCTGCATAGGGTACAGGTCTAAAGAGTTCGCGATATCGAGAGCGCTGCCGGGGCAATACTTTACCATGGTGCAGCTGATGGTGCAGGATACCTTTTACCTTCCGGAAACCATTATTAAACCCCTGCCTTCAAAGGAAGCCTTCGACTACGCCTTCCAGAACTGGCATATACCCAATGACCAATACGAACTTGCCCGCCGTAATACGGACGCATACATACTGCGGATGCTGGCCTATACACTGCCGAGAGACGGACATGAGGCGCAATCGCGCGCACTGGCCCAGCAGGCACGGCAGGCTGTGTACTACGGGCAACAGCAGCCTATTAATATCCTTAACCCGCTGGCGTGGGCAGAGTTCTTCAATGCATGGAAGCGGGGCGACTACAGGCGCAAGAATAATCCCTATAAGAGCCACTATTAAAGTGAAAGGTGGAAACTGAAAAGGCAAAAGGGTGGAGCGCACAAACACCGGCTGTACGTGAAAGGCAAAAGCTACAAGTGTACCACCTATACCTGCTGTAAGTAGGGCTCAGCTTATCTGGCTTGCTGCAATCGCCTTCCAAAAGGCATCAATAGCTGTCTTCAGTCCTGTAGGTTATCCACATTGGTTGATAAATATACCAAATTGTACCGCGACGAATTTTGCTGGCAATAGTTTTATAATCTTCCTTTGTACAGAAGTACAAGGATGATATAATATGGCCCGGTATAAAATAGTATTACCTCTCTTATTTAGTTTTTTCGGCTGCAACAGCGCTACGGAGACCTCGCAGGCAACAAGCGTAAATGCCACTACAAAAACGGATAGCACAGTGCAGGCACCTGTGGCTACAACCGATACTGTAAAGGCTTTGGCGGGAGAAGTGCCCTTCGCAGGAAAGCAGGTGCCGATACTCTGCTACCACCAGATACGCGACTGGCGTGCTACCGACTCCAAGAGTGCTCAGGTGTATATTGTGCCGGTGGCGGCATTCAAAGACCAGATAAAAACGCTCCATGATAGTGGGTATCACACCATATTGCCCGACCAGCTTGTGGAATATTTGCAACATGGTAAGCCACTGCCATCGAAACCGATAATGCTGACATTTGACGATGCAACAGAATCTCAGATAACTGCTGCGCTGCCTGAGCTGGACAAGGCCGGCTATAAAGCAGTATTCTTTATAATGACGGTGGTGCTGGGCCGCCCAACGTACATGACCAAAGACCAGGTGAAGCAACTTGCAGCGAAAGGCCATGTGGTAGGCTGCCACACCTGGGACCACCATATGACCACTAAGTACAAGGAAGAAGACTGGAAGATACAAGTGGAAAAACCAAAGGCGCTGCTGGAAACCATTACCGGCATGCCGGTGAAATACTTTGCGTATCCGTTCGGCCTGTGGAATAAAAATGCTGTGGCCCATATAAAGCAGCATAACTTCACCGCCTCCTTTCAACTGGCAGCAAAGCTTGATGCGGATGACCCGTTGCAAACCATACGCAGGATAATACCGGCGGGCCAGTGGAGCACGGCGCGACTGATGACTGCAATAAACAGAGATTTTTAATTACACACATACATGATAAAATATCCACGAATTGACAAGCGGCTGTTATGCCCGCTCATCGCGTTCTTCCTGTTTGGCTGCAGTAACTCAGACCTGGCAAAGAAGCCGGTGACGATACCTAATGCAGCAATGGAGGGCGATACAACGGCAAAGGCCGCACCGGCTGCGGCGGCACCGGCGCAGGTGGCGACCACGCTCGACACGGCACTCTATAACAAGAGCCTGAAGCATATGGTACATGATTCGGTATCGGCGCGGTGGCCGGTGAAGACGGCATACCCAACTGCAGGCGCTATACTGCCGATGAACAGGATAATAGCCTATTACGGGAACTTCTACTCCAAGGGCATGGGCATACTGGGCGAGCTGCCGGAAGATGAGATGCTGGCCAAGCTGAAAGGCGAAGTGAAAAAGTGGGAAGCCGCAGACCCTGCGACCCCTGTAGTGCCAGCCATACATTATATATGCATCACTGCGCAGGGCCAGCCGGGCCAGGCAGGCAAGTATAGGATGAGAATGCCTTTTACTCAGATCGACAAGGCGCTGGAGATAGCAAAGAAGATAAACGCGATAGTGTTTCTTGACGTGCAGATAGGGTGGAGCACTGTGCAGGAAGAGGTATCTACGCTGGAGCAATACCTGAAACTGCCTAATGTGCACCTGGGTGTGGACCCCGAATTCTCCATGAAAGTGCAGAAAAGGCCGGGAACGATCATAGGCACGCTGGATGCCGCTGATATTAACTGGATAACAGGATACCTGGCGAAGCTTGCCAAAGAGAATAACTTGCCGCCGAAGGTGCTGGTGATACACCGGTTCACCCGCGGCATGGTAACGAACTACAAGCAGATAGTAACCAGGCCAGAGGTGCAGATAGTGATGCACATGGATGGATGGGGCTTCCCTGCCAAGAAGGTAAGCTCGTACCAGATAGCTGAGCAAACTGAGCCGGTGCAGTTCACAGGGTTCAAGCTGTTCTATAAGAATGATATAAAGACACCCCCATGGAAGACCATAATGACACCTGAGCAGGTGCTGAAGCTTTACCCGATGCCGGTATACATACAGTACCAGTAAGGTAAATTGAAAAAAACAAAAAGCTGCTTCCGAAGGGAAAGCAGCTTTTTGTTTTATGTGCATAATCGTTGTTATTGGAATTTCCCCGGCATGGTAACCGGCTGCGGCACAGGTTGCGGTTGCTCACCGGGATCCACCTCCGGCTTTGGCGGAGCGTAAGGTTGCTCAGGGCCTGAGGGTTTTACTTCCGGACTTTGAGGTGGTGCCGGCACTTCCGGAGTTGGAATATCATCTATCATAGTGTTTACCTTTTGTTTTGGTTTTGTTTGATTTGTGTCCGGCGGGCTTAGCAGCGGCCGCATCTCTACAAATATACCAAGCCAAAAACGAACTGCCGCAGCAAATATCTGCATGCCTGATAATCAATGAGTACGATATTGTGTGCTCCTGTAGCATCTATAAGTAGTGTTAAAAAAAGATGTGTAGCAGGATAAAAATCACAATCTTTAGTTGCTTGGCATAATAATTCTAAAATAGGTGTAAAGTTAGAACCTAACGACCATGAGATCATTTTCTGCTATCACTAAATATAAGGCGCTGCTCTTAGCAATATCAATGCTATTTCTGTACATGAGCCGCTCCAGTGCCCGCCAAATATATGCTTACCCTACACTGGTAAAACAGTTTTACTCACTTAATAGTAACCAGCGTTTTTGGTTCAATTCCAACCCTTTTTCCTCAATGATACGCACCCGCTTTTTGCAAGTGCTGGATACAGCCAGTTACCACGGCCTGGATAAGGAACGCTATCACTACTCTGAACTAGCCGGCCATATCTCAGAAGCTGATACGAATGAACAGGCCAAGCTGGACCGCTTGTTTACAGACGGCATCATAGCCTATAGCAAGGATATGTACCAGGGCGGAAAGATAACATCGCTGCTCAGCAATGATGAGGTATCGCCCAAACACGTAGCTGCTGACGACGACTATATATTAACGAGGCTGGTGACGGTAACATCGCTGCCGGCTGTAGAAGCTTATAACAATGCTATGATGCGCCGTGAGCAGGAGATACTGACGCTGGAGCAGGAATATGCGCGCCAGGTGGCTGCTAACAATACTAAGCAGGCGGAACAGCTGAAGATATCGCTAGGGATGTATCGTTGGTTGAAGCACTTTAATTTTGAAAGATATATACTGGTGAATATACCGTCTGCTACGCTGCGCTACTACGAGGGCAATGAAGTGAAACTGGAAATGAAAGTAGTAGTAGGCAAGCCAACCACAAAGACACCCCGCTTTTCGAGCTACTGTAAAGAGGTGATACTATACCCTTACTGGAATGTGCCGAGGAGCATTGTGACCAAGGAGCTATTCCCTAAATTCAAGAAGAACCCGGCGGCGCTGAATGATATGAATATGCAGGTGGTGGATGTGAAGGGCCGCGTGCTCGATGAAAATAGCATAGATTGGAGCGCCTATGATAAGTTCGATTTTCCATATGGCTTCCGCCAGTATACCGGTTGCGACAATGCCCTCGGTGTTATCAAATTCAACCTTACCGATCCGTTTGACGTATACCTGCACGACACGAACAATAAGCTGGCCTTTAAGAAGGATGCCCGATTCCTGAGCCATGGCTGTATACGCGTAGAAAAACCTGTGGAGCTGGCCAACATACTGCTCAATAACCAGGTAGATGAAGGCATGATACGTGCCTGCATTAAAGACCAGTCGCCAATATGGAAGAAGGTAGGGAAGGCAGTGCCGGTATTCGTACTCTATATGCCTGCCGATGTTTCTGCTGATTCAGTAAAGTATCACAAGGATATCTACAAACTGCTGTAAGCGCCATCCGGTAAGGTGTATTATATTTACCGCGGCCTAAAAGCCGAAGCCGGATGCGAAAAATACTCTTAATATCAATTGCCGTTGCCCTGGCGGCATGCAGCACAAAGAAGCGCGCTGACCTTGTAGTGCATCATGGTAAAATTTATACGGTAGACAGTGCCTTTGCTATTGCAGAGGCATTTGCCATTAAAGACGGCAAGATAGTTGCCGTGGGCAGCAATGCTGATATTGAAAAGGCATACGAAGCAGACAGCAGCGTAGATGCAGGCGGAAAGGCAGTGTACCCGGGCTTTATAGACGCGCATTCGCACTTTGTGGGGTATGGGCGGGCACTGTTTGAGGCTAACCTTTACGGATGTAAAAGCTGGGACGAGGTAGTAAGCAGGATAAAGGAGTTTGCGGCTGCGCACCCCGGGGACAAGTGGATACGCGGGCGCGGCTGGGACCAGAACGCATGGCCTACGCACGCCTTCCCTGTGAATACTTTGCTCAATGACCTATTTCCTGGTAACCCTGTACTGCTGCAACGCATAGACGGGCATGCGGCCATAGCCAATGCAAAAGCGCTGGAACTGGCAGGCATACAGCCGGGCCAACCGATAAATGGTGGAACAATAGTAACTGAGGGTGGCAAGCTAACAGGTGTGCTGGTGGATAATGCTGTGGACCTGGTAAACAAAGTGATCCCAAAGCAACCCAAGGGAACCTACGAGCAATGGCTGATGGCCGCACAGGAAAAGTGTTTTGCAGTGGGGCTTACCACCGTATCGGACTGTGGGCTGATGCAATATGAAGTAGACATGGTGGAGGCGCTGCAGAAAGAGAATAAATTGCTGATGCGGCTGTATGTGATGCTGAGCGATGATACGGCCAACTTCTACCGATACCTGGCAAAGGGGCCATACAAAACAGACCGGTTGTTTGTAAAAGGGGTAAAGGCATATGCTGATGGTGCGCTGGGTAGCCGCGGTGCCTGCCTGCTATCGCCTTACAACGACCAGCACGAATGGCGCGGCTTCCTGTTGAATACGCAGAGCCACTTCGACTCGCTAGCGCAGATGCTGGCCAATACGGACTTCCAGCTATGTACCCATGCGATAGGGGATAGCGGCAACCGGGTGATACTGGGCATCTACAACAAGTACCTGCAAGGCAAGAATGATAAGCGATGGCGCATAGAGCATGCGCAGGTGGTGAACCAAGCAGATTTTGAGCTGTTTGGCAAGACTTCCGTAATTCCATCGGTGCAGCCGGTGCATGCAACCAGCGATATGTATTGGGCAAAGGACAGGCTGGGCGAGGAAAGGCTGAAGGGCGGGTATGCTTATAAACAGCTGCTGCAGCAGAATGGCTGGCTGCCACTGGGTACTGACTTCCCGGTGGAGGACATACCCCCGGTGAATACTTTTTACGCTGCTGTGATACGCAAGGATTCAAAAGGTTTTCCCGAAGGTGGCTTCCAGCCGGAGAATGCGCTAACACGTGAGCAAGCGCTGAGGGGAATGACGATATGGGCAGCTAAGGCGGGTTTCCTGGAGGAGGAGGTGGGGAGTATTGAAGTCGGGAAAAAGGCCGACTTCGTGATAATGGATAAGGACCTGATGGCTGCGCCCGAGGCTGAATTGCTGGGTGTGAAGTGTGTGGGGACTTTTGTAGGGGGGAGGAGGGTGTATGGGAGATAGAAACATGGAGAATGGGTTAGCCTATGCAGGTAATCTAAATGTCTGCCTTTCCTTCGCAGCAACCTTTGACACGTTCATTGTATTGGAAAGAGAAATTGCCATAAGGTTTACCCCGCAGGAAATTTTGTATGACTCATTTGATGTACTAAATAACCAGGATTGCTACGATCGTTGGGCGCCGGTTGAAAAAGAGCATATAGTTTACCGTGTGGTTTTTCGAAAGGGCAAAGAGGCCGTTTTTTTACTTTATTGTTCAGGACGTCTAATATTTGAAAACTCCTTTAGGGCGAACGTTGCAGTTGTAGCAGAGGGATGGAAACTGATACAGCACTACTGCGGTCAGTATAGCGATTGGCAAATTGTTATTGGCTTTGAATTGTCAATATCTCCACATGACTACGAACTGTCGGTGGTTGCCAATGCTGGAGATAAGTCGCTGCACCCGATAGTAGTGGTCAATGGGAATAAGGGCATAATTGAGAAGATGGTTTATGCAGATACAGGTTTGTTGGTGCATCCGATGTATAAGGTAATTAAACAGTATCTGGCGAAGTTGGGTATAGCGTAGTATTTTGGGATTTCATTAATTGCGGATGGATATATGTTTTGAGACATTTCGTAACTTTGATACATGGTACTGATACTAAAAAAAGGCGCTACCGAGAAGGAAATGCAATCGATCAGAAAGAAGTTGCATAAAAAATCTGCCAAAGGTGGGGTGGACCTGACCAAGCATTCCGGCATTTTGAACTTAAAGGAAGATCCACTGGCAATTCAACAGAAGCTACGCGATGAATGGAGATAATTATCTGCTGGATACCAATATCGTCCTATACATCTCTAATGGTAATGAAGACCTTATTTCTTTTCTGAATCATCAGCGCATCACCATATCTGTCATCACTGAAATTGAATTGCTGAGTTTTCCAGCAATTACAAAAAGAGAAATTACTGCGCTGTCTCATTTTATCGATGAAATGGAGGTAATACCGGTCGCAGATAAAATAAAGCAGACCGCGATATCCGTAAGACGGAAGTACAAGTTAAAATTGCCTGATGGTATTATAGCTGCCACAGCTATTGTTTACGACCTTCCTCTTATAACCGCAGATAAACAATTCAAGATCGTAAATGAGTTACAATTATTACTTTACGATAACGCAAAATAACAAAGGCAAATGCACGAGGTAACAGTAGCTGTCCCGGATAATAAACTTTCGTTTTTCCTTGAGTTAATTGAGCACCTTGGATTTAGCGTTGAAAGCAATCTGTCTATAGTCGATGAAACAGAAGCAGCTAACGCTAGCGGCATAGCCTCAAAGCTTAGAGGGAAACTTTCTCCAATGACCAACGAGGACATTGATAGGCAGTTCAAAGCGATGCGCTAGCTTGCCGGCCGTACGCTAACTGTCCGTTACATTTGAGTGGAGGAATCGGGGACAGGTAAGTTTACCTCCTTATCAACGGACGTTCACGCAATCGTTTTCTAATGAAAAATATTCTTGTAGCTATTGCTTTGACATTACCCACGATCGCTTTGGGGCAGCTTAATAGCATGCCAGGCACTCTGCTGTGGGGAGTAACAAACAGCAAAGGTGACACATCTTATTTATTCGCCGTGTTTCATGAATTTGGAAATTCCTTTTTGGACCAATTTCCAGAAACCAAATGCCACCGTTCTGCCCGCTGCATTGTGCTTGAGGCACTACCGGATAAAGCAAGTAAAATTAGGCTTGCAAAGAACTGGGTGAAGGATCTGTCGAAAGCGGATTATACGCTAATAGACAACTACATGCACCAGCTAAACCTTGGCTATAGCCTGAAGCAAGCTAGGCGTATTCCTGCTTCGTGGCTGTGTTATGCGCTTCTTTCCGAATTGTATAAGAGGCAATGTGGCGTATGGACAAAACTTGACGTAATAGAAATGGAGGGATATCTGGCTAATTCTACTATAACGTTCAAGAAGGAACTGTATGGCCTTGAAAGCAATAAAGACACTTTCAATGTTGTAAATACAATGATGAACAACGCAGATAACGACGACACTGCAGGAATCAGGCTATTAAAGGACATTGTTTTAAATGAAAGAAAGTACCTGGACAGCGTCGCGCAGGAATGTTGGGAGGCAGACAACTACAAAGCGCTAAAGATTGATTATAAGTTTTCGAAAAGATCGGAAGAGGATGATCCTGCTTTTCCTTTGTTTCTCGACAAAAGAAATGATGCCTGGCTACCACGGTTAACAAGCATCATTGATACGTCAACTGCTTTTGTAGCAGTAGGGATGAAGCACCTGTTTTATCAAAAAGGTTTGATAGTCCAACTACGCGAAAGAGGCTACCATGTGTTTCCTATAGAAATGCACAAAACGGAATTGAGGTATAAAAGACAAAAGTAGCCACATTTACACCCTCACCGCCCCACCATACATCTGCTCTATAATGCGCACTACCTCGCGGCCTTCTTCGGCGCTGGTCATTACGGCTTTGTTGTGGTGCAGTACGTCTACTACGTTTTGTATCACTTTGTCGTGGTTGCTCATGGAGCCCTGGTAGAGGCCGTAGTCGTTGGCCTTGGCGGAGATGTTGATATGGGGGAGGGTAGCAGTGGCCAGCTGCTGGTATTCTATCGTGTTGAGGTATTGGCCGCCTATTTTTACGGTGCCCTTTTCTGCGAAGATGGTTATGGAGCCTTCCATGTTGCGGTCGTAAGAGCAAGTGGTGAAGTTGAAGTTGATGATGGCTTCATTGGCTGCCTTGAGCACAAAGCTGCCGGTATCCTCTACCTCTGTATTATGCAGGTGCGCGAAGTTGTGTATCCAGCCGCTGGCGTTTATTACCGGGCCGTTGAGGTAATACAATATATCTACAAAGTGGCTGAACTGGGTAAAGAGGCAGCCTCCGTCCTTGTCTTTTTTCCCCCGCCAGTCGCTGCCGGCATAGTAGGCGTCGCCGCGGTTCCAGAAGCAGTTGACCTGCAGCATGTAGATATCGCCCAGCTCTTTTGCAGCCATTAGCTTTTTTACCTCCTGCACCGGGGGATTATAGCGGTTTTGCTTTACCGCAAAGATGGTCTTGCCAGTTTCTTTTGCTGCTGCTATCATGCGCGTGCATTCAGCAACACTGATGGCCATTGGCTTTTCCACCACGGTATGCATGCCGGCGCGGAGGCCTGCAATGGTGTGTGGCTCGTGCAGGTAATTGGGTGTGCATACGCTTAGCACATCGGCTTTGCACGAGGCCAGCATATCATCTATATTCGTATAGAATAACACCTTGTCAGGCAGCGTATCTTTAACGCCCGGATTGATGTCACAAACGGCTATAAGCTCAGTAGCTGAATTATTGATTATATGTTCGGCGTGTCGGCGGCCTATGTTGCCGAAGCCTACGATTGCAAAGCGAATGTTATCAGGCATTGATTTTTCAAAAGTATAAAACCAAAACGGAAGATTTGCAGTATATAGTATACGCGGCCATTAAATTTGGACTGCGACCCCATAAGTAACTGATTTTAAATAATATAACTGAGCAAATTTACTAAATATGGTACTACCTGAAACGCAGCGCCTCGAAGCAGTGCGCTTATTTGCGCAATATGACTTTGACCTTAGCAATAACCTGCACGGGCTGCTGAAGCTTGCAACCGATATTTACCAGGCGCCGGCGGCATTCATTACCCTGATTGACGAGCACGACCAATGGTTTAAAGTGAATGCGGGCTTTGAAGTGCAGCGGATGCCGAGGGAGACATCGTTTTGCACGCACGTTATAGCACAGGACGATGTTATGATCATCAGCGATGCGTTGCTGGATTCGAGGTTTGCCACCAACCCACTGGTATGCAATGCACCGGGGATAAGGTTTTATGCCGGCGCACCACTGTCTACCAACGCAGGGCATAACATAGGCACTTTGTGCGTAATGGACGTAAACGCCAAGATAGTACCTGCAGACAAGTGCCCGCTGCTCGGCATACTGGCACAGCAGGCAATACACCTGATGGAGCTGGAGCTCACCCACAAGCTGCTGAAGCAAAAGCAGGAGCAGGTGGAGCTGAAGAACAGGGCGTTAATGGAGATCGCTTTTGTGCAATCACATGAGTTTCGCGGACCGCTGAGCTCTATCATGGGCTTTATGAACCTCATAAAGGACGATGAATATGAATCGCCAAAAGAGTACCTGATGCTTATGGAGCAGGCGGTAGCCAACCTCGACGAAAAAATACACTCAGTAGTGCGAACATCTGAGATGGCGCAGCAGATATACCTGGCATAGGCTATACGGCCTTTGCTATCATGCCTATCAGCTTGTCCACATCATCTGTATTGTTATAGATGTGTGTGGATACGCGTAGGGAATTCAGGTTGTTCTCATGTACTATACGTATGCGGATCTTGTTTTCGGCGCAGGAGTTGTAGAACTTCTCGTAGTCGACATTCTTTATCCTAAACCCATTGACGGCGCAGCGCGACTTTTCTTCCGTAGGCGTGAGCAGCTCTATTTTGTTGCCAAACTCAAGTAGCTTGTCCTGGGTGTATTTACCCAGGTACATAAGGCGCCTGTTGATGTTCTGCATGCCTATCGACTCCAGGAAGTCGACCGCTGCCACTACGCCTTTGTAAAGGCCCTGTGACTGTGTGCCGCCATAGTAGCGGTGTGCGCTCGATGAGTATTCGCCCATGGTGGCAGGCTGTGTAGCCATGTTCCATTTGGCATTGTCGCTACCTGCGCCTACAAAGTATGCCTGCAAGGTATTTTGAAATTCTTTGCGGACGTAGATGAAGCCTGTTCCCTTGGGGCCCAGCATCCACTTGTGGGTGCAGCTGGCGTAAGTGTCGCAGCCGAGGTCGTGCAAGTCAAGGTTAAGCATACCGGGGCCATGGGCGCCATCGATAACGGAGTAAATACCTCTTTCGCGGGCCAGCTTGCATATCTCTTTTATCGGGAACACCTGCCCTTGGGTGCATGGTATATGCGGTATGGCTATTGCACGTGTTTTAGGCGTTATCAGGCTGGCTATGCGTTGCAGTGTTTCTGCGGCAGTGGGGGCAGGGGAGAAGGTTTTGATGACTATGCCGTGCAGCTTCCGCCTGTTGAGCCAGGGGAATGCGTTGCCTACGTGCTCATGGTCGGTAAGTATTACCTGGTCGCCCTTCTTTAGCGGCAGGCCCCAGCAGGCGATATTGATGCCATCAGTTACATTATGCGTCAGGGCGATCTCATCGTCATTAGCACCTACGAACTTTGCGAGGCGGCCGGCTGTGGCTTCCCAGCCGCCATAAGCGCCGGTTTTGTCCATTTCAAGTATGCCTTCCTTTACAGCGTCTATGACCTCGTATGGGGATGGGCCAAAGGTGCCATTGTTGAGGTATGTGAGGTCGAGGCTCAGCGGGAACAAAGGGCGCAGATTACGCCAGTAAACCTCGTCGTTCTCCGCGCGGTCTGTGCCAAACGTTTGTGTTTCCTGCTTAGCGGATAGCCTGCTGATCTCACTGAGCGATAAGGCTGAAAGTATCGAAGCGGACCGAATGAAATTTCTCCTGTTGAACTGCATGGTGGGTATGGGTAGTATTTTTCAGGTTACAAAATACAAAACATTTGCCTGCGTGCATGTTTTTCAAAAGTTATTTTATTAAAAAACAGTGATATATTAATAAATAAAGCAAAAAATAAATTATTTATATATTGTCTTCGCAATACCTTTAAGCAAAGAAAATCAAGTTAAATACATCATTAAAGCATGGACAGTGTGCCACCCCTGGAGATATCTACGATATCGTTATCTGCCATATGGCGTAAGGCTTTGACTACATAGTCTGCATGCTGCCGGGGAAAATTACTAAGCAGATCGTCTACGGTGCCGCCGGGAGAAGCCGTTATATGCTTAACAATGGCTTCAGAAAGGCGAGCCTCATCTGGCCTCGCCAGTTTTTTATTCCTGCATATATCACAATGCCCGCAGTCATGTTTTACCTCTTCACCGAAGTAGGTAAGCAGTAGCTGTTCGCGGCACTGGCCATCATTTTGCAGAAAGGCGATCATCGCAGCTGTGCGCTGCTGGTGCAGCAGGCGCAAGGTATTGATGCGCTTTGAATCTATGAGCAGGTGACTGCTATCTACCCTGTAGTGATGAAAGAATAGCTGGGGGCCATCGCCGGCTACGTTATACTCCAGTATCTCCATCCTGTGCAGGGCCAGCAGTGTTTGCTTTACCTCATCCACCTTCATTCTCAGCTGCCGGGCAATTGCCGATTCGCGCACAGGCGTGGGAAAATGAAAGACCGTATTGTACATGCGCAGCAAGCCATTTGCCAGGTAAAAAAGAGCAGGGTGCGTGTGGCTGAGGCTATCAAGCGTATACCTGTCGGCGGTAAACATTATGGTGCCGGGACTATACACAGCCTCAGTCATTGTCCAGAGCCGTTCCTGTTCCAGCAGCTTCAGCGCATGAATGGCTCTTACCGCCTTCAGATCGAATTTTTGACAGAAGTCGGCCAGGTCGAACGGGAAGTACTTGTCGGGCTGGGCGCTTATGGGTATCTGCAGGTATTCAACCACGGCCTGGTATACCTTGCGCAGGAAATCCTCAGGCGGGTAGTGCAGAGCGGTGCTATCGTGCAGCCGCTTTATATCGGTGGTGTTGTAAAAGGCAATGGCTGCGGAGGGGTTGCCATCGCGACCGGCACGCCCTGCCTCCTGGTAGTATGCTTCCAGGTGCTCAGGCGCATCGTAGTGCAGCACCGTTCGTACATCGGGCTTATCTATGCCCATGCCGAAGGCGGTGGTTGCAGACATAACGCTGGTAGCATTGGTCATCCATTCTTCCTGAGCGTGTTCTCTTTTCTCCCTCGCCAGGCCGGCATGATAAACGGATACGGGGATACCATGCTGCCCCAGGTACTTCCCTATAGCCTCGGTTTGCTTGCGGCTCCTGTTGTAAATTATCGTACTGCCTTGTCCAATATTGCGCAGTGTGTCGCCATTTTTATTCTCGCTGTACCGTACATCATAGAAGATATTCTCCCGGGCGAAGCTTTGCCGGAATACAGCGTGTGCTCTCAGGCCAAGTTGTTTACTTATATCCGCCTGCACATGGGGTGTTGCGGAGGCCGTTAAGGCAAGGATGGGTATTTTAGGAAAGTACTCCCGGGCATCAGCGATCTTGAGGTAACTGGGCCTGAAGTCGTGCCCCCATTGCGAGATGCAGTGTGCCTCGTCTACGGCAAGCATGCTTACATCCATCTCAGCAAAATATTCTCTAAATGAGCCAGACTGCAGCCGCTCCGGGGAGAGGTATAGCAGTTTATATTCATCATTAACTGCATTGCCTAACAATCGTTTTACTTCGGTGTATTTCAATCCTGAATGCAGGCAAACGGCAGGAATACCCTGCTTTTCGAGTCGGGCTACCTGGTCTTGCATGAGGGCTATAAGCGGTGAGATGACCACACAGGTGCCCCGCAGCAGCATAGCGGGAACCTGGTAGCAGACGGATTTGCCGCCGCCGGTAGGCAGCAGCGCAAGGGTGTCGCTGCCGGCGAGTATACTACCAATGATCTCTTGCTGCAGCGGCCTGAAGCCGCTGTACCCCCAGTATTGCGATAGTATTTGCGAAGGCGATGGCAACGGTACCGGGCTGATCAGTATTTGATCTTTTTATCAATGAATAACAGCTTCAGGCTATTGCCCCACAGATCCTTCCTTACGTCCTCCCGCTGCACCAGTTCGCCCAGGCTGAGCGTGGCCAGCCATATGCGGCCATCGAAGTTATTGGGTGCATTGAGTATGAAGAGTGCCGAGATGCCAAGCTGTGCCGGGAGTATGCCTGTCAAAAGAACTATTTTTGGTTGCAATTGCTCCCTTATAAGGTGCCATGCCGCCTTAACGCCCGGTGCCAGCATCAGAATATTATATTGATCCGCAGTAAGGTTGCACGCCCCAAGCATTTTTATAAGTTGTGCCTCTTCAGGCCCGCCGTTATGGTATTCACTGGTTATTACAAGCAATTCCTTACCGCTGATCAGCCCACGGGTAAGTTGATTGTCTACCCAAAAAGCATCGTTGCCGGGGTCTATTATATCTGTATTGATCAGGCTAGCCATTGTAGTTGAAGATGTTACGGAATCGCCGGCCTCCGCCGGGCTAAGGGCGCCCGATTGCGGTTTCAGCGAAAAAGTTGTTTCTTTGCAAAAAAGAAGCACAATATTAATTTAATTTGGCCATTATGAGCGTTTCCTCGTTAGAGATCAAACTGAACAAGATAGAGAAGAGCAGAATTAGTGAAGTTGATCCTTCTAATATACAATTCGGTAAAATATATTCTGACCACATGCTGGTCGCATATTACGAAGATGGCGCGTGGAAACAGCCCGAAATAATGCCGTTTAATAACCTCAGCCTCAGCCCGGCCACTACTTTCCTGCACTATGGCCAGGCTATATTTGAGGGTGTAAAAGCTTACAAAGACCCGAATGGCGACCCCATAATCTTTCGCCCGCACGATAACTGGAAGCGCATGAATCGCTCTGCCAAACGCATGGCTATGCCTGATGTGCCTGAAGACCTGTTTGTAGATGGCATGCGGGAGCTAGTAGCTATAGACCGCGACTGGGTACCCACATCTGCTGATACCTCTTTGTATATACGCCCCTTTATGCTGGCTATAGATGAGTTTATTGGCGTGCGCCCTGCTGAGAAGTTTATGTTTATCATTATCACCAGCCCGGCCGGCCCGTACTACAGCAAGCCTGTATCGATATACGTGCAGGATCAATACGTTCGTGCATTCCCCGGCGGTATTGGCTTTACCAAGGCCGCAGGCAATTACGGTATGAGCATGTACCCTACGCAGGAGATCAAGAAGATGGGATATGACCAAATTCTCTGGACTGACGGATTTGACCATAAATATGTGCAGGAGATAGGCACCATGAACGTATTCTTTGTGATAGGGGATACCGTGATCACCCCGGACATAAACCAGGATACTATATTAGAAGGCGTAACGCGCGATAGCGTCATTACCCTGCTGCGCGAGAAAGGAATAAACGTCGAAGAGCGCAAGCTAAGCATTGATGAAATAGCGGCTGCGTATAAGGAAGGCAAACTTAAGGAAGCCTTCGGCACGGGCACGGCGGCATCTATAGCGCCAATAAGCGCTCTTACTTATCACGAAGATAAGATGACCCTGCCACCGGTGGAGCAATGGGAAATAGCCAACTGGCTTAAAGCCGAACTGGCGGCTATACGCTATGGCACAAAAGCCGATACACATGATTGGATAGTGAAAGTATAAAACCGGCTCAATTTATTGTATGCTGTGGCTACTCAATAGGGTAGCCACAGTTATTTAATCTTTGGCGGCTTGCCTGGGGGTATCTTATAAATGCCTGTATTTTTTCAACTGCTTACTGAGCCTAACTTGAAATACAGAGGTGTGCCTATTAATTCCTATAAAACACGAACTTCTCGAACGTCTTCCCATTGAATTTGTATACTCCCGCAGTATGCGTACCAAGCCACAAGTTGCCGTGCCTGTCTTTGTAGTTGGAAAACAGGGTTACATCTTTATCTCCATCTTGCACTTTATATTGGGTGAGGTGCGTTCCATCGTACCGCCATGCTCCTTTGTTGTAGGTCACCGTCCACACGTTGCCTTCGTTGTCTTCGGTGGCCGACATAAAGTAGGCAGCATCGTGTTCCTTTGAGGCAACTATACCGCTTTCTTTCCGGTAAGTTAGCGGGGCTTTTCCGCGTTGCTGTATATCCTTTCTGTAAACATCGAAGCGGTGCATGATGTTGCCGAACCAGAATTTGCCGTGTTTGTCTTCAACAGTAGAGCGGACATGAATGGCTATAGCATCTATGCCTATCTCCTCTTCGCTCATCCACTCAAAAGCACCTGGCTGCCCCGGCTGCAACGCTGGGGTGTAGCGGCACAAGCCTATATTAGTACCAAACCAGTAATTCCCTTTGCTGTCTTTAAATATGCTGTAAACATCATAGGGGCTAAAGGTCATCTGCGGATTTTGAGAACGAGGGAATTTTACGAAGAATTCCTTACCTGCTTTTGTTTCAGGAAATTGCAAGCGATGCAGGGTAGTGCCATCGTAACGATACACCACACCGGAATCCTGCGCTCCTGTGAACCACAGGTCGGCGGGATGTGGGCGCCACCCGCCATGGGGCAGGCTGCTTTTAGTGCTGACTAATGTAACGAATTTCTTCCCATCGAATTTACTGATGCCATGCACGGTATTGAAGTACATATTTCCTGCGCTGTCTTGCTGTATGCTCCTGATGCGGCCGTTGCACAGGCCATGTATAGTATCGAAGCGGAGCAGCGTTTTTCCATCATACCGGTATACACCTTCACCGTCACTTCCAAACCAATAGATATCGTCCCTGTCCTGGAAGATGCATAGGGCGCCTTTGTCTATGGCCGACACCGTATCGCCAAAGGCTTGAGGCGCCGGGCGTGCGGGGAGTTGCTGTCCGGCACACGAAGATAACATCGCAAGCAGGCCGAAGAATAAGAGGGTAACTAACTTCATATTTTATATACCGCAGTTGCCATGTAAAGTAACTAAAGATACTGGATAGCGGGGGGCAGGGAAATAATGAAATGCGGTGAGCTTCGGCCGGGTGGTGAGGGGGCGTAGAAGTCGGCCAACAACAATAAGGGGCCGACCTATTTGGTCAGCCCCTGGGTTAGTAGGTACTTTAAAAAATTATCTCGTGTTAATTTACGCGCCTATTTTATCACAACAAGTCGTTTTGTGACAGATACCTTACCTGTTTGGATCTTTACCAAATAAACACCACCAGGTAAATTTTCGGTACTCAGTCTCATTTTTTTGAAGCCGGCTTCCATTACCTGGTTTGTAACCGCTTTAATAGTATGCCCAACCAGATCAGTAATATCTACTTGAACAACAGCTTTATTATCCAGGTTAAATTCAACTGAGGCGTAGTCCTTAGCTGGATTGGGGTACAGTTGCACATTACCTAACTGTCCGCCTGTTTTTCCGGAATTATTACCCGATCTTCCCTGGGATTCCCCGCATGGACAAATGACCATTGGAAGACCGCCAATGGTACGTGGATCGACAGTGGAAGCGGAGAAGTAAAAATTGTGACAGCCACCAGAAATAGTAATACCACCGCCGATTGTAGAAAAATCAAACGTTACGATAAATGGTAACCCCGGGATTGGGTTAGGCATGGCAACTCCGAGCTGATAAGCCATACCAGATACAGTTTCGTACCACATATAATTTGGCATGGTGCCATTGTTTGTCTCAACCGTCACTGATTGGACAAACGTCTGTATATCTGTATTAATGCATCCTGCTTTATATTCCACCTCTGCGGGGGGGACGGCCTCACATGGGCAAATCAAAATACGATGGCTTGCACTAGGGCGAGGGTCTGTAGGGCTATTAGAAAAATAAAAGCTGTGGCACATCTCAACAATGAACATACCCCCACCGATAGTTGAAAAGTCGAACGTTACTAAATACTTTAAATGCCCGGAACCTGCACCGGTATAGGCCGGGTTTAGTACAGCAGGGCCGATTTGGGTGGCCATGCCAGGTATGGTTTCCCACCACATATAGTTTGTTCCGCTGCCATTGTCTGTTTCTATGGTGAGCGTTTGCGCAAATGTCATTGGGTCTGTTTTGAAGCAGCCGGCCTGGTAATTTGATGCCTTCCTTGCTACGCAGGGGCATACAGGGCCGAACTTAGTGGTCCAATTATCGGGATTGGCAGGGTCGCCCGGATTGTAAGACGAATATGAGCCAAAGGGATCTCCTGTAACATCGCTCGTATAGGCAGTGAAGCATTCCCCTTTCAATGCTGCGGCATCGAAACCGGGACATGTAATAAAATGATCGTAATCAACCCCGTTAAAGGTGCCGGGGCCTGATGAAGCAAAATAGCCATACGGTCCTCCCCCGGCGTCTATCCAGGCATACAACGGTGTTGGTCCCGCAGCAGGGGAAACTAAATTAATTACCAAAGGATTAGTCGGATCGGGATCATTCACATAGCAAGCACTCGTTACGCAGGGGCACAGCGTAGAGTAGGCCGCAGGAGATGCTAGCCATGGCGCATCGCTGGCAGAACTTCCGGTAGAAAATTCCAGACACGTATTAAGTGGCACTGCTGAGGATGCCGGAATGGTGAATACAAAAGTGCCTCTTGCGATGTAGGTTACCGTAGTAGTGGAGGAAGATAATGCAAGATAATCTGCAGAAGTGGTCCCGGTGCCGGTATGGATCCATATGTGTACAGTGCCAGGGATTGCTATGCAAAGATTATCAAACGAAGCGGTGATCGTTTGAGAGCCATCCGGGTTGGGCTTTATACAACCCGATAAATACTGTGGAATACTGCATGCGATTGATACAACGCATGTAAACATGATGAGTAATAGTGATAACAATGTTTTTTTCATAAAAATTGTTTTAAAAATAGTAGGGTGAAAAATTAAATGATCGCATACATAGGGTACATCACACCCGCTGCGAAAACAGGATATGACGAGGTCGGGCACTCATTGGTTTTGCTGTTTTTTCATTGGCAAAGGGTTTATGTTTTTACAGTGAATGCGGGCACGCCATTATGTGCACGTGTTATGACGTCACGTTTATTAATACGGGAAACTTCAACTCTACCGGTAATTTTAAAAATTTTTTCAGCGGTAGCGATACTGGCAGATGTGATGTTGAAATGTCGTTTACTTATATTTCCTACGGCGGCTGATTACTTTTTACAGGCAGCTATAACAGCGAAGTTTTAGAGGATGAGCAATAGGGTTTTTCATTCATTTTGCGGTATCTGTAAGGATGTAAGGCAAATCTATACTGTTGTATAATATTTCCTGGGAAGTATTTGACTAACGGTCGGAAAATTTGACTAACGGTAGTGTGGGGAGGTAAAAGGTATGATTGGGTTACTCACAACCCACAAGCCTCTTTAATGCACTGCAACATTTGCAGCAGGTTATTTTCCGGAACACCATCCAGTATTGGCGGGCCGCCCGGCATTTTTTTTCAGACTTGCTTACATCGGGTAGGGATGTACAATAGCTTGTATTGTCATTAGGTTGTTATAATTAATTTTTATAAATTTAAATATCCTAATTTTGCACTCCATTACTATACCTTATTTCGAGGGTAGCGTCTTTTTTAGTCTTAGTTTTTCACTTAAACACTTTCATTTTTTTTATGAGAAAATATTGTATCCTGTTTGCTTTATTGCTGGTAAGCCTTGCCCAGCCTGCTATTGCCGGTTACCAGCCGATATCCCTGTGGATGCTGTTCGCAGGCGATTATTCGTATATCGACAATGTGGTAAACAGGAAAGTGAACCTTGGCGGCGGCCAGGCGGTAACTGCTGTGGCCGAACAGGCAAATGGCAATATGGTGATAGCCGTGGCAGACAAAGGGCTGTTCGTATTTGACGGGAAAAGCCTGCAATTGCTGAAAATGCCGGATGAATCGTTTGCAGCTATGGGCGATATCATATCGCTGGCGTGCGACAGCAAGAACATATTGTGGATAGGCACAACCAAGGGCCTTGCGAAATATGAAGGCGGAACTTTTACCAATATTCCCGGCACGGAAACCAACCTGCAGGTAATAACGGACATCGTCATAACGGCATCTGACAAAGTATATATCAGCGGCATGGCAATGGGCGACAAGGCGTTTGTGGGCGGCGGGGTATCTTTTTATAATGGCACCGGCTGGGCCACATACCACAAAGGAAACTCGGACATACCGGACAACCTGATGTCTGACCTGACGATAGACAATAATGGCTACCTGTGGGCCATACCCGGCAAGCACGATATGGGCGTGGCACGCTTTGACGGCAAAGGCTGGAAGCAGTATGCAGCGGGCAGCGGGCTCCCCATCAACAATATTGACGCGATAGCTACCAACAGCAGTGGCAAGCTGTGGCTTGGCACCCCGAAGGGTATTATCGCTTTTGACGGCACAAGCGGTGAGCTAAGGCCTTTTAATAATGGTTTTTCCCCAAGGCTTTCAAACTTTATGAATACCAGCAATGGCACGCTGGACCTGCAGTCGCTGGCGGTGGAGAACAACGGCACCATATGGGTAGGCACGCAAAACAGGGGCGTGATGTCGTTTGCGAATGGCGGGCTGAAGGTGCTGGACAACGGCAACTCACCCCTACTCAACAACTCGATATACAAGATGTATATTGATAAAAGCGGCCGCAAATGGTTTATCTCCGGTACCAGGAACCCAATGTTTGCCACATCGGCGCCACTGGACAAAAAGAACAGGCATACTTACTACACCGAATCATTTGGCGGAGTAACGGTGTACCGCGAGCACGGTATGGTGAACAACCCGAAATGGAAGCTATATGACAGCACCACATCGACCCACGATATAGACGGCATCTATAGCATAAGGGAGCATAAAGGCGATATTTGGTTTACCAGCACAGTGGACGGCCTAGTGACGTATAAAAACGGAACTTTTACAAACTATAAAACTGACAAGGTGCTGCACAACGGCTTTACAGATATGTACGTAGCGCCCGATAATAAAGTATTCATAAGCGCCACGATAGGCGGGCTCAAGACATTCGACAACGGGACTTTTACCGACTTCGCCAAAAGCCCTAACATGGGCGGCATTACCGGCATTACCTACGACAAGAGCAACGTATTGTGGGTAGCCGGCCAGGGCGGACTATCGAAGCGCGTAGGTGATGACTGGGAAACACTGAAAAAGAAAGACGGGCTGCCTAGCATTATATTTTACTGCATCATGAAAGACAGCAAGGGCGTAGTATGGGCCGGATCGGCAAAAGGGCTGGTGAAGTATGATGGTGCGGCATGGACCGAAGTAGGCGCCGATTTTGACTTCCCTTCCAATGACTTCCAGAGCATCACCGAGGATAGCAAGGGCAGGCTATGGCTGGGCTCTAACAAGGGCATAGCTATTTATGACGGCACCACGTTTACCGCCATACCAAATGCTGATGCTCTGAACATAAAGAAATTCAGGGTGAACGATATATTTGTAGACAAAAACAATATAGCCTGGGTAGCTACCGACTCGTACGGGCTGCTGCGCTACGATGGCACAACGTGGACACAATATGGCTACAAAAACGGCCTGCAGGAAAAAATAACGGCCGTAACAATGGGCGCTGATGGAAAGCTGTACGTAGCATCGGAATACCAGTCGTTTGGCGGATCTGATATTAACCTCCCTAACCAGAGCGCAGAGGAAATGCAGCGCCAGGAGATAGCAAGGAAAGTGAAACTGGCAGACCCGAAGTCTGTATTTGCAGTGATAGAATTATAAGTAAAACGAACCTATAAAAATGAAGAAGATAATACTTGCTGCCGCCCTGTCGGTATGGAGCGCAACGGCGCTGATGGCCCAGAACGTGGACATAGACAAAAAGACAAACATGGTGCAGGTAGAAGGCAAGGACGCCTTTTACCTGACTCCCAAGAACAAGCAGCTGATGGAAAGCGATTATTCGCTGGAGAACCTGCAGCACCAGGAGCTCGCTTACCTGAAGATGAACAAATACGGATCGAACATTACTTACCTGATGGTGTTTACTAAATCGGGCAACCAATGCACGCTGACGGGGTTTGGTACGTTTGGTACGCTGAAGCACATAGCCAAAACTATAGCGGGCGCCAACCTGGTGCAGGATAATGTGGTGAGCGAGGAAGAAGAAAGGAAGTTCATCATCCTGCACAACGGCACCTTCCTTAAAGACCCATCGGTGGTGCATGCGCCGCAGAATGAAAAAGTGATAGTGGTGAACAATGGCGATAGTAAAGCGGCCCGCGGACCTGTGGATATAAGCCTGAAGGAAAATAAGATCTACAATAACAGCGAGCTGGTAGGCATCTTTAAGCGCATACAGGAAAACGGGGCGACCACGATAATGGTATACAATGCCAATGACGTGAAGGTATGTACGGCAGTACACCCGGACAATAACGACAATGCCGACTGGACACTGCAACTGGACGGCAAGGGTGTGACGCTACTGTATTACGCGCCAGCGCCACTGGAAAAGTTGTTTAAGTATCTTGCAGAGAAGGGGGTTTTGTAGAAGCTTCAGCTCTATGAATTTTGTTCAGAGAACGGGCTTATTGGTCCTTACGGATGCCCGGCGGGGCATCTGTAAGGGTGAGGCAGACGTCCGGCTATTGCTATTAGTGTTTTTCGCTAGTTGTTATGTTCATCAGAATCCATATCCAATGCCTCAAATTTGGCTATCATTGTAGGATTTCCTCGTGTCAATTTTTTGATCGTTAAATCATCGGCTTTATTGTTTGCGAGGCGAAGGTTATTCTCGGAAGATAGCAGCGCATCTTTTGTTTTTTGAAGGTGATCTATAGTTTTATCTATTTCTTCTATGGCTGTTTTAAATTTCCTGCTAGCTAGATCATAATTGTAAAATCTATTTTGAGCGGGAAACAGAGCGGGAGCAAGGGAAATCTATTTCGAGCGGGAAACAGAGCGGGAGCGAGGGAAAAATGAGAGCGGGAGGGCTCCGCTCTTCGCTCGCCGCTCCCGCTCTCATTTTTTTGTGCCCCTAACTGACAAAACTTCGAACCAAATAATTGATTTCTTTAATCAAATACACAAAATTAAATCTGCTATCTACGCAAAGAGAACAATTACATAAGAAGCTATTTAGCATTGAACATATAGATTTACCGCTGTAAGCTAACTGTTAACCTGGTCTGCGGCCGTTGGCGGTGTTCTAAGATAATTCGAATAGTTCTTCATAGCATAGTCTTCTATCTCCTTTTTTTGTGTCGCCTCAGTGAGTTGGATTGTACCTTCTAGTAGATACTCCCATGCTGGCGCGTTCTCATCATACATTTTTCCCTGCCAATAATTTTCCAAATACTCTTCTTTGGGATCTTTATAGTACAGATCCACCCAGTTATGGTCGAATTTCATCAGCGATAGTTCATTGACGATTGACACATTTAATATCATCGGTGCTTTAAACACTCCCCGAAACATATTGCCGAGCGTATCTCGTCCCCAGTCATTATTTTCAACTAAATAAAGACACGATAATCGGCTTGGTGCGCCATAGTTATAGTCACGCCTTGCTCTTTCAAATTCAATTTCAAGATCACCTTTACGCACCATCTTCTCTTCATCTTCGGTTAACGGTCTAGTATAACTCTTCAAAATTAAACGTTGAAAAACGAACAGCATCCGTGCGCTGCTCATTCCATCAATTTCGTCTGCCGTACAATTTTTCAACTTCTCAATGTCTAAATGCATTGGATTAGCCTTTTTATCACCGACAATAAGCTGCACCGTAAATAACGACGACAATGTGCCAGTCGAACTGAGATTTAGACACTTAAGTTTATCTGACAAGTTTATGCAATGTAGAAAAGTGGCCATATGCTAATTTGGTTGCAATTAGTTTGCGTTATTGAATGTCTCCTTCGAACTCCTTTGTCAATATGAATGACTTTGATATTAAGTATTCTGGAGGAGTAAAAAATTTTGCTGGGAATTGGGTCTTAAAAATAGGGATTCCGTAGGCATAATGTTTGGCATGATTCCCTTTTTTTACCTCGTCATAATTTACCAGTAGCAGCTCCTTATCGTCATAAAAATAGGTGAACGCATTTCCTGTGTAATTATTTTCGTTTCTGCTCGAACCAAATCTTTGTTCTATTGTTACCATTTTACCATTTTCGCCAAAAGGACCGGTTGTTTCGTGGTCTCCTCTTGGATCTTCGTGGTAAGTAACTTCTTTCTTACCCAACATACCGTTATACACGCAGTTCCCTCGAATTATCGTATAGTAGTTATCGTCTCCAAAGTCACTTAACTTTTGGTAGTAGAGGATATTTTTGATTGACAGCCCGGCAAATTCCGAATGATGAAACACCCCATTCCTATCTGTTGAAAATTTTGAAAATTTTGGAAACAACCTAAAAAAAGAACTTTCGTCCAGCCATTTGTAATACTCCCCTGGTTTAGGTTCAGAAAACTCTTTGTACCTCCCAAAGACAGATTGAAATTTCTGTACGAAAGGGTCGAAAGAGGCCTTATAAGAATGGACAATCTCGTCAACTTTTTTCATTATATCGCTATTCGAGTGCCCGATGAAGAATTCTAGTTTCAATTCGTCTTTGCCATAGCGCATAGTGCTAACAAGTATACATCTGTCTCTTTGATTCCAGTTCTGTTCATTAGCCGACCATGCCACATCAAAGCAAAAACACAATACCGGGTAATCTGACTTAACGATCCGAGAAAGGAAAATATTTAAGTCCAGGGTATTATTCTGCATAATTATTGCTTGAATTTCTTAGAAAGGCAAATCATCCCAAGCTGGTTTAGGCTGTTGGTACCGTTTAACAAATGGTCGAACCTCTCCAATCTGTCCAAACATCGTCCTCAAATCAGTTCAAAAAGTCCCCTGAATTGAATAATTGAATTATTTCGTTAAGTGCTTTGTTTTCCTTTGACCCAACTCAAGCTGGTGGTACGGAACCGATCATAAAGGAAAACGGTTCGTGCCCACTTACGAGCTTGATGCTTTGCATTAATGACACGCCATGCTTATCACAGACTTCCTGCGAAGCAATCTTAAATTTTTCAAGACCCTTATTCAATTGGTCTTGCGATGTAAAACCACCGTTCTTCCGGATGTTCCGAAGGGCATCCGGAAGTAGCGATAAAACCCCGTCTCCGACGGTATTCATCTTGACAAAGCTAAAAATAAATAACGAAAGAAACAGAGCGGGAGCGGAGCCACCTTCGCTGAAAAAGCTACGGCGGCTGAAAGGAAAAAATGAGAGCGGAGAATGGCCAGCGCTCTCCGCTCTCATTTTTTTGTGCCCCAAACGGGAATCGAACCCGTACTTGCCTTGCGGCAAACAGGATTTTAAGTCCTGCGCGTCTACCAGTTCCGCCACCAGGGCAACTATGGATATACCTGGTAATTGAATACCCAGCTCAAAAAAAAATCCAAACCGTGATGGTTTGGATTTTTCTTTATGAGCGGAAGACGAGACTCGAACCCGCGACCCCGACCTTGGCAAGGTCGTGCTCTACCAACTGAGCTACTTCCGCTTATACTTAAGAACTTTTTTCTCTCACCGCTTTCGCGCTTTGAGAGTGCAAATATAGAGGCAGAAAAACAAATAAACAAACACTGGCTCGAAAAAATTTTATTGCCATACTTGCGGCTTGGAATTTGGGATTTGTAATTGGGAATTTGGACTGTAGTTGAAAGTCCAAATTCCAAGTTGGGTGGCGTGTACTTAACGCCTGGTCGTATAGGCGTCCGGACGCTTCTTAAGCTAATCCTAATTCCAAATTCCCAATTCCTAATTCCAAACCCCCAATTCCAAATTCCCAATCCCCAACGCCTATTTCCAATTATCTTTGAGGCCGTTATGCCTACAAGTGCTTTTGTATCGCTGGTGAAGAAGGACCTGCTTATGGAGTGGCGCCAGAAGCATACGCTGTTTGGGGTGCTGCTATATGTGGGCGCTACGGTGTTCGTAGTGTATATGATGAGCGGGCAGCCGGAGGCTAAAATTTGGAATGCGCTCTTCTGGCTCACACAGCTGTTTGTAGCGGTGAACTCGGTGGCCAAGAGCTTTTTGCAGGAGCACCCCAATCGGTTCCGCTACTACTATACGCTGGTAAAGCCTGCCACCTTCCTGATGGCTAAGATGGTGTATAGCATTGTGCTCATGTTCATCATGAGCATGGTGAGCCTGCTGCTCTACTACGTAATGCTGGGGTGGCCGCTGGTACAGGGTGGCCTGTTTATCGTGGTCACGCTTACGGGCAGCCTCAGCTTGTCGGCAGTGTTTACTTTCCTTAGTGCTATAGCGGCCCGTGCGCAGCAAAATTCGGCGCTCATGGCCATACTGGGTTTCCCGCTGGTGACGCCCATACTAATGATACTGAGCAGGCTGGCGGTGAAGGCGCTCAGCGCCGTGTACATACCCGGCTGGTGGGGGCTGGCGCTGGTGCTTATAGGGCTCGATGTGCTGGTAATAGCTTTGGGCATTATACTCTTCCCCTTCCTGTGGCAGGAATAGCTGGTTAAGTCAAAAGAGAAAAGTTGAAACTAAAGTGTGAAACGCACAAAGAATAGCCGCTTATAGCAGAACCGAGTTTGGTAGTCCGGAAGCAACATATGGTGGTAGCGGGCATCGTGTGCATGGTGCTGATCTTGTCGTTTGGCAGGATACTCAATGGTGTGCCGCATTTTGTTGTGCCGCCGGGGTGGCCAAAGCCTGTTTATAATTTTGAGCACAACCCGATCACTGGGGCCGGCGCACGGCTGGGCAGGAAACTGTTTTTCGATCCCCTGCTATCGGCAGATGGTAGTATATCGTGTGGCAGCTGCCATGCGCAGGCGCGCTGTTTTGCACAAGATAGCAGACTGGGCAGCGGCATGCGCGGGCAACGCGGCAGCCGTAATGCCACTGCTCTGGTGAACCTTGCATGGAGCAACACTTTTATGTGGGATGGGGGAGTGAACAACCTGGAGGTGCAGCCGCTTAACCCCATCACCAATCCCGCAGAGATGGGTAGCAAGCTTACTGATGTGGTAACGAGGCTGAATAGTATGCCACGATACCGTGCAATGTGCTACGAGGCATTTAACGATAGCGTGGTTACCGCACCCCGCCTGCTGAAGGCACTGGCGCAATTCACCTTGCTGCTGCAATCGTACAATGCTAAGTATGACCGGGTAATGCGCCATGAGCCGGGGCAGATATTTACCAAGCAGGAGCAGCGAGGGTATGTATTATTTAAAACGTATTGCGCTACGTGTCATACAGAGCCGCTGTTTACCAACAATAGCTTTAGAAATAACGGCCTGCCGGTAACTGGGGCTACGCCGGATGTAGGTAGAATGAAAGTGACTGGCGATGCTGCTGACTCACTGCTCTTTAAAGTGCCTACGCTGCGCAATATCGAAGTATCGGGGCCATATATGCATGATGGGCGGTTCGCTACGCTGGATGAAGTGATGATGCATTACAGTGCCGGCATTGTGCATGGGCCTGCACTGTCGGGCGAGCTGGCGGGAGGGATGAGGCTATCGGCAAGAGACAGGCACGACATCGTCAGCTTCCTGCGCACACTTACCGATAGTGTGTTTCTCAATGACCCACAGTTGGGCTGCGGCGGCGATTGATGCTTGCCATGTGGCTATAATTGCATATTTTTAGCGATATACGGTGCAGATGGAGATAAGATCGTTAGAGCATATAAGTACTGATGAGCTATATGGCGTATTCAGCGAGGCGTTCAAAGACTATGAGCGCACCTGGAGCAGGGATGAGTTTGCTAACCTGCTGCAGCGCAGGGGGTATGTGCCGGACCTGTCGTTTGGCGCCTTTGATGGCAGCCAGCTGGTAAGCTTCACGCTCAATGCGCTGGGCCGCCATAAGGGCATCCTCAGCGCGTATGACAATGGTACGGGCACCCTAAAGGAGTATCGTGGTAAGGGGCTTGCGAAAGACATCTTCACGCATTCATTGCCGCGCCTGCAAGATGAGGGGGTGACGAGGTATGTACTTGAGGTGCTGCAGACAAATGCACCGGCAATAGCAGTATATAAAGCGATGGCTTTCGAGGTGAGCCGGGAGCTGTGCTACTTCGTGCAGGCTGCCGAGAAGGTGCTTCCCATGGGGCGCAGGCTGCCATCGGGGTATACGTTGCGTAATGTGCCCATACCTACCGACAAGGACCTTGCAGATTTTTTCGATTTTTATCCAGCGTGGCAAAACAGCTCGGAGGCTCTTTTGCGGATGCCCGGCAATTTTGTAAGTATTGGCGCATTTGACAAGCATGGCAACCTCAGTGGCTATGGCTGCATAGAGCCTGCTACCGGCGATATACCACAGCTGGCGGTGCATAAGGAGCACCGGTGGCAGGGTGTAGGCTCTTGCGTGCTGGGCGAACTGCTGAAGCGCAACCAGTCGGGCCAGGTGAGGTGCATCAATACCGAAGCGAACTGCGAGTCTATTAATGGCTTTTTGCAGCATCACAATATCCCGGTAAAGGGTAAGCAATACGAGATGATACGGGATATAGGGTAGCATCCCCTATATCGGTTTCACCGGGCTGCCTCCCCAGTTGGTATCGGGTTGCAGGTTCTCGCCCTTCATCACCAGCGATAGCGGCTCCACGTTTACATTGTCGCCTATCTCGCTGTCGTAGAGTATTATGGTGCGCGCGCCTATGCTGCACCGCTTGCCAATTTTCACCGGCCCTACTTTCATTACCCGGTCTTCAAACAGGTGGGTCTGCGGGCCGCAGTCCTCGTTGAGGGCGGTATCGTCGCCAATCGATACCATATCATACTCAGTGATGTCGGTGGTGTTCATCCACACGCGCTTGCCGGTCTTTACGCCCAGGAGGCGCAGCAGCAGCGGCAGCCACGGTGTGCCCCGCATAAAGTCGAGCAGGAAGGGTACGGATAGTGCCTCGTAGGTAGAAGTTATCGCCTCGCTGCGCCACACCTTTGAGGTCCACATGGGCTTTTGCTGGGCGAAGTACTTACCCACGGTCAGCCACTTAAGAAGGGTGGTAACCACGAATGTAGGGATACCCATGAAGAACAGGTAGTAGAACGGCAGGTAGAGCGCTATCTGCCACCAGGGCAGGTTTACGATAAGGTCGTGAGAGTAGGCGATGAAGAGGATGCTGCAAACCAGTATGGTTGTCTCCGGTATCAGTATGCGGATGAACTCTACTATGCTGCGGCCCATGATGCGGGGTGGATTGGGCCGCGAAGTGAGCGAGGCCGGGAAGGTGCGGCTCTCCTGCCTGCGTGGCAGGGCTATGGCCGGCGACCCAAACCAGTCTTTTGCTTTTTCATTTTCCAGCTGTTCTTTTTCGGGCGGGGTAGAGAGCACGCCTATCAGCATGCGGCCGGGCAGCTTGTAGCCCTGCGGTATCAGCGCACTGTTGCCTACAAAGCTGTTGTCGCCTATGGTGGTGTGCTCCAGTATCAGCTGCTGGCCGCGCACGTCTGCCTCGCCAAGGGTCACTGCATCGGCCACAAAGGCGCCCTTGCCCACGGTGAGCAGGGGATGGGTAACGCTGCTGGCTGTAGATATCTCCGTATTGCGCCCTATGCGCGCTCCCAGCGCACGAAATAGTATAGGTATGTAGACCGTTGCATACACAGGGTGCAGCACTATCAGCGATAGTGACATCAGCTGGTCGGCAAACCATTTGCGCACGTAGAACAGGCTGTAGACAGGGTACTTGCCGGGCTTGATGCCCCACTGCAGCACGCGGGTGAGCAACACGGTAACCAGCGTGAACAGCAGGATGTAGCTGAGCGCCAGCGATGGTGTTACCGACAGGTAGCTAAAGTCGTAGTCGGGCGTGGAGTTGTCGAGGTTGTTGAGGATAATGACCGTGGGCAGCAGCGGCAGTATGATAACGAACGGGAACAGCAGCAGGCAGAGCGTGAAAATAAATGAGTACTTGCGCCGCGTGCCGGCTGAGACAGGCAGTGGCTGTGGCAGCTCATCTGCGCTTTTCGTTTCCTTGAATGCGGCAGGGCTGCCTTGCCACACTTCGCAGCGCTTTATTGTTTTTCCTTCCTGCAGGTAGCTCAGGTCTTTTAGCTCACCCCAGTCTTCTATGGTTGTATTGCCGCCTATAACAGCGCTGCTGCCTATGTAGGCATGGTTGCCCAGGTGTATGCGGCGCAGCTTCAGCAGGCCGTCTTCCACCCAAGCATTGTCCAGTACGGCCTGCGAACTTATGCTCACGTCGCTGCCTATGGTCACCAGGTCTTCGGCACCTATGGAAAGCGAGCCCAGCTGCGCATCCTTAGCCACCTTTACCCCCATACGCCGCAGGTAGCTGCTGTAGAGTGGGGTGCCGTTAAGAAATTGCGAGGGCAGCAGGCGCTGCATGGTCTTCACAAACCACCACCTGAAGTAGTAGCTGCCCCACAGCGGGTAGTCGCCTTCCTTCATCTTGCCTATCACCAGCCATTTTACACCCACGCTGCATGCCGCAAAGAGTGGAGGTATAAGGCAATACATGCTCAGCGCGGTGATGATGGCATAAGGCAGGTTATGTGTTTCTTCCGCTATATAGTAATAGCCCAGGTAAGGGAAGAAGATCTGCACGGCAAACAGGCCGTACATCAGGAATAATGAAAATGTTTGCGCCAGCCAGCAGAGGTAATACCGCTTAGCGGGTATGATGTTGAACACGCGCTTGGCCCTTGCCTCCGGCGCCGGCTTCGACTCCCAGTAGCTAATGAGCTTACTTAGTGGACGATGCAGGTACAGGTCTTTGAGCGATGCCTGCGGTATATTAGCATCCTTCCTCAGCCTGGATACAATGGCAGCTGCAAGCAGCGAATGCCCTCCGAGGTCGGTAAAGAAATCCTGCTCCTGCGTTATCTCCCGGTTGGGGAATGATTTGCGGATGCCGGCGATGACCCGCTCGCTTATTGGTGCACTAATATCTATCACCTCATCCGTTACCGATACTGAGTTCTCCGTCAGCATTGCAGGCACGGGCAGGGCCTTCTTATCTATTTTGCCGCTGGGCAGGCGTGGCATCTCTGCCAGCTGCATAATGACCGCAGGCACCATGTAGGCAGGCAATACTTTCGCCAGCGCTTCTCGTATGGCTTGCTGGTTCATGTTCACAGGGTCATCGCACACTACAAAGCCTGCAAGATGATCGTGCCCGTTGCTGTCTTTTCTTATGGCTACTGCTGCCGCCGTGATGTCCGGCAGGCTGCTGAGCCTTGTTTCTATTTCGCCCAGCTCTATGCGGTAGCCGCGCAGCTTCACCTGGTCGTCAAAGCGGCCATGGAAATCTATAGAGCCATTCTCATTTATTACAGCGGCATCCCCTGTGCGATACACGGTTTCGCCGGGCAGCTGCGCCAGTGACTCCGGCTTGCGTACAAATTTCTGCTCCGTAAGCTCGGGCCGGTTGATGTAGCCGCCGCAAACGCCGGGGCCGGTTATTACCAGCTCACCGCGCTCGCCTGCGGGCAACAGGTTCATTTGTTCGTCCACTACGGCCAGGTTGTAGTTGGGCAAGGGCTGTCCTATAGTTATAGCATCGCCGGGCTGTAAAGGGGCCAGTGTGGCAGTTACTGTGGTTTCGGTGGGGCCGTAGGTATTATAAAATCTCCGCGACTCCACTGACCACCTGTCAACCACTTGCCCGGTACAGGCCTCGCCACCGGCATTTACGAGCCTTATATGCGGAATGTCTGATTCCATCACCGCCAGCAGGCTGGGTACCGCGTGGAGCACGGTGATGCGGTTCTCGCGCAGCACCTGGTCCAGCTCATCTATAGATTTGGCGGTTGCAGCATCGGCTACCCACAGGGTAGCGCCCACCAGGTAGCTTATCCACGATTCCTCGCACCACATGTCGAAGGAAACCGAGAAGCCCTGGTATACTTTATCAGTGTGTGTTACTTCAAGTATTGAATTCTCAGCTCTCACCAGGTGGCATATCTGCCGGTGCGTTATGGGTATACCTTTGGGTTTGCCGGTGCTACCGGATGTGTAGAGCACATAGGCCCAGTTATCGGGCTGCGGGCCGGCAATAGCGGTGAATTGGGCTGCGGCAGTGGGCCACAGAGGCACAGCCAGCTGCGAGGTATCTATGCTTAGCTTATCTGCGCTTATGTATGCTTTGGCGCCTACCTCCTCAAATACTGCTGCTGCGCGCTCTGCCGGCATCTCGTAGTCGAGCGGCACATACGATGCGCCTGCTTTTACTATCCCTATCACCGCAACATGCAGCTCCAGGCTGCGCGGCCACCAGAGGCCTACAGGGTCGCCGGGGCGCACACCGTTTTCATATAGCAGTGCTGCCATGGCATCGCTCCAGTTGTCGAGCTCAGCATAGGTAAGGCTGGTATCGCCAAAGATCAGCGCCGTTTTTGCCGGGTATAGCTGCGCGGTCTTGCGGAAAATATCTGCAAGCGTTTCTTCAAGCAACAAGTCGGGACGGTGAGCGCCGAGTACTAAGCCGGGAGTCATGTATGGTAAATAGTCGAAAAGTGAAAGGCCGATATGAACACCTGTTCAGCCCGCCTTGCTTTTGGGGGTGAAAAGTACAAAAAATATGCCCCATTCAGTCATCCGCCCCGGTGATGCGTATTGCCTTTCAATTTTCGTGTCCCAAAAATATTTTTGCGGCACAGCCAGGGGCGTATACTTTTGCAGGGATGGTGCATGTATATTTTATTGACGTTAGTGCGGTAGACAACGCTACCTTCTGCGAGCTGCTGGAGCAGCTACCCCCGGAAATTAGTAAAAAAGTGACCGAGCCTCATTCGCAGGATGAGCAGCGGCAGCGGCTATGTGGCAAATTGCTGCTGGCCAAGCTGCTGCGCGACTTGGGCAGCACGGCCACGCTAGCCGACCTGAAGTATAACAGCTACGGCAAGCCATACCTCGAAGGTGCAGTTGGGTTCAACCTGTCGCACTCGGGCAAGTTGGCCACATGCACGGCAGGCAAGGGCGTTTCGCTGGGCATAGATGTGGAGCAGCAAACCGAGATGGATATTGTATACCTCGAAGATAATTTCACTGCAAGAGAGTGGCAGCTGATCACCTCATCAGCTAACCGGCTGGAGGCTTTTTATCGCTTGTGGGCGCGCAAAGAAGCGCTGACCAAGGCGGTAGGCAAGGGCGCCTCTATTCTTTATATGGATATAGAAGTGTGCGAAGATGTAGTATACTACGATGGCACACCCTATCACTTCTACGATTTTTCGCCCAGGGAGGGGTATTGTGGGTGCGTGTGCATGGGCAAATTGATAGACGAAGTGACCATCACCGAATTGAATTTACAGGACTTAAAGTGATAGGCTGAATTTTATGACACCGGAAAGAGAAGCGAAAATAAAAAGAGTATTAAATCACCGCCAGGGCGATCTCGTGGTGGTGATGGAAAACGTGCATGACCCACACAATATATCGGCCGTTATGCGCACCTGCGATGCGGTAGGTGTGCAGGAAATATTTGTATTGAACACTGCGATAGCCCGCCATAAGAAATTTGGCAAAACAAGCTCTGCCAGCGCAGCGGGATGGCTTACCATACACGAATACGACAATACCGAAGCCTGCATGAAGGCGGTAAGGGAGCGCTGCGATAAGATATATGCAACGCATCTTGGTGTTGAGTCCCATTCGCTCTACGAGCTCGACCTTACACAGAAAGTAGCCCTGGTATTCGGCAATGAGCATGCCGGCGTCACAGAAGAATGCCTGGCCCATTGCGATGGTAACTTTATCATACCACAGGTAGGCATGGTGCAGTCGCTTAATATCTCTGTAGCGTGCGCTATAACGCTGTATGAGGCACTAAGGCAGCGGGAGATAGCGGGGTATTATAAACAAAATCGTTTGCCGGAAGGGGAGTGGAATGAGCTGGCGCAGAGGTGGGGGATGGACTAGGAAACCCCCGCCCCTAAAGGGGAGATGTAACGTGGCCCGTGGTATGTGCTCTCCCTGTCTGCAATTTAAAAGCATCTACAACAAAACGCATCCCGATGCAGCAAGGATACAAAAAACGGAAACATAGCCCATTTAATGAGCTTCAGGCTCATTAAATGCAATTCTGAAAATCCTCCCAAATCCTATGTATCCTAGTAAAAAATCCCGCACTCAACGAGCACGGGATCTAATATATTCAAAACGTAAAAATTAATTTCCTAAGTAAGTCTTCAGCAGCTGGCAGCGGCTTGCAGTGCGCAGCTTCGTTATCGCCTTGTCTTTTATCTGGCGTACGCGCTCACGGGTAAGTGAGAATTTCTCGCCGATATCTTCGAGGCTCATCGGGTTGGCAACGCCTATGCCGAAGTAGAGCTTTATCACATCGCGCTGGCGGTCTGTAAGTGTGCTCAGCGAGCGCTCTATCTCGCAACGCAGCGACTCGCCATGATACAGCTCAGCATCTGCCGCGTCTGAGTTCGGATTTTCCAGTATGTCGAGCAGCGTGTTGTCTTCGCTGTCTACAAACGGTGCGTCTACAGATACGTGGCGTGCTGCCACGCCGAGCGTGGTCTCTACCTCTTCGGTGCCTATATCCAACAACTCTGCCAGTTCTTCTGTTGACGGCTCCCGCTCAAATTCCTGCTCCAGCTGTGAATAAGCTTTGCTTATCTTGTTAGAGAGGCCCACTTTGTTAAGTGGTAGGCGCACAATACGCGACTGCTCGGCAAGTGCCTGCAATATCGATTGGCGTATCCACCATACGGCGTACGAGATGAATTTGAAACCACGTGTCTCATCAAAGCGCTGGGCAGCTTTTATCAGTCCCAGGTTGCCCTCATTGATGAGATCGCTTAGCGATAAGCCCTGGTTCTGGTACTGCTTGGCTACTGATACTACGAAGCGAAGATTTGCCTTGGTTAATTTTTCCAGTGCACGCTGGTCGCCCTGCTTAATTCTGATGGCGAGCTGCACTTCCTCTTCAGGGGTGATCAGATCCACTTTGCCGATCTCCTGGAGATACTTTTCCAGTGACTGACTTTCACGATTAGTAATTGATTTCGTGATCTTTAGCTGACGCATTGACATAGGCTGAGAATTGAGAGGTTAGCAATGTAATAACTCACGGCGAGTTTCAATGACTAGTGACGTTTGTATGGCAAATCTAAGGGTCTTAGCAATCCCACCCAAAAAAAATTATGATTGTATTAACACGATAATCTTATATATACTGAATGTGCTTTTAAAATATCTATTTCATTTGGGAATAAAATTTTGATTGTAGCATCATTTTTTTATTATTGCACTAAACTGAAACAAATCAAGTGAACGGTCCGACAATGAACAAGAAGAAAATAATGTACTCTGTAGAATTTCCGATACGCTGCTCTCCCGCTATACTATACGAGTTTTTATCGACGCCCGTAGGGCTGCAGGAGTGGTTTGCCGATAAAGTGGACCAGCGAGATAATAAATTTTTCTTCACTTGGAATGGCAGCACTGACACGGCCGACATACTGGAACACGTAGAGAATGAATTCATCCGCTACAGGTGGGATTACTATGGCAAAGACGAGTTTTTCGAATTCAGCATAGAGCAGAGCCCGGTGACCAATGAAACCATCCTGCGCATTACTGACTTTGCAGATAAAAACGACATGAAAGACCAGGAACGCCTTTGGAATACGCAGGTACATGACCTGAAGCACCGTATAGGCGCTTAGGGCCACGAATGAAAACATAGCCAGCCGTCCGCATTGTTGTGGACGGCTTTGCTTTTTACGCGGCCTCAGCCTGCAACCGCTCCAATTTGCCGATCCACCTCCTGACCACGAGGAGTGGGACGATGCCTATGACGCCAAATGCGCAGTCGATGAGGATGTGGTACCATGGTATGCCGCGCACCGGTCCTGCTATTACTGCCAGTGGTATCACGCATATGCAGGAGATAATACCCCAGTCTATTACCCATTTATTCCGTACCGGATCGCGATAAGGGCCAATGAATGCCAACCCAATGACGATATGCGCAAATGCCAGCCAATCGTAACCATAAAACAGCAGCGGATTACGATCGTTGATGTCCTTTACAGCAAGCCACACCTTGTACAGCCATTGGCCCAGCAATGAGCTTTCACTGAACAGACCTGATTCGATGATCCACTTAAGCTCTGTGTATGTAGCAAAGGCGGTGGCACCGCTCAGTATCAGCAGTATCACAAAGAGGCATATCATGAAGCGTATGCGGCGTAGGAGATTATGCTTGTCCATAGGAGGTGTGCATTAATGGTTGTAGTTGATGCATATACAGGTGTGGCGCAAAGGTATATCGCAGGGTGATTTTTAACGTTACTTTCCGGCGCTTCTTTTGATTAAATGCCCTATCGTCAGTACTTTACACGTTCAAGCGAATAGAAGTAATGAGAAAATACGTGCTAGTGCCTGCCTTGCTATGCCTTACCCTGGGCTTAACTGCGAAAAACAAGAACAAAAAGAAGCATAAGAACGATGTATCGGCTGCGCCAAAAACAGACAGCGCTGCATCGTCTAATAAAAAAGGCCCTAAGCCTTACGGCAAGGTTATTACCGATAAGGCTGTATCTAAAACCGGCTTGTTTACAGTACACAAGGTAGACGACAAATGGTACTTCGAGATACCGGATTCCCTGTTGGGCAGGGAGATGATGATAACGAGCCGCTACAGTAAGATAGCCGGCGGTGGCGGAGTATATGCCGGGGAGATGGAGAACAGGCAAACCATAGTATGGGAGCGTGGCCCCAATAAAAATCTCTTCCTGAGGGTAGTTACTACAATCAGTGTATCAGACTCTACTAACGAGATATACAAGGCGGTGACCAACTCTAACCTCAACCCCATAGCGTGGTCATTTGAAATAAAGGCGCTAGGCAAAGACTCCGGCTCCGTGGTTATCGATGTCAGCGACTACTTCCAGGGCGACAACCAGCCAGTGAGCCTGGGCGCGGCCACCAAACGCAAATTCAACCTCGGTAACCAGGTGTCGGATCGGTCGTATATAGAGCGCATCAACTCTTACCCCATCAATACAGAAGTACGCGTAGTGCGTACGTTCAATTCTACCCCGTCGTTCTCGCCCGCTACCCCGGGCTCGTTCCCATCTACCACCTTGCCTGCAGCATATGCTACCGGCGCGGTGACACTGGAAATGAATAATTCGTTCGTGCTGCTGCCAAGAGTGCCGATGAACAAAAGACTGTTCGACCCACGGGTGGGCTTTTTTGCCGATGATTATGTTGTCTACAATGACGTGCAGCAAAAAGTGGATAACCAGGTGTTCGTAGTGCGCTGGCGGCTGGAGCCCAAAGATGAGGATGTAGAAAAATGGAAACGCGGCGAGCTGGTGGAACCAAAGAAGCCGATCATCTATTACATAGATCCTGCTACGCCCAAAAAGTGGCGGCCCTACCTGATACAAGGCATCAACGACTGGCAGGTGGCATTTGAGCGTGCGGGCTTTAAGAACGCAGTAATTGGTAAGGAATGGGACTATAAAGACTCTACGATGAACCTGGAGGATGCCCGCTATTCTGTAGTACGCTACCTGCCCTCTGATGTAGAGAATGCCTATGGCCCTAATGTACACGACCCTCGTAGTGGCGAGATCATAGAAAGCCATATAGGCTGGTATCACAACGTGATGAAGCTGGTGCACGACTGGTATATGATACAGACCGCTGCGGTAGACCCCAAGGCACGCAAAATGGAGTTTGATGATGAACTCATGGGCCAACTCATCAGGTTTGTCTCTTCTCATGAGGTAGGGCACACACTGGGCCTGCGGCACAATATGGGCAGCAGCAGCCGCACGCCTGTAGAAAACCTGAGAAACAAGGCCTGGGTGGAGGCGCATGGGCATACGGCGTCCATTATGGACTATGCGCGCTTCAACTATGTGGCACAGCCCGAAGATAATATCAGCGAGGTGGGCCTGTTCCCCAGGATAGGGGAGTATGATAAGTGGGCCATACAATGGGGCTATAAAAGCACCTTTGCCAAAAATGAGAAGGAGGATGAGCAGATAGTGAACAAATGGATAGTAGATAGCCTGAAAGCTAACCCACGCCTATGGTTTGGAACCGAGACCAACCCGGTAGACCCACGCTCACAAACAGAGGACCTGGGCGATAACAGCATGAAGGCAAGCGAGTATGGGCTCAGGAACCTGAAGCGCATAGTGGTGCAGCTGCCCGAATGGACGCGCGAAGATGCCGACAAATACGACAACCTGAAGCAGATGTATGCAGCCCTTGTGGGCCAGTATAACCGGTACATGAACCATGTGCTGAAGAATGTGGGTGGCGTATATGAAACACCCCACAGCGTGGAGCAGGTAAATGAAGACGTGTATGAGCCTACGCCTAAGGCTATCCAGAAGGAGGCCGTCACTTTCCTGCACACGCAGCTTTTCGAAACGCCTGCGTGGCTGCTCAACAAAACCATCCTCAATAAGATCAGCAACCCGGTCACCTTCGAGCTGGTGAGCAATGTGCAGGTAAATGTGCTCAATAATCTTTTGTCGCCCGCGAGGCTCAACAGGCTTGCTGTCAGCAGCGGAAGATTTGGCTCAGCAAACACCTACCCGCTGGATAATATGATGGATGACGTAAAGTCGGGCATATGGAAAGAGCTGGCCGCTGGAAAGCCGATAGATGGCTATCGCCGCAACCTGCAGAAGGCACATGTGGAGGCATTGATAAGCCTTGTAAATGCACCTGCGCCGGCCACGCCCGCGCCGGCATCTGCACTCAATGTGAACACACGAAATACCGACGTGGTGTCGGTAGCCCGCGCCCAACTGGTATCGCTGAAAGCACAAGTAGATGGGGCATCGGCACGCACTGCAGATAAAATGAGCAAGTATCATCTGCAGGATGTATCCTTCCGTATAAAGAAAGCGCTGGACCCGAAAGGGTAGATTGCTTTCGATAGCTTGGAATGTATTTGAGCTAAAGCCGAATATGAAAATTTCTTCCCCCTGCGCCAACACGGATAAAGTGGCATAGGTTCTATATCCTGATCCAATAGCCCCGGGCTTTAGCCCGGGGTACCAGACGAAATAAGGTTGGCTTTAGCCAAATCGCTATTCTACTCGGTTACTTTATAGAAAGAGCCACTCTCGGACGAGCCGATAACTTGCACCTTTTTGGCTAAAGCCAACTAAAATTAAACATAAACCCCGGCGTGAAGGCCGGGGCTATTAATTTAAGGTTGAAAATCCCTATTACTACGGCACTCCCACCGTCTCGCTCGTCCCCGTTCCCGGCAGCTTTACATCAAAGTCTTTGAGCGATTTGTTTGCATCGCCCTGCAGCTGCAGCTTGCCTGCTTCGGCCAGCTTACGCAGGCGCCAGCCGAGGTATAAGTCGCCTGTAGGTATATTGAATTTCATCAGTGCCTGTCCCACTATTTTCGAACCTTTTTGAAACTGGTGCGAGCAGAAGCTCGTCAGCTGGCTATCGAAGTGATCTTCACTGCGCGATGTAAGGCGTTTGCCGCCCTCATGCGTGCGGATGCCTGCATTGTCTACTGTAAGCTTGCGCCACTCTTCACCATCTGTCTCCACCTCGGCAGGCGTCACAGGGCGGGCAAGGCGGCGGGCTTTCACCAGCTCTTTCGGGGCTATTTCGCCAAGGCTCTTAGGGTAAAACAATTTGCCATTCGGGTCAAGGAACGGCAGGCCCGCTATATTCACCACAAAGAACCGGCCGGGATACTTGCCCAGGTACTTTATGGTCCAGTGGTAGGTTGCCACATCAGCCGGCCACGGCGCCATCCATACCCACACCTTTGCATCCTCGTTCTTTGCCAGTGCTGCGCTTACCTCCAGCAGGCGCTCCATATCGTCTACCTGTATGGGGTTCTTGTCGTTTACCGCCACCTGCTGCCAGAAAGCGCTTCTCAGCTCAGAGAATTTCTGACCTTCTTCCTTTTGCAGCGGCCCTATGCTGAGCACATCTTTTATCATTACTACTTCACCGGCCATGCTCTCCTCGCTGGCTATAGCCTCGCTAAGCGGCGCAGCAGCTACATCTCCTGTAACTATATGGTATATCATCTAGTATTCTGAATTATAAATGAATTTCAAAATGGTAGGCTTTTAAAATCGGCACCACACAGGCATTTTCAATTTTTCAAATTTTCAAATTTTCAAATTTTCAAATTAATTACCGGCTGTAGTTTGGTGCCTCTTTGGTTATCACCACATCGTGCGGATGGCTCTCCGCCATACTAGCCGGGGTTATCCGTACAAACTGTGAGTCGTTTTGAAGCGAGGCAATATCCTTTGCTCCGCAGTAGCCCATGCCTGCGCGCAGGCCGCCGACAAACTGCTGCACTACCTCGTTAAGCATTCCTTTGTAAGGCACACGCCCTACAATGCCTTCGGGTACCAGCTTCTTTATATCTGCTTCCATATCCTGGAAGTAGCGGTCTTTTGAGCCTTCCTGCATGGCCTCTACAGAGCCCATGCCCCGGTACGACTTAAATTTCCTTCCTTCGTAAATGATCGTTTCGCCAGGGCTTTCCTCGGTGCCTGCAAATATAGAACCAGCCATCACACACGATGCACCTGCTGCAATGGCCTTCACCATGTCGCCGGTATACCTTATGCCACCATCTGCTATCACCGGTATGCCGGTGCGCTTCAATGCCTGTGCAGCTTCCATTATTGCTGTGAGCTGCGGTGCTCCTGCTCCTGTCACCACGCGCGTGGTGCATATAGAGCCGGGTCCCACGCCCACCTTTACCGCGTCCGCGCCTGCATCGGCCAGTGCTTTAGCGCCTGCTGCTGTGGCTATATTGCCTGCAATTACCGGCAGTGTTTTGAATGCCTTCTTTACTTTCTTTATGGCGTCTATCACACCCTTCGAGTGGCCGTGTGCGCTGTCCAGCGTTATCACATCCACGCCGGCATTCTTCAGCGCTTCCACGCGCTCCAGTATATCTGGGGTTATGCCTATTGCCGCGCCAGCAAGCAGCCTGCCCATACCTTCTTTCGATGAGTTGGGGTGGCTCTTTATCTGTAGTGTATCGCGGAAGGTAATGAGGCCTATGAGCTTGCCTTTCTTATCTACTATGGGCAGCTTTTCTATTTTGTATTGTTCCAGTATGCTCTCTGCTTTCAGCATGGTCGTTCCCGCAGGTGCCGTTACCAGGTTCTCCCTGGTCATTACATCGCTTACCTTCTTTTTCAGGTTCCTTTCAAACCTCAGGTCGCGGTTGGTGAGGATGCCTACGAGCAGCCTGTTGTTGTCCACTATAGGTATGCCGCCAATGCGGTTTTCCTTCATAATTTTCAGGGCATCGGCCACAGTTGCATCGGGCTGCAGGGTTATGGGGTCCAGTATCAGCCCATTCTCAGAGCGTTTTACTTTACGCACCTGGTCGGCCTGGCGCTCTATGCTCATATTCTTATGCAGTATGCCTATACCGCCTTCGCGCGACAATGCTATCGCCAGCGGCGCTTCGGTAACTGTATCCATAGCGGCCGAAACCATTGGGATATTCAGCCGTATGTCTTTGGTAAGATTGGTAACAATGCTCACTTCGCGAGGCAGGACTTCGGAGTAAGCCGGCATAAGAAGTACATCATCAAACGTGAGGCCTTCGCCGTAAAACTTAGATTTTATTGCCATGTGCAAAGGTAATGCAAAATGAAATTAACCTGCAAATATGAAAACAACAATATGTTTGCACCGCCTGTAGGCAACGGTATATCCGGTACATTGCAATAGCGCTTAATCTTGCAGCCATTATGCAGTACTACCTCCTTGTTTTTTTCGCTTCTGCTCTTGTCGATCTCGTTCCTTTCATTGGCCCGCCGGCGTGGACGGTAATGGTATTGCTACAAGTGCATTATGGGTTGGATATATGGGGCGTGCTTATTGCCGGGGTCACCGGCTCCACATTGGGTCGCTACATCTATACAAGATATATTCCCCTTATTTCCTCGCGACTCATCTCTAAACAAAAAACAGAAGATATAGAGTTCATAGGGCAAAAGCTCAGCAACAAAGGCTGGCGGGTGCAGCTGTTTGTTTTGCTGTATACGTTGGTGCCTATTCCATCTACACCGCTGTTCACGGCGGCCGGCATCGCACGGATCAATGCCGCCTACCTGCTGCCGGCTTTCTTTGCCGGCAAATTCATCAGCGATATGGTGCTGGTATTTACAGGCGACTATGCTGCAAAGAACCTGTCCTCAATCAGGCAGGGTTTATTATCGTGGCAGGCGCTGGTGGGCACTGCGGTGGGTATCGCCATGCTCTTCTTTTTTCTTTTCATCGACTGGCGCCTGCTCATTCAGCAGCGCCATTTTCGCCTCCGCTTCAAAATATGGAAGTAGCGGTGGGCATAGAAATGCCCGCTGTTGCGAAGCGGGCATACTAATACAAATATTGTTATTGTTATTTACTTCTTCACCGCTTTCAGGTGGTAAGTAGTGTTGCCGTCTGCTATCTCTATAGTGTACACTCCGCTGGCAAAAGCAGAGGCTTCTATCACCTCGCTGTTCTTCTGCGTAGCCACTGTGCGGCCGCTAATGTCCATCACTTTTACATCGTACTGCTGCGGCGCACCGGCGGCAAATACCAGCTTCCATGCGCTGGTAGTAGGGTTAGGGTAGGCTCGTACCGATGGCTTATTTACCGCTGTGTTTACAATACTCAGAGTAGGCTTGTCCTTCTTCAGCTTGCACTTCCATGCGCCGCGGCCATAGGTGGCTGCGCGTACCTGGTAGTCGGTATAGTTGATGTCCAGGTGGTCTACTATTACGTTAGGCAGGCCTGTGCTGTAGAGTGTCCAGCCGGTCTGCTCGGCATCTGTGTAGTATACACCCATATCGGTGCCTACAAACAGGGCACCCGGTGTGCTGCTGTCTACTGCTATGCAGTTAACAGGCAGGTTGGGCAGGTCGCCCGATATGTTGGTCCATGTGCTGCCGCCTATAGTGCTCCTGTATACTTTTTTATCATACAGGTAGCCCGATGTTGTTACGTATACCGTCATAGAGTCGCGTGGGTCCACAGCCACATCTGTTATGGCCACGCTCGATACCGGGAGTGTACCCCTTACGTTCGTCCACGTAACGCCGCCATCAAGCGTCCGGAACAGGTTATTGTTGCTTGCCGCATAAATAGTTTTAGAGCTCGACCCCGACATAGCCATTGCAGTAGCACCGGAGGGGAACAAGGGGGTTGTTGTCAGCGCCATAAAAGAGAAGCCCTGGTCGTAGGTAGCATAGATATTCTTAAGCCCAAAATATGCCACCATCTCATTGTTGGGATCGAACACCGCCGGCGATACCCAGCTGCCTGTTTCTGCTCCAGCCACCGATAGCGGGGTAAACGAGTTGCCTTTGTCATACGACATATAGAAGTGGCCGTTTTGATACGACGATATCTGTATATCGTCATTTACCGGCGATATAGCGCAGTCCATGCCATCGCCGCCTGTTACTTCCTTCCAGGTAGTGCCATTGTAGGCAAATGTACCATTGTCCTGCAGGCCGCAGATAATGACCGCAGGGTTTTGCTTCGATACGCCCATCCTGTATATCTGCGATATCATAAGGCCGTTGCCCAGGTTCTTCCAGCTGGCTCCGTTGTTGTAGGTAACATGTATGCCGCCATCGTTGCCGCTATACACCGTTTGCGACCGCAGCGGGTTGAAGGCAATGGCATGGTGGTCTGCATGCACGCTGTTGCCCGGGTTGTAGTTGTTCCAGCTGCTGCCGCCATTAGATGATCTTGCCATTCTCAGGCCGCTGGCTACTATAAAGTTTGAGTCTGTAGGAGATATGCCCAGCACACGATCGTAATAACCGTAGAAGCTAGCTATGCTCTCGGGTGATGTAACAGTAGTAAATGTGGCACCCTCATTGTGCGACACACGGAGCGCTTCCGAAGCGTTAAGCACATAAATAGCATCCGGTGCCCTTGGTGTTACAGCTATAGTAGAGCGGTCATCGATCGGGCTGATACCGGCAAATAGCATTTGCCACGTCAGCCCTGCGTTGAACGATACTTTCAGGTTAGTCCCGTTGATCGCATACACGGTATCGGGAGCATTAGGTTTAAATACCATACTGTATACGTGGCCCGTTTCTACGGTGGTCCATGTAGCGCCCGCATCAATGGTGCGCTTTATGCCGTTGCGTGTAGCAGCCAGTAGTATATGTGGCTTATTCGGGTGTATCAGCAGGCGCTGCACTATGTCCTTGTTGGTCTGCAGGTAGCTAAGGCCCGTGGTGCTCCAGGTGGTGCCGCCATTGGTGCTGCGCATTACGCCTGCGCTGTAAAGCCCGCCCCAGAATATGTCGAACGCGCCATTCTCATAGCCATATCCATCGCCGGTTGCAGCATAGACAGTATCCGTGTTGTGCGGGTTCACGGCAATGTCGGCAATGCTGAGCGAGGGGAAGTTGTCTGTATTGGTGGCCCATGTGCTGCCGCCGTTGTGGCTTATCCATACGCCGCCGCATGCAGTGCCCACATACAATGTACTGGTATCTGTTGGGCTGATAACGATACAGTTTATCCGGCCTATGCCATCAGAATTGGCAGGTACTGCCGTAGGGCCCAGCGGCTGCCATGGGGTTACTGCCGTTGTTTTATGCGCGCTCCGCAACGTATTGACCTTTGTTGCGGCCCGCATCAGCACATCGGGCCGGGGCAGGTTACCGGTAGGGTACGTGCGCACCTCTGCCATATGAAACCACCTGTTGAAGTTTGCCAGCTCGTTGTCCGCATCAGTTTCGCCTTCCTCTGCAGGATTATGCAGTATATTGTGGAGATACTTTTCCCTTATACTGTATATATTTTCAGTATTGGATTTGCTTTTTTCCTGTTGGGCATAGGTACTGGCAGATACACAAATGCATAGTGCCGCAAGTGTCAATGAACGCATAGATAAAAATAAAATTTCAACTATAAAGATAGCAATAAAAGCATTTACTCCCTCAATAGACGGGATATGAGCGTTGAATCTTGGGTAGGCAGACAGTATTTTTAACTATTGGCCTATATTTTGCCACATAAACTATTGCAACATTTGTAGCATGTAGTAACTGAGAATATTTTCTCCTGGTTGCGCGGGTCAGCATTGTGTTGCAGCAATGAATGCTGATATTCTACCTAATAGCCTGATAATGAAACATCCAGACATAAGGAGATATAGGCTCCTTGTAGACAGATAAGGCAATTCTTACACCATTTATTTTGAATTTTGATTTTCTTTATTCCTAACTTTGCAGCCGCTTGCAAAAAAAGTAAACCTTCGGTTTGGGAAAGAATCTGAATAAAGCGTCTCTTGCTGGTCTGATCATAGCGTTGGGTATCATCTACGGAGACATCGGTACTTCTCCGTTATACGTAATGAATGAGATCTGCAATGGCAAGCGGATCGATGAGTTCCTGATCGTAGGTGCGTTATCCTGTATCATCTGGACGCTTACGCTCCAAACCACCATTAAATATGTACTGCTTACGCTCAAGGCCGACAACAAGGGGGAGGGTGGCATCTTTTCTCTTTTCGCGCTGGTAAGGCGGCATGGCAAGTGGACGGTCTTCCCCGCCATGATTGGCGGTGCTGCGCTGCTGGCCGATGGTATGATAACACCGCCTATCTCGGTCACATCGGCCATCGAGGGCCTGCACAATATCCCGCACCTGGAGCATATCAGCACGCGCACCATTGTTACCATAGTTATAGCCATACTCAGCGTGCTTTTCTTCTTTCAGCAGTTTGGCACCAGCTATATCGGCAAGGCGTTCGGGCCTATCATGCTCATGTGGTTCTTCATGCTTGCGGCACTGGGCCTTTACCAGCTATATATCCACAACGACTGGCGCATCTTCCGCGCGTTCAATCCCTGGTATGCCATTAAAATACTTACTGCATACCCCAAAGGCTTTTGGATACTGGGGGCCGTCTTTCTCTGCACCACGGGTGCCGAAGCGCTATACTCAGATCTCGGCCACTGCGGCCGTGCCAACATCCGCTATTCATGGATATTTGTAAAGGTGTGCCTCATCCTCAACTACCTCGGCCAGGGGGTATACCTGCTTACGCTCACCGGGCAAACATGGACCTCATCCAAGCAAAACCCTTTTTACGAGGCTATGCCGCATTGGTTCATAATATGGGGTGTTGTCATCTCGACCATTGCAGCGATCATCGCCAGCCAGGCATTGATATCAGGCTCCTTCACGCTCATCAGTGAGGCCATAAAGCTGAACCTTTGGCCGAAAATGAAGATAAACTACCCTACGGTAGAGCGTGGCCAGCTGTTCATCCCCGGCATCAATACACTGTTGTTTGTGGGTTGCACAGCCATTACGCTTTACTTCCAGAAGTCATCTGCCATGGGTGCGGCATATGGCTTGTCCATTACCATATGCATGATAATGACCTCCTGCCTGTTCTCCTATTATATGTTCGTAAAGCGGATACCTATTATATGGATCGCCGCTTACCTCATAGTATATCTCACCATCGAGTTCTCGTTTCTCTATGCTAACCTCGTAGAAAAATTTGCAGAGGGTGGGGTAGTGACGGTGATAGTAGCCGGTGGCCTGTTCATGGTGATGATCGTATGGTTCAAGTCGCGTAAGATAAAGAACCGCTACGTGGAGTTTGTGAGGCTGGAGAACTACATACCCATACTGCAGGAGCTTAGCAACGACAATAGTATCACCAAGTATAGCACCCACCTTGTATACCTCACCAGTGCTAATAACCCGAAGGAGATAGAGCATAAGATATTATACTCTATTCTATATCGCAAGCCCAAGCGTGCCGACATATATTGGTTTGTACACGTAGATGTGATCGACGACCCCTATACTATGGAGTATGCAGTACACACCATTGTACCCAACGAGATTATCCGTGTGGAGTTCCGCCTTGGTTTCCGTGTAGAGCACCGCATCCAGTACATGTTCAAGAAGGTAGTGGAGGAGATGGTGCAGAACAAAGAGGTGAATGTAGTAAGCCGCTATGAATCGCTCAGCAAGAACAACGTAATGGGAGACTTCCGCTTCATTGTAATGGAGAAGTTCCTTTCGCGCGACAACTCGCTGCCCATGTGGGAGCGGCTGATGATGCGCGGCTACTTTATCCTCAAGAAAGTAAGCCTCTCCGAGGAGCGCGGCTTCGGCCTCGACCCATCAGACGTGACACTGGAAAAGTACCCGATAATAGTTTCTGCTATTCCCGAGTACAATTTGAAAAGGGTAGACGACTAGCGTTGCAATATATTGGCTGTTGGTTGGGTTGCATCGATTGCCCCGGCATTTATGCCGGGGTATCAGTAATATTTAGTTGGGCTTTAGCCGAAACAGAGTCGCACCGTTGACAAAATGCCTGACACAAAACCACTGATTACTTCGCCGGTTTCACCAGCTCCCACAGCACCACGCCCACGCTCACCGATATATTCAGCGAATGCTTGCTGCCCCATTGCGGTATCTCTATGCAGCCATCTGCCGTCGCCAGCACCTCGTCACTCACACCGGCTACTTCGTTGCCAAATACCAGCGCTATTTTTTCATTTTTGTAGTTGAATGATTGCAGCATAGTGCTGCTGTGCGCCTGCTCCACCGCGTATATTTTATACCCGGCCGCGCGCGCATCGTCTACCGCCGCTACAGCTGTATCAAAGTTTTTCCACGCTACGGTCTCCGTAGCACCAAGTGCTGTTTTGTGTATGTCGCGGTGCGGGGGGCACGGGGTATAACCACACAGGTATACCGATTCTACTGCAAACGCATCGCCTGTACGGAATACCGAGCCTACATTGTGCATGCTGCGTACATCATCGAGTATTATTATCACCTGGTGCCTGGCAGCTTCCCGCATTTCATCGGGAGTCTTACGCTCAAGCTCCTCCATTGTTTTTCGCTGTATCACTATAATATTATATTGTATGAGATCCCTCTGAGTATTTCTTTACTAATCCCTTCTTTGAATGATAGTGTATGGTGCCGCCTATACTGAAGTAAAGGATATTTGCTTTGTAAGCAGCATATGGCTTATTGCCATTATCGTTGGTAAAGTTCGGGTTAAGAAAGTTATCAGGATAATATTGCGCTTTAAAGTTAATCTTCGACACCTTCACCCCCACAAACACGTAGGGCATGGTGGCCGGTGTGCGTGAGCTGAACCACTCGTTGAACTTGGTTTTCTGATCGCGTATCACAAAGTGCTTCTCTTTATAGTTCACCGGCAGGTCAATGCCGCCGCCGGCAAATAGGCAAGTGCCGTTATTTGCCATATTGCCCAGCTTGATGCCCAGCGGAACACCAACGTTATAAGTGCGGTATTTCGCAGTGCCGCCTGCCGGGTCGTCCATAATAAATCCAATATTTTTCACATCGATACCTGTGAAGAAACCTATGAAGCGAACCGGGTTGTAATGAAACGATAGGCCAAGGTTAAAGAGGGCTGTAAACCGCATTTTGCCCCGAATTTCGTTACCTGCAACATCTATAAGGGCAGTCGAAAATATAAGTCCGTCGAGTGAGCTGGAGATGAAAGTACGCTCCACAGGGGCTCGCTGGCGCTTCACTGTGTCAGCGCCGGGCAACTGTGCGCGGGCCTGCCCGGCTGCAAAAGTAGCCGTTAACAACACCGCGGCGATGAAATATTTCATTGGTATATTTTGGTAAAGGTATAAAATTGCATTTGTAACCTCCGGTTAACCATTTGGCACGAAGGGCTCAATTATCCTGCAAAATTTGCAGTGCAAAATACATTGGCATAAGTATTGACTATTATCTTTACCTTCCCAATATACTAACCCGGGGGTTAACTTTGCCATAATGTCCGAAATAAGATCAATGTTTGATATGATTGCTAACCAAAGCGAGCATGAAATGGAGTTCATGCCTATAGTGCCGCTTGGTGAAGATGAAATGGATGAGCAGGAAAAAGGGTCCCTGCCGCTTGAGCTGCCAATAATAGCACTTCGCAATACAGTTTTGTTCCCAAATGTAGTACTGCCGATCACCGTTGCCCGCGAAAAATCAGTAAAGGCGATAGCCGAAGCACAGAAGAGTGGCAAATGGATAGGTGTAATAGCTCAAAAGGATAGCAACAACGAAGACCCGATGCCTGAGGATATCTATGAGATAGGTACACTGGCCAAGGTAGTGAAGCAGATAAAAATGCCCGATGGCAACATCACTATATTCATCATGGGCCGTATGCGTTTTCGCATACAGGCTTACACGCAGATAGACCCTTACTACGTAGCACAGGTACAATATCTCGATGACGTATACCCGCAAAAGGATGCCTCCTTCGATGCGCTTATCTCTTCTGTAAAGGACTACTCTGAGCGTATTGCCCAGCAATCGCCCAATATGCCCAATGAGGCCAGCATAGTGCTGCGCAATATAGAGCAGCAATCATTCCTCATGCACTTTGTAGCTTCCAATATCTCTGCCAAGCTGCAGGACAAGCAGGCCATGCTGGAGGAGAACGACATACGCACTCGTGCGGAACGCCTGCTGCAGCTGCTGCAGTCTGAGCTGCAGCTGGTGGAGCTGAAAAATGAGATAACAAATAAAACACGCGCTGACATAGACCGGCAGCAGCGCGAATACTTTCTGCAGCAGCAGATGAAGTCTATAAAAGAAGAGCTGGGCGGCGAGCCAAATGACAGGGAGATAAAAGACCTGCAAAAGCGCGCCGAAGAGATGAAGTGGACCGATGCTGCCAAAGAGCTGTTTAAAAAGAATATAGAGAAGCTGGAGCGCATGCACCCCAGCACACCCGACTATTCGGTCATCTATAATCACCTCGACCTGATGCTCGACCTGCCGTGGAGCGTATACACAGAAGATAGCTACGACCTGAAGAAGGCAAAGAAGGTGCTTGACGATGACCATTATGGCATGGACAAGATTAAAGCCCGCATACTGGAATATCTTGCAGTGCTAAAGCTTAAAGGCGATATGAAATCGCCCATACTGTGCTTTGTAGGGCCTCCCGGTATCGGTAAGACATCGCTGGGGCGGAGCATAGCCAATGCCATAGCGCGCAAGTATGTGCGCCTGAGCCTCGGCGGCCTCCACGATGAAAGTGAGCTGCGCGGCCACCGCAAAACCTACATCGGCGCCATGCCGGGCAGGGTGATACAATCTTTGAGAAAAGTAAAAGCAGCGAACCCCGTGTTTATTCTCGATGAGGTGGATAAGCTGGGCAAAGACTTCAGGGGAGACCCTAGCTCTGCGCTGCTGGAGATACTCGACCCCGAGCAGAACAATTCATTTTACGATAACTACCTGGAGCTGGAGTTCGATCTGTCGAAAGTACTGTTCATAGCCACGGCAAACAGCCTCAGCGACATACAGCCCGCCCTCCGCGACAGGCTGGAGATCATACAGCTCTCCGGTTACTCTACCGAAGAGAAAACGGAAATAGCCAAGCGCCACCTGATACCTAAGCAAAAGGAGATGCACGGGCTGGATAAGGTGCCATTGAAGTTTCCTGACAAAGTGATCGTGAAGATGATACAGGAGTATACCCGCGAAAGCGGCGTGCGCGAGCTCGACAGGCACTTCGCAGCTGTGATGCGCTCCGTAGCCCTGCAGGTGGCCATGGAAGAGAAGGTAGTGCCACAGGTATCTGTAGACAGGGTGGAGCAGGTATTGGGCAGGCCTAAGTTCAACAACGACATTTACACAAAAGGCCATCCGCCGGGCGTGGTTGTAGGCTTAGCCTGGACCTCCGTAGGCGGCGATATATTGTTTATCGAGACCTCGCTATCTAAAGGCAAGGGCAACATAACGCTCACGGGCAACCTGGGCAATGTGATGAAAGAAAGTGCCAGCACAGCACTGTCTTACCTGAAGGCGCATGCTGAAGAGCACAATATTCCCCACGAGCGTTTTGAGGAGATGAATATACACGTGCACGTGCCCGAGGGCGCAGTGCCCAAAGATGGCCCATCGGCAGGTATCACCATGCTTACATCTCTTGCCTCAGCCTTCACCGGCCGCAAGGTAAAGCCATACTTCGCCATGACGGGTGAGATAACCCTCCGCGGACAGGTGCTGCCCGTAGGTGGTATAAAGGAAAAGATACTCGCCGCAAAACGTGCCGGTATAAAGGACATCATCCTGTCAAAGCAGAACGAAAAAGACATCGAGGAAATAAACAAAGCCTACATAAAAGGCCTCAGGTTCCAGTATGTATCTGAAGCGGGTGAGGTGTTGAACCTGGCGCTGGCAAAGAAGTAACAGGCATCAATGAACTTAGCAGATTTGGCAACTTTTTTGGAAGTTGCCAAATCTTACCCATAAGGGCTATGTCACGAACCTTCAATTTTGAAGCAGGTGTCCCACACCTCGGAGGTGTGGGACACCTGTACTCGCCAGAATTGGCAACTTTTTTTGAAGTTGCCAATTCTTACTCACACGAGTCTTCTCCAACATTTAGTTTTTATACCGGTACTACCAAAAAGGAAAATTTCTATTGTTCAGCGATTGACTCTTTCACTGCCTGCAGGCTGTCCTTTGTCAGCCGTGGATAATTCTCCAGTATTTGCTCCTCTGACCAACCCTGTGCTAACAGGCTTACCAGATGATCTATTGATAATCGCGTACCTTTAATAACCGGTTTTCCGAGCAACACCCCTTTGTCTGAAACTATATATTCCTGCCAATTCATTTAGCTAAATTAGTAAAACTTGGAGTTTTTTGCCCAGGTGTCCCACACCTCCGAGGTGTGGGACACCTATGAATAAGGTAGGAGCAACCTCCTCACACATGCACGCCGTCCAAGTGAATTAATGTTAAACCCACCACCCACCTAATCGCCATCCCTGCAAAATCAGTAATTTTGCGCTATCAATGAAGTCTTTCAACGTCCCCATACAATACCGCAGCCCGCTTGTGACTGCTATAAAGCAAAAGCGCAAGGCGGCAGATAAAATGAAAAAGGACCTTAGCCCAACGGTATTGGAGATAGGGTCCTTGCACATTATACTTGCGCGGCACTTTGGGTTTTGCTATGGAGTGGAGAATGCCATTGAGATCGCCTTTCGCGCGGTGGAGGAGAACCCCGGCAAGCGTATTTTCTTACTGGGCGAGATGATACACAATCCCGGCGTTAATGCCGACCTGCAAGCACTTGGTGTAAAGTTCCTTATGGACACCAAGGGCAATATGCTGATGGACTGGGACGAGCTGAAAGCTGAGGATGTGGTGATAATACCCGCCTTTGGCACCACGCTGGAGCTGGAGCAGCAGCTGTGCGATAAAGGCATTGACCCCACCCACTACGAAACCACCTGTCCCTTCGTGGAGAAAGTTTGGAACCGTGCCGGCAAGATAGGGGAGGAGGGATACACCATAGTGGTCCACGGCAAGCCAACACACGAAGAAACGCGCGCCACGTTCTCGCATAGTAAGGCGCACACACCAACAGTAGTAGTAAAAGACATGGCGCAGGCGCAGCACCTTCATAAATACATTACCGGTGAGTTGCCTGCCGCAAACTTCTACATTGACTTCAAAGGGCAATATTCCGAAGGCTTTGAACCGGCAAAAGACCTGCAGCGCATAGGCGTGGTAAACCAGACCACCATGCTGGCCAGCGATACACAAGCCATCGCCGACTATCTGAAGCAGGTGATAACTACGCATTACAATACCCCGGCCGAAAATACAAACGAGCGGTTTGCAGATACCCGCGACACGCTCTGCTACGCCACTAACGACAACCAGGGCGCTGTACAAGGCATGCTCGAAGAGCAGGCCGACTTAGCCATAGTCATAGGCGGGTACAACAGTTCGAACACTTCACACCTCGTAGAGCTCTGCGAATTGAAGCTGCCAACATTTTACATTGAGAATGAGCACTGCCTTGTTTCAGAAACAGAGATCAGGCATTTTGATATGCACGCGCATAAAGAGTTAGCAACACAGGGCTACCTGCCATCGCATCGCCCGCTTAGGATTATGATCACCTCAGGCGCATCCTGCCCCGATGCGCTAGTGGAGCGGGTTATAGCTAGGCTGGCAGAGCTTAGCGGCAATGCTGGAGCGATGCAGGCGGTTGCCAGTCAGTGGGAACCGGCAGTAGGCTAGGTACTCGTCTACGGGCGTATCAGTTGTAATAAGTTGCCCGGTTCGTAAAATTTTGTAGGTTTACTACAATCTCAATTGTAGTCACATGTTTGGACTATTCAAAAGAACCAAAATAGAAGAGTGGGAAACTCAATTACTGAAAAATGTGATTGAGAAATTGCCAAGCGAATACTCGCGTTTTATAGATCAAATCAACGATGGCTTATTTAAAGGCGTGCTTGTAGATATAAGTGACATTCCTGGTTACGTTGCTTTTACTTATCATTCTGGCATATTGAAGAAATATGACCACAAGGGCGTTCCCGATTTCAAATTGACTAATATCATGGTGTATGATAGTAGGTCCGCTAAGTTTTTACTTTACGAAATTTATATATCGAGTGGTGCCATCAGTGGATATTCTTTAGGTGGGAACGGTAAATATAACATAGACGTCAGTAACATAGAAGTTTTAGATTTCAAGAAGGAATTTATTGGAGTATCAGATTATGCTCGAATAGCAAGTATCTTGAGCGATGAGGAAATAAGCCTTTTGAATCAATCTGAAGTTTATTCAGTCTTTGTACGTAACAAAGAGTACTTCCATATTAAAGACTTGGAAGACGGCGACTTTTTAGGGATAGACGAAAAAAAGGTTGTATATAAAATCACTCACGATCCCTTAGAAGTGGTGGCATTTGGCACAACGATCGCAGAAGTCTTAAAATAAGCGTAATCGCTACTTACTAACCCTATAATACTTATGCACCCTCGCCTGCTGCGCCTTCGTCACCGGGTGGGTGATGGTAGCAGTTTCGGTGCGCTCTATCACATCCTGGTATTCTTTCAACTCAGTATATTTGTTATTAGCGTAGTCTATCGTCATCCACTTATTCGTGCCTAGCTTGTCATATCGCTTCACTATTTTCGACACAGGTAGCGGTTGCTCCTTACCATTGGCATCGCGATATTTATGAGTAGGGTCTGTGTAGCTTTTAAATAGCGAGATGAATCGCACCAGGTTTATATCCCGCAGCGTATCTACATTTATCAGGCTGTCGCGCACATCGTAGCACAGGTACTGGAAAGCAGTGTCTTTATTATAAGTTATGTTATACGAGTAGAACGACGGGAACAGCAGCGTTGTTGCAGGCTCCGGCTGAGGCGTGCGGCCAAAGGCATCCATCGGGTCGTCCAGCACCACATTGTAAACCGGTATTTTCTCTTTTTCTTCCTCTTTCTTTTTCTTACCCTGTGCCAAGGCTATATTGCCGCAGAGCACGCTCAACAGCACGGCTCCGGCCAATGATCTTATCCTCATCCGATACTAAATATTTATCCGCTGTAAATTACTATAATTTATTCTATGCTGCCACTGAAAATATTGCACGGTGTCGGTTGTTATGTATGCCCGCTTATGCAGTCATTAGTATTAGTTATCAGGGTCACAGGGCCAAAAGGGCTAACTTTGGTAACCTTTACACTAGAGAATGAGTTTACCATCACTGTCTTTGCGCCGCCCTGTATTAGCAATAGTACTCAATATTATCATCATTGTTTTTGGCGGTATCGGCTTCAAGTCCCTGGGCATTCGCGATTACCCCTCCATCGATCCGCCGGTTATTAATGTGCGCACCGCCTATGCCGGTGCCAACCCCGATGTTATCGAGTCACAAATAACCGAGCCGCTCGAAAAGTCTATCAATGGTATTGCAGGCATCAAGAACGTTTCATCGACCAGCCTCCAGGGCGCCAGCAGCATCAACGTCGAGTTCGACCTCGGCATAGACCTCGAGGCCGCTGCAAACGATGTGCGCGACAAGGTGTCGCAAGCCATCAAGAGCCTGCCGCAGAATATTGACGCCCCTCCGGTCGTTTCCAAGTCAGATGCCAGCAGCCAGCCCATCATATCCATGACAGTGCAGAGCCAGACCAAGAACCCCATGGAGCTGACCGACTATGCGCAGAATGTGCTGCTGGAGCGGCTGCAGACCATACCGGGCGTAAGCAGTATACAGATATGGGGAGAGAAGCTGTTTGCCATGCGCCTGTGGCTCGACCCTATGAAGATGGCCGCCTATGGCATCACTTTCCCCGAGGTGCAGGCCGCGCTCGAGCGGCAGAATGTGGAACTGCCAGCAGGTAAGCTATCCGGCGCGCGCACCGAGCTTTCCGTACGCACCATTGGCAAGCTCACTTCTGAGGAGGAGTTTAACCGGCTTATCATTAAGAACGTAGATAGCACCGACATTCACCTCAGCGACATCGGCGAGGCTGTGCTTGGTGCCGCCCAGGAAGAGTCGCAGCTCAAGGAGAGCGGCGTGCCTATGGTGGCGCTGGCTATCATTCCGCAGCCTGGCTCTAACTACGTAGCCATTTCAGATGAGTTTTACAAGCGCTACGAGCAGCTGCGCAAGGAGATACCCAAAGATTTCAAGGTCGATGTGGCACTCGATACCACATCATTTATTAAGAAGTCCATCACCGAAGTGGAGGAGACCCTGCTCATCTCTTTCCTGCTCGTTATCATTATCATCTACCTCTTCTTCCGCGACTGGCTGATTGCTTTCAGGCCGCTTATAGATATACCGGTGAGCCTCATCGGTGCGTTCTTCATTATGTATATCATGGGCTTCACCATCAATATCCTCAGCCTGCTGGCCATAGTGCTGGCTACGGGGCTGGTGGTAGATGATGGCATCGTTGTCACCGAGAACATATTTAAAAAGCTGGAGCAGGGGATGAACAAGCACAAAGCTGCAAAGGAGGGTAGTGAGGAGATATATTTCGCGGTTATCTCTACTTCTATCACGCTTGCCGTGGTGTTCCTTCCCATCATCTTCCTCCAGGGCTTCACCGGCCGGCTCTTTCGGGAGTTTGGTATAGTGGTTGCGGGCGCGGTGCTTATATCAGCTTTCGTATCGCTGACGCTCACCCCGGTGCTCAATGTGCTGATGACCCGCGATGTGCACAAGCACTCGAAATTTTACGTAAAGACAGAGCCTTTCTTTGTGTGGATGGAGCGCAGCTACCGCAATGGGCTTTCCCGCCTGATGAAGGGACGGTGGATAGCGGTGGCAGGTGTTGTAGCCTGTTTTGTGCTGATAGTGATCATTGGCAAGGGCATGCGGAGCGAGCTGGCCCCGCTGGAAGACAGGAGCCGTTTTCGCCTGCAGGTAACAGCCCCCGAGGGCACCTCTTACGATGCCATGGACAGCTATATGGACCAGCTGGTGAATATGCTTATAGATAGTGTGCCCGAGCGGCAGGTGGTGCTTTCTATCACAGCCCCCGGCTTCTCTAATGGCTCGGTAAACTCAGGCATGGCCAATGTGCGCCTCTCCGAACCCCAGGACAGGGAGCGCAGCCAGGACGATATAGTGCAGGCACTGAACAAGAGCCTGCAGAAGCTCAACTTCGGGCGGGCCTTCACCATACAGGAACAGACCATAGCCGTGAGGCGAGCGGGCAGTGCGCTGCCAGTATCATTCGTGCTGCAAAATATAGATTTTCAAAAACTGCAAAAGGTACTGCCACGGTTTCTTGACGAGGCCAATGCCAATAAGGTATTCCAGGGTGTCGATGTAGATCTTAAATTCAATAAGCCTGAGTTATCGGTGACCATAGACCGCGACAAAGCATCATCTATGGGCATCTCTGTTGCAGATATATCGCAGACCCTGCAGTTTGCGCTCAGTAATGGCCGCCTCGGCTACTTCACTATGAGTGGTAAGCAATACCAGGTAATAGGGCAGGTGCCACGCGCCAGTCGCGATGCGCCAGTAGATCTCGGGCAGTACTTCGTTCGCGCCCGCAACGGTGCGCCCGTGTCGCTCGATAATGTGGTGGCGGTAAAAGAGTCCACAAGCCCCTCACAGATTTTTCACTACAACAGGTATAAGTCTGCAACCATATCGGCCAACTTGTCGCCCGGCAATACTATAGGCGATGGCATCACCGCTATGCGGGGTATATTCACAAAGTTGAAAAATGAAAAGGTGATAGATGATACCTTCAGCTCCTCGCTTGCGGGCTCCTCGCAAGACTATGCCGAAAGCTCATCTAATACCATGTTCGCATTCCTGCTGGCGCTCGGGCTTATCTATCTTATCCTTGCAGCCCAGTTCGAGAGCTTTATGGATCCGCTCATCATCATGCTCACTGTGCCGTTAGCGCTTGCCGGGGCATTGCTTACACTATGGGCGTTCGGGCAAACGTTGAACATCTTCTCGCAGATAGGTATGATCATGCTCATAGGGCTCGTTACCAAAAACGGTATCCTGATAGTGGAGTATGCCAACAAGGTAAGAGACGGGGGAGCATCTAAAATAGAAGCAGGCATTGAAGCAGCTACCCTGCGCCTGCGCCCCATATTGATGACCAGCCTGGCTATGGTGTTTGGCGCATTGCCCATCGCATTGTCGCTAGGTGCAGCGTCAACCAGCCGCAAGCCACTTGGCCTTGTGATAGTGGGCGGGGTTACTTTTTCGCTCGTGCTTACGTTGTTTGTAGTACCCGTAATATACTCCCTGCTCTCGCGCAGAAAGGTGGAAAGCAGCTCAGCATTAGCGAAGCTGGATGAGTAAAAAAAAGTCAATAAAAGCATAATGGCAATTGCCGCAATGAAGAACATTACTCGCATATCAATAGTGCTTATGCTGCTTGCCGGCGGTGTAGCCCGTGGCCAGCAACGCCTCACGCTGCAGGATGCTATCACCCGCACGCTGAAGCACAACTACGACATTAGCATTGCAGGGCTAACAGCTGAGCAGGCCGCCCGCAATAATACGCTGGGCAATGCAGGCTTCCTGCCGGGCGTAAACCTGAATGGCACCGTATCTTCCAGCCGAACCAACGTGCTGAGCCAGCTGGTCAATGGCACCGAGCAAAACAACCCTCGCGCAAAAAGCTTTTCTTACAATCCCAGCGTTACCGTTAGCTGGACCCTCTTCGACGGTTTCAGGATGTTCATTGTAAAGAAGCAGCTCGATAAGCTGGAAGCCCTTAGCGAGGTGCAGCTATTGGCGCAGGTACAGTCTACCGTTTCGCGCACTATACAGATGTATGCGCAGGTAGTATGGCGCAAGCGCCAGGTGGTGGCAATAGATACAGCCCTTGCCCTGGCGCGGGTGCGTATACTCATTACGGGCGTTAAGTACGAAACCGGCGCGGGCGCAAAAATAGACTTGCTGCAAGCCAAAGTAGACCTCAATGCCCGCAGAGCCGACTCGCTCACCTATACTGCTACTTTGAACCAGGCCAGCGATTCGCTGGCGGTACTCATGGGAGAAACTCCCGGCGATACCTATGTTGTAGATGATAGCCTGCACCTGAATGCGGGCATTACCCCCATAGACAAAGCACGGCTGGAGGCCATTAACCTATCGCTGAGCGCCTACCGGTATAATGCCGAAGTATCGCACCTGAATGCCGACATTGCAAAGACCTCATTCCTGCCCACGCTCAATTTCGATGGGGGGCTCACTTATCTTAAATCAACAACAGCTACGGGTTTTGCATTGTCCAATCGTACTTATGGGGGCAATGGCGTGCTCACATTGAGTATGCCCCTCTACCAGGGTGGCAACATTCGCCGACAGGCCAAAGTGGCGTCGCTGCAGGCCATGAAAGACGACCTGCTCTACGAGCGGCAGTCCACAATAGTAGGCAGGCAATACCGCACCGCCTGGAAGAATTATGATGTGGCCATAGCCTCCTACAACCTCGAGCGGGAAAACATTCTGATCGCCAAAGAGAATGTAGACGTACAGCATGCACGGTTTCGCGTAGGCATAGGCACTACCCTCGAGTCGCGCGAGGCAGAGAACGATTATGTTACCGCCCTCGTAAGGCTCTATACCGCCGAGTACAACCTCAAAGTAAACGAGACCATAGTACTGGAACTGCAAAACCAGCTGGTGACGGAGGAGCGGTAGGGGACTTAGTTGCTCTAAATAGCGGGAAAAATGCCGCTTGATCACGCAGCACGCCTCATGGGCATAAACCCGCGCCCCGCGCGCAAAGAAATTTTTATGACATAGCAGAAACGCCACACGGCATAGCAGAAAACGTATTGCCATGTAAACTTGTTTTTACCATGTGGTGAATTGTATGCAAATTGCACCTGCAGCAATACTGGATGTTAGGCGTATCGAGAAGGGAAAACACAAGAACTTAGCGTCTTAGCTCCTAACTACGGCCAAGGGTTGTCTTTGCTGCCCACACCTCGCGGGCTTGCGTTACATCTCCTCCCCTTGGGGGAGGGCGGGAGTGGCTACAACACGGATTCTTCAATTCTATTAATTCAAGAAATTCGAGTTCCGACAAATTACCCCACGGGGGTGAAAACGGGGAATTTTACTTTTGCAGCAAATAGCAGTAGCAACAAGGGTTTTCACCAACAAAAGCCAAACAAAATGCCCCATATCAGGTTTAAAAACGAAGGGGAAACATAAGAACTTAGCGTCTTATAATAAACCGCCATCAAAATTATTAAAATAATAATTTACTATCTTTGGATT